>JAFUOV010000005.1 GCA_017481745.1 Bacteroidaceae bacterium
GCAGGATAAAATTATTGTATATTTTGCAGATTCATACTGCTCTTGGCAAAAGGGAGCTATAGAAAATGCCAATAAGCTCATTCGAAAGTATATCCCTAAAAAGGCTAATTTTGATGACTTTTCAAATCTTAAAATCTCATCAATTCAGAAGAAATTAAATAGACGCCCAAGAGAAAAATTAAATTTCAAATCTCCTTTAATATGCTTTTTTAGCAATCTTTCTTAATTTTGCATTTGCTGTTGGACTCTACAGGTACAATATTTATGAGTTTTTTTGAAATAATTTTGCGATTTTGTTTTGTGTATAAAAAAATAGTATTACCTTTGCATCGCTTTTCGATAGAGCATATCGGGCGTTTAGCTCAGCTGGTTTAGAGCATCTGCCTTACAAGCAGAGGGTCGGCGGTTCGAATCCGTCAACGCCCACCGATAGACAATCAAGCGCGATTGTTTTGAAAAAGAGATATTTAAGGGCGTTTAGCTCAGCTGGTTTAGAGCATCTGCCTTACAAGCAGAGGGTCGGCGGTTCGAATCCGTCAACGCCCACTCTTAAATCTCAATTATAATTACTACACTCAAGGGCGTTTAGCTCAGCTGGGTTAGAGCATCTGCCTTACAAGCAGAGGGTCGGCGGTTCGAATCCGTCAACGCCCACACAAAAAATTCAGACCGTTCTGTTTTACAGAATGGTCTTTTTTGTTTTATATACACATTCTTTCTAACCTATTTGCTGTACTATGAAATCATTCTCTATTGTTGCGCCGGTGATGGCTTTGCTGCTCGCATTTGCCTCTTGCCAATGTCATGAAAAAGCTGCTTATGTAAGTTATACCGATACTATTGAGGTCAATGGTGTTGAGCTGTTCTACGCTGCCGAGGGTGTAGGGAAGCCTGTAATTCTGTTGCATGGCAATGGTGGCAGCCACAACGATATGGAGACGACGATGCGCCAACTTGCACAAGCCGGCTATATGGTATATGCCTTGGATTCGCGTGGACAGGGTTCTAACACGCCGTTGCCCGAATATCACTACATAGACATGGCAGAGGATGTGTATTGTTTTATACAAGAGAAGGGGTTGGAGCATCCGGCTGTGTTTGGCTTCAGCGACGGCGGTATTATCGCTATACAACTCGAGGTGATGTATCCCGGAACGTGGAGTGCCATTACAACCGGTGGTGCCAATATTTTCGTTGAAGATGCTCTTATACCCGAGTTTGCAGCCACATTCTTGACACAAGAAAATCCCAATCCGCTCACTCGTATGCTTATGGAAGAGCCCAATATGACTATTGAGGAGGTTGCGACAATAGCTTGCCCTGCATTGATTATGGCTGGTGAGCACGATTTGATACGTGAGGAGCATACGCACCTTATTGCCAATACTATCCCGCAAGGTGAGGCGCTCATCATCCCGCAAGCCGATCATGGCTCGTATATTTACCACAACAATCTTGTCGGATTGCATATCCTCGATTTCTTCAAGCGCATAGGTTATTGACACAATTTTGTGTTTCTTTAAAAATTATGCGATAAAATTATTTTCCTACCGATAAAAATACGTAACTTTACCGCTTGAGAGAGAATATATATCAATGTGGCAGGTTGTCGGTGGTGGCAATGAAATGATTGCGTTGCTATGATGTTGGCTCTTAATATGTTAACCTTAAACGCTTGAAAAACTAATTCTATGAAGAGATTGATAGGTATACTCCTATTACCCTTGTGCGCTTTGGGTGCATCGGCACAATGCAAAGATAAAGCCGATCACGAAGATCACAACCGAGTGGTGAACGTGAATGCCGAGGTGCGAATAGACTTCCAACAGGAGTATTTGGACAACGAACTCTATAAGCCCAACTCGGGCTTCAAGGGTAAATACCTTACCATTGCCCTCGATGGTCATATCAACAAATATTTCTATTACGCCTATCGTCAACGTCTCAATCGTGCACACAAAGACGAGAGTTTTTTCGATGCTACCGACTGGGTATATATCAGCTATCGTCCCAATGAGCATTGGGATATCTCGGCAGGTAAGCAAGTAGTAGGTATTGGTGGCTATGAATACGACCGTTCGCCTATCGACTTGTATTTCAACTCGGAGTATTGGAACAACATTGCCTGCTATCAGTTGGGTGTAAGTGTTACCTATGCCATCGGAAATGGTAACGATCGCCTGATGGCACAAGTGTGCGAGAGCCCATATAGCACGCATCAAGACTTTATGTTTGCCTATAACTTGATGTGGTATGGCAAGCACGATTGGTTCAATACAATCTATTCGCTCAACATGACCGAGTTTAAGCCCGGAGAGTATATCTATTATGTAGTGTTGGGTAACGAGTTTAAGTTTGATAACTTCAAGTTTCAAATCGACTATATGAACCGCGCCACCAATGGTCATGCCTTCTTCTTCAAAGACGTCTCTATCATGGGCGAGTTGTCGTATATGATAAAAGACAAAGTAAATGTCTTTGGCAAGGCAACCTACGATGTGAACAAAAGCGGTGTCGAGGGCGACTACAGCGTTATGCCCGGCACCGAGTTGACACGTGTGGGTGCAGGTGTTGAGTATTATCCATTGTCGAAGGGTCGCAAAGACTTGCGCTTGTTTGCTCACTATAGCTACTCGTGGGGTGTAAATGGCAATATAAACGGTACCATTAAAGACAAACAACACTTCTGGGGCGTGGGCGTAAAATGGAATATTGATATTATATCGTTAACACAAAAAATCTTTAAGAAAGATGGAAAATCCGGAAACCCCGAAGAAGCGGAAATTTAATTTCCTAAAACACGTTCCTACCGGCGTGCCTTGTTTGGTGATTGTCGTAGGTTTATTCTGCTTGATTGGCTCGCAAATGGGTGTTTCGCCCATGTTTAAAACTATCATGAATACTGCCCACGACTTGTTGCTCAATACAGTGTTCTTCCTGATGGCGGTGTGTGTGATTACCGGAGCAATAGGTCGCATCTTTATGGATTTTGGCGTGGTGAAGTTGCTCGAGAAGATGCTTCGCCCGTTGATGAAACCGCTGTTCAACCTACCCGGTGTGGCTTCGTTGGGCGCAGTAATGACATTTTTGTCGGACAATCCGGCTATTATCTCGCTCTCGCAAGACAAGCGCTTTTGTAGCTACTTCAAGAAGTATCAATATATATCACTTACCAACTTTGGTACAGCCTTTGGTATGGGCTTGTTGGTGATTGTGTATATGATAGGCTTGGGCTACTTTGTAGAACCCTTTATAGGTTTGTTGGGTGCATTCTGCGGCTGTATTGTGTCGACTCGTATAATGCAATATTTCATCTTGAAAGAGTATCCCAACTATGCCCACGAAGATGTGGTGGAGGAGGTGGTGAAACGCACTACTAAAGCTCAAGTAGAGGAAGATTCGTTGTTTACCCGCATCCTCAATGCGCTGCTCGACGGTGGTCGTACCGGTGTCGATGTGGGTATAGCTATCATCCCCGGTGTGCTCATTATTTCGACATTTGTTATGTTGCTCACTTTCGGTCCGAACAAAGAGACCGGCGAGTTTACCGGTGCTGCATATGAAGGTATCTCGGCATTGCCTTGGTTGGCAGGTAAGATAAACTTTATATTCGATTGGCTCTTTGGATTTAAAGATCCGCATTTGGTAGCATTCCCCATTACAGCGCTGGGTGCTGTGGGCGCTGCCTTGAGCTTGATACCCGAATTTATCAACGGTGGATATATTGATGGCAACGCCATAGCCGTATTTACTGCAATAGGTATGTGCTGGAGTGGCTATTTGAGCACTCACACTGCAATGCTCGACTCGCTGGGCTATCGCGAACTCACATCAAAGGCTATCCTCTCGCACACCATTGGCGGATTGGTGGCTGCTATCGTTGCACACTGGGTATTTGTGCTGTATGCTCTGATATAATAGGCCTGAGCCTGTTGTATTGGTTGGATAATATGCTTCTTGCGCATATCCTGTTGTTTGTTATATGGTGGTAAACCGCGGATATTGTTGCACTCGCTGTAATAAATATTGAAGTAAACTTTCATATTTCTTGCTCGTTTGTACGTATATTTGCACCACGAAACAACAAGGTATGCGCAAGTTTCTTATTATATATATATGTATATTGTCGGCTATTGCCACCCTTGCATCGCCCAAGTATGAGATGCGAGCTGTGTGGTTGACGACCAATTGGGGGCTTGATTGGCCCTCGCAACCTGCGCGTAATGCTCGAGAAGCGGTTCGTCAGCAGGAGGAGTTGCGCCGGCTGCTCGATGAGGTAGAAGCGCTTGGGTTCAATACACTATTCTTTCAGGCGCGTATTCGTGGCGAAGTTTTTTATAATTCCGAGATAGAGCCTTGGAGTCGTATTGTCAGTGGCAAGCCGGGTGTATCGCCGGGCTATGATCCGTTGGCTTTTGTTGTTGCCGAGTGTCATCGCCGAGGCTTGGAGTGTCATGCGTGGATGGTGAGTATTCCTGTTGGCAGTGTAAAGCAGGTGAAGCAGCAAGGCGCAAGTGCATTGCCTGCTCGACATCCCGAGATGTGTGTAAAGCTGAAGGGCGAGTGGTATCTCAACCCCGGACATCCTGCGGTTGCCGATTATCTGGCTTCTATTGCCGAGGAGATTGCCGACAACTATGATGTTGATGGCATCCATCTCGATTATATTCGCTACCCCGATGAGATGGGCGCTTTCCCCGATGCCGATACCTACCAACGCTATGCCCCTGAAGATATGGCATTGGAAGATTGGCGCGTAGAGAATATTTCGCACATTGTAAGAACGGTGTGCGATGTCGTGAAAGATATTGACGAGGCTATCATGGTGAGTACGGCTCCGCTGGGGCGCTATACGATGATAGATGGCATGCCGCCATCCGAATGGTGCTGCACAGGAGGTGCTTCGCAAGACGTTGTGCAATGGATGTTGGAGGGTTACAACGATTTTGTAGCTCCCATGATGTATTACCGCGATAGTAACTTCTTTCCTTACCTTAATGATTGGGTAGAGCGCACTGACGGCGAGGGCTATGTTGTGGCAGGATTGGGTGCCTATCGCATGGAGCGAGGCGAGGGCGATTGGTCGCTCGATGATTTACGACACCAACTGCAAGCAACTCGACATTATGGTGCTGCAGGGCAGGCCTTCTTCAGGTTACAACATCTGTTGCGTTTCCCCGATTTGGCGCAATTCTTGTCGGGCGATTTTTATCGTTATCGTGCCTTAGTGCCGCCGATGGTCAAGGTGCATGCACCACTTGCCGCAACACCGCCGGTGGTAGAGCTGAAGAGTGGCTATAGCGGCGATACCCTAGTGTGGCAACCTGTCGATGCTGCAGTGCGCTATGCCGTTTATGCTGATGTGTCGGATAGTGTTGATATTGAGGATGTTACCAATCTTGTATATACGTGGGTAACCGATACAACGGTCGTACTGCCCGCCATGCAATATAGGTCGTTTGCAGTAACGGCTATTGATGCCTATCGCCGAGAGACAGAGCCCTGCTACATAAACGCTCGCAAACTGCCTCATTACAATGTTTCTCTATTTTGCAAATAATATGTTTGTGCGATTATGGAGTATTTTATTATCTTTGCAGTCGTAGTAGCTAAATGAGAAACACGCACTATGTATATACTCAAGTTTCAAGATATCTACAAAACACCAATCTGGGGCGGTAGCAAAATAGGCACGTTCAAGGGCAAAACACTCGACTTGAGCTCGGTGGGCGAGAGTTGGGAGATTTCGGCTGTTGAGGGCGACCTGTCGATTGTTGCCAATGGTGTCGATGCCGGCAAAACGATTGCCGAGCTGATGGCACGCGACGGTGAACGATTGGTGGGTGCGCATGTGGCTCGATATTTTGGCACAACTTTCCCTTTGTTGGTGAAGTTTATTGATGCACACGACAACTTGTCGATACAGGTGCATCCCGACGATAAATTGGCTCGTGAGCGTCATAATGCCTTCGGGAAAACCGAGATGTGGTATGTGATTGATGCCGAGCCGGGAGCAGGCTTGTATTCGGGTTTTTCAAAGGCGATAACTCCCGAAGAGTATGTTGAGCGTGTCGCCAACAATACCATTATGGACGTTTTGCAGTTTCATCCGGTGCATCCGGGCGATGTCTTTTATCTGCCGTCGGGTCGTATTCATGCCATTGGCAGCGGTGTGTTCATTGCCGAGATACAGCAGACGTCCAATATAACCTATCGTATTTTTGACTACAATCGCGTGGATAAAAGTGGTAATCCGCGAGAGTTGCATACCGAGTTGGCAAAGGATGCAATAGACTATAAAATGTATGACAATCTCAAGATGGAGTATATACCTATCAAGAACCAAGCCGTTGAGTTGGTAGATTGTCCCTATTTCACTACCACATTGTTGCAACTCGATATCCCGATGGAGCGCCCCATAGCTCTGTATGACTCGTTTATGGTATATGTATGTATGCGAGGTAGTGCCCGCATCACAGCCGACAATGGTACGTGGGTCGATGTCAAGCAAGGCGAAACATGTCTTGTTCCTGCCGAGATAGGCAGTGTGAAGGTACACCCCAATATGTATACCGAGTTGCTCGAAAGCTACGTGCGTAAAGACTAAAAGCCTGTTTCGATAGGCACACACCACAACCCCTATTTACGATGGAAGTAAACAAAGAACTCGACGAGAAGTATATGCGCATGGCATTGCAGGAGGCGCAGCAAGCCGCCGATGCCGACGAGATACCCGTCGGGGCTGTCGTTGTGAGCAATGGGCGCATCATAGCTCGGGCTCACAATCTCACCGAGATGCTGTGCGATGTAACTGCCCATGCCGAGATGCAGGCTATTACCTCGGCTGCCAACAATCTGGGTGGTAAGTATCTCAACGATTGCACTTTATATGTAACACTCGAACCCTGCGTGATGTGTGCCGGAGCGATAGGGTGGGCACAAGTGTCGCGCCTTGTGTATGGAGCTTCCGACCCTCGTCGCGGATATAGCCAACTTGCTCCCGATGCACTGCATCCCAAGGCACAAGTCAGCTCGGGAGTTCTTGCCGATGAGTGTCAGGCTCTCATTCAAGATTTCTTTCGCAAGAAAAGATAGTTCCGGTAAGCCATAAATATCAATAAAATATCAATAAATCAGCTTTTTGTGCGAAAAAGCTTGCTGCTTTTTTGTGGGTACAAAAAAAATGCCTACCTTTGTCCCCGATTTTATCAGACCATATAATGTCTAATTTATTAATCACAAACCAAAATTTAATTATTAACTAACAATGAGCGAAGAATTTAAAAGCCCGGTAGAAAACTTTGACTGGGATGCCTTTGAAAAAGGTGAAGTCTTCGGTGGTAAGAGCCGCGAAGAATTGGAGGCTGCTTACAACCAAACCTTGAACGCTGTCAAGGACAAAGAGGTACAAGAAGGTACCATTATCTCGATGAACAAACGCGAAGTCGTTGTTAACATCGGTTACAAATCGGACGGTATCATTCCTATGAGCGAGTTCCGTTACAATCCCGATTTGAAAATCGGCGACACTGTAGAAGTATACGTAGAGAGCCAAGAAGACCGCAAAGGTCAACTCATTCTCTCGCACAAGAAAGCTCGCGCTGCTCACTCTTGGGAGCGTGTTAATGCTGCTTTCGACAACAACGAGATTATCACAGGTTACATCAAATGCCGTACTAAAGGCGGTATGATTGTAGAAGTATTTGGTGGCACAGAGGCATTCCTCCCCGGCTCTCAAATCGACGTTAAGCCTATCCGCGACTACGATATCCTCGTTGGCAAAACAATGGAATTCAAAGTTGTTAAAATCAACCAAGAGTATCGCAACGTTGTTGTTTCGCACAAAGCCCTCATCGAGGCCGAAATCGAAGCACAAAAGAAAGAAATTATCGCAAGCCTCCAAAAAGGTTCTGTATTGGCAGGTACTGTCAAGAACATCACTTCTTACGGTGTGTTCATCGACCTTGGTGGTATCGACGGTCTTATCCACATCACCGACCTCTCTTGGGGCCGCGTAAATCATCCCGAAGAGGTTGTTTCTCTCGATCAAAAACTCGAAGTGGTTGTTCTCGACTACGATGAGGAGAAGAAACGCATCGCCCTCGGTCTTAAACAACTCCAACCCCATCCCTGGGATGCTCTTCCCGCCGACCTCAAAGTGGGCGACAAAGTACAAGGTAAGGTTGTCGTTATGGCAGACTACGGTGCATTTATCGAAATCCTCCCCGGTGTTGAAGGTCTCATCCACGTTTCTGAGATGTCTTGGTCACAACACCTCCGCAGCGCTCAAGACTTCATGAAAGTTGGCGACGATGTTGAGGCTGTAGTACTTACTCTCGACCGCGAGGAGCGTAAGATGTCTCTCGGTATCAAACAACTCAAAGACGATCCTTGGCAAAACATCGAGACCAAATATGCTGTTGGTTCTCGCCACGCTGCCAAAGTTCGCAACTTCACTAACTTCGGCGTATTCGTTGAAATCGAAGAGGGTGTTGACGGCTTGATCCACATCAGCGACCTCTCTTGGACTAAGAAAATCAAACACCCCTCTGAGTTCACTCAAATTGGTGCTACTATCGACGTTCAAGTTCTCGAAATCGACAAAGAAAACCGTCGTCTCAGCCTCGGTCACAAACAACTCGAAGCTAATCCTTGGGACAAATTTGAGGAAATCTACAAAGTAGACACTATCCACCAAGGTACTATCGAAGAGTTGCTCGAGCGTGGTGCTGTAGTTTCTTTGCCCGAAGGCGTTGAAGGCTTTGCTACTCCCAAACACCTTGTTAAACAAGATGGCTCTCAAGCTCAAGTGAAAGAGACTCTCGACTTCAAGGTTATCGAGTTCAACAAAGAGACTAAACGCATCATCCTTTCTCACAGCCGCATCTTCGAAGACGAAGCTAAGGCCGAAGTGAAGAAAGAAGCTGCTGCAAAACGTCCCGCTAAGAAAGCTAAACCCGCAGAGGAAGCTCCTGCAATTCCCGCAGTAGAGAAAACAACTCTCGGTGATATCGACGCTTTGGCAGCTCTCAAAGAGAAAATGGCTAAAGGCGAATAATTCTCGCTGAGTCTATAACTTCTTTCGACGGCTGCACCATCGGTGCGGCCGTCGTTCTTTTCAATCGCTCTTCCTGTTCAATAGGATGCTCCTTTGTATGCCTGTTTTGCAATAGATTACCCAACCTATACCTATCGCTATGTCGAGATTTGAAGTCAATATATTGGGCTGTGGTGCAGCAACACCCACCATGCGACACTTGCCTACGGCTCAAGTGGTAAATGTGCGCGATAAGCTGTTTATGGTCGATTGTGGCGAGGGTGCGCAAGTCGCATTCCGTCGTGCACACCTCAACTACAACCGGTTGGGGCACATCTTTCTCTCGCACCTGCATGGCGATCATTGCTTTGGTTTGTTTGGCTTGCTTTCTACCATGGCACTTACGGGGCATACGGGCGAACTTGTTATTCATGCACACCCCGATGCCGAGGTGCTGTTGCGCCCGATGTTCGACTATTTCTGCCGCGAAAATCCCTTCGATATACGCTTCAATGCGCTGTCGCCGTCGTCGAGCGAGGTTGTATATAGCGACCGCAGCGTCAGTGTGCGCACCATTCCGCTCAAACATCGCATACCTACTTGCGGTTTCCTCTTTGAAGAGGCGGTTGGCGATCGACACTTGCGTGGCGATATGGTCGAGTTTTATAATATTCCCACCTATATGCGCGCCGCTATCAAGCAAGGTGCCGACTTTGCGACGCCCGACGGCAAGGTCGTTCCCAACTCGCAACTCACATTGCCACCTACGCCGCCGGCTCGATATGCCTATTGTAGCGATACGATGTATAGCGAGGGCATTATCCCCTACATCGAGGGTGTCGACTTGTTGTATCACGAAGCAACCTATGCCGATGATGCCGAGGCTATGGCACGCACTACATACCACTCTACGGCACGTCAGGCTGCCCGTATTGCAGCCAAGGCTCACGTGGGTCGTCTGCTTTTGGGACACTTCTCGGCGCGATACAACGATGAAAAGATACTCTTACAGCAAGCCCTTGAGGAGTTTGCTCATACCGAGCTTGCCCATGAGAATATGAATGTCGTTTTGCGACGATAGCCCCCCGAACATTTGTTTTGCTACATTGTTTTTGCTAAAGATGCAACGGTTGCATAAATCTTAGTGCAAAGCGTTGCATTGACTAATTGTGTGATTATTACTACTTTTTGTGTACGAATGGAAAATAATACATTACTTTTGTAGCGAAATATTAATATTAATGTTAAACAAAAAAGATTGTAAAATGAATGTAGATGTTATCGGTTCTTGGGCTGGTCTCGTATGGGAAGCCTTGAACGCATCTGGTATGCTTACAGTAAAAGGTTTGAAGAAAGCTACCAAACTCAAAGAGAAAGAACTTTACGCAGCTCTCGGCTGGCTTGCTCGTGAGGGCAAAGTTTGTATTACTGAGACAGAAAGTGATGTTGAGGTTGTATTGTGTTAATTAACGCAACACAATAAAACTTATACGATAGAGGGTGTGTCCACATGGACACACCCTCTTTGTTTGTTGAAAGGTGAGAAGTAGGGACGTGCAGCTGGTGCGTGGTGAATGTTGAGAGATGAGAGTTTAGTGTTTAGAGATTATAGACATAAGAACAAAAGAACGGGCGTTGAGAGATGTGAGCGTATGCACAAACCCCTCAGTCGCAGGGCGACAGCTCCCCTATATTTTTCTGTCGAAAGACACAGAGGAGCAAAATATTACCATACAGCAAGAGTAACCTTTTCTGCCCCTGCGAGTGAAACGAGATAGGGGAAGTGCCCAAAGGGCGTAGGGGTTTTATGAATGTTTAGAGTTTAGAGTTTAGAGAGGGACAAGTTTTTGCGTTTTTACTTCTCGAAGGTGTATAGTGCCGAGGGGTGGTTGCGTGCCAACGTAACGAGTTGCACGTCCTTACCTACGCGGATGCCTTCGTTGTAGAGGCGACCTTCGATGGTCTTGTATGCAAGTTGCGGATGGTTGTTGTCGAGGCTCAAATGGCACAAGAAGATGTGTGTCAATTCGGGACGGTAGGTTGTTGCCAGGAACTCGGCGGTCTCGGCATTGTCCATGTGTCCGCGAGGGGCTACAATGCGGCGTTTCAGGTGCAGCGGGTAAGGACCGTTTTGCAACATCGTGGCATCGTAGTTTGCCTCAATAACCAGATAGTTTGCCTCCGAGAGGTAGCGTGCAGCCGTCTCGGTAATGTGTCCCAAGTCGGTGGCGAGCACAAAGGTATGTTCGCCATAGCGTATGCGGTAGCCCACATTGTCGCTGCCGTCGTGAGGTACTTCAAAGGCTGTTATCTCAAAGTCGCGTATCATAAAGGGCACTTCCTTCACAATCTCGCGGTGTGCGCTGTATATCTTGTCGGGCATGCAGTAGTTGCGGTTCATGCCATTGAGTATGCTCTGTGTGGTGTATACCGGTATGCCCAATTTCTCGCCCAAGTTACCCGCAGCCTTTATGTGGTCGGCGTGGTCGTGGGTGATGCACAGCGCAACAATCTTTTCAAAGGGGATGTTGTTGTCTTTAAGAGCCTTTTTGATGGTGCGTACACCTATTCCGGCATCTATCAAGATTCCATATTCTTCTGTTCCCAAGTAGCAACAGTTGCCGCTGCTACCACTTGCCAGGCTCATATATTGTAGTTGCATTGCTTTTTATTTTTTAAGATTACAAAGTTACAACAATCGCGCCAATATCTAAAGTCTTTTGAGTGTTTTTATGTATTTAGTGTTTAGTGTTTAGTGTTTAGAGTTTAGATAGTAACCTTTTCTGCCCCTGCGAGTGGAACGAGATAGGGGAAGTCCACGAAGTGGGAAGGGGTTTTATGAAAGTTTAGAGATTAGTGTTTAGAGTTAAAAAGCCCCATAGGGCGAAAAGGACGGCGAATGTCAAGAGATTAGGACTGAGGGGTTTGTGCGTGTGCTCTAAACTCTAACCCCTAATCTCTCAACTCTCACCCGTTTCTATATAATAAGTGAGGTATGCCACTTGCTGGTGGCATACCTCACTCGGCCGACTGTAAATTATATATACTTTTGTTGAGTGCTTGTTAGCGAACAACCTTGCTTACGTTGTCGTTGCAACGTACGATGTAAACGCCTCCGTTCATGCCGTTGAGGTCTACTTCGTTCTCGCCACGAGCTACTACTGCACCGCTCATGTTGTACACTACGATAGTGCCTTCGGCTGTTACGATGCCGTTCTTGTATGCTATACCATTTTCGACTGTTACACCTTCAATACCTGTGCCTATTGAAGTATCGGGAGCAAGTGTTACTGTGAAGCTAAACTCGGGGCTTACACGCTCGGCAAGACCTTTTGCTGCAAAAGTTACGGCTCCTTGTTCGAATGTAATAGTGTAAGTTTCACCGGTAGTGAGGCATCCGTCCCAACTGTTTACACCGAACGATACTGTACCACCACTGATGCCTTTGTTCAACACTTGACGTTCGCCTTCGATGTGAACACCGTTGTAGTGCATCCACCAAGTCTCGGGAGTGATTATCACTTTCGAAGCATCAAAGTCAGATACTTTCTCGAAGAAAGTAACAGTCATAGTTTCGGTTTGAGTCTTTTCTGCAACTGTGAGGTATGTACCATCGGCAGGCGATGTGCTTTCGTAAGGAAGTACATAGAGTGAGTTGTAATCGGGGCGAACTTCTACCTTATATACACCTGCACCTGCCACTTTAAATTGGTTGTTTATGGGATTCGATGCGAAACTATAATCAAGACCTTGGAGTGCGAAGTGCTCGGCTACCTTGCCGTCTTCACGAGCAACGAATGCGGGGTGCAATGCCGACTCGGTGGTGGGGAACAAGAAACCTTCATCGGCACTTACAAAGTTTACAACGGCAGTGTAAACAGCCTCGCCGTTTTCGCCGGTAGTAGGCTCAAGTGCACCACGACCGTCCACGCCATACTCTGTTGCGTTACCTGCTATGAAGATGTATTCGAATGTTTCTTCTTCAACAGGATAGAATGTAACTTTCATATTGACAAGGTCTATAACGGCTTTTACTTTTACGCGAGTTTCACCCTCTACGGCTGCTCCATCGTAAGTTTCCATACCGTCGAAGCCATTAGAGTGGAAGAGGCGTTTGCTGGTATCATCCCAGGAGAATGAGAGGTTGTAAGCCTCTTCATAGTTGATATCTGTTGTAGCTACATCGGGGATGAGGTGACCACCGTTGGCAAAACCACTACCCAAGAGGAATTTGAAACGAGAGTTGTCTGCACCGTCGCCATTGTCGTCGTAGAGATAACCGGTCCATGTATATGTACCTGATGCCAAGTCAACATCGCAACCTTGGATGGTCGATACACCCCAACCTGTTGAGCCGCCACCTACATCGCTGGCTTCATATTTCTCAACTACGGCACTACCGGCAATGTAAACGTCGGCAGGAAGTACACGCACTGTATTGAGTGCGCGATTTACCTCTATAGTAACATTAATAGGATTGCCGTTGGGAGTAGTGAATGTTTTGGCATCGTTGCTCGATGTCGATTTCATACCGTAGGTTTTACCTATCTCTATTTGCAAGTCGTTGTCGCTGTTGGCACCATATTGACCGTTGTCGCTTTCTTTGTAAAGACGGAATTTGAAGCCACCTTTGAGAGGTCCGGTATAAGTGTAGATGTTACCATCGGTTGAGGTCATTGCCAAGCACTCATTCCAGTTGTCATTTGTACCTGTTACGAAGTAGAATCCGGCCTCTTCTTCAACGGGCTTTGTAGGAGTAGTAGTGTTACCATCTGCATCGTAAGTCGTATTGTCTTTCCAAGTCAAGTCTGTGGTTTGACTGCCATTATTACCATTGTTGAAGATAAGACCTGCACCGTTTAGATCGCTTGTAGTAGTGTATGCCCAAGTGGTGTCATTTATTTCTTTTGCTGTGCTACCGGGCCATTCGCCCAAGTATTTTTCGTCGGTCTCTAAGTTCCAAGCATATACACTTACTGTATCCCAATTCTTGCTATTGGTAAAGTACACAGTGTGGTTGTTTGTTGTGTCGATAGGATCTGTTTTTCCGTTGTCATCGTATGTAGCACCGTTTTCGAGTGCGAGGTCGCCGGTTTGGGTATTATTACCTTCGTTGAAAATCACCATAGGCGTAACAAGTACATCGGTAGTAGTGAATGAAATTTCCCAAACACCGTTGTTATAAGTCATTGCAGAACCGGGCCATTCGCCAAGATATTTTTTGCTGTCATTGCCTTGGTCCCAAACGTATGCGTGAACTTTGGTTTTACCACCGATGTAGTAGAAAGTCCAAGTAATTTCCTCGGGGGCTGCTGTTACTGTAACAGTAGCAGTCTTGGTTTCGGCAGCGCCGGCAAGAGTTGCTGTAATTTCGTATGTGCCTACTGCACCGGGAGTCCAAGGCGAAGTGATTTTGTTGCCGTCGATGGTATATTCAACATCGGCTGCATCGGCATTCTCAACCTCGCAAGTGAAAGTAACCTCCTCACCAAGTACGATTGTTGAGGGCTCGGCCGTGAAAGTTACGATTGCGGGAACAGGTACTGCATTAACAATTACAGTAGCTGTTTTGCTTTCTGCACCTTCGAGTGAAGCAGTGATGGTGTATGTACCTACAGCAGCAGGTGTCCAAGGCGAAGTTATAACTTCGTCGTTTACTGTGTAAACGACATTCTCGGTAGTATTTTCAGTTGTAGAAGTCAAAGTAACCGACTCGCCAAGAGTAATTTCGGCAGGCTCGGCTGTGAAAGAAGTGATAGCAGGAACGGGAACTGCATTAACAGTTACAGTAGCTGTTTTGCTTTCTGCACCTTCGAGTGAAGCAGTGATGGTATATGTACCTACAGCAGCAGGTGTCCAAGGCGAAGTGATAACCTCTTCGTTAACAGTATAAACTACTTCATTAGTAGTGTTTTCAGTTGTAGAAGTCAAAGTAACCGACTCGCCAAGTACGATTGTTGAGGGCTCGGCTGTGAAAGTAAGAATAGCAGGAGTTGCAACAACTACTTCCGAGAACTTAGCAGTAAGTTTTACATCGGCGTGAGGTGCTGTGTAAGTGTAAGTTGTGGCTGTAGATACTAGGTTGCCTTCAGCATCGTACCAACCCAAGAACTCTGCGCCGTCATCGGGGGTAGCTGTACAAGTAACAGTAGCAGTATAAGCAGCATCGGCAGAAGTTGTACCCGAAGAGGCTGTAGCAGTGCTTGCGGCAGTCAACTTATAAGTTGAAATAGCAGTTGTACCCTCACCCTCGATGGTGATGTTTTGAGCGTGGTTAAGGGCTGTGTAACTATTTGAACTGTTTCCGATATAATTAATATCGATGTTAGCATTTTTATTTGCATTTTCTTTGGTTACCAAATAATATGATCCGGAATCAAAGCGGTAGTCACCGTAAGTATTGGTATAATATTGAGCATTGGTGCGATTGCCAGAACTCCAATTGCCACTACCCCAAGATCCAGTTGTACCAATGACACAAAAATAATTTGCACCACCCCAAGAAATTTGTTTGTAGTGATATAAATTTGTACCTGCAATCTTTTTCATTTCGAAAAGACTTGTGTAACTGTTGTGACCTACGCAAGCATATACGTATTTGTACTCAGGAATATCTGTACCATCAAAATAGATATCTCCTCCTGAGTGGTCAACTGCCATTGCGTTGAAGTTAGCGCATAGCAATAATGCACTAACAAGAGTTAATAAGATTTTTCTCATTTTTTTGTGTTTTATGTTTTTAGATTTAATATTCGGCTTCTTTATATTGTTGTCTTTCAGTGGTTTGTTTGTATCACTTTCGGCGTAATAATTGCCTGCAAAATTAAACAAACACATTGTTAATATTGAGAAAAATATATTTTTAAACAAAAATTAACCCGCAAACGTTTGCGCCATGGGCGTAGCAGGGGGTAGACCTAAGAACAGGTGTTGAGAGATTTAAAGACACATGAACATTAGAACAAAAAAATAGTGAGCGTAGGGGTTCATGAAAGATGAGAGTTTAGTGTTTAGAGTTTAGAGACCTAAGAACAGGCGTTGAGAGGTGTGAGCATACGCAAAACCCTTCAGTCGCAGGGCGACAGCTCCCCTATATTTTTCTGTCGAAAAACACAGAGGAGCAAAATATTACCATAACAGCAAGGTAACCTTTTCTGCCCCTGCGAGTGAAACGAGATAGGGGAAGTCCACGAAGTGGGAAGGGGTTTTATGAAAGATGAGAGTTTAGTGTTTAGAGTTTAGAGTTTAGTGTGTATGTACAAAACCCCTCAGTCGCAGGGCGACAGCTCCCCTGTATTTTCCTCTCGGAAAACACAGAGGAGCAAAATATTACCATAACAGCAGGGTAACCTTTTCTGCCCCTGCGAGTGAAACGAGATAGGGGAAGTCCACGAAGTGGGAAGGGGTTTTATGAAAGTTTAGGGTTTAGAGTTTAGTGTTTAGTGTTTAGAGTGTATACGCAAAACCCCTCAACACCTTTTTGTTCTTATGTTCTTGTGCCTATGAATCTTTCGCCACACCCCACTCTCTACGCTTTTTTCTCTAATTTCTTGCGGAGGATGTGTGCGGGGTAGCCGGCGGTGAGGGCGCCAAGGAGTAGTACGATAGCTGTAACGATGAGGGTGTCGCTCCACTCGATGCGTACGGGGTAGGCTTCGACGATGAAAGTATTGGCTTCGCCGTTACCCAGTTGCAGCAAGCCGAACTCTTGTTGCAGCCAGCATAGCAATGTGCCTACTACGAGTCCCGATAGAGCGCCTATCATAGAGATGAGCCAGCCCTCGGTCATGAAGATGCGGGTGATGAGCCGGTCGTCGGCACCGAGCTTGCGCAGGGTGGCGATGTCGTCTTGCTTGTCGACGATGAGCATCGAGAGCGAGCCGACAATGTTGAATGTGGCTATAAGCAGTATAAAGGCGAGGATAAGGAAGGTAATCCACTTTTCTATCTGTATCCAGCGGTACGACTCGCCGTTCTGCATGAGGCGGTCTTGGATGATGTAGCCGTCGCCCAATCGTTGTTGCAGGCGGTCTATTACCTTGTGTGTCGATGCGCCCGGTGTGGTGCACAGCTCTATGCTTGTTGCCTCGGTGGGGTAGTCGAAGAGGGTGCGTGCATCGTCGAGGGGGATGTATATGACGTTGTCGTCGTATTGTGTCTGGTTGGTGTAGAACGTAGCCGACACGAAAAAACGTTGCGAGGTGAACGAGCCGGCGGGATTGGCAAGGTTGACACGACGGTTGCGTTGTGGGGCATATAGTTCGATGGGGCGGGCAAAGTTGGCACCGGCTTCGAGTTTAGCCCCCACGCCTATGCCTATGATGGCATACGACACAATCTCGTCTTGCAGCAGATATTCGCCATTGTATAGGGTACGGTCGAGGGCTATGCCTTGGTTGTAATCGAGGGGTATGCCCTTCACGACGACCGGCATCTGGCGTTGGTACACAGCCAAGGCTGTCTCTTCGATGACGGGGGTAAGGTATGCCACGTCGTCCCACGCAGCTATTTCGTCCCATGCCTCTATTGTGCCGTCGATGGTCTTGCCCTCGGCAGGAAGTATCTTTATCTCGGGCTGTATGTCGGATAGCAGCGAGTCGATGAGGCTCGAGAAGCCGTTATATACCGACAGTGTGCATATAAGTGCAGCCGTAATGAGTGCCACTCCGCACACCGATATAATAGATATGATGTTGATGGCAGAGTGCGATTTCTTGGAGAAAAGATACCTTGATGCTATGCGCAGGGCGAGAGACATAGACGTTGCAGGGTTATTTGCGTAGCAAGTTGTCGATGTTCTCGATATAGTCGAGCGAGTCGTCGAGGTAGAAGTGCAACTCGGGCATTTTGCGCAACTGGTATCTTACGCGTTGCGCCAGTTGGTAGCGTATCTCGCGCGACGAGGCGTTGACGGCTTCGATAGTGGCTTGTGCCTTCTCGGAGGGGAATACGCTCAAGTATGCCTTGGCGATGCTCAAGTCGGGGCTGATGCGCACGATGCTCACCGATACCAATGTGCCGGGCATCTTGCGGGTTTCGGTCAAGAATATTTCGCTCAACTCCTTCTGTATCAAGCGACATATTTTGTTTTGTCTTGTTGTTTCCATATTGTTCTATGAGGTTTTATCTTGCAAAATAACACAATTCTTGTCGATGCAACAAGTGTTATTGCGGTTTTTTCCATAAAATAGTGAGTCCGTCGCGTAGGGGCAGTATCACCTTTTCTACGCGGTCGTCGGTAGCGACGAAGTTGTTAAACTCGACAATACCCACCGTCTGTGGGTCGCGGCTGTCGGGCTCGGTAACCACCTTGCCGTCCCACAGCGTATTGTCGGCAAGGATTATTCCACCCGGGCGCACCAACGGCAGCACTGCCTCGTAGTAGCGCAGGTAGTCGCGCTTGTTGGCATCAATAAACACGAGGTCGTAGGTGTCGGTGAGGGTTTTGATAGTCTCGAGAGCATCGCCGATATACATCTTCACCTTGTCGCCATAGGGCGATTGTGCAAAGTGTTCGCGGGCAAAGTCTTCTACCTCGTCGTCTATCTCGAGGGTGTGCACCTCGCCGTCGGGAGCCATACCCTCGGCAAAGCATAACGCCGAGTAGCCGGTGAAAGTGCCCAATTCGAGTACGCGATGTGGCTGCACCATGCGGCATATCATCTTGAGGATGCGCCCTTGCAGGTGTCCCGACACCATGCGTGGTCGCAGGTGGTAGACGTGTGTATCGCGGTCGAGCCGCGCCAAGGCGGGCTCGGCGGGGTCGATGTGCCGGCAGATGTATTCTTCTATTGCGTCGTACATGGGTGGTCTATTGGTTGTTTATGATGCTCTCGATGGCAAGACGGTACGAGTCGAGCCCAAATCCGGCTATCGTTCCGCGGCAAGCACCGGCTATCATAGATTGTCGGCGATACTCCTCGCGGGCATGTATGTTGGATATGTGTACCTCTATAACCGGTGCATTGATGGCGCGAATGGCATCGGCAATGGCGATAGAGGTGTGGGTATAAGCCCCGGCATTGAGGATAATGGCGTTGGCAGTGAAGCCATATTGGTGCAGATAGTCGATGATAGTGCCCTCGCAGTTGCTCTGAACATACTCGATGTTGAGCCCATGATAGGCGGCACGCAGCTCGGCAAGATAGTTGTCAAACGACTTGTTGCCATAGATGCTTGTTTCGCGGCGACCCAGCAGGTTGAGGTTAGGACCGTTGATTATAACTATATTCATTGCGAAAAAGAGTTTTTTACTGTTCAAAACAAACAGCGGTTTCGTTATCTTTCGTTACCTTTGCCCTTGCGATAGAACGAATATCGTCGTTGCATCGCGGCGTACAAAAGTAGTCAAAAAAATCGGAATAGCTAACGTATTATGGCAGTAGTTACACAAGATAGCTTGTTGCGGCGTTATGTGGCATACCTTCATCTCGAAAAAGGTATGAGCTACAATACCATCGAGGCGTATACCCGCGATGTCGAGAAGCTGTTGCGGTATATCGCCACCGACAACCTCTCGCTGCGCGATGTGGGTCGCAGTACGTTGCACGATTTTGTGTGTACGTTGCAGGATGTAGGCATCGGGGCGCGCTCGCAGGCGCGGGTTATCTCGGGTATCAAGTCGTTCTTCAAGTTTCTGAAACTCGAGGGTTACATTGCCGAGGATGCTGCCGATAGGTTGGAGATGCCGCAGACGGGTCGTCATCTGCCCGAGGTGCTCACCGTCGACGAGATAGATGCCATGCTCTCGTCGATAGACCTCACCGCTGCCGAGGGGCAGCGCAACCGAGCCATTCTCGAGGTGCTGTATAGTTGCGGACTGCGTGTGTCGGAGTTGGTGGGCTTGCGCCTCTCGCAGCTCTATCTTGCCGACGAGTATATATGTGTAGAGGGCAAGGGCAACAAGCAGCGGTTGGTGCCCATCTCGCCACAAGCTGTGCGCGAGATAGAGTTGTATATGCCTTGTCGCGCCCTGCTCGACATCAAGCCCGGCGAGGAAGACTACCTCTTCCTCAATCGTCGCGGCAGACACCTCACGCGGGTGATGGTGTTCTATATTGTGCGCGATGCTTGTGCGCGATGCGGCATAGAGAAGACGGTGAGCCCGCACACCTTGCGCCACTCGTTTGCCACCCATTTGCTCGAGAATGGTGCCAACTTGCGCGCCATACAGCAGATGCTGGGGCACGAAAGCATCACCACCACCGAGATATATGTGCACCTCGACAAGCACTTCTTGCGACGTGAGGTGCTGGAGCATCATCCGCGCAACAACCCGCAAATATGTGATAAGTAGTTTAAAAATGTCGACTATTTAATTAAATTAATTAAAAAGCGAGCTACTTTCTGGGCATTATCAATAAGATTTCGTACTTTTGTACCTTGAAATAAAAGCGATAATAAAAACAAAAAAATAACTTTAAAACATTACATTATGAGAAGAAAACTAACAATCCAAATGCTGTGCCTTTGCTTGTTGGCGTTGGTAGGTTGTAACAAAGAGATGACTCCTCTTACAGCCGATTATTTCAAGGTAAATCCCTCGCCCCTCGAAGCAAAAGGCGGTATGGTAGAAGCTACTGTAACCGGTACATTCCCCGAGAAGTACTTCAACAAGAAAGCCGTTGTTACCGTAACACCCTATTTGGTATATGCCGAAGGCGAAACAGCCGGTGCTCCCTTTACCTATCAAGGCGAGAAAGTGCAAGGCAACGACCAAACTATCAGCTACAAAGCCGGTGGCGTTGTAACCATGCCCGTTGCATTTAAGTATATCCCCGAGATGCAAAAGTCGGCTCTCTACCTCTCGTTCAACGTACAACAAGGCAAGAAAACCTATGAATTGCCTCGCGTGAAAGTTGCCGATGGTGTGGTAGCTACTGCCGAGCTTGCCAATGCAGCTACTGTAACACCCGCTATTACTGCCGATAAGTTCCAACGCATCATCAAAGAGATGTATTCGGCAGACATCAAGTTCCTCATTCAACAAACCAACATCCGCGCAGAGGAGTTGAAGTCGGCAGATATGAATGCTTTCCACAGCCAAATGCGTGAGGCAAATGCCGCCGAGAATGTTGAGATTGAGAACGTAAACATCTCTTCTTACGCTTCGCCCGATGGTAACATCGACCTCAACACCCGCTTGGCAGAAGGTCGTGAGGCCAACACTGTGAAGATGATGGAGAAACAATGGAAGAAAGACGGTATCACTGCCGACCTTACTGCCGAGTTTACTGCCGAGGACTGGGACGGCTTCAAAGAGCTCGTTTCTGCCTCTAACATCCAAGACAAAGACCTCATCCTCCGTGTGTTGGAGATGAACAAAGACCCCGAGCAACGCGAGAAAGAGATTAAAAACCTCTCGTCTATTTATAGCGCATTGGCAGACGAAATCTTGCCTCAATTGCGCCGTTCACGCATCACTGCATCTATCAACGTAATTGGTAAATCGGACGACGAAATCTCGGCTCTTGCTGCCAACGACCCCGCATCGTTGTCGGTTGACGAATTGCTCTATGCTGCTACACTCGTTAAGAGCAACTCTGCCAAGAGCGAGATCTATCGCAAAGTTACCGAAATCTATCCCGACGACTATCGCGGTTACAACAACTTGGGTATGATGTACTACAAAGCCGGCAACTATAGCGAGGCAGAGCGCCTCTATGCCGAGGCTGCCAAACGCGCTCCCGAGTCGGCAGAGGTAGCTATGAACAAAGGTCTTATCGAGTTGTACGAAGGCAACTATGCCGATGCTGCTGCTGCCTTTGGTAAAGCCGGTAACGTGCCCGAGGTGAACGAGGCTCTCGGTGTATATTACACCAAGAAGGGCGACTACAATGCTGCTGTTAAAGCCTTTGGCGACAGCAAGAGCAACAACGCCGCTTTGGCTCAAATCATGGTGAAAGACTATAACAAAGCTCGCACTACATTGGGCGGCATCACTACTCCCGATGCTACCACATACTACTTGCTTGCCTTGCTTGGTGCGCGTACCAACAACGAGCAAATGGTAACTACCAACTTGCGCCAATCTTTCCGCCTCGACTCTAACATGCGCGAAAGAATTGTCAAAGACTTGGAGTTTGTTAAGTTCGACCTTTCAAATATCTAATAGAAAGTAATCATTATAGCGAGGTTGCCCTCTGTGGCAGCCTCGCTCTTGTTTTTTAGAGAATATTCGTTTCTCGCCACTCCCATAAAACGTAGTGTTATGAATTGGAAAGCAAATGTAAAGAAGGCTTTGCCTTATGTGTTGTCAGTCGTATTTTTTGCGGTTGTGTCGTACCTCTATTTTGCACCCGAGATTTTCGAGGGCAAGATACTGTTTCAACACGATACACAGCAGGGTATAGCCATCGGTCAGGAGGCAAAGGCGTTTAAAGAGGCTACCGGCGAGACAACTCGCTGGACCAATACTACCTTCTCGGGTATGCCCACGTTCCAGATTGCGCCTTCGTATGCCAATTATCCCATTATCCGACACATCGAGCATGCCTATAGCTTGTGGATGACAAGTCCCGCTTCGCTCGTTTTCATTATGTTGGTGGGCTTCTTTATCTTTATGCTTTCCATGGGTTGTAAGTGGCACTATGCGGTGCTGGGCGCTATTGCCTACGCCTTTTCGTCCTACTTCTTTATCATCATTCAGGCAGGACACATCTGGAAGTTTGTAACCCTTGCATACATACCGCCTACATTGGCAGGTATCGTGTGGGCATACCGCGGTCGCTACCTCTTGGGTGGCGGTGTGGCAGCACTCTTTGCCATGTTGCAGATTGCATCCAACCACATACAGATGTCGTATTACTTCCTCTTCGTTATCGTTGCTATGGTTGTAGCGTATGCCGTCGAACTGATACGCGAGAAGAAAACTGCTCAATTCCTCAAGGCGAGTGGTGTGCTCGTGGTGGCTGCGGCGCTTGCCATAGGTGCCAACTTACCCTCGCTATATCACACACAGAAGTATAGCAAGGAGACCATGCGTGGCGGACACTCGGAGCTTACTGCCACTACCGGTGGCGCTGCTGCCGAGTCTCAAAGCGGATTGAGCAAGGATTATATTACCCAATGGAGCTATGGCAAGATGGAGACTGTCTCGCTGCTTATTCCCAACATTAAGGGTGGCGCATCGGGTATGTTGTCGAGCCACGAGAAGGCTGTCGAGGCTGCATCGTCGTCGGTACGACCCTATCTGTCGCAAGTCAACAGCTATTGGGGCGACCAACCCGGCACTTCGGGTCCTGTGTATGTGGGTGCTATCATCTGCATGCTGTTTGTAATGGGATGCATCACCATCAAGTCGCCCATGAAGTGGGCTTTGATAGCTGCCACAATCCTCTCGATACTCCTCTCTTGGGGCAAGAATTTTATGCCGCTTACCGATTGGTTTATCGACTATTTCCCCATGTATAACAAGTTCCGTACGGTGTCGAGTATCTTGGTTGTTGCCGAGTTCTGCATCCCTGTGTTGGCTATCATGGCATTGAAACAATTCTTTGAAAGCCCCGACAAGAAGCAACTCAAGGCAATGTTTGTTGCCACCGGCATCACTGCCGGCATTGCACTCTTGGCGTATGTTGCACCCGGATTGTTCGGCTCGTTCACCAGCTGTTACGAGAACGATATGATAGCACAAAACGCTCAGTTGCGCCCGCTCTTCGACGATATTGCCGAGGCACGCCAAGCAGTGTTCAGTGCCGATGCCTTGCGCACATTATTATATATAGCTGCGGCTGCCCTCGTCATGTACCTCGTGGGCTCAGGTCGCTTCAAGAAACAATGGGCTTTGTTGTTGCTCGGCGTGTTGCTCATTGCCGATATGGGTACGGTGAACAAGCGCTACCTCAATGGCGACTCGTTTGTCGAAAATCGTCGCAAGAGCGATCCTTTCCCCATGACACAAGTCGACAAGTATATCCTGCAAGACCCCGATCCCAACTATCGCGTGTTTAATCTTGCAGCCGGCGACCCCTTCAGCGATGCCCGCACGTCATACTATCACAAGTCGGTAGGTGGCTATCATGCTGCCAAGTTGGCTCGTTATCAAGACCTTATCAACCGTCAACTCTCGCGCATGAGTGAGCCTGTGCTCAATATGCTCAATACCAAGTACTTCATCGTACCCTTGCAAGATGGCAATGTTACCGTACAGCAGAACCCCGATGCCATGGGCAATGCGTGGTTTGTCGACGAGGTGCAATGGGTAGATAATGCCGATGCCGAGATGGCTGCACTCGACACCTTCGACCCCGCTCGCACAGCCGTTGTCGACCGCCGATTTGCCGAGTTGATAGATGATACCGCCGTTGCGGCAGCCGAGGGCGATACTATACACCTCACTTCATATTGCCCCAACGAGTTGCGCTACATAAGCCATGCCGCCAACGACCGCATTGCCGTATTCTCCGAGATATACTTCCCATGGGGCTGGCACGTTACCATCGACAGTGCACCCGTCAAAGAGGCTCGCGCCAACTACGTCTTGCGTGCGCTCAACATCCCCGCCGGCACACACGAAATAGTATTCCGCTTCGAACCCACATCCATTGCCACTACCGAGCATATCGCCTTTGCCTCTATGGCAGGCATCCTACTCATGCTCCTCGCCGCCATCTTCGTGCGATGCAGGTTGAAAGGTTAGAGATGAGGGTTTAGAGTGTAGTGTTTAGTGTTTAGAGACATAAGAACAAAAGAATACGAGCCGAAATGCCGTCTGAAAGACGTGTCGAGGGTTGAAAGCCCGAGTATGGATAACCCCCAACGAATGAGCCGATAGGCGAATGAAGTTGGGGGGATGTTGCCAACCCACCACGCCACCGTCTGTAAAGACGAGAAGCCCCATCGCAATCCTCGCCGGAAAAAACCGTATTGCCATGCCCAACCCACCACGCCGGCAGATGACTGCTATATACCTTATACCCGGCACTTCGCTCGCCGATGGCTCGCTCGTACCGGGCTATTGATTTCGCGGGCTTGCAGCCCTTGACACGTGCTTTGCACGTTGCTAAACAAAAGCGGGTGAGTCGAATATTCCATTCGGCTCACCCGCGTATATTATATAATGTGTCTATCAGTCGTTCATCGATAGCAGGAACTCTTCGTTTGACGATGTGCGCTCGAGGCGTTCTTTGAGGAACTCCATTGCCTCTACCGAGTTCATGTCGGCGAGGTAGCGACGTAGTATCCACATGCGATTGAGTGTCTCCTTGTCGTGCAAGAGGTCGTCGCGGCGGGTGCTCGATGCGTTGATGTCGACGGCGGGGAAGATGCGCTTGTTGGACAACTTGCGGTCGAGCTGCAACTCCATGTTGCCTGTACCCTTGAACTCCTCGAAGATTACTTCGTCCATCTTCGAACCTGTGTCGATGAGTGCAGTGGCGATGATGGTGAGGCTACCGCCGTTCTCGATGTTACGGGCTGCACCAAAAAAGCGCTTGGGCTTGTGCAGGGCGTTGGCATCGACACCACCCGACAGCACCTTGCCCGATGCGGGCGAAACGGTGTTGAATGCACGTGCCAAGCGGGTGATTGAGTCGAGCAATATCACAACGTCATGACCGCACTCTACCATGCGCTTGGCTTTCTCCAACACGATGTTGGTAACTTTTACGTGGCGCTCGGCGGGCTCGTCGAAGGTAGAGGCTATGACCTCTGCCTTTACGCTGCGTGCCATGTCGGTAACCTCCTCGGGGCGCTCGTCGATGAGGAGTATGATCATATATACCTCGGGGTGGTTTTCCGATATTGCATTGGCTATATCTTTGAGAATTACTGTTTTACCGGTCTTTGGCTGAGCTACGATAAGACCACGTTGCCCCTTGCCTATGGGCGAGAACATATCGACTACGCGAGTAGAGAGGTTGCTCGACTTGCCGCTGGTGAGGTCGAACTTCTCGTTGGGGAAGAGCGGGGTGAGGTGGTCGAAGGGAACGCGGTCGCGCACGTACTCGGGCAAGCGACCGTTTATGCGCTCGACCTTGGCGAGGGGGAAGTATTTTTCACCCTCTTTGGGCGGACGGATAGGACCTTCCACCACGTCGCCGGTCTTCAATCCGTAGAGTTTTATCTGCGATTGCGACACGTAGATGTCGTCGGGCGAGGTGAGGTAGTTGTAGTCGGGCGAGCGCAAGAAACCATAGCCGTCGGGCATCATTTCCAGTACGCCCGAGCCCATGAGTATGCCCTCGAAGTCGTACAAACGCTCGCCGGGATACATGTCGTCGCGAGCGGGTTCGTCGCGGCGCACGTCGTCTTGTTGCGCATTGTTTTGCTTGTTGCGTTTGTTGTTCTGCTTGTTATTTTGTTTGTTGTTGCCCGGGTGGTTGTTGTTACCACCGTTGTTATTGTCGGGGTTGTTCTCTCTGTTTTGCGGGGTGAACTGCTGCTTGACGATGTTGCCGTTCTTGTCGCGCGAAATGAAACGTGTAGCCTTGGGGAAGAACGCCGACAGACCTGGGGTAGGGGGCAACGTGGGCTCTTGTGGCTTGGCAGCCTCGGTGTTGGCGGGCTCTTGTGCGGCGGGTTGCGCTGTGGGCTCGGGGGTAGCCGTTTCGGTAGCGACTGCTTGCTCCTCGGCAGGCTCGTTGGCTGCGGGCTTCTCCTCGCGGTTGATGCGCTTGCGACCGCGACGAGGTTTCTCCTCGACGGGCTCTTGCTCCTCGGTTGAGGGCGCTGTGGTAGCAGCCGGCTCGGCAGCTACATCGGCAGTGGGCTCGATGGCATCCTCGGCTTTTTGTTTCTTCTTGCGACCCGGGCGACCCTTTTGTGCGGGAGCTTCAGCAGCCTCGGCAGGCTCGGCAGTGGCAACTTGGGGTTGCGCATTGTTCTCGGGCTTTGCTTCCTCCACATTATTAATATTAGGCTCGGCAGCGACCTCGGTGGTGGGAACTTCGAGCGGCAACGAGGGTTGCTCGTCGGTAGTATCTTCGTTCTCTTTTTCGGTCTTGCCGGTGCGAGTCTTTTTCTTCCGTTTTTTGCCTTCGCCTTGCGAAGTCTTGCTGGCAGTGATAGCCTGCTCGTCGAGAATGGTGTATACCAAGTCGTCGGTGTCGATGTTGTTGCCGACAGCTATGCCCAATTGTGCAGCTATCTCTTTCAACTCGGGTAAAGTTTTAGCTTTGAGTTCAAAAATGTTATACATTTGATATTGTGTTTTTTCGTAGCGACGATACATAAACGCGCATAAAGCAATGCTGTATCGTGTGTTTTACTAAAATAAATAACGAAAATCTTGTGAAAAACAGGACATTCGAGCGAATGACCTTCCTGAAATATTACGTTGCAAATATAACGCAATTTTTCGAAATTAACGTATGAAAGAGTATTTAAGTTTGTCGTTTTAACACTTTTTCGGAACGAATGAGCCCCAAATGTGAACCTGGGACTTTACACTTTGTCGTATTTGAACACTACGACATTCTTGGTGTGGTGGGTGATGCGGGCCTCGTTGCCGGCGCGCTCGCCTACAATCCACAAGATTTTCTCGCTATCGCATAGTAGCAGGGCATTCTCCTTGTCAATAAGCGAGAACTTGTGGTCGTTGAAGTAGTCGCTCACTTTCTTGCGCCCTTTCATGCCAAAGGGGATGAAAGAGTCGCCCTGTTGCCAACGGCGCAGAACAAGTGGAAACTTTACGCGGTCGAGGTCGAAGCAGGCGGTATTCTTGTCGCGTATGATGGCAAAGTGGTCGGCATCGCAATAGGTGGGGGTGATGCCACATCGAGTAGTCGTGTCGGCAGCGAGCCATGTAGCCAAGATGTCGGTTGTATCGGCGGTGATAGCCTTTATAATAATGTTGTTGCGGTGGCTTACCGCGCGGTGCGTAGCCGATAGAAATTGTCGCCCCGAAGGCTGCTCGAGCATAGCCATATCCTCGATTTGTGAGGCGTTGAAGCCCAATGGCGCAGCAATCTCGAACAAGAGTGTTGAGGCATCGGGCGATGTGTGTAACAAGGTGAGGTCGATGTATAGCTCGTCGCCGCTCTGGCTGCACACTCGTTGTGTCCACTCGTCGATGGCGGCGCGGTAGAACTTCTCGCTACTGCGCAGGTGGGCTATCGAGCGTTCGATGCATGTGTCGGCAGCGCTGTTTATCTCGCGCAGCAGCGGCATAACCTCAAGGCGTATTTTGTTGCGTGTGTATATCGCTTGCAGATTGGTGCTGTCGGTAACATAGTCGAGTTGCGCTTGGGCAAGGTAGGATGTCAACTCGTCGCGCGACACGCATAGCAAAGGGCGGACAATCTTGCCATTGCGCGCACCCATGCCCGTAACACCGGCAAGTCCTGTGCCACGTATGAGGTTGAGCAATACCGTCTCGGCGTTGTCGTCGCGGTGATGCGCAACGGCGATAGCCTCGGCGAGGTGCTCGATGCGCATCTGCTCGAACCACTCGTAACGCAACTCGCGGGCAGCCATTTCGATAGAGATGCCTTTCTGCTTGGCATAACCCGTAGTGTCGAATGTCGTCTCGACAAAGGTGGCTTGCAATTTGTTGGCAATGCCTTGGGCGTGATTGCGGTCGCGCAAGCTTTCGTCGCCGCGCAGCATGAAGTTGCAATGACAAGCCACACAGTCATATCCGAGGGCTGTGAGGATAGCAAGTAGTGCCACCGAATCGGCACCACCACTCAGCCCCACTACCACGCGGCATCCCGGCGATAGCAACTCTTCTTGAGCAATAAGCTCGGCTATATGGCTTGTAATATCGTTCATACTGCAATATTTATCACTGCAAATTTAAGTCATCTTGCACAAACCTACAAGTGTAACATGTTTTTTGTGAAAAATACCTTCTGTACTTCTTGTAGGAGTTTTTAAAAGAAGAATTATAAAAAAACAGTATATGAAATGTGTGTAAATTGCGATAAAATGCTTATCTTTGCACTGCCTAACGGCGGCGAGAAGGGTAACTTCTTGTTACACAATAACAAAGCAAATTTCTGGCAGTTGAAAAATATTGTCGTGATGCTCTAAAAATGGCAGGGAAAAGATTTTTTAGATTTTTTCTCGGTCTAAAATTTGGACGGTATGTCAAAATGCTGTAAATTTGCACACTGTTTTGTGAAAGTTGGAAAAGTAAACTAAAAAAAGAAAAGATAGCGATGTCAAAGATTTGTCAAATTACAGGGAAGAAAGCTATGGTTGGCAATAACGTTTCGCACTCGAAACGTCGCACGAAACGCCGTTTCAATGTTAACCTCTTTAGCAAAAAATTCTATTGGGTCGAGCAAGAATGCTGGATCAGCCTCACTGTATCGGCAGCCGGTCTCCGCTTGATTAACAAGATGGGCTTGGATGCTGCGATTAAATATGCAGTAGAGAAAGGGTATTTAACCGAAATTAAAATGATGAACTAATATGGCAAAGAAAGCTAAAGGTAATAGAGTGCAAGTAATTCTCGAATGCACCGAGCACAAGGCAAGTGGTATGCCCGGCACTTCGCGTTATATTACAACCAAAAACCGTAAAAATACCACCGAGCGTTTGGAGTTGAAAAAATACAACCCCATCCTCAAAAAAGTAACAGTTCACAAAGAAATTAAATAATAAGGAGGTCTGAACCATGGCAAAGAAAACCGTTGCAACCCTGCAAAAAGGCGATAGCCGTGCTTATGCGAAAGTAATCAAAGTGGTGAAATCGCCCAAGACCGGTGCCTATATGTTCCAAGAGGAAATGATCCTCAAGGAGAATGTAGATGCTGCTTTGAAAGCATAATCTGCGATAGATACAATTATACTAAGGTATAAAAATTTCCTTGCGCAATATTTTGTGCGAGGAAGTTTTTTTTTACCCTGCGAATTTGTTATTTTTGCACGAAAATAGGTAGCTGTGTCGTTATTGCATGCGACATGGTGTAAATAGATATAAAGAAAGTTTTTATGGCTTGGTTTAATTTCTTCTCGAAAGAGAAAAAAGAGACATTGGACAAGGGCTTGTCTAAAACAAAAGAGGGCGTATTTACCAAATTGGCGCGTGCCGTTGCCGGTAAATCGCAAGTTGATGACGAGGTGTTAGACAATCTCGAGGAGGTACTTATTACCTCGGATGTTGGTGTAGATACTACGCTGCGCATCATAGAACGTATCGAGGAGCGTGTGGCTCGTGATAAATATATGGGCACATCGGAGCTCAATCGCATCTTGCGTGAAGAGATAACCGCTCTGCTCACCGAAACCGGCGAAGACGATGTCGAAGACTTTGCTGTTCCTGCCGAGAAACGTCCATACGTTATCATGGTGGTGGGCGTGAATGGTGTGGGTAAAACCACAACCATAGGCAAGTTGGCTTATCAATATAAGAAAAAAGGCTACTCGGTATATTTGGGCGCTGCCGATACTTTCCGCGCTGCTGCTGTCGAGCAGTTGGTGGCTTGGGGTGAGCGAGTGGGTGTGCCTGTGGTGAAGCAAAAGATGGGTTCCGACCCTGCTTCGGTAGCATTTGATACCCTCAGTTCGGCTAAAGCCAATAATGCCGATGTAGTGATTATCGACACTGCCGGTCGTTTGCACAATAAGATAGGCTTGATGAACGAGCTTACCAAGATAAAAAACGTTATGGCAAAGGTATTGCCCGATGCGCCGCACGAAGTGTTGTTGGTGCTCGATGGCTCAACCGGACAGAATGCCTTTGAACAAGCCAAGCAGTTTACTGCTGCTACCGAGGTGAATGAGTTGGCTATCACCAAGCTCGATGGTACTGCCAAGGGTGGTGTGGTGATAGGTATTTCCGACCAATTTAAGATACCCGTTAAATATATAGGACTGGGCGAGGGTATGGAGGACTTGCAAGTCTTTCGTCGTGCTGCTTTTGTCGACTCACTCTTTGGCGATTGATATGAAGCGTAATAGGGTAGACATAGTATCATTGGGCTGCTCCAAAAATCTTGTCGATTCGGAGCGCTTGATGCACCGATTTGCCGAGGCGGGTTATGAGGTGTTTCACGATGCCGAGAAGGTGTCGGGCGAAATTGTTGTAGTGAATACTTGTGGCTTTATTGGCGATGCCAAGGAAGAGAGTATCGAGATGATACTGCAACTTGCCGATGCCAAGAAGCGCCGTCGCATAGGTAAGCTGTTTGTTATGGGTTGTCTCTCGGAGCGTTACCGCGAAGAACTTACTGCCGAGATACCCGAGGTTGACAAGTTTTATGGCAAGTTCGATTGGGAAAATCTGCTTGCCGATTTGGGACGTCCCGAGGTGGTGTGCTCTACCGAGCGCATACTCACTACTCCGTCGCACTATGCCTACATCAAGATAGCCGAGGGTTGCAATCGTTTCTGTTCCTATTGCGCCATTCCGCTCATTACAGGGCGTTTCAAGTCATATCCGATGGAGCAGATACTCGACGAGGTGCGCTCGTTGGTTGCAAAGGGTGTCAAGGAGTTTCAAGTCATTGCGCAAGACCTCTCTTATTACGGTGAGGACTTGTATGGCGAAAATCGTTTGGCTCAACTCATCGGCCAAATGGCGCAAATCGAAGGTGTGGAGTGGATACGTCTGCACTATGCATATCCTGCCGGATTTCCCTACGACTTGCTGCCTGTAATGGCTCGACATGATAATGTGTGCAAGTATCTCGATATAGCTTTGCAACACATCAGCGACAATATGCTCGACAAGATGTTGCGCCACGTAACCAAGCAAGAGACCTACGACCTATTGGCACGCATCCGCCGAGAAGTACCCGGCATACATCTGCGCACAACGCTTATGGTGGGTCATCCGGGTGAGACCGAGGCTGACTTTGAGGAGTTGCTGCAATTTGTGCGTGATGCCCGCTTCGAACGCATGGGCGCGTTTGCCTATTGCGAGGAAGAGGGTACTTACGCTGCACGTCATTATGCCGACGATATACCCGAAGAGGTGAAGCAAAATCGCTTGGATCGTCTGATGGCATTGCAAGAGGAGATAGCAGCCGATATAAATGCAGCGAAACACGATACTATATTGCGTGTCTTGGTAGATAGAGAAGACCCCGACTACTATGTGGGTCGCACTCAATACGACTCGCCCGAGGTCGATAATGAGGTGCTGATAGAGAAGACTCGGTCGCTCTCTGTCGGCGAGTTTTGCGAGGTGAAAGTCGTAGAAACCTTGCCATTCGATTTGATAGCCCGCCCGCTCTGATTGTATGAACGAGTATGCGCCATATTGCAGTGTTGATGAGGCGAGTGAGCTGATTGCTTGCTGCTTGGCGAAGAATATACCCTTTTATGCTTGCCGATATCCCGGTGAGGAAGATTGCCGATTTGGAGCACAGACGGTCGATGCGCCACGTCGTGCCATTGACAACGGTTTCTGTGTAGTGCCGTTCGATATGGCGGGCGATACCGAGGCTTATACCATCACACCCGATACATTTGCACGCGATATAGATACATTGCAGGCGCTACCCCGACGTGAGGCGGTGGCTCGACAATTTTCCGATAGTGATATAGACTGCCCTGCCTATCTTGCCGAGGCACAATCGCTTATCGAGTGTATGCGTGAGGGTGAGTTGCAAAAGGTGGTACTATCGCGCACGATTACACACTCTTGCGATACAAATAATTTCTTGCCCCAATATTTTGCCCGATTGTGCCGTATGTATGCTTCGGCGTATATATTTATCGTGAACATTCCCGGCGTGTGTGGCTGGGTGGGGGCTACTCCCGAGATGTTGTTGCAGTCGCATAGCGCCGGTTATGAAACCATGGCTTTGGCGGGTACTCGCCCTGCCGGTACTACAACCCCATGGGGCGCTAAAGAGCAAGACGAGCAGCAATATGTAGAGCGATATATTGCCGATATATTGCACCGGGCAGGACTTAAAGATACAACCATTGATAGATATACCCGACGAGCAGCGCAAGTAGAGCACTTGTGCACGCAATTCAACATCCGTTCGCAACACGATGTTGCGTTGCGCAATGCCTTGGTTGCTGCATTGCATCCCACTCCCGCCGTTGCCGGAACGCCCACCGATATGGCAATTGAAGCCATTCGTTCAACCGAAACACATTCCAGACGTTATTATGGTGGATACGTTGGCGAGTCGTTGAGCGATGGACGTTGCGCGTTGTATGTCAACTTGCGCAGTATGGAGTTTACACCCTCGGCGGTGCGCCTATATGTTGGTGGCGGATTGACAGCGCAGTCGGTTGCTATTGACGAATGGAACGAAACTTGTGCCAAGTCGCAAACATTGCTTTCGGCTTTTCAATAGAATAGAATTATGGAAAATACCACTCATACCCTTTGCCGTCATTTGGTTGCTCTGTGCGTTGCGCATGGAGTGCGTCGTGTTGTTTTGTCGCCCGGTTCGCGCAATGCTCCGTTGGTTGTGGCTTTTGCGCGCGAGGCTGCCATAGAACATCGCGTAGTGGTAGATGAGCGCGTAGCGGCTTTTGTAGCATTGGGTATGGCTACTCGTAGCCAGGAGCCGGTAGCATTGGTATGCACATCGGGTACGGCAATGCTCAATTATGCTCCAGCCGTAGCCGAGGCATATTATCGACATATTCCCCTTATAGTTATCTCTGCCGACCGCCCCGATGAGTGGATAGACCAAGACGATAGTCAGACCATCCGACAATATGGTGCTTTGGCGCATTTCGTTAAGCAGTCGTATCAGTTGCCAACGACCGACGACAAGACCTCGTTGTGGTATGCCTCTCGTATGGTGAACGAAGCTCTTTTGCTTGCCAAAGAGCCCTGCTGCGCACCGGTGCATATCAATGTGCCTCTGCGCGATCCCTTGTGCGCTGTTGCCGATGTAGAGCCTGCACAGCCCAAGGTTGTGGCAGCAACACAGGCTATGTCGCAAGTGGCAAAAAGCGATGCCGAGCGCTTTGCTCATGCCATTTCGCGTGCACGTAAGGTGATGATATTGGCAACTATGTCGCAACCCTCGGCACATTTGCAAGAGGCATTGAGCCGATTGGCGCAGTTGCCACAAGTAGTAGTGCTCACCGAGAGTATTGCCAACCTGCATGATGCCAATTTTATACCCACTATCGACCGCGTGCTCACAGCTATAGATAATAGCGAAAAGACCGATTTCGCTCCCGAACTGCTTATCACCTTGGGGGGTGCACCCGTATCGCGTATGGTGAAAGAATTCTTGCGCACATACACACCCAACGAGCATTGGCGCGTAGGAAGTGATAGTCGTCTGATAGACACAATGCAGTGTCTTACACACTCAATTGCAGCCAGTCCTGCATCGTTCATGGCACAGATGGCTGCGTTATGCCAGCAATCGGCATCCGACTATTCGGCATTATGGCACGATAGAGAGGTGGTGGCTACGGCATTGCACAATCGCGTGCTCGATGCTGCACCATGGTGCGACTTGCGAGCCTTCTCAGCGCTTTTGCCCGCCATTCCGCAGGGTACGGTGCTACACCTATCCAATGGAACATCCATTCGTTATGCCCAGCTATTCGACACCCCACAAGTGGCAGCATCATATTGCAATCGCGGTGTGAGTGGTATAGACGGCAGTACGTCGACAGCCTTAGGAGCTTCGTTGGTCGATGATAAACAACATCTGCTCATAACCGGCGATATGAGTTTTGGCTACGATGCCGGAGCATTGGCTACCGCATTGGCAACACCACGATTTAAAATTGTTGTCATCAACAATGGGGGAGGCGGCATCTTTCGTTTCATCAAAGGACCTTCCGACCTGCCCGAACTCGAGGAGTGCTTCGAGGTACAACGTCGTCAACCCATTGAGGGTTATGCAGCTATACATGGTTTTAGCTATTATTGCGCCGATAATGAAGAAGCATTGCAGAAAGCCCTGCCGATGTTCTTTGCCGAGAGCGATCGCCCAGCCATTCTCTCAATAGAAACTCCCGCAGAGATTAATGCCACCGTCCTGCGCAACTATATGCGCCGCGCCCGCTTGTGATAAAGTTTACTTATTGTAAATAATACCCTATAAAAATACTTTGTATAATAGGTGCATCCTGCCAATTTTTTTGTATTTTTGCAAGTTGTATAATTTGCATCAGACTGCGCATGCCGTAGGTGTGCCGGGTGATGTTGCAAAGGTGCAACAGGTGATTGTAAAGAAATAATAAACCTAAAATATAACAGAAAATGTACAGGACTAAAACTTGTGGCGAATTGCGCTTGAGCGATGCCGGAACAACCGTAACCTTGTGCGGTTGGGTGCAACGTACTCGTAAAATGGGCGGTATGACATTCGTCGACTTGCGCGACCGTTATGGTCTTACTCAGTTGGTATTCAACCAAGAGGTGAATGCCCCTTTGTGTGAACAAGCCAATAAACTCGGACGTGAATATGTGATACAAATTACCGGAGAAGTTGCCGAGCGTAGCAATAAAAACTCGCGCATGGAAACCGGCGAGATAGAGATTATCGTGAGCAATCTCAACGTGTTGAATGCCTCTATCGTGCCTCCGTTTACTATCGAAGACGAGACCGATGGTGGCGACGACTTGCGCATGCAATATCGTTACCTCGACTTGCGCCGTAATGCTGTTCGTCGCAATCTCGAGTTGCGCCACAAAATGGCTTTTGAGGTACGCCGTTACCTCGATGCACAGAACTTCCTCGAAGTGGAAACTCCTGTGCTGATAAAATCTACTCCCGAAGGTGCGCGCGACTTTGTTGTGCCTTCGCGCATGAATCCCGGTGAGTTCTACGCTTTGCCCCAATCGCCCCAAACACTCAAGCAGTTGCTCATGGTGTCGGGCTTCGACCGCTACTTCCAGATTGTGAAGTGCTTCCGCGACGAGGACTTGCGTGCCGACCGTCAACCCGAGTTTACTCAAATCGACTGCGAGATGTCGTTTGTTGAGCAAGAAGATGTGCTCAATGTCTTTGAGGGTATGGCAAAACACTTGTTCAAATACATCAAAAATATAGACTTTACCGAGCCCTTCCCCCGTATGGCGTGGGCAGATGCCATGAAATACTATGGTAGCGACAAGCCCGATACCCGCTTCGAAATGAAGTTTGTTGAGTTGAAAGACCTTACCGAGGGTAAGAACTTTGTGGTATTCGACAGCGTACCCTATGTAGGTGGTATCTGCTGTAAAGGTTGTGCGGGATATACTCGCAAGCAAATCGACGAGTTGACCGACTTTGTGAAACGTCCCCAGATAGGTGCCAAAGGCTTGGTGTGGGTGCGCTACGACGAAGGTGGTAACTTCAAATCGTCGGTCGACAAGTTCTACACTGCCGACGACTTGCGTGCTTGGGCTGAGCGCTTCAATGCCGAGCCCGGCGACTTGATGCTTATCCTTGCAGGCGACACAATGAAGACTCGCAAGGCTTTGTGCGAGTTGCGCCTCGAAATGGGTAGCCGCCTCGGATTGCGCGACAAGAATGTATATTCGCCCCTTTGGGTTATCGACTTCCCCCTCTTCGAGTGGGACGACGAGACACAACGCTTCTATGCGATGCACCACCCCTTCACATCGCCCAAACCCGAGGATATTCACTTGCTCGAAAGCGATCCCGGTGCTGTTCGCGCCAATGCCTACGATATGGTGGTGAATGGTGTTGAGCTGGGTGGCGGTTCTATCCGTATACACGACAGTAAGTTGCAAGATACAATGTTCAAGTTGCTCGGTTTCACACCCGAACAAGCGCAAGCACAATTTGGCTTCTTGATGAATGCCTTTAAGTATGGTGCACCTCCTCATGGCGGTTTGGCTTTTGGTCTCGACCGCTTTGTGTCAATCTTTGCAGGACTCGATTCTATTCGCGACTGTATTGCATTCCCCAAGAACAACTCGGGTCGCGACGTGATGATGGATGCGCCCTCGACCATTGCTCCCGAGCAATTGGAAGAGTTGTGCATAGATGTGTGTCTTAAAGAGGAACAAGCATAATCATATGCCCACCATACGCGACATAATTGCAGCGATAGAAGATTTTGCCCCATTGGCACTGCAAGAGAGCTACGACAATGCCGGGCTGCAAGTAGGCGATGCCTCGCTTGCAGCTACCGGTGTGTTGCTCTGTGTAGATGTTACCGAGGCTGTTGTCGACGAGGCAATAGAGCGAGGATGCAACCTTATTGTGGCACATCACCCCTTGTTGTTCCGCCCTCTCAAGCGCATTACAGGCGGTAACTATATAGAGCGAGTGGTAATGAAAGCCTTGCGCAACGATGTCGCCATTTATGCTGCACATACCAACCTCGATGCAGTGGCAGTAAATCATCGTTGGGCGCAAATGTTGGCTCTCACCGATGTCGAGGTGTTGCAACCTACTGTCGATATGCTATATAAGTTGGTTGTATATGTGCCCGAAGCTCACACCGATGCTGTGCGCCAAGCACTCTTTGATGCAGGCGCCGGCAATATAGGTAATTACGATAGTTGCAGCTATGTTGCTCAAGGAGTAGGCACATTCTGCGCAGGAGAGAATACGCAACCCTATTGTGGTGAGAGAGGCGAGTTGCATCATGAGCCCGAGAGTAGGGTAGAGGTGGTTTTACCACGCTATCTCAAGAGTCGCGTTGTGCGCGCCTTGTTGGCAGTACACCCCTATGAAGAGCCCGCCTACGACCTCATACCCATAGCCAACGACTATACACGTGCCGGTATGGGAGTAGTGGGTAACTTGCCACATCCGGTAGATGCATTAGAGCTGTTGCAACACGTAAAAGAGCAGTTGCATTGTGGCGCTATCCGTCATAATGCCACATCGGGCAAGATGGTACAACGTGTAGCATTGTGTGGTGGCTCGGGTAGCTCGCTCATAGGCAATGCGATGGCAGCCGGTGCCGATATCTTCATTACAGGCGAGATAGGTTATCATCAATTCTTCGGTTACGAAGGTCGTCTTATAATGGCTGAAACCGGTCATTATGAGAGCGAGCAGCACACAAAAGAAATTTTTTACGAGGTTATTACAAAAAAATTCCCTAACTTTGCGCCCTACTACGCAAAAGTAGAAACAAATCCGATAAAATATCTGTAAGCGATGGCAGAAAAGACAAAAGAAAAAGAGTACACCGTAGAGGAAAAACTCAAATCACTCTACGAATTGCAAACATTACATTCGGACATCGACCGCATTAAAACCCTTCGTGGTGAGTTGCCCCTTGAGGTAGAAGACCTTGAGGCTGAAGTAACTGGTCTGCAAACACGTATCGAAAAATTTCAAGAGGCTATCAGCGCAAGCCGCAAAGATATCACCTCTTACAATGAAGAGATACACGTAGCGCACAACAAAATAGAGCGTTATAAAGCTCAACTCGACGAGGTGCGTAACAACCACGAGTTTGACAAGTTGAACAAGGAGATTGAGTTCCAAGACCTCTCTATCCAAGCGCTCGAAAAGAAAATACGCGAAGCTAACAACATCATCAACCGTCGCAACGACGAGTTGGAGCAATGCCGCGAAAACCTCGAAGACCGTTCGAAACTCCTCGAAGAGAAGAAATCGGAGCTGGAAGGTATTGTAGCCGAGACCAAGCAAGAAGAGGAAAAGATACGTGAGCAAGTGAAAAAGCTCGAAGAGAACATCGAGCCTCGTTTGTTGCAAGCCTTCAAGCGCATCCGCAAGAATGCACGCAACGGTTTGGCTGTAGTTTACATCCAACGCGATGCATGTGGTGGTTGCTTCAACCGTATACCGCCCCAACGTCAGCTCGACATCAAGATGCACAAGAAAATCATCGTATGCGAATATTGCGGTCGCATCATGGTTGATCCCGAGCTTGCCGGTGTAGTAGAATAACCGATAACAGGTAAGCGAGCATCGAAAACGTCTGCGACGTTGTGAAATATACGAGATAGGTCTTTGTTGTACCATTGCGCAGAGGCTTATTCTCGATGCAAGTCAGGAAACATTACTTTTGATATAGGAGGGTGTGCCAAAATTTTGGCACACCCTCTTTGTGTTTGTCAATTATATCACGCTTCAAATTCTCTCTATCGCAGTGAGTCGCTGTGCTGTGGCGGTTACTTTGTGGTCGAAAAATTACTTTAAATTATCGACTATGGATTTTATTGATTATCGCACATTCAATCGTAAACGGCTCATGCCTACATCCGATATAAAGGATATGGGCGAAGCAGCTCCCTTTGGCAAGCAAGATAGCGAGGTGCTGCATGAGGCATACTCGGCATGGGAGGCGTTATCTCATTATCGGTCGCAGCGTACACGCAATCGCAACTATACATTTGGCAGGCAGTGGTGCGATCCCGTAAAGCTACCCGATGGGCGTGTTGTTACCGAGGAGCATTATCTGCACGAGCAGGGAAAAGTACCTCTCAAAAACAACCTGATACGACAACTTGTCAAGAGCGTACTCGGGCAGTTTCGCAGTGCGCAGACCGAGCCTGTTTGTGTGGCTCGTGAACGTAACGAGCAGCTTTTGGGCGAACTGATGAGTGCTGTCATGCAATATGTCTATCAGCACAACAAGATGTACGAGTTGGATAGTCGTACGCTCGAGGAGTTCCTCATCTCGGGTTCATGCTTTCATAAGATAGGTTATAGCACTCGCCGCGGCAAGACCGATGTGTGGGTCGATACCGTACAACCTTCGCGCATCTTCTTCAATAATATTGAGGATTGCCGACTGTGGGATTGCACCATGATAGGCGAGCTACACGATATGAAACTTGCCGACCTTATAGCTCGTTTCTGCAAGGGCGATGAGGCAAAGGCGCGTATATTGCACGATATGTATGGTGATGTTACCGAGGAGAATATCTTCAACGAGCACGACTTCCTAAACGGTCGCCGAAACGATACTCTCGACTTTTATATGCCCGCATCGTCCGATTGTTGTCGTGTGATAGAGGTGTGGCGATTGGAGTCGCGCGAGCGTTTGCGTTGCCACGATACCTTGTCGGGCGAGTATTATAAGATAGAAACCGCCGAGAAAGCGGCTATTGACAAGGAGAACAAAGAGCGTATATCGCAAGCCAAGAAACAAGGGATAGATGCAGCCCAAGTGCCATTGATAGAGTGTGAGTGGTTTATCGACCATTTTTGGTACTATCGTTTCTTCTCGCCGCTGGGGCATATTCTCGATGAGGGCGAAACACCCTATTGGCATGGCGAGCATCCATATAGCTTCCGTCTTTACCCCTTGCTCGATGGCGAGGTACACTCGTTTGTAGAGGATGTGATAGACCAACAACGCTATGTCAACCGCCTTATCACGATGATAGATTTTATCATGGGCAGTAGTGCCAAGGGTGTTTTGCTCTTCCCCGAAGACCAAATCCCCGACGGTATGACACTCGAAGATATTGCCTCCGAGTGGACTCGATACAATGGCGTGATACTCTTCCGTCCCAAGCCCGGCAGCACCATGCCGCAGCAGATTTCGGTCAACGCCACCAATGTGGGCGCGTATGAGTTATTGTCGTTGCAGATGCGTTTGCTTGAAGATATTTCGGGTGTACATAGTGCCATGCAGGGCAAGCCTGTTGCAAGCGGTACGCCATCGTCGCTCTATGCGCAGCAAGTACAATATTCGGCTACCAATCTGCTCGATATCTTCGAGTCGTTCAAGACCTTTAGAGAGGAGCGCGACAACAAGATACTCAAGACCATTCGTCAGTTCTACACCGAGCAACGATATATACAGATTGCCGGTGAAGATAGTGCTGCATTAGCAGAGATTACGCCCGAGCAGGTACAATACTCCGAGGTCGACATCATTATCAGCGAGTCGGCAGCAGCTCCGGCATTCCGCCAATCGTCCAACGAATTGTTGCTCGCCCTTTTCCGCAGCGGGCATATTACGTTGCAAACGCTGTTGCAAACAGGCTCGTTCCCCTTTGCCGACAAGTTGTTGCAACGGATTGATGCCGAGCAGCAAGAGCTCGAGCAGAAAACTCAAGAACAGATGCAGCAATTACAGCAACTGCAACAGTTACAAAAGTCGGCATCACCAAAAGATTGAATACTTGCCGCCCCGTCGTTTGAGAGTAGAAAATCCGACCTGATTTTCTACTCTTTTTGCACTTGTTATAGGAGTTCTTGCAGTATGGTTTATTCTGTATTATCGCTCTCTTTTGTTTTGATATATCGCAATTCTTTATTATTTTTGTTCCCATTGTTATAATCATTTGTAAAATATTAATATGAATATGAAGAGATTGACATTCAGCGCCGTAGTGCTTGTAATGGTTGTTTGCAATGCTTTGGCTGCTACTCCCGATAGCGTGCGCTATCACCATTACGATACCGATACTGCAACGGTAAATAATATATTGGAAAAAACTCGCGCTGCCAACCTTGCAACACCTGCCGAGCGCGTAGTCTTTATAGCCAAGCAATTTGTGGGTACTCCCTATAAAGCAGCAACCCTCGAGTACGATGAAGAGTTGCTTACGGTCAATCTTTCGCAAATGGATTGTACCACATTGGTCGAGAATGTTATAGCACTTGCCGGCACAGCGGCTGTAGATACTGCCACATTTGATGATTTTGTTGCCAAGCTGCAAAACATACGTTATCGTAATGGTGTTGTAGATGGATATGCTTCACGTTTGCACTACTCGAGCGATTGGGTTGCCGATAACGTAAAACGCGGCAATCTTGTAGAAGCAACCGGTAAATTCCCGGCGGCTGTAAAGCAGTCGAAACGACTTGATTATATTTCGACTCATAGTCGCGATTATCAAGCCTTGCGCGAAGATACCGCTGCATGCCAACAAATCAAAGATATCGAGAAGCAATACAACCCTTTCCTTTTCTCGTATGTCCCCAAAAATATGATTGCTGCGCCTGCCGTACAGAAAAACCTCAAGGATGGCGACATACTGCTCATTACCACCTCGACAAAGGGTCTCGATGTGATGCACATGGGCATTGTGGTTTTTAAAAGCAGTAAGCCATTTTTGCTGCACGCTACGACAAAAGGCAATGTTGTTAAGGTTGACTCGCAACCGCTGGCTATGTACCTTTCGTCGCTCAAGTCGGCAACCGGTATTCGTGTTGTGAGAGTGTTGTAAGACCTTTTCGATATACTTTTTCGAGTCGCCACACATCAACCGCATATAGATAATATGTAGTATAACAATTTTAATCTTGACAAGATGTATTCCGATTTACTGAAACGTCAACGTCTGTTTTACACAGAGCACATCACACGCGAATTGCCTTATCGCCTCACTGCATTAGACCGCTTGCGAGAGGGGATAAAAGACCATGAGCAAGAGCTTTCCGATGCCCTGTATAACGACTTGGGTAAGTCGGCTTTTGAGAGTTATGCTACCGAGATAGGCATCCTGCTCAGCGAAATAAGTTATGTGCAAAGCAACTTGCGCCGTTGGGCTGCCGACCGTTGGGCGTTTACGCCACTTACGCTCTTTGGCTCAAGCAGTCGAGTGCATTACGAGCCTCGTGGTGTAGTGCTTATTATTGCTCCTTGGAACTATCCTTTGCAACTTGCATTGTCGCCTCTTATTGGTGCTATTGCTGCCGGAAACTGTGCCGTAGTGAAGCCTTCGGCAAGTGCTCCGCATACTGCGGCTGTCATTAAGAAAATCATCGAGGAGTGTTTTGAGGACGAATATATTGCCGTAGTTTCGCCCGGAAAATCTGTTAACGAGGAGCTGCTCAAACTGCACTGGGACTATATCTTCTATACAGGAAGCGAAGTACATGGAAAGTATGTATTGGAAGCTGCCGCCCGACATCTCACGCCCGTTACACTCGAACTTGGTGGCAAGTCGCCTTGCATAGTCGATAAAGATGCCGATTTGCGCACAGCAGCTCGGCGCATTGTGTGGGGAAAATTGGTCAATTGTGGGCAGACGTGTGTCGCTCCCGATTACCTCTTCTTGCACAATGATGTGAGAGATAGATTTATAGAACTGCTCAAGCAAGAGGTTACCCGACAGTATGGTGAAGATCCCAGGCTGAGCCCCGACTATCCGCGCATTGTCAATCAAAAACATTTCGACCGTCTGACGGCTATGTTGTCCGACGGTACGGTGTTGCTGGGTGGAACAACCGACAGAGAGCAACGTTATATAGCACCAACGCTTATAACCGATGTGCGCCCCGATTCGCGATTGCTCACCGACGAAATTTTTGGTCCTATATTGCCCATTATACCCTTTGACGACGTAGACGATTGTGTAGAGTATATCAACAATCGCCCCACACCATTGGCACTCTATTACTTTTCGCAAAGTAAAAAGCAAGCACGATACATCATCAATCACACCGAGTCGGGTGGGGTGTGTATCAACGATACGGTAGCACACGTTGCCAACAACCGATTGCCCTTTGGTGGAGTAGGAGCAAGTGGCATGGGACGTTATCATGGCAAGTATAGTTTCGAGACATTCAGTCATGCCAAGGCGGTGTTGAAAACTACCACACGTATGTACTTGGATATCAAGTGTGCTCCTTATCTCGACAAACTCAAGTGGGTGAAGAAAGTGCTCAAGTGAGTCTTGTTGCAAAGCATTAATTTTATTGTGTAAGTTATAATTAATATATATAGTGGAAAAATCCCTTTTACAAAATCTCAATTCGGCGCAACGCGATGCTGTTCTCTATACCGACGGACCTCAGTTGGTCATTGCCGGCGCAGGTTCGGGAAAGACTCGCGTGCTCACCTATAAGATTGCATATCTGCTCTCGCAAGGCTATGAGCCGTGGCGTATATTGGCACTTACATTCACAATTAAGGCTGCCAACGAAATGAAAGAGCGTATTGCTCGGTTGGTGGGACGTGAGGTGGCTGCCCGGTTGTGGATGGGAACATTCCACTCTATCTTCTCTCGCATACTGCATGCCAATGCCGAGCGCTTGAATTTCCGTAGCGATTTCACTATATACGACACTGCCGACTCACGCTCGCTGCTCAAAACCATTATCAAGGAGATGCAGCTCGACGACAAGATATACAAGCCGGCAACCGTTCAGAGCATCATATCGAATGCCAAGAATGCACTTATTACCCCATCATTGTATAGCACCAATGCCGAGTTGCTCGAGATGGACCGCAAGCAGAAGCGCCCTATGATGCACAACATCTATCGTACCTATTGGGAGCGATGCTTCCGTGCCGGAGCAATGGACTTTGACGACTTGTTGCTCTATACCAATATACTCTTTCGCGACCACCCCGATGTGGCGCAGAAATACCGCGATTTGTTCCGTTATGTCTTGGTTGACGAGTATCAAGATACCAACTTCTCGCAGCATCTTATTGTCAATCAATTGTGCCGCGAACATGGTCGATTGTGCGTGGTGGGTGATGATGCACAGAGCATCTACTCGTTTCGTGGTGCCAATATAGGCAATATACTCAATCTTAAAAACGAGTATAAGGGCTTGCAAATCAATAAGCTGGAACAGAATTATCGCTCGACGCAGAACATTGTCGATGCTGCCAATAGCCTCATCAGCAAGAACAAAGAGCAAATACGCAAGCGCGTATTCTCCGAGAAAGAGCGTGGTAGCAAAGTGGCAGTATTTGCCTCATATTCCGATTTTGAAGAGGGCTATCTTGTTGCCAATCGTATCAAGGAGATGCACTTGCTCAACAGTACGCCGTACAACGATTTTGCCATACTCTACCGCACCAACGCACAGTCGCGTGTGCTTGAGGAGGCATTGCGCAAGCGCAATATGCCCTATCGTATCTATGGTGGTCTTTCGTTCTATCAACGCAAAGAGATTAAAGATGCTGTGGCATATATGCGCCTTACCATCAATCCCAATGACGAGGAGGCTTTCAAGCGTGTTGTCAACTATCCGGCGCGAGGTATTGGCGAGACTACCGTTGGCAAGATACTTGCTTGTGCGCAGCTGCACAACGTAGGGGTGTGGAGCGTATTGTCCGATCCTACCGAGTACAACCTGCAAATAAATTCGGGTACTCGCACCAAGCTTGCCGCCTTCCGCGATTTGATACAGGGCTTCAGCGATAGTGCCGGCGAGAAGTCTATATACGATTTGGTCGAGCATATCTTGCAGCGCTCGGGCATCATTGCCGATATATACACATCCGATACACCCGAAAATATAAGCCGACAAGAAAATATACAGGAGTTGCTCGGTGGTGTGATGGAGTTCTATTCTTTGCGTCAGGAGGAAGGAAACGAGGCTGTTACGCTATCCGACTTTCTCGCCGAGATTTCTCTCATTACCGACCAAGACAAGGGCGATGAGCAAGACGACGATAAAGTAACGCTCATGACCATACACTCGGCAAAGGGATTGGAGTTTCGCAATGTCTTTATTACCGGTCTTGAAGAAGACCTCTTTCCCTCGGCAATGTGTGTAGAGAGTCTGCAGCAAATCGAGGAGGAGCGCCGGCTGCTATATGTAGCCATCACGCGTGCGCAAGAAAATTGCATCCTAACCTATGCGCACACACGCTTCCGCAATGGCAAGACCAATACTTGTCGCCCCAGCCGTTTCCTGAAAGACCTCGATACGCAATATGTCAATATGCCCGACGAAGCGCCGGTATCGACCACCAAGTCGCCCTATGCCGATGCACCTTGGCGTAGCCAATATACATCGTTCGAGCGCAGTTTCAAAGCTCCGACAAAGCCATCGACCCTCAAACCTATCGAAAATTCGCGCCGCATTGTTACCGCCGAGCAGCCTGTCGCCCCGACTCAGCAACGCGATAGTGTAATGTCGGGTGCCGGTACGTTGCGTGTGAGTGCGCGTATCCGTCATGAACGCTTCGGATTGGGTACGGTCGAGGCAATAGAAGGCGTGGGCGACAACTGCAAGATAAGTGTTGCCTTCGACAACGTAGGTCGCAAGCAACTACTACTGAAATTTGCCAAATTTACAATCCTCTAAACACTCAACTTTAAACACTCAACACTCAACAAAATGCAAATACCTTCACCCTGTTATGTTCTCGAAGAGGCGCTTTTGCGTCGCAATCTTGCTCTCATCAAGTCGGTAAAAGAGCGTGCCGGTGTCGAAATTATTTTGGCATTCAAGGCATTTGCTTTATGGGAAGCTTTTCCTATAGTGCGTGAATATATCCCCACGTCTACTGCAAGTTCCATACACGAAGCACGCTTGGCATACGAAGAGTTGGGCTGCTTGGCTCACACCTATTCGCCTGCCTACACCGATGAAACTTTCGACAATATTTTGCGTTACAGCAGCCACATTACGTTCAATTCATTGACACAGTTTGAGCGCTTCATCCCGCGTGTCAATGCCTATGAGCGCCATATCTCTTGTGGCTTGCGCATCAACCCCGAGTTTTCCGATGTAGAGACCGACCTCTACAATCCATGTGCGCCGGGTTCGCGCTTGGGTGTTATAGCCGACCACTTGCCTGCTACCTTACCGGCAGGAGTTGAGGGATTGCACTTCCACACGTTATGCGAATCGACGTCGTACGATCTTGAGCGCACACTTGCAGTGGTAGAAGAGCGTTTCGCACCTTGGTTGTCGCAGGTAAAATGGCTCAATATGGGTGGTGGACACTTGATGACCCGCAAGGGCTACGATGTAGAACATCTTATCAAAGTGTTGACCGATTTCCGTACTCGTCATCCACACTTGCACATTATCATGGAGCCGGGTAGCGCCTTTGCTTGGCAAACCGGTACTCTGCACACAACTGTTGTCGATATTGTCGAAAATCATGGTATTAAAACAGCCATACTTGATGCCTCGTTTGCCTGTCATATGCCCGACTGCCTTGAGATGCCCTACAAACCTGCCATTCGCGGTGCTAAGGAAGCCGGTGAGTTGGCATACGACTATCGTATGGGCGGAAACTCTTGCTTGAGTGGCGACTTTGTGGGCGATTGGAGTTTCGACCACCCGTTGCAGATAGGTGAGCGCATTATATTTGAAGATATGATACACTATACGATTGTAAAGACAACAATGTTCAATGGTGTACCACATCCTTCGTTGGCTATGATAAATGTCAATGGCGATGTTGAGATATGGAAACATTTCACATACCAAGACTATAAAAATAGAATGGGATAAGCCCTTTTCGGTAGTTCCGAATATACACTTTATTCAAAATATCGAAATAGCTTTTTGCAATTTATAACTATAAAAAGGTGCAAAAAGTTTTGGTCTTTTGGTCATAAGTCGCTTATCTTTGTCATGCAACAAAAGCAAAAAGAGTAAATTCAGTTTCATAATGCCAAATGCCACTGAGAAGTGGGGTAAATGGAAGAGGCTGTGTCAAAATGAAAATTTTGGCACAGTTTCTTTTTTTTGCACAAAGTCCCGACTTCCCCAAGCCGAGACTTTGTTATAAGAAACAAAAAAAGGAACGCGTGAAAACGTGTTCCTTCTTTTCTGTGATCCGCCTGGGGCTCGAACCCAGGACCCCAACATTAAAAGTGTTGTGCTCTACCAGCTGAGCTAGCGAATCATCATTGTGCTTTTCCTTAAAAGCGATGCAAAGGTAGTGCTTTTCTATATACCTACCAAATTTTGATAGAGATAGTTTTGTTAACAAAAGTTAAGCGTGTGCTAACTATCTTGTTCTGTGTTTGTTAAGTCTGTGCTTTCTTCTGTGTTTCCTTGCTCTATGATGTAGCGTTGGTAGTAGGATAGTAGCAATGAGGTGAGGGGTAGGGCTATGATTATGCCTATAAATCCGAGCAGTGAGCCCCAAATGGAGAGCGACAGGAGTATGATGGCGGGGTTTAGTCCTGTTGCGTTGCCCATGATGCGAGGTATAAGGAAGCCATCTTGTATGATTTGTGCTATTATAAACACCGCTACCGTAAGTCCTGCCAGCAGCCAGAAGTTACCACCACCGTCGGCTGCGCCTATTATACATAGTATAGCTGCCGGTATGTAGCTGAGTATCTGCATATAGGGTACAAGATTGAGCAGACCTACCAGTATGCCCAACGGTATTGCCATGGGTAGTCCTATGATGAGAAATCCTATGCAATGTAGTAACCCTACGACGGTTGCAATGAGTGCTTGCCCGCGGAAGTAGCGATTCATGCTCTCTTTTACATCGTTGCCTATGCGTGCTACGGTGTTGCGGTATTGCTTGGGTATGAGCTTGCCAAAGCCTTTGATAATGCTGTCGTAGTCTTGCAGTATGAAAAATATGTATAGTAGTACAATACCCCAACTGATGAGTGTTGCTATGCCATGAACCGATGTTGTGAACACATGATGCAGTTGCTTGGCAAGTTCTTGTCCCAAGTTCATCCATTGGTCGTGGCTCAGTAGTGCGCTTATCTTTTCGAGCGTAATGTGTTGTCGCAAAAAATCTTGCAGCGCAATAGGTAAGAATGGTATTTTTTCGGTCGAATTGACATAGACGGTGAGCAGGTGGTATAGATGCTGCGTTTCGTTTATGATCATGGGCACAACAATGAGCCCTATCATGGTGAGTGCTATGGCTATTTCGGCAAAAGTGATGAGTATGGCAAGGATGCGCTTGGGCAGTCGCATGATGCGTGCGTTCCACTCGACAAGCGGATTTATCATATATGCTATGAGCCATGCCACAAGGAAGGGTAATAGTACCCCCTTGAGCCGGTTGAGCAGTAATATAATACCCACAACGACAACGAGTGCTATAACAATGCGCACAACGCGATCGAAGGTGTAGGGCTTACGAGCATTATTTTCCATGTAGATATAACGTATGTGCCTGTGTTATGGTTGGTGCAGAGGAGCAGCAGGCGATATTACATCTCGCCTTTCTCTTTCATGCGGCGCAAGTAGCATTTGCGGCAGAGGGGCTGATACTCGTTCTTCTCGCCAAGCAACACGCGGCGGTCGCTGTCGACAAGACGGTATGAGTAGTTGGCTGTGTGTCCGCACTCTACGCATATGGCGTGCACCTTGCTTACGTCGTCGGCAAGCGACAACAAGGCGGGCATAGGACCGAATGGTACGCGGCGGAAGTCCATGTCAAGACCGGCTACAATTACGCGAATACCGTTGTCCGATAGCTGTGCGCACACTTCGGCAAGACCGTCGTCAAAGAATTGAGCCTCGTCAATACCCACAACATCTACATCGTTGGTCATCAATAGGATGCTACGTGAGTTGTCTACCGGTGTAGAGTGTATAGCGTTGCTGTCGTGCGATACTACCTCGTCGTCCGAGTAGCGCTTGTCGACTGCCGGTTTGAATATTTCCACTCTTTGGCGTGCAATCTTGGCACGTTTCAGTCGGCGAATGAGTTCTTCGGTTTTTCCAGAGAACATCGAGCCGCATATCACCTCTATACAGCCACGGCGGCTGGTTTCGTAATTGTCTTCGTTGAACATAATGTTTTGTGTGTTTTTTTATGGGCTGTAAAAGTACAATTTTTATATTTTATATGCAAACTTGCTCGAGAGTAAAAACATTATTTTGATTTTTAATTGTGTATGTATGGTAATTAGTTTAAATTTGTGTCGTAACTAAATATTGATAGTATGAAACGTGTATCATTTTTTGTAGCACTGTTGGTGTCGTTTGTAACAGCTGTTTGTGCTCAGCAGAACATCGGTGGGGTAGATGTGGCTACCATATCGCCTCATGTGGTGGATAATGATGTGGAGTTTTTGCTCGATGCACCCCATGCCGAGAGTGTATTGTTGCGAGCCGATTGGATGCCTGCACCTGTACCCATGAGCCGTCGTCAGAGTGATAATAAATGGTATTACAAGTGCGAAGATATGCACCCCGGGCTATATACATATACCTACAACGTAGATGGTACTACTATTATAGACCCCTCGTCAATATATAGCATGCGCGATGTAGGGCAGTTGTTTACCTACTTTATTGTGGCGGGCGACTATGCCGACAACTACATGATACAAGATGTGCCGCATGGCACTGTGTCGACACAATGGTATGACTCGTCGGCTATGGGGTATGCTCGCCGGTTCACAATATATACGCCTGCCGGATATGAGGCGGGCAATCGTTCATATCCCGTACTCTATCTGTTGCATGGCATGGGTGGCGACGAGACAGCTTGGAACGAGTTGGGTCGTGCATCTGTTATACTCGACAATCTTATTGCAGCGGGAAAAGTTGAGCCAATGATTGTCGTCATGCCCAATGGCAACGTGGCACAAAAAGCGGCTCCCGGTGCATCGTCGCGTGGGCTTGTGGCTGTAAATTTTAACGAGCCGCGTACTTGTAATGGCGAGTATGAGAGTGCATTTGGCGAGATTGTCGACTTTGTAGATACTCACTATCGTACCTATCGCGATGCCTCACACCGCGCCATTGCCGGATTGTCGATGGGTGGTTATCACTCTTATTACATATCGGCAAATATGCCCTCGATGTTTGGTTATGTTGGGTTGTTCTCGCCGGCTATCAATGCGCGGGGCAATCATTCATTCTACAATGATATGGATAGCAAGCTATTGGCGTTGAGCGAGAGCGGGCTGTCGCTCTATTGGATAGCCATAGGTCGCGACGATTTCTTGTATAATGAAGTGAAGGAGCTGCGCAATCGCCTCGATAAGAGCGGCTTTCCTTACGTCTATCGAGAGAGCACACTCGGGCATCAATGGTGCAATTGGCGGTTGTATCTCACCGAATTTCTGCCACTTTTATTTAAATAAAAAATAAAGCGCTCTTACATATTGTTTATTACAACAACTGTTGTACCTTTGCATAGTTGTAATTGCAATAGTTATGGATATAAACTTTTCTACATTTAGCCCCGAAATGCTGTTTTCGATGATCAGTGGCAAGCTGTCGGCAGCCATCAGTCGTCGTTTGTATCGTGTGTTCCGTCGTGAAGGTATAGAAGTAACACCCGAGCAATGGACGGTGATGTACTATCTGTGGACACGCGATGGTGTAACGCAACAAGAGTTGTGCAACCTCACCTTTAAGGATAAGCCCAGCATGACACGCCTCATAGACAATCTCGAGAAACTGCATTGCGTAGAGCGTATTCCCAGCAAGCAAGATCGTCGCATCAACATCATAAAGCTCACCGATAAGGGTCGCAGCCTGGAGCCTGTTACCAAACCCATTGTAATGGGTGTGATACGTGAGGCGTTGACAACCTTGTCGCAAGAGGATATCGAGGTGGCATGTCGTGTGTTGGTGTGTATATTTGACAATTTGCGTAATTCGCTGGAAACCAATGAGTAATATATTTTCTATGCGACAAGCCCTTTTGTGGCTTGTTTGTGCTGTGGCATTTGTATGCCCGGCGCAATATTATCAACCCGATGTGTTGGGTGGTAACTACGAGCAACATACGTTTGTCATGCCCGACGACTATCATGGCAAGGTGGTATCGACCCTTGTGCGCTGCTTGGTTCCCGATACATCACATCGTGCTGTGCTCTATGTGCATGGCTATAACGATTACTTTTCGCAAGACGAAATGGCACAGAAGTTTGTCGAAAACGGATATAATTTCTATGCGATAGACTTGCGTAAGTATGGGCGCTCGTTGCGCGATGGTCAGTTTGAATATGAGGCACGCGACATGAGCGAGTATTTTGCCGATATCGACTCGGCATTGGCTGTTGTACGTCGTGAAGGAAATGAGCAAGTTGTGCTCATGGGACACTCGACGGGTGGTCTTACCACATCGCTCTACTGCCAAGCACATCGCGAAGAAGCTCCTGTCGATGCATTGATACTCAACAGCCCGTTTTTCGAGTGGAATTTCAATGCATTGTATCGCAACGTTCTTATACCAGCGGTGGCATTTATAGGTAAGTTTTTCCCCGATTGGGGCTTGCCCGATGCAACACGTATATCGCCCTATGCCAAGACCCTGCTCAAGCAATATAATGGCGAGTGGGAGTTTAATACCGAGTGGAAGAAGCCGATGTCGCGTGGAGAGCGATTTGGTTGGATACGTGCCATAGATCGTGGTCATGATGTCGTACACAACGATATGAACCTTTCTATCCCGGTATTGCTGTTACGCTCCGACAAAACTATACGAGGTAAAGAGTGGACTCCCGAATTTCATACAGGCGATGCTGTGCTCGATGTGGAGCATATATCGAAATATGGTTGCAAGATAGGTGCGCAAGTTACTGAAGTAATCATTGACGATGCCTTGCACGATGTCTTTTTGTCGCGTAAAGATGTGCGTGAAGAGGCATATAAAGCCACGTTTGAGTGGTTACATAAGGAGGTAAAATAGATGAAAATAAACAAAACCAATGCTGCACGATTGCTCGATAAAGCCAAGATAGCGTATGAATTGATACCCTATGCGGTCGATGAAAACAATCTGGCAGCCGACCACGTTGCCCAAGAGTTGGGCGAGAATATCGAACAGGTGTTCAAAACCCTTGTCTTGCGAGGCGACAAGAGTGGTATATTTGTATGTGTAGTGCCCGGTAATCGAGAGGTCAACCTCAAGCAAGCCGCCCGAATATCGGGCAACAAAAGCGCTGAAATGATAGCAATGAAAGAGTTGCTGCCTACGACAGGATATATACGTGGAGGCTGTTCGCCCATAGGCATGAAGAAGGCTTTTCCTACCTATATACATGCTACATGCATGGACTTTGCATACATCTATATCAGTGCCGGAGTACGAGGCTTGCAGATAAAAATTGCCCCATCCGATTTGGTGCGTTTTGTACGTGCTACGGTGGGAGAGATTGCCGAGTAATGGCTCTCATGTGAAAACAAAATTGTAACTTCGCACTCCCAATATCACGATTAAATAATAAAACAGAATATAAAATGACACAACATACCAAAGAAGAGAAACTTGCCGCATTCGGTCGTCTGCTCGATGTGCTCGACGAGTTGCGTGTAAAATGCCCATGGGATCGCAAACAGACCAACGAAAGTCTGCGCCCCAACACGATTGAAGAGACCTACGAGTTGTGCGAGGCAATAATCAAATGCGACAACGAAGCCATCAAAAAAGAGCTTGGCGATGTGTTGTTGCACGTGGTTTTCTACTCGAAGATAGGCGAGGAGCAAGGATTGTACGATGTTGCCGATGTGTGCAATGCCCTGTGCGACAAGTTGATATTTCGTCATCCCCACGTCTTTGGCGATGTGAGTGTCGACGGCTCACGACAAGTCGAGCAAAATTGGGAACAGATAAAGCTCAAAGAGAAAGGCGGTAACAAAACCGTATTGGCAGGTGTGCCCGGAGGTTTGCCTGCATTGGTAAAGGCGTATCGAGTGCAAGAGAAGGCTTGCAACGTGGGCTTCGATTGGGAGTCGCGTGAGCAAGTTTGGGATAAAGTGCGCGAGGAGTTGAACGAGTTGATTACCGAGGTTGAGCGTGGCGACAGTGATAACATGGAAGCCGAGATGGGCGATTTTATCTTCAGTATTGTCAATGCTGCCCGATTGTATAAAATTAACCCCGATAATGCCCTTGAACGCACCAATCAGAAGTTTATACGCCGGTTTAACTATGTAGAACAAGCTGCCCTCAATCAAGGCAAAAATCTGAAAGAGATGACCCTTGCCGAGATGGATGCATTGTGGAACGAAGCTAAAACAAAAGGACTGTAATACGATATGAAAGTCTGCATAGCCGAGAAACCAAGTGTTGCCAAGGATATCGCCCAGATATTGGGTGCTACGGCTCGTCGCGACGGTTATTACGAAGGTAACGACTATTGTGTTACTTGGGTTTTTGGACACTTGTGCGAGCTGAAAGAACCTCACGAGTATGACGAGCGTTGGAAGCGATGGACACTCAGTTCGCTACCTATGATACCGCAACGTTTCGGCATCAAACTCAAAGATGATAAAGGCGTTGAGAAACAATTTAAAACAATAGAACAGCTCATTGCCCAAGCCGAGTGTGTGATAAACTGCGGTGATGCCGGGCAAGAGGGAGAGTTGATACAGCGATGGGTGATGCAGAAAGCCGGTTGCAAATGCCCCGTATTGCGGTTGTGGATTTCGTCATTGACCGAGGAGGCTATTCGCGAAGGCTTTGCCAAGCTGCGCCCGCAGGAAGAATTTGAGCGCTTGTATTTAGCCGGACTGACACGCGCCATAGGCGACTGGCTGTTGGGTATGAATGCCACACGACTATATACACTACGTTATGGTCGCGACCGTCAGGTGCTTTCGATAGGTCGTGTGCAGACTCCTACTTTGGCGCTTATCGTCAATCGTCAGCTGGAGATAGAAAACTTTGTGCCACAGCCCTATTGGGAGCTGAAAACGGTATACAGAGATACAACCTTCTCGGTAACGCAAGGTCGCTACACAAGTGTTGAGGAAGGACAAAAAGCCCTTGCAACCATCGAGGGTAAACCTTTTACCGTTACCGATGTTACGACCAAAAATGGCAAAGAAGCTCCGCCGAGATTGTTTGACCTTACCAGCTTGCAGGTAGAGTGTAACAAAAAATTCTCTTTCTCGGCAGAGGAGACTTTGCAACTCATACAGTCGCTGTACGAAAAGAAAGTTACGACCTATCCGCGTGTCGATACGACCTATCTGAGCGACGATATATACCCCAAGGTGAAGGGCATTTTGGCAGCCTTGACACAAACGCAATACGATGCCATTGTTCGTCCTTTGCTGCAACAAGATAAATTGCCCAAGAGCAAGAAAGTGTTTGACAACAGCAAGGTTACCGATCACCATGCCATTATACCCACCAATGTGCGGGCTAACAACCTCACCGATCGTGAGAAGTTGGTATATGACCTTGTGGCACGTCGTTTTGTGGCTGCATTTTATCCCGATTGTCAGGTTGCCAATACCACCGTTATGGGCGAAGTGGATAATGTGGAGTTTAAAGTAACGGGTCGTCAAATCTTATCGCCCGGATGGCGTGTCGTCTTTGGCAAGGATGATGCCGGTGATGAAAACAGCGAAAGCCAGATTTTGCCCGCTTTTGCAGTAGGCGAGAGTGGTAGTCACGAGCCGGCACTGACCGAGAAGCAAACACAACCTCCCAAGCCCTATACCGAGGCTACGCTGTTGCGTGCCATGGAGACCGCCGGTAAGTCGGTCGACGATGAGGTTTTGCGTGATGCTTTGAAGGAGAATGGTATAGGTCGACCTTCAACACGCGCTGCCATTATAGAGATACTCTTCAAGCGCCGATACATCCGCAAGGAGCGCAAGAGTCTGACAGCTACACCTACGGGTGTCGAGCTGATACAGACTATCCGCAACGAGCTGCTCAAGTCGGTAGAACTGACCGGACAATGGGAGAATAAGCTACGTCGCATTGAGCGCAACGAGTATGAGCCGGCTACTTTCCTCGATGAATTGAAGGCGATGGTAAACTCTATCGTGATAGATGTGTTGAGCGATAATACCGGAACGGTAGCTTCGACCCCTGCCGAGGAGGAGAAGAAAAAGCGCAAGCCGTCGACCAAGCCCACCGATACTGAGAAGAAACCCCGCAAGCCGCGTGAGAAGAAGCCGGTGCAACCGCAAGTTGTGGTATGTCCCATCTGTGGCAAGGGCAACGTGATAAAAGGTCGCAATGCGTATGGTTGCAGCGCTTGGCAGCAAGGTTGTAACTTCCGCTTGCCATTCGATACTTATGGTGCCGACCTGACAATCGAGCGCTTGCAAGAAATTGTCAATAAGATAAAAGAACAGCATGGAAAATAATACCCGTCAAGAACTCTTTCCTATTGTCGACGAGCAGGGCAATGTGGTAGGCAGTGCTACACGAGCCGAGTGCCATAGCGGCAGTATGTTGTTACACCCCGTAGTGCACTTGCATATTTTCGATAGTCAAGGTCGCCTCTACTTGCAACGTCGCTCGATGAACAAAGATATACAACCCGGCAAGTGGGATACCGCCGTAGGAGGGCACGTAGACTATGGCGAGAGTATCGAGCAGGCGCTCCGTCGCGAGGTGCGCGAGGAGTTGGGTATCACACAATTTACACCCATACACAACTTTACATATCATTTCCAATCGAGTGTCGAGCGCGAGTTGGTGCACTCATATCGCACTATATATGAAGGCGATATAAAGATAGACCCGGTAGAGATTGATGAAGGACGTTATTGGGATATTAACGACATCACAGAGCAGTTGGGCAAGGGGGTGTTTACTCCCAACTTTGAGCAAGAGTTCCGCCAATTGATAGCTGTGATACAATCCAATTAATGATTTTTCAGAAAGATTTGTCGAGATTATAGCGCTATTCATCAACAATAGAGTGAGTTTCTCGATTATATTTTTTAATTTTGCAACATGATTACACCTATAATAGACAATGACAAAATAAATGAACTGAGCAATGTATTGTTGCGCAGTAACGATATTGTGATAACTTGCCATGTAGCACCCGATGGCGATGCTATTGGTTCGTCGTTAGGGTGGTATCACTTCTTACGTAAGTTGGGAAGAAATGTTACGGTTGTAGTGCCCGATATGGTGCCTCGCAATTTGCATTTCTTGCCCGGAATGAAATATGTGTTGGTATACACACAGCAACCCGAAAAGGCAGCTGCTGCCATAGAAAATGCCGATTTGGTATTCTGCCTCGATTATAACGCTCTGCATCGTGTCGACAAGTTGTCGCCCATTGTTGCTCAATCGAAGGCATATAAAGTCTTGATAGACCATCACCTTGAGCCCGAAGATTTTTGCAACCTCACTATATCGCATCCCGAAATTTCGTCTACTTGCGAGGTGATATTCCGCATTATCTGGCAGATGGGACGTTATCGCTTTATGAGTCGCAGCTCGGCAGAGTGTATCTATACAGGTATGATGACCGATACCGGCAATTTTACTTACAACTCCAATCAGCCCGAGATATACAATATCATAGCATTGCTTGTGAAAAAAGGTATTGACAAGGATAATATATACAATCTTGCTTGCAATACGCAGACTGCCAATAAGTTGCAACTGAATAGCTATGCAATATGCAATAAGTTGGAGCTCTTCCCCGAGTATGGCGCTGCCATGATATACCTTACCCAGCCCGAGATGTCGCGCTATAATTTTCAGAAAGGCGATTGCGATGGGCTGGTCAATGTACCGCTCAGTATCAAAGGTATATACTTCTCGGTCTTTATACGTGAGGACAGAGATTTTGTGAAGATATCGCTTCGCTCGCAAGGCGACTTTGCTGTCAATACCATTGCAGCCGAGCACTTTGGGGGTGGCGGACACCTCAATGCCGCCGGTGGCGAGTTTTATGGTACGCTGGACGAGGCGGTTGCCAAGTTTCGCGAGATATTGCCCCTATATTGTAGTAAAGAAGAAGTTAAATCGTAAAGTTTGAGATATAACATGAAGATAATGAAAACATTGAAGTTTCTGTGTGGCGCTATGGCATTGTTGTTGTCGGCAGCCGTTGCTACCTCTTGTGAAGATACAAAGTCGTATGCCGAGTTGCTCGACGAGGAGAATGATGCTGTCGAGAAGTTTTTGGAAACAAAGACTGTTATCAACACAATACCCGCCGATACCGTTTTTGAAGTGGGCGAGAATGCTCCATATTATAAGCTCGACGAAGATGGCTATGTATATATGCAAGTGCTCAATCCCGGCGATGGTGGCATGGCAAAATACAACGATGTGATATTTTTCCGCTATTCGCGTATGAACATCCTCACATGGGCCGAAGGCGGCGATCAGATTCCTACCGGCAACGATGATAATGTATCGTTGGCATATTCGTTCAACTTTCTGAATACAACACTCAACTCGACATTGCAATATGGCACAGGAATACAAGAGCCTCTCAAGTATCTGCAATTGAATTGTCATGTCAATCTCATTGTCAAGTCAAAAGCCGGTAATACCAATGACCTTACATCGGTAACTCCGTACTTGTATAATGTTCGTTATTTCCCCTCGAATATTTAATAATTTTATCGTTTAGAGCATAGTGTTTGGTGAGGTTTGTGTAAAGCTATTTACGCTCAACTCGATGCAAAATTGTAATCTTTAAAATCCACTTAATATGTCATTAATCAAATCTATTTCCGGTATTCGTGGAACCATAGGCGGAGCAGTAGGCGAAGGTCTTAATCCGCTCGATATAGTGAAGTTTACAGCGGCATATGCTGCATTTATTCGTAAACACACACCCCTCGACAGCAACCGCATAGTTGTAGGTCGCGATGCTCGTATCTCGGGCGAGATGGTTATGCACACCGTTGTAGGCACGCTCATGGGTATGGGTTGGGATGTTGTATATATAGGACTTGCCTCTACACCTACCACCGAGATAGCTGTAACAGGCGAGGGCGCTTGCGGAGGTATCATCCTCACTGCCAGCCACAACCCCAAGCAATGGAATGCACTGAAGCTCCTCAATGAGAAGGGCGAGTTTCTCAATGCAGCCGAGGGTCAAGAGGTGTTGCGTATTGCCGAAGCCGAAGATTTTACATTTGCCGATGTAGACCATTTAGGCAAGCTTATTAACGTCGATGACTATAACGAGCGACACATAGCTCAAGTATTGGCGTTGGCATTGGTAGATCGCGCAGCTATCGAAGCTGCCAACTTTACCGTTGCTGTCGATTGTGTCAACTCGGTAGGTGGTATCGTTATTCCGCAATTACTACGGGCTCTTGGCGTTAAAAATATTGTTGAGCTCAACTGCGAGCCCACAGGACACTTTGCTCACAACCCTGAGCCTATCCCAGCCAACCTCACCGAGATTGCCGAGGTGATGCGACAAGGTAAAGCCGATGTGGGCTTTGTTGTAGACCCCGACGTAGACCGTCTTGCTATCATCTGCGAGAATGGCGAAATGTTTGTCGAGGAATATACCCTTGTGGCTGTAGCCGACTATGTGTTGAGCCACACACCCGGCAGCACCGTTTCAAACCTCAGTTCGTCGCGTGCCTTGCGCGATGTTACTCGCAAATATGGTTGTGAGTACAATGCTGCAGCCGTTGGCGAGGTGAATGTCGTTGAGAAGATGAAGGCAACCAATGCCATTATAGGTGGCGAAGGCAATGGTGGTGTGATATATCCCGAAAGCCACTATGGTCGCGATGCTCTTGTAGGTATTGCTCTGTTCCTCTCGCATCTTGCACATGAGAAGAAAACCGTCAGTGAGTTGAAAGCTACATATCCTCCCTACAGCATTACCAAGCAGAAGATAGAACTCACACCCGATATTGATGTGGATGCGTTGCTCGTAGCTGTAAAAGAGAAATATGCAGGCGAGGAGATTAACGATATAGATGGTGTGAAAATCGACTTTGCCGATAGCTGGGTACACTTGCGCAAGTCAAATACCGAGCCCATCATCCGCGTGTATGCCGAGGCGCACAGCGAAGAGGCTGCCGAGCAGACTGCTGCCGGCGTAATGGACGTAATAAAGAGCATCGTAGGATAATATCGGTGCATACAATAAGCGATTATCTGTACACATTAAATGATAATATAAAAACGAGAGGGCTGCCCGCAGGGGCAGCCCTCTCGTTTTTATATGAAATAGGGGTTATTTCAAGTTTTTCAATTTCTTGTCGGCATCGGTTGCGGGGCGAAGGCTGATAGCAAAGCCGCCACCACGAGCCATCTTGATTTCGAGTTTTGTCTTTGATGTTACCAAGCCTGTTTTTATTTGGTAAGAGTCGGGTTTGGTAGCATAGTCGGCATTTTTACCATCGGCATATATAGTAGCAACGTAGCGTATATTCTTGTCGAGGAAGTCGAAGTTTACTTCCATTTCGCGCTCGTTCTCGTCGGTAACACCGCCGACAAACCAGTTGTCGCTACCTTTCTCTTTACGAGCAACAACGATGTAATCGCCGGGTTCGGCAGCAAGGTAGTGGCTCTCGTCCCAATCGACAGCTACATCTTTAATAAATTGGAATGCATCCATATATTTCTCGTAGTGCTCGGGCAGGTCGGCAGCCATTTGCAGGGGCGAGTACATGGTTACATACAATGCAAGTTGGTTGCAGATGGTAGTATTGCAGTATGAGCCGTTCTCGGGATTGATTTTCGACATGTCCATAACGAAGATACCGGGAGTGTAGTCCATCGGACCACCTTGCAAGCGAGTGAAAGGCAGAATAGTGGTGTGGTGAGGATGCGAACCGGTAAAGGCTTGATGCTCGGTACCTCGAGCCGACTCGTTACCGATGAGGTTGGGGTATGTACGGCACAAACCTGTGGGGCGCACAGCCTCGTGGGCATTCACCATGATGTGGTGTTTGGCAGCTTCGGTAATTGCGTAGAGGTAGTGGTTGTTACTCCATTGTCCGTAGTGATGCTCGCCGCGGGGCAATATATCGCCTACATAACCGCTCTTGATAGAGTTGTATCCATATTTTTTCATCAACTCAAATGCTGCCGGCATGTGGCGCTCGTAGTTGCGAGTAGAGCCCGATGTTTCGTGATGCATCATGAGGCGCACACCTTTGCTGTGAGCATATTTGTTGAGTTTTTCAATATCGAAGTCGGGGTAGGGGGTAACAAAGTCAAACACATAGTCTTTGGTCTTGCCCGACCAATCTTCCCAGCCGACGTTCCAGCCCTCAACCAATACTTGGTCGAAACCATGCTCGGCTGCAAAGTCGATGTAGCGTTTTACGTTCTCGTTGTTTGCACCATGGCGACCATTGGGTTTGGCTTTCGAGTAGTCGGTCTTGTCTATCTGTACTGAGGGGAGGTCGGTATATGCCCAAGTGCTCTTGCCGGTAATCATTTCCCACCATACACCCACGTATTTAATGGGTTTAATCCACGAAGTGTCTTCAAAGGCGCAAGGCTCGTTGAGGTTGAGGATGAGGTTCGAGGCAAGGATGTCGCAAGCATCGTCGCTCACCATTACAGTACGCCAAGGCGATTTGCAAGGAGCTTGCAAGTAACCTTTGTTACCGCGGGCATCGGGGGTGAGCCATGAACGGAACACAAAGTTCTTGTCGTCGAGGTTGAGGTGCATACAAGAGTAGTCTACAAGAGCCGCCTCGTGGATGTTGATGTATAGTCCTTCATCGGTCTTGAGTTGCAACGATGTTTGCACACCTGTTTTAGAGAAAGCAGTTTGCGATGCGTTGCCGGTATAAGCCGTATCGAAAATCGAACCTATTTCCGAGAGGCGCGAAACAACGTAATCGTACTCTTGAGTGTCGTAGTCGCCGGGTATCCAATAGGCTGTGTGGTCGCCGGTCATGGCAAACTCGGTGTGCTCCTCTTTTACGGTGAAGTAGGTCAAGTTCTCTTGGTCGGGAAATTCGTAACGGAAACCTACGCCGTCGTTATACACGCGGAAGCGGATAGTAACGTAGCGTCGGGCTTCTTTCTTGGGTTTATCGGGTACGATTTGCTCGAGTTGAACCTCCAATTCGTTGTAGTTGTTGCGAATGGTGCTCGACTCGCCCCATACGGGTGTCCATGTCTCATCGAACGACGATTTCTTGGCTTTTTTCAATTTGAAATTGTCAAGCAACGAATAGTCGTTGATAAGTTCAAGACCCAAACGGCTGGGTTTTATAACATCTTTACCTTTGTATGTGATGGCGTATTGAGGTATGCCATCAACCACATCAAATTCAACCTTCACCTTGCCGTTGGGCGAAGATTGTTTCTCTTTGGCTTGACTGATGCTTGCACAGCATACGAGTGCCATAAGAATAATTGCAACTCTTTTCATGGCATTATTGCTTGGTTATATTGTGGGCGGTGTGTTATAATGATGTGTGGCTATGGGTTGTACTTATTGAACAACCTTGGCAAGGTATATAATGACCGGGAAGTGGTCGCTATATCCGTTGAGCCAACGACCTTGTGCGTGTGTACGCTTGGGATAGCCTTTATATTTGCCGCTGTCTTGGCGCAGGAAGTCTTTGTTGAAAATCTCCGATTTGAAGTATTTCAATGTCGAGCGGTCTTTACCTACAAGATTGCCCGAAACGATTATCTGGTCAAACAGGTTCCATTTGCCTTGGTAGCCGAGTGTGCCGAAGCCCTCGTCAAAGAGTTTCCACATTGTGTTGAAGTAGCCATTCTCTTTCACATCTTTTTGTTCCTTCACAGCACCAAGTACTTCGCAGCAACTCTTGTTGTTGGGGTCGTCGTTCAAGTCGCCCATGATGATAACCTTCGACTCGGGGTCGGCTGCCAATACCGAGTCGGCAAGTTGGCGTGAGAGTGCAGCAGCTGCCTCACGACGGCAACGCGATTTTGTCTCTCCACCCAAGCGCGAGGGCCAGTGGTTGACGATGATGTGAACGCGCTCACCTGCCAAACGTCCGCTCACGAGCAGTTGATCGCGAGTGAGAGTGTTGGGCGAACATTCTATAAAGAGTCGTGCGCTTATTGCAGTGTCAACCTCAAATTGGTCGCGGTCGTACAGCAAACCTACGTCCACACCACGACGGTCGGGGCTGTCGAAGTGTACGATGTCGTAGTTGCGATTGGCAAGCTCGCCGGTCTTGATAAGGTCTTCAAGAACCTGACGGTTTTCTATCTCACTTACACCTATCACAGCCGGACCTTGGGGGCAGAATTTGTCGGTTCCCAACTTGCTGATGGTGTATGCCATGTTTTTGAGCTTGTTTTCATACTTCAAGGCACCCCAGCGATATGTACCACCGGGCAAGAACTCCTCATCGTTGGTATCGGGGTTATTGATTGTGTCAAATAGGTTTTCGAGGTTGTAGAAGGCTACCGAGTATACGGCGGCTTTCTGTTGAGCAAATGTCATTCCTGCAAACAACATGCTCATAATGAGTGTGATTACTGCTTTTTTCATCGTATTGTGTATTATAGTTTTCTTTTGAGGGTGTAAATATACTATTTTATTATGAAATATCGGAGTCGTAAGGCAAGAGATTTACTAAATGGTGAAATAAAAAATGGGAATATGAAATTTAATATTAATGTCATAGGTTATATCGTTTTTTTTTCTTTATTTTGCACTCTTCATTATATGCCGTACTATGCACTGTAATGAATGAGAAACCCATGTAAAAGCATTTTTAGGAATATAAAACAACTAATAATACAATCTAATTATCTAAAAATTAAACACTTTCTTATGAAAAGAAGTTTTTGGACAACAGTAATCCTTGCGTTAGCAATAGCATTGCCTTTGCAAGCCGGTATTGTGCAAGGAACTGTTATCGACGACGTTACCAAGCAACCTTTGGCTGGTATTACGGTGTCGATGAATGGAATGGTTGCCACTACAGCCGGGGATGGTACTTATGTACTTGCCGGTGTTGACGAAGGTAACGGTGTCGTTGCTTTTAGTGGTGAAAATTATGAGGCTCAGTCTATTGATGTTACTGTCCTCGCTGAACCTTCAGTACTCAATGTAGAGATGGTACCTGCTACCAATGCCAAGAAAGAAGCAGAGGTAGATGCAGTAGCATCGCGCGAAGAGAATACCCTGCTCTTCGACGAGGCTATGCTCGAAGACGAGGGTACAACATCGAGCCAATCGGTAGCTTACCTTGCCGGTTCCTCCGACGACCCCTTCTTGAGCGCATCGAGCTATGTATTCAGCCCCATGCGTTTCTCGTTGCGTGGTTATGACCAACGCGACCATGCTACCTATATCAATGGTATTGACTTTACCGACACCGAGCGCGGTCGTTTCAACTACTCGAGCCTTGGTGGTCTTAACAATGCCACTCGCAACAAAGATGTAGTACATGGCTTGGAGATGACAGGCTTTGGTTATGGCTCGCTCACAGGTGCTACCAATATCAACACTCATGCTGCCGACTATGCTGCCGGTGCACAAGTAGGTCTGGCATACACCAATCGCGCCTACAACTTGCGTGCTCAAGCTACCTACGCTACCGGTCTGATGAACAACGGTTGGGCATTTACTGGTTCGCTCGTATATCGTTGGGCAGAGAAAGGTCGCGCCGAAGGTACATCATACAACTCGATGGGTTACTTCTTTGCAGCGCAAAAGATTTTTGGCGATCACAGCTTGGCGCTCACTACATGGGGTGCACCTACCGAGCGCGGTCAGTCGAGCGCTTCTACTCAAGAGGTGTATGACTATCGCGGTATCTATTACAACTCATATTGGGGTTACCAAGATGGCAAAGTGCGCAACTCTCGTGTGGTACAAAGCTACGACCCCACTGTGTTGTTGAACTATGAGTGGAACATCAACCAAGAGAGTGCCTTGAAAGTGGGCGCTGCGTTCCATTATAGTATGTATAGCAACAGCGCATTGTCGTTCTACAATGCTCCCGATCCTCGCCCCGACTACTATCGCAACTTGCCCAGTTTCCAATATACCAACTTGGGTGTGAATGGTCCCGGCGATACCGAAGACCCCAACTATGGCTATGTAAACCAAGACTTGTATAACGCCTTGGAGAATAATTGGGTAAACAACAATACCGATGTTACTCAAATCAATTGGGAGGCACTCTATCAAGCCAACTACTTGAACAATGCTGCCAGCCCTAATGCCAGCGCACACTACATGCTCGAGCGTCGTCACAACGACTTGATGGAGGGCGCTTTGAATGCACTCTATACCAATCAAGTTACCGACAAACTCAAACTCAATGCAGGTGTGTCTGCCAAGTATGGCAAAGGTATGCACTACAAAACCGTCGACGACCTTTTGGGTGGTAATCAATGGATAGATATCGACCAATTTGCCGAGCGCGATTTTGCCAACAATGCAACCATCATCCAAAATGATGTGGATAATCCCAACCGCGTTGTAAGAGAAGGCGATGTATTTGGTTACAACTACAATATGCACGTGCTCAAAGGTTCGGCATTTATCGACAACTTCTGGAACACTCGCCACCTCGATATTTACTATGCTGTGGCGTTGAACTATACACAATTCCAACGCGAAGGTTTGATGCGTAATGGTCGTGCCGAAGTGATAGGCGCTCAATCAAAAGGTTTTGGTCGTCTTTCTTGGACTCTCGATCCCAGCTTCAAAGCCGGTCTTACTTGGAAAGCCGACGCTCACAACCGTGTCGTAGCTAACGTTCTTGCCGAGTCGCGTGCTCCGCTGCCTTCGTACAGCTATGTAGCTCCTCGTGTGAAAGACGAGTTGATTCCCGGTCTTCAATCGGAGAAAGTGCTCTCTTACGACCTCAACTGGATGTTCAACTACTCACGTGTGAAAGGTCGTGTAACCCTCTTCCAAACACACATGATCGATGGTACTGAAAGTACAGGTTACTATCACGACGAGTTCCGCACCTATGTCAACCACACACTCACCGGTGTCGACCGCGTGTTCCGTGGCGTTGAGTTGGGTGTAGACATCGACCTCGTTGCAGGTTTCTCACTTGAGCTTGCTGCCAACATTGGCGACTACCGCTACACCGACGATTGTATTGGTGTGATGAGTGCCGAGAACGGTTGTAACCTCTTTACAGGTGAGCTTCCCACCAACCTTTCTGAAACTACCGACGTGATTGAGAAAGTTTACACCAAAGACTTGATGGTGGCAAACGGTCCTCAAATCGCTGCCAGCGTTACTTTGGATTACTTCCACTCGTCGATGTGGTTTGCCGACATTACATTGTCATACTACGACAAGAACTATCTCGACTTCTCGCCTGCACGTTTCACCAAAATGAATGTTGACGGTGGCTACTATCTCAACGAAGTAGGTCAATATCAATATTATGCAGGATACGACGAAGAGACCAAAAAAATCTTGGGTACACAAGAGCGCCTCAAAGGTGGCTTCTTGCTCGATGCTTCGGTAGGTAAAGTGCTTTACTTCAACAACCGCAAGCAATCGTTGAACATCAACTTGAGCCTCAATAACCTGCTCAACAACACCGAGATGGTAACAGGTGGTTATCAACAATCACGTCTGAGCCGCAACACCAAGAGTGCTGTTAAGGCTATCGAGCCGGTTGACAAATTCCCCAACCGCTACTACTATGCGTGGGGCTTCAACATGTTCCTCAACGTAGCATTCAAATTTTAATATGTGATACCTGATAAAAGCAAAACAACTATGAAACAGAAAAGAAATTTATGGACAATGTTGGCGGTGCTTGGATTGGGCATCATGACAGGATGTCAACCCGAGCCTCTCAACGAAGACAAAGTTATCGTATCGGAGAGCGAGGCTTGGCAGCCCACAATGTCTATCAACGAGTTTAAAGTATCGTACGACATAAAAGACTCGCTCTTTACAGTCAACAATATCGAGAGCGATGTGGTAATACGTGGTCGTGTCATCAGTACCGACGTGGCCGGTAATATCTACAAATATTTTGTAATGCAAGATACCAACGGCGATGCTCTCAAGGTGAGTGTCGATGCAGGTAGCTTGTCGGGTACAATACCCATGGGACAAGAGATTGCTATCAAATGTAACGGCTTGGCGCTCGGTCGCTATGCCGACATGGTGCAATTGGGCGTTGAGTCGTTCAACGACGAGAAGATGCGTGTTGAGCCGGGTCGTGTGCCTTATCCCTACTTCTCGGAGCGTATGCAACTCATCGGTACTCCCGATGTGAGCAAGATTGTTGTTGATACAATCACTATCAAGGAGCTCCTTGCTTCCGACTCTACCATTCACAGCAAGCTCGTTTGCATCAAGAATGTGCACTTTACAGGCTTGGGCGATGAAGGTGAGAGCCTTCGCGATGCCGAGAAGATTTTTGCTCCCTCTACCTTCAATGGTACATACAACGTAGGTTATCCTCAAGCTCGTCAGATTGCCGATGCAAGTGGCAATGTAGCTTACATCTCTACCAGCGAGTATGCTCGTTTTGCCGATATGGCTATCCCTGCCGAGGATGTTTGGGGTGATGTTGTTGCTATCGTTGGTTGGTACGACGACAAGGCAGATGACGACTCAAGCGGTGAGTTCCAATTGACTATCCGTACTCTCGACGACCTCCATGGCTTCTTCGATGGTACAGGCGGTACTCCCGGTGGTGGCGACGATGAGCCCGAAGACCCCGAAAATCCCGGAACAGGCAATGGTGAGGGTAGCAAAGAAAATCCCTATAATGTGGTTTCTGCTGCACAAAACCAAAATAACGAATTTGCTTGGGTAAAAGCCTACATCGTAGGTCAGGTGTCGGACGAATGGGATAAAGATATGCAATACGATGCTCCCTTCACAGGTGGTACTAACGACGATGGTAGCATAAAGACTTATGGTACAAACTTGCTCATTGCCGATGATGTAAATGCCAATACTACTGCACAAGTAATGCCTGTGCAATTGCCCAGCGGCGCTGTACGTCTTGCTATA
>JAFUOV010000018.1 GCA_017481745.1 Bacteroidaceae bacterium
ACATTGCCAATGGAAAGAAATTTGTTGTAAGATAAGTTTATAATTATGATCGTGTCGGGGTTGTGTAGTGATGCACAACCCCGATTTTTTATATAAGATGAGAGGTTCATGAAAGATGAGAGTTTAGTGTTTAGAGTTTAGTGTTTAGAGTTTAGTGTTTAGAGTTAAAAAGCCCCAAAGTGCGAAAAGGACGGCGAATGTCAAGAGATTAGGACTGAGGGGTTTGTGCGTGTGCTCTAAACTCTAAACATTAATCTCTCAACTTTCATAACGCACCAGCGGTGCATCCCTACTTCTCTAACCCCTCATCTCTCAACTTTTATCTTGATAAAAAAGGCGAATAAACTTTTTTTGTTCGTTGGTTTTCACTAAATTTGCACGATTTTTAATGGAAAGAAAAAAATAAACTATGAATGTCGTAAAAAAGACCATCGATTTGGGTGATGGAAGAACCATTACCATCGAGACCGGCAAGCTGGCAAAGCAAGCCGATGGTGCCGTAGAAGTGCGTATGGGCAATACAATGTTGCTCGCTACGGTTTGTTCAGCCAAAGAGGCTGGCGAAGGCGTAGACTTCATGCCTTTGCAAGTAGAGTATAAAGAGAAATTTTCAGCTTTCGGACGTTTCCCCGGCGGTTTCACCAAACGTGAAGGTCGTGCATCGGATTACGAAATCCTTACTGCTCGTCTTGTTGACCGCGTGTTGCGTCCTTTGTTCCCCGATAACTATCACGCCGATACTTTCGTGAACATCACAATGTTCTCGGCTGACGGTGTTGACATCCCCGATGCATTGGCAGGTTTGGCTGCTTCGGCTGCTATCGCTGTGTCGGATATCCCCTTCAATGGTCCTATCTCGGAAGTACGTGTAGCTCGTGTTGACGGTAAATTCCGCATCAACCCCACATTTGCCGAGCTTGAGCGTGCCGATATGGACTTGATGGTGGGTGCTACCTACGACAACATCATGATGGTGGAAGGTGAGATGAACGAGGTTTCGGAGCAAGACTTGCTCGAGGCTTTGAAGACAGCTCACGATGCTATCAAGGTACACTGCCGCGTGCAAGAGGAGCTTGCCGAGGCTGTTGGCTCGACCGTAAAACGTGAGTACTGCCACGAAATAAACGACGAGGAGTTGCGTGCCGATGTGAAGGCTAAATGCTATGACAAGGCTTACGCTATCGCTCGCCAAGGCAATGCCGACAAACATGGTCGTGCTGCTGCATTTGAGGCAGTGTGCGAGGAGTACCTCGAGGCTATGAGCGAAGAGGAGCGCGAGGAGAAAGAGGCTCTTGTACGTCGTTACTACCACGATGTAGAGAAAGAGGCTATGCGCCGTTGCGTATTGGATGAGGGTGTGCGCTTGGATGGTCGTCAGACTACCGAGATACGTCCTATCTGGTGCGAGGTAGACTACTTGCCCGGTCCTCACGGTTCGGCTGTGTTCACTCGTGGTGAAACACAATCGCTCTCGACTGTAACACTCGGAACAAAACTCGACGAGAAGATGCTCGATGACGTGCTCAACCAAGGTCACGACCGCTTCTTGTTGCACTATAACTTCCCTCCCTTCTCGACCGGCGAGGCTAAGCCCGTACGTGGTATTGGTCGTCGTGAGATTGGTCATGGTAACTTGGCAAACCGCGCTCTCAAGAGCATGATTCCTGCCGATTATCCCTATTGCATCCGTGTCGTTTCGGATATCCTCGAGTCGAATGGCTCGTCGTCAATGGCTACCGTTTGTGCCGGTACTTTGGCGTTGATGGATGCCGGTGTGAAGATAAAGAAACCTGTATCGGGTATTGCTATGGGTCTTATTACCGATAACACCAAGTATGCCGTTCTCTCGGACATCCTCGGTGATGAAGACCACTTGGGCGATATGGACTTCAAGGTAACAGGTACTCGCGATGGTATCACTGCTACTCAAATGGATATCAAGGTAGACGGCTTGTCGTACGAAATTCTTGAGAAAGCTCTCTTGCAAGCTCGTGCCGGTCGTATGCACATCCTCGATAAGATTGAGGCTACTATTGCCGAGCCTCGTGCCGACCTCAAGCCCCATGCTCCCCGCATCGAGACTATGGTTATTCCTAAAGACCTCATTGGTGCTGTTATTGGCCCGGGCGGAAAGATTATCCAAGGTATTCAAGAGGCAAGTGGCGCTGTTGTTACTATTGAAGAGATCAATGGCGAAGGTCATATCGAAATCTCGGCTCCCGGTCGTGATGCTATCGACGAGGCTTTGCGCCGCATCAAAGCTATCACACAACAACCCGAGGTGGGCGAGACCTACACCGGTGTTGTGAAGTCGATACTTGCTTTCGGTGCTTTCGTAGAGTTTATGCCCGGTAAAGATGGCTTGTTGCACATCTCGGAGATTGGCTGGAACCGTCTCGACAGCATGGAAAACTCGGGTATCAAAGAGGGTGATGAGCTTACCGTTAAGTTGCTCGAAATCGACCCCAAAACCGGTAAATTCCGTCTTTCGATGAAAGCCCTTCAACCTCGTCCCGAAGGCTATGTAGAGCCCGAGCGTCGTGAACGTCGCGAGCCCCGTGGCGATCGTGGCGACCGTCGCAACAACAACCGTCGCGAATTTCGTGGCGAGCGTCGCGAAAACCGTGAAGAAGGCAATAACAATAACAACGAGTAAATAATTGCTTCGATATAAAAGACAAGACCGCTTGAATTTCAAGCGGTCTTGTTGTATATTGTAGTGGCGTGTAGCCTGTCGTGCAATGAGTGCTACTCCTCGCGGATGGCATCTTGTGCCAGGAGCTTGTGCCCAATGCGGCAATAGAGGCACTTCTTGTTTTGGCAATACTCGTTGTGCAGTTGTATGACCGCTTGACTCTCGAGTGCCGAGCGGGCCTCGATGCCCGCAGCTGCAAATCGGCGTATGATGTTGTTCTGCTCGGGGCGTAGCGACTCCCACACCCATTGGGCGCGGTCGGTATACCGAGTGTCGCCGGTGTGTATGCCGTAGGTGTATAGCAGCGGGGCTACGGTGTTGATGAGTATGATGTCGATGGCAGGATTGCCCAGCACCGATGTCGATGCCGGCGAGGTGGCATCGAAGGTGTAGTGGGTGTCCCAATAGCCCGATAGCTGCACCTGAAACAAGGCGCGCATCTGCTCGATGGTGTCGGCTTGACACAACCGCGCAAAGAGCGAGAACCCACCATAGATGTATTGTGCCAGCATGGCGAGACGGCGATGCGGAAAGTTTTGCGGTCGAAGACGGAAGAACTTCCACGCCTCCTCGGGCAGTGATGTCAGCCCAAATTTGTTTTGCAAGAAAGCATATTCGCCCTTGAGGCGCGTGTAGTAGTTGTCGTCGTTGCGAGTGTCGGCAAGCAGTCCCGCTTGTCCGAGCAGAAAAGCCTCTATCTGGAAAAGATTGTCGGCATGTTTCTGCATAAACGACAGAGGCAGGCTGCGCGCCAGTCGCTCGAAGGCATCGCTGTTGATACCAAAGCCCATGTTGCGCGACAGCGTGACGTAGCATACCTCCTCCCAATTGCCTTTGTAGAGGTCGAGCCAGCTCTCTATGCGCTCGCTCTTGCTCTGCAAGCGCTCCAGCGCAAGGCTGTTGAGCCAATCGGTGATGAGGAACGGGTCGATAGAAGGAATACGCTCGCCACACGACAGCAGTGGCGCGTTGTCGACCAACTTCTGATAGTCGCCCCGCAGGGTGGGTGAGGCACGCATGACAAGTTGCGGTATCACCTCGCCGTTGGTGCGTGATACAGCCATATCGTCAACCTCGACAATATGCAGTATCACCGAGTCGTATGCCTTGTCGGTGTGGTGATTGTGTCGCCGCCAATCGGAGGCGCGATAGTGAATTTCGATATTGCCTACCCACATGCAGCCGTCGATGCGAATTTTGGCATTGAAAAAGTCGGGACCGGCATCGCGGTTGAGCCGTCCGGCATCAATGACTTGCACCCGCTTGCCATCAATCGTAACAAGATGTTGCGTATCAATGAGCTGATGCTGCCAAATGTATTGCATGAGTTTTTCCATAAAAAATGTTTAGCGACAGTAGTTTCAATAAAATTCTCTATCTTTACAATCTCTAATTGTTTTATCTTTGCAAATTAAACTATCTTTCTTGAAAAAACGGTTGTTATAATCGAAAATTTGTTGTAGAAAATGAAAATAGCATTGATAGGTTACGGCAAGATGGGTCGCGCAATAGAAGCTATTGCGGTGGCACGTGGTCATGAGATTGTGTGTCGCATAGATGCCCATAATGTTGCCGATATAGATACTCCGGCATTTGCAAGTGCCGATGTGGCGATAGAGTTTACCACCCCGGCTACTGCCGTAGAGAATTATAAACGCGCCTTTGCCCAAGGTGTGCCCGTTGTGTCGGGTACTACCGGATGGCTCGATAGGATGCCCGAGATAAAAGAGGCTTGCCAACAAGGTGCTACGTTTTTTTATGCTTCAAACTTCAGCCTCGGTGTCAACATATTCTTTGCCATGAATCGTTGGTTGGCTACCGTAATGAACAAGTTTGACAACTATGCCGTAAGCCTCGAAGAGATACACCACATACACAAGCTCGACCACCCGAGCGGTACTGCCATAACGCTTGCCGACGATATCATAAGCGGTGTAGAACGCGTTGCACGCTGGAGCGAGACCGAGCTGGCTGCCGATGTGCTGCCTATCACTGCCGAGCGTGAGGGCGAGGTGCCCGGAACACACATCGTGCGTTACGACTCGGACGTAGACACCATCACAATAGAGCATCGCGCCAAGAGTCGCCAAGGATTTGCCCTCGGGGCTGTGGTGGCTGCCGAGTATACCGTTGGCAAGAAAGGTTTCTTGACCATGAGCGATATGCTGCCATTCCTCAAATAGAAAATAAATAAAGACCTATATGAATAATACTACAACTGCGCAACCGCGCCCTCGCAACCTCATAGCACGCCTCAAGGGTGTTCGTCCCACACGATGGGTGCGATTTGGTGTTTTTACACTCATTTTCCTGTTGCTGACAATATGGATAGGCAGTGCATGGACCTTGTTGGTATATCCTTTATTCTTTGATATTTACCTTACACAATACATCCCTTGGGGTGGCTGGAGAAATATCAAAAATCCGATAGTTCGCACCATCTGCGAGTGGGTAGATGCTATCGTGTATGCGCTTGTATTGGTGTATTTTATCTTTATTTTTGCGTTTCAAAATTTCCAAATTCCCACTCCCTCGTTGGAGAAATCAATGTTGGTGGGCGACTTCTTGTTGGTGAGCAAGGTCAATTACGGACCTCGATTGCCGCAAACACCACTGCACTTCCCCTTGGCACAACATACACTGCCCATAGTCAATACCAAGTCGTATACCGATTGCTGGCAGATACCCTACAAGCGCTTAAAGGGTCTGGGCGATATCAAACGCAACGATATTGTGGTGTTTAACTTCCCTGCCGGCGATACGGTGGCAAGCAAGATGCCCAACCCCGACTATTACACCTTGGTGCATTACTATGGTCGTGAGGCTGTGCATCGCAATAAAGCACAGTTTGGCGACATTATTTATCGTCCGGTAGACCGTCGTGAAGCGTATGTAAAACGTTGTGTGGGACTTCCTGGCGAGAACTTTGAGATACGCGATAACATTATTTACATCAATGGCAATGCTATCGAGTCGCCTACCAAGATGCAACTCAATTACTTTGTCAAGACTACCGGAACGAAAATAGGCGAGAAGGTATTTGAGCAATGGGGCATCAGTGTCGACGACCGCATGTATCTCAACAACAATCCACAAGCTCCCTATCTGTTTGCATCGTTGGGTATTACGCCCAATGCCGATGGTACTTATAATCCTGTATATCACTTTCCCCTCACAGCCGAGGCTCTCGCACAAGTGAAAGCAAGCAGCTTTGTTGACCAAGTGGTGGTAGAACCCGGTGAGATGGGTGGTGAGGTATTCCCGATGGATGGTGTGCATGAGTGGACAAGAGCCGATTTCGGTCCGCTGTGGATACCTCGTAAGGGCGAAACCTTGCAAATCAATGTCGATAACTATTCGCTTTACGAGCGTGCCATTCGCAACTACGAGGGCAACGAACTCGCCTTGCGCGATGGCGTGGTGTATATCAACGGCGAGGCTGCATCGGAGTATACATTCAAGATGGATTATTACATGATGTTGGGCGACAATCGCGACAACTCTGCCGACTCGCGCTATTGGGGCTTTGTTCCCGAAGACCACGTGATAGGCAAGCCCGTCTTGGTGCTTATCTCGTTGGATAAGGATAAAGGTTGGTTCGATGGTAAATTCCGTTGGAACCGCTTCATGCGTACGGTCAATTCGTTAGTAAAATAGTTATGGCTCACAGGCGTGCGACATTTGTAGGCGTTGTGCTTGTTCTGCTGGTTGCCCTTGTCATATCGGCAGCGTGTCGCACCTTCTGTGTGGAGTTGTATACCGTTGCTCCGCAGCAGATGGAGAATACCCTCCTGCCGGGCGATAGGGTGTTGGTAGAGAAGTGGCACTATGGTGTGCGAATGCCGCAGTCGATACTCTCGCTGCCCGGTGTCGACAGCTTGCCCGGTTGCAACGTCCCCGCATATATTCCGGCTCGTCCATTGCCTTATAAACGCTTGTGGCTCGATGAGGTGGGGCGTAACGATGTTATAGTTTACAACTATCCTATGGGCGAGGCTAAGCCCCTGTCGAAGTATCCTACTGCTATGGCTCGCTGTATAGGTGTGCCGGGCGATGTCGTTGAGGCGCGTGATGGCGCGTTGTATATCAATGGCGAGCCCTCGGCGCAAAGTCCGGTAGCGACGGCAGCTTATCTTGTAGCCGATTCGGTCTTGTCGCAAGTGGAGAAAGCTATGCAACAATTGGGCGACGAACCTCTTGCTCGGCAGCGAGTAGGTAGCAACAATACCTTGTTTTATCTCGATCGTTATCGTTACAATCGTCTGTGCGAAATATTGCCCTCTACATGTCGTCCTACACCTGTATTGCTGTCGCAAGACAACTATGTGGTAGAACTGCCGCAGTATGACCAAGAGGTGGCTATAACGCCCGACAATGCAGCTTTTTATGCCGATATTATCAATCGTTATGAACCCAAGAAGGTCGATTGTGTGGGCGATGCCTTATATCGTGGAGGACGTAAAATTGCAACCTATCGTTTCACGCAGCCCTATTATTGGGTAGTGTGTGACAACCGTACATCGGCTACCGACTCTCGCACTTTTGGCGTACTGCCTCACAGCCATGTGATAGGTCGCTGCGGTATGATAGTTTTCTCTATTGATGCCCGACTGACAGGCTTCTCGTCGTGGCGCACACAGCGGTTTTTCAAATCGGGTAACTTATGAACACTCTATATCTAAATACAGCCTATTGGGCTCCCGTATCGTACTATACAGCCATGTATCGTCATGGTGGAGCGGTCATAGAGCAATACGATAGCTACATCAAACAGACCTACCGCAATCGTTGCAAAATTGTTGCCGCGCAGGGCGTGCAGCTGCTTACCGTACCGGTCGAGAAGCCCTCAACGCCTCATGCTCTTATGCGTGATATACGCATAAGCGATCATGGTAATTGGCGACACTTGCATGCCTCGGCTATTGCCTCGGCATACGGTTCTTCGCCCTTCTATGAGTATTATGCCGACGATATCAACCATTTCTATGAGCAGCGTTACGATTTTCTGCTCGACTATAACATGGCACAGATAGAGTGCGTGTGCAGTTGGTTGGGCATCGAGCTCGATGTAGTGCGTAGCGAGAGCTTTGTAGAACGTGATACGACAAATATTGTAGACCTGCGCGATGCGATACACCCCAAGCATCCCAACGAAAGTCTTATAGCGCCCTATGTACCGCAACCCTATTATCAGGTGTTCGCTGCCAAGCACGGTTTTGTAGCCGATGCTTCGATACTCGACCTCTTGTGCAATATGGGCAACGAGGCGTTGCTCGTATTGGCAGGCAGACGATGAGGTGCAATAATATAGTCTCTATAAGCAAAAAAAACGGCGAGCAAATTGTTTTGCACGCCGTTTTTCATTAGTTATGTAGTATCTTTATTTTACAACTACCTTGTAGCTTGTTCCGTCTATAACAACGATATATACGCCGTTATTTTCAACATTTATGATTGAAGCTCCGTTGGCTTCTGTTACCACGCGACCGTCGATGGCATATACAGTAGCGTTGTTGTAGCTACCGTCAATGCAGATAGCTTTGTCGGCTGTCCATACATTGAGCTTGTCGGCAGCAACATCATTTACACCTGCTCCGTATTCGAGTACTTTCCATTCGGTATTGAGTACTTGGTTTCTATTGGTATCGTAATCGTCGTTGTGTGCAATGAAAGCAATGACACTCATATTTTCGGGAAGCCATTTATCGTCGAGAGTGCAAGTGTATGTAACCTCATAGTCGTTGCCATTCATCTCGAGTTCGTCGCCCCAAGTGCTTGTCATTACTTTGCGCAGTGCATGGTTGTGTTGATAGTTGGAGCTGCTACCCGATTGCGGACCAATCAAGCCATCTTCTGTAAGGAATATGTGGATGTAGGGAGTTCTGGCAAATCCGCCCTCGGCTTTACCCGATACCTTTACTGCCAACTCGCGAGTCTCCTCGTTATATACATCTTCTATAGCTACGCTTACGACGGCTTGTTGCTCGATGCAGTAGTTTATAAGTTCTTCAATCTGAGACTGGCTGGTAGGCAAGAATGTGGGTGTTAGAGCCATATTCTCACCATCACGAGTAGCACCTTGTTCACCCAAGCAAGTGCGGTCCATCATCAATGCGGGTGCATAAGTAGAGCCGCCAAAGAGCCACAAGTAGTGTTCCGATTCTTCTATTGTAAAATCGTCGGTATAGAAGCCCGAGTGGTGCACAACCCAAGCTACGTCGTTGCGCTCGGCTGTAGCGCTTTTCATCCATCTGTGTACGCGAGGGCAGTTGCCGCAACTTGCAGTAGAGAAGTTTTCTACCAAAACCTTACGAGGAACAAAGTTGGTCAACGAAACCAACTTGGCGCTATGTGAGTTGTCGCCGTCGTTTTCGTCGGCATTACCGTCGAGGTTGGCGATAGTTACCGATATGCTGTGTGTGCCGTCTTGTTCAAACTTCACGCCGTCAATGGCGAAATCGTAACTTGCACTATTAGCCAAAGCATTGTTTGTAGTAACTGTTATAGGTGCAAGGTCGTCTATTTGGTAAATAATATCGAATGAAGAGATAGTCTTACTTGCTTTGTTTCTTATCGAACCTTTTATGCTGAACTCTTCGTCAGTCTTCAAGTACTCGGGTATGCTGATGCTTTCGAGTGAAAGGTCGTACTTGGGCAAGTTGTCGCCTGTGAGAACCAGTTTGATATTGTTGTTACCAAAACCTTGTTCGCCGAGTTTCATGTATTGGAATGATGTTCCGCTCATTATACCCACATAGTCGCCATATTCCGACACCGAAGCCGCGCCGTCGGTACCTATGGGATATTCATCTTCGGTGCAAGTAACCTCATAACCTATATAGAAAGCCTCTTTGCCAATGGTATAAGGTGTTTCCAATGTAATCTCGTTCCAGCTTTCATTTTTTACTTGACATTCTTGAGTATATGTAGGCTCACTGCCGAGAGTGCTTATAATGACTACTTTTACCGAGCCACTGTAAAAACCTATACCAAGGTTGACCTTTGTTACTTGACAGCCTTCAAATTTTGCTGCATCTTCAGCGGGTATTTCAATGAGTGCTTGCAATGTGGCGGCTTGACCTAAACCTATGTAATTTATGATTTCATCGCTACAATAACCATATTGCATCGAACCATCTTCAGCGACTGCTTTCTGAATGGGGCGTTCTGCCGGCATTTGTCGCATGGCGTATTGCTGTGCATTGACCGAGAATGCCAGAGCAATGAGTGCCGAAATTAAAATAGACTTTTTCATTTTTTGTTAGATTTATTTGTTTGTACTTGTTATTTACACTCTTTTATATGCTATTTATATAGTCGTGCATAAATTTTTCCAAAAATACGCATTGCTCGTTTCAGTGAATGATTTTTGTGTATTAAAATATGTTAATTGGCGGCGACGGTTGTAACTTTCGTTCTAAATAGTAGGTAATGATATATAAACATAAAGGTTGATACTGCCTTTGAGCTGTACCAACCTTTATAACTATTTAAATTGTTTTTTATGCCAAAATAGCGTCGGCAAGGGCTTCCATAGCCGGTATGTCGGCTTGCTTCATGCGAGAGCGAATGGTTACCATCGGCTCAACAATCTCAATGTCCTTCATTGCACCGAGCATCTCTTTCATAACACGACCGGCACAAGGTGCCCAAGAGCCATTCTCTATGATACCTACGCGGCGGCGTTGGTAGGTCTTGATTTGCAAGTGATGCAAGAAGTCGTGCATGGGAGGAAATACGCCTGCATCGTACGACGAAGCGGCAACAATGAGTTTGCCCATGCGGAAGGCATCTTCTATCGCCTCTGCCATGTCGTCGCGACAGAGGTCGGTTACGGTTACTTTGGGAGCGCCCTTGGCACGAAGTATCTCTGCCATGCGTTGTGCTGCGGCTGCAGTTCCGCCATGTATCGAGGCGTAGGCTACAAGCACACCTTCGGTCTCAACATCGTACTTGCTCCATGTGTCGTAAAGACCGATGTAGTAGCCGAGGTTCTCTTTCAAGATAGGACCATGCAATGGGCAGATGCAGGCAATGTCGAGTGTAGCGGCTTTCTTGAGTAGTGCTTGCACCGGACCTCCATATTTGCCGCAGATGTTGAAGTAGTAGCGACGAGCCTCGCAAGCCCAATCTTCGTCATGGCACAATGCTCCGAATTTGCCGAAACCGTCTGCCGAGAAGAGTACTTTCTCCGATTGTTCGTAAGTAACCATCACCTCGGGCCAGTGCACCATAGGTGCCATGAAGAATTGCAGTGTGTGGCTACCCAAGGGCAGTGTGTCGCCCTCTTTGACAGCGATGGTATTGGTAGAGAAGTCGGTATCTTCAAAGAATTGGGGCAACATACCTACGGCGCGAGTCGATGCCACAATCTTGATGTCGGGGTAGCGAGCTACGGTAGCAGCTATGCTGCCGGCGTGGTCGGGCTCCATGTGTTGCACGATGAGGTAGTCGGGGGTACGACCCTCGAGGGCTTGCTCCAACTTCTGCAACCACTCCTCATGCTTGCGATAGTCTACGCTATCCATTATGGCAACTTTCTCGTCGAGTATCAGGTAAGAGTTGTACGACACACCGTTGGGTACAACGTATTGGCTTTCAAAAAGGTCTATATCGAGGTCATCGACACCGATATATCTGATTTTGCTTGTTATATCTGTATTCATAGTATCTATTTATATGGTGATTTTGGTTGTGCAAATATCGTATTTAAAACTCATATTTGCAATATCACAACATTGTTTTTAACAAGCAAAAGGGTGCTTAACCCAATGGATAAGCACCCTTTACTGATTTTTATTTATTGCTAAATTATCTTACGCTTACTTTGGTAACTGTTTCGTTGTATACTACAACGTAAATACCGGGTTCAACGTTTTCTTTAGCAACTTCGTAACCTTGCAAGCTGTAAACTTTAGCCTCTTCGGGTGCGATGATGTTGCGGTTTTCAATGCGAATAACCACTCCGTTTACTGCTTCTACTGCTGTAGATTCAATTTCGTATTGGAGTCTGATTTCGGGGTTAACCTTACCTGTTGTAAATGTACCTGTGTAAGAAGTAGCCGAAGCTGTAGCATCACCAAATGTAGCGGCAGGAATTACTACTACATATTTGCCGATAGCTGTAATCTTCTCAGCCAATGTGATAGTCCACTTAGTATAGTCATAGCCTACCATGTCGATTGTAGCTTCAATACGGTTTTGACCTTCAACGTCTGTTGCATATACTGTACCTGTTACGCCTATTGTCGACTCGATAGCAAATACTTCTTGGTCGAATGTCAATTCCAATTTCTCAATACCCTCGAGTGAGCTGTAAGTACCTTCTTCAGGAGTTACAGTGGGCAAGGGGAGGTCGTAAGTGAGAGGCAATTGGAGAACATACATGTAGCTGAGTGCGGGGTTGTAAGTGCCGTCTTCGGCTATTACCATACCTTGAGGTACGTCGAGGTAGTACATACCGTTTTCGAGGTTAGCGGGCAATGTGATAACGAGAGCGTTACCATCGTCGCTGATTTTGGCTGTAGTTTCGCCTACGGGACCAAAGCGAGAGTTGAGTGAAGCAACGAGCTCGTCGCCCAATTTAGCAATCTTTGTGGGGAAGGTAAGAGTTACCTCGGTGAGAGCATCTACCATGTTGTTCAATTCGTAGTCGTAAGCAACGGGGCTAACCGATGTGGGTACGAATGTTGCATAGTTGGTGAAGCTACCTTCAACAGAAGTTTGGTAGTTCGACTCGCTGCCTTCGTACAATGCCATTATAGTGAATGTATATGTGCCGGTAGGAATACCTTCGATAACAGCTGTTGTCTCGGCATAGTCGTAAGTGTCAATGTATTGAACGTTGTTTACAAATACGCGGTAGCCTGTGGGCTTCATGTATGTGTTGGCAGGAGCTTGCCATGTGAGAGTGTCGTTGGCAAATGTTACGGCTGCGGGAGCTTTGATAGCGCCGTACTCTTTAGAAGCAACAAATGTATTTGTTTCTACGAGAGTTTTGTTACCGGCTGCATCAATTGTTGAAATTGTTTGGCTGCTTTGAAGACCTGTTTTGGGATTGGCTGTACCTTCAACGATTTCGGTAGCTACGAAGTTACCGTTCTCATATTTGTAAGTGGTTTTTGAAGTAAGAGTTCTTGATACCAAGCTACCATATGAGTTGAGAGTAGCGTTGTAGCGATACTCGATAAGACCTGTGATGGTAGTTTTGTCGGCAGCAAACAATGTATCACAATCAAGTGAGAAGTCGGTTGCAGCGTAGTGAGTAGTGTATGATTTCAACGTCTCTACACCGTCTTTGATGTCATAAACAGCTGTGTTGCCGGTAAGAACCTTGTATGAGGGGCTGTAGTATTGGTATACTTTTTCTACCTCGGTAGCTACATACTCGCCTTTCTCTGCATCCCATACTTTGGTTGTCATACATTCGTACCAGTTTTCCCAAGTAGTACCATCTTCTTTGCTGGGCTCTCTTGTGATGTATTTTTCCCATTGCATTGTAGTGGCATTCCACTTCTCGACAGTTTCGATTTTTGTTTTGCTGTCGGTAGTGAAGCGTTCTGTGGGAGTATATTCGCTGTTATAGTCAACTTGAGCAACGAGAACTTCTTTGTTAGAAACAGTGTTGTAGTAGTAGTGGCTTGCACCAAGCAAGAAGCCTTCGGCATCGGTACGCTCCATGCGCTCGTTGTTCCATTTAACGAGGATTTGGTCGTTGGTGTCGCGCAAGTCGAGCTCGAATGAGTAAACATCCGACTCACCCTCGGCATATACAGCAAACAAGTCTACGCGGCAGAGGTTGTTCTCATTGTCTTTGGTGTCGCGATACAAACCGCTGAATGCAATTCTCTCGGCTGTAGCTTCGGCAGTACCTGATTTACCACCGTTACCACCGTTTACTTTGTAACGATAACCTGTGAGTGTTACACCTTCGGGAACAACGGGAGGTGTGAAAGTGAAGCTGGCAGCCCAGCTCGAAGTATACTCTTTAGATTCGATAACGGCATTGCTGGGAGCGGGGAGGTTGATTACTACCTCATAGTCGAGTTGTGCCGAAACAGTAGCGGGGATGGTGTCGTAAACAGCCATTACACGATAGGTGTGTGCACCTTTGAGCTGACCTTCGATATCGAAGCTTTCGGTTGTATAGAGTGTGTCGAGAAGGGTGTTGTCGGCAAGAACTTGATAACCTGCAAGACCTGTTGCGTTGGCAGGTTTCTCAAGGCTCATGGTGATAGATGTAATTGTTTTGCCGGGAACGATTGTTACGTTTTGGGGCATGAAGTCGTTGCCATACAAGTTGCTTGCTGTATACTCGTCATGCTCGTAGATTTCGTAAGTCTCTTTGCTTGAGCTCCAGTTGTAGGTCTCTTTGCGAGTGAGTTGCTCGGTAGCACCTTCATAGAGATATTTGTATTGGTTTTTCTCGCTCCATGAAGTGATTTCGTTTGATGCTACTACTGCCGATTGGAGTGTCTCTTGGCTGAGGCGACTTTGCTCGTCGTATGCATAGAGATAGCGTTTTGCACTGCTGGGTTTACCTTTTGAAGAGCCCGAAGTACGCAATGTTGTGTCGCACTCTTCAACAAGTTGTTTGTTGTCGTTATAGGTGTATTGAGTATTACCCGACATTACATCCGATTTGTTGTATTTCTCGCGGTTTGTGAGAAGACCATCGGTGTATTTGTACAAATAGTAGCTCGATACAGTGCCGGCTGAACCCAAAGTAGTCTCTTTAGAGAGAACACCTTCGGTGTATTCGTAGTCGATTGTCTCGCTTACAGCGCCCGATGAGTTGTATTTCAAGCGTTGAGCTATAGTACCATCTTCGTTGTACGAGTAGGTGTAGCGGGTAGAACCGTCTATTTGCTCAATCATTTGGTTTTTCTCGTCGTAAGCATAAGCAATGTAAGTCTTGGATTGTGAAGCATTGTACTTCAATGTGCGTTGCAATACAACGTTACCGTTGATGTCGTAGAAGTAGTGGATGATGTTTTGGTCTTGAAGACGTGTCTCCATTTCTTCCATGCTTGTGTCAGTGTAGATTGTTGTGTAGCGAACTTTCTTGACATGAGCAGTCTTCACGTTGCCGTCTTGGCCAAATACTGTAAGTGCCAAGGCACAAACGAGTAAGGTTAGTAGATTTTTTTTCATGTTTTTGATTAATTAAAAAAGATTGGTATTGTTGAAGAAGAGATTGTGAGGTTTCACAATCTCTTCTTGCGGATTATGCTTATCGAATGGCTACTTTGTAGGTAGTACCGTCTATGCGTACGATATATATACCTGCAGCCTCAATGTTGATGCTTTGTGCACCATTGGCTACCTTTACCAAGCGACCATCGGTTGCATATACCTCGGCTTGCTCGTAGTTGCCCGATACGTAGATGTTGCCATTGGCTGCCCATACGTTGAGGTCGTTACGAGTGATGTTGTTAACACCGGCTTCGTAGGCAAACTCCTTGAAGTTGGTGTTATACACAACGCAGTTGTTTACGTCTTTCGAGTCGTAGTTAGATACGAATGCTACAACACTCATGTTCTCGGGTTTCCATTTCTCCGAAATTTCATAGGTATATGTTACGTCATATTTGCCGTTTTCGATGGTGAGTGCATCGCCCCAAGTAGTAGTGAGGTTGGCGCGAATGGCGTGGTTGTGTACGTAGTCGTTGCCACCGCCTTTTTGATAGCCTATCATACCGCTCTCGGTGATATAGACGTTGATAACGGTGCTGCCGGGCAACTCGATGGCGGCTTCACCCCATACTCTTACGGTAAACTCGCGTGTCTCTTCGTTGTAACTATCTTCGACATTTACCGATACAAGTGCCGGTTGGTCAAAGCAATAGTTGATATATTTCATAATATCTTCTTTCGATGTAACACCAAATACCGGACCGGGGGCTGCTCCTGAATAGCCTAATGCACCTTGCTCGGCAAGAGGTCGACGGTCTATCATCATGGCAGGTGCGAATGAACTCTCGTTGTAGAAGTTGAGGTATGAACGAGATGCTGCAATGGTGAAGTTGTCGGTACCATAGCCGGCGTGGTGTACCACGAGGGCTATGTCGTCACGATCTTCGGTGATGTCCTTCATTGTGGTGTGTGCGCGAGGACAGTTTACACAACCTGTAGTCGAGAACTCTTCGATGAGCACCTTGCGAGTGGCGAGGTTCGACAAGAAGTTTGCTACTTTGGTATATGTGTTGTTGTCGGTGTATTGGTCGGCATTACCGTCGATGCTTGTAACTTCCAACTTTATTTCTTGCTCACCCTCTTCGGCAGCCGAGAGACCTTCGATTGTGAAAGTGACAGTGCTGTTAGAAGCGACAGCTGTGTTGATGGTGGTTACAACAGGCTCGGCATTGCCAATTTGGCAAGCTACGTCGAATGATTGTGCATCTTGTGTACCTATGTTTTTTACAGTAGCTTCAATCGAGAACTCTTTGCCGGTAGCAATGTAGTCGTGTATCTTGGCACTATTCAACTCAAAGTCATATTGGGGTAGCTTGTCGCCGGTGAGGACAAGACGGATACATACATTACCGAAGTTGGATGCACCTGTGTGTTCCCACGCCCATGCGCCTTTTTCTTCGTCATACATACCTACCCAGTCGCTTTCGGGGCATGCCGCTTCGTTGTCTACACCTATGGGGTATGCTGTGCTTGCGCTTGTGGTTACTTCATAGCCAACGTAGAAACTCTTCTCGCCTATGGTGTAGGGTGTGTCAAGAGTTATTTCATTCCAACGATTGGTGGTGAGTTTTATCTCTTGCGAGTATAGCGCGTCGTTATCTTCCAAACTGCCGAGGATGAGCACTTTGGCATCCTTGCCGGCATTGCTGCCTGCACCAATCAATACTTGGCTGATTTGTGCACCTTGATATTTGGCGATAACCTCGGGAGTAATCTCGATGGCTGCTCTTGAAGTACATGCTGTGCCAAATCCGATAGCTTCGTACAATTCGCCGCAATAACCAAAGGTTATAGAGTTGTCGGCTGTATTTTGGTTGGCAGCTTCTGCTTGTTGTGCATTGAACATGAGAGCCAATGCTGCGAGCAGGATAGTGAATAGACTCTTATTCATAATTGAAACGGGCTGTTAGAATTTGTAAATTTTACCTGTAGCTTTCACACCGTTCATTTCGGCAGTAACTACATATACGCCTTGCGACAAGTTGGCTACATTGAGGGTGTTTGCCTTGCCGTTGTGTGTCATGGCTTGTTTACCACCCATGTCGTAGATAACAATGTTTTGAGCCTCAGCGCCGAAACGGAGTTCCTCGCCTGCCAAAACGATGTTTTCGTTGCGAGGAGTGTCGAGTGTTTTCTTGATGTCGGTCATAAAGCCGGGCAATGTTACACAGAATACCTCTTTGTTGTCGAGCTCACCGCTGGGTGTTACCGAGCGATATGTTCCGGCAAGCATTGTCATTTCTGACGAGATAGTACCGCAGTCGATGTACTCGGTATTTAAGGGGAGGTATGACTTGAGGTCGAAGTCGTACTCTTGTTTCAGCCACTCTGACAATTCAAATGCTCGGTCGCTGTCGGCGGGTTTCAAGTAGAAGTCGTAGCCGTCGCACGAAATCATATCACCGTCGTTCGATACACCGTATGTAAACCAGCTGCTGCCACCGCCTTGAAGACCTTTGAACTTGGTGAGCTCACCGGTCTCGAGGTTGTAGAGAACGGGGTAATTTACAGCAGATGCTTTTTCAACCGATGTGGCACCGGGTTCCCAGTAATACTCTGTTTCGGTAGCCATGGGTGCAAGCCATTTGCCATTGGTACTCATGATGACAGGTACGGCGGTTACCTCAAATCCGGTCAACCACTCTTGCCAGAATTTGTATTGCCACTCGGCAAATGCCATTTGGTAATCTTCTACACAATATATATATTCGGGATCGCTGGGAGGAACAGTTACGTAGTCGTAGATGTTGGGCTCCTCTGCCATCCATTTGTTATATATTTCGTTCCCGTTGAAAGTAAGATCGAAGAAGGGGGTTTCGTATGTCCATTCTGTACCATTGTAGTGGTAAATAATGGGTTGATAGTAGCGACCTTTTTTCTCTACCCATACACCTACAACGGTGTTACCGTCTGCCGAGATGGTGCGAGTTGAGATAAATTGAGTTTTAGTGCCGAGGAAGTCAATCTCGGGGTTGGGCAATTCTTCGTAAACATATGAGCCATCCTCTTGCAATCGCCATACGCAGGGGAATACGGTGTAGGGTTTAGAGGGGTCGATAGAACCCATGATGAAACCTACTATCACACGTCCGTCGGGGGTAACCTCGTTAGCATAACCTTCGGATATAGCAGTGTAGGGGATGGGGAGTTTTTCCCATGCTTCTTTTTCGGGGCGATAGATACCGGGGAGCATGTCGTGGTCTTTACCTACAATCATACCGTCGTCGGTTACGTCCGAGAAGCACATATCATCATATTCGCCTTCGGTGGGCACAACCATCAATCGTTCCTCTTGGATATCGAAACGATATGCTTCGGTGTATTGGCGTGTACCTACGATGTAACGACCGTTACCCGATACACCTATAATGCCCCAAGGGGTACCTGTGAAAACTACGTCGGGTTGTTCTTCTGCAAACATGCTTGCAAAAACCGACATTAAAAGAACTAATAGTGTAAACCTTTTATTCATAAGCTCTGATTTTGTGATTTTATTATGTGTATAAATATACAATAGGAGATTGTTTGTTTACTGATGCGCAAATATATGAATACATGAGTTTTTGATGCAAATCACTCATGTTAAAAAATATAAATATTTGCCATTTGATGCTGCATTTGTTCCTTTTTCTGTATATTTATTATGTATTTTTATTCGGTATATGTATAAATATGCATAACGTTGTGTGTTTTTTATTTAACTGTTTTGCGCAGGGGGGGGCTTGCTTACGCTTTGCAATTTATGCCGTCTTTATTATTATAATATATCGGGTTTGTTGTATAAAATTGATAAAACGCGCCTTTGTGGGGCGCGTTTTAATAAAACTGTATAAAATGTGAATAAAATTACAGAGAAACTCCTTTTATCACACCTCGTTCCGAGCTGCGGATGAAGTTGATAACATTGTCGCGTTCGGGTGTTGCGGGCAATTCGTTTTCTATTGCTTTGAGTGCATCGCTCATGTTGCTATCCGAGGCAAAAATGCGACGGTAGATGTCTTGCAGCATAGAAATCTGCTCGTTGCTGAAACCGCGACGGCGCAAGCCTACGATATTGAGTCCTACATACGATATAGGCGTGCGGGCTGCCATGACGTAGGGGGGTACATCTTTGTTGACGGGTGTGCCGCCTTGTATCATGACGTATGAGCCGATGTGGGTGAATTGGTGCACCAACGAGCCTCCGCCTATTACGGTGTTGTCGTCGACAACTACTTCGCCTGCCAACTGGGTGGCATTAGATATGATAATATTGTTGCCCAGCTCGCAGTCGTGTGCCACGTGGCAATATGCCATGATGAGGCAGTTGCTGCCTACTACTGTGCGACCTTTCGATGCTGTGCCGCGGTGAACGGTTACACACTCGCGCAAGGTTGTGTTGTCGCCAATCTCGGCGGTGGTGTATTCACCCTTGAACTTGAGGTCTTGGGGAGCGGCTGCAACGGTTACGCCCGGAAATATCTCACAATTCTTGCCGATACGTGCACCGGGGTATAGCGTAACGTTGGGGTGTATGCGAGTGCCGTCGCCTATCACGACGTCGTCGTATATGGTAACAAACGGTGCAATTTCAACATCCTTTCCTATCTTGGCGTTGGGATGTATGTACGACATTTGGTTCATCTTTATGCTTATTTGTTTTTAATGATTTGTGCCATAAACTCGGCTTCGGTAACAATCTTCTCGCCTACAAACGCATAACCTTTCATGTATGCGCATCCACGACGCATTTCGGTCATCATTGAGAGGTGGAAGATGAGGGTGTCGCCGGGTACTACCTTTTGGCGGAATTTTACATTGTCGATTTTCATGAAGTAGGTAGAGTAGCGCTCGGGCTCTTCTACCGAGTTGAGTACCAACAAACCACCGGTTTGAGCCATGGCTTCGACGATGAGTACGCCGGGCATTACGGGCTCTTGGGGAAAGTGTCCTTGGAAGAAGGGCTCGTTGCCCGATACGTTCTTGACACCGACGATGTGTTTGGTGCCTATCTCTATCACCTTGTCGACCAAGAGGAAGGGGTAGCGGTGGGGGAGAAGTGAGCGTATCTTGTTGGTGTCCATCAAAGGCACTTTGTTGGGATCGTATTCGGGGGCTTGCAGGTCTTGACGGCGTATCTCTTTGCGCAACAGACGGGCAAACTTGTTGTTGATGCTGTGTCCCGGACGGGTAGCGATGATGCGACCGCGTATGGGGCGACCAACGAGGGCTATATCGCCCAAGATGTCGAGTAGTTTGTGTCGAGCAGGCTCGTTGTCAAATACGAGGGGCTTGTTGTTGAGGTAACCCAATTGGTTGGCGGGCTTGTGGCTTGCGCCTATGCTGTCGGCGAGCTTGTCGAGGGTTGCTTGCTCAACCTCGCGGTCGTATATAACGATAGCGTTGTCGAGGTCGCCACCTTTAATAAGGTTGTTTGCCAAGAGGGGCTCAATCTCGCGAACAAATACAAATGTGCGGCTGGCGGCAATTTGCTCTTTGAAGTTGGCAATGTTGTCGAGTGCGGCATATTGGTTGGTGAGTATAGACGAGTCGTATGACACCATGGTGTTGATGCTGAACTCGTCGTCGGGCAATACGGTGATGGTGCTGCCGGTGTTTTCGTCAACAAGCTCTATCTTCGACTTGATGATAAAGTAGTCTTTCTCGGCATTTTGCTCTTCAACGCCTACCTTCTCAATCGCCTCGGCATATTGGATGGCACTACCATCGAGTATGGGGAGTTCGGGGGCGTTGACTTGTATGAGGCAGTTGTCTATCTCGGCGCAGAAGAGTGCTGCCATGGCGTGCTCGATGGTGCTAACTTTGGCATCGCCTTGTGCTATTACAGTGCCGCGATTGGTTTCAACCACATTCTCGGCAACGGCATCAATGATGGGTTGGTCGGGAAGGTCGGTGCGTTGAATTTTGTAACCTGTATTCTCGGCGGCGGGCAAGAATGTTGCTGTGATTTCGAGTCCTGTATGCAAGCCTTTGCCGCATATGGTGAAACTCTCTTTCAGTGTTTTTTGTTTCATTGTAAGTTCTTTTATGGCGAGTAGGGGTCGAGACTTTTTGCTCGGCTGTTACTCGGCTTTATTGTGAATGATATTTTTCAACTCTTCTATCTCTTTGCGCAACTCTTTAACGGTGTTGCTCAACTCGGGCAGGCGTTTCAGGTGTATTGCCTGACGTCCGAAGTCTATCTTGTTGATAGCGGGATAACCCATAACGCTCATGTTGTCCTTTACGTCGTTCGATATACCCGATTGTGCCGCTATCACGACGCGGTTGCCTATGTGGCGGTGTCCGGCGATGCCTACTTGACCGCCAAACATGCATTGCGAACCTATCTTGGTAGAGCCGGCAATGCCTACTTGAGCTGCCATAACAGTGTTCTCGCCTATCTCTACGTTGTGTGCTACTTGTATGAGGTTGTCGAGTTTTACTCCCTTGTGCACAACGGTAGCACCCATTGTGGCGCGGTCTACGACGGTGTTGGCACCTATCTCTACGTTGTCTTCAAGTATTACGATGCCTATTTGCGGTATCTTCTTGTATGAGCCGTCGGCTTGTGGCGCAAATCCAAATCCGTCGGAACCAATGACAACGCCGGCGTGTAGGATGCAGTTGTCGCCAATGCGGCAACCGTGATACACTTTCACTCCGGGGTATAGTGTTACGTTCTTGCCTATCACGACGTCGTCGCCGATGTATACTTGGGGATATATCTTGCTGCCTTCGCCTACTTGTACGCGCTCGCCTATATAGGCAAATGCGCCTAAGTAGATGTTGTCGGGCAGTTGTGCGCTCTTGGCTACGTGCGATGGTTGCTCGATGCCGCTCTTGCCACCTTGAGCTTGGTTGACCAACTCGAGCAGACGAGTCAGGCAGGTGTAGGGGTCGTCGACCTTGATGAGTGTGGGCGTGATAGGACGCTCGGGCTCAAAGTCGCGACGAACCAATGCAATACTCGCTTGTGTACTATATATGTATTGTGTGTAGAGTGGATTGGACAGGAATGTGAGTGTGCCGGGAGTGCCTTCTTCGATTTTTGACAGATTGTTGACACTTACCGTAGCATCTCCAACGACTTCGCCTCCGAGGAAGTCGGCTATTTGTTTTGCTGTAAATTGCATATACCTATTAAATATATTAATGGTGCAAAGGTCGGAAATATTTTTCATATAAAATACCCAAATAGACAAAAAATCGCCCAATTCCCCCTCTGGTGTATCTGTGTCGGCTGACGATAAACTTTGTTGTTAAAAAGTGTTTCAAAAATTTGTCTGTGCACTCAAAAACACTTATCTTTGTCGGTTGTATTTGATTTGTATAACAAATTTTAGCACTTAAAGTGCTGAAAATAAATAATAATAATATGAAGTTATTACAAGCCAAACTCGCGAAGTACGACGTACCTCAACAAGCCAAGGCTAAAGGTGTCTATCCTTACTTCCGCGAGATAACCAGCGACCAAGATACAGTGGTCAAAATTAATGGTAAAAAAGTGCTAATGTTTGGTTCTAACAGCTATTTAGGACTGACAAACCACCCCAAAATCAAAGAGGCTGCCATAAAGGCTACCAAGAAATATGGAACAGGCTGTGCCGGTTCGCGCTTTTTGAATGGTACTCTTGATATTCACACCCAGCTCGAGCGCCGTCTTGCCAAGTTTGTGGGCAAAGAAGAGGCTCTTATTTACTCGACAGGTTTCCAAGTGAATTTGGGTGTTGTATCGGCACTTACAGGTCGCGAAGATTACATCATTACCGACGATTCAGACCATGCTTCTATTATTGACGGCTATCGCTTGTCGTTCTCAAAACACCTTAAATATCAACACAATGACATGTTCGCTCTTGAGCAACGTCTCAAAATGTGCGAGCCCGACAAGGTGAAATTGGTTGTTACCGATGGTGTCTTTTCGATGGAAGGCGATGTTGCCAATCTTCCCAAAATCGTAGAGTTGTGTAAACAATATAATGCCGCGTTGATGGTCGATGAGGCACACGGTATTGGTGTGTTTGGTCGCAATGGTCGCGGTGTGTGCGATCACTTTGGTGTTACCGACGATGTAGACCTCATTATGGGTACTTTCAGTAAGTCATTTGCTTCGTTGGGCGGTTTCATCGCTACCGATGCCGATACTGCCAACTGGTTGCGCCACACTTCTCGCTCGTATATCTTCTCGGCAAGTATCACACCTGCTTCGACAGCCGCTGCTAATGCTGCTCTTGACATTATGGAGAGTGAGCCCGAGCGTTTCGACCGTCTGTGGGATGTTACCAACTATGCCCTTGAAGGTTTCCGCAACATGGGTTGTGAGATAGGTAATACATGTACTCCTATCATCCCCCTCTATGTTCGCGACAACGACAAGACCTTCCTTGTAACACGTATGTTGCTCGACGATGGTATCTTTGTCAACCCCGTTGTTTCGCCTGCAGTAGCTCCTCATGACACGCTCATCCGCATCTCGTTTATGGCTACACATACTCGTGAACAAGTAGATGTGTTGTTGGAGAAAATCGAGAAGAACTTCCGCAAGCTCAACATTATTCCTTAAAATAAATAAAATCGACATAGTAAAAGGATGCAGGCATCTGTTTGCATCCTTTTTTATTCTATATTTGCCAACGTTATGCAGCAACTCAAAGATATAAAACGCCTTTATCGCCTCTATATGAATGGTATTGTTTCGCAAAGTATGCGCAACAAAGGTGCCGAATATAGAGTGAACTTTGGACTTACAATGCCCTTGCTACGACGTATTGCTGAGCAGGTGTCGCCCTCGGCAGAGGTTGCCGAGATGCTGTGGCAGGATAGAGGCGTGCGCGAGTCGTTGCTGTTGGCTCCTATGCTATATCCCACATCGGATTGTACCAGGGAAGTAGCGTTGCGCTGGTGCGAAGAGATGCCCAATACCGAGGTGGCAGATTTTTGTTGTAAATTCCTCTTTTCGCAACTATCGTTTGCCCCTCAGTTGGTAGTAGAGTGGGTAGAAGCCGAGTCGGAGTTGTTGCAGTACACCGGTTTTCGCTTAGCTTATTCGCTACTTGTGTCGGATGTCGATGCCGAGTGGTTGCATGGCGTGGCAACAAAGGCAGTCGATGTTGCATATTCGGCGAGCTCTGTCGCAGCATCGTCGGCACGTCGTATGCTCACCGAAAGTATGCTTCAGCCTGCAACCGGGCGTGTTGTTGTTGATGTGGTGCGACAATCGAGCCTTATAGATGAGCAGTGGCGCGAGAGCATCGTGTCGCTTTATGACGATGCAATTTGACAACAGTGCAGTGTTATAGCTCTATTTTCCGATAAACTGTGCGAAAAAAATCCAATATCATCTTCTACCTCTTGCACAGATGACAAAAATAATGTAACTTTGTGGAAACGCAATAGTATGCTGACAGGCGAAGAAAAATATCGGGAAATATCTGTGCGACAGAAACTTGCGCAATTCTTGGAAAGTCGCAAAATGCGTAAGACATCCGAGCGATTTACCATTCTCGATAAAATTTACTCTTCGTCGGCACACGTCGAGGTAGTGGCATTGCACAATGCTATGCTTTCCGATGGTTATCGAGTGAGTATTGCAACTGTGTATAATACCCTCAATCTGCTTGTCGAGGCGGGCTTGGTGCGACGTATCAACCTTGGCGATGGAGTGGCACGATATGAGCGTATAACGGCTACAAACAATCATCATCACCTTATATGCACCCGCTGTGGTAAGGTGAAAGAGATGAAAGCGGTAGAGCTTGTAGGCGATTTGCTGTCGCGCAAGCCTCGCAGTTTCGAGCCGGCATATTTTACGCTTTACATATACGGATTGTGCTCGCGATGTGCCAAACAGGAGCGTGATATGCGTAGAAAAGAGAAAAAATAATTAATAACAAATATACCAAATACACAAAGACATGAAGGTAGATATCCTTTTGGGTTTGCAATGGGGCGACGAAGGTAAAGGAAAAGTTGTAGATGTACTGACTCCCCGCTATGATGCTGTAGCACGTTTTCAAGGTGGACCTAATGCCGGTCACACCCTCGAATTTGAAGGCAACAAATATGTGTTGCGCTCTATACCCTCGGGTATATTTCAAGGTGGTAAAGTGAACATTATTGGTAACGGTGTGGTACTTGATCCGGTTTTGTTCCGCGAGGAGGCAGAGCAGTTGGCAGCTTCGGGTCATGACCTTACACAACGCCTTTGCATCTCAAAGAAGGCTCACCTTATCCTGCCTACTCACCGCATGCTCGATGCTGCTTATGAGGCTGCCAAGGGTGCCGGTAAGATAGGTACTACCGGAAAGGGTATCGGTCCTACATATACCGACAAGATAAGTCGTAACGGCTTGCGCGTGGGTGATATATTCCTCGACTTTGAGGCTAAATACAACGCCTTGAAAGCTCGCCATGAGGCAATCTTGGCATCGCTCAACTATGAGTATGATATGACCGAGCTCGAGGCGCGTTGGATGGACGCTATCGAGTATATCAAGCGTTTCCGTATTATCGACAGCGAGCACGTTGTGAACAATCTGTTGCGCGAAGGCAAGAGTATCCTTGCCGAGGGTGCACAAGGTACAATGCTCGATGTTGACTTTGGTTCATATCCCTTTGTTACATCATCCAATACCGTATGTGCCGGTGCATGTACCGGTCTGGGTATCGCTCCCAACCGTATTGGCGAGGTGTATGGTATCTTCAAGGCATATTGCACCCGCGTAGGTAGCGGTCCGTTCCCCACCGAGTTGTTTGATGCCGATGGAGAGAAGATGTGCGAGATAGGTCATGAGTTTGGCGCTGTAACCGGTCGTCGTCGTCGTTGTGGATGGATTGACCTCGTAGCATTGCGCTATGCTGTGATGATTGATGGTGTAACCAAGCTCATCATGATGAAGAGCGATGTGCTCGATACATTTGAGACCATCAAGGCCTGTGTGGCATATCGTGTGAATGGTGTAGAGACTACCGAATTGCCCTATTCGATAGAGAGCGGTATAGAGCCTGTATATGTAGAGATACCCGGTTGGCAACAAGATATGACAGCCATTAAGAGCGAAGAGGAGTTCCCTCAAGCATTCAAGGATTATATTTCATTCTTGGAGCGCGAGTTGGGTGTGCCTATCGCAATCGTATCGGTTGGTCCCGACCGTGAGCAAACCATCGAGCGTAAATAAGATAACTATATAAAACCTTAATAAAAATACTAAAAGCACTAATTATGGCAAAAGTTAAACCTTTCAAGGGACTCCGTCCCCCGAAACAACTCATTGAAGAAGTTGCATCACGTCCTTATGACGTATTGAGCTCGGAAGAGGCTCGAAAAGAGGCTGAGGGTAATGAAAAATCTCTCTACCACATCATCAAACCCGAGATCGACTTTGCTCCCGGTACCGATGAGCATGCTCCCGAAGTTTACGACAAGGCAGTAGAAAACTTCCACGCCTTCCAAGAGAAAGGTTGGTTGGTACAAGATGCCAAAGAAAACTACTACGTGTATGCACAAACAATGAACGGTCGCACTCAATATGGTCTTGTTGTAGCAGCCAATGTTGAGGACTATTTGAGCGGTGTGATTAAAAAACACGAGCTCACCCGTCGCGACAAAGAGGAAGACCGCATGAAACACGTGCGCAACAGCGATGCCAACATCGAGCCCGTATTCTTCTCGTATCCCGATAACGAAGAGCTCGACGGTATTGTAGCTCGCGTTTGCAAAGAAAAAGCTGCCGAGTATGATTTCGTTGCTCCCGATGGTTTCGGTCATCACTTCTGGGTAATCGACGATGAGGCGGATATCAAGCGCATCACCGAGTTGTTTGCTGCTATACCTTATCTCTACATTGCCGACGGACACCACCGCACTGCCGCTGCTGCTCTTGTTGGTGCTGAGAAAGCCAAAAACAATCCCAATCATCGTGGCGACGAAGAGTACAACTATTTCTTGGCTGTATGCTTCCCCGCTTCGCACCTCAAAATTATCGACTATAACCGCGTTGTGAAAGACCTCAACGGTCTTACATCGGAAGAGTTCCTTGCCAAGGTCGGCGAGCACTTCGTTGTTGAGAAGAAAGGCGCCGACATCTATACTCCCGCTGCTCTTCACAACTTTGCTCTCTATCTCGATGGCGCATGGTACTCGCTCACAGCTCGCGAAGGTACTTACGACGACAACGATCCTATCGGTGTGCTCGACGTAACTATCTCTTCTAACTATATCTTGCGCGATATCCTCGGCATCACCGACTTGCGTAGCGACAAACGTATCGACTTCGTGGGTGGTATCCGTGGTCTTGGCGAGTTGAAAGACCGTGTTGATAGTGGCGAGATGCGTGTTGCTTTGGCTCTCTATCCCGTATCAATGCAACAACTCATCGACATTGCCGATACAGGCAATATCATGCCTCCCAAAACAACTTGGTTTGAGCCCAAATTGCGCTCGGGTCTTGTAATCCACAAACTCGAAGACTAATCAATCATACCAATAATAATCGAGGGCGCATCCATGCGGATGCGCCCTCGGTGTTTTTATAAAAGTTGGTAATGTGGCAAAAAATAGTTGGTTTTAGAACTGCATAAAAGGTTTTGTTTGTCAGAATAGAATAGAAGTTGTTGCACCGATAGTGGTAGTGTGCAGCATGTAGTTGTAGCGACCTTCGCGTGTCATGTTGTATTGAGGTGCGGGCGTGTGCGTGGCAGTAAATGAGTGCCCGCCATAGTCGCAGAAGATTGTTACACCAAAGTGGCGACGTGCTACAACCGATACCGATGCGCCTATTTCATAGTAAAATCCGGCTTTATCCAAGGTCATCGCTTCGGGTAGCAATGCTGTGTTTGACATAAAATTGCAGCCCAAAAGGGTCTTCAGATTGGCGCGGAAACGAGAGCTCTCGCCCATGGGTATTGAGCCGTATGCGCCTACTGCTACGGTTGCAGCATCTATCGAAAGGCGCTCTTCGGGGTCGCTTTCGAGGGCTGTTGGCATTGATGCTACGGCAGCCGAGCCGCCTATTCCTACATAGCGATTGATGTACCAAGCCCCCTCGATACCCATGCGGCTACCGGTGGTCGATATCAGGCGTTGTCCGTTGCCTATCTCTATCGAGGCAAGGGGCAACGAGAGTCCCATGGTCAACCCTAAGTTGGAGGGTTTGTCGGGTATGGTAAAGTCGGGCTTGTCGATGTTATACAGCCCTTTGTCTTTGAAGATAAGGTCGGCAAAGAAATAGCCAAATTCGACCGACAGAATACCTATACCCGCGCCGGCAAGAACGTCGGAAATCCAATGTCGGTTGTTGAGTTGTCGCGATACACCTACTACAGCCGCAACCGTATAGCCTCCAACACTTATCCAAGGGCTCACACCCCCATACTCTTTGTGTAGCATGTGTGCTGCCATGAATGCCGTTGCTGTGTGCCCCGAGGGGAAAGAGTTTCTTGTTGAATTGTCTGGTCGCATTGTGCCTACCGAGTATTTCAAACCGTTCACTATACCGGCTGTGAGTATTACCGAGAAGGCATCCGAAACAATCATACGCCCCCACGAGCTGCGCCCCTTTACTCCGCAGGCTTTCATGATAAGCATGGCTGCTGCAGGAGCAAATTGCAGATAATCGTCGTACGAATGGTCGAATGTAGGCGCATAGGCATCGCGCAGGTCCTTAAAGTGTTGCGATGTGCAACCTTGTGTGGCAACACCGGCTACGACAAGGGGTACGCCGATGTAGGTCATTTGGAAATATTTGTTCTCAAATATCTTCTGTCCGAGGGGCATTACATATACGGTGGGGGTATCACCCAGTTGCTCTATTGCCGTATGGGGTATATACACTGTGTCGATAAGTTGGCTTTGTTCGGCAGCAGCAGAAGTGGTATTGACGGCGTTATTCGCCTCTTGTGCAGTAGAGGGCAGGGCAAGGCACAAGATTATAAGACATATAAATAGTGATAAATTCTTCATTATTCCTCGTTTGCTTTTTGCAAAGATAATGAAAGCGAGTGTAATGATGGTCTGTTTTGTGTGTTTTCTTTACAGACGGTATATAACCATGTCGGCTTCAATGATAGAAAAAGCACATCGGGGGTTCCTCCGATGTGCTTTGGGGTATTGTGTAGAGATGTTTCTACAAGTTGTTGCGGTTGAGTTGCGACAATTTGCTGTAATATTGGTACTCGAGCATGAGGCGATTTTCCTCTGCCTCGTTGAGTTGTGCTATATCGCTCATGTATTCCAATAGCGAAATTTGTCCGTTTTCCAACGCTTTGAGCAGCATGGCGCGGTTGTCTTGTTGCGACAATACTTGATAGTCGTCAAGAGCTGTTTGCAATGCAGCAGCCTCGTGATAGAGTTGTGTTACCTCGGCAGTGGCTTGGGTGTTGGCATTGTCCGATTGGAACGATAGAGCCAAGGCGCGGGCTTTGGCTGTTTTTACCTCATTACTTGTCTTGAAAAGAGGCAATGAAACGCCTACGGCCAATCCGTAGAACATATCGCCTACTTCATACGCCTGCTTGTAGCCCAACTCAAATCGGGGTATCCAGCCTTGTTTCGATACCGATGTAAATGTCTCGGCTACTTGTTGTTGCCCTTGCAGCATCTTGATGCCGGCATCGGCTTGTTGCCACTCTTCGATAGCTGCATCGAGCGATACAGGCATTGCAATAGTGGGGTAGAGTGTGAGTGCAGATATTTCTACCGGCAACTCCATGCCACCGTTGCAGGCTTTGAGTTGTGTGGCAGCAGCATCGCGCTCGCTGATGAGCATTTTCAGGCGCGACGATTGGCTCAAACGCTCTATCTCAACTTTGTTTACTTCGAGGCGGTTGGCATCGCCGGCTGCGAGGCGTTGGTTGTATAGTTTTACCAACGTTTCGGCTATCTCGGCGCGCTCGCTTACGAGAGCTATTTGCTTGTTGAGGTATACGATTTTTATGCACAACTCACGAGCCTCAAGCAGCACGCTTTGTCGGGCATAACCTACTTGATATTCGCCCAAGTTCTTTTGTGCTGTGATGTGTTTGTTGCGTTGGGCATAGAGGGTGGGAAAGTCAAAACCTTGCATAATGGCAAAGGCATATTTGTTGCCACCGGGTACTTGCTTCTCTGCCCACAGGTACTCAAACTCGAATGTGGGGTTCTCCAAGCTATTGCCTGCCGATAGCTCGGTTTGTGCAGCAACAGCCTCTTGTTGAACGGCTTTGATGCCACTATTGTTTCCGGCAACACTCTCGAGTATGCTCTCTATGGGCGATTGAGCCACAGCTGTAGCTGCAGCAACCAGAGCAATCAGTGAGATGATATATCGTTTCATGCGCTTAATTTTTTACGGTTCATTAATAGATATACAACGGGGATGACAAATCCGTTGAGCAGTGTCGAGCTCAACAAGCCACCCAATATAACTTGTGCCATGGGGCTTTGTATCTCATTGCCGGGAGCACTACCGTTGAGAGCCAACGGGATGAGTGCGAGTGCCGAGGTGAGAGCGGTCATGAGAATGGGGTTAAGACGGTCGAGCGAGCCTTTCATAATGGCATCGTGCAGCGAATTGCCCTCCTCGATGAGCGTGTTGTAACGTGTTATGAGCAGCATACCATTACGGGTTGCAATGCCAAATAGCGATATGAAACCGATTGTGGCAGGAATACTTACTTCGCCCGATGTGAAACGCAAGATGAATATACCACCTATAAGTGCCAAAGGCAGGTTGAGCAAGATGATGGCCGATTGTCCGGCGTTCTTGAATTGTTGCACCAACAGCAAGAAGATGATGAGAATTGATGCCATAGAGGCTATGACAAGGATGCGCGAAGCCTCCTCCTCACTCTCAAACTGTCCGCCGTACTCTACGTAGTATGTCTCGGGCAGTTTTACATTCTCGTCAACCAACTGACGGATGTCGTCAACCACGCTGCGCAAGTCGCGGTCGGCAACGTTGGCAGAGATAACAATCTTGCGTTTTACGTTCTCGCGGTTGATGGTATTGGGACCCATCGACGAGCGTACTTCGGCTACTTGTGCCAATGGTACTTTGCCCTCGGGGGTGTCTATCATGATGTCTTTCAACTTCGATGCGGTATCGCGATTTTCGTCGTTTACTCGCACAGTGAGGTCGAATGTACGACTTTCGTCATATACTTGCGATACTACCTCGCCCGCCATTGCTACGTTGATAAATTCGATAAACTCGGGCATAGTGATACCATAGCGAGCCAATAAGTCGCGGCGCGGTACGATGTGCAGTTGCGGACGTTCTATTTGTTGCTCGATGTTGAGGTCGGCAACACCCTCTACGCTCGATGCAAGGTTCTTTATCTCAGTACCTATGGCATACATGCGGTTGAGGTCTTCGCCAAACAGCTTGATGGCAATCTGCGATTTTGTACCTGAAAGCATGGCATCAATACGGTGCGAAATGGGTTGACCTATCTCGAAACTCAAGCCCGAAATGGTGCTCAATTTTGCACGTATGTCTGCTTTTACCTCGGCGTGAGAGCGTTTGGCAAGCTCGAAGGGTGCCTCTATCTCGCTGGCATTTACACCCAATGCGTGTTCGTCAAGTTCGGCACGACCGGTCTTGCGTGCTACGGTTTTTATTTCGGGCACTAGCAGCAGCAGTTCCTCTACCTGACGACCCATGCGGTCCGACTCTTCCAACGATACACCCGGTTGGGTAGCAATGTTGATGGTGAAAGACCCTTCGTTGAAGGGGGGCAAGAAGCTGCGACCCAAACTGAAGAACATACCTAATGCAACTACCAATAATACTACCGTTCCACTCACAATGGCTTTGTAGTTAGACATAGCCCATTCCAAGGCTTTGCCGTATACGCCTTGCAACTTGCGCGACAACCAAGGCTCTTTCTCTTGCTTGAAGGCTTTGTCGCTGTTGAGCAGGTAGCTACACAATACGGGTGTAAGTGTGAGGGCTACTACGGTCGATGCCACCAATGCTACCAAGAAGGCAATACCCAATGGGCGCAACATACGACCCTCCATGCCCGAAAGGAAGAACAAAGGCATGAAGCTGACCATGATGATGAGGGTAGAGTTGAGGATGGGCATACGCACCTCTTTCGATGCCTCAAATACGATGTCTATGGTCTTGGCGCGTTGCTCGACGGGTAGCTGTCGATTGGCGCGTAGGCGCTTATATACGTTCTCAACATCGACAATGGCATCGTCTACCAGCGAACCGATGGCGATGGCAAGACCACCCAAACTCATGGTGTTGATGGTAAGTCCCATTGCCTTGAGTGTGAGCAACGATACGATAGCCGACAATGGGATGGCTGTGAGCGATATGAGGGTAGTGCGAGTGTTCATCAAGAAGAAGAACAATACGATGATGACAAAGATAGCACCCTCTATGAGCGCACGTTGTACGTTGTTGATCGAGTTCTCGATGAAGTGCGATTGCTTGAAAATGTTGGTCGACATCTTCACGTCGGCGGGCAAGTTCTTCTGCAAGTCGCCGAGTGCAGCCTCAATGTTCTTGGTCAACTCGATAGTGCCGGTGTTGGGTTGTTTCTTTACGGTGATGAGTACTGCCGGCTCGGTTTCTACCGAAGCCATACCCAATTTGGGCGACTTGTCGGTGATAACAACGTCGGCAACGTCGGACAATACGACGGGCATATTGCCTATGCGTTTTACGACGGCTCGACCTATGGCATCGACGTCGGTAGTAGATATTTCACCGCGTACAATATATTCGTTGCCATATTCATATATGATACCACCGTTGGCGTTGTCGTTCATGTTGCGCGATGCTGCCAACACCTCGTCGATTGTTACGTCGTAGTGTTTCATGCGAGCAGGGTCTACCGCAATACGATACTCTTTTATCTCGCCACCTATCACCGTAGCTTGTGCCACACCGCCAATAGAGAGTAGGCGAGGACGGATAGTCCAGTCGGCAAAAGTACGCAGGTCGCGGAGCGAAGTGCTATCGGCTGTAAGACCTATAATCATCATCTCGCCCAGAATAGACGATTGAGGTGCCATTGTGGGTGTACCTACACCCTCGGGCAGCATTTCGCCCAATTGTACCAATCGTTCCGATGTAATCTGTCGCGCCAAGTAGAGGTCGGTACCCCAATCAAATTCTACCCACACAACCGAAAAGCCGGTAGTCGATGACGAGCGAACACGACGTACGTGAGTTGCACCGTTTACACTTGTCTCGATGGGGTAGGTTACAAGACGTTCCACCTCTTCGGGTGCCATGCCGTTAGCCTCGGTCATAACAACCACGGTGGGAGCGTTGAGGTCGGGAAATACATCGACCTCCATATTCGATACACTATACACGCCCAATACAAGGATAAGAGCCGATATGATAGTTACCAGCAGGCGGTTGTGTAGTGAAAATTCTATGATTTTATTCAACATATTGCAACAATCTTTTAGTGGTTATGGTTGTGTGCTTCGGGCAATACATTGCTGTTGGCTGCGAGTTTCACGCGGTAAACACCGTTTACCACAATCTTGTCGCCGGGATTTACACCCGATAGTATCTCTATGCGGCTACCGTCCGACAAGCCTGTTTTTACTTCTACCTTTTCAAAGTCGTTTTCACACAAGCGACGGTATACAAAGTACAAGCCTTGCTCCTCGGTGATAGACTCCATGGGGAGGCTGATGACATTGTTGCGAGTCTTACCCAACAAATATACATCGACACTCGAGCCCGGCACGATGGCGGCGCGGTTGTCGAAGTTGAATGTTACGGGTACAAAATATGATGTCTCGCCGGCATTGCGACCATAAGATAGTAGCTGACCGTTCATGTCGGACAACTTGTATACGGTGTTGTCGTAGGGAGTAATGAAGTTGGCAGATGCGATGGTGGGCAACTCGTTGTAGTAGCGTTGCGGAACATCGGCGCGGAGTTGCATGCGCTTGTTTTGCGCTACGGTAGCAAGGGGGGCACCCGCCTCAACATAGTCGCCCTCTTTTACCCAAAGACTGGTAATATATCCGCCCTTAGTGGTGCGGGCTGCCGAGCCGGCTACTTTGCCACTGCCTACAGCCTCGTAGGCAAGGCGAGCTTGCTCGTATGTTTCGCGTGCGGCTTCAAAGTCGCGCTCCGAGATGATTTGGTCGCCAATCAACTTTTGGGCACGCTCGTAGGCAGCCTTGGCAGTTTCGTACGATACGCGAGCGCGCTCTGCAACATCACCACTGCCTACGTTGCGCGACGAGATGGTAAACAATGTTGCATCGGTAGCTACGGCAGCACCTTCTGCCCATGATTTTTCATAGTGTACGGTTCCGGCTTGCGGTGCAACAACGGTTACAACATCGCCGGTAGCACCTACTACGTGTCCGGTACATTTTATTACCGAAGAGAATGTGCCGGGAGCTACGGTCTCTGTGGTAAGTCCTATTGTTTCAATCTCGCCCGGTTTCAATGATATGCCATCTTCGTGGTCGTGGTTGTGAGCTGTTGCAGCCTCTGCCGAGCTGTGGTCGTGGTTGTGATTATGCTCGTGGCTGCTATGGTCGTGCCCCTCGTGCGAGTGGTCGTGTGTAGCATGTTGATGTGTTTCGTGGTTGTGCTCATGAGCGTGGTCATGGTCATGTTGGTGAGTGTTGTTGGCACAGCTTGCCAGCAGATATGCACCAATGGTAAGAAGAAGGATTGCTTGTTTTTTCATTGCTATTATGATTTTATGTACGCACCGAGGTATATACCTTGGGCATACAGGTTTTTATTATTATAATAATGTAGATTGTTGCCTCGTGTAGAGGCGTTGAGAATTAAGCCACGTGTGGTGGCGCACGCAAACCGTATGTCGAACCGACAATGCCGGCATAGGCGTGTTCGATGTAGATAAAAGATGCCGATGTTCTATGCTCTTGAGGCTCGGGCAGTAGAGAGTAGTCCCATGAAAGAACAGCCACAAGTGTAGGAATGAACCCGGCTTTCGATGCGTGCCCAAGTTGAGAAGCATCTTGCACAAGGTCGATGTTCATGGCACAATCGTCGTCGCAACCATTGTGTGCATGGTTGTGCTCGCCATCGTCGGTCAACTCTTTCTCAAGTGTTATGCATATACTGCCGTCATCGTGATGGTGATGCGGTAGCGCCGATGATGCAACCATTGCAAAGGCTGCAAAAAACAGCATGATAACCGATATGAGGCGTTGAATGTTGTGCATAAGCATTTTATCTCGTGCAAAGATAAGAAACTGAGTTGATACGACAAATACTTTTACACGAAAATATAAAAATTAACGTCCGCTTTTCTTGTTTATCATTATTTCATTTGTTATTTTTGTGCAACCTTACAAAGCTATTTATAAACTAAATTTTAAATACTATGGCACTTAAAATCACAGACGAATTAGGAAAAGAACTTATCGCATCGGGTCAACCCGTAGTTATTGACTTCTGGGCAGAGTGGTGCGGTCCTTGCCGCCAAATCGGTCCTTTTGTTGACGAATTGGCTACTGAGTATGAAGGTCGCGTTGCTATTGGTAAATACAACGTTGACGAAGGCGACGAAATCAGTGGTGAATACGGTATCCGTAACATTCCCACTTTGTTGTTCTTTAAAGATGGTAAATTGGTTGACAAACACGTAGGTTCGGGCAGCAAAGCTCAACTCGAAGAGAAAATCAAAGCATTGCTCTAATACTACATTAAGTAATAAAAACGATGCACACTGCTATGGCAGTGTGCATCGTTTTTTTGTGTATAGTTGCTCGTAGCACTCTTATCGGATAAGATGTGCTATCTTGCTTACCTCATGCTCTACAACGTCGGTACGAGGCTCGTACTTGTAGGGTACGTACTCTTGCAGTTGCATAAAGGCTCTGCCGGTCTCTTTGCTGTAGTACAACTCAAGACGCAGTGTGTTGCTCTTTTCGTTCTTTTCGACAGTTATATTTTCAGGCGCATTGGTGATGGCGGCTATCAATTCGTTCTTCTTGTCGTTGGCATAGAAAAACTCTTTTTTCGTGTATCGTTTGCCTTCCCAGGCATCTTTATAACCACTCTTGAGTACAGGTATAAGTAATAGTCCTGTGGCGATAACTATATAACCTGTTACATTGGTTGCACCTCCTATGGGTAGCAAGGCAAGCAACAGACCTATAATAACGAGTGAAGCGACGATAGTGATATCTTTTGTTGAGTGTACTTTTACAAAATTCTTTTCCATGTTTTTGTCATTTAGTAGTTTATTATTCTATATAATTGTTTTGTTGTGCACAATCGTGCAGCACTCCACCTTGTATATCGTGCAGGGTGTATGCCGGCAATGTGCTATGGTGCGGCATTGGTTACTTGTGTAGAATGTCGCAAAAAAGCTGTTATAGAATACGTGGGCTAAATAATGAGCCTTCCAAGACTAATCAGTCGGTGAATAGGCTCGGAAAGAACGGAATAGAATAGTTTGAGGTTGTTGAAAATTGAGAAACTAACTCCTGTATTGATTATTTTACCAGATTTCAAGTATGATGTATTGAGCCGGGTTTCGGTATCGTTTCTTCTGTTGCACTGTTGCGCTATGTTGATGTTGATAGGCGAGCCGGTGCGGGCAAGGTACAGCCCTGCATCGGGAAATATGATGCTCGTGGCATTGACGGTACAACCCTCGGTGGCTTGTTGGTCGGTGCACTCATAGCCGGCAACTTCAAGACTTGTAGTTGTCGGGTTTGCAATACTCCATGCAGAGATAATGCACAATAGCACGATTATATACTTCAGCCGATTTTTCATAATTCAATACAAAGATACCTCTTTATATGATGAAAAGCAAATGCTGAAAAGAAAACAATTTCTTTTGTGCCGGAGGTTTGTTCTGAAATTGTTTCTCTACAATACAATCGAAGGGCTGCACACTTTTGTGCAGCCCTTCGATTGTAATTACTTATGATTATCTCTTAACGAGCTATCAAGAATTTCACACCGTTGATGATGTAGATGCCTTCGGGGAGGTTTTTCACTTCATCGCGGTTGGTGGTGTGGAGCACGAGGATACCTTGTGCGTTGTATACGGTAAACTCGGTAGTGTCGTCGCCGAATACTTTGTCAACAGCGGCAATGCCAAGGTTGTATGTGGCGCGAACATCGTTTGAGTGGTCGATGCCGTCGGCACTTTGCAAGTTGTTGAGTGTTACGGTAACTGTGGGAGTCTCTTCGTTGAATGTAGTTATATGAGTCAACCTTTTGGGCACAGGCACTGTGAGGATAGATGCTGTCTCGTCGTAGGGGTCGACCTCTTTCTTAAAGTCTGTAACAACCATTTCAACGCCGGTGTTAGTGGTGAATTTCACGCCATCGTAGCTCAACTTAGCTTCGTCGGTAATCCATATCTCGATGCTGGCTGTTTCGTCTGTGATTGTTGAGCCGGGGCGGGGGGTAAACTCGCACATGACGTTGGCTGTAACAACCTCCAACTCGTCGTATACATATTGGAAACCACCAATCGAGCCCGACTCGGGCGAGTAGGCGTGTTGACCCTTAGTATCCAATACCTTGCTAATCTTTAGTATCACGTTGTTGTAGTTGGTGCCCGATGCTACCATAATGTCGGGTGTGCGTTGTTTGCCGGTGAGGTCTATTTTGATGGTAGTACCTTCGATGATCGGGGTAATTGTTTCGAGGTAGTAGTCGCCCTCAACGTCGGTTGAACCGAACGACAAGCTTACGATAGCCGATGCTACCTCGCCATCGAATGTAAGTGTTACGATGCCGGTAGGATCGTTGGGCATGTAGTACGACTTGAATGTGCCTGATGCATTGGTTGTGTCAACAAGTTGTATGGGCATTTCGCCTATGATGTACTCGATGTCGGCAGTGCCGTCTGTGCCATATATCATTGTAGCATCGTCGACAGCTGTTACGTCAAACAAGCGTACGATAAACTTGTCGCCGGCTTTCAACGTGCCTTCGCTCAACCATTTGAACAAGGGCTCTTTGATTTCGAGCGAAACAATATTGCTCAATCCGTTTGCATCTACGGCTGCCTCTTGGTCGCCCGCAACAACTTTTGCTTGCGAGTTGAAGTTGATGGCGCGGCTGAATTGTACCGTTACCAATCCGCTACCCGATACGTTGAATACGCTACCGGCTTCGGGTGTAGTTTTGGTTATGGTTATACCATTGCCAGTATCCATAGACAAGCGGAAGGTGAAGGGGTTCATTGCGAAGTCTATGTAGAAATAGTAGGTTGTGCCCGCTGTTACATCGAAATGGTATTGCAGAGGGTAATAGTTGTCGGCAGTATATGCGATGGCATTTCCTTCGCTCTGCATATCGGCGAGTTTTTGACAATATGGGGCAAGACCGTCAGAGCCGGTACTATTGGCAATCAGTGTGCCGTCGGTTGTTGCGGTGAATGAGCCTATGTATGAGTTGAAATCACCTTTTACCTCGTAATCGGTGTCGAGTTGCATAGCACCCAAATCAATCTCTTTTGCTTGAGTTGCAGTTGCAATAGTCAAGAGCAAAAGTACAAGAGTGTAGATTTTTTTCATATACGTTGGTTTTTTATGAAGGTTTGTATAACGAGGGTACGGCATTTTCTGCCATACCCTCGTTATGTAATGTTATTTTACAAATACTTTCTCTACGGCAACAGCCTTGTCGGTTACTACCTTAACGATAGCTATGCCGGCGGGAGCGTCGATGCTGATGTAACCGTTACCGGCAATGTTGTTCAAGAGTGTTCCGTTCATGCTGTAAACGGCCACTTGAGCATTATCGGTGGTGTTGACAATCACCTTGCCGTTGGTGGTTGCAATGCTTATTTGAGCATCGTTGTCGACACTTTCAATAGCGGCAATTTCGTTGGCACGAGCAGCGTTGACTACTGCACCGGTGTTGGCATCGATGAGCATGACAACAACCTTGCTGTTAGAGAGGCTGCCCAAATTGGTGGGTACGGGAGTGCGCAATTCGGTAGTGTAATCTTCACCGGCAACCATTGTTTGGGGCAGATAACCACCTGTGCCGTTGAATGTCAAGCCTGCGTATGCACGACAAACATCGTGGAGGTAGTAGTCGTATACGGGGTTTTTGCCATAGATACCACCGCTTGCCCATTCGCCAAGAACAGCGCTTGTTGTACCGGCAAAACCATTCATCTGCCATGTCTTGACATGGTCTTCGAGGATAACCACAAAGAGATTGAGGTTGAGGTTGTCGGCATCCATTGCATAGCGAACGGTGCAGGGAATTACAAATTCGTTGCTGCTTTCGTCTATCGAGAGTTGGTCGATGCTGATGTCGGCATTGGTGGGTATCTCCAACTCGTCGGCTACGATGTCTGCCCACAAGCGGTCTTGACCTTCGGGAAGACTTGCGTTAGAGAAGTAGTACTCGCCACCACTCGATACGGCGGGATAGCTTACGCCCAAACGGTTGATAACACCTGAAGGTGCACCGGTAAATCCGAGGAATGTTGAATAGTCTTGCAAGCCTGTTCCGAGAGGATCATCGCCATATGTACGGATGCAGATGGGGATAATCAAGTCGCCATACAACTCTTCCAATCGCTCTATACCCACGATACCCAAGGGGCAGTTTGTGCAGCTACGTCCCGAGAACTCTTCGATAACGATGTGTTTAACAGGCTCGAAGGCAAGGTTCGATATCTTGCCGGCTATCTCGTAGCGAGTGTCGTTGCAAAACAGTGTAATAGTGAAGTTGTTTACACAACCCTTGGTCAACGGAAGTGCTTTCTCAAAGGCAAACTTATAGGTGTCGCCTTTCTTCAAGTTAAGACCGCTTTCCTCTATTTTGTCTATTTCGTTACCGGCATTGTCTTTGAGTGTCAAAGAGAGTGTTTGGTATGTCTCTGTTTCCGAGTCGATAGAGATTACACCGCTGATGAGGATGTTTTCTTGTGCAACTACCGAAGTGGCATTGGTAAAGCCTACACGTACGGGCTTGTTGTGCAATACTTTCACATCGTCAATGAATACGGCACTTTGACCTTCGTTGTCGTTCAAGAATGCGATGTAGATATTTTTACCTGCATAGTCGGCAAGTGAAATGGTGTTTTCGGTCCAGTCGCCGGCGAGAGTTTGCTCGTCTTTACCGGGCGATTGCAAGTCGTTGTATACCAATGCGCCTTCGGCAAGGATACGCTCGGTTATCTTCTCGTCAACAGCGTTGACAGCCTCGTCGTTTGCCCAGATGTATACTTTCAAATAATCTTTTTTGCCATTCAAGTAGCTTTGCGACAAGAACTTGAGTGAGCATTTATCGTCGGGGATGTAGAGTTGGGGTACAACCAACCAGTCGTCGCTCTTGCCGGCAGGCTCGTACATCGAGTGCGACGAAGCGGCGATGTTGGTAGCATCGGTTTCGTCCCAAACGATTGCCCAACCGTAGTCGTTGCGGTCGAAACCTATAGCTTGAGCATCGGCATTGGGGTTGAGACCGTCGCCATCGAAAGGCATAAAGTTGGCAACACCGGCATTGTTGAAGTTCTCGAGGAGCAAAGAGTTGTCGTCAAAGACAATCTCACGCTCGTAGCTACCTTTGTATTTGATAACAAACTTCTCGCTTGCACCGTTACCGGCAACGTCGGTTGCCGAGCCGGGCATAACCTCGATGCGGTAGTTGTTGTCTTTGAAGAGGTATTGTGTTGTAGCAGGATATACGGCTACGACATTGCCACTGTACGCCATGAGCAGGGTGGCAATGGGCTCAACTTCATTCTCGTTGTAGAGATATGCTTTGGCGCTATCGGGTAGATATACAGGCACGTCGTAAGTGAGCACGATGGGGTTGGCTGCATTGTCGATGCGGGCAAATGCGCTACCCTCGGCGGGATATACCGATGTTACGGCTACGGGCACGTCGGCACGACCATTGTAGGCGATGTTGATTTCTTTGTTGGTCAACTTGGCATCGCCACCCAATGCTATTGTTCCGGCAGGGATGTGTAGTGTATACACCTCTCCGGCGGTCAAAGCACCGCTACGATAGCGTACAGTAACGGCTTTCTTATTGGCAGTAACACCTACCGAGTTGTATATGGTTTCGCCGGCAGCATTGCGCAACTCGGCGCAAGTGTTTTCTCCCACGATTTGTACATCGCGGTCGAATGTCAGTGTGATTTCGCGTAAGCGAGAGATGGTAGAACCTGCTATGGGTTTCACGCTGTACGAGCCGAGCAAGTCAATGCCTTTGCAAGCCTCGCCGAGTGTGGTGGGCATTTCTACTACGTATGTGTCGCTTAGGGGGTCGACAAGTACAGCCAGGCGGCGACCATCGTTACTAACAACGAGGGGTGTACCGGTGTTGTCGTAACCTGTGGCAACTGTAAAGTCGATGCCATATTGTTGTTTCAAGATTTGGTCGAATGTATACCAGTAAGAGCCGCTACGAACACTCCAGTTGCGGATGGGGCTACCGCTGGGAGTTGCTCCGAGGGCGTTTCCGTTGTTGTCGATAGCGCTCGATACGATGTCTACATCTTCAGTCTCATCATAGAGTACAAAGTCGTCGTTGGCGATGTTGTAGACGTATGTTGTTTCGTATTGGTTGTAGTACTCGCTACCCTCTTCAACTTTCACCATATAAGCGCGACCGCTTATCCACTTGCCGTCGGGGCTGAATGTGGCGGTGTGAATGAAGTAGATACCTTCAACGCGAGGAGTGAATTTTTTGTTGTTCTCGGTGAAGCCTATGGGTTTGTAAGTCTCTTTTTCTACGTCGTAGATGTAGTAGAGTATATCGCCCAAATAGCTATACGAAATACAACCCAAGATATATTTTCCGTCGGGTGTGATTTGGTCAAACCAGTTTTGGTCTTGTGTCTTGCCTGACATGTCATACTCGGGTACTCCCGGGGTTTCTATCAACTTGTTGTTTGTCAAATCCCACAATGCGGGAAGCGCCGAGAAACCATCAGCATCGATAGATTGACGTCCTACGGCGTATTTGCCATCGGGGGTTACGGCGCGAACATCGCCAAAATATTCAACCTCTTCGCAAGGAAGTTGTGTCCATTTACCGGTCGATTTTGACCAATATGCGGGATAGCGATTGAATTCGCCCACTACGATATTACCATCGTCGGTAACGTCGGCTGTACCCATCGAACTATAGTCGTTGGCGGTATAGCCTTTTGCCAGGTCGGTAACAGCATCGGTGTCGATTTCAATAAGACGAGCTCCCTTTTGTATCAGCGAGTTGTCGGCGCTAAAGGCATTGGCAACAGCATATTTACCATTGTCCGACATACCATTGATAATAGCTCCATCTTCAAATGAATACTTGTGGAATACCGGTGTATCTTGTGCTACGGCACCACTATATCCCAATATCGCGCAAACGATGATTGAGAAGATGTTTTTCATGAAATGTTTTGTCATAAAAGGTTATTATTTAGATTGATTTATTTCGTATTTTCCAATGTGCAAAAGTACTAAACATTTGTCAATAATATGTGTAAATATACTTCTAAAAAAAAAATTTTAACAATAATGATTGTTTTTAGATAAAATACTATGTAAAAAACGAGGAGGGCTCTACAATGAGCACTCCTCGTATGGCGTTGTGAGAGTGTTTGTCAAAAAGATTTGAAGCCCATTACGGCGCGAACTTCCTTCAATGTGCGGGCGGCGCTTTCGCGGGCGCGCTCGGCTCCTTGTGCTACCACGCGGCGCAGGTATTCGTCGTTGCTACGGATGTCGAGAATGCGCTCTCTGATGGGGGTTGTAGTCTTGAGGATATCCTCGGCAAGTTGTTTCTTGAGATCGCCATAGCGTATTGAGCAGTTGTTGTATTGCTCCTCAAAGTAGCTGACAACGTCGGGGGTAGATACAATCTTGAGCAGGGTGAAGAGGTTCTCTACCGGCTCGCTCTTGGGCGAGTTGGGGGCTTGAGGTCCTTCGTCGGTAACAGCACGCATCACCTTCTTGCGCAAGGGTTTCTCTTCGTCTATCAAGTATATGCAGTTGCCTTCGCTTTTGCCCATCTTACCACTGCCGTCGAGTCCGGGTACTTTGATGCTGGCTTGACCAAAGTTGTAGCTGGCGGGCTCGGGGAAGAGCTCAACGCCATACACCGAGTTAAATCGGCGGGCAAATCGGCGAGTCATCTCCAAGTGTTGCTCTTGGTCTTTGCCTACGGGTACTTTGGTGGCTTTGTGTATGAGTATGTCGGCAGCCATGAGGGTGGGGTAGGTGAGCAATCCGGCATTGACACGATTTTTTGATGTGTCGCTGATAATCTCTTTCTCAATCGCCTCTTCGCTGTCGTTGTTGCCGCTGTCGAGGTGGAGTTGCTTGCGGGCTTTGTCTTTGAATGAAGCGGTGCGCATCAACTCGCCTATACCTACGTGCATATTCATCAATAGATACAACTCTGAAATCTCGGGTACATCGCTCTGTATGAATATGGTAGACTTTTCGGGATCGAGTCCTGCGGCGAGGTATTCCGATAGAATGTTACGCACGTTTTCGTGCAACATCTTGGGGTCGGGGTGTGTGGTCAAGGCGTGCAAGTCGGCGATGAAGAAGAAGCATTCGTTCTCTTCTTGCATTTTAACAAAATTGCGCAATGCTCCGTAGTAGTTGCCGAGGTGCAAGTTGCCGGTTGAGCGTATACCGCTCACAACAATATCTTTCATAATCTTTGTTCGTTTTGCAAATATTGTGCGAAGATAATGAAAAAATGAAATATAGCAAAAAATGATGCGTGTTTAGAGATTATAGTTTGCTGTTGAGAGGTTATAGTTTAGGGTGCATGGGTGTGAGCGTGTTTGCTATTGACACTCAACATTCATTATTCAATTTTTGTGTCGTACGACAAAAAGTACTAATTTCGCACTATGGAAGATAATGGAACATATAAGATACTATTTGTTTGCCTCGGCAATATTTGTCGGTCGCCGGCTGCCGATGGCTTGATGAAACATATTGTGAAGCAGCGAGGCTTGGAACATCGTTTTTACATCGACTCGGCGGGAACTTATGGCGGGCATGCCGGTGAGTTGCCCGACCCTCGTATGCGCCGTGCAGCAGCTCGCCGGGGCTATTTGTTGGAGCATCGTGCGCAACGTTTCAAGAGTTCGATGTTTGCACAATTTGACCTCGTGGTGGCTATGGACGATAACAACTACTACGACTTGCAGTCGATGGCGCCTACGGTCGAAGATGAAAAGAAGATAGTGCGCATGGCTGACTTTTGTCGGCACTATACAGTTACCCATGTACCCGACCCCTATTACGAGGGGGCTGATGGTTTTGAACACGTTCTCAATCTTCTTGAAGATGCCTGTGAGGGGCTATTGGATAGTGTGTTGAAAGTTTAGAGTTTGTATCTTCTCTATTTTTTTGACCTTATATAAAATGCCGACGGTTTCACAATCGTCGGCATTCGTCGCTTAGTTAGATTTTAAACGCTTGAGAGAGAATCAAATCAGAAGTATGTCTTTATAAATCGTATGACTTGTAGCGTGACGAGTAGTACACTACTCATTATTGCTATGTATATACATAACAAATCGGCAGTGATATTGTTCTCTCTCGGTATAGAAAAATGTTGTGAAACGTACCATAGTACAAAGCAGCACATCACAACAGCAAAGAATGTGAATATAGCCATGATGCTGCGCCCCGGTGTTGTGTGTGCCGGTGGCAGTTGGTGCATAACGCGGTGAGTGAACCATTTGTTCTCGCCGGCGGTGATAGCGTTCTTTTTCAGAAAATCACTGACAACTTTTTCTTCTTGTGTTGTTGGATGGTTATTCATATCCGTTGGCTTTTAGGTATTCATACATTTTGTTTCTTGCCCGATGCAGGTGCGACTTTACAGTGCCCAAGGGGGCTTGCACGATTTGTGCCACTTCCTCAATCTTGCGGTCTTCTATATAGTGTAGGGTTATAACGGTGCGCTCAATGTGGGTGAGCTGTTGTAGAGCTTGTGCTATATCTATCTTGAGGTCGGACGGCATTGATGTGCCTTTGTCCGGTATGTTCTCTATGTCGTCGGTGGGTTTGTGGCGACGCAGATAGTCTTGAAAAACGTTGTAGGCTATGCGGTACAAGTAGGTCGAAAACCCCGACAATCCCTTGTATTGCTTTATGGAATAGTACAGCTTGATAAAAGTCTCTTGTGCGAGGTCATCGACAAGCATTTCATTACCACCCGTTTGGTGTAGGAAGAAACGCCTTATAGCCGTTTGGTGCTGTTCGACGAGCGTGGCAAAGGCACGTCGGTCGTCGAACAACATCACTTGGGCTATCAGCAACTTCTCGTTGGTGTGGCGCATACTTCTAATCTACAGTAGAATTAATACTTTAATTATATGATGACGTATGAGAGATTATTCGGCATTGTTTTCTTCTATGCTTTCGATGCACTCGGGTGTCGCAGGCTCTTGCTTGGCATGGCGTTTCTCCTCTCGATATTGGAGCCAAGCTACCAGCAAATAGCCCAAACCGATAAACGCCGGTATAAATGCAATGCCTGTAATGATTTCTTCTTCGGTAATGTAGCCCAGCAGCGCAATACCTATACCACAGCCCAGTGTAGTAGCTCCGTTGCGTAGGGTGTTTAGCCACGACTGTTTTCTCTTGGCAGGCTCGTCAAAGAAGTTCTCGGGCAGTTCTCTACCTTTCTCTATGGCAATCTCCAAGATGCGATATTGCTCTTTTTTCTTGCGATAAGATGCGTTGAGCGATAACCATACAATGAGTATGATAGTACCGAAAAAAATGAGGGGTATAGATAGCTGAGCCACTTCTTCGTAAGTTTCGAACTTGGCTTGCTCGCTTATCTGAACAATATTCAGAGAATCGCGGTGCATTTTGTATTGTGTGTCGATGCGGGCGCGCTCAATATCAGCTTGCAAGCTGTCGAGGATAAATTGTTCGGAGCGGGCTGCCAGTGTACTGTGGTTTGTCGCTTGGGCGGTTGTTTTTGTCGCAGGTGCAAGCATCAGCAACGCTGCAAATAGTGTCATTAAGAGGTGTTTCATATCATTTTAATTTTATGGTTTATCATGAAATGTAGTTTGTTAAAACCGGTTTCTGTGCATTAGACGTAGCTAATGTTATATTTGGTTGCAAAAGTGCAAAAAATATTTTATATCTTACAAATCATAATGTCAGTATTGAGTGTGTAAATATTTGGGATTGTGATATTTATGATTAATAAAGTGACATATTGTAGATTTTTTATGTAAAAAAGTTCTTTTTGTAATAAAAATGTAATACAAAAAGTATTATCTTTGCACTGTGTTTTTCATGGTATTAGATTTAAGGTTATGGAGATTGTTTGCCGTGAGGTAAGCAATCTTTTTTGTTTACAATATTTTGTGGCATTTTCAAGCTGTTTCTCTATCGTGAATGTTAATATCCTATAATAAATTGCACAAATTTTCATATCTCATAAGAGAAAATAATTTTTATCTTTGACCCAAGTATAGTGTATTGTATTGAATATATCAGGAAAGAACTTATATTTTTTAACCAAAATTCTATTATTATGAATTGCAAAAACTTATCCCGACTGCTACTTGTGTTGGTCATGTTGGTAGGTGCATTGTCAATGTCGGCGGCATTCCGCGACTTTGCAGTGGTGCTTAACAACGGCACAGGTACACTACTCACTGCCGAAGAGCAAGTGCAGGGTACTGCAGTCAATTTTGGAGTAACAGTAGCCGAAGATGGTACTGTAACTCGTGTAGCAGCCGATGCTGAAGGCGTTGCTGCTGTTGTAGAAGGAAAGTTCCATAGCGAACATGGTTTGAACAACTTTGTAGCTACCGTTCCGGTAGAAGGTCCGGTGAAGATTACATTGGCTCAATGCTCGTATGGTGGTGATGCAACCGTTGTAAACGCAGCAGGTGAAACTGTTGCTACCTTTACGACCAAAGGTGCCGATTGCTACAAGAATAGCACCGACAATGTTGTTAGTGTATTCTATGCCGGTGCTGAAGCTACTACGCTTACTATTTCGGGTGGTAAGTATGTGCCTTACTTTGCCGTAGAGGCGTATGATGCTGCCGAGATACCTTCGGAAATTACCGTAACATATCTTGCCGGCGAAGCTGCAGGTGTTGTTCCTGCTGCTCAGACTGTGGCTGTTGATGGTACTTTTACCGTTCCTGCCAACTGCGGTTTGTATGTAGAGGGTAAAACTCTTACCGGCTGGACCGATGGTGCTAAAACCTATGCCGTAGGCGAAGAGGTAACCGTTGCCGATGCCAATATCGAACTTACTCCTGTCTTTACAGCGAATACCGTAACCCTCGCCGACCGTACCGAGGCTGTTGCTATTAATTACTCTATTGTGCCGGCTAAAGGAGCTCCTTCGGTACATTTTGAAGGATCTACCGGACTGATGGTGGCTCAAGCTGTTGTAAATGGCACTACTATCGACGTGAAGATGGGTGTGGATGCAACAAGCGGTAAATTTAAAACTAACGGAAACGATTGGGTACAAGTAAATAGTGGAACAAAAGTAGTATTACCCTCATGCAAGGGCGCTGTTGTTGCTATTACAGCTTATAGTAACCTCGATGCAACTACAATCGAGGGTGTAGCACTCAATAGCGGAAGCAAATCGGTCGAGTATACTTGCACCGGTAACGCCGAAACCGTAGAGATTGTAGTGGGCGAAAATACCTATTTCAGTACTGTTTCTGTTACATTGCCCGTAGTTGAGGCAGAACCCGAGTCAAACTTCCGTAATTTCTCGGCAGAATTTATTGGCGAAGGTCTGCTCACAGCCGACGAGTTGGTACAAGGTACAGCCGTTCATTTTGGTATAGCTGTTGCCGAAGATGGTACAGTGAGTCGTGTAGCCGCCGATGCTGCCGATGCAGCAGCCGTAGTAAAAGGTACATACCATAGCAATCATGGTATAGGCAATGCAACAGTAACTGTGCCGGTTGATGGACTCGTTAAAATAGGTCTTGGAAACTGCCAATATGGCAAGGCAGTAACCGTAACCGATACCGAAGGCAATGAAGTAACAATAGATAATACAGCAAACTGTTATCACCAAGATGTTACCGCCAATATCAGTTATGGCTATTACGCAATAGATGCTGCTACTACATTGACCATCTCGGCGCAATATCTCAGCTATATATCGGTTGAGGCAGTCGAACTTTCAGATATACCCGTAGCTCCCGCCGATATAACCGTAACTTATCTTGTAGGCGAAGCAACAGGTATCGCCCCCGCTGCACACAAGGTTGATATAAATGGAGCATTTACCGTTCCTGCCAACCGCGGTTTGTATGTAGAGGGTAAAACTCTTACCGGCTGGACAGACGGAACTAAAACCTATGCCGTAGGCGAAGAGGTAACCGTTGCCGATGCCGATATAGAACTTACTCCTGTCTTTACAGAGAATACCGTAACTCTTGCCGACCGTACCGAGGCTGTTACATTGACCTATCAAATGGGTGAAGCCAACGGTGCTCCTTCATTTGCTTGGCAAGGCTCGAATGGCGTAGGTGTGCTCGTGGCACAAGCTACTATCAATGACGCGACACTCGACGTGAAGATAGATGTGGATGCAACAAATGGTAAACTTGCAAGCAAAGGTCGTGGCGATAAGTGGGCACAAGCCAATACAGGAACAATCATCACCGTACCTTCATGCAAGGGTGCAACCATTACATTGGAGGCATATGATGCGCTCAATGCAACTACCGTCGATGGTGTTGCTCTTGAAAGCGGTAGCACCAATCCTTCATTTACTTGCGCAGGCAGTGCCGAGACAGTAGATGTTGTAATGGGTGAAAATACTTATCTCAGCTATGTAAAGGTTGTTCTTCCCGTTGTACAAGCCGAGGTACAAATACAAGAGCGCGGTATTATCATGACCGATTTTACCGACTGGACAGCAGTACCTGCCGAAGGTGGTGTGCTCGATATTGCTACCAATTTCAGCAACGAAACAATCACATTTACATTTGATGGTGTAAGCGTACAACCTAATGGTCAAAACACCGGTAAGTTTGGTGATTTGACAGGTTTCGCTATGGCAGAAAAGAATGCTGCCGGTACTATCGTTACAACTACATTCGACAATATAACCCGTGTACGTTACTTCCATGGCGCTACCGGTAGCAATCGTGGTTACAAGCTCGAGAAGAAGAGTGCTGCCGATGCCGATTGGGTGGTGTTGAGTGATGCTGTTGCCAATCCTCAAACAGGTGTTTGGGTAGAGTGTGCTATTAATGAAGAGGATGTGCAACTTCGTTGGTCGAACCTCGCTCCCACGCAAAATGCCTATATGTTTGAGCTTGAAGTATATGCCAATGTAGAGATAACTGCCGAGCAAGTAACACTCGGATTGGTTGCTTCGCCCGAGGAGGGTGGCTCTGTTTCGGTATATCCTGTCAGCGAACAATACGATATCAATACCGAAGTAACACTTACTGCTAAAGAAAACTTTGGTTATGACTTTGTAAACTGGACTGATGCCGAGGGTAATGTAATTGCCGAAACTGCCGAGTGCAACTATGTATTGGTAGGAAACTCGGTTGTTACCGCCAATTTCGTGGCTGTAAATACTTACGAACTCGTTGTCAACGTAGAGGGTGGTGCCAAAGACTACATGGTGGCAATTACTCCCGAGCCTACCGAGGTAGACGATAAGTTGATGTTTGAAGAGGGTGTTGTGGTTACTCTTACAGCAGCCAACAATCCTATCCTTACATTCAGCAACTGGAAGTCGGGCGAAACAGCCAGCGCATATACACTCACTATGGATGCCGATAAGGATGTAACAGCCGTATATAGTGCTGTCGATTATCTTGTAGGTTGGGACTTTATAAAGAGTGGTAAGAATAGCCGCGCTGCCGACTTTGTATCGTCAAGCGACAACGAAAGCGCTGTTCTTGTACTCCGCAACGCCGAGGGCTCTGTGTCGGGTTGGTTGGATAAGTCGCAAGAGGCTGCCGGTGGTTATGAAGGTAAGCCCGCTGCTGTAAATTGGCAGATGTTTACCGATAAATATTACTACCAAACCAAGGTGAATGCTCTGAACTTTACCGACGTTAAGGTTCAATCGGAAATGCTTTACAACTTCATCGCTCATGAGGTGCAAGTTCTTGAATACTCGCTCGATGGTGAAACTTGGAAAGAGGCTGGTCGTGTTACATTGCCCGCTGCCAAGGCTTGGACTCTCTTGGAAGCTACCTTGCCTGCCGAGTGTAACAATGCAGCCGAGCTTTACATCCGTTGGATTCCCGATTACACAAGTACCGTAGTGGGTACTGAAAGTAAGGGTAACGATGGTACTGCTATTACCAACATATTTATTACCGGTAAAGCCGCTATTTATGACGATGGCGTAGCTCCTCGTGTAGTATCTACCGTTCCTGCAAGTGGCGCAACAGGCGCATCGGCTTCGGGTCGTGTAGTAATCAACTTCGACGAGAAAGTACAAGTTGTAGAGGGTACAGTAGCTACTCTTGGTGATGTGAAGATTGCTCCCGTTGTGTCGGGTACAACAATGACATTCAATTACATTGGTCTTGCCTACAATACCCAATATACATTTACCTTGCCCGCCAATGTGGTTTCAGACCTTGCAGGTAATACATTGACCGAGGCTGTAACATTGTCGTTCACAACAATGGCTCCTCCCACTGTCGAGGCAGGTATGTACGATGTATTAGTAAAAACAGGAGAAGAGCTTCTCACAGCTCTCGGGGCTGCCGATGGTACTACTCGTTTCCGCATCTTCTTGCATGAGGGCACATATGACCTTGGAGAGAAATGCTTGACCAACGTTAAGTCTAACATCTCGCTCATCGGTGAGAATATGGAGAATACCGTCATCGTCAATAAAGCCCCGACTGAGGGTATCAGCGTGTCGGCAACTCTCTTGCTTACAGGTGAGAATATCTATATGCAAGACCTCACTATCAAGAATGCTTACGACTACACCGGCGCTACCGGTAGAGCTGTATGTATCCAAGATAAGGGTAACAAGAATATCTTCAAGAATGTGCGTATGTTGTCTTACCAAGATACATACTATACCAACAATAGTGCAATGCGCTCATATCACGAAGATACCGAGATACATGGTACTGTAGACTTTATATGTGGTGGCGGTGATGTATTCTTCAACCGTTCTACTCTCTATCTCGAGGAGCGCTCAACTGCCAACTGTATTACTGCTCCTAACGGCGATACCGATTGGGGTTATGTATTCAGCGATTGCGTAATTGACGGTCATGAAGTAAACAACGGTCAGTACAACTTGGGTCGTCCTTGGAATGGTACTCCTCGTTGCGTATGGCTCAATACTACAATGAAGGTTATTCCTTCGGCTGCCGGTTGGGCAAGCATGCAAGTGCTTCCCGAACTCTTTGCCGAGTACAATAGCCGCACCGAGAGTGGCAATGAAGTAGACTTGTCGGGTCGTACCACTACATTTACTGTAAATGACGAGTCGGTAACTGCTACTTACAATCCTGTTCTCACTGCCGAAGAAGCTGCGCAATATACTATTGCCAATGTCCTCGCAGGAAATGATCAGTGGCAACCCAACTTGCTCACCGAGCAGGCTATTGCTCCCGAAGTAGAGGTGTCGACAAGCGGTACTCTGACATGGACTGCATCCGACTATGTATTCTGCTATGCTGTATGCCTCAATGGTAAGGTTGTAGCCTTTACCAACGATAGCCAATATCAGTTGCCGGCAGATGCTACCGAAGACGACTTCTATAGTGTACGTGCTGCCAATGAAATGGGTGGTCTTGGTGTAGCCTCTAAGGGTATTAACTGCAATGGTACATACTCGGGCGTAGAAGAGAATACTACAATGGGCGCCGAACTTATCAATACTGCGATTTATACTATCGACGGTATGATGGTTCCCGAGCTTCAAGATGGTATCAACATTGTACGTAAGACCTATTCAAACGGTGTCGTAACCGTTGAAAAAATGGTTTGTCGCAAATATTAATAGTTGTTACTATTAAAAAAACGCGAGGCGCATCTTGATAGATGCGCCTCGTTTTGTATAGAGTCTGTTGTAGGATTATATCTCGTAATCGACGCATGCACGTGATGCGACTTTGCCTTTGAGCAATCCTGCTGCAGCGACGTGTGCCGGATGGGTGGCGTAGGTGGCAACATCGGCAAGGGTGTCGAACGAAGAGTTCAATGCAATATCGTATTGCTCTGCCGGGTTTATATTGCTTGATACTTCAATGTGGCGAATTACGTCGATAACTTCGGGCAGCGCCATGATTGCATTGCAGAAGTCGTTGATGAGTTGTGTGCGCTCGGCACCTTCAACATTGAGTTTGAAAAGTACAATGTGCTTTACCATAATAATATGTGTTTGTGAGGGTTAAACTTTATACATTCTCTCACGAGCAGCTTGCACGCGCTCGTCGGTGATATAGTCGTCATACTCCATTATCTTGTCGATAATGCCGTTGGGGGTAAGCTCTATCACGCGGTTGGCAACTGTCTGTATAAACTCGTGGTCGTGTGAGGCAAATAATATTACACCCTTGTATGTGGTGAGCGTATTGTTGAATGCCTGTATCGACTCGAGGTCGAGGTGGTTGGTGGGGGTGTCGAGAATGAGGGTGTTGGCATCGCGCATCATCATGCGTGCTATCATGCAACGCATTTTTTCGCCTCCCGATAGTACCGATGCTTTCTTTGACAACTCGTCGCCCGAGAAGAGCATTTTGCCTAAGAAACCTTTGAGATATATCTCGCTCTGGTCTTCGCTAAATTGAGAGAGCCAATCGACCAAGTTCATATCGGTATTGAAAAAGTCGGTATTGTCGACCGGCAGATAGGCTGTGGTAATGGTTTGACCCCAATCGAAAGAGCCTGCATCGGGCTTCATGTTGCCATTGATAATCTCAAATAGTGCTGTCATGGCACGCGGGTCGCGCGAGAGGAATACCACTTTATCATCTTTCTCGATAGAGAAGTTTACGTCTTTAAACAGCATTGTTCCTTCGATACTCTTTTCAAGACCTTTTACTTCCAATATCTTATTACCCACCTCGCGTTGGGGCGTGAAGATGATGCCCGGATAGCGACGTTGTGAGGGTTGTATCTCTTCGATATTGAGCTTTTCAAGCATCTTCTTGCGGCTGGTAGTCTGTTTACTCTTGGCTACGTTGGCGCTAAATCGGCGAATAAACTCCTGCAACTCTTTGCGTTTTTCCTCTGCCTTCTTGTTTTGTTGCTGTTGTTGGCGCAGTGCCAATTGGCTCGATTCGTACCAGAAACTATAGTTGCCGGCAAAGAGTTGTACGCGGCTGAAATCAATATCGACTGTATGTGTGCAAACCGAGTCGAGGAAGTGGCGGTCGTGCGAAACTACGAGAACGGTGTTGTCGAAGTTGGCAAGATAGTTCTCGAGCCACATAACGGTTTCGAGGTCGAGGTCGTTGGTGGGCTCGTCGAGCAGCAGGTTGTCGGGATGACCAAACAGCGCTTTGGCAAGCAATACGCGCACCTTTTCTTTACCACTGAGGTCGCGCATAAGCATGTAGTGCTTGTCCTCTTTGATGCCCAGTCCGCTCAATAGCTCGGCTGCATCACTCTCGGCGTTCCAGCCTTCGAGCTCGGCAAAGCGGTCTTCCAATTCGGCTGCTCTTATACCGTCTTCGTCGGTAAAGTCGGCTTTGGCGTAGAGCGCATCTTTCTCTTGCATGATTTCCCATAGCACGGTGTGTCCGCGTAGGACTGTCTCTATAACAGTGCAGTCGTCAAACTCAAAGTGGTTTTGGCTCAAAACCGACAAGCGCTCGCCCGATCCCATTGTTACGGTGCCGTGTGTGGGGTCGAGTTGTCCGCTCAATATGCGCATAAGTGTCGATTTCCCGGCACCGTTTGCGCCTATAATTCCGTAGCAATTGCCCGGGGTGAATGTGAGATTAACATCTTGAAATAGTACCCTTTTACCAAATTGGATACCGAGGTTGTTTACAGTTATCATTATGCTACCTTAAAATTTGGCGCGAAGGTACGAAATAGCTGCTGCATAAGCAAGTTTAGTACAAATAAAAACCTCTCGGTGCTTTGCAATGCGTTGCCCGAGAGGTTGTATGTGTTGGATTAAAAGCTCTTATTTGCGATTATGGAAGAACTCAAAAAATCTTTTCTTCTTTTTGTCCTTCAAGTCATCGGCATATCCATAACTACCGTATGTGCTGGTACCATAGCTATATCCGTAGCGACGATATGAGTATGAACGTGTGGTCATATCAACATCGTTGATACATAAGTATAGCGATTTGAGGCGGTTGTTTTGTGCGATAGCGTTAAGCGCTCTTACGTGGCTGCACGATGTGTAGCTGGCACGTGTTACAAAGAGGTTGGCATCTACAACGCGGTCGATAAGGTAAGAGTCGGAAACAAGACCAACCGGGGCAGAGTCTACTACGATGTAGTCGTAGCGGCGGCGCAACTCGGCAAACAACTCGTCCAAGGCGGGGTTGAGCAACAACTCATTGGGGTTGGGTGGTATAGGACCACCGGGCATGATGTCGAGGTTGTTGTATCCCGAGGGACGGATAATCTTGTCTATATCTTTCTCTTGTCCCGAGAGGTAGTTGACAATACCCAAACGGTTGGATAGACCGAAGTAGTGTGCTGCTTTGGGACGGCGTATGTCAAGACCTATCAGCAATACTTTCTTGCCGGTGAGGGCAAATGATATAGCGAGGTTTGACGATATGAATGTTTTACCTTCGTGCGATACCGAAGAGGTTACCATAACCACCTTTTTGTCGGGCGATGTAAACAAGAATTGTATATTGTTACGCAACAGACGGAACAATTCGGACGGTGCGCCGTTGCTCTTCTCTTTAACAACGAAAAACTCGTCTTCCTTGTCGTTGTGCGGCAACTCTGCCAATACGGGGATAGATGTGAGGCGCTCCAACTCTACTTTGTCTTGGAACGAGGGGAACATCAGTCGTTTCAAGAAGATGATAACGCCGGGTATGAAGAGTGCGATAATGAATGCGATGAAGAAAATTATGTTCTTCTGCGGTGCTACTATACCCGAACTTGTGGGCTCGTCTATCATACGAGCATCACCTACGGCGAGTGTCTGAGTAAGAGCATTTTCTTCGCGTTTCTCGAGCAAGAATACAAACAAGTTTTCTTTGATGCGTTGTTGACGCATGATATCGGTCAACTCGCGCTCGTATTGCGGAACGTTGCGTATCTTCTCGTCTATCTCTTCCTCTTGACGGCTTAAGTCTTTCTTGCGCAATTCAATGCTCTTGCGAGTCGATGCAACACCTTGCAGTACGTTGGCTCTCAATGCATTGATGTTTTGTGTAAACTCTTTAACAACGGGGTTGCTTTCGCTTGAGGTGCTCAGCAATTTCTCACGCTCGGCAATTGCTTTGTTGTATTCGGAGATTGTTGTACTCAAAGCAGGGTTTGATATGCCCAATGTGGGTATGGGAGAGTAGGTGTTGGCTGGGTTGCTGATGTACTCTTCTACATACTCAATCAAGTTGAGTTGTACGTCGAGTTCGCTGCGTTCTTTGTCCGATTCGCCGGTTATTTGCAGGTACATTTGGGCTTCAGACGACAAGTCGGTAAGACCGCGTTGGGTGCGGTATTGCTCAACCTCTTGTTCTACCGACGAAAGTTCTTTTTGTATCGCAACCAAGCGGTTGTTGATAAACAACTCGGTGTTGTTTGATGCGCGATTTTTCTCTGCGATACCATCTTCGTTATAGTAGTATACCATGCGGTTGATGATATCTATACCCATTTTGGGAATGGGAGTTGTGTACGATACGGCAAGCAACAATGTGTTTTTGTCATATTGTGTGATGTTCAAGCCCGATGATATGCTCTTGGCTACCGACTTGGGATTGCGTATCGAAACGATAATATTGTTTTCCAATGTGTCGTATCCGGCAACATGCTCAACGATGAAACTACCTACTGTGGGTATATATAATGTGTAGGGGAGTGTGTCGGTATTGAATACGACTTCTTTCTTTTCTTCTTTGATGGAGTATTTGGCTGTGATTTTATATTTGCCTTGCTCGTCGGGTTTTTCAATCAGCAATTTTACAGATGTCTCCAATTGGTTGACATCGGTAGTGCTATCGGGACGAACGGTGAGGGGAGTGTTGCGATACAAGGGAGTGTTGCGCAAGCGACCTTCGCTCTCGTATGATACGTAAAGATCGAGGTCTTCTACTACCTTCTTGATAAGTGTGCGCGAGCGCATGATTTCAATCTCGGTAAAGATGCTCTCGACACCCGATGTGATACCCAAACTTTGAGTCAACACGTCGCTTTCGCTTTTCGACCATTTGTCTATCATCAGTACAAGTGCCTGAACGTTGTATTTGGGCACTTGGCGCATGATATAGAATACTGAAAATCCGAAGACTACCAAAAGGCTCAAAACGAACCACTTCCAATGTGAAAGGCACTCTAACAAGAATAGTGTTACATCAAAACCGCGTTCTTCGGTTTGTTCGCCATTAAGGTTCTTATTTAGCTGATTGTTTTCCATCAAATTATTATTTTGAGTATGTCAGAATTGTCATGATTAATGATGCTGCCGATATGGCTGCACCTGTAACGCTGATTGCCAACGATGCTGTGGGAGGTACTACTACCGAAGAAGCTGCTTTTGACGAGTTGGGCTCTACGTAGAGTACGTCGTTTTGTTGCAAATAGAAGTAGGGCGACAAGATGAGGTCTTTGTCGTTTAGGTTGAGGCGTGCAGTTGTGCGTGAGCCGTCGGCGTTTGTGCGTACCAAAAGTACGTTGTCGCGACGACCGGTAATATTCAAGTCGCCAGCCAATGCTAAGGCTTCCAATACATTAACGCGCTCGTTGGGGATTATGTATGAATCGGGCGATTTTACATCTCCCAATACCGATATGCGGAAGTTCTCGAAACGAACTGTTACAGCCGGTTTCTCGTGAATATATTTGGGATATATTTGGTCGCGTATATAGTCCTCGAGTTGGGTTTTGGTCATGCCTTGTACGTATATACGACCCAATACAGGCATGTCAATGTAGCCTTTGTTGTCAACGAGGTAGAAATTCAACTCGTCGGCGTTCTGGTAACCACCACCTTTTGTGAAGTCTACCATGCGGCGGTTGAATGGCTGAATAGCCAAACGATCGGTTGCCATAACAGTAATATCAATCAAGTCGCCCGGCATGAGTGTTTGGTCGGGTATGCCGCCTGTTTCTGCCAAAATTGTTGCAGAAATGTCATCGACATTTTGCATGTAGGTAACTTCTTTTACCGATTTGCAAGAGGTTGATAATATGGCTAAAACTCCCAAAAGGATAATCGAGAACTTTTTCATAGTTTTTTATTTATTTTCATAAAGTGTATAAGCGCGACAAAAGTATAAATAATCTTTGGGCTTGGCAATCTTTTTATAAACTTTCTTTATGTAAAGTTTTTTAAATATGTATGCCAAGGGTGAAATTTGTTGATTTTATGGTTCTATTATGCGCAATAACAATCTTTGTGTGCTTGTTGTTTGCTTACAAATTAGTAATTTTGTACCGAAATATTTTTTCGATCTGCAAAATCGTTTTTTATGAAATCAATCAAGGGAATATATCGCATCGGTTGCGGACCTTCGAGCAGTCATACAATGGCTCCTCGTCGTGCAGCACAACAGTTTTTGCAAGAAACTCCCGATGCGTTGTCATATAAAGTGACGCTGTATGGTAGTTTGGCGGCAACAGGACGAGGGCACTTGACCGATGCTGCTATTACCGACGTGTTGTCGAAGGCTGCTCCTACCAGTATCGAGTGGCGTCCCAAAGAGGTGTTGCCTCAACATCCCAATGGCATGAAATTTGAGGCGCTGGGCGAGAAGGGTGCTGTGCTGAAGTCGTGGACTACATTCAGTGTAGGTGGTGGCGCACTTAGCGACGATGCCGATGAAGATGGCGTGATGTATGATAAGACGACCATGAACGAGATACTCGATTGGTGTAAAACAAAGGGCTTGAGTTTCTGGGAGTATGTCGAGCAGCGTGAGGGTGCACAAGTTTGGGCGCATCTTGCCGAGGTGTGGAAGACAATGCAAGAGGCTATCCGTCGTGGCTTGGATACCGAGGGCTTGCTTCCCGGAGGTCTGGGTGTGCGCCGTAAGGCGGGCGATTACTTTATTCATGCGCACAACTCTATACGTCAGTTGCATAATCGTGGATTGATGTACTCGTATGCACTTGCTGTGATTGAAGAGAATGCCGGTGGTGGAACAATTGTTACAGCTCCCACTTGTGGCTCTTGTGGTGTGTTGCCGGCGGTTCTGTATTATATGAAGGAACAATTCAACCTGCCCGATTCGCGTATCTTGCGTGCCTTGGCTACAGCCGGATTGTTTGGTAACGTGGTGAAACACAATGCCTCAATTTCGGGCGCTCAAGTGGGCTGTCAAGGAGAGATAGGTGTGGCATGTGCCATGGCTGCAGCAGCCTGTTGTCAGTTATCGGGAGGCTCTATTTCGCAAATCGAATATGCTGCCGAGATGGGCTTGGAGCACCACTTGGGACTCACCTGCGACCCTGTGTGCGGATTGGTGCAAATACCATGTATAGAGCGTAATGCTTTTGCCGCTACGCGTGCCTATGATGCAAGCGCATTTGCCATGTTCTCCGATGGACGACATCGTGTGCCATTTGACGACGTTGTAGAGGCGATGCGCGAAACCGGTCATGACCTGCCCAATCTATACAAGGAGACGTCGGAAGGCGGTCTGGCGAAAACCTATAGCGACTCGCATAGGTAGGACGTATTGAACGGCTCTGTAATTAACAATTCGGGTGGAAAAAACTCCGTATTTCATAACAAAAATAAAAAAATGTCATTATTGTTTTGATATCACAGAAGTTTACTATCTTTGCACTGCATAAAGTATGTTTAATGCAGACTATATAACCTGACTTGCTAATACCAAAAGTCTGTCGCCGATATATGACGATTAAACCTTTTTTAATGGATAAAGTCATAATGACAGAAACTAAAACGAATATTAATAAACAACACACTATTATGAAAAAGTTTTTATTGGCCGTTGTGGCTTTGTTCCTCTCAGTTTCGGCTTTCGCCGAGTTGCCTTCTGTTCAATTGAAGGATATCAATGGTAAACGTGTAGATACAGCCAAATTGGATAATGATGGTAAGCCCTACATTATCAGTTTCTTTGCAACTTGTTGTAAACCCTGCTTGCGTGAGCTCGATGCTGTAAATGAGGTATATCCCGATTGGCAAGACGAAACAGGTATGAAACTCATCGCCGTTTCTATCGACAAGGCACAAGATGAGTCGAAGGTAAAACCTCTTGTAAACAGTAAAGGTTACGAGTATGAAGTGTTGCTCGATCCCAATGGCGACTTCAAGCGCGCTATGGGTGTAAATATGGTTCCTACCGTATTTATCATCGACGGTAACAACAATGTTGTTGATACTCGTACACAATATACCGATGGTTCAGAGAGCCACCTTATTGAGAAGATTAGAGAACTTATTGCCAAAGACTCTAAAAAAGGAAAAGGAAAAAGAAAATAATTAAATAGTCTATATAGTCTATGAAAAAACACATAGCACTGACACTCATACTCGCGTGCGCAGGTCTTGGCTCTATACAAGCCGTAGACCTGGGCACTGCGACTGTTACAGGTAGCATCCAGAGCGATATGTTGGTGCCTCAACAAGACGAGGCTATCGGTACCGAAGATACCGGTGCTTTTAACACCAATACCTATCTCACGCTCAATGTGCACAGCCAATATATTTCGGCAGGTTTGCGTGCCGAATTTTTGGAGTTCCCTTTGCCCGGTTTTGAACCCGAATTTAAAGGCTGGGGTATTCCGCATTTTTACGTAACCGGTAACATTGCCAAGACCGAGATAACCGCAGGAACGTTCTATGAACAGTTCGGTAGCGGTTTTGTTCTTTATGGCTATGAAGAGCGTTCGCTCGGTGTAGATAACGCCATACTCGGAGCGCGTGTTAAAACTTCAATCGTCCCCGGTGTCCGCTTCAAAGCATTAGGTGGTATTCAACGCCACTATTGGGAGTGGACCGATGCCGCTCTATGGGGTGGTGATGTGGAGCTTACGTTTGAAGATTGGTTCAAACCTATGCAAGAGAACGATGTTCGCTTGATGTTGGGAGGATCATTCGTATCGCGTCATGAGAAAGCCGATCGTATACTTGCGGCTCCCGGTTATAGCCTCAATTTACCCGAGAATGTTGGCGCATTCGATGCTCGCTTGAAATTTGGTGTAGGTGGTTTCGACCTTTTGGCAGAGTATGCCTATAAGGCGAATGACCCTACAGCCAGCAACGGCTACATCTATAAGCCCGGTCAGGTTGCTATGTTGTCGGCTTCATATTCTCAAAAAGGTTTGAGCGTATTGTTGCAAGCCAAACGCACCGACAACTTTGCCTTCCGTACCGAACGCAATGCTGCGGCGCAATCGTCGTCATGCTATATCAACTATCTGCCGGCATTTACCTATCAGCACACCTATGCGTTGGCAGCTCTCTATCCCTATGCAACACAGCTTATGGGTGAGTGGGCATTCCAAGGTGAGTTCCGCTACAAAATACCTCGCAAGACTCCTCTTGGTGGTAAGTATGGTACCGACATCGTAGTACGTGGTTCGTTGGTATATGACATCGAAAAGAACTTTGTTGAAGGAACATTGCCCAATGCATCGGCAGGCAAATATGGTATCATGGGTACCGATGGTTACACCTCGCCTTTCTTTGGCATGGGCGATTTGTACTATGCCGAGGCAGGTCTTGAAATAAGCAAGAAGTTTACAAAAGACTTCAAGTTGAACGCTATGTATATGTTCCAAAAATATAATAAATCGGTTATCGAAGGCGAAGGCGGTATGATAGACTCTCATATCATCGTGTTGGATGGTAAGTACCAAATAAGCAAGAAGGTAACAGCACGTATGGAGTTGCAATACTTGCACACCAAGCAAGACGAAGGCGATTGGTTGTATGCCCTCGCCGAGGTATCGGTATTGCCCTACTTGATGTTTACCGTAGCCGACCAATGGAACGTTGGTAAAACCAATATACACTATTACCAAGCACTCGTTACCGGCACATACAAGTCGCATCGTCTGCAAGCAGGTTATGTGCGTACACGTGCCGGTTATAACTGTGCCGGTGGTGTGTGCCGTTATATCCCCGCCACTCGTGGTGTTCAAATCTCATACTCTTACAACTTCTAATCTGATATGAAACGCACATTATTATATATAGCATTTATAGCAGTTCTCGGTTGCATGGCATCGTGCGATGTAATTGACGAGGATAACCGTTATATCGAAGAAGAAAGTGCCGGTCCGAGCGATCGTGTACAACGCGTTCTCGCCGAGGAATTTACCGGTCGTATGTGTGTCAACTGCCCCGATGGTGCTGCAGTTATTCACGATATACAAGCCGCTTACGGCGATCGTGTTGTAGTGATAGGTATTCATGCCGGTCGTTTTGCAGTGCCTTATGGCTATTTTGCCGATATGGACTTGCGTACACCCGCCGGTAATGCTTATAACGAGGCGTTCCCCTACGAGGGCAACCCCGCAGCTATGTTCAACCGCAGTGTAAACAATGGCGCTATTGTCTCTACCAACAAAGATGTGTGGTTGACTATTGCCGACAAAGAGTTGGCTAAAGAGCCCGTATGTGAGCTTACACCCACTTGTGAGTATGATGCAGCCACACGCACACTCAATATCACTACCGAAGTGTATGCGTGGAAGAATATGCCCGCCGACATCAAGTTGCAAGTGCAATTGACCGAGGATGGTATTGTAGCATCACAACAAACATCGACCGGTATCGACTATGAATACGTTCACAACCATGTGTTGCGCACAGCTGTTAATGGTACATGGGGCGAAACAATGTCATCGTTGCTTGAGGACGAGTCTGCCACATACAAGCACACAATAGTGCTCGATGAGGCATGGGTTGCCGAGAATTGCAACGTTGTAGTCTTTGCCTATGAGAATGTAAGCAAGAGCGTATTGCAATGTAACGATTGCGCCGTTGTTGCTGCAACCGACGATAATATTACAGAAGAATAATAACATTTAAATGAAAGGATATTTTATGAAGAAATTTTTACTTTTTGTAGCTGCTGCATTGGTTTTTGTTGGCAGCAATGCTCAAGCTCTCCGTTTTTCTAATCATGAAACAGGTGAGTTGTATGAAAATAATGCCGAGGTTAAGGCTAATATTGCCGACCCCATTATGAATACTTTGGATTGGTACTTTTTGGTTCTTAATACTTCTGAAGACAACCATAGCATTCAAATCGTTGCAGAGATCGAAGAGGTAAACGGCTCGTTGAGCATGTGTGGTAATGGTAATAGCTTCCCCACTTGCAACAACTACGCCAATGCCGGTACTGTTGAGTATGGTCCTTACAACTGTGCTCCCGGTGAACCTATCGAGTATATTCACGTATCTCTTGCTTTTGTAGACTTTACCGACGATGGTCCTGTAACAAACACAAGCAATAACGCTCGCGTTAAATATACTATCTACGATCCCGCCAACCCCGATGAGAAAACTTCTATCACAGTTGTGTTTGACTATGCTACATTCGAGGAACTCGCTTCTGTTAATAGCGTAGTAGCCGACCAAAAGGTTAAAGTATTCCAACGTGGTGGCAACCTTGTTTGCAACTATAACTTCAGCACTCGTGCCAACCGTTCTATCGTAGTGTCTAACATCGTAGGTGCTCGTGTTGCCAACGTAGCATTGGAAGGCGGTAATGGTGAGGCTGTTATCAACCGTTTGCCCAAAGGTGTATATGTATATACTTTGGTAGAAAATGGTCGTAACGTGAAATCGCACAAAGTTGTAATTCGCTAATAAATCTTTTTTTATGAAAAAATTAACCTTAATCGCTTCTTTGCTTGTTTGCAGTTTCTCTATGATGATGGTTGCAGAGACTGTCTATCAATGTGACTTTGCAAATGGCTTGGAAGGTTTTACTACTTATGATGAAGATGGTGCCAAACCCAATAACGATGCTATTCAATTTGGCTTCAATGCCGAAGGCTCTTCTTGGATGCTTGTAGCGAAAGATAAGAATTATTGTGCTGCAAGTAACTCGACATACCAAGGAATGAAGGCGGCAAACGACTGGCTTGTAACACCTGCTATCAATGTTACCGAAGCAAATGTCTTCTCGTTTGATGCAGCGACAGTAGGTTATTCAAACGGCACTATGAAGGTTGGTCTATTCTCGGTGTATATCTCTACCACAGGTAATGCCGTTGAAGATTTTACAACTGCACTTGCCGTGGAAGAGATGCCTACATCGGAGTGGGAAAACTTTGGTTATGACTTGTCGGAGTATGCCGGTAAAACCGTTTACTTGGCTATTGTGAATGAGGCACGTACCAAGGATGCTCTTATTGTAGACAACCTTTTTGTGGGTACAATTTCTATGGCGGAGATGACGGCTGTGTACACTCGTATGCAAGAAAATACATCTGCCGGTCAACGTATCCTTGTCAATATGACAATCGGATATATTGAGAATATTACCTCGATAGATGCAACACTTACATGTGGCGATTTCACAACTCAACGTACCATTACCGATATAGATTTGGAAGCCGGTACCGAGTATTCGTTCCAATTTAACGAAGCACTTCCTGCTCCTACTGCTGGCGAGCCCCAAGCTTTTGAGGTTTCGGTTGTGTTGAATGGTAAGGAAACCATCAAAACCCAAGGCGAAATACTTTCACAAGCCTACCAACCTACCAAACGTGTCGTTTGTGAGGAGCAAACCGGTACTTGGTGTGGTGCTTGTCCCCGCGGGCACGTATGTATGGAAGAGATGGATGAACTCTATCCCGATACATATATAGGTATTGCCTCTCACTTCAATGATATTATGCAGAATTATGATTATAATGCATATTTGAATGGAATGATAGGTAAAAGTGCTCCCATTGGTCGTGTGATGCGTAGTGGTGAAGCTTGTGATCCGCTCGACTTCAAGTCGTTGTATAAATATTTTATTGGCACGCCTGCTTATGCCGATCTCTCGATTAAAGCCGATTATACTGCCGATGGTAAAATCAAGTTGACATCGACTACAACTTTTGCCCTCTCGGCAAGTAATCTGGAGACTCGTCTTGAGTATATTATCGTTGAAGACGATGTGAATGTGCCCGATAATAAGAATTACGACCAAACTAACTACTATGCCGGTGGTGCTCAAGGCAAAATGGGTGGTTATGAAAACTTGCCCTCAGTTGTAGAATCCAAGGATATGTTCTACGACGATGTAGTGCGTCGCGCCATTACCGACGAGGTTGGTCAAGGTATCATGGGTAGTCTTCCCACTGCTATTACCAAAGGCGAGGCTTATACACATTCGGTTGAAACTTCGGTGCCCAAAAGCATTTTGGTATTGGATAACTGCGAGTTTATTGTGTTGTTGCTCGACTATACTACAGGCGAGATACTCAATGCCGCAAGATGCTCTACTATCAATTATCCCGAGGCAGTAGAAAAAGTTGCCGACAATAATACTCGTGTATATGCTGTAAATGGTCATGTGCGAGTTGAGTTGAATACTGTGGCACAAGCAGCAGTAAACATTTATGCTGCCGATGGTAGCTTGGTATATGCTGCAACTCCTCGTCAAGTAAACGGTCAGACTACTATCAACTGCCCTGTTGCTGCACGTGGTGTATATTTGGTAAATGTTGTGTGTGATGGCGTAGCCCAAACATACAAAGTAATATTGTAAGAATTGTTAGAAAGAATACAAAACGCTCTATGATATGCGAGAGATGCAATTTTTAAGTTGCATCTCTGCATACGTTTAAACAGATCGTTAAACTTAAGCTAAATATGAAAACTCAAATCAGAAAAACTGTTCTATGCTTGGTAGCATTATTTGCTTGCTTTAATGTTGCCTCTGCTCAAATGCTTGAGCCGGTTAAATGGGCTCAAGAGTTGAAAATGGTTTCGGACTCTGTTGCCGAATTGACTTTTAGTGCTACAATCGAAGAGGGCTGGCACCTCTACACTACCGACGTTCCCGAAGGTGGCCCGCTGCCCGCTACTATTCGTTTCGATGTTATGGAGGGTGCCGAACTTGTAGGTGAGCTCACCAACGTTGGCGAAATTCATACCGATTACGATGCAATGTTTGAGATGGATCTTCCCTCGTTCTCACACAATGGTCAGTTTGTGCAAAGTATCAAAATAGCCGACCCCGAAAACTACAAAATAGAAGGTCTTTTGGAAGGTCAAGCTTGCTGCGAAGGTGCTTGTATGCCCGTTGAGTCGCCTTTCAGCTTCAGCAAAGGCGCTGCTGCAGTAGCCGAGGAGAAAGAAGTGGTAGAGAACACTGCTGTTGCCAATCCTTTGTGGACTCCCGTTATCGAGCAATTGAACGAGGCAGGTACTGTTGCATCAGAAGCTGCTGCCAGCCAATCGTTGTGGGCTATCTTCTTTGCCGGCTTCATTGGTGGTTTGGTAGCCTTGTTTACTCCTTGCGTATGGCCTATCATTCCTATGACTGTAAGTTTCTTCTTGAAACGTACCAAAGACCGCTCACAAGGTATTCGTGATGCTATCACTTATGGTGTTTCTATCATCGTTATCTATGTAGCTTTGGGCTTGCTCATTACGCTTATATTTGGTGCAAGTGCGCTCAATGCACTCTCGACCAACGCTATATTCAATATCATCTTCTTCTTGATGTTGGTTGTATTTGCTGCATCGTTCTTTGGTGCATTCGAGATTACATTGCCCGCATCGTGGAGCAATGCTATTGATAGTAAGGCCGAGAAGACTACAGGTTTGTTGAGTATCTTCCTCATGGCATTTACTCTTGCTCTTGTATCGTTCTCTTGTACCGGTCCTATCATCGGTTTCTTGTTGGTAGAGATTTCTACAACCGGTTCTATCATTGCGCCCACCATTGGTTTGTTTGGTTTTGCTGTTGCTTTGGCATTGCCTTTCACACTCTTTGCACTCTTCCCCTCAATGCTCAAGTCGGCTCCCCGCTCGGGTGGTTGGATGAACAGCGTGAAGGTTGTTCTCGGTTTCGTTGAGTTGGCTCTCTCATTGAAGTTCCTCTCGGTTGCCGACCTCGCTTATGGCTGGGGCTTGCTCAACCGTCCTACGTTCATCGCATTGTGGATTGTTATCTTTGGTTCGCTCGGTTTCTATCTCTTGGGCAAACTCAAATTCCCCCACGACGACGATCTCCCCTATGTATCGGTGCCTCGTTACTTCTTGGCAATGATTGTACTTGCCTTCACCATCTACATGGTTCCCGGCTTGTGGGGTGCTCCTTGTAAGGCTATCAGTGCTTTTGCACCTCCCATGTATACACAAGACTTCAACCTCTATGTCGATGAGGTAGAGGCAGAGTATCACGACTACGAGCAAGGTATGCAAGCTGCATTGCAAGCCGGTAAGCCCGTATTGGTAGACTTTACCGGTTATGGCTGTGTAAACTGTCGTGAAATGGAAGCTTCGGTTTGGACCGACGATAAAGTACGCGATATCATGCGTGAAGATTACATCCTCGTGTCGCTCTATGTCGACGACAAGACTCCTCTTGCTGTTCCCATGGAAGTAGTAGAGAATGGTCAGAAACGCACCTTGAAGACCGTAGGCGACAAGTGGAGCTACTTGCAACGCTACAAATTTGGTGCTAATGCACAGCCCTTCTATGTTGTTCTTGACAACGAGGGTAACGCACTCACCGGTTCGTATGCATTCGATAAGAATGTCGACCACTTCCTCGAGTTCTTGAACCAAGGTCTTGACAACTATTAATAAGACACATTATAATAGCAGAACGGCGTGCCACATGGCACGCCGTTCTTGTTTAAGTGATTATGAAGGTGGGGCTTAAAAAAGCCTTCGTTTACAAGCGGCTTTATAGACCAAATTTCAGTCGCAGCTGTTTGAGCATGTCTACCGTCATGGTGTCGAGGTTATACTCGGGCTTCCAATCCCACTCCTCGCGGGCGCAAGTGTCGTCGAGCGAGTTGGGCCATGAGTCGGCAATAGCTTGGCGCAATGGGTCGTGGCGGTACTCCATCTTGAAGTCGGGAACGTACTCGCGTATCTTGTTATAGATAATCTCGGGATCGAAACTCATCGAGGTTACGTTGAACGAGTTACGGTGCACAAGACGCGTGGGGTCGGCTTCCATAATTTCAATGGCTGCACGCAGCGCATCGGGCATATACATCATGTCCATATATGTGCCGGGGTTGAGCGGGCAGTAGAATGTTTCGCCCTTGACAGCTGCATAGTAAATATCGACAGCATAGTCGGTTGTACCGCCACCCGGAGGTGCTACGTATGAGATAAGACCCGGGAAACGCACCGAGCGAGTGTCTACTCCGTAACGACGGGTGTAGTAGTCCGACAGCATCTCGCCTGTTACCTTGGTGATGCCATAGATTGTTTCGGGGCGTTGTATGGTGTCTTGTGGAGTGCGGTCGCGGGGTGTACCCTTACCGAAAGAGCCGATAGAGCTGGGTGTGAATACTGCGCAGCCTTTTTCGCGGGCAACCTCCAGCGTGTTGAACAATCCTCCCACGCCAATCTTCCATGCCAACTGAGGTTTTGCCTCGGCAGTGGCGCTCAATAGGGCGGCGAGGTTGTATATGGTGTCTACTTTATATTCATCTACCGCCTCGGCTATCTGCATGGGGTTGGTGATGTCTACTTCTTTCGACGGACCACTCTCGGCAAGTGCGCCTTTGGGCTCGGCTCCTTTTATGTAGCCGGCTACGACGTTGCCTCCGGAATATTCTTGACGAAGTCGCATGGTAAGTTCCGTGCCTATCTGCCCGGTAGCTCCTATTACAAGAATGTTTTTCATAAATGGTAATTTGTTAATTAAGGTACGATTATAATTATTTTATTCTGCAAATATAGTTTTTTCCCGAAAAATAACTATTTTTGAGCAGGAAAAATTTACCTTAAATCTCAATATTATGTATAACGCTTTTAAGTCGCATTTGACTAAAGAACTGCAAGACATCAAGGATGCCGGGCTCTACAAGCAAGAACGTATTATTACTACCCCTCAAAAGGCGGGCATCAATGTTGCCGGTGCCGAGGGTGAAGTGCTCAACTTCTGTGCCAACAACTATTTGGGACTATCCGACAACAAAGCTCTCATCGAGGCTGCCAAGCGCGCCATGGACACTCATGGTTATGGCATGTCGTCGGTACGCTTTATCTGCGGTACACAAGATTTGCACAAAGAGCTCGAGCGTGCTATCAGCGAATATTTCCATACCGAAGATACTATCCTCTATGCAGCCTGCTTCGATGCCAATGGCGGATTGTTCGAGCCGCTTTTCACCGAGGAGGATGCTATTATCAGCGATGCTCTCAACCACGCCTCTATCATCGACGGTGTGCGCTTGTGTAAGGCCAAACGCTATCGCTATGCCAATGCCGATATGGCAGACCTCGAGCGTTGCTTGCAAGAGGCTCAGGCTCAACGTTTCCGCGTGATTGCTACCGACGGTGTCTTCTCGATGGACGGCAATGTGGCTCCGATGGATAAGATTGTCGAGCTCGCCGAGAAATACGATGCCCTTGTAATGGTAGACGAAAGCCACTCTGCCGGTGTTGTAGGTCCTACCGGTCGTGGTGTTGCCGAGCAGTTCGATTGCTATGGCAAGATAGACATCTTTACCGGTACGTTAGGCAAGTCGTTTGGTGGTGCTATGGGTGGTTTCACAACCGGTCGCAAAGAGATTATTGATATGTTGCGCCAACGCTCTCGCCCCTATCTCTTCTCCAATTCGGTAGCTCCTGCTATTGTGGGTGCGAGTATCGAGATGTTCCGCACCTTGCAAGCAAGCGATGCATTGCACGACAAGCTTATTGAGAATGTTACCTACTTCCGCGACAAGATGTTGGCAGCGGGCTTCGATATCAAGCCTACACAATCTGCCATCTGTGCGGTGATGCTATACGATGCCAAGCTCTCGCAAGACTTTGCTGCCGAGATGCAGAAAGAGGGTATCTACGTTACAGGTTTCTACTATCCCGTTGTGCCCAAAGACCAAGCTCGTATCCGTGTGCAACTCTCTGCTGGTCATGAGCGAGAGCACCTCGACCGCGCCATCAATGCCTTTATCAAGGTGGGCAAGAAACTTGGCGTGTTGAAGTAAGACGTGTAAAGCACATACAATTATAAAGCGAGCGTTTGGGCAGCATCCAAACGCTCGCTTTATTATATCATTTTCTCTAAACTCTCAACACTCACTCTCCACCATCACCTTTGCCACAGCCTTGCGCATGCTGCCGCAGCCTATGAAGGGGGCGTGTGCATCTTCGGGATAGCAGATGCACACCTCGCCGGGGTGCAGTGTAACGTAGGTCGATGGGCGGTCGTTGTAGAACATACGGTCTTTATCATCCTCGTAGTCGCTCGATAGGTCGTGGCACAGATGCGTGCTTTTCCAGCCCAATATCTCGTCGTGGTCGAGCGGGATGTGCACGTCGATATAACGGCGATGCACTTCCATTCTTTGCTCCTCGGCGGCGAGTAGTGTGGGGTTGTCGTTGTTGATGAAGAGCCGTTCTCCGTCGAGCTCTTTGCGACCCAGAGGCATATCCAACAGATTGTGGCTTTTCAGATAGTCGAACAATGGCTTGAAAGCCGGGTGCAATGCCTCAATAGTGGCGCTGTCTTTCAAATTGATGATAATCATGGCACTTTGTGTTTATAATATCTTATGCAGCTCTCTGCGCAATATCGTTGTTACTCGCTTGCTCGGTTTACTTTGATGCGGCGACCCTTTATTTTCTCTGTTTGTGCAGTGCGCAATACCTCACCAATGCGTTTGCGGGCAATAGCAGCGTAGCTGTAATGGTCTTTCACCTCTATCAATCCCACTTCGGTGGCTTGCAACCCGCACACTTGGGTGAGGAAACCCAATATATCGCCTTTGCTCAATTTCTCGCGCTTGCCGGCGGCGAAGTGCAATGTCTCCATGCGAGGTAGGGCGGGCTTGTGTGGCTCGCTGTCCAAGCGTAGGTAGCGCACATCCTCGATATACATAGGCAGCTCCTCTTGTGGTGCTACTATCAGGTATGCTTCGCCCTCGGCATCCATGCGCGCTGTGCGACCGTTACGATGGGTGTATGCCTCGGCATCTAAGGGCAAGTGATAGTGTATTACGTGCCCTACGGCGGTGATATCAAGTCCGCGTGCTGCCAAATCGGTAGCCACGCAGATGTTGACACTGCGGTTGCGGAAACGGCACAGGGCGCGCTCTCGGTCGGGTTGTTCCATGCCGCCGTGGAAGGCTGCGCACACCACACCCTTCTGCTTCAAGAATGTTGCTACGCGCTCGACACTCTCGCGTTGGTTGCAGAATATGAGGGTAGGGGTGTCGTCTATGCGACATAGCAATTCGTATAGTGTTGTCAGCTTATCCTTTTCGGGCGATGCCACGTGGTATACAGCCAACTGTTCTTTCTGCTCGGTCTTTTTGCTGCTATCAATATAGTATAGCTTTGTGGCGCGAGGCATTGCCACAAAGTCGGGTAGCTCGGGCAGCTCGGTTGCCGATGTAAGTAGTCGCAGTGCAAGGCGCTTCAATGGACGAATTAACGAGCGCATTTCGCCTTGAAAGCCCAGCTCGAGGCTTTTGTCAAACTCGTCGAGTACCAAGGTGTGTATGCCGTCGAGTTGCAATCTGCCGCGTTGCACGTGGTCGAGCAGTCGTCCCGGAGTACCTATTATCACATCGGCAGCGCACTCCAACGAGCGAGCCTCGTCGCGAAACGAGTGCCCACCATAGCAGCACACGATGCGACAGCCCGATGCAATGGTGCGTGCCACCTGTTCTACCTGTTGTGCCAACTCGCGTGTGGGAACTATTATGGCTGCCTGTGTCGTGCCTTGTTGTGGCTTGATGCGCGAGAGTAGGGGAATGAGGTATGCCAACGTCTTGCCCGAGCCCGTAGGTGCCAGCAGTATCACTTCACTGCTGTTGCTGCATGTGGCTATTGTAGCCTCCTGCATAGCATTCAGCGCGGCAATGCCCAGCCGTTGGCAGGCAAGTCGTGTCAGTTGTGAGCTATCCATATTGGCTTGGGTGATAGGTTAATATGAGCGTAGGGCGGGGATGTATAGTGACAGAACCTCGTATGCTCTTTCGTGCGAAACATTTTCGCCCATCACTATCAGTATGGTGTCGTCGCCGGCTACTGTACCCAATATCTCGGGGCTGTTGCCGGTGTCGATGTCGTAGGCTATACTGCCTGCAAAGCCAGGGCTTGTCTTGATGATGGCGAGGTTGTATGAGAAGTTGATCGACAGAAATCCGCCCAAACCCACTTGTGGATGCATATCGAATGTTGAGTTGTACTGTTGTGTACGACCCATATTGTCCTCCTTGGGCAAGGTGTAGATATACTTGCCGTCATTGTCGGGCACTTTGGCTATCTTCAGTTGCTTCAAGTCGCGCGACAAGGTGGCTTGCGTAACTTCTACTCCGGCATCGAGCAACGGTCGCATCAAATCCGATTGGTTGCCTATCTTCTGTGTGTTGATTATCTCTTTGATAATCTCCAGACGTCTTCTCTTATTTTTAGCAATTTGCATAATTATTCTATCTGATATGCAAAAGTAGGCAAAATCTCGATACGAAACAAGGTTTTGCCTATTTTGGTGTCAAGGTTGTCGGTGTGGCTACACGCACCGATGCGGGTGGTCGCCTTTCTCTCTACTATGTGCTCTATCGGCACTCAACGCCGAACTTCAAGCGTTTGTCGCCTGTAGCTGTCGATATTACGGCTATGTATATGCCTTGTGGTAGCGAGGGTAGGAAGCAGGTTGTGGCGCGAGTGTTGGGTGTGTAGCTTGCCACTACAACGCCGGTGGTGTTGTAGACGTTCAGGCGCATAACCGTCGATGTTGCGCCAAAAGTGATGGCATTGGCTGTGGCATCATACCATGCCGACGTGCCCTCCTCGGTGCGTTGTGCAGCTACCGATGCCATGCTGTTGATGATATCTTCGAGATACATCTCTATATTGGTGTATTGCTCCGAAAGGTCATATCCGTTGGGGTCGTCTACGCTCATTTGTCCCTCCCATTCGTCTGCCATACCATCCATGTCGCTATCGGTGGGTGCTAGTGTCGAGGTGTATGCCGGGTAGCCGCCCACATCTTCTTGCGAGTCTATGATGCCCGTTCCGGCACCATAACTTGTGCCGTATGCCGGTGCTATCTTGCCGGCAGCTTCGTCGAGTATGCGGCTGTCTACGGCATCGAGGCGTGGAATGCGACAACCTGCTCCTGCCAGCACTGCCTCGTAGGCATCTATGGCAGAGGTTATCACCACGCCGCTATACTCATCGGGTAGCTCATATAGGCGTTGGAAGATGCTATCGCCTTCATATTGCGAGTTCTGCAAGTCGAGCGCCTTGTCCTTGCCGCTTGTATTGCTGTTGTACCAATTATCGTTGTTTATCTCGGTGTAGTTGCCCTGCAAGTAGTCGTTGGTGTGTTCGGGTTGTGGTTCCATATAGTTGCCGTCGATATACCACAAACCATACTTGCCCGCCTCGGCGTGGCTGCTGCCCGACGAGTAGGTGAGGCGGGCAAACCAGCGCTCTTTCATCTTCCATGTGGCAGGACCTGCCTTGTAGTAGTTGTTCTGCAAGAGGTTGTAGCAGTATGCACCCTCGCGCGACGAGTAGAGTTCGCCGCCATATACAGCATCTTTCTTGCCCCAATTATATATCACATTATTTACAACCTCTTGTGTTACTTGGTAGTCGTGTCCCTCCGAGTCGTCGCGTACACCGTTCAAGCGTGGTGCGCGGCTCATGCAGTGGGCTATGAGGTTGTGGTGGTAGGTGCTATGCTCGCCACCCCATTGTGCCCCATATCCGCGGTTGCCCTTATTGTGGCAGCTCTTATATAGTGGTTCGCTCAATATACACCACTGCATGGTGGTATACTTGTTGTCGTACATTGTTACATTCTCTTCGACCGACCAGCTCATAGAGCAGTGGTCTACTATCACGTTGCGGGCATTCTCTATATCGAGCGACGACTCGTTGCTGGCATTGCCGTCGCCCGAGCGAAAACGCAGGTAGCGGATGATATAGTTCTCGCCCGAGAAGTAGATGCGACGCCCCGATAGGCATATACCCTCGCCCGGTGCGCTCTGTCCCGCTATGGTTATGTTGCCACGCGTTACTTTCAGCACCTCTTTGAGGTCTATGCGCCCCGATGTGCGAAATATCACCGTAATGGGGTCATTGCCCTCGCTGTGCATGGCTGCGCGAAAGCTGCCCTCTATGGGTGTCTCTGATGAGGTATAGTCGTCGGTATTGGTTACAAATACGATGCGACCTCCACGACCGCCCGTTGCGTGCCTGCCCCAACCCTCGGCTCCGGGAAAGGCTATAACTTCTTCACTTTGCGCCATGCAAGGCAATGATATTATACATGTAAGTAGTGCGTAGAATAGTTTTTTCATGATAGAGGGAATGAGTGTTTAGAGTTTAGAGTTTAGAGTTTAGAGTTGAGGGTTTTAGGGGTTGAAAAATTTCTATATTTTATCTCGTGATTGCATTTTTTTGTGTAACTCCTACAAAAGTAATATTTATACCATTATAAAATACAAGATAGCATAAATATAACATTTTTTATCTGTTTTGCGCAATTTGCGATAAATGTGTAAATTGAGGTTTGTAATAAAATTTTCTCTCAAAAATTTTGTGCAATCGTTTTTACTCGTTAAGTTTGCCAATAAAATTTAAACACTATTATTCACTAATTATTTATCTTATGAAAAAATTTTTACTAACTCTCTTTGCTGCATTTGTAGCGTTTGGCGCATTTGCAGAAGAGTATCCGGTAGTAACATCGGTTGAAGAGTTGAAACAACACCCCGAGGGTACTATGGTATTATTTGAGAACATCGACGTTGTTGTCGTTGAGGAAGACATGGGTTACTATGTAAGTACCAGCTATGCTTTGAGCGATGGCACTGTTCTCGATGGCGAGCTTCCTTGGCCCGTGCCCATGAGCTTTAGTGCTGTTGGTTCTCTTTCGAGCGACGAAAACGGTGCTTATACTTTCAACGTAACAGAGACCAAGAGCGTATCTAAATTTGCTACATTGGCAGATTTGTTCCAATATGCATCTCCTGAGGCTCAAAATACCGAGATCGTAAAGAACTCGGCTAACATTGTTGCTGAAGGTGGTACTGCTGTTGTTACTTCTGTTTATGAGGACTATGTTTTCTGCTATTCAATTAAGAATACCGGTTATTACAATCAAACATATTATGGTGTAATGGTTTATCCCGATGCTGCCGAGAATGTGGTTATTGGTGATGAGCTCTCTGCCAAAGGTGGTTTTAAAGGCGTATTTACACCCTCTGAGGCTGTTTACGATGACAAATATAATCTCGTAAGCTACAAAGGTGGTCACTATACTTTGGACAGTTCGGTGTATCTGACTGCTATTAACTGGTATGAAGCAGTTAACATCACATATACTCCTTGCGACTTTGTAAACTTCGCCAATAATTATGTAGGTGAAGCTCAACCTGTTCGTGTACCCAAAGGCGGCACTTTCGCAGAGAAAGATGGTAAATACTACTATGAAAGCTCGGTATCAGAAGAATACTATGATTATGATACCTACGAGTGGAAAGATACTACTTATACAGTTTCTATCGAAGTTGCTTCGGCTTATGTAGACTTTGCCGATCGCGTTGGTATGGTATCGGAAGACTATGTTGCCGGTGTATACGATTACTGCAATACAGGCGATACTCCTCGTCTGCTCGTTAACAAATTTGTCAGCTCGGTATCGGAGTGTGAAAACATCAAAGGCTACCTCTCTCTGGGTAATCAAAGTGAAGAAGAGATTGTAACTTCTTTTGTTAATCCTTTGCTTGTTACTTATACCTACTCTAATGATTACAAAATCATCATCATGGTACAAGACGAAACTGGAGCTTTGGCCCTCGACTATAGCGAGGCTGCCGGTACAGATGATGAAGCAGCCCTCAAGGCTATCAAGCCCGGTGATATTCTCTCGGGTGTGAAAGGTTTTGCAATTTTCAATACCGAAAGTCAATCTCCTTGTTTGGCAGGTGCAACAATGGATTGGACTACATATGAAACTATTACTTACGTTCCTGTTGTTGAAGAGTCTGGCGCTGCTGTTAAGCCCGTTATGACTGTTACAGTAGGCGATATGATAAAAGAATGGAGTGATTGTCAAGAAAACGCTTCAATGCCTGCTATCGCCAACAACGTTGTTCGCTTGTTCGACGTTCGAGTAGTTGATACACTCAACGAATGGAGCCAACCTGTAAAATACTTGATACAAGGTACCGATACAATGGAGCTCTCGAACCTCTGGGGTGAAAAACAAATGAACTTCCAAACTTTCGAGCGTAACAACATTGTGGGTATTGCCGACTACTGCCGCATCAATACCAACTATATCTACCAATTCCAACCCCTCTCGCAAGAGCACATTACCGATGCTTCGCTCACTCCCGAGGTTGCTTCTTATGACGAACTTGTAGCCAATGAGGGTGTGCCCGTAATCTATCGTGGCGCTGTGGTTGATGCTGTGGTTGAAGGCTGGTACACAACGTTCACTATGTGCGATGGTCAGGTTTATATAAACCAAGAGAAATTCCCCGTAACAGGTAAATTCGACCTCATGGGTATCTATAACGAAGGCGTATTTGATGTAATCAAAGCGGTTAACGTTTATGGCTTCAATACTCCCAGCGACATGGATAACTATGTAGCCTTGGTTGATCCCGAAGCTGCCGGTGTTGCTTACGACATTATCAAACCCTTGCCCGTATCGCACGTAGAGGGTAACAATGTATTTGTATACTTCGACGGATTTGATTCTTATGGCTATTCAAGCAGCTTTGCTACCGTATTGCAAGGTGTGAAAGCCGATGTGAAGATGGGCGATGTAATCGAAGGCGTGAAGGGTGTATCGCATGCAACCGACTCTTATCGTGATGAAAACTGGAACACACATCTCGTACGCGGTGCTTACTTTGAGGTTGCCGACGATGCCAATATCAAAGTAGTCAGCAGCGATAACGAGGTTGCTTATGGTTCTGCTATGAGTGTGATGTACTTCATCTACAATGGATATCAATACAATGCTCAACCTCTCAAACTTGCCGTTGGTGCTAATATCGTAGAGCGTGATGGTAAATACTATGCTCAAGAAGAGGCTCCCAAGTATGACGAAAATTATAATGAGATAGGTACTATCACATATGAGGTAGAACTTGTTTCTAATACAGTTGACTTCGCTGCTTATGTAGGCAAGCCCACAGAGGATGTAATGTGTGGTGTACTTGACTATATGAATACAACTCCCGAGGCATGTGTGTTCTATGTACACGCTGCCGAGAGCATCTATCGCAACTACGAAACTATTGCCGACCTCATTGCAGCCGGTGGTAATAGTAGCGACTACATCTCTGTATTGAATAACAAAGTAGTTGTTTCATACATTCACGACGATGGTTGGAGCAAGTCGATGTTCGTTCAAGACGAAACAGCAGGTCTCTACGTTATGTTTGCCGAGCCCGAAAAAACTCTTGAGGGTATAAAAGTAGGCGATGCCATCGAAGGCTTGAAGGGTAGTGCCGAATGGGATAGCTCTTGGGGCAGACCCGCCGCTATGCGTGCAAGCGATCCCGATAGGTACGACTATGCACTCAATGTAGTAAGCTCTGGCAACGCTGTTGAGCCTGTTAATGCTACATTGGCAGAACTTGCAGCAGAAGGTCGCAGTGCTCAAGTAGACCAAATTACTCCTGTTAAATATGCTAACCGTCTTGTACAAGTTAAAGAGGTAAGCTATGAAATGGGTATAAACGAGTATGGTGAAGAGTGGCCCTGCCTCGTACAAGGTACCGATACTTTGTTTGTAGTTAACAATTTCGCCGAGACTTGGGGTGTTGAAGCCGGTAAGACATACGACATCGTTGGTATCGTTGACGGTGGTTACATCAACTACTCAAACCTCTACACTATCCAACCTCGCTCGGTAGAAGATATCGACAATGCAGGTGTTGTAGGTGTTGAAGCTGCCAACAATGGTATCTACCTCAATGCAGCCAACCAAGTTGTAGCCGAAGGCGCTGTTGCAGTTGTAGTTTACGACTTGAACGGTCGCACAGTAGCTGCTGCTAACGCTGCTGTAGTTGATGCCGAGACACTTGCTCAAGGTGTATACGTAGTACGCGCTACATACGCCGACGGCGAGGTGAAGACTGCAAAAGTTGTTCGCTAATAAAAACTAAGCGGTAATGAAACCATGATGAAACCGCTTCATCACAGGTCGCGGAAACTATGATGACTCACATCACAAGTCCACACCGCTAAATATACATCGCGAGTGCATAAAACATGCACTCGCGATTTTTTTTGTTTTTGCACCCCGCCACACGCACCAAGAGTTGAGAGATTAGAGTTTAGAGAGGTAGGGACACACCGCTGGTGCGTTTGGGAAAGTAGAGAGTTTAGAGATTAGTGTTTAGGGATTAGAGTTTAGAGTGAATAATCGTCTGAAAGACGTGTCGAGGGCTGAAAGCCCGAGTATGGATAACCCCCAACGAATGAGCCGATAGGCGAATGAAGTTGGGGGTTGCACAAACCCACCACGCCACCGTCTGCAAAGACGGGAAGTCCTATCGCAACTCTCGCCGGAAATATCCGTATTGCCATGCCCGACCCACCGCGCCGGCGAGTGCATTATGATTAGCAATACCCCCCAACTTCGCCGTCGCTTCGCTCGGCTTGTTGGGGGTTACTGTGTTCTCGCACCTGACGGTACCCGACCCGTCCTTCGGACGATATGGTGATTTGAGAGATTAGAGAGAGTATCATTTTCTGCCCCTGCGAGTGGGACGAGATAGAGGAAGTGCCCCAAGGGCGTAGGGGTTCATGAAAGATGAGTGTTTAGTGTTTAGAGTTTATAGACATAAGAACAAGTGTTGAGAGGTGTGAGCATATGCACAAACCCCTCAGTCGCGGTGCGACAGCTCCCCTATATTTTCCTCTCGGAAAACACAGAGGAGCATAAGGTTACCTCTCTAAACCCTCAACGCGTGCCTGAGGTACGTCCCTACCTCCCTGCTCTTGTGCAAACTTACTTACCCTCAACCCTCACCACGCACCGCAGGCGCGTGGTGAAAATTTAAACATCCCCGAGGTGCAAAATGCGCCTCGGGGCTGTTGTAAGACGGTTTGTGAGTACACCCATGGGGAGTCGAACCCCAATCGTCGGAACCGGAATCCGGTATTCTATCCATTGAACTATGGGTGCGGGTTGCTTTGTTGTTGCAAAAGTACTAAATCTTTTGTAGCTTTGCAAATATGCAACAGGGCAGTAGCAATGTGCCTGTTGAAATAACGATTTATAAAATTGGACGCCGATTATGAATGTTCGTATAGAGGATAGTTGGAAACAGCGATTGCAAGAGGAGTTTGACAAACCCTATTTTGAAAATCTTACCCGATTTGTGCGTAGCGAGTATGCTGCCGGTACGGTGTATCCTCCCGGGTCGCAGATGTTTGCTGCTTTCGATGCTTGCCCTTTTGACAAGGTGCGTGTTGTGATATTAGGTCAAGACCCTTATCATGAGCCCGGGCAAGCGCATGGATTGTGCTTCTCGGTGAACGACGGCGTGCCTTATCCGCCCTCGTTGGTGAATATATTTAAGGAGATTGCCGACGACTTGGGCAAGCCAACACCTACGACAGGCAACCTGATGCGTTGGGCAGAGCAGGGTGTGCTGTTGCTCAATGCTACGCTGACGGTGCGTGCGCATCAGGCAGGGTCGCACCAGAATAAGGGCTGGGAGGCTTTTACCGATGCTGTGATACATCGTCTTGCCGAGGAGCGCGAGCATATAGTGTTTATCCTCTGGGGCTCGTATGCGCAACGTAAGGGCGCTTTTATCGACCGCAATCGCCACTTGGTACTGCAATCGCCTCATCCGTCGCCCTTGTCGGCTTATCGTGGCTTCTTTGGTAATAAGCATTTCAGTCGCGCCAATGCCTACCTTGTAGAGCATGGCTGTGAAGCAATAGATTGGTAATGATTTCTCTCAATGACAATAGTATGAAAATAGATATAGAACAGCGTGCTGCCCGAGCACGTGAGGCTTTTGAGCAAGGATATAATTGTTCGCAATCGGTGGTGGTGGCTTATGCCGATGTATTGGGGCAAGACCCCGAGGTGTTGGCTGCGCTTGTGGCTCCGCTGGGTGGCGGAATGGGACGTCTGCGCGAGGTGTGTGGTGCAGTGAGCGGTATGTTTATGGTGAGCAGTGCAGCCTATCGTGGCGCATCGAATACCGACCGCGCTGTGCGTACCAACCTCTATACCGGTGTGCAACAACTTGCCGAGCGATATCGTGGCGAGTGTGGCAGTATCGTGTGCAGGGAGTTGCTGGGGTTGAAACAGCAGAGTGATGCCCCTGTGCCCGAGGAGCGCACGCCCGACTATTATCGTCGTCGCCCCTGTGCCGAGTATGTGGCTATCGCTGCACGATTGGTGGGTGAGTATCTTAATGAAAAAAACTGCCCGGAATAACGTTCCGAGCAGCGATTGTCAAGTAGTTTGTTATTTCTGTTTCTCCAACCACTCTTGTGCGTTGAGGTTGCCTTGTTCTGCCGACTTTTCGTACCAATATTGCGCCTCCTCGGCATCGCTGTCGCAGCCTATGCCGTTCTCGAGGAAATAGGCGGTGATAAATTGTGCCTCGGCATCGCCCGCTGTGGCTGCCATTTTGAAGCATTGTGCTGCCATCTCTACGTTCTCGTCGACACCGCTACCGTTGAGGTAGCAATATCCCAGGTTGAACTGTGCATCGGTGTGTCCTTGTCGGGCTGCCTTTTGGTAATATTGAGCCTCTTCCTCGGCATTTTGTTCAACACCATATCCATAGTGGTAGCAACGCGCAATGTAGAATTGGGCATCGGCATAGCCTTGCTCGGCGCTCTTTTGTAGCCACTCGAAAGCCTTGTCGTATTGCTCGTGGTTGTAGTGATTGATACCGATGATGGCTTGCGACTTGGGATGTCCCTTCTCGGCAGCCTCGCGGTAGCAGTTCATCATCTTCTCGTCGTCTTTCTCAACGCCCCAGCCGTTTTCGTAGTACAATCCGAGTTGGTATATAGCATCGGGGTCGTTCTTCTTTACCGCCAAATTCAGCCATTTGAGGCTCTCGGCATAGTCCTGCTCAACCCCTACACCTTGTTGATAGAACAATGCCATGTTGAATATCGCGGTGCCGTCGCCTTGTTGTGCCGCCATAGTCCACCAGCGTGCGGCCTCGGCGTTGTCCTGCTTCACTCCTGTGCCGTTGTTGTAGCACACCCCGAGGTTGTATTGTGCATCGACATTGCCCAGCAGAGCAGCCTCCTTCCATACCTTGATGGCACGTGCATACTCTTTGGGAGAGCCGTTCTCTCCGCTTATGTAAGACTCGCCCATGCGTAGCAGGGCTTCGGCGCGTTCTTTATTATTCATAGATGTATATGTGTGGCGTTTTACAATTTCTGCAAACTTAAAGAGGCTGCATCAAAAATATATTTTGAAACAGCCTCTTTTGTGACTCCGACAGGATTCAAACCGGTAACCTTCTGATCCGTAGTCAGATGCTCAATTCAGTTGAGCTACGGAGCCAAACGCGGATGCAAAGGTAAGAATATTTTTTGAATTGTGGTAGTTTCTTGAAACTTTTTTGCCAACAACTTTTTAACTTGCTGTATATCAGTACTTTCTTTGAGGTGCACTGTGAGCCGTTTTTTCTGTCGGGTATAGCTTTTATTCTATAAATTTGGGCGCAAAGAGTTGTATACCGAGGCTGATACCAAAGTTCCAAAGCGAACTTGGCAGGTAGCTATAGTTGCCATATAGGCTCAACGAAGCCCATGGCAGCGCATATACCACTGATGCCTCGGCAAAGTAGGTGATGTGTTCGAATGGTTGCCCAAAAGCAGCCTGATTGTTATCATCCTCGACAATGGGGCGTAGAGGTGCAAAGGCATAGAACTCGGTGCGTAGTTGCAAGTTGTTGATAATCTTCCAAATGGGAATGATGCCTACGGCTACAAATTGGTTGGCACGCATACCCATGTCGAATGTATTGACCGTCGACGGCGTGGGTGTGAACGATGGTGCTTGTACCATACTTGCCGTATAGTTGGCGCATAGTGTGTTGGTGTTGTAAACAAACTCGCCGCGCAGACCCAACGCAAAGGGGCTGTTGATGGGTATGTAGTATTGTGCCGAAGCCCTTAGTTGCAGATAGTTGTGTATATTCTCTCTATACTCGTCTTTGGTGAGGATGGGTGTTGTGTATTCCTTGCCATAGATGTATGAGGCTGTGGCTTTGAACAATCCGCCTCGCGTTGGGTAGGTGGCATTGTCGAGCCAATTGGACTCGATATGTGCCGATATCTGTCCCAGGCTGTACTTGCTGATGTCGCGTGCCGAGCTGTTATATCCCTTGATGTTGCCTTGATAATAGCGGTCTATCAGATATCCATATCCGGCAGACAGCTCAAACTTGGCACGTCCCGCTATGGGCAGACCCAAAGAGAGCTTGGCATAGTTTTCGTTGTTCGATACAAACGTTGGTGCGTTGAATGCGTAGAAAAATTTGGCACTTTCGTTGTAGTGCTGCACCTGGCTGACAATGAGCAGTCGCAAGTACATAGGCAGGCTGCGACCCACATCCATGCGTCCCGATAGCAACCCGGCTTGGTAGGTTTGTCCCAAATATACACCCGCATCCAAGTCGAACGAGTTGAGGCGTAGTGTGCGATAGTGTGCACCCAAATAGAATGAGTTGGCATTGCGCGATGTTATAAAACCGCCGAGCCCTACCGAAAGCCCCTCTTTGCTTTGGGCAATGAGGTGCAGGTCGAAGCTGCCTTTATCGGGGTTGTAGGTTGCTTGCGGGCGCAAGTCGGAGAGCTTCTGGGTGGAAATGTTGCGTATAAAACCTCGATACACATCGTCGATGGTGAGCAACGAGTCTTTTGAATAGAATTGACGAGCAATATATTCTTTCTCGCTATTATCAACGCCTTCGATAGTAATATCCTTGTTAAACAGCATGACGGGTGTGCGGCTCTTGAAGGCTTGGCGTTGTATGTGGCGTGTCTCGGGTAGCACCTCGCGCGGAATACGGCTCTTTATCGAGTCGATCATCTCAATGCCTATTTCGTAGCCTTTCCGGTATATGGCTTGTGCATGCTGGAAATCGAACATCGAAAAGTCTTGTGTGGGACAGGTTACGACAATGCCGTTCTCGGGAGCGATGGTGTAGTCGTTCTCTTGCATAATAAAGGTGAGCAGTTGCGACATAACATTTTTCTCGCTCAAGGGGACATCGGTTGTGTCGTTCGATGCCAATCGGCTGCCTATCATAATATCGGGGTGGAACTCCTCTTCCATAGGCTTTACGGGGAAGTTGTCATATATACCACCGTCGTACATCAAGTTGCCGTCGATGGTAATGGGCTTATAGGCAACAGGTATGCTCATAGAGGCTCTTACGGCATCGCCCAAGCTGCCACTATCGAATATCTGCTTGCTCTTGGTGTTGACGTTGGCTGCTATGGCGCGGTAGGGAACAAAAAGTTTGTCGAAATCGCCACCGCATTGAGCCGTATAGGGGTCGAACAGCTGCATGAAAGCAAAATTCATGGGCATAGGATTGATGACACTCTCCGGTATGATTTTGTCGAGTATCTGTGTAGGATTGTGGGTTGTATCGGGCTTGAGCAAGCCTAAGTTGAAACGAACAATCTCGGGCGTTTTCTCGGGCAGGAGAAAGTAGTATAAATCTTCCTTGGGAATGACACCAAATGCCCAATCGAGAAACTCCTTTGAGGTCATTATTTGCAGCATCTCGTCGGGGGTGTAGCCCATGGCATAGAGTGCACCAACGATAGAGCCCATAGAGGTGCCCGTTATGTAGTCGATGGGTACGTTATGCTCCTCGAGCGCCTTGATAAGTCCTATATGAGCAATGCCCTTGGCACCACCACCACTCAGCACAAGACCTACCGTCTGTGCCTGTGAAGCAAAGCATGCGAGTAGAAGGGTGAATATAGTAAGTAGTTTCTTCATAAACATTCTTTTAGTAACGTTTGGCTGGGAGTGATTGATGAGCTCCATTTTTCCACTGCAAACTTATGAAAAATCGAGCAAATATACTGCATAACAATTAAGATTGTTTCAAGTTGGAAGTTATAATAAAATGCTTAAAAGTTGGCTATTTGAGTGTTAATGTGCAATGGGTTGCATAGGCGAGGTTGTTAATATACGTTACCCGATATGCGATATTTGTGGCTTATGTCTTATCTTTGTGCCCGAAATGGCTATACAACCGCCGTCGTATTGTCGACAGGTGGTGTATCGGCTACCGCTGAAAATCAGTGGGGATTTGTCGCTCAGGTGCGATGCCATGGCGATAAATTTTAGTGTCAACCCAAATACTTCGATATGAAGAATATTATTTCTATCGTTGTAGTAGTGGCTGGTTTATTGGCATTGACCTCTGCTTTTGCTCCGCAGAAAACGGGTCTTAAACAGGGTCGCGTTGCTCCCGAAGTGGTTCTTGCCGACACGACAGTGTATGCTGCCGACGAGGCTTACAAAGGTTACACTTTGTTGCACTTCTGGGCAAGTTACGATGCTCCCTCGCGTATAGCAAATATACGTTACAGCAATGCCATAGAGCAGTGTGATAGCAGTAAGGTGCGATATATAGCAGTGTCGTACGAGCGCAATGAAGCATTGTATAGCGAGATTGTGAAACGCGATGGCTTGTTGCCTGCTACTCAATACTACGACGTTGCCGGTGAAGGCTCTCAGCTCTACAACCGTTACCGGCTGAACAAAGGATTTGCAACCTATCTGATAGATGCCAATGGCAAGATTGTTGCACACAATCCAAGTACACAGACCATAGAAAAAATTCTTGGACAATAGAAACAACCGCAGATGTCTACCGATATCTGCGGTTGTTTTTTTATTATAGAAGTGTTGTGTAAACACATAGTTACCTGATTAATAATAATTAACAGCGCCTATTGCTTGTTGTTTAAATATAAGGCTATATTTGTAACAAATACAAAACTTATATAACCCCTGAATTTTTTATCATTATGGAAAGTCGGATAGTATTGATTTTGCTGCTTGCCGTAGCATTGTTGTGCCCCAATAGCGCGTGTGGAAAGGGTGTCAAAATCAACCCATCAAAAGAGCTGCCGAAAAAGGCGTATGAAGCAATGGCTGCTTACAAATTATCGCAAGGGATTAGTGTGGGAGTCCCTGCCGGACCTTCCGTCCAGACAGGGCATAATTTCATATTCCCTTCTCAGCTGAGAAGTATGGAAGATAGACTGCACTCAATTACTGAATCGATTGCCGATTACCACAAATGGTCAGACATAAATGCACAACTTAAAGATTCACAGAAGAAAAGTGTGATAACTTTTTATAATTTTTTTGTCAAACAGCGTGACAAGAACTTTATCACATGGTATCATTTGGGAGTAGATGCAGCCGGTGTGGAATTGGATAGCATTGCAACCGATTGTTTCTGGCGTTGTTCGCATACTTACAACTCTCCGAGTCAAGTTTACGATGTGCTAAAATGTAATACCGATAAAATTGAGAAATATATTCCTGATTTGGTAAACAATGTAGTAGAGACCGAGTTCTGTAGGTTTAGCCATAAAATGTTTGATGATGGCGTACCGCCTTTAACTGCAATCTTGCGCCTGAACACATTGGATAGTTTGGCGCAAAAGGGTGATAAAAAGTGTGTGCCCTTACTTGATGTTATGAAAGTTGCAGCTAATCGCAAGAATGATGCTTATAGCACTTATACCCACGCCTTCTGCTATGCGTTGGAAGATACAACTCGATATAAAGATTTAACGCTTTATTATCTGCGCGATCATGTGTTACAATATTTGCAAAGTGTCAATGAGCCCGAACTGATTGCCGATATTCTTGAAGTTTTTCAAAATGCGACCTTGCAAAATTATGTAAGTAAAGACTTTGAAATGGCATATACCTTGTTCCTATTGGCTCACACAATAGGCGATAGTAGTTTGTCGCAATATTGTGATATCTGTATAGCGCTCGATGAAAACAAGTTTATGGATTATTATAGGCTTTTTTATAAATCTGTATATGAGGGCTTTGTAGAAAATCCTGCCGAATTGTCGGTTGCCGATTATCTGATAGATTTGAATGAATATCCTCTTGATGTGTGTTACGTTTTGAGCGATACTTTGTATGATATAATGTTTGACGAAACACAATGGAAGAATGTTGAATATTGTGATGAAGCAGACAAGGTGTACAAAAGTGCAATCTTATATATCGTAAGTAAGAGCGATTCTATTGCTGCCGGTGAATTTTCACCGATAGTTGCATATAACAGATTTTTAGGTAGTGCTACCAAAGCCTTGTTTGAGGATACCTCGGAAGAGGGTTGTAGTGAGTTGATGGCGCTTTACAATCAGTTATATGCCTTGCGCGACAGCGCACAGTATCGGCCTGTGCTGGCAAGCGTCGGAGTGAGCCATGCCGAGTTTAAAGATATATATATAGGCAAAACCAAGGAAGCCGAGAAGATGATGAAAAAAATGTTGCCGATAATAGAGCAGTGTGAGGATGAGGATTTCAAGGGGGCAATGTTGGAAACTATTATCGGCTTCTATAATCGCCACAACAAAAAGAAACAAGCTGCTAAGATACAGAAGTTGTTAAACGAGCTTGCGCCATCGTATGTATCGGATGCTGCAAGTGAGGGATAAAGCAATAGATGCGATGTGAGTTGTGCCGACAGGCACTCGTGTCGTGCAATAACGCCGTAGTGCGACAAAGAAGCCCCAAGAGCTGCTTTTGCGGTTCTTGGGGCTTCTTTTGAGTGTTATTGCATTGCAACGTTTATTGCAAGAATGGGTTACTCCTTATCTCTTGAGCTATTGTTGTCTCGCCACTGTGTCCCGAGTATACAACAGTTTCGCCCGGCAGTGTGAAGAGTTGTGTGCGTATGGCATTGAGCAACTCGGCAAAGTCGCCACCCGGTAGGTCGGTGCGACCTATACTGCCCTGGAAGAGTGCATCGCCGCAGAATACGCACCCCGACTCGGGCAGGTAATAGGAAAGGCTGCCTTTCGAGTGTCCCGGCACAGCGAGCACGTTGATAGGCTCATTGCCCAGATAGAGTGTGTCGCCGGCTTGCAGGTAGTTGCCTATCTCGATGGGGGCATCGGGTAGGGGTGTTCCGTACATCTCGGCTTGCATGGGCATCATGTCAAGTAGTGGCTCGTCGGCGCGACTTGCCGATACAGGTACGTTGTAGGTGCGAGCAACAAAGGGTGCACCAAAGTAGTGGTCGAGGTGTATATGTGTTATCAGCAGATATTTTACCTTCAGGTCGTTCTTCTGGATGAAGTTTTCCAAAACTTGTCGCTCACGACGGTAGTAGCATCCCGGGTCGATAATGGCGCACTCGAGCGTGGTGTCGTCCCATATTACGTACGTGAGTTCTTGAAAGGCGTTGAAAGAAAATCTTGTTATCTTCATAGTGGATAGAAGGCTTATATTTGTACGTATAACACTTTCTTGGTGGTGAAATATTCTTCTTTGAAGAAGTCTTTCAGCTCAAACTCGAGCAGTCGCTTACGCAAAGGTGCTATTTCGCTCTCCAAATCGCCGCCTTTGAGGCACAGCAGACCGTTTGCCATAGCGTTGCGTTGCTTGGTAGAGATGTTTTTGCGTACCAACTTTACGAGGTCGGGTAGGGGCATAACGGCACGACTTATGGCAAAGTCGAATTTCTGTTTCTCCTCTTCGATGCCTGCATGACGGAACGTTACATTGTCCAACCCTATGGCAGTAGCTATCTCGGTAGCAACTTTTATCTTTTTACCGATGCGGTCGATCAGGTGAAATTGACAATCGGGAAACATGATTGCCAACGGAATACCCGGGAAACCACCGCCTGTACCTACATCGACAAGTGTCGTGCCAGGGGCGAAACGCAACGCGCAAGCAATGCCCAACGAGTGAAGAATGTGGTGCTCGTAGAGGTTGTCGATATCTTTGCGCGAGATGACATTTATCTTGGCATTCCATTCGGGATAGAGTGTTCCCAAGGCTTCATATTGCTCTTTTTGCTTGTCGCTGAGTGTGGTAAAATATTTTTCTATGAGTTGTACCATGGCTCAATGTGTATATGATTGAAAAATTTTTCTCAAAGATAATATGAAAATTGCGATAATCGGAAAAAAGTTGCTAACTTTATCATCCCAAACAATTAAAAACAAGAAGTTATGGATATCGTTATATATGCTCTTATAGCCTTTGTAGTGGGTGCTTTACTTGCTTTTTTGTTGATGCGCTTGCGCGAGGCAAGGCTCAACAGCGAGTTGTTGCGTAATCAAGACCGCACTGCTGCCGAGTTGCAAGTGGCGCAAGCCGAGAGCAGCCGTTTGGCAGAGGAGTTGTCTGCTGCAAGAAACAGTGAGGCATCGCTCGAGGATGAAAATCGACGATTGACCAACGACATTACCCGATTGCAAACGGTTCTGGAGGCGACTAACAATCAACGCCAGGAGTTCAATCGTGAGGTCGAGGCACTGCAAGAACGTTATGATAAGTTGCAGGCTGCATTGACCGATGCTACTGCGCAATATGCCCGCCTGCAAGCCGAGTATAACTCACTGCAAGAGAAACTCGACGTGCGAAAGAACGAAAGCGAGGAGCTGCAAAAACAGATGTTTGCGCAGTTTAAGAACATGGCTTCGGACATTATGGATGAGAAGACTCGCGTATTCAAGGAGATGAGTGGCGAGAACTTGAAGACCATACTCGAGCCTCTCAATCGTGATATAGAGGGATTTAAGAAACAAGTTACTCAATGTTACGAGGTAGAGAACAAGGAGCGAACGTCGCTACAAGAGCAAATAAAGCAGCTGGCTGCGCAAAACGAAATGATGCGCCGCGAAGCCGACAAGTTGTCGAGTGCTTTGCGAGGTGGTACAAAAGTACAGGGCGATTGGGGCGAAATGATATTGCTCAATATCTTGCAACAATCGGGCTTGCGTGAGGGTGAAGATTTTGAGATACAAAAGACCGTCGATGCTGTGGGCGACAACAGCCGTCCCGATGCGGTGTTGCACTTCCCCAATCATAGCGACCTTATTATCGACTCGAAGGTCTCTTTTACAGCATACGACAGCTATATGAATGCCGATAGCGACGACGAGCGCCGTCGTTATGCTCGTCAGCATCTCGACTCGGTGTATAATCATATACGCGAGCTGGAGCGCCGCGACTATTCGTCACGCAACAAGCTGTCGCCCGAGTTTGTCATCATGTTTATACCCATCGAGTCGATGTTCCTATTGGCTCTTGACGAAGCGCGTAGTCAAGGCAAGAATCTGTGGAACGAGGCATATCAGAAACGCATTATCATCATGACACCCACCAACCTCGTGCTGGCAGTGCGCATGTTGCAAGATATGTGGCGACAACAACGCTTGGAGTCGAACATCCGAGCCATTAAAGAACGTGCCGAGAAGATGTATGCCCAGTTTGCCTCTTTTGCCTCGGATATCGAGTCGGTACGTCAGCATCTTGATGCTGCGGTACGCTCGTGCGATAGCGCCTCGGTGCGCCTCAAGTCGGGCAATGACAACTTAATATTGCAGTTTGAAAAGATGCGTAGCCTTGGCATCGAGCCCAAAGTGCCACTCAAAGCCCAGAAGAATTGGAAGGTGTTGCAAGATGAAGCCGGTGTAACCGATGAGTCGGAAGCAGACAAGAAGGCATTGCGCAACGAGCCTCCGACCGACGAGGCGTAGCCCAATGGTGTACTGCGACGAAAGAGCTCATTATGGGAATCGTGCAGCGCTGCCAATCTTGTTGTTAGCGATACATTATAAAAAAAGAGATGCGATGCAGCATCTCTTTTTTTGCGCGGTGTTAGTCGAGCCTTCTCTCAAAACACTCAACTCAAAACACTCAACACTTAACATTATATTATATCTCGCGTTTCACTACTGCCGGATTGCCTGCAGCAAGTGAGTGAGGCGGAATGTCGCGTGTTACAACACTACCCGCAGCAATAATGCAGCAGTCGCCAATCGTAACACCGGGGCACACTATCACCCCTCCGCCCAACCAGCAGTCATTGCCTATTGTAATGCGTTTGCCGGTCTCAATTGGCTTGCGGCGCTCAATGTAGTCGATAGGATGATTGGGTGTATAGAGTTGGCAATTAGGACCTATCTTGCATCGGCTGCCAATGGTGATGCCGCCACAATCGAGCATCGTAGCACCGTAGTTGATAAAGGTATTCTCGCCTATGGTTATCATGTCGCCATGATCGCAGTGGAAGGGTGGCATGATGTTGCTACTTGCCGGTATGCCCGGTATGAGCGCCTCCAATGCTTGTCGATGTTCACTCTCTTTATATGGAGGTGTTTGGTTGAAGATCTCTGTTCGTCGCAAGCAGTCGAGCTGTCGCTTTTGTATCTCCTCGTCGGCAAAGCTATACAACTCGTTGCGATACATTTTGTCTATCTCTTTCATAATTTCTTATTAAAAATTGGGGCTTAAGTTGCCTTAAACCCCATATGAAATTTTTACTCCCACTCGACTAGAACTGTTAATTTGTTGCTAATTCTTTCAGCTTAATTATCAATACTTTAACACGATTTCCTGCTCTAAAATGAGTGAACTGGTGTCAAGAACTGGTGTCAATGTGGTTATTTGATAGGTTCTACTGTATATCCTTGTGAAGTGGCAAAATCTATAATTGCTCCAATATTATGACGACCAATTTGTGTTGTAAAAGCAAAACTTATGCCGTCTGCACTTGTCATTAAATCATTTTCAAACCAACGAGTGTCTTTGGATAAGTCTTTTGAGTTTTCTTTTCGTTTTTGTATTTCCGAATACTTTTCTATACCAAAAGGAATTGCATTTACAATTTCATAATATGTAAGTTGAGGGTTATTTCTTACAAACAACTGTACTATGGATAATGCTAAACGACCTTTACCATAGTTGCCATATCCATTAAGTCTGTAGTGAGTATGGTCTAAATGTTTATTTTTTGTTATAGTATGTTGTTTTGTCAATGGAGTATCTTGTATCTGTTGTTGTATTCGTAATTGTTTTTTACGAATGATATTGATTTCTATTTCATTTGTGATTTTTTCAATATCCTCAGTACTATACCCCTCGTTTATCAATTTTGTGTTTAACAATTCAATAAATAATTGCTTGCCTTTTTCTGTTGTAAGTTCGTTAATAAACTCGTTTATCTCTTTTTGCTTTTCTTGTTTTGCTATTTGAGCAATGCAAAAATTAGTAAGTTGTTCGGTATTGAAATTTTCTTGTTTGAAATGTTCAATAAAGTTTTTACCATTTTTAGAGTTTTCTACGAAGTCAATTTTTAATACACTTACAGGTTCTTTGCCAAACTCATAATAAAACAATTCTATATGTTCTCCTATATATATACCAAACTGCACTGGTAGTAATTTCATATAAGAGAAAAGTTGTACTATTTCTTCTTTAATTTGAGTGTGGTTAGGTTTTTTCATTTCAATAACAAACAAAGGATTGTCGTTCTTGAAAAATACAATATCTGGATATACATAGTTTACTGTACTACCAACTCTTAATTGATATTGGTTTTCCACACGCTCGCAGTGCCAACCTAATAAATAACGAAAGTGTGTATAGACAAGTTCTTGATATTCCTTTTCGGTTGCTTGCTTTGTTTTCTTATCTAATATGTCTTTACATATTGTGTTCCAAATATTCATTGTGCTATGTTTTAATGCACAAAGTTATTTATTTATATTCATTTAATCAAGTGATATTCATAAAAACAGTTATTGCTCCTGGCGAAGCCGGGAGCAATAACTTACAATCTAAATTCAAATTAAATACTAAGCTCTCTCTTTACTCTCTGTACTGTACTAACGCTAACGCTTGATAACTTTGCTACTGGTGCCAAAAAGTGGTGTCAAATTATATTTATTAACATTTTAGTTAAAATGCCTCCAGAGAGGTTTGGAGGGTGTATAAAAAAGAAACTGTCCTAACCGTTTTATGGGTTAAGGCAGTTTGTAAGTTGTTTATTATAAGAGTTTTTTATTGACAAGGCTCGTTGTTCGCAACCCGCACGGCGTGACTTTTATCCACGCTGCGTGCGACCTTTTGCTACTCGCCTTGTCGATAATTTTTGCCTTTTTGAAGGCAAAAATTACTCCCACTCGATTGTCGAGGGTGGTTTTGAACTGATGTCGTATACTACACGGTTGACACCTTGTACCTTGTTGATAATATCGTTCGATACTTTGGCAAGGAACTCGTAGGGCAGGTGAGCCCAGTCGGCTGTCATACCGTCGGTCGAAAGCACTGCACGCAAGGCTACGGCACGCTCGTAAGAACGCTCGTCGCCCATCACACCTACGCTCTTGACGGGCAATAGGATAACACCGGCTTGCCATACTTTGTCGTACAAGTCATTGTCTATAAGACCTTGTATGAAGATGTGGTCGGCTTCTTGCAGGATGTGTACTTTCTCGGGAGTGATGTCGCCCAAGATGCGCACTGCCAAGCCGGGACCGGGGAAGGGATGACGACCGATAAGTTTGTCGCTGATGCCCAATTCACGACCTACGCGGCGCACCTCATCTTTGAAGAGTAGACGAAGGGGCTCAACGAGCTTGAGGTTCATGCGCTCGGGTAGACCACCTACGTTGTGGTGGCTCTTGATAACCATACCGGTGATTGAGAGAGACTCGATTACGTCGGGGTAGATAGTACCTTGACCGAGCCATTTGATACCTTCGAGTTTCTTTGCCTCTTGGTCAAACACGTCGATAAAGCCTGCTCCGATGATTTTGCGTTTGCGCTCGGGTTCTACTACGCCGGCGAGGCGCTCGTAGAAGTATTCTTTGGCATCGACACCTATCACGTTAAGACCCATGTGTTTGTAGTTCTCGAGTACGCCTTCAAACTCGTTCTTGCGCAACAAACCGTTGTCTACAAATATACATGTGAGGTTATGACCTATGGCGCGGTGCAACAATACGGCAGCAACGGTAGAGTCGACACCACCCGAAAGACCCAATACAACCTTGTCGTCGCCAAGTTGGGCTTTCAAAGCCTCAACAGTATGCTCGATGAACGAGGCGGGTGTCCAGTCTTGCTTGCATCCGCATATATCGCGTACAAAGTTGGTGAGCAGGATAGTTCCGTCTTCGCTATGATATACCTCGGGGTGGAATTGCACTGCCCAAGTTTGCTCACCTTCGATGCGATATGCCGCAGTGCGTACCTCGTGGGTGCTGGCTATCAGAGTGAAGCCCTCGGGTATTACGGTAATAGAGTCGCCATGCGACATCCATACTTGCGAGTTCTCGCGTACGCCATGCATGAGCAGGTCGCTATCGTCGTGCCAAGCCAAGTTGGCGCGACCATACTCGCGTGTGTCGCTACGCTCTACCTTTCCACCGGCAGTGTGGGCTATGTATTGCGCACCGTAGCATACACCCAAGATGGGGTATTTACCTCTCAAGCGAGCGAGGTCTACTTGCAATGCGTTGGGATCGTTTACCGAGTAGGGGCTACCCGACAAGATTACGCCTTTGATACCCTCTTCGTTACCAAAGGGGAATTTGTTGTAAGGCAATAGCTCGCAGTATGTGTTCAACTCACGCAGACGTCGTGCTATGAGCTGGGTGTATTGCGAACCAAAGTCAAGAATAATAATTTTTTCCTGCATCTTTTTTGATGTGTTTATTATTGGTGTTAATATTATGCTGTTATGTTATTTGGTGTTTCCTTGAGCTATCTCTTTAATAGCTTTTATTTGCGGTTGCTCACCGGCTACCCACAGAATGTCGTTTGCTTCTATCTTAATTGTTCCGTCGGGTTGCAAGAAGGTGTCTATGCCGCGCTCTATGCCCACGAGTAGGCATTGATAGTTGTTGCGTAGACCCAAGTCGGCGGTCGACTTGCCTACCCATGTCGAGCCTTCGTTGATGGTGATATAGGTGTATGTTACCTCCTCGCTGGTGCCGTCGCTGCTCATTGCCTCGCCACACTCAACGACAGGAAGGAATTTGCCAATTTGCTCCTCGGTGCCTATCACACCCAATATATCGCCCGGGAATAGGCGTACATTACCACCCGGAATGTTCAGGCGGCGTGTTCCGCGGAGGATGCTCACAAGATTTACGCCGTAGTGCTTGCGCAGGTTGGAGTCGGCAAGTTTTACACCTGCCAATTCGCTATCTTCGTGCAATGTCATGCGCGCAATGTGCAGGTTGTGTATGAGGTCGATACCTTTTTTGCTGCGTTCACGTTGATTGAGGTTGTTGAGGAAGTTCTTCTCCAGTCGGCTGAATTGTTTCTGTATATCCTTTGAGAAAGTCTTCATCATCAATATGAATATGACAGCGCCTATTATCATACCTATGTATGAGTATACCGAGAGAAGGAAGCCTATGACAAATGCCATGGCTACGATATATCGGAATACGATGAGTAGCATGATGGGTACTTGGTTGGAGCGACCATCGCTCCACAACGAGCGCAATATGTTGCTGTTGGTGCGGCGCATAGTGATAGCCCATAGGAATGGCGACATTGCCAACAATGTGATGATTGTTGCCAACAGCTTGCCAATAGTGCCGGGTATCCAGCCTTCGGCTATTGGGAAGAGCCATATTTCGGATACAATAATAATGGCTATTATCAAGGTGCTGTAAACGAGTATATTGCCAAAATATCCAATCAAGACTTTCTTCCATGTGGCTTTGTCGTCCTTGATGATGGTTTTACTATTGGAGTATTCGTCCAAGCGTTTTTTGATGCGCTCGGGGATGAGCGGCTCTAACTTCTTGAAGCAGGGCTCGGCAAGTTTTATCATATATGGAGTGGTAAATGTTGTTACCACCGACACTGCTACTACAATGGGGTATAGGAACTTGTCCATAACGCCCAACGAAATACCCAATGAGGCTATGATAAACGAGAACTCACCTATCTGCGATAGGCTAAATCCCGATTGCATTGCTGTGCGAAGTGGCTGTCCCGATAGGAGCATACCTACAATGGCGAGGAACGATTGTCCTACTATAACAACCAACGATAGGATGAGGATGGGTACTGCATATTCGACCAAGGCATTGAGGTCGACAAGCATACCTACCGAGATGAAAAATACTGCTCCGAAGAGGTCTTTAATAGGTTGTACGATACGCTCGATGCGCTCTACCTCGTTGGCACTCGATAGGATAGAACCCATGACAAATGCTCCGAGTGCCGATGAAAAACCGGCGTAATTGGCTATTACAACCATACCAAAGCACAGACCCATCGAAACGATAAGCAGGGTTTCGTTGTTGAGAAAACGGCGCACACTGCGTATGAATGATGGTATGATATATGTACCTATTACAAACCATAGTATGAGAAAGAACAGCAAGCGGGCTACGCTGTTGAGCAACTCGCCGCCTTCAACACTGCCTGCTGCTACCGACGACAGCACTACCATGAGTACTACGGCAAGAAGGTCTTGCACAATGAGTACACCAAATACCGACTGTGTAAACTTCTGTTGCTGCAAGCCCAAGTCGCCAAATGCCTTGATGATAATCATTGTCGATGACATCGACAACATTGCTCCCAAGAAGATACTGTCGAAGGTGGTGAAACCCATCAGTTGTCCTGCCATATATCCAATGGCTATCATGCCGATGGCTATGGTGAGTGCTGTTGTGAAGGCTGTAGCACCTACGTTGAGTAGTTTCTTGAAGTTAAACTCCAATCCCAATGTAAACAACAATACGATGATACCTATCTGCGCCCAAATGTCGATGCTCTCGGCATCGACTATCGAGGGAAGGTAGTGGAAATTGGGGCTTGCCAAGAAGCCTGCAACGATGTATCCCAGCACAACCGGCTGGCGCAGCTTCTTAAATAGCAACGTTACGATACCTGCCAGAATGAGGATGAGGGCAAGGTCGGTAATGAGGGGTTGTAGTCCTTCCATATTGTGTTACATTTCGTTTTGCAGTGTGATGCTATCGGTGGGGTTTATCTCTCGCATTTCGGCAAATAGCTGCAATACATTGGTGCGCTCGCGCTTCTGTATTACAAAGTGTATGTTTGTCATAGGGGTGCGATAGTCGAGGTCGATATACCACTCGTGCAGTTTTACCTTATGCTTTTCAAATAGTTTGCGATATGCATCAATCGACTCTACGATGATAGGTAGGCGTATATTGATGATGTCGCTGTCCCAATCGAGGTGAAACAATTTCTCGATGTTGTTTATTACCACCAGCGTTATGAGAATGAGTATCATGGCAATAAAGGCAACAACGTATAGCCCTATGCCTACGGCAAGACCCAATCCTGCCGATACCCATATGCCGGCTGCTGTGGTGAGCCCACGCACCGATGCTTTGGTCTGTATGATAGCTCCTGCGCCCAAGAAACCTATACCGCTGATAACTTGTGCAGCGATACGTGCCGGGTCGCCACCGTTGGGTAGGTGGGTGAAGAATTGAGGTATAGCATTTGATACCAACATTGCCAATGTTGCACCCATTGAGATGAGCGCAAAGGTGCGAGAACCGGCTATTTGACCTTTCTGTTTGCGTTCAAAACCTATTGCGCCACCCAATAGTGCACTGACCACAAGCTTGCATATCGCGCTACCGGTGGTAACATCGGTAGTGGTCATGGCGAGGTGGAATTGTTCTATGAGTGATTGCATATGTTGGGGGTGTTTTATCGGTTACGAGTCCACATGCGTTCGCTATCGCGCACCAATTGTTCGTCTTTCTTGATAGCGGTTATTGCCAACCAATTGGTTATCAGAGCACATATCGGGAATACAACGTATGTGGTAGTTGTGAAGCTAACGCCATGCAGGTCGGTATAGTTCATGTATGCAGTAATGCCCATCACAATGTATAGAGTGATGTAGAACAAAATGTTTATCTTGCACACGAGTATCTGTTTGATACGGTCTTTAAACAACAAAATAGCCACGAGCGACATGAGGGCGATAAGTCCTGCCACGATGGCAACAATATAGTTTTGCGATGCAACGACAACGGCGGCACCGGTGTCGGCTACTTGAGTTGCTTCGATACCGCAACTTGTCAGTTGGTATGTTGCATCGGGGGTAACAATATTGAAGTAGGGTGTAAATGCAAATATCGCCATAAAGATAATGGCGCACAGCAAGTAGAGAGATTGGATGCGTTGTATCATAATGTGTAATTATTTTTGTTTGACGATGTATTCAAATTTTTCGGGCAACAGCGACTCGAAGTGGAGCATCTGTCCGGTAATGGGGTGTTTGAAGCGCAACGACTTGGCATGCAGAGCCACGCGACCTATGGGGTTGCAATTCGAGCCATACTTGCGGTCGCCAATGATGGGGTGTCCCAAGTCGTGCATGTGAACACGTATCTGGTTTTTACGACCGGTCTGCAGTTGTACCTCAAGCAGTGAGAAACGACCATTCGATGCCACAGTGTTGTATTGTGTAATGGCGAGTTGACCGTTTTGGCTGTCGTTGGTCGAATATACCTGCATGGCAGCATTCTCTTTCAGGTACGATTTTACCTCTCCTCGCTCGGGTGTGGGAGCGCCCTCTACCACAGCCATGTACTTGCGTTCTATCACAGCTTCGTTCCAGTTGCGTTGTAGCAGCTCTTGGATGCGTTGACGCTTGGCAAAAATCATTACACCCGATGTGTCGCGGTCGAGGCGGTGAACGATGAAGATGTGCCCCTCGGGATCGTTGCTTTTTACATAATCGCTCACGATGCGATAGGCTGTCTCGGTTTTTTCGTTTTGAGTAGCCATTGACAGCAAGCCATAACCCTTGTCGACAACGATAAGATATTCGTCTTCAAATATGATGCGCAAGCGGCGGTGGCGGAATATCTTATAGCCGGTAGTGAAGTTGATAGTAATGCGGTCGCCACGATGCAGGGGCGTGTTAAACTGTGTCGTAGGCATGTCGTTTACAGCCACTTGTCGGTGCGATAAATACGATTTGATAGTAGTGCGCGACTTATCCTTGAGCGTAGCAAGCAGAAAGTCGAGCAAGATACAGTCGCTCTCTACTCGATAGGTAAACTCCTTCGACGGACGACGCGGTGTATGATGCTTCTGGGTTGGTTTCATATATGCAGTTTTGAAATAATTTACAAAGATAGCGATAAGCGAGAGGAGAACAAAATAAATTTATTTATTTTTTCTCCCAAGGCTCAGCCAATATTCTACAAATGTAGTGCAAGCCGAGCGAAGAACAAAATAAATTTATTTATTTTTTCCTCCAAGGCGCAGCCAACATTCTGAAAATGTAGTGCAGCATGTATTCTTAATGCGCAAAGTGTTTGTATTATTAATTGATAGTTGTGTATCATCTTGATAATTTGCAAAAATATAGCCCCTAAAGAGCTTTATGTGGTTGTAAATGTTAAGATTTATTCATTCTTTTGTACTGTCAAATTGAATAATACCATAAAACACAACCTATTGAACTTTCTTTTAATATTATCAAAAACCTAATGTAAATTCCATGAAAAAATTATTAGTAACAATCGTATTGGCGATGATTTTTGTGTTGCCTATTACGGCACAAACCTATTATACCCCGACCGAAGATGTAGAGGTGATATATACAACCAAAGCAAATTTGGAAACTGCAGAATGGGCAGTAGACATTAACGGGGAAAAGAATTACGAGGAAAAAACCGGTAAATATGTCTCAATAAATCCTGAAACAGATGCCGAAGAAGAGATAAAATTTTCAGGTATTTATATTAAAGAAATCAACTCAAATGCCGGTCGTAGTATTATTTTCTACATAACCGGTATTACCGAGTTTAAGGCATACGCGGGCGATAAGAGTGCTACATCGGGTGGACGCTACGTTGAGGTAGCATATAATGCCGAGGGTGAAGAGGCTGTAGAATTGCAAGGTACTAATACCAACTATTCAAGTATTCTTGCTATTCCCGGTCTTGATCCATCGAAAAAATATAAATTTCATGTCAACGCCAATAATAAAGATTTAGCTCTTCATGCTATAAAATTGACAAAGGGGGCAGGAGTAACAGTTGTGCCTGAACTCTTATCAGTTGTGCCACAAGAAGATGCTACTGATGTCGAGATTGAACAAGCAGTGCGATTTACTTACAATGTAGAAGTAAAAGCTCCGACAGTTACTATAAATGGTGAAACGATAGAACCCGTAACAGATGGTAATAAGACTTTTACCATTCCTTGCACACTTGAGTATAGTACAACTTATACAATAATTGTGGGTGAAACCACATCTCTTGAAAATGAAGATGTAGCAATTGCCGGTAAAACTTGGTCGTTTACAACTATGGCAGAACCCGTTTGTCCGGTAGAGTTTACAACCGAAGCCAAAATTTGGGAAACACCTATAACAACAGGTAATGCGACGGTTGATAATACATTGTACGTATGTAATATAGATGAAGCCAATGAAAATAATGGTTTCAAATTGCTGCCTCGTAAAAATGGAACTTATATAATGTTTGCGCTACCTGCGGGCGTTTCCGGTAAATTGACATTTATGGCAAAGTCTTCAGGAACTGATGCGCGCGAATTGTATTATTACGCAACAAATGATTGGCAAGATGTTCCTGCAGCAGATAATGCAGGTGTGAAATTTGCAGATGTCCCTAAAGTATTTGCAGAATATGGTTTTGATATTTCTACAACAGAGGATACATACATATTTGTCTATAATGCGGGTGGAAATACTTGGTATAAAGACTTCTCTTGGACACCTGTTATAGATGCTCTTATTCAATCGGAAAAGGTATATTATCTCAATCCTCAATCTGAAGAATGGCAACAAGAGGGTTGGGTTGCGGCTAACTTTATCAACCAAAATACCGGTGCGAGTGCATGGGTGCGTGGTCAGTTGCTGGATTCGGGTTATTATCTTTTCTACTTATCTCAATACAATGTTCCTGCTGCTGCTCCGGCTCGCGCTGTGGCAGAAGAGATGCCGGTATATACTCACGTCAACTTTGTTTTCCTGAGCAACGAAACAACCGAGATGACTACCGAGGGCGCTTTGCAATCGACAGGCAATGTTTATTATGACGATATAAACTATTTATGCTATAATACATTGAGCGAGGAGTGGGAATATTTAGCCTCGGCTTTGGATGAAGTTAAGAGCGGTAGTTTTGCTTATCGCAACAATGTTGTGTGTGCCAATGGTAATATTGAGGTTTACGATGTAAACGGTATAATGGTTGCTCGCGGTGTCGATAATGTCGACTTGACTGCTGTTGCCAAGGGTGCTTATATCGTAAGATGTGGCGATGCCGTAGTTAAGATAATGCGTTGAGAGATATATAATTTACAGTACAAAGCAAAATCGCCCGGTTGCCAATGGCAGCCGGGCGATTTGATATAGTGGCAATCTGTTATTCTTGATTATTCTACAGTAACCGACTTGGCAAGGTTGCGAGGTTGGTCTACGTCTTTGCCTTTGCACACTGCGATGTGGTATGCAAGCAACTGCAAGGGTATCGAGGCCAACAAGGGATAGAGGAACTCGGCTGTCTCGGGCAGTTCTATAACGTAGTCGACCAACTTCGATATGGTTTCGTCGCCTTTCACAACGATTGCTATTACACGTCCTTGACGAGCTTTTATCTCTTGTATGTTGCTCAATATCTTCTCATACAGCTTTTTGTTGGTTGCTACTACAACTACGGGCATTTCGGCATCTATAAGGGCAATAGGTCCGTGTTTCATCTCGGCAGCCGGATAGCCCTCGGCATGGATATACGAAATCTCTTTCAGTTTCAAAGCTCCCTCGAGAGCTACGGGGAAGTTGTATCCGCGACCCAGATAGATGAAGTTGTGTGCGTAGGTAAATGTGCGCGACAACGATGCGATATTGTCGTTTTGCTCGAGTACTTCGCGTATCTTGTCGGGTATTTGCAACAACTCGTTCAGCGATGTGGTGAGCTCTTCGGGGCTGATGGTTTGGCGTTCTTTGGCAATGCACAATGCGAGCATGGCAAGAACGGTAACTTGTCCGGTGAAGGCTTTTGTCGATGCTACACCTATTTCGGGACCTACATGGATGTATGATCCGGTATCGGTATTGCGGGCTATTGAAGAGCCTACCGAGTTGACAATGCCATAAACAAAAGCTCCTTGCTTGCGAGCCAATTCGATGGCTGCCAAGGTGTCGGCTGTCTCGCCTGATTGTGAGATGGCTATTACCACGTCGTCTTGATTGATGACGGGATTGCTGTAGCGGAACTCCGATGCGTATGCTACCTCGACGGGTATGCGGCAGAAGTTCTCGATGAGGCTTTTACCTATCAATCCGGCATGCCATGATGTTCCGCATGCTACGATGATGAAACGGCGTGCGTTGATAATCTTGTTGCCAAAGTCTATCACCGACGAGAAGCGCACATCGGTGCCTTCGCCGTTGATGCGACCGCTCATGCAGTTGTATAGACAGTCGGGTTGCTCAAAAATCTCTTTCAGCATGAAGTGGCTGTAACCACCTTTTTCTATGGCGCCGAGGTCGAGGTTTATCTCGCTTACTTCGTGGTCTACTTCTTCGCCTTGTATGGTCATGAAGTGTACGCCATTGTTGCGGTTGATAACGGCTATTTCGCCATCTTCAAGATATATAACTTTGTGTGTATACTCTACCAACGGGGTTGCATCCGATGCCAAGAAGTACTCGCCATCGCCCAAGCCTATTGCCAATGGACTTGCCTTGCGGGCAGCGATTATTTCGTCGGGATTTTCGCGGTCTATCACTGCTATGGCATAAGCACCTATTACCTGAGTCAAGGCTCGGCGCACTGCCATAAGAAGGTCTGAGTTGTATTTGAGTTTGTAGTATTCGATAAGCTGAACGAGTACCTCGGTATCTGTTTCACTCGCAAATGTGTATCCTTTCTCAATCAACTTGCTCTTGAGCGAAGCATAGTTCTCGATGATACCATTGTGTATCAACGAAAGTGCGCCCGATGATGAGAAGTGGGGGTGGGCATTTACCTGGCAGGGGATACCGTGTGTTGCCCAGCGGGTGTGTGCTATACCGATGGTTCCCGAGATGTCTTTGTCTGCCAAGAAGGCTTCCAAATCGGCTACTTTGCCTTTTGCCTTGAATACGTTGAGCTCTCCCGAGTTGTTAATCATTGATACACCGGCGCTATCATATCCGCGATATTCGAGGCGGTGTAATCCTTTCAATAGTATAGGGCAGGCTTGCTGAGTACCTATATATCCTACTATTCCACACATAGTCTATTTTGTATAAAATTTTAAATTTATAATTATACAATTTACCAAATTCGATACAAAGATACTAAGTATAATTTGATAAAAAGCAATAAAAATCAAAAAAAGTAATTTTTTGACTTTTATTGCCTTATCAATAATTTTGTTTGCAAAATCAAGCGGCTGTGCCCCGTAGATTTTATGGAATTTAATGCTGCACCGGGGGCTGATGACCTGCTATTGTTTGCCGCATCTGTCGAGGATGCTATTACTTCATTTGTTGTGCTATTCGGGCAGCTATTGCAGCCATCTCTTCGGCCGGCAGAGATAGTTTCTCGCGGAAGAAGTTCATATCGCCCTCGGTAGTGATGGGAATGAGGTGTATGTGTGTATGGGGTACTTCAAGACCCATTACGGCAACGCCTACACGCTTGCACTCTACTGCTTCTTGCAGGGCGCGGGCTACGCGGCGGGCAAAAGCCATAAGACCGCTATATGTTTCGTCGTCGAGGTCGAAGATATAGTCTACCTCTTTTTTAGGGATTACCAAGGTATGACCTTTTGCTACGGGACTGATATCGAGGAATGCAAAGTAATTGTCGTCCTCGGCAACTTTGTAGCAGGGTATTTCGCCGGCTACGATACGACTGAAGATTGATGCCATAGTTGTAATATTTTGATTGTTATTTTATTGTTATGCGATGGTCGTTTGTTGCGTGTAGCGTTTTGCCTTGTTGGGTTTGCTCGGTTATGTACGCTTCGAAGAGCTCGTATACAAATCCCGGGTAGTCTTTTCTTGACAAAGCATTGTTGAATGCTACCATGCCATCGCCACCTTCTGCTACAAAATTGAGGGTGGCAATATTGTATATTCTATTGTTGTCGATGGGGTTGCCACCAATGGTGAGTTGTGCCACCTTGCCGTCATCTATAGTGAGGCGTACCTCGCTGCTCACACCCTCGCCGCCATTGTTGGCTATTTGCTCAAAGAGTTGTTTCACATCGCTGCCCTTGAGCTGTACGATAGTCATATAGTTGGTAAATGGGAATGATTTCCATACATTGCCGCGAGTTACTGTTCCGGGCATAATGTCCATGCGCACACCGCCGGTGTTGATGATAGAGAAGTCTATTCGTTTGCCGCTGCGTTTGCGAGCTATGTCGGCAAATGCATCGCAAGCCCAATTGGTGAGGGGGCTCTCGGGACGTGCCACGTATAATGTATCGTCGGTAGTGCCCAAAGCAACACTCATAACACTATCTACTTGTGCTTTATAGGGGGCTAATAGTGATGTGAAATCTTTGTCCAAGCGATTGTCATATCGAGCATCTACCGGCAGCAACTTGTATTCGACCGACAGGTTGCCATCCTGCTCGACAGGTATTGTGATATCGACAAATCCCAGATAGGCGCCACTCTTGCCGGTCTGTCCCACAACAATATTGCGACCGTCGAGGTTGGCGTGGATGGCGGGCTCAAATAGTGTTGTGTGCGAGTGTCCGCCAATTACGAGGTCGATGTTGCGGGTGTTTTGCACGAGTACCGAGTCTATCACGTCGGTATCATCTTCCGAGTCGGCAGTGTATCCAAGGTGCGACAAGGCTATCACTATATCGGCACCCTCCTTACGCAACAAAAAAGCCATGCTGTCGGCGGCAACGATGGGGTCGTGGTATACGACATCCTTGGCATGAGCCGGGAACAGCAACCCTTTGGGGTTGACATTCAGCCCTACAAAACCCACCTTCACATTGCCGGCAGAGAGGATGCATGAAGGAACAACTTCATTGCCCAATGCTGGGTTGTTGTAGGTGTAGTTGGTCGATACGGTAGTGCCGTTGAAAGCCGACAACATTGCGGTAAGCGCTTCACCACCATTATCAAATTCGTGGTTACCCAACGTGCGCACATCGTAGCCCAATTTGTTGAGTACCAAAGTTTCTACCTCTCCGGCGTAGAAGTTGAAGTAGGGAGTTCCCTGTACAGCATCGCCGGCATCCACCAATAGGGCATCGGGGTATATGTTGCGCAGGCTGTCGATGAGTACTTTTCGGCGCACAACACCGCCCATGTCGGCATTCTTCTTGGCATTGGCATCAAGGGGTTCTATCTGACTGTGGGTGTCGTTGGTGAAGAGTATAACAACGTGGCGTTCAGCCTTGTTGCAAGACGACAACATAGCCACAGCCACCAACATACAACCGATATACGATAACAAACGCTTCATAACAATATGCTTTAAATAATGGTACAAATATAGCGCAAGCCGAGCGGAGAACAAAATAAGTTTACTTATTTTTTATCCCAAGGCGCAGCCAATATTATGGAAATATAGCGCAAGCCGAGAGGAGAACAAAATAAATTTACTTATTTTTTATCCCAAGGCGCCGATGTATTATGTAATATGCGGTAAGAAACGAAAAAGAGTTGCACCGGTGTTGTGGCACAACTCTTTATGTATCTTATAATCTTGTGATTGCTATTTGGCAAGACCTTTTGTTTCAACCTCAAATACGAGAGTCGAGTTTGAAGGCATTTCGGCACCTCTGCCACGTACGCCATAAGCAAGCTCCGAGGGGATGTAGAAGATGTATTTAGCACCGGGCGACATCAAACGCAAGCCTTCGGTAAAACCGGGAACGAAGCGACCAACAACCGATTTCAAGCTGGGGTTTTGGTCGAAGATGCTATCGTTGATAAACTTACCTACGTAGCTCAATTCAATCTTGTCGGTTGATGTGAATTTCTTGCCGTTACCCTCTTTGATAACTTTGTAGAGAAGACCCGATTCGGTCTTTTGCACACCCTCTTCTTGCTCTTTGGCAGCGAGGAATGCTATACCGGCTTCGAGGTTGGCTTTAGCCTCGGGGGTGTTGGCAATAGAGTCCAACTCGGCTTGTTCCTTGGCAAGGCGAGCGGCAGCGATGATGCTATCGCATACAAAGTTGGCGCGATTTTTTTCGATAGAGAAGATGCTATCGCCCTTGACAGCCTTGGCATAAGCAACGATGAATGTTTCAAAGTTGAGGTCAAGACCAAATTGCTCTGCCATTTGGTCGAAGTTTTTCTTCATTTGGATACCGTCATTCACACCCATATAGTATGAGGGGTTGTTGGCATTTGCACCCTCTTTGATACCTTTCAGGTAGTCGTTAACATCGAGGTCGTTCAAGTCGGGGTATACACCCATAGCTTTGGCCTCAGCCAAGCGCGAACCTTGCATTACGCCGATACCGTAGCTGAGTGAGTCGGCGGCATTGTCGAGTGTAGCAGCTTTTTTGCTACCGCAAGAGCATACGTTCAACATGAGAACTGCTCCTAAAGCAAAAAACAAAAATTTCTTCATATCTGTATATCTGTCTTTATTAGATTACTTTAATCAATTCTACTTCAAAGATAAGTGTTGCGTGGGGAGGGATAGGACCTGCGCCTTGTGCACCGTAACCCAATTTAGAGGGAATGTAGAGTTTCCAGCGCGAACCTTCGTTCATCAATTGCAACGCCTCTACCCATCCGGGGATAACTTGGTTTACACCAAATACGGCGGGAGTACCACGTTGTACCGAGCTGTCGAATACCATACCGTCGATAAGAGTACCGTGATAGTGGCATTGTACTTTGTCGGTAGCTTTGGGCTTGCGACCCTCGCCTGTTGCCAACACTTCGTATTGCAATCCGCTGGGCAATGTTATCACACCTTCGCGTTTGGCGTTCTCGGCAAGGAAAGCCTCGCCGGCTTGCAAGTTGGCTTCGGCTGCCTTGGCAGCCTCGGCTTGCAATTGGGTGAAAAACTCATTGATGATTTGTTTTGCCTCGTCAATGCTGATAGCGGGTTCTTTTGCCTCCATTACGGCGCGTACACCCTCGGCAAAGTCGTCTACTTGTAATTTATTGATGCCCGATGCAAGATAGCTGTATCCTACATTCAGACCCAATGCATAACTCAATTTGTCCATATTTTCTGTTTTAAATTTGTTTACTTTGACTTAATTCTTAAAAATCGACTGCAAAGATATATTCTTTCGCTCACAATAGCTTACATAATAAGTTAAAAATAACATAAAAACCAACAATAGTTGTGTGGTAAACAATTATTTTTTCGATATTTACACTTTGATAATAGGATAACAATAACAGCTAATCGACGATTGATATGAAGAAAAAGAGATTGGTGGTGCTGACCGGTGCCGGAATGAGTGCCGAGAGTGGTATTTCGACCTTCCGCGATAGTGGCGGTTTGTGGGAGCAATATAATGTTGAGGATGTTGCTTCGATTGAGGGCTGGATGCGCAATCCTGCTTTGGTGCACGAGTTTTACAATCATCGTCGCAAGCAGTTGTCAACGGTATCACCCAACAAGGGACACTACGGATTGGTGGCTCTTGAGGAGCATTTCGATGTGCATATCATTACGCAAAATGTCGATAATCTGCATGAACGCGCCGGTAGCAGCAATGTGCTGCACCTGCATGGCGAGTTGATGAAGGTGCGTTCGACACGTGACGAAAGCCGCATCTATGAACTTACACCCGACAATTGCGAATTGACCGTCGACTCGCGCGATGCTTATGGCGATACGATGCGCCCTCACATCGTCTTCTTTGGCGAGGCTGTTCCTATGATAGAACCTGCGATAGAGTGTACCGAGCAGGCAGATATATTGGTTGTGATAGGTACATCGCTCAATGTATATCCTGCTGCCGGATTGCTACGTTTTGCACGACGTGGCACGCCGATATATCTTATCGACCCCAAGCCGGTCAATGCCCCCGGCGATATGGCAATACGCTATATCACCCAAGGAGCATCGGAGGGCGTTGCTACCTTGACGCGCTTGCTGCTTGAGTAGAATTTATATATTATATAATAGGTATAGGCTTGCCTATTTTGTCAAGACGCTCTCTATTACTTGAGGAAAGTGGCGATGCTCGAGCACATGAATACGATTGGCAAGTGTGTCGGGGGTATCGTCGGGCAACACCTCGCACTTGGCTTGGAAGATTATCTCGCCACCATCTATCTGCTCATCTACGTAGTGTATGGTTATACCGCTTTCGCTATCGCCATCGGCAAGAACAGCTTCATGTACGTGATGACCGTACATGCCGGGACCTCCATGCAGAGGTAGAAGCGAGGGGTGTATGTTGACAATGCGACCGGCATAGGCTGTGGTGAGAGGTTGCTCGATTTTGCGCATAAAGCCAGCCAAGACAATCAAGTCGATTTGTTTCTCTTGCAACATCTCTACAATGGGTTGTGCTTCGTTCCACACCTCTTTGGTTAATGTGTAGGTGGGAATGTCAAACGCTTGCATGCGTTGATGCACGCCGGCGTTGGCTTTGTTGGAGAGTACACAAGTTACTTCTATCTCGGGATTACCCTCAAAGTATCGGGCTATTGCCTCGGCATTCGTGCCCGAACCGGAGGCGAAGATTGCTATTCGTTTCATATTGCAAACTTACGCTTTTTTTTCGGGAGGCGCAACCCTATCATCTATTTTCTACTATTGAGGCGTACTTTCATCGAGCCGATGGGCAATTTACCCTCGAGTTGCAGGGGTATAAAATCGTCGGTGCTTATCCATGCCGATATTTTATCGCTCTTCTTAGAGCCATCGTTGTTGTAGAAAAAGAAGCGTATATAGTGCGCTGCATGCTCGGTATCGCCTATTTTTATACTCTTTATGCCTTGATACTCCAACTCGAGAGTCTCTATTTGTCGTCCCGAGAAGATGTATGTCTTGGTTATCTCTCCGATGGGCATCTGCTCGAATGGCAGGTTGCGAATGCGGTAGAAGATGCTTATCATATCAAATACACCGCCTCGTTGTCCGAGCGAAAAGCTGTCGCTGAAATCCTTTTCGGGGCGAGAGATATGGGTATTGCCTATCGTAGAGTCGTTGCGATAGACAAAGTTGATGTCGTTTATCTGATAGTATTTACCCTCGCGCGACACTTGCTTGTAGTGTATGGGCTTGAGGTCGGGCGCTTGCATGGTGGTCGTGAGTGTATCACGTACCTTCATAATACCGTCGGCAAATGGCGTGGTAGTGGCTATGACCTGCGCATGGTATTGATTGCCGTCGCGAGCTATCGACAGCGAGCCATTGGCAGCCTTTACCCATAGCAATCCCCATTGATATACTACATCATATTGCAGATACTCCTCGTCGGGAAGTGTGGCAACTTGGGCAGATACATGCGTACATGGGTATGCTACGAGCCATGCAAGGCTAATAACCAATAGGACGTGGCGCACCACTGAATGTAGGTGTAGGACTGCCGCCGGGCGAGTAGCCACTATTGGGGTATTGTGAGTGATTGTGTTCATCATCGTCTTTTTCGTTTTCTTCTTTGACTTCTTTTTCCTCTTTAGGTTTATTTTTCTTTATGGCAAGAGGCTTTTGCTTGTCAATAGCTGTCTGATAGATGTTCCAATCTTGCTCGACATTCCAGTATGCTCGCAACTCGAGTTCCTGTGTATAATAATATACTTCCTCGGGTTGTTGTTTTCGGTCGTAATTGCCGGTGTCATATTTGCCATTGCCATTGCTGTCGATATACAGGCGGGCATAGTATGTGCCTGGTTTCAAGTAGGTAAACTCTGCTCCGCCATCTTTGACAGGAACACTTGTTACCGGTTTGTCGCTGCTGTTTAACAACTCGACAATCGCATTGTCGCTCACTCCGGTAATGGCAAAATAGAGGTTGGAGTATTCTTGCAGGGATTTAACCGAGAAGTCGCGACTGAACTTGTCGGTATGCAGCCCGTACATATCCACTGCCGCCATAGAGTCTATGGCTAAACGATAAGATCCCTCGGGTTTCCACTTGTGTGTGAGTAGGTATCGGCGTATCGAGGTAGGGTCTTGCGCTACCGCGTAGAGTGAGTCGGGTAGTGGTGCCCATACAGTGTCGCGCTTTTCAAAGAGATGAAATGCGCTTAAGTTGATGCTGTCGATAGGCTTCTCAAAGGTGATGTAAATGGGCTTGTTAACATCCTGTTTGCCGCTTATCTTTACATCCATCTTGGCAAATACGGTGGGTATTACCTCGGGTAAGGAGTCGTTCGATATTTTTTTCTTCTTTTTCTTGGGTTTCTCCTTGGGAGCACGATATACCATATTGAGAGTGTCGTCGTATAGCGACAACTCTTGCAGCGAGTCGGTACGGAAGTATTGCATGGCAACTTGCAGTGTGTCGATGTTGTATATCAAGGAGTCTTTAATCCAATAGCACAATGTGTCGTTGGTATTGCTCTTTTCCAGCACATACCAGTCGTTGCCGGCGTTGGTGTTCAGCAGCTCAATCTTGGGCAGAGAGTCGTGCGGTGTGGCAAAGGTAAACTCCAACTTGTTGCGTTCCTTGCGCGAGTTGTCCTCGAGATAACGGCTCTTGTATTGCTCGTTGAAAGCCATAAGCAACACGTTGTTGGGATAGAATTTGTTGTAATCAATAACCACAACAGAGTCGATAGCTGCCGAGTCGTTGTAGATGGTGTCGATGTATTGTTGAGGTACGGCGTAGGGCGTGATGATACTGTCGCAGAAGGCTATATCTTCCGATGGGTTGTCAAAACGGTAGTTGCGGTTGAAATCTTTTATAGCCACAATGCGGTAGCTGCCGGGCTTGAGGTTGCGGATGAAAAAGTTGCCACGCGAGTCGCTCAGTGTGATGCGCTCCATAGGCAGGGTTTTGAAAGCCGAGTCCTCAAGGTTGGAGTATACACCAACAAGCATGCCGGTTATGGGCTCAAGGTCTGCTGCATTGAGTAGTATGCCCGATATCTGCAACGAGTCGCATGTATCGCCCGTCGAGAAAGACAACGAGAAACCCTCCAACGGATTTTTCTCATTGTTGTCTACAATAGCATCGTTGAAGTCGATGGTGTAGGTCGTATTGGGTATTAATGAGTCTTGCAACTCAATTCTCACTTTTCGTCCTTGCGCCTGTATCTTGGGCATGACTACTTGAGGAGGCGATATGATAATCTTCTCGGAAGGTTTGTCAATCTGTACTATCTCATCAAACTCAATTTCCAACCTCTTTTTTGAGAAGTTGCGCGTATCGGGCAGCGGGTCGCTCTTGATATATACAGGCGGAGTTTTGTCGCGCGGGCCACCGCTCGGTCGTGACATATTGGCGCATGAAAAAAGTATAGAGCCCAATGTAACAAGCATCAGACCTATAGGTAGATATTTGAGTTTTGAATGATTTTTCATATATAATAAGGTATATATTGGGGCGTAAAGGTACAAAAAAAGAATATTTGGAGCAAAAATAGAGCTGTTATGCCCTAACTTTCTACTAAAAAAACAAATAAAACTTGCTAATTTGCCATATAAAAGAAAAAAACCGTATATTTGCACCCTAAATAAAATGCGAGAAAACTATAAATTAAAAAAATAAACATTAGAAACATGCAAAACAAAGTTTTTACCGGAGTGATTGCTACTTTGCTGGCTTTGATCTGTCTGTTCTATCTCTCTTTCTCGATGGTGACTTCTCATCATAACGCGAAAGCTGAGGAATATGCTGCAGGCGACGAAACCTTGTACAAAGAGTACATCGACTCAATCTCGACCGAAAAGGTCTATCTCGGGTATTATACCTATCAACAATGTCGCGAAATGGAAATCGGCTTGGGTCTTGACCTCAAGGGTGGTATGAACGTAACGCTTCAAATATCGGTTGCCGATGTATTGAAACAACTTTCAAACAACAACCCCGATGTCAACTTCAACAAAGCTATTTCAAACGCCGTTGCCAATCAAGCCGACAATAACGACTTCTTGCAAGTATTTGTTGATGAATACAAGAAATTGGATCCCAATGTTCGTTTGGCTGCAATATTCAGCACTCACGAGTTGAAAGAGCGCATCAAACCCGGCTCGACCAACGACGAGGTTATCAGCGTATTGCGTGAAGAACTCAACACAGCCGTTGACAACTCTTACAACGTATTGCGTAACCGTATCGACCGCTTTGGTGTGGTAGCTCCCAATATCCAAAAGTTGGAAAAAGATGGTCGTATCCTTGTTGAGTTGCCCGGTGTGAAAGAGCCCGAGCGTGTACGTAACCTCTTGCAAGGTGCTGCCAACCTCGAGTTCTGGGAGACTTACAAATACGAAGAGTTGGCTGCTGCATTGCAATCGGTAAATGGCGCTTTGGCTACTTCAGCTGCTAACAAAGTAGAAGAAGTGGTTGCTGAAGAGGTTGCCGAGGTTGTAGCCGATACTGCTGCTACCGACAGCTTGAGCGCTGCTCTCGAAACATTGGTTGCCGAGAATGACGAGGCTGCTCAACTTGAGCAATTCCGCAAACAAAATCCTTTGTTCGCAGCTCTCATTCAAGACAACTTCCAAGGCTCACCCATCATCGGTTATGCACACAAAAACGACACTGCCGAGGTTAACAAAATGTTGGCAAGCAAGCTTGCTCAAGACATCTTGCCCGCCAACCTCGAGTTGCGTTGGACTGTAAAGGCTATCGACGAGAAAGATACTTACTACCAACTTATCGCCTTGAAATCGGGCAAGGGTGGTCATGCAGCTATGTCGGGTGATGTAGTTGTTGATGCTCGCGACGACTTCGACAAATATCGTGGTGGCTCGGTAGTACACATGGAGATGAACAGCCAAGGTGCCAAAGAGTGGGAAAAACTCACAGGTAACAACATTGGTAACGCCATTGCTATCGTTCTTGACGATCAAGTATATTCATTCCCCAATGTAAACAGCGCCATTGCCGGTGGTAGCTCAGAGATTTCGGGCGGTTTCACTCCCGAAGAGGCAAAGGACTTGGCAAACGTGCTCAAGTCGGGTAAAATGGCTGCCGGTATCAACATCATCCAAGAAGACGTTATCGGTCCTTCGTTGGGTCAAGAGGCTATCAACAGCGGTATGATTTCGTTTATCGTTGCTTTGCTTATCTTGATGGTTTACATGGTGGTAATCTACGGTCTTATCCCCGGTATGGTGGTTAACATCGGTTTGCTTGTAAACTTCTTCTTTACAATGGGTATTCTTGCTTCTATCCAAGCAGTGCTCACATTGTCGGGTATCGCCGGTATCGTGTTGGCATTGGGTATGGCAGTGGATGCCAACGTGCTTATCTTCGAGCGTACAAAAGAGGAGTTGCGTGCCGGTAAGAACCTCAAAACAGCTATCGCCGATGGTTATAAGAACGCATTCTCTGCTATCTTCGACTCTAACCTCACCTCTATCATCACAGGTGTTATCCTTTTGATGTACGGTACAGGTCCTATCAAGGGTTTTGCTACAACACTTATTATCGGTATCGTTATCTCGTTCTTTATTGCCGTATTCCTCACTCGCATTGCATTTGAGTGGATTTCGGACAAAGAGTGGGGCAAAAACATTACCTTCACAACAGGTGTTTCTAAGAACCTCCTTGTAAACAACAACTTCAATATCTTGGGTAGCCGTAAGATTGGTTTCATCATATCACTTGCTTTGGTAGTGATTATGACAATCTCTTTCTTCACTCGTGGCGTTAACCAAGGTATCGACTTCTCGGGTGGTCGCAACTATGTAGTTCGCTTCGACGAGGCTGTAAATACTCAAGAAGTACAACGTATGCTTGCTCCTCAATTTGAGGGTAGCTCTTTGTCGGTAATTACTATTACCAGCGAAAATCAAGTACGTGTATCGACCAACTACCGCATTGCCGAGACCGATGAAAGCATCGACCAAGAAATTATAGACAAGCTCTATGCCGGCTTGACCTCGTTGGTAGGTGAGAAGGGTGTAGATGCATTCGAGGCCGAGAATGTAATGAGTGTACAAAAGGTTGGTCCTTCTATCGCCGAGGATATTAAGGTAGGTGCTATGTGGGCTGTATTCTTCTCGCTCATCGCCATCTTCTTGTATATCTTGTTGCGTTTCCGCGACATCGCTTTCTCGGTAGGTACATTGGTATCGTTGGCATTTACTTCATACGTTATCATTGGTCTTTACTCTCTCTTCTATGGTATCATACCTTTCTCAATGGAGATCGACCAAACATTTATCGCAGCTATCCTTACCGTTATTGGTTACGCTGTGAACGATACCGTGGTGGTATTTGACCGTATTCGTGAGGAAATTCAACTCTATCCCAAGCGCAATCGCGCTGAGGTTATCAACTACGCTCTCAACAGCACATTGTCGCGTACAATGAATACTTCGTTGAGTACTGCTGTTGTGTTGTTGGTTATCTTCATCTTGGGTGCCGATACAATCCGTAGCTTCGTATTTGCCATGTTGATTGGTGTTATCGTAGGTACATTTGCTACATTGTTCATCGCTACTCCTATCGCATTTGAAATCCAAAAACGTCGTTTGGCTAAAAAAGGTCTTTCATTTGACGAGGCGGAGCTCAAAAAATAATAGTGATTGTTAATTAAAACTATATGAATGAAGGTGCGCCATCGGTTACGGCGCACCTTCTTTTTATTTACAACTTTTTTTCTACCTTTGCAGGCAAAAGCTATAATATGTTTAACGAAGTATTCACACTGCCTATTGACAATCCGGTATTGATATTCTATATCGTACTTGCGATTATACTCATGGCGCCTATTTTGCTGAATAGGTTTCGTATTCCGCATATTATAGGACTCATCATTGCGGGTATTATAATAGGTCCTCATGGACTGAATTTGCTGGCACGTGATAGCAGTTTCGAGATATTTGGTCAAGTGGGTATTCTCTACCTGATGTTCTTGGCGGGTCTTGAGATGGACATTTTCTCGCTATTGCGCAACCGCAAGCCCGGAACAATATTTGGGTTGCTCACCTTTGGTGTACCTATGGTATTGGGTACTGTGGCAAGCCACTATCTCTTGCAGTTGGATTGGGTTACTGCCATGTTGCTGTCGAGTATGTTTGCCTCGCATACGCTCATTTCATATCCGATTGTGAGCCGATACGGATTGAACCGATATGCACCCGTAACGGTGGCTGTGGCAGGTACAATCTTTGCCATATTGGGTGCGTTGATTGTCTTTGCCATTATTACAGGAACATTCTCGGGCGATATGAGTGCCGGCTATTGGATCCGTTTTGTTGTGTTGGTAGCTGTCTATTCGCTTTTTATCATATATGCCTATCCTCGACTGATACGTTGGTTCTTCAAGACCTACAGCGACAATGTCGTGCAGTTTATCTTTGTTCTGGCTCTTGTCTTCCTCTCGTCGTTTATTGCCGAGGCGATAGGGTTGCTCTCTATTATAGGTGCGTTTTTTGCCGGTATTGTACTCAATAGATACATACCGTCGGTGTCGCCTTTGATGAACCGATTGGAGTTTGTAGGTAATGCTTTGTTCATCCCTTACTTCCTTATAGGAGTGGGTATGATGATAGACCTTGGTGTCTTTGTCGAGCGTCCCGAAATGCTGCTGGTTGCGGTGATTATGTGCGTTATAGCACTTTCTACCAAGTGGATTGCTGCATGGCTCATTCAGCGTATATTCCATTATTCGGCAACCGATCGTCGCCTGATATTCGGTATCACAACAGCCAAGGCTGCTGTTTCGTTGGCAGCAGTGATTGTGGGTCGTGAGTTTGGTGTATTCGACGATGCCATACTCAATGGTACCATCATTATGATATTGGTTACTTGTACGGTGAGTTCAATCATTACCGAGCGTGCTGCCAGCAAGACGGTAGTGCGATTGCAAGATGCCGAGGCGACCGATACGACCGAAAATACTGTGAGCGAGGAGCGCATCCTCATTCCTGTGGCAAACCCTGCTACGGTTGAGGGCTTGGTAAACATGGCTATGTTGATGAAAAATCCCAAGAAACGCACGCCTATATATGCCCTTTATGTGAATGACGACACTAAGCAAGGCAGTCAATTTGCATCGAATCGTATTCTCGATCAAGCTGCCAAGGTGGCATCGGCTGCCGATGTGTCGTTGGTGCCCATTGCACGATATGACCTTAATATCGCCAGTGGTATTATACACACGATAAAGGAACAGAATATCAGCGAGGTTGTGTTGGGTTTGCACCACAAAGCCAATATCGTCGACTCGTTCTTTGGTGTGAAGATTGAGAACTTGTTGCGTGGTACACACAAGATGATATGGATAACCAAGTGTGTAACACCGCCTGCAGCCACAACCCGCATTGTCGTTTCGGTACCGCCCAAGGCAGAGTATGAAACCGGTTTTGCTTCGTGGATAGATCGTTTGGCGCATATTTCGCAACAGATAGGTTGTCGCATCTTGTTCTATGCCTACGACTCGACAATACCTCATATAAAAGCTGCCATCGCTCGTAAACGCTATAAAATACGCCACGAGTACAACTCTGTTGAGTCGTGGAACGATATGTTGTTGCTCTCTAATGTTGTACTCGACGACGACTTGTTTGTTGTTGTGTCGGCTCGTAGAGCTTCTGTGTCGTTCAATACCGATTATGAGAAGTTGCCCTCATTCTTGGCTCAATACTTTGCCGACAACAATCTCATAGTGCTCTATCCCGAGCAGTTTGGTACGGCTGTGCCTGATATTACAACTTTTCACGACCCGCTTGCACAGTCGGCAGAATCGAGTTCGCACGGACTTTTAGGTATTCGCGACGGCTTGGAGTATCTATCTCGCTTGCGCAAGAAAGTCCTCGGAAAGAAGAAATAAGAAATATTTAAACAACAGAGGGTGCCTCGTTTTGAGACACCCTCTCGTTTTGTCGCTATGACAATGCAACTTATTCAACCGATGTTGCCTTCGCCTCCAAGATGGGCAAGTTGGCTTCGGTGGGAATGTATATCACTTTGTCGGTAGCAGTGTTTTGTTGACGTACCCACAAGTATTGGATGTAGGTAGGTGTGATTGAGCCGTTTTCAATTTTGATAGCCTCGGCAGCACCTTTGGCACGCTCTACCTCGGCTTGGGCGTTGAGTTTTTCTGCTTCAAGGTTTGCTTTGGCCTCTTCTATCTTGATACGACGGTTTTGCTCGGCTTTGGCAAACTCTGCTCTACCACTCATCTCTTGGCTCCATACGGTGTAGGTGGGTATGGCAAACATGAAGAAGGCTATAATCAATGCAAATGTCAATACGATTGACCAATAGAACGACGCATGGTAGGTGGTCTTTCCTTGAGATTGGGTGATAAATTTCATAATGTGATGAATTTTAATGTTTATATTATACGTTATAATAATCTTTTTATCGCAGCATATTGCTCACGCGGTTGACGGCTGCAACAAAGGCATCTATCTCCTCGCGGGTGTTGTATACGGCAAATGATGCTCGTACTGTGCCTTCTATGCCAAGTGTGTGCATGAGAGGTTGTGCGCAGTGGTGTCCGGTGCGCACAGCTATACCCAACTTGTCGAGCAGCATACCCATGTCGTAGTGATGAATGTTGTCGACAAGGAACGATATGACAGGGGTCTTGTGGTCGGCAGTACCCAATATTCTCATGCCGTCTATTTCGTATAAGCGTTGAGTAGCGTATTGCAGCAAGTCGTCTTCGTGGGCTTTCATCGCCTCAAATCCTGTTGCCTCTATCCAATCGAGGGCTGTGGCAAAGGCTGCAGTACCCACATAGTCGGGCGTGCCTGCCTCAAACTTGTAGGGCAACTCGTTGAATGTTGTGCGCTCAAATGATACTTGTGCTATCATCTCTCCACCACCTTGATAGGGGGGCATAGCATCGAGCCACTTCTCTTTTCCATACAACACACCTATGCCGGTAGGTCCGTACACCTTGTGCGCCGAGAATACGTAGAAATCGGCATCGAGGCGTTGCACATCGACAGCGAGGTGGGGAACGCCTTGCGCACCGTCTATCAAGACAGGAACGCCGTGGGCGTGAGCACAAGCAATAATCTCTTCTATGGGGTTGATTGTGCCCAGTACATTCGATGCATGCATTACGCTGACCAATCGCGTGCGCTCGGTAAAGAGGTTGCGAAATACCTCCATGTCCAACTCGCCGCGCTCGTTGATGGGGATGACACGCAGTTTTATATCTTTACGACTTTGCAACAACTGCCAAGGAACAATGTTGGAGTGGTGCTCCATCGTGGTAACAATCACCTCGTCGCCATCGTGCAGAAATGCTTCGCCAAAGGAGTGTGCCACAAGGTTTATCGCCTCGGTAGTACCGCGTGTGAAGATTATCTCGTGGCTGTGTCGGGCATTGATAAAGCGCTGTACTCGTTTGCGGGCATTCTCGTGTGCATTGGTAGCCTCTTGGCTCAACGTGTGCACACCGCGGTGCACATTGGCGTTTACGCGACAGTAGCTATCGGCAATGCGCTCGATGACACATTGCGGGTGTTGCGACGTGGCAGCGTTGTCGAGGTATATGAGGGGCTTGCCGTATATCTCTCGACCGAGTATGGGGAATTGTGTGCGTATGGCAGCTATATCCAACATAGTATTATTGTTTTTGGGTGCGCATGGCGCATTGTTGACATTGCGACAATTCTCCGCGGAAACGCTTCTCAACCAATTGGCGCAGACGGTCTTTGAGGGCATCCAATCGCACATTTTCTATCACATCGCTCATGAAGGCAAATTGCAATAGCATGCGGGCTTCGGCTTCCGAGATACCGCGTGTGCGCATGTAGAATAGTGCTTGTTGGTCGAGCTGACCTACCGTAGCGCCGTGGCTGCACTTCACATCATCGGCATATATCTCGAGCTGTGGTTTGGTATACATGTGGGCTGTCGACGATGCACAAAGGTTTTTGTTGCTTTGGTATGCCTCGGTCTTTTGTGCGCCTTCTCTCACCAATATACGACCGGCAAACGAGCCTAAGGCATTTTCGTCGAGCACAAATTTAAATAACTCATTGCTGTTGCAATGTGCCTTGCGGTGGTCGATATGGGTGTAGACGTCAACTTTTTTCTCGCCGTCGGCAATTGCCATACCGCACAAGTTTGTTTCGGCACCCTCGCCGTTGAGGGCTATATAGTAGTTGTCGCGGGTTGTACCGTTGCGCAATGTTATGCCGTTGACCAACACATTCGAGTTTGCCTCTTGATGTACGAAGGTCGATGATATGCGTTGTATGCAGGAGGCATTTTCCTCGAGGTTGTAGTAGTCGACCACTGCACCATCACCTGCCCATATCTCGGTTACTTGCGAGATGAGTTGGTGTGTACCGTCGTCCTCACTGTGGTCGCACACGAGCAGTTTGGCTTGTGTGCCAGCCTCGGCTACGACAAGTATGCGACGGTTGTGCATCATTGATATGCCTCCGCCTACGATGTTGACAAGCTGCATAGGGCGGTCGAGCACGACACCCTTGGGGATGTATAGGAAGAAGCCGTCTTGTGCCAAGAGGGTGTTGAGGGCTACGGTGCTATCTTTCGACATATCGGCAATCTTGCCGTAGTAGCGTGCTACCAACTCGGGGTGTGCCTCTGCCATGTCGCGCAATGAACCAGCCAAAACACCATTGGGCAACTCTTTGTTGCGGTGGTGGCGATAGAAGTTGTCGCCCACGAGAAAGTAGAGTTGTGTGGTGAGGTTGGGCACATCGCAACGAAATGCTTCGTGGGGTTGCGAGGGTAGCTCAATGCGAGTGATGTTCAAGCCATAGTCGGGGGCATACATCGCTGCAAGGTCGGTATGTTGATAGTCCTCATGCTTGGTCGAGGGCAATGTGCACGACTCTATCCGGCGTAATGCTTCGGGACGCAGTGCGTTGAGCACTTGTGTCGAGTGTTGGTCTATTACCTCGTGTTGCTCTCGATAGAGGTCTATATATTGTTGTATTGCTTGCATAGTGGTTTATCAGATTTCGCCCAACTCTTTTTTTATCCAATCATAGCCTTTCTCTTCAAGCTCGAGAGCCAACTCGGGACCGCCCGATTTGACGATGCGACCCTTATACAATACGTGCACAAAGTCGGGGGCTATATAGTCGAGCAGGCGTTGGTAGTGGGTAATAACAATGGTAGCGTTGTTTTCGTTCTTCAGTTTGTTTACACCCTCGGCAACGATGCGCAAGGCATCAATGTCAAGACCGCTATCGGTCTCGTCGAGGATTGATAAGCGAGGCTCGAGCATTGCCATTTGGAATATCTCGTTGCGCTTTTTCTCACCGCCCGAGAAGCCCTCGTTGACCGAGCGACTTGCCAATTTGTTGTCCAACTCGACAATGGCACGCTTCTCACGCATCAACTTCAGGAAGTCGGTTGCCGACATAGGCTCTTCGCCACGGTACTTGCGCAACTCGTTTATGGCAGCTCGCATGAAGTTTACCATGCTCACCCCGGGTATCTCTACCGGATATTGGAAGCTGAGGAACAAGCCTTCGTGTGAGCGGTCTTCGGGCGAAAGAGCCAAGAGGTCTTTGCCGTAAAATTCCACACTGCCTTGAGTAACCTCGTAGGCAGGATGTCCGGTGAGAACCGACGACAATGTGCTCTTACCCGAGCCATTGGGTCCCATGATGGCGTGAACCTCGCCCGGGCGCACCGTAAGGTTTATCCCTTTCAATATCTCTTTGCCATTGATGTTGGCATGAAGGTCATTTATCTTTAACATATCGTTGTTGTGTTTTTTTGTTCTACTCAATCTCGATTATCATTACAACCCATGCAACAGCACTTCGGTTCGCCCTGCTGCGATTGCATAATAATCCACACTACAAAGATACGCTTTTTCTGCAGTATAGCACAACCCGAGCATATAATTTTGCATTTGCTGTTTGACTTCTCTCACTAAACTCTAAGCCCTAATCCCTCATCTATCAACTTTTATAGAGCATAATTTGTTTTATGGCTGTATAACAATTTTAAAATGGAGGTTTTATTATGTCTACACCAGCTAAACGTTCGCAAAATTGGCTCCCCGGTATTTTCAACGATTTCTTTGGTAATGAATGGATTGCCAAGTCTAACGCCTCGGCTCCGGCTCTCAATATTGTAGAGACCGACAAGGAGTATATCGTAGAGATTGCTGCTCCGGGTGTTACAAAAGACGATTTTTGTGTTACGGTCGACAAGCACGACCAACTGATTGTTACCGTAGAAAATCGCAACAACAATGAGGAACGCGATAAGAAAGGCAAATTCCTACGTCGAGAATTCTCTTATTCGCAGTTCCAACAAACCCTTATCTTGCCCGAGAATGTCAATAAAGATGATATCCGAGCCTCGCAAGACAATGGCGTTCTTACTATCACTATCCCCAAGAACCATGCTACGGTGGCAGCTGAGCCCAAACGCATAGCAGTGGAATAAATGTTGAGTGTTGAGAGGTTAGTGATTAGAGAGTGAGGATGTGCCGGTGGCGTGTGATGAAAGTAGAGAGATTAGAGTTTAGAGTGAAGGGGCGTATCTGCCTCTCAACTTTAAGCTCTAATCTCTAAACATTTTCACAAACCCTGCCGGTGCTTCTTATCTCTCAAATGTGAGTAGTTCGCCGCGGCATTGGTCGTTGATGTTGCCATTTTCGTAGGCTATTGTGCCGTTGACGAGGGTGTGCGTGATGCTGTGTGGGTAGGTGTGTCCCTCGAAGGGCGACCATTGACAGCGCGAGAGGATATTGGCTGTAGTGACGGTGTGTGGCTTATGGGGGTCGACTACCACAACGTCGGCATAGTAGCCGGGGCGTAGGTATCCGCGCTTCTCTACCCCGAAGAGTTGTGCGGGTGCGTGGCACATCTTTTCTACTACCTTGGTGCGTGCAAAATGACCTCGTGCCGATAACTCGAGCATAGTTTGCAAGGAGTATTGTACGAGTGGGCCACCCGAAGCTGCTTGCAGGCAAGAACCTTGCTTTTCGCTGAGAAGGTGTGGTGCGTGGTCGGTAGCTACGACGTCAATGCGATTGCCGGCTGTTGCAGCCAAGAGGGCACGACGGTCGGCGCAGGTTTTGATGGCGGGATTCCACTTGATACGGTTGCCATAGGTCGCGTAGTCGTTGTCGTCGAACCATAAATGGTGTACGCACACCTCGCCGGTGATGCGCTTGTCGCCGAGAGGGCTGTCGTCGAGCAGGGTGAGCTCGCGCGCGGTAGAGAGGTGCAACAAGTGTAGGCGTGCATTATGGCGCGAAGCCAACTCGACAGCCGTTGCCGACGAGCGGTAGCATGCCTCGGCACTGCGTATCATGGGGTGGAAGTATATGGGAAGGTCGTTGCCAAAGGTGGCTGTATAGCGGGCTTTGTTGGCTTGTATGACCTCTTCTTGTTCGCAATGTGCAGCTACCAAAACGGGTGCTTCGGCAAAGAGCTTCTCGAGGGTGGAGCGGTTGTCGACGAGCATATTGCCTGTCGACGAGCCCATAAATAGCTTGATGCCGCAGATGTGTCGGTAGTCGAGCGAGGTGACAAGTGCTGCGTTGTCGTTGGTAGCACCTATGTAGAAGGAGTAGTTGGCAAGTGATGTCTCATGTGCGCGTTGTTGTTTCCAAGCTATCTCATCGGCGGTTATGGTGGCGGGCTTGGTGTTGGGCATATCCATGTAAGAGGTTACACCACCGGCTACGGCGGCGCGGCTCTCGGTGGCGATATCGGCTTTGTGTGTGAGCCCCGGCTCGCGGAAGTGTACCTGATCGTCGATGACACCGGGTAGTATCCAACAGTTGGTAGCATCTATAGTGCGCCCTGCTGTGGCAAGCAAGTCGGGAGCTATGTTGCCTTGTATTACTTGGGTGATGGTATTGTCGTCAATAACGATTGAGCCAATAAACTCTTGACCCTCGTTGATGATAGTGCCGTTATGGATTATTGTGCGCATGTTTGAGTATTAATGATTAGGGATGTGTGTTAAGTGTTTATAGTAGAAGATGAGTCGTTTGCTATAAACACTCAACACTAATCTCTCTACTTTTTCTGTGGATACTTGCGGAACAGACTGCCGAGCTTGAGCTTGATAACACCAAAGACGGCTTCGCTGAAGATACCACCGCTCATCTTGCTTTCGCCCAGTACGCGGTTGATAAAGATGATAGGTACTTCTTGCACATTGAAACCACACATCTTGGCAGTAAACTTCATCTCGATTTGGAAGGCGTAGCCTTTGAAGCGTATCTTGTCGAGTTCGATTGTTTCGAGTACTTCGCGACGGTAGCAGATAAATCCGGCTGTAGTGTCGTGTATCTTCATGCCTGTTACGATACGTACGTATTTGGATGCATAGTAGGACATGATGACACGTCCCATAGGCCAGTTGACAACATTCACACCCGAAACGTAGCGCGAACCAATAGCTACATCGGCGCCGTTTTTGTGGCAAGCCTCGTGCAAGCGTATAAGGTCGTTGGGGTTGTGTGAGAAGTCGGCATCCATCTCAAAAATGTAGTCGTACTTGTGCTCGATAGCCCACTTGAAACCTGTGATGTAGGCTGTGCCCAAACCCAACTTGCCACTGCGCTCGAGTAGGTGCAGACGGTCGGGAAACTCTTTTTGCAACTCCTTGACGATGGCTGCAGTGCCGTCGGGCGAATTGTCGTCGATAACCAAAATGTCGAATGGCTCGGGAAGGTTAAAGACCGCGCGAGTGATGTTCTCTATATTTTCTTTCTCGTTATATGTGGGAATGAGAACGAGGTTGTGGTGCTTGTCGATAGGCATTGTTGATGACATAGTATATAATGTATGGTTGTTGAAGTCTACAAAGATAGTAAAAGGCAACTGAAAAAATCAAATAAATTTGTTCTTTCTTCTCTGGGCTTTCACTATCTTTGCCTAAATCTATAAAAGTTGATACTATGACAAACAAAAAAACAGTAGGTCTTGCATGCGATCATGCAGGCTATGAAATGAAAGAGTTCGTAAAAAATATGCTTACTGCTCGTGGCTATGAGTGCAAGGACTTTGGTGCATACTCGACCGAGAGTGTCGATTATCCCGACTTTGCTCACCCCTTGGCATTGGCAGTAGAACAAGGCGAGTGCTATCCCGGTATAGCCATCTGTGGTAGTGGTAATGGCATAAATATGACTCTCAATAAGCACCAAGGTATCCGCTCGGCATTGTGTTGGACTGACGAGTTGGCTTCGTTGGCGCGTGCGCACAATGATGCCAATGTATTAGTGATGCCGGGACGATTTATCCCCATGGAAATGGCGGAGAAAATAGTAGATGCCTTCCTTGCAACCCCCTTTGAAGGAGGTCGCCACAACCGTCGTGTAGAAAAAATTCCGGTATTATAATTACCACTCGACAATTACTCCTACGCGGTCTATCTTTCCGCTTATAGGAGGACTCTCTTTATAAACAGCTATTCGTCCGCCTTTGATTTTAGGAAAACGAGCTTGCAAAGTGGTGATAATGCGCCCGGCAACGTTTTCGAGAAGGCGTGACGGGGTAGCCATTATAATATCTATCTCTTTATATACCATCGCATAATTGATGGTGTTGGTGAGCGCATCGCTGCGCATCGCTGCCTCGAAGGGCACGTATAATGTAAGTTCGACCGAGTAATTGTTGCCAACAACTTGTTCTTGGGGGTCTACGCCGTGATAGGCGTAAAAGTGCATCTTGTCGAAGTGAATATATGTTTTCATAGGTTCGTTTTTCTGCAACAAAGATAATGAAAGGTGTGAGAAGATAAAACAAACTTGTTTGATTTTATCTTCAAAGCTGTAGATTGTCGTGAAATGGTAGTTATTCTTGCAACTGAGGGTGGGCAGAATTACGTTTGTTTAATTTATACCGGGCATGAGTAGCTTCTATGTGTAGAATATGTTTATTCTGACTGATTGGCAGGCTCGATAAACATAACAGCTTGAGGCATAATTTCGACATCGAAGTGGTTGCCTTGAGTGGGTTCGCCATCCAATGATACGCCAAAAGTGTCGCCACCAACGATTTCAATCTTCTTGGCTCGGCAATAGTGTATATATTTTTCAAATCGTGGGTCTTCGAGATGTTGTCCTTTCTTGTAGGAGTTGATGAGTTGCAATATCTTGAAGAGCGATACCGGCTTGACAAGGCATACCTCGAGCCAACCATCGTTGTTGCTACTGAGCGGCGCACAGCAGTATGAACCTCCGACATATCTTCCGTTGGCGACGGTGCATAGCAGAATTTCGTCTTTTTTGTTGATAAGTTTGCCGTCGGCGTACACTTTGCAGAAGTCGTTCATGCCGGTGAGAAATACCCATGCAATAGCCGATTGGTAGCAAAAACGCTTGCCTATGAGTATGTTGCGGCGTAGGCGGTTCATGATGCGAGCCACCTTGTAGTCGAGTCCGAAGTGTGTGGCATTGAGTGCGTATGTGTTGTTAACTCTCATCAGGTCGATAGGATGTGGTGTTCCTTTGATGAGATTTTCTATGTTGCGAAAAAGTTGAGGTTTGCCGTAGTACTTGATGTAATCGTTGCCACTACCGCATGCGTATGCAGTGAAAGCCACATTATGCAATCCTACTACTGCTGCCGCCACTTCGTTAAGTGTTCCGTCTCCACCACAGGCATATACTCTTATTTCTTCGCCGGGGTGTTGAGACATAAAATCTCTTATAGCTTGGCAGCTATCACCCTTTTGTTTCTTAATGTATATGGTATAATCTATTGGTTTTGATAGGCTCTCAATAGATTGTCTTATCTCTTTTTCGTGTGAGTAAGCTCCCGCGTGAGGGTTTATTATAAATAGGTGTTTCATGTGTGCGGCTATGCGATGTGATGAATATCTGCGAATATAATAAATACATCTGTATAGTCGCTTTTATTAGGTTGTAAATTATGACAATTTGCCGAATATTGGCACAATGTGGAGCGAATTGTGTTGGTTGTATTGGGTATGCTTACACCCTCACTCTTCGTTTGATAATACTCTTGTTTATACTCGTTTATCACTAAAAAAAACGACCCACCGTCATAGGTGGGTCGTTTTTCTATTTTAGTCTCTCAAGTGCTATAATTATTTTGCAACTTTGATAGTAGCAGCACGGTCAAGTGCGTAGTTGAACTTGTTGAGAGGTTTAGTGTCAGTTGTAGTGATGAGTTGGTCGGGGTTCACACCGTATCTAACGAGCAAGTTGTAAACGGCTTGAGCACGCTCTTCACGCAATCTTGCGTTGATCTCGTCGGTACCTGTTTGTTTGTCAGCATAACCGGTGATAACATACTTGGTGTTAGGATCGGCTTTGATAGCTTCAGCAACAGCTTTAACAACAGTTCTTTCGCTTGAACGGATGTTAGATTTGTTGATAGCGTAGTAAACAGTTACAGCAGGCTCTTCTACGTTAGCGTTTGCAGCCTCCAAAGCCTTGGCCAAAGCTTCGTTTGTAGCAGCGAGGTCGTTCTCGAGATCTTTGATGCGGTTGTTAGCATCTTGCAATCTTTGAACGAGAGCATCGCCTTCAGCATCGCTATATTTGGGGATAACGGGCTCGTAAACGGGAACAACAGGAGCTTTCCAGCCGCGCTCGCGGAAGTTGTAAGCTACACCGATGTTAGCAGAAGCATTGAGGTTGTGGTAGGGTTGGTAACCATCACCTTCGCCACGACGCTCGCCACAAAGACCACTGTCATATTTGCTCAATTTAAACTCTACATTGATGTCGATAGCATCGCTTACGTGGAAGCTGTTAATCAAACCACCACGGAGTTCTACGTTCCACATACCGTCGCTGATAGGTTCACCTTCAGCCCAACCGTAACCGTAGCCGAAACCACCGTAAACGATAAGAGAGTAAACGCGTGTGGGGCTGTAGCCACCAAACAAGTTGATAAGATCAACCATACCATCTACGTGAGGACGAAGACCGTGGAAACGTTGTTGATACAAATCGTCGAAACCGTCAATCAAACCGTTGCTTTGGTAACCAAAAGCATCAGAATAGATTGTTGCAGAGTTTCCAGACATGTAGTCAAGACCAATTCTTGTACCGAAAACGGGTGTCCACCATTTACCTGCGTTCAAAGAAGCATTGGGGGCAATACGTTTTGTAAATTCGAGATTTTTATCCCAGGGGCTGAAGAACACACTTGCACCACCGTCGATAGAGATAAACCAGTTATCCCAGAAACCGTTGATCAAAAGACCTTGTGACTCATCGGGTACTGTCTTTTGCTCTTCAGTAGTAGCACCCATAGCAACGGGAGCTAAAAACAACGCTAAAAGCATTGCAACTGCAGAAATTTTTTTCATAATCACAATATTAATTAGTTTATTAGTTAATACAAATTAAGTACTATACTCCAATTCAAGCACCAAAGGTATAGGTTTTAATTTAATTATCCAAATTCATTAGAGAAAAACTGTAATTTTCTGTAAAAAAAGTCTTGAATTTCTCTTTTTCTTTAGAAAATATGATTAAATTGTCCCTATATTGATAACTTGTTGATTGTTAGTAGTTGTTATTTGCCAAGGTACTTCTTGATCTCTTCGGCTACGAGTTGAGGTGTGAAACCCAACTTCTCATCAAGCACCTTGTAGGGGGCAGAGTGTCCGAAGTGATCAAGACCATGTATCAGACCGCGGTTGCTACCAATGATGGGCCAGAGGGTTGAGGGTAGACCTGCTGTAAGACCATATACGGGTATATCTTGCGGAATGATAGTGTCTTTATACTCTTGCGACTGTTGTGCATACAGACCCAATGATGGTGCCGATACGATTTGGCTCTTAATACCTTCTTCCTTGAGTATCAATGATGCCTCGTAGAGAGTAGAAACCTCAGATCCGTTGGCAACCAACACGATATCGGGATTTTCGTCTTTGGCAACGATGTATGCACCTTTCACGCTTTGCAGTGCTTCGTTATAACGGTTGCTACCCATAGCAGGTATATCTTTGATATCTTGTCTTGAAAGTATCAAGGCTGTGGGTGTTGTGGTATTTTCCATAGCGAGTTTCCATGCTACGGCAGTCTCGGCGCTGTCGGCAGGACGGAGTACAAGCATGCTGTTATTGCCTTTGTGGTTTTTGAGTTGTTCCATAAGGCGTATTTGAGCTTCTTGTTCTACGGGCTCGTGGGTAGGACCATCTTCTCCAACGCGGAAGGCATCGTGTGTCCATACGTATTTGGCGGGTATCTGCATGAGGGCTGCCATACGAACAGCGGGTTTCATATAGTCGGAGAATACAAAGAATGTACCGCATGCGGCTTGAATACCACCGTGCAACAACATACCATTGATGATGGCTGCCATGGTCAACTCTGATACACCGGCTTGAAGGAATGCACCTGTAAAGTCGCCGGGAGCAAAGGCATGTGTCTTTTTCAAGAAGCCGTCGGTCTTGTCGCTGTTGGCGAGGTCGGCTGACGAAACAACCATGTTTTTGCATTTTTCGGCAAGAACCGACAATACGTTGCTCGATGCTGTACGAGTTGCAATGTTGGGTTTAAACTCAATTGCACCATAATCTATATCGGGCACTTCGTTGGCAAAGAATTTTCTCAACTCCTCGGCTTGCTCGGGATTTTCTTTCTCCCATGCAGCTTGTGCAGCCTTACGCTCGGCTACGATGCGACGCAATTCTTCGCGACGAGCAGCATACAATTCGGCTGTTTCGGGGAAGATTACGAAGGGGTTTTCTACATCGCCACCCAAGTTCTCGATAGTCTTTTCGTACGATGCTCCCGATTTGCTCAAGGGTTGTCCGTGAGTCGAGCATTGATTTTCAAAGTTTGCACCATCGGCAGTGAGGCAACCTTTACCCATGATTGTGCGACCAATAATGAGTGTGGGGCGCTCCTCTTCCTTCTGAGCTGCTTCTATGGCTTGGCATATAGCTTGTGCATCTGTGCCATCTATCTCTATAACGTTCCAATTCCAAGCGCGGTATTTGGCTGCGGTATCTTCGGCAGTTACAGCATTGGTCGATGTTGAGAGCTGTATGTTGTTGCTGTCGAAGAACATGATGAGGTTGTTGAGTTTCAAGTAACCAGCCAAACGTCCGGCACCTTGTGAAATCTCTTCTTGAATACCGCCGTCCGATATGAAGGCGTATGTTTTGTGCGACATCCATTTGCCATAACGAGCGGTAAAGAATTGCTCGGCAATAGCTGCACCAACAGCCATAGTATGACCTTGACCGAGAGGACCTGATGTATTCTCAATGCCGCGTGCAAAGTCTACCTCGGGGTGTCCGGGTGTTGTGCTACCCCATTGGCGGAAGCTCTGGAGCTCTTCCATTGTAAACTTGCCGGTAAATGCCAACACGCTGTAAAGCATGGGCGACATATGACCTGGGTCGAGGAAAAAGCGGTCGCGGTTAATCCAAGTGGCATCATCGGGGTCGTAAACCAAATATTTGGCATACAGTGCGTTAGTGTAGTCGGCACCGCCCATTGCACCACCGGGGTGTCCCGATTTGGCTTTTTCTACCATTGCTGCCGAGAGAATACGAATGTTGTCGGCTGCTCGATTAAGGTTTTTTGTATTTTCCATAAAAATCAGTGTAAAGAGTTGACAAATAAAATATGCGTTACAAAATTAATATAAATAACTGATATAACATCAAATAAATTATATTCTTTTTGTAACGCATTTTTCTTTGTTTATTCTCGGTCTATGACCGTAGGCGGTTGATTAGCCTTATCACCTCGCCTACTACAAGGACTACCGACGTAGTGAGTATGAGTTGCCACCAATCGTCGATTGAGAGGGGTGTAACGCTAAACATTTCGCCGCCAAAGGTAACAATGAGAATTTGTCCTACAATAATGAGTAGACCTACTCCTATAAAACCGGAGCTCTTTCGCAATGAGGCAAATGCTGACGTTCCTGTGGCGAAGGCTTTGGCATTGAACATATTCCAGAATTGCAGCATGACAAAAATGGTAAAGAACAACGATAGCTCGTACTGCGATAGCGTACCTTGATCGTCAAAGCGGAAATAGTTGTCAAAGAGGTGTTGCCACTCGATTTGGGAGAAGGCGGTTATGTCATTATAGTTGAAGTATTGCAACAGACCGAACAGCAATGCTACGAATAGCAAACCTGTTGTGATGATGACACGTCCCATGCCGGGTGTAATGATGTGAGCCGAGAGTGGACGTGGCTTTTCGAGCATCACATGGGGATCGGGTGGGAGCGATGCGAGTGCAAGTGCAGCAAAAGTATCCATGATGAGGTTTACCCACAACATCTGAGTAACGGTGAGAGGCGACTCTGTTCCTAATACTGCACCCAATAGTACGATAAGACAAGCCGCTACGTTGATAGTCATCTGGAATACTATAAATCGCTGTATGTTGCGATATAGCGAGCGTCCCCACAATACGGCTTTATTTATACTTGTAAAGGAGTTGTCGAGGATGGTTATGGCACTTGCCTCTTTGGCTACGGTTGTGCCGTCACCCATCGACAAGCCCACTTGGGCGGCGTTCAGAGCTGGTGCATCGTTGGTTCCGTCGCCTGTTACGGCAACAACTTCTCCGTTGCGTTGCAGAGCTTTTACCAATCGCTCTTTATCGAGAGGTCGAGCACGGGCAATGATTTTCAAGTCTTGTACGCGAGTTGTCAACTCTTCATCACTCATGGCAGCTACCTGCTCACCTGTAGTTATGTTGGTATCGGTGTCCTCGGGTTTCCACAGCCCTATCTGGCGACCTATTTCACGCGCTGTTGCTTGTGTGTCGCCGGTGATTATTTTTACTTTTATACCGGCATTAAGGCACGATTGTATTGCCTCGGGTACATCTTGGCGGACAGGGTCGGCTATGGCTGCTATACCCAAGAGTGTTAGGCGAAGGTCATTGCGCAGGCGACCATCGGCAAAGCAGCCGGTTTCGTCTACCTCGGCATATGCAAGAGCTAATGTGCGCAAGGCGCGATTTTGAAATCCGAGCAGTTCTTTCTCAATATCGGCAATGTGTGGCTCAATGGCTTTAGTACCCTCTTGAAGGCGTATTTTATCGCAGATTTTCAATAGAATTTCGGGCGCACCTTTTACATATAGAATACGTTTGCCTGTTGTGGGCGATTTTACCACCGTTGCCATGTACTTGCGCTCGGTAGAGAATGTTAGTTGCTCTATGATGGGGATGTTGCGGCGCAGTGTTTCGTATTGAACATTCTGCCCTGTGAGCCATAGTAGCAGTGCACCTTCGGTGGGGTTGCCTATTACGGCGGCGCGACCTTTCTCATTTGTGCTGAGGTTGGCAGTCGTATTCAAGGCTATACTCTCACTTATGAGAGTGTCTATCTCTTTATTGCCGCCCAATGTCTGTTCCGAGAGGGCAAAGAAACGGGTCTCCTCAATTTGCATCTGATTTTGAGTGAGAGTTCCTGTCTTATCGGTACATATCACCGAGGTAGCACCCATTGTCTCACAAGCGTGCATCTTTCTCACCAAGTTGTTGGCTGTCAGCATTCGTTTCATGCTCATGGCGAGGCTGAGGGTAACACTCATGGGCAGTCCTTCGGGTACGGCAACGACGATAATAGTTACAGCTATCATGATGCTGTTGAGGGCATATTGTCCGATGCTAATCCAGTCGGTGGCATGGTCGCCGGTAAAGAACGAAATGCAGCGCAAGATGATGATAAGTGCGGCTATCGTATAGCTGATGATAGTAACCAATCGAGCCAACTTCTCTAATTGGATATTGAGTGGCGTTTCAATGTCGTTCTCTATTTGAGCACCTTTATACACCTTGCCATATTCGGTGGCATCGCCCACATGGCTCACCTCCATTACACCATGACCTTCAATGACGGTGCTGCCATTGAGTACCATGTTGCTCGGGTAGGTGGCGCGAGGGTCGTTCTTCTCGGGGTCGGCAAATTTGTTTGCCATGGGTTCACCGGTCAGGCTCGATTCGTTTACTTGCAGCGATACCGATTCTATCAAGATGCCGTCGGCGGGCACTTCATCGCCGGTATTGAGTAGGATAATATCGCCTACTACAACCTCTTTTTTGGGTATCTCTGTAATCTGTTTGTTGCGAACAACCTTTACGGCAGTTTCGTCGCCTATCTGATTGAGGATGTCAAATTTTCTATTGGCGCTTACTTCAAAGGCAAATCCTATGCCGGTAGCAAGGATTATTGCTGCAAGAATACCTATTGGCTCAAAGAAGGCGTTGGCACCTTCGGCTCCGGTATAAACCTGATAGGTTGCTACACCTATTGATAATATCCAAGCTATGAGCAGGATGCGGATGATAGGATCGCTGAATTTCTCTAAAAACTGTTTCCAAAGGGGCGTCTTAGCGGGAGGAGTCAGTTCATTTTTACCAAATTTTTCCCTATTGAGGGCTACCTGTTGGTCATTCAGACCTTTTTCTAAATAGTTACTCATCTTTTTTACTTTTTATGAGCCGCAAAATTATCTATTAAAATTTTGTTGCGATACTTTTTGCCATATTGCATGGCTTTTTAAGTAATATTTTTTTAGGATTATCCCTATTGAACCTCTTTTGTCTGGTTTTTACGGGTTTTATGTTGTTTCAAGAGTCGAAACAAGCATCATGAGGCTTGCCATATTGCAGGCATATAGTGAACCTATCTGAAAAATTCGATGTGCAGAGGCTCGATACTTTCGCTCGAAAGATGTTTACACTTTATCTTATCATCGGGCAGTCCTATTGTATATTTGCGTGCGCCCTTGATGTTTTGCGGATAGTATAGTTGAGGGCTCTTAATAGAAGGTATATTGGTAAAAGCTCTCTTGATGTAGCCTATGTGAGAGTTGCGCTTGGATATATCACGAAGGTTGCAAATTACGGCAGGTTCGTCGCCTGCTTCAAGGGCATTACATATCGTTTCATAATTCTTTTCTTTGGCAAAGTAGCTATATATGGTAACAATCTCTTTGCCAAGTGCCGTTTGCGGCGATAGTGCTGTAAAGGTACGGTTGCTAATGCCGTTTTTATGCAATAGAAATAGGGCAAAAAGAGTTTTCCGCTCGGCGCCTCGTATATCTAAAACCAATTTCTGTGTGCCTTGTGTGATGTAATATAAGTCGCCTTCGAGCAGAATGTCATATTCACATTTAGATTTTTCGCTCAGCATCTCAAAGAAAGTGCGATAGCAGCCTAAATAGGGTATTGCCTCTTGTGAAAGTTCTACATCCATGCACTCCATGAAGGTGTCTATCGTGTGGCGTGGCTGCCGGTCGCATTGCATACAGAGGAAGTCGACAGTGTGTTTGTCGGCACAGTGGTTACTCTGTATTTTGAGTATAAAGAGGGCATCGAATGGAGGCAACTCAATATCTTTGCCCATCAGATGGTGTATGTATGCACAAAAATCGCGTGTGCTGCAATCTCCAATGACTTTCCTATTGTCGTGGTGTGAGAAGTTGGGAAATAGCAAGTTAATGGCGGGGTCGATGTAGGAGTGCGATTGAGTGTATTTTTGTGCAATATGGGGGTAGAAAAAGAGGTCGATATCGTAACTCTTCAGCTGACGTCTTATGGCGTTGTAATCTTGTGCGATACAATCGGCTGCGTGCCTGCATTCTTTTTGCTCGAGGTAAATAAGTTGTCGGTCGTATTGGTCGAAATTCTGTGCCTCTACGGTGAGTATTTGTGTCTTGTCGAGCGTGTTTTCTTGTAGAGCAAGCTGTATGGCGGTGTGTAGTATGCGCTCGTTGATATCAATATTGTTGTCGGCAGCGATAATATCTTTGAAAAGATTTAATACTTCGTTTCGCTCGGCAACATTGAGTCGCTGCAATGTCTTTATAGCCTCACTAAGGCTTGTCTCGTGTGCTTGTTGCAGCTCTTCGTCGCTAAATTGATAGCGGGTTTTCAATGTTTCTATCCAAGAAATCTCTTCTTGATGTATCTTGTTATCGACCTTTATCAGGTCGATAACAAGTTTGAGAATGGATATTTCTTTGGAAGTTGTCATCGCCTAACGGACAATCTCAACAGCTTCTTCGGGAGTAACAAGTTGTTGCTCTCCTGTAATCATATTTTTCAGAGCTATTTTGCCGGCTTCTATCTCGCTTTCGCCCACAAGTGCTACAAAAGGAATGTGGTGCGAGTCGGCATAGCTCATCTGTTTTTTCATTTTGGCAGCTTCGGGGTAAAGCTCGGTGCGAATACCGTTTGAGCGGAACAATGTAGCGTGTTGCATACATACGTCCGACTCTTTCTCACCGAAGTTTACAAACATAACTTTGGTAGCTTGTAGCGAGTCGGTGGGGAAGAGGTCTAATTGGTTCAGCACGTCGTAGATACGGTCGGCACCAAAAGACATACCTACACCCGATACATTGGGCAGACCGAATATGCCGGTGAGGTTGTCGTAACGACCGCCGCCGGTGATGCTGCCTATCTGTACGTCGAGAGCTTTCACCTCGAGAATAGCGCCTGTGTAGTAGTTAAGACCGCGAGCCAATGTGAGGTCGATGTCAAGTTGGGCTTTGAGAGGTTGCTTGCCCACTTTGGCGAGTATATACTCCAACTCCTCAACACCTTTCAAGCCAACTTCCGATTGAGCCAATACTTGTCGCAAGGTTTGCAACTTGCTTTCGTTAGTGCCGTCAAGAAGGATAATGGGCTGTAGCTGACCGATAGCTTGCTCGTCGAGACCTTTCTCTCGCAGCTCGTCGTTGACTTTGTCCAATCCTATCTTATCGAGCTTGTCGATGGCAACTGTGATATCTACAATCTTCTCGGGTGCGCCAATGATCTCGGCAATGCCGGTGAGAATCTTGCGGTTGTTGAGTTTTATGGCAACCCTTATGTTGAGTCGTGCAAATACATCGTCGATGATGTGTAGCAATTCTACCTCGTTCAGTAGCGAGTCGGAGCCGATGATGTCGCCATCGCATTGATAGAACTCGCGGTAACGACCCTTCTGCGGACGGTCGGCACGCCATACGGGTTGTATCTGGTAGCGCTTGAAGGGGAATGTCAACTCGTTGCGGTGCATTACCACGTAACGAGCAAATGGCACTGTGAGGTCGTAGCGCAAACCTTTCTCGCACAAACGAGCAGCCAGTCGGGCTGTGTTGCGCTCGCACAACTCAGCATCGTCGACACCCGATAGGAAGTCGCCCGAGTTGAGAACCTTGAAGAGTAGCTTATCGCCTTCTTCGCCGTATTTGCCCATCAGAGTTTGCAATGTTTCCATTGCAGGAGTTTCTATCTGGCTGAAGCCGTAGAGAGCATAAACTTCGCGTATGGTGTTGAAAATATAGTTGCGTTTTGCCATCTCTTCGGGAGAGAAGTCGCGCATGCCTTTGGGTATAGAGGGTTTTTGTGCCATATTCTTTAGTTTGAAAATTTTGACAAAGGTAGCTAAAGATAGTGATATATAAAATAGGTGTGTTTGATTTTGTTACAAAAAAGCCGAGCCTGCGCCATAGGTGTCGGCAGGCTCGGCTCTATCTCGATTGTGTGTCTTTAATCGTCGCTACGACCCAAGAACATGAGGATGTAATATACCAATGTGGCGAGTGAGCTGAGTGCTGCTACAACGTAGGTGTAGGCAGCCCATTTCAAGGCATCCTTTGCCATGGGGTGTGTCTGCATATTGGTTACACCGGCAGAGTTGAGCCATACAAGGGCGCGCTTGCTGGCATTTATCTCAACGGGTAGTGTTACTATACAGAAAATAGTGGTGAGAGCAAAGAGGATGATACCCGCCAACATAATTTGTGGAACGTACTCGATGGTGAGGATACCGATGAGCAATACCCATTGCACCCATGTCGAGGCAAAGTTTACCACAGGAACAAGCGATGAACGCATTTTGAGAGGACCGTAACCAAGTGCGTGTTGCAAGGCATGTCCTGTCTCGTGAGCAGCTACGGCGGCAGCTGCAATGCTGCAACTGTTATACACCTCGTCGCTCAAGTTGATGGTGTGGTTGGTTGGGTTGTAGTGGTCGGTAAGTGTACCACCTACGTGTGTTACGGTAACGTTGTTTATGCCGTTCTCGCGCAACATGCGCTCGGCGATGTCTTTTCCTGTCAGCCCATAGGGCATAGGTACTTGTGAGTACTTCTTGAAGCGACTTTGCATCATGTGTTGTACTATGAAACTCAAGATGGCAAACGCTATAAAAATAATGTATATCATGTGTTATCAGTATAAGTTTGGCACAAAAATAGTCTGAATAATCAAACGATTGTATTAAATGTGTAGTAAATTATGTTAATGGTGCAAAAGCACAGAACGGACTGCTATTTGCAAACGTTAATATATTTGATATTTTTCATTTTTATTATAGACCTTTGTTGAAATAAAAATTTTAGCCTAAATGGCAAATTTTTCCTATTATTGTTGCTATTTGTGATAAATATTTGTAATATTGCCACATATTTTAAATTTTCAACAATAAAAAGCTACGGATTATGAAGAAGTTTTTTATCATCGCAATGTTGACTTCTGTCGCTATGGCAATGGGGCAGAATTCAAACTTTTGTGACTATGCCGGTAGCAGGTCACAATTATCACTCAAAGAGGTGACAGGTAATTCACAAGGGGCTTACGAGTTGATGCATTATGCTTCGGCACAGAAAGTCGCTAAGTTGATGTGTGTTGAGCAACGTGCTACGAATGTTCCTGCCGATAAGGCAGAGGTTATTCTCGAAGCGCACAAGGTGTTTGGCGAGTTTGCTCAAGTAGGCTTCCAAATGCTGTTGGATGCCGACCATAATGTTTATGGTGAGCTTATCTACGATTGGGCTATGGGCTACTATGAGACATCTTATGATAGTTTTGAATATAAGATGCCCGAGGGAGCCGATGCTAACGAGATGAGTACCAACGTTATTATTGATGGTGAAACTTCAATTCAAATCCCGGCTGGTGTATATGACTATATGATATTGTATCCTTTCCCGGGAGAAGGTCTGGTTTATGCATCGGGTGAGTTTGGAAAATTTGATGACTTCGACTTTAAAGGTGGTTGTTCATACCGCTTTTTAGTGGAGTATGGCGAGTATGATAATGGCGATTATGTAGGTTACTTCCCGGTAGCATATCTTTATACCGATGTCGATGCTGCTCTTACCTCGCTCGTACTTCCGGCAAACGGAATGGATATGACCGATAGCGAAGAAATTACAGTGGGTATTGCCAATCGTGGTAAAGAACCTATTTCGCAATTCTCTGTTTCGTATCAGGTGAATGATAACGAGGTTGTTACCGAAACCTTTACCGGTACAATAGCTGCCGGCGAAAAAGTCGACTATACATTTGCAACCAAAGCCGATATGTCGCAGGAGCAACAATATTATGTTACTGCATGGGTGTCGCTCGAGGGCGATATGATACCAAGTAACGACAAGTGCACAGGCAAGTGTAAGCACATAGGTGTGTCGCAACTTCCGTTCCATTACGACTTCTCGGAGATGGGCATCGAAGCATTTGAGTCTGATTGGACTGTTGAGGATGTAAATTGCGATGATAGCAAATGGTCGTATAGCGAGTGGGTAGAAGATGTAGATGGTAATAGTGGAGCAGTAGGATGTTCGGGCTGTTGGGGTGATACTCGTACAGGTAATGACAACCTGATATCGCTGCCTATCAACATGTCGAGCGGTGATCACCACATATTGCTGAACTCGCGTTGTGTTAACGATGAAACTACCGAGTTGTTGGATGTATTGTATGGTACAACAACCAATGTATCGGAGATGACTACTATTGCCGAGTTGAAAGTCAAGTCGACCGAGTGGGTGTCGTATGTTGTCAACTTCAACGTGCCAGCCGATGGCGTTTACTATGTTGCCCTTCGAGTACACTCGGTAGAGGGTATGAATGTATATGTAGATGAGATAACAGTCGATGCCGGTTTCTTCGCGGTTTCGCCTTCGTTGGTAATTGATCGTGTTGTCCTTCCTTATTCCAATTGCGATTTGTCCGATCAGAGCTTGGTTGGTGCAACTATTACCAACAAGGGAACAGGTCCTACCGATACTTTCAAATTGATATATACTATTAATAATAATGAACCGGTTGAGCAGGTATTTGAGGCTGTATTGGCACCTACCGAGACTGCTACCTACTACTTCGATACTCGTGCCGACTTCTCGGAGATAGGTACTTACAATGTATTGCTTAAGGCTATTTCTAAAGAGGATGTCGATAGTGAGTTGCGTGCCGAGGTATCCAATTATGAACCTATTACTCAAATGCCTATTGAGGTAGACTTTATTTCGGGACACAATTACGATGAATTTTGGAATGAGATGAACCCCGGTAGCTGGGAGCGTGATGAAATGTTTGGTACTTTCGGTGCAAATGTATCGGGTGCCGAAAACGGTCTTATTTCACACTGCTTGGATTTGACAAATTCGGTGCGTTTCAGTCTGCAATATGTCAATAGCGGATGGTCAAGCGCAGGTTTCTATGTGGCTTATGGCAAGGCGGGTGCCGATGTCAGCACATATACCAAGGTGTATGAAGACTATGATGTGGCATCAGCCAAAGAGGTTGAGTTTGTTGTGCCTATTACCGAGCGCGACCATTATAGCTTTATCATAGTGAATGACTCGGAAGAGGATTGCGGTATAAACCTTGGTAAGATGATTATCTCGGAGTTGTTGCCCAATGACTTGCGATTGGTTAATGTTATGGCGCCTATGAGCAGTTATACACCGCAGTCGCAATTTGAAGGAGAGGCTACATTTATGGTCGAGGTGAACAATCGTGGTACTGAAGATATGACAGGTGTCAAGGCTACATTGTTGTGCAATGACCAAGTGATTGCCACAAGTGAGGCTGTAAGTAGTATCTCGGAAAATGCCACTGTATATATTCCTATAACAACTGCTATTGCCAAAGCCGCGGTGGGCGATGTGATGAATTTTGCTGTTGAGCTGTCCGCCAATGAGGTTGATGGTTATATGGACGACAATAGTTTTGCACTATCGCCTATTAATGTTACCGATACTGTGTACGCTACAGAGAATGTTACTATGATAGAGAGAGGTACAGGTATGTGGAGCGAAACAATAAAGCTGGGTAACGTCTATGAAGTGATGGTTGCTGATGTATTGTCTTCGATTACCATCGGTTGGATGTCGGTCGATGGCGATACAGAAATGGCTTCTAAACAGATTGCTCTTTCGATTTATGAAGTGTGTGAAGATATGACTTTGGGACGTCAATTGTTTACAGCCACATATGACCGTGGTATGAGCGATTTTGTTACCTATGAGTTGGATGCCATGAAGTTGGAGCCCGGCAAATATTTTGTTGAAGTACAACAACTTAGTACCTATAATATGGGTGTAGGTGTTGTTGAGGGAGAGCAAAGCTATTGCTATCAAAATCTAGATAATGAGTTGATTAAGGCTACAGGTCTGTCGCTGGTTGTAAGAGCCAACTTTGCTCATGATGCAGTGGTTTATGATAAGGATGTTGCAGTTATAGAATTGGTATCACCTGTTAAGCGTGCGACACTCTTTACATCGGACGAAATCATTGCTTTCAGAGTTAAGAATATGGGTAGCAAAGAGGCAGAATTCGATTTGGATTGTAAGGTGAATAGTGTCGAATATACTCGTCATTTGAATTTATTACCTTATGAGGTTGCAGAGGTTGCCTTCGAGAAAGTCGATTTGTCGGCTGTCGGTGATTACGTAGTTACTGCAACGGTTGTACTCGAAGGTGATGAGAATAGCGAGAATAATACTATAACCGAAACACTGACAACAGTTGAGGAGTCTAATCGCTATGTTATGAATTTTGAGGATTGCTATGACTTTGATGCCGGTCCCGACAAATTCAATCCTACTTGGCGTACCGTCGACCGCATAGGTGATCCTACCGATTACTTCTGGATGTTTGAATATCCTTATCGTGGCGAGCCCGTTGGTTTCATCGTGTTTAATCCCAAGTCTACTCGCCCTGTTGTTACAGAGGATAACCTGCCCGGATTTACACCGCGTTCAGGTGAGCGCTTTGCCGCTGCTTTCTGTTTGGGTTATGAAGCAAATAGCGATGTTAGCGATGTATGGCTCATTTCACCCAAGTTGCCGTTGAATACCAACTCGTCGCTCGAGCTCTATGTAAAGACTCGTATGATTGAGTCGATGGACCAATCGTTAGAGCCTTATCGCATACTCGTTTCGGATACCAACGACGACTTTGATAGCTTTGTGGTTGTCAGTGAGGGTACTGCGCCCGAAGGTGAATGGGGTTTGGTCAATGTCGACCTCAAGGATTATGATGGCAAGGAGATTTATGTTGCCATCCAGTATGTGGGTGTGCGATTTGAGAATGTTTGCCTCATGGTAGACGATATAGCGGTGAAAGGTGATGGACTGGGTGTTGCCAATGTAAATGCCGATGATGTTTATATGCGCTACAATGCCACAGAAGCCACTATCTCAATTAATACCAGTGATGCGATACAACGTGTCGAGTTGTTCGACTTGCAAGGTAGAGCAGTATATGCTGCCGATGCCAACATGACAACATTATATCGCTTCTCGGTAGCTGATTGTCCGGCGGGTGTATATATCTGTAAGGTGTATACCGCAGCAGGCACTGCCGTTCAGAAGTTTGTTGTACGTTAAATCGTTGTTGCGCGATATTTGATATATCGAGGCACTATAAAAACGGGGTCGCTTCATTATGAAGCGACCCCGTTTTTTTCATTAAGCATCTTTTTGCCCGATGCCTATGGTATTGGTTTTATAATATGAGCATGGCATCGCCATAAGCACCAAAGTGGTACTTCTCTTTGATGGCTGTGTTATATGCTTCAAATATGAGTTCATATCCACCAAATGCGGCTACCAGCATGAGCATGGTAGAGTAGGGCATGTGGAAGTTAGACACCATGCTGGTGGCTACGGTAAAGTCGTAGGGCGGGAATATAAATTTGTTGGTCCAGCCGTCGTAAGATTTGACATGACCGTTGGTACTTACGGCGCTTTCGAGTGCGCGCATTACCGATGTGCCGATGGCGCATACTTGATGACCCTCATCCTTGGTCTTGTTGAGTTGGCTCACAAGCTCGGGCGATACGATGAGTTGCTCCGAGTCCATCTTGTGCTTGGTGAGGTCTTCAACGTCTATTTCGCGGAAGTTGCCCAATCCCGAGTGCATTGTGATGAAACCGCTTTCGATACCTTTTATCTCCATGCGTTTGAAAAGCTCGCGGCTGAAGTGTAGTCCGGCAGCGGGGGTTACAACAGCACCTTCGTTGCGGGCAAAGATACATTGATAGCGGTCGGCATCTTCGGGCTCTACTTCACGTTTGATATACATGGGAAGGGGTGTCTCGCCAAGTTGGTAGAGCGATTGTTTGAACTCGTCGTGCGGTCCGTCGTAGAGGAAACGCAATGTGCGACCACGAGAAGTAGTATTGTCTATTACTTCGGCTACCATCGAGTCGTCTTCGCCAAAGTATAGTTTGTTACCGATACGAATTTTACGGGCGGGTTCTACCAATACGTCCCACAAGCGATGCTCTTCGTTGAGCTCGCGGAGTAGGAAAACCTCGATTTTGGCACCAGTCTTCTCTTTGTTGCCATACAAGCGGGCAGGAAAAACGCGAGTGTCGTTAAATACAAAGAGGTCTTTGTCGTCGTAGTAGTTGATAATCTCTTTGAATACGTGGTGTTCTATCTCGCCTGTTTTGCGATTGATAACCATCAGGCGCGATTCGTCGCGGTTTTGAGCAGGGTGGAGGGCTATAAGCTCCTCGGGAAGTTTAAACTTGAATTGCGAAAGTTTCATTTCGTTGTTGTTTATCTTGTGTTATTATTTACTATTGTTGTATGGCATCGTCATCTTCTACAACGGCAATTTGTAGTAGGGTGTCTATTGCGTCGATGTTGAGGCAATCTTCGATGCGTACATCGCCCACTCGTGTGCGCTCAAGGGCAATGAGGTGAGCACCACTATCGAGCGCCTCGCCAATGTCGCGTGCCAAGGCGCGTATGTATGTGCCTTTGCTGCACACGACACGTATCTTGGCTACGGGGGCTGTGAAGTCGAGTAGCTCTATTTCGTCGATGACCAACTCTTTGGCTTTCAACTCTACCTCCTTGCCTTTACGAGCCATCTTGTATGCTCGTGTGCCGTTGACTTTGCAAGCCGAGTATGCCGGTGGAACTTGTTGTATAGTGCCGGTAAATCGGGGTAATACTTGCTCTATCAGCTCACGAGTGATATGCTCGTGTGGATATGTGGCATCTATCTCTGTCTCGAGGTCGTACGATGGTGTTGTGGCACCCAATTGCAAGGTGGCAATGTACTCTTTGGTCTGAGCTTGCAACGAGTCGATAAGTTTGGTTGCCTTTCCGGTGCATACAATCATGACTCCTGTAGCCAAGGGGTCGAGTGTGCCGGCGTGTCCAACCTTGATTTTCTTGCGTTGCAAGCGACGTAGGATGCCTATGCGTACACGCTTTACAGCATCGAACGATGTCCAACGCAGGGGCTTGTTGATATAGAATATTTCGCCTTCGGTGAAATTCATAACTATTCTGTTTTATGCAAAATGTGCGTATACCAAGCAGAATATGGCTGCTATCACACAGTAGATGGCAAAGTATATAAGCTTGCCTTTTTTCACAATATTAATCATCCATTTGCAAGCGAGGCATCCCGATACAAATGCGGCAAGAAAACCTACTATGAGCGACGATGTAGGTATGTCGCCGGCAAAGTTCTCTCCGCCTATCATTTTGATAACATCGAGTAGCGCCTCTCCCAAGATGGGGGGAATGACCATGAGGAATGAGAATTGGGCAAGGCTCTCCTTCTTATTTCCCAACAACAATCCGGTGGCAATGGTGCTACCCGAGCGCGACAGCCCGGGCATAACGGCGCATGCTTGTGCCAATCCGATGATGAAGGCATCGAGCAACGAAATCTTCTCTTTGGGTCGGGGTTTGGCATAATAGGCAAATGCAAGCAAAGCTGCGGTGAGCAACAACATGCAACCAACAATAGTAAGACCCGAGCCAAAGATGGCTTCTACTTGGTCTTTGAAGAAAACGCCTACTATACCTACCGGTATCATTGATATAAGAATGTTGAAGGCGTAGCGGGTTTCGTCGTTCATCTGAAATTTAAACAGACCTTTAAATATCCAGCTTATCTCCTTCCATAGAATAACAAGTGTGCTGAATACGGTGGCAACGTGTACCGTAATGGTGAAAGGCAAATTTTCTTCACCTTCGATGCCAAACAATGCCGAGCCTATGGCGAGGTGTCCGCTGCTACTTACGGGCAGATACTCCGTAAGTCCTTGTAATAATCCCAATATAAGGGCTTCAAACCAACTCATGTGCTATTGTTTTTAGTTTTTGGGTTTGCGAAGTATGGCAAATATTATGCACACAAAACCTATGAAAGTAATAGTGGGTGCTATAACAATGCGACGTGTACTGAATATATCGGGGTTATAAGCCTCTTCGGTCGAGCCACTGCCCATCATCAATACAAAGCCTACAACAATGAGGATAAATGAGATGGCAATGAGCAGATAGTTCTGTTTACCCAAAGCAAATTGCGACTTGCTTGCTTGGCTCTCTTTTTCTTCGCTTTTAAGAATTTCTTTATTGTCCATTTTTATTTGATTGAAAATTTTACACATAATATAGTTCGTCGCGCTTCATGCCTATATAACGGTTGACGGCAAAGAACGACGATATGCCGGTGAGCAAGATGCCCAGCAATAGTACAATACCATATACTGCCAACAACATTGAGGTGTCGATGAGTGTATAGAAGTTGTCAAACTCGTTGACAATGTACGATATGCATACGGTGAGCATGATTATGGCGAGTACGGCTGCTATAATGCCGCAAACAATGTTCGATAGAATAAACGGGCGACGAATGAACCCCGGCGTAGCACCTACCAACTTCATGGTGTAGATGATAAAACGTTGGCTGTATGCTGTGAGGCGTATGGTGTTGCTGATGAGTACGTATGAAATTATCATCAGAACCAATGCCAATGCAAAGAGTATCACCCCTATGGTACGCATGTTTTCGTTGACCGATTGGATGAGGTCTTTCTGGAATTGTATATCCTCGATGCACGTCTTTTTGCGCAACTGTTTGTCAATGGTATATATGCTGTCGGGGTGGGCATAGTCGGCTTTCAGTCGCACCTCGATAGATGCCTGCATGGGATTTACACCTACTATCTCTTCGGGGTTCTCGCCCAGGGCTATCATCACTTCCTTCAGGGCATCTTCTTTCGAGATGTATTGTGCTGCCTTTACGTAGTCGGCGTTTTCGAGCAGATTTTGCAATCCTATCACATCTTTCTCTTGCGCAGTATCCTTCAGGATGATAGAAAAACCGATGTTTTCGCGTACGTAAACCGATAGGTTGTTTGCCAATATACCCATCATGCTCATGATGCCCAATATGAATAGCACGAGCGATACACTCAAGGTCGATGTAATGCGAGCCTCAAGAAATGAAAGACGTTTTTTCTGTTTGGTTGTACTCATTTTATTTCCTTTTGAGTGTATATATATAATATGTGTAATTGTCTTGTGTGCGCGAGTTTCTTTTCAGTGCGCGCCACATTGACAGCCATATATTGGGTTTTTGTTGCGACGATAGCTCGCTCATCACGTTGGTAATGAAGCTGCGATATGTCGAGTGGCTACGGTTGGTTATCACGAGGTTGTATGGCTCAATCAACTTCTCGAAGGCTTGCGGCGTGAGGTGCCAACGCTTGCGCGGAGCATCCCATGCACTCCAGTTGCTGCCATAATATTGGGCATCGTCGCTTACTGCACTGTGGAAGGCTATGACCAACGTTCCGTCCGAAACGATAAGTTGCGATAGCTTCTCCATGGTCCTGTTTATGTTGAACGATTTGCCAAGCGTGTCCCACGCTACAACAACATTGTATGAGCGAGGGTTGATGTCAAACAATCGGCTGCCATCCTCAACTTGCTGTTGAAAGCGCTTGTTGCCATATTCTCGTGCGGTTGCATCGTACTCAACGCCATGAGCTATCCAACCATTGCCGCGCATGGCTTGCGAAAAGTGCCCCTGTTCGCTACCCATTTCAAGGAGTACGCCGCTCATGCGTTGCGACTCTTCTTTTACGATTTTAACCTGTTTCTTATACCACCATTCATGCAGGCGATGCAGCCATTTTCGCTCCGGGGTTTTTGCCGGTTTGTAACATTCGCTATCGCTGTCGGGATAGAACGCACCCATGTCGGCAAGGATTGGAGCATATTGGGTGATATGCAACCCGCAATCGCTGCATTGCAGTATCTCGAAGGTCTTGCCCGAGATGCTGTCGGTGTATGATAGCTTGTGTATCAGATGACTACCCTTGCATATGGGGCAGTTGTCGATGCGGGTTGTTGTCATAAATTGCTGTGAGAAAAATCTTCTCTATAATGCTTTTAAAATCGGTTTTCTTGAAGTATGCTTGTGTATGGGCGCTTTTACTCCAAATTTGGTGCAAAATAACAACATTTCTGCCAATATTGGTGTGGTTGTTTACGATATTTAACAATTAATCTGTGCGCGTGTGTTTATCGCTCATTTTTAGGGCTTTTGTACCGGTGCTTTTGAGGCTTGAAATGTGCCGTTAAGGAACAAAAACAGGAGGCTTTTATGAGTGGTGTTCATCATAAAAGCCTCCGTAGTCTTATATAGGAGCTATGCTAAAATAAGGTGCGCCCTATTCTCGATTTTCAAAAAGGTAGGTATACAGACGACGGTCGGCATCTGACAGCTCTTTGTGGCGACGAGCCATTACGCGCTCGGCAATATCGAAGAAACGATTTAAGCCAACCTCGGTGAAGCCTTGAGCACCGCCTTCGCTGAATGAAGGAACGTATGTGCGAGGAAATCCCGCTCCGTATATATTGCATCCAACGCCTACGACGGTGGCTGTGTTGAACATGGTGTTGATGCCTGCCTTGCTGTGGTCGCCCATGATGGGTCCGCAGAATTGTAAGCCCGACTTGCGGAACGAGCGGGTGGGGTAGTTCCATACACGCACCTCGGCATAGGTGTTCTTGAGGTTCGATGCTACGGTGTCGGCGCCGAGGTTGCACCATTCGCCTATTACTGCATTGCCCAAGAAACCATCGTGGGCTTTGTTGGAGTAGCCTATAAATACTACATTGTTGAGCTCGCCTCCCACTTTGCAGTATGGACCGAGGGTTGTAGGTCCGTATACCTTTGTGCCCATATTCAATACCGAGTGCTCGCACATTGCTAATGGACCACGTACGGCGCAAGTCTCCATGATTTCGGCATCCTTACCTATATATATAGGTCCGTTCTTGGTGTTGAGTGTGGCACATTCGACGGTTGCTCCTTCTTCTATAAAGAGCAGGCTGCTGTCGCCAATGAGGGTACATGTCCGGCTCAAAGGTGCCGAGGTGCGGTTGCGGGTAATGCGCTCGAAATCGGCACACAATTCCTTGCCGTTTTTGCCAAATATGTCGTAGGGGTAGCGTATTGCATCGGGTGTCTCGCAAGGGGTAGCTGTTTTTGAGGGGATGGTCTCGCCTGCAACAAACTCGCTACCGCGGTATGCCCATATCTCATTCTCGTCGGCAATGGCTTCGCCGGTTTCGAGATTGGCTATTTGATTGGCAAGCCCTTGTGTGGCAAGCAGGTGTCCGGCTATGAAAATATTATCCTCGGCGAGTCGGCAAGGATATTTTTCCGACAGATATGACTCGGTCTGGTATGAATAGTTACCCGGAAGTAATGCCTCCCATTTCTCGCGTAGTGTGTTTATGCCCACGCGCAAGTCGGCTATGGGGCGGGTAAATGTCAACGGCAGTAAGTTGCCATGCTCTGTGGTGGTGTCAAAAAGAATTATGTTCATAATCGTATGTTGTTTGACGAGGATATGTCAAAATAGCTTATAGTCGCTCGTCGAGGTTAAACCATTTCTTGTGCGGGCTTGTTTTCTCTGTGTCGCAAACCGGCAGTCAAAGATAATAATTTTTTTGCTCCTCAATGCAATTTTATGAGTGGAATAGCAGGAATAGTAGGCGATGTAGATAATATCGAGTATCGTGTGGCGGCGATGTTGCGCAGTCAGGAACATCGGGGTTGTAATAATAATGGTTTTTGGGTATCTTCTTTTGTCGACTCGCAGCTCGGCTTGGCGCATTGTGGCAGAGTTGTTAGTGAGATGGAGGAAGATGTGCATCAGCCCTACGTCGATGATGATACATTGTTGGTTGTAGCGATAGAAGGCGAGGTGTATAACTATAAGGAGTTGCGCCGAGAATTGTCGGCACACTACACCTTTGCAACCGATAGCTCGGTAGAGGTTGTTTCCAAAGCCTATCACCGCTGGGGGCGGGAGTTCTTGCATCGGCTGGTGGGCGCTTTTGTTATAGTGATATATGATAGAGATAATGAGGTGCTGTTTCTGGCACGAGATAGATTTGGGGTCAAACCACTTTATTATGCAACACAACGAGGTTGCTTGTTTTTTTCGTCGGAGATACGCCCGTTGTTTGCAGCCGGAGTACATCGCAGCGTTTCGCCCGAGCGCTGGGCTGGATATATGCTCTACTCGTCGTATGGTGCAGCGTATAGCACCTTTTGGGATGGCGTACATCAGTTGCCTGCCGGGTTTTGGCTGGAGTATAACGGATACTCGTTGCACGAGCGTGCGTGGTATAGCTTGCAAGATGATGTAGCCGAGTTGTTGGCAGACTATGATGCCGGGCAGATGGCAGAACTTTTCGTCGACCGGATGGAGTGTTGCGCTGAGCAAAGCATGTCGGATGTGTCGTCTTGCGGGCTGCGTGTGGGAGGTCGGGTAGAAACACAGGCTTTACATGTTATAGCCTCGCGCGGGCAGCAGGTGTGGAAGGTGCACACCTTTACCGGCGATATAGATAGTGTGGACAATACTCCTTTGGCAACTCCTATCTGGGTAACAGCAGCGCATGCGGTAGAGGAGTTGGAACGGATGAATGTCTGGGTGGAAGAACCATTTGATGGCACCGAGTCGCTGGTACGCACAGCGATGTTTCGTCGTATAAATCGCGATGGAGTGCGGGTAGTGTGCAGTGGCATAGGGCTCGATGTGTTGTGGCAGTACAATTGGGATATGAACGAGATGCACTATAATTATCTGCAACAAAACTCGCTCTTCTCGCCCTCCTTTGTCGCTCTTGCCGAGCGACCCGACTATCTGCATCGCTTTGCCGACGAAGCCGATAACCTGCGCTATCTCGACTTATATTACGAGCGGATACCACATATCCTGCGTTTCTTTGACCGCTCGGCAGCCGAGGCGGGAGTAACCCTACGCGCACCCTTTCTCGATGGTCGATTGGTCGCACTCTCTTTTGCGCTGCCTATGGCGAGCCACAAGCCTCGAAAGATGCTGTTTGATAATTGTATGGAGCGCCGCTACAACTGCTCAATACGGCGCACTGCTACAAGCTCGATGTTGCCGTTGTGGATGAGTGGTGGCTTGAAAGAGTGGATGGGCGATGCCTTGAGTGACTTGCGCAACAGCTCGGCGCGCGAGTGGTTTGATGTGTTGGAGTTAGACCGTATGTGGTCGCAATTTTGCGACGGTGCACCACTCGATATCGCCTTGCTGTGGAAGTGTGTTGCTTTGCATCGACAACTCTGTGTTTAGAGAAATAAAATCAATTTTTTATAAAACCTGATGGCAGCCCTAAAAGTTCTGCTGCAAGATGTGCTAATGGTTGTGGGTAAATAGGTTGAGATACTCTTGCAAAATCATTTAATCGCAAATTTGTGTTGAAAATGTTTGTTTTATAACGAATTAGTTCGTATCTTTGCCTCGCTTTTTCGCCCGAAATGAGCCGATATTTTCTCGTAATCAGTTGATTGTGTGAGAATAAAGGTGATTTTTGTGCGGAGTAACAATGTAGAAAGAGAAAACTAATTTTATAACAAAACAAAGTATTAAAAAAGTTCTAAAATGCCTACAATTCAGCAATTAGTAAGAAAAGGAAGGGTTGTTTTGGAAGACAAGAGTAAATCGCCTGCACTCGATTCATGTCCTCAACGTCGTGGCGTGTGCGTACGTGTTTACACTACTACTCCCAAAAAACCTAACTCGGCTATGCGTAAAGTAGCTCGTGTGCGCTTGACAAACGGTAAAGAGGTTAACTCTTATATCCCCGGTGAGGGTCATAACTTGCAAGAGCACTCGATAGTACTTGTTCGTGGCGGTCGTGTGAAAGACCTCCCCGGTGTACGTTATCACATCGTTCGTGGTACTCTCGATACAGCCGGTGTAAACGGTCGTTTGCAACGTCGCTCGAAATACGGAGCCAAGAGACCTAAAGCAGGTGCTGCCGCTGCGGCTAAAGGTAAAAAATAATACCGAGCCAAAAGTCAGTAAACAAAAATTCAAATCAAATTAGTGTTAAACGCAGGTTCGCGTTTTTTGGATAGGCTGATTGGGTTGAGTAAATAAGAGCAGAGGCTCTTGTTGAAGATGTAATAAGCAACCAAAAAAAGAACAAGATTTTAAAGTAAAAATGAGAAAAGCAAAACCTAAAAAACGGGTAGTATTACCAGATCCCGTTTTCAGCGATGTAAGGGTTACGAAATTCGTTAACCACTTGATGTATGATGGCAAGAAAAATACTGCCTATACAATCTTTTACGGCGCATTGGAGATTGTGAAGTCAAAAATGCCTAACGAAGAAAAGTCAGCTCTCGAAATCTGGAAGAAAGCTCTCGAGAATGTAACTCCTCAAGTAGAGGTAAAATCACGTCGTATCGGTGGTGCAACATTCCAAGTACCTACTGATATTCGCCCCGACCGCAAAGAGTCGATTTCAATGAAAAACCTTATTAACTACTCTCGTAAAAGAGGCGGCAAAACAATGGCAGACAAATTGGCTGCTGAGATTGTAGACGCTTTCAACGAGCAAGGTGGTGCATTCAAACGTAAAGAGGATATGCACAAAATGGCTGAGGCTAACCGTGCTTTCGCTCACTTCAGATTCTAATTTATCAATTCATTAAGGAAAAAGAAAATGGCTAGTTCTGATGCACAATTGAAATATACCAGAAACATTGGTATTATGGCGCACATCGATGCCGGTAAAACAACCACATCTGAGCGTATTCTTTTCTATACCGGTCTTACTCACAAAATTGGTGAGGTGCACGATGGTGCTGCTACTATGGACCGGATGGAGCAAGAGCAAGAGCGTGGTATTACCATTCAATCGGCTGCTACAACCACATTCTGGAATTATCGTGATGAGAAATATAAAATCAACTTGATCGACACCCCGGGACACGTTGACTTTACTGTAGAGGTAGAGCGTTCGTTGCGTGTACTTGACGGTGCCGTTGCTGCTTTCTGTGCCGTAGGTGGTGTTGAGCCCCAATCGGAAACTGTATGGCGCCAAGCTGATAAATACAACGTTCCTCGTATCGGTTATGTGAACAAAATGGACCGTTCGGGTGCCAACTTCTTCGAGGTGGTTCGTCAGCTCAAAGAGGTACTCGGTGCCAATCCCTGTCCCATCCAAATTCCTATCGGTGCAGAGGAGACTTTCAAGGGCGTAGTTGACCTCGTTACAATGAAAGCCATTGTATGGAACGACGAGTCTATGGGTGCCGCTTACGAGGAGACTGAAATCCCCGCTTCATTGCAAGACGAAGCCGAAGAGTGGCGTGAGAAAATGTTGGAAGCTATCGCCGAGTGCGACGAAGAGTTGATGGAGAAGTATTTTGACGATCCTTCAACAATCACAGAGGACGAAATTCGTGCTGCTATCCGCAAGGGTACACTCTCGATGTCAATCGTTCCTATGGTATGTGGTTCTTCGTTCAAGAACAAAGGTGTGCAAACACTCCTCAACTCGGTATGTGCTTACCTCCCCAGCCCCGCCGATACTCCCGCAGTAGAAGGTCATCCCCTTGATGATGCTGATGCAGTAATCACACGTCAACCCCTTTCTACCGAGCCTATGTGTGCGTTGGCATTTAAGATTGCTACCGACCCCTATGTAGGTCGTTTGTGCTTCTTCCGCGTATACTCAGGTGAGATGGTAGCCGGTACATACATTCTCAATTCACGTTCGGGTAAGAAAGAGCGCGTATCGCGTCTTTTCCAAATGCACTCAAACAAGCAAAACCCCAAAGAAGTAATCGGTTGTGGTGATATCGGTGCTGGTGTAGGTTTCAAAGATATCCGTACAGGTGATACACTTTGTGCCGAAGATGCACCCATCATCCTCGAGGCTATGGACTTCCCCGAGCCCGTTATCGGTATCGCAGTAGAGCCCAAAACTCAAAAAGACCTTGACAAACTCGGTGTTGGTTTGCAAAAATTGGCAGAGGAAGACCCCACATTCCGCGTACAAAGCAACGAGGAAACCGGTCAAACCGTTATCAGCGGTATGGGTGAGCTCCACTTGGATATCATTATCGACCGTCTCCGTCGTGAATTTAAGGTAGAGTGTAACCAAGGTCGTCCTCAAGTTACATACAAAGAGGCTATCACAACAGCCGTTGAACACCGCGAGGCATTCAAGAAACAATCGGGTGGTCGTGGTAAATTCGCCGTTATCGTTGTACGCATTGAGCCCGCAGATCCCGGCTTCGAGGGCAATCTCCAATTCGTTGACGAGGTTAAGGGTGGTAACATCCCCAAAGAGTTTATCCCTGCAATCCAAAAAGGTTTCACAAATGCAATGAAGACCGGTGTATTGGCAGGCTTCCCCTTGGACTCACTCAAGGTAACTGTTATCGACGGTCAATATCACCCCGTTGACTCTGACCAATTGTCATTTGAGTTGTGTGCTATCCAAGCATTCAAAGAGGCATGCGCCAAAGCACGTCCCGTATTGCTCGAGCCTATCATGAAGGTAGAGGTGGTAACACCCGAAGAGAGCATGGGTGATGTAATCTCCGACCTCAACAAGCGTCGTGGTCAAGTAGAAGGCATGGAGTCGAGCCGTTCAGGTGCACGCATTGTGAAAGCCAAAACACCTCTTGCCGAGATGTTCGGTTATGTAACAGCATTGCGTACCATCACTTCGGGTCGTGCAACTTCAACCATGTCGTTCTCACACTACGATGAGGTGAGCTCGTCAATCGCCAAGACAGTATTGGCAGAAGTAAACGGTCGTGTTGACTTATTGTAAAAAATAGTAGCATAAAAATAATATGGATCAAAAAATCAGAATTAAACTGAAATCTTACGATCACAACTTGGTAGATAAATCTTCCAAAAAGATCGTAGATGCTGTGAAAGCCACAGGCGCATCGTGGAAAGGTCCTGTACCCCTACCCACACACAAGCGTATCTTCACAGTGAACCGCTCTACCTTCGTAAACAAAAAATCGAGAGAGCAATTTGAATTGTGTTCGTACAAACGCCTCATCGACATCTATGGCTCAACTACTCAAACTGTAGATGCCTTGATGAAACTGGAATTGCCCAGCGGTGTACATGTAGAAATTAAAGTGTAATTACAACATTATTAACAAAGTAAAGAAATGCCAGGATTATTAGGAAAGAAAATCGGAATGACCTCCGTTTTCAGTGAGGGTAAGAATGTACCCTGCACAGTTATCGAAGTTGGTCCTTGCGTAGTTACTCAAGTGAAGACTGTTGAGACAGACGGTTATGAGGCTGTTCAAGTTGGTTTCATGGACAAAAAAGACAAACACACCAACAAGCCCGAAGCCGGTCACTTCAAAAAAGCAGGAGTAACACCCAAGAGACACTTGGCCGAGTTCAAAGATTTTGAGACTGAGTACAAGCTTGGTGACGAAATTGGTGTAGACCTTTTCGCCGACACAGCCTATGTAACAGTTGTTGGTACCTCAAAGGGTAAAGGTTTCCAAGGCGTAGTAAAACGCCATGGTTTCGGTGGTGTTGGTCAAACAACCCACGGTCAACACAACCGTCTGCGTGCTCCCGGTTCTATCGGTGCATGTTCATACCCCGCACGTGTATTCAAAGGTACTCGTATGGCCGGTCAAATGGGTAACGAACGCGTAACAGTGCAAAACCTTCAAGTGTTAAATGTAATGCCGGAGCACAACCTCCTCGTTATCAAAGGTTCGGTTCCCGGTTGTAAAGGTTCAATCGTAATAATTGAAAAGTAATGGAACTGAGCGTATATAACATCCAGGGTAAAGACACCGGCAAAAAGGTGACTTTGAACGATACCGTATTCGGTGTTGAGCCCAACGACCACGCCATTTACTTGGACGTAAAACAATTCCTTGCTAACCAACGTCAAGGAACACACAAATCGAAAGAGAGAAGCGAAATCTCGGGTAGTACTCGTAAATTGCACAAGCAAAAAGGTACCGGTGGTGCTCGTATAGGCGATATCAACTCACCCGTATTGGTAGGTGGTGGTCGCGTATTCGGTCCCAAACCCCGCGATTACCGTTTCAAACTCAACAAAAAAGTAAAAGCGTTGGCTCGCAAATCTGCGCTCACTTACAAAGCGCAAGAGAACGCCATCGTTGTTGTAGAGGACTTCTCTTTTGAGGCTCCCAAGACTAAAGACTTCGTAGCTTTGACACAAAATTTGCAAGTTGCTGATAAAAAGCTCGTTTTGGTTTTGTCAGAACAAAATAAAAACGTATATTTGTCGGCTCGTAATTTGACAAAAGCTCGAGTGATAACTATCTCGGACCTCAACACATACAATGTGCTTGATAATAAAGCACTTGTGCTTACAGAGAGTGCCTTGGCAGCTATCAACCAATTTTAATGTATAGGAGGCAAAAACGATGGGAATCATTATAAAACCTATAGTAACTGAGAAAATGACACGAGTAAGCGAAAAGTATAACCGCTTCGCTTTCCGTGTTGAGCTCAAAGCTACCAAGCCCGAAATTAAAGACGCAGTAGAGAAACTCTACGGCGTTAAAGTCGTTGCTGTTAACACCATGATTGTAGCCGGTAAAAACAAAAGCCGCTACACCAAATCGGGTATCATCGAAGGTCGCACAGCAACCTACAAGAAAGCCTTGGTAACAGTAAAAGAAGGTGAAACGATAGATTTTTTCAGCAATATTTAATAAATAATGGCAGTACGTAAACTAAAGCCCACTACACCGGGGCAGAGACACAAAGTTATAGGTGCATTCGATAAAATCACTGCTAGTGCACCTGAAAAGTCTCTTATTGTTGGTAAGAGAAAAACAGGTGGTCGCAACAGCGAAGGTCACCTTACCATGCGTTACATCGGTGGCGGTCATAAAAGACGTTACAGATTTATCGACTTTAAGAGAGAGAAAGACGGTGTACCCGCAGTAGTAAAAACAATCGAATACGATCCCAACCGTTCGGCTCGTATCGCATTGCTTTTCTATGTTGACGGTGAAAAACGTTATATTATTGCACCCAACGGTTTGGAAGTTGGCATGACAGTAATGAGTGGTTCAAATGCAGCTCCTGAGGTTGGTAACTGTCTTCCCTTGAAAGACATACCCGTAGGTACTGTAATCCACAACATCGAGTTGCGCCCCGGACAAGGTGCCTTCATGGTACGCTCGGCCGGTACTTTCGCCCAGTTGACTTCGAAAGAAGGTAATTATGCAATTATCAAATTGCCTTCAGGTGAAACACGCAAAGTTTTGGCTACTTGCAAAGCCACTATCGGTAGTGTAGGTAACTCAGACCACGCTCTTGAGCAATCGGGTAAAGCCGGTCGTTCACGCTGGTTGGGTCGTCGTCCTCGCAACCGTGGTGTTGTTATGAACCCTGTTGATCACCCCATGGGTGGTGGTGAAGGTCGTGCATCAGGTGGTCACCCCAGATCACGCAAGGGACTCTATGCTAAGGGTCTGAAGACACGCGCACCGAAGAAACAGTCTTCAAAATATATTATTGAGAGAAGAAAGAAGTAATAACAGGATTAATTTTTTGAAATAATATGAGTCGTTCATTAAAGAAAGGTCCGTATATCAATGTGAAATTGGAGAGCAAAGTGCTTGCCATGAACGAGAGCGGTAAGAAATCGGTCATCAAGTCTTGGGCTCGTGCTTCTATGATTTCTCCCGATTTTGTGGGACACACAATAGCTGTTCATAACGGAAATAAATTTATCCCTGTTTACGTAACCGAGAACATGGTAGGTCACAAGTTGGGCGAGTTTGCTCCTACACGTACATTCCGTGGTCACTCAGGTAACCGTAAAAAGTAAGCAGGTTATTAAAAATTGAATTAAATAATAATATATAATGGGAGCAAGAAAAAAAATAGCTGCTGACAAGAAAAAAGAGGCTCGCAAAAGTCTGTATTTTGCCAGTGCGAGAAACATTCCCTCGTCACCCCGCAAAATGCGCCTTGTTGCTGACATGGTCCGCGGAATGGAAGTCGGACGTGCATTGGGTGTCTTGAAGTTCTCTACAAAAGCTGCTTCTGCCAACGTTGAGAAACTGTTGCGCTCTGCTATCGCAAACTGGGAGCAGAAAAACGATCGTAAAGCTGAGAACGGAGAACTCTACATCTCACAGATATTTGTAGACGAGGCACGCACACTTTATCGTATGCGTCCCGCACCCCAGGGTCGCGGATACAGAATCCGTAAGCGTTCTAACCACGTGACAATCTACGTGGATACAAAAGTAAGTAATGACAATCAAAAGGTAGAAGAGTAATGGGACAGAAGGTTAATCCGATTAGCAATCGCTTAGGTATCATCAGAGGATGGGATTCCAACTGGTACGGTGGTAAAAACTACGGTGACGCATTGGTTGAGGATTCAAAAATCAGAAAGTATCTTGACGTTCGTCTCGCTAAAGCAAGCGTATCGAAAATTGTCATTGAGCGCACTTTGAAGTTGGTGACTATCACCATCTGCACTGCAAAACCCGGTTTTATCATCGGTAAAGGCGGTCAAGAGGTAGATAAGTTGAAAGAGGAATTGAAAAAAATCACTGATAAAGAGATTCAAATCAATATCTTCGAGGTTAAGAAACCCGACTTGGATGCAAACATTGTTGGTAACAACATTGCACGTCAGGTTGAGGGTAAAATCGCATATCGTCGCGCTATCAAGTCGGCTATTGCAAATGCAATGCGTAATGGCGCTGAAGGTATTAAGGTTTTGATTTCAGGACGTTTGAATGGTGCTGAGATGGCACGTTCAGAGATGTACAAAGAGGGTCGTACACCCTTGCATACATTCCGTGCCGACATAGACTACTGTCAGACAGAAGCTTTGACAAAAGTAGGTCTGCTTGGTATTAAGGTTTGGATTTGCCGTGGCGAGGTATACGGTAAGAAAGATTTGGCTCCTAACTTCACACAAGGTAAGGAGGGCAACTTCAACAACCAGGCTGGTGGAAGAAACTTCAAACGTAAGAAAAACAATAATCGCTAACGAATTTGAATTTCAAGAATTATGTTACAGCCAAAGAAAACAAAATATAGAAGAATGCAGCATGGCCGTCAGAAAGGGTTTGCTCAGAGAGGAACTCAGTTGGCATTCGGCTCTTTCGGCATCAAATGCTTGCAGTATAAATGGATAAACGGACGCCAGATAGAGGCAGCCCGTATTGCCGTAACACGTTATATGCAGCGTCAGGGTCAGATATGGATTCGCATATTCCCCGATAAACCTATTACAAGAAAACCCGCCGATGTACGTATGGGTAAAGGTAAGGGAGATCCCGAAGGCTTTGTATATCCCGTAAATCCGGGTCGTGTTTTGATAGAGGTGGAGGGCGTTCCTTTTGAGGTTGCAAAGGAGGCTTTGCGTCTCGCAGCTCAGAAACTGCCTGTTACAACTAAATTTATTGTTAGACGCGATTACGACGCTCAAAATTAAGCATAATTATGAAAATAGCAGAAATTAGAGAGCTCTCAACACAGGAGCTCAATGAGAGAGTTGAGGCTGATGTTACTCGTTATGCACAAATGAAGCTGAATCACGCAATTTCACCTCTGGAGAATCCTTCACAGATTAAAGATCTGCGTCGCTCCATCGCACGTATGAAAAGTGAGTTGCGTTCTCGCGAATTAAATCAAAAATAAAGAGGACTATGGAAGCAAGAAATTTAAGAAAAGAGCGTACCGGTATCGTTGTAAGCAATAAAATGGAGAAAACGATAACCGTTGCTGCAAAATTCAAAGAAATGCACCCCATCTATGGTAAATTCGTGAGCAGAACGAAGAAATATCATGTACACGATGAGAAAAACGAGTGTTCAATCGGCGATACAGTACGTATCATGGAGACTCGTCCGTTGAGTAAGACAAAAAGATGGAGATTAGTAGAAATCATCGAAAAAGTTAAGTAATTATGATACAGGTTGAATCAAGACTTACAGTATGTGATAATAGCGGTGCTAAAGAGGCTCTTTGCATCCGTGTACTAGGAGGTACACGTCGTCGCTATGCCTCTGTAGGGGATATCATTGTAGTCTCTGTAAAGAGCGTTATCCCTTCAAGCGATATGAAGAAAGGAGCTGTTTCAAAAGCTCTTATCGTACGCACTAAGAAAGAGGTTCGTCGTCAGGACGGATCATATATCCGCTTCGACGACAACGCTTGCATTCTCTTGAATAATGCCGGCGAAATGCGTGGAAGCCGTATTTTCGGCCCGGTTGCCCGCGAACTTCGTGCTACCGATTTTACAAAGGTAGTTTCATTGGCTCCGGAGGTACTTTAACAAAATAAAAAACTGAAGTAATGAAAAAATTACATATCAAGAAAGGTGATACGGTATACGTAAACTCTGGCGAGGACAAGGGTAAGACTGGCAAAGTCTTGAAAGTTCTCGTAGAGAAGAACCGTGCCATCGTTGAGGGCGTAAATATGGTTTCAAAAAGTACGAAACCCAGCGCAAAAAATCCCCATGGAGGTATTGTAAAACAAGAGGCTTCAATCCACGTTTCAAACCTCAATCTCATCGACCCCAAGTCTGGCAAGCCCACACGTGTTGGTCGTAAGATTAACGAGAATGGTGAGAAGGTTCGTTATGCTAAAAAATCAGGAGAGGAGATTTAATAATGAGTAATACAGCTAGCCTTAAAAAAGAATATGCCGAGCGTATTGCTCCGGCTTTGATGAAGCAGTTCAATTATTCTTCACCTATGCAGGTGCCTGTACTCAAGAAAATCGTAATTAACGAGGGTCTTGGTGCTGCTGTTGCTGACAAGAAGATTATTGATGTTGCTATCAATGAGATTACAGCTATCACAGGTCAGAAAGCGGTTGCAACCGTTTCACGCAAGGATATCTCGAACTTCAAACTTCGTAAGAAAATGCCTATCGGCGTTATGGTAACATTGCGTCGTGAGCGTATGTACGAGTTCCTCGAGCGTCTTGTACGTGTTGCTCTTCCCCGTATTCGTGACTTTAAAGGTATCGAGAGCAAGTTGGACGGTAACGGCAACTACTCTTTGGGTATCAAAGAGCAGATCATCTTCCCCGAGATTAACATTGACAACATCATGCGTCTTAATGGTATGAACATCACATTTGTTACTACTGCCAAGACAGACGAAGAGGGTTACGCACTGCTCAAAGAGTTCGGTTTACCTTTTAAGAACGCTAAAAAGTAACTATAAGATATGGCAAAAGAATCAATGAAAGCTCGTGAGGTAAAACGAGCAAAATTGGCAAAGAAATATGCCGCAAAACGTGAGGCTCTCAAAAAGATCGTCAACACCGGTAGTGCTGAGGAAGCTTACGAGGCAGCTCGCAAATTGCAGGATTTGCCTTTGAACTCAAACCCCATCCGTATGCACAACCGTTGCAAACTGACTGGTCGTCCCAAAGGTTACATCCGTCTTTTCGGTATATCAAGAATCCAGTTCCGTGAGATGGCCTCACAAGGTCTTATCCCCGGAGTAAGAAAAGCAAGTTGGTAATTGAGTGTTTAATTATAAATATTGTCAGGGTAGTCCTGATTAATTTAAGTTAAGTTTTATGACTGATCCTATTGCAGATTATTTGACGAGGTTGAGAAATGCCATCCAGGCTAAGCACAGGGTGGTAGAAATACCCGCCTCGAACATCAAGAAGGAAATTACTAAGATCCTTTTTGACAAGGGTTACATCTTGAACTATAAGTTCGTAGAAGATGGCCCCCAAGGCACAATTAAAGTTGCCTTGAAATACGATGCAAAAAACAAGGTAAACGCTATTCGCAACCTTGTACGTGTGTCTTCACCCGGTTTGCGTCGTTATACGGGATATAAAGATATGCCGAGAGTGATTAATGGACTGGGTATCGCTATTTTGTCGACATCCAAAGGTGTAATGACAGACAAAGAGGCTGCAGCCGAGAAAATCGGTGGCGAGGTTCTCTGCTACGTCTACTAATTTAGGGAGGAATTGAACAATGTCTAGAATTGGTAAATTGCCTATCAGCCTTCCCGAAAAAGTGGAGGTAGTTGTCAGCCCCGACAACGTAGTTACCGTTAAAGGTCCTAAAGGTGAACTCACACAGAAAGTTGATTCTTCTATTGAAGTAGCTATTGAGAATGGTGTTATCACATTGCAGTATGCAGGTGGCAAGACACTCGCTGAAGCTACAAAACAGGAACATGCTTACCATGGTCTCTACCGTGCTCTTATCAACAATATGGTTATCGGTGTTTCTACCGGTTTTACTAAAGAGTTGGAGCTCGTAGGTGTTGGTTACCGTGTGAACGATAAACCCAACAACGCAATCGAGTTGTTGCTTGGTTACACTCACCCCATCTACATGCAGTTCCCTGCAGAGGTTAAGGTAACAACAAAATCAGAGAGAAACAAGAACCCGCTTATCACATTGGAGTCATGCGACAAAGCGTTGCTTGGCTTGATTTGCGCAAAGATTCGTTCATTCCGCAAACCCGAGCCCTACAAAGGTAAAGGTGTTAAGTTTGTTGGCGAGGTTATACGTCGCAAGTCCGGTAAGTCGGCTGGTGCTAAATAATTAAAAACGTAAGCATATGACTACAAAAATAGAAAGACGGACTAAAATTAAATATAGAGTACGCAATAAGGTAACCGGTGTTGCCGAGCGTCCCCGTATGAGCGTTTTCCGCAGCAATAAGCAGATTTATGTTCAGATAATCAACGACCTCACAGGTTGCACATTGGCTTCAGCATCATCACTTGGTCTTGAAGCTATGCCTAAGAAAGAACAGGCTGCGAAAGTAGGTGAGATGATTGCACAGAAGGCCAAAGAGGCAGGTATCACAACTGTAGTATTTGACCGTAACGGTTATCTCTATCACGGGAGAGTTAAAGAAGTTGCTGATGCTGCACGTAATGGTGGGCTTAAATTCTAATGAATATGGCAGTTAATAATAGAGTAAAAGTCGCAAACGACGTTGAATTAAAAGATAGATTGGTTGCAATCAACCGTGTAACCAAGGTTACAAAAGGTGGTCGCACATTTAGTTTCTCTGCAATTGTCGTTGTTGGAAACGAGGATGGTATCATTGGTTACGGTCTTGGTAAAGCAAGTGAGGTAACTGCTGCTATCGCAAAGGGCGTTGAAGCTGCTAAGAAGAATTTGGTTCGCGTTCCCGTACTTAAGGGAACTGTTCCCCACGAGCAGATTGCACGTTTCGGTGGTGCCGAGGTATTCATCAAACCCGCTTCTCACGGTACAGGAGTTGTAGCAGGTGGTGCTATGCGTGCTGTGCTCGAGAGTGTAGGTATTACAGACGTGTTGGCTAAATCTAAGGGCTCATCAAACCCCCACAACCTTGTGAAAGCTACAATCGAGGCTTTGAGCCAGATGCGTGATGCACGCACTGTTGCTCAGAACAGAGGTGTAAGCATGAGTAAAGTATTCAACGGATAAGAAGGAAAACATTATGGCTACTATCAAAGTAAAACAGGTGAGAAGCCGTATCGGCGCTCCCAAGACCCAAAAACTCACACTTGATGCTCTGGGTCTTACAAAAATGAACAAAGTGGTTGAGTGTGAAGATAATCCCTCTGTTCGTGGTATGATTAAGAAAGTTCAGCATTTGGTTGCCATTGTTGAAGAGTAATTAATTTAAAAAAGATTTGGCTATGAAATTAAATAATCTGAAACCCGCTGAGGGCTCAGTAAAAGCTCGCAAAAGAATTGGTCGCGGAACAGGCTCGGGTAGAGGTGGTACCTCTACACGTGGTCACAAAGGTGCCAAGTCACGTTCGGGTTACAAGAAGAAAATCGGTTTCGAGGGAGGTCAGATGCCTTTGCAGCGTCGTGTTCCCAAGTTCGGTTTCAAGAATGTAAACCGTGTAGAGTACAAAGCTATCAACTTGTCAACACTTCAGGCTCTTGCCGAGAAGAACTCTTTGGAGACAATCAATGTTGCAACACTGATTGCTGCAGGTTTTATCTCAGATAAGCAGCTTGTGAAAGTTCTTGCAAATGGAACTCTCACTGCAAAATTGACAGTTGAGGCACACGCTTTCTCTCAAAAAGCTGCTGAAGCTATAGAAGCAGTAGGTGGAACAGTTGTAAAGCTTTAAAAAATGGCTAATAAATTTTCAAACCTTAAATTTGTCCAGACAATGAAAAACATCTGGAAAATTGAGGATCTCAGAACACGCTTGCTTTGGACAATCGGACTTGTAGCGATTTATCGTTTAGGTTCGTTTGTAGTGCTGCCCGGAATAAATCCCGGTATGCTTACAAAGCTTCAAGAACAGACAAGTGGTGGCTTGTTGTCACTCCTTGATATGTTCTCGGGAGGCGCGTTCTCAAATGCTTCAATATTTGCACTCGGTATCATGCCATACATCACGGCATCTATCGTGTTGCAATTATTGGGTATGGCAGTTCCTTATTTCCAGAAACTCCAGCGTGAAGGCGAGAGTGGACGCAGAAAGATTAATCAGTACACACGTTATCTGACTGTAATAGTTCTTCTGCTTCAGGCTCCCTCGTACCTTATAAACCTCAGCTACACAGCTGCCGGTGCGTTCAATCAGGCTGTGAATCCCGCAATTTTCTATGCGTCATCCACAATCATTCTCGCAGCAGGTAGTATGTTTGTACTATGGTTGGGTGAGCGCATTACCGATAAAGGTGTTGGCAACGGTGTATCACTTATCATTATGATTGGTATCATTGCACGTTTGCCCCAAGCTTTTGCACAGGAGTTTGTTTCTCGTATGACAGGTGCTGCCGCAGGTGGTGTTTTCATGTTCCTTCTCGAGATTGTTTTCTTGCTTCTGGTAATTTGTGCTGCAATTACATTGCTGCAAGGTACACGTCGAGTTCCCGTACAGTATGCAAAACAGACTGCAAACGGTGCTTCATTCAGTGGTGCACGTCAGTATTTGCCTTTGAAGGTTAATGCTGCAAACGTTATGCCTATCATCTTTGCACAGGCAATAATGTTCATACCTCTCGTGTTCACCGGTTGGTTCACCGATGGTGATATGCCTGCAATTATGAGCATGATGCTCGACCATACATCGTGGGCATACAATCTGATATTCGCTTTGCTTATCATTATGTTTACATATTTCTATACTGCTATCACAATTAACCCTGTTCAGATGGCAGACGATATGAAACGTAATAACGGCTTTATCCCCGGCATTAAACCCGGAAAGCCCACAGCTGAGTATATCGATACAGTTATGTCACGCATAACATTGCCCGGCTCACTTTTCCTTGCAATCATCGCAATTATTCCCGCATTTGCTGGAATATTCGGAGTTCAGCAGGAGTTTGCTCAGTTCTTCGGTGGTACATCACTCCTCATTCTTGTAGGTGTTGTCCTCGATACATTGCAGCAAATTGAGAGCTACTTGTTGATGAGACATTACGATGGCTTGTTGAAATCAGGTCATATAAAAGGTCGTATGGGTTAATCTAATTAAGAATGATATTTCTTAAGACAGCAGACGAAATAGAACTACTTCGGCAGAGCAATCTGCTTGTAGGCAGAACGCTAGCCGAAGTAGCTAAACTAATAGAACCGGGCGTAACAACCCGACAGCTCGATAAAGTTGCCGAAGAGTTCATACGCGACAACGGTGCAATACCGACTTTCAAAGGTTATCCAAACTACGAAGGTGTGCCTTTCCCCGGATCTATTTGCGCTTCAGTAAATGAAGTTGTTGTACATGGAATTCCCAATGACATACCTCTGAAAGAGGGTGACATTGTTTCTGTGGACTGTGGTACTTTACTTAATGGATTTTGTGGAGACTCATGCTACACATTTTGTGTAGGAGATGTTGATGAAGAAACAAAGAAGTTATTAAAAGTAACGAAGGAGTCGTTATATCTAGCGATAGAACAGGCAGTACACGGTAAGCGTTTGGGAGATATCGGTCACGCTGTACAGTCACATTGCGAATCAAATGGTTTCGGTGTAGTACGCGAGTTCGTTGGTCACGGCATAGGACGTGAAATGCACGAGTCACCCGAGGTCCCCAACTATGGTAGAAAAGGAAATGGTCTTCAGTTGAGAGAAGGCATGTGCCTTGCCATAGAACCAATGATAACATTAGGCAAACGCCAGATATTTATGGAGCGTGACGGATGGACAGTTAAGACGCGCGATCGTAAAAATGCAGCTCACTTTGAACACACTGTAGCTGTAGGTCGTAATGGAGCCGACATACTATCGTCCTTCGAGTTTGTAGAAGAAGTTTTAAGAAATAAAGGTTATTGATATGGCTAAACAGAATGCTATTGAACAAGATGGTACAATCGTAGAGGCATTGTCAAATGCAATGTTTCGTGTAGAGTTACAGAACGGTCACGAAGTGATTGCACACATCTCGGGAAAAATGAGAATGCACTATATAAAAATTCTCCCCGGTGACAAAGTGCGCATAGAGATGTCTCCCTATGATTTGACCAAAGGCAGAATCGTATTCCGATATAAATAAAAATTAAATATTATGAAAGTAAAAGCATCTATCAAGAAACGCACCCCTGACTGCAAAATAGTTCGTCGCAACGGACGTTTGTATTTGATTAATAAAAAGAATCCTAAGTTCAAGCTGCGCCAGGGTTAATTTATTGTGATAATTAAATAATATATATTCGTATATGGCTATAAGAATAGTTGGTGTAGACATACCTCAGAATAAGAGAGGTGAGATTGCGTTGACATACATCTATGGTATCGGACGCAGCAGTGCTACCAAAATCCTCGCTAAGGCGGGTGTAGACAAGGACATCAAAGTTCAGGATTGGACAGACGACATGGCTGCCAAAGTTCGTGAAGTTATTGGTGCCGAGTATAAAGTAGAGGGTGACCTCCGCTCAGAGATTCAGTTGAACATCAAACGACTGATGGATATCGGTTGCTATCGTGGTATTCGTCACCGTATAGGTCTGCCTGTTCGTGGTCAGAGCACCAAGAACAATGCACGTACACGTAAGGGACGTAAGAAAACGGTTGCTAACAAGAAAAAAGCTACGAAATAATTAAGTAAGTAATATGGCAAAGAAAACAGTTGCAACAAAAAAGAGAAATGTGAAAGTTGGTGCCAACGGACAACTTCACGTTCACTCGTCATTCAACAACATCATTGTTAGCCTTACTAATGACGAGGGTCAGGTTATCTCATGGTCTTCTGCCGGTAAGATGGGCTTCAGAGGTTCTAAGAAGAACACTCCTTATGCAGCTCAGATGGCCGCTGAGGCTTGCTCAAAAATCGCTTATGACCTCGGTCTGCGTAAAGTGAAAGCCTATGTTAAAGGCCCCGGAAATGGTCGCGAGTCTGCTATCCGTACAGTACACGGAGCCGGTATCGAAGTTACCGAAATTGTAGACGTTACACCATTGCCCCACAATGGTTGCCGTCCTCCGAAGAGAAGAAGAGTATAACTTTAATATTAAGAAAATTAGAAATGGCTAGATATTTAGGACCTAAAAGTAAGATAGCACGTCGTTTTGGTGAACCCATCTTTGGTCCCGACAAAGTGCTTTCAAAGAAAAATTATGCTCCCGGTCAGCACGGTAACAACCGTCGTCGCAAAACTTCGGAGTACGGAATAATGTTGGCCGAGAAGCAGAAAGCCAAATATACATACGGCGTTCTTGAGAAACAGTTCCGTAACACATTCAAGAAGGCAGATTCTGCACCCGGTATCACCGGTGAGGTTCTTTTGCAGAACTTGGAGTCACGTCTCGATAACATCGTTTATCGTCTTGGTATAGCTCCCACACGTGCAGCAGCTCGTCAGCTTGTAAGCCACCGTCACATTGTTCTCGACGGCAAGGTAAACAATATACCTTCTTGTTTCGTAAAACCCGGTCAGGTAGTCGGTGTTCGCGAGCGTTCAAAATCACTCGAAGTTATCCAGAACTCATTGGCTGGTGTGAACCACAGCAAATACTCTTGGTTGGAGTGGAATGAGTCTGCGATGGAGGGTAAGTATCTTAACGTTCCCGAACGTGCTGAGATTCCCGAAAACATCAAGGAGCAGTTAATCGTTGAGTTGTATAGCAAATAATAATTAATAATGGCGATATTAACATTTCAAAAACCTGATAAGGTAATAATGTTGGAGGCGAACGATTTCTTCGGAAAATTTGAGTTTCGTCCTTTGGAGCCGGGTTTTGGCACAACAGTTGGTAATGCCCTGCGCCGTATCCTCCTTTCATCACTCGAGGGTTTTGCAATCAACTACATCCGCATTGCAGGTGTAGAGCATGAGTTCGCAACAGTTCCCGGAGTAAAAGAGGATGTAACCAACATTATATTGAATCTGAAAAAGGTTAGATTCAAAAGAGTGGTTGAGGAGTTCGAGACAGAGAAAATCTCAATCAATGTTGAAAATACAGAAGAATTTAAAGCTGGAGACATCAGCAAGTATTTAACCGGATTTGAAGTGTTAAACCCGGAGTTAGTCATTTGCCATCTCGATTCATCGGCTAAAATGCAGATTGAAATCAGCATCAACAAGGGTCGCGGTTATATACCCGCTGACGAGAACAGAGAGTTCTGCACAGACCCCACAATGATTCCAATCGACTCTATCTACACTCCTATTCGTAACGTCATGTATCAGGTTGAGCCCTACCGTGTAGAGCAGAAAACCGACTACGATCGCTTGGTACTTGAGGTTACAACAGATGGTTCCATACACCCGAAGGAAGCACTTAAAGAGGCTGCAAAAATATTGATTTATCACTTCATGCTCTTCTCTGATGAGAAAATCACCATAGAGACAGGTGACATGGATGGTAATGAAGAGTTCGATGAAGAGGTACTTCACATGCGCCAGTTGCTCAAGAGCAAATTGGTTGATTTGAACCTCTCTGTAAGAGCGCTTAACTGTCTGAAAGCTGCCGATGTTGAGACACTCGGTCAGTTGGTTCAGTACAATAAGACAGACCTTCTTAAGTTCCGCAATTTCGGTAAGAAATCGCTCACTGAGCTTGATGATTTGCTCGAGAGTCTGAATCTTTCGTTTGGAACAGATATTTCAAAATATAAATTAGACAAAGAATAATTATGAGACATAAAAAATCTTTTAATCATTTGGGTCGTACTGCATCTCACCGCAAGGCTATGTTGGCCAACATGGCTATTTCGTTGATCATGCACAAAAGAATCACTACGACTCTTGCAAAGGCAAAAGAACTCAAGAAGTTTGTTGAGCCTTTGATTACAAAATCAAAAGAAGACACAACCAATTCGCGTCGTGTAGTATTCAGCTACTTGCAGAACAAAGAGGCCATCATCGAGCTCTTCAAAGAGATCTCTGTGAAAGTTGCTGAGCGTCCCGGTGGTTACACACGTATAATCAAGCTTGGCAATCGTCTTGGTGACGCAGCTGAGATGTGTTTCATTGAGTTGGTTGATTTCAACGAGAACATGGCTAAGCCCACAGCTAAGAAGGCACGTACACGTCGTTCAGGCAAAAAGGCTGCCGCCCCCGTTGCAACTGAAGCACCTGCCGAGGAGGCAGTTGCAGAATAAGCCAAATGCGAATATCCCAAGCGTAGCAAAGGGAAAATTTCTGATAGTGATGTCTGTCGACGAAGGTCGACAGACATTTTTTTGTTCCTACGGCTATATCTTTGGATTTTCTTTGTATCTTAGCACCGTAATTGAACAAATAGAAAGCAAACACTAATATTTGCAGAAAAAAACGATAATACCATGCAAAAGAAAATGAACACCGGCACAATGTGTGTACAAGCCGGTTGGACACCTAAAAAAGGAGAATCGCGTGTACTTCCCATTTTTCAGAGTACAACATTCAAGTATGATACAAGTGAGCAGATGGCTCGTCTTTTTGATTTAGAGGATAGTGGCTATTTCTACTCACGTTTGCAAAACCCCACAGTGGATGCTGTGGGTGCAAAAATTGCCGCCCTTGAGGGTGGCGTCGGTGCCGTTATGACTTCATCAGGTCAGGCAGCAAACTTCTATGCCATTTTCAATATCTGTCAGGCAGGCGACCACTTTGTGTCGGCAAGCACCATCTATGGAGGAACATACAACCTGTTTGCCGTGACAATGAAGAAACTTGGCATTGAAGTGACATTTGTCGACGCTGATGCATCGGAAGAGGATATACAGGCTGCTTTCCGTCCCAATACAAAAGCTCTCTTTGGTGAGACAATCTCAAACCCTAGTGTAAATGTGCTCGACCTTGAGAAATTTGTTCGCATAGCTCACAAAAATGGTGTTCCCGTAATTGTGGACAACACCTTTGCAACACCTGTTAACTGTCGTCCTATAGAGTGGGGTGTAGACATCGTGACACACTCCACAACAAAATATATGGATGGTCATGCAGTAGCAGTGGGTGGTGCTGTCATCGATAGTGGCAACTTCGATTGGGAGGCATATCACGACAAGTTTACCTGTCTCACCGAACCCGACGATTCATATCATGGCCTTGTCTACACAAAAGCATTCGGCAAGGCGGCATATATTACAAAAATGGTGTCGCAGGTGATGCGCGACCTTGGCGCAATGATGGCACCCGAAAATGCTTTCCTGTTGAATTTAGGTCTTGAGACACTGCACCTGCGCATGCCTCGCCATTGTGAGAATGCGCAGAAGGTGGCTGAATACCTTGAGGCGCATCCCAAAGTTGAATGGGTGAACTTCTGTGGACTAGCAAGCAGCAAATACAATGCTTTGGCAAACAAATATCTTCCTAATGGCGCATGTGGCGTTCTTGCTTTTGGTGTGAAAGGCAGTAAAGAGGATGCCATCCGCTTTATGGACAGTCTGAATATGATAGCCATTGTAACTCACGTAGCAGATGCTCGTTCGTGTATACTGCACCCGGCGAGCCACACCCATCGTCAACTCTCAGACGAACAGTTGCTTGAAGCGGGTGTTGCTCCCGACCTCATGCGTCTTTCAGTGGGTATTGAGGATGCTGATGATATCATTGCCGACCTCGAACAGGCGTTAGAGCAGTTCTAAGAACATAACAACTTTATTTGATATAAGACGATAAACGGATGTGTGTAACACACATCCGTTTATCGTCTTTGTTGGTAATCAGGGTTTTATCCGATTTCTTTAATTTTGTAATAGAAAGCAACAGCTGCAACAATGAATATCACTCCTAATGCTCCATACAGCCATCGGCTTTTTTTACGTCCAAGATGTTTCACTACAAAAGATGTATTTTCTGACTTAAAGAACCAATCCTTGTCGGTAATCGATGCCGACAGAGCTATAATTCCTGATATCAGAAAAATTGTCTGCAGTATGTGGTGCAAAATCATCTTGCGTGGCGGTTTATTCTATTTGTTTGCCTTCAAAGGATTCCATCCTTGTGCCTTCAGTTCCATCTCTACACCATCGCGGGTAATAAGTGCAGAGCCAAGCTCCTCTTTCACGATGTGACCTATCAGACGTACATCCTTCATTCCTGCAACCTTTTCGTGGTCGGCAATGGGTACGGTGAACAGCAACTCATAGTCCTCACCGCCATTCAGTGCGCAAGTAATCACGTTCATGTTCAGTTCCTCTGCCATGATTGCAGTCTGGTAGTCGATAGGGATTTTATCTTCATAAACTCTACATCCCACGCCACTTTGTTTGCATATATGCATCAATTCCGAAGAGAGTCCGTCCGAGATATCCATCATCGCCGTCGGAGTAACATTAGCTTCTCGCAGACGCTCTATTATGTCGCGACGTGCCTCGGGCTTCAGCTGGCGTTCCAAAATATATTCTTTCCCGGCAAAATCGGGCTGTACTCCATCGGTGTTCATGGTCGCAATTTTCTCACGCTCCAGAAGTTGAAGTCCCATATACGCCGCGCCAAGGTCGCCCGATACGCATATGAGGTCGGTTACTTTAGCACCGCTACGCTTTACGCTCTTGCCTTTGGAAGCGGTTCCTATGGCTGTTATGCTTATGGCAAGTCCTGTTAGCGACGAAGTGGTGTCGCCACCCACAATGTCCACATTGTGACGGCTGCATGCCAGTTTCAAACCATCGTAGAAATCCTCCATGTCCTCAATGCAAAATCTTTTGCTCAACGCAATGGAGACGGTAATCTGCTTTGGAGTACCGTTCATCGCATATATGTCTGAAAGGTTTACCATAGCGGCCTTGTAGCCCAAATGCTTCAACGGAACGTATGTCAGGTCGAAGTGTACGCCTTCCATCAGCAGGTCGGTGGTGACAAGCACCTCCTCGCTCTCGTCAAACTTCAGTATGGCGGCATCGTCGCCCACACCCATTACCGTCTCTTTGTTTATGGGTGCAATGTCAGCGGTGAGGTGATCGATTAATCCGAATTCACCGATGGTGGCAATCTCAGTTCTGTTTATTTCGTTCATAATATTGTTTTTAAGACCTGTTGACAAGCTCTTTGAAAATTGTTGTCATGCGTGGCTGAGCCTCATCGGCGGCTTTCTGCACCTCTTCGTGACTAACCTCTACCACAACACCCTCAAGGCCAAGGTCGGTGATAACAGATATACCGAATACTCTGATGCCACAGTGACGTGCAACGATAACCTCGGGTACAGTTGACATTCCCACTGCGTCGCCGCCCATTCTGTGGAACATCACATACTCGGCGGGAGTCTCGAAAGTTGGTCCTTGCGTGCCCAAATATACACCCTCCATTACACGTATGCCTTTCTCTGCAGCAATCTCCTTAGCCATGGCAATGAGCTCGGGGTCGTATGCCTTGCTCATGTCGGGGAAACGGTCGCCATACTCTATGTTCTTGCCGCGAAGAGGATGCTCGGGGAACGTATTTATATGGTCCTTAATAATCATCAGGTCGCCGATGATGAAGTCGGGGTTCATGCCACCTGCTGCGTTTGAAACGAAAAGTGTCTTTATGCCAAGTTCTCTCATCACTCTCACTGGGAAAGTAACCTCTTTCATCGAGTAACCTTCGTAGTAGTGGAAGCGTCCCTGCATGGCCATAATGTCTTTGCTGCCCAATTTGCCGAAAATGAGCTTGCCCGAGTGACCTTCAACGGTGGACAGGGGGAAGTTGGGTATGTCCTTATATTGAACTTCGTACTTTTCTGTTATTTCGTTTACCAGACTGCCCAAACCTGTGCCGAGGATTATAGCTGTTTCAGGTTGTGTCTTCATTACCGACTTAAGAAAGTCAGCGGTCTCTTTGATTTTTTCTAACATAGTCAAGAATTATTTGGTTAAAAATTTTTTCATTCTCAATGATGCGTACTTTGATAGGTATGCAAAATGTGTTTTCCTTTATTGTCTCAGGTAAGTCGTTGCGTCCAACAAGCCTTTCTGCATCCTTTTCAGTGGTGATTATAAACTTTTCCTCTCCTTGTAACGAGGCAAATCTCTTTTCCACTTCTTTTAGCTCGTCAGTGCTGAAATTGTGGTGGTCGCCATACTGCATCAGTGTGACTGCTGCACCGCGACGTTCAAGCTCTTTTTTCAGTGGCTCGGGTTGTGCAATACCCGTTAACAGCAACACTTGCGTGCCATGTCCCAAAGTATATTTGCTATCAGACGTGTCGAAAAGCGCTTTCGGTTCGTCGTAACAGATGGTAGAAAAGAAGAGCGGAGTGCCTTCTTTCATCCTTAACATTTTCTCGCATTGCAGCTTCTTCTCGCGCGAAATATCAGCCGGACATTTTGTCATCACCACCACGTCGGCTCGTTTAATACCCTTTGCCGCTTCGCGCAGTCTGCCGAATGGCAGCACGCAATCGCGCCATACAGGTCTGTTGTAATCAATAAGAACGATGCTGAGCCCTGGAGTTACATAACGATGCTGAAAAGCGTCGTCAAGCAACACCACATCGGGTTTCTTTTCCTCTTTTAATAAATGTTCTATGCCATCGACCCGCTTTTCGTCCACGGCCACCGTGATGTAAGGGAATTTCTTTTTTATTTGTGCAGGTTCATCGCCAACTATCGCCACATCACCATCGTTTACAGCCGTTGCATATCCGCGGCTTTTTCTTTTGTATCCTCTGCTGAGTGTCGCTATTTCGAACTCATCCTTTAGCAACTCTATAATGTATTCAATATGAGGGGTCTTACCCGTGCCGCCAACCGTCAGGTTGCCCACCGAAATAATCGGCAAAGTAAATGATTTGCTTTCGAGCCACCCTTTGTCAAATGCTACATTCCTGAGTGTTACAACCCAACTATAAGGATTAATATAATCGATAAACATCTTTCCGAAACATTGTAAGAATACAATGCGAAGATACGCAATTTTCTTCTCAGCAACGTAATAATTCATGCTAAAATGGCGTTTTTATCATATAAAAGATACGGATATTTAAAATGTTTCTCCTTTTTTTTGCTTAAATAGCTGTTTTATTGAAAAAAAAGGTTACTTTTGTGGCGAAATAGTGCGCGAGTTATAAATTTTTTGTAACTTGCGCCGAGTTTACCGCTACGCTAATTTAGGGAAAGGTGCTCGAGTGGCTGAAGAGGCACGCCTGGAAAGCGTGTATACGTCAAAAGCGTATCGGGGGTTCGAATCCCCCTCTTTCCGCAAAGGCTGTTTTTCAGTCCCCAATATAAAAATTATAAACTAATTAAATAACAATTTCTAAAATTAACACACAATGAAAAAGCTTTTTGCAATCGTTGCAATGTTGGGATTGTTCACATTTGGAACAACTCAGTCAGTCCTTGCACAGGACGCTCAGGCTACAGCAGCCGGCGAGCAGACAGAACAGGTTGATTCACTCGCTGCAGATTCAACCGCTACAGATTCAACAGCAGTTGCTGCTGAAGAAACCCCCGCTCCTGCTCCCGTAGAGGAGGCTGAACCCGAAAGTTTCCACAAAACACTTAAAACAAAGTACATCGAGGGTGACGCAGGCTTCATGTCATTGGTTGCCATCGCTATGATCATCGGTCTTGCATTCTGCATTGAGCGTATCATCTACCTCAGCCTTGCTCAGGTTAACACAAAGAAACTCATGGAGAGCATAGCTAAAGCTCTTGAGGCAAAAGATGTAGAGAAAGCTAAAACAATCTGCCGTAACACAGCAGGTCCTGTTGCTTCTATTTGCTACCAGGGTCTTATGCGTATCGACGAGGGTATTGATGTTGTTGAGAAATCAGTAGTATCTTACGGTAGCGTTCAGGCTATGAACCTCGAGAAAGGTTGTTCATGGATTACACTTTTCATCGCTATGGCTCCTTCACTCGGATTCTTGGGTACTGTGATTGGTATGGTTATGGCGTTCGACGACATCCAGCGTGCAGGTGACATCTCTCCGACCGTTGTTGCCGGTGGTATGAAAGTGGCTCTTATCACAACTATCTACGGTATCATCGTAGCTCTTATCCTTCAGGTATTCTACAACTATGTCCTTGGTAAAATTGAGGCTATCACAGCTGACATGGAGGATTCTTCTATCGTACTTCTTGACTTGCTCACAAAGTACAACGCAAAGAAATAATTAAGTAATAGACCATTACTACAGAATTATTATGAATAAAATAGATAAAATATCTCACTACGTATTTCTCGCATTGATTATAGCATCGGCAGTCATCTTAGGATTGTTCTTGTTTGTTGGCTATGATAATTACGAGACAATAGGTGGTAAGTCATTGGTTGCTCCCCAATACACTGGCTTACTTCTCTATTGGATGTACGCTTTGGTGGCAGCCGGTGTTTTGTGCGTTGTTCTCTTTGTGTTGAAACAATTCATCGCAAATATGAAGAACAATCCTTCGGCTGCAGTGAAAAGTGTTCTTGGCATTGTTCTCGTGGTAGCGCTTTTTGGTGTTGCATACGCACTCGCATCCGACGCTCCCATCAGAATGGCGGACAACTCTATGTTTGATGACGCTGCTATGCTCGTTCTTTCAGACGTTTGTATTTATGTACAGTATGTCCTTCTTGCGGTTTCTACATTATTTACAATCGCAAGTTTGGCAGGTGCATTTAAAACTTTTAATAAAGTTAAAGCCTAATTAAAAACAATGGGAAAAAGAAAAGTACCGGGATTGAATGCCTCCTCAACGGCGGATATCTCATTCATTTTGCTCATTTTCTTCCTGGTAACCACTTCAATGGATACCAATAGAGGTTTGGCGGTACGTCTTCCTAACCCTCCCGAGGAGAACCAGCAGGATCCTCCCAAGATTCGTGAAAGAAACTCTATGGTTGTAAACGTGAACATGAATAACCAAATCATGGTCACTGTAGCAAAAGACTCAAGAACAATTGAAGTTTCAGAGCTTCGTGAATTGGCAAAACAGTTCATTGCGAATCCCGAGAACGACCCCGATCTCCCCGAGTTGGTGCCCGTAGAACTTCCTGCACCTTTCGGTGTACAGAATATTACGAAAAACCACGTAATTTCTCTTCAGACCGACCGTGCAACAAACTACGACACCTATTTCCAGGTTGAGAATGAATTATACGGCGCATACAACGACCTTCGTGACGAGTTGGCAAAGAAGACCTTTGGTCGTTCTTACAATGAGTGTAACGAAGATGAGCAGTTGGCATGTCGTCAATACTACAAGTGTGTAATTTCCGAGGCTGAGCCACGTAAATATAACCAATAATATTATGAGTAAGTTTCAAAAGAAAGGAAAGGCAGAAATGCCCGAGTTGAATACCTCTTCATTGCCTGACTTGATATTCTCTATCCTCTTCTTCTTCATGATTGTAACATCAATGCGTGAGATGGAGTTGAAAGTAGAGTTCAAGGTGCCTAAGGGTACAGAGTTGGAGAAGTTGGAACGCAAATCTTTGGCATCTTACATCAATATTGGTCGCCCCACAAAGGATTTGCGTGCACGATTAGGTTCGGCAAGCCGTATTCAGTTGAACGACAAACTTATTGCAGGTACAGAGGTTGGTTACATCCGCGAATTTGTGCAGGCAGAGCGTGAAAGTTTGGCTGAGCGCGACAAACCTTTCATGAAGATGTGTCTCAAAGTAGACAAGGATACTCAGATGGGTATTGTCACAGACGTGAAGATGGAGCTTCGTAAAGCTATGGCTCTCTCTATCATGTATTCGGCAGAACAGCGTTAATTCAATATTAACATACCTTATAAAGCAGTCAGGCGGACATCTGTCCGCCTGACTGCTTTATAAGGTATAAGGCTGCCTCTCGTTTTTATGGTAGAGAGGGGTTTTATTGAAATATTTTTTTCGCTTCTCAATCGGCTTGATGTCGTTTGCAAAAAGATTGCCAGTACGCTATCTATAACAATATACCCTCGTTAGAATTGCTCAAACGAGGGTATCTTCTGTGTAAATTACTTGCGAGCCTGCATTTTAAGTATAATACGAGGCTGTTATGCGTATTTAAATCGCTTGATACTTCCTTTCGGGGTCTTTGCAAAAGCCTCCTCCTGCAACTCATATCCCGAAACCTGTGCGAAAGCCGGAATGCTCTTGTTGAGTGTAGTAATGTTCTGCTCCATGATGTCTTCTAAGGTCCCTGCTGAGATGTTGGCTGCTGCAATCATGTCGGCATTTGGAACAATGAGCGCAATGAACTTTTCACCTCTCTGAACTATGAGTGACTCCGCTACGTAAGGCAGTACATTTAATTTTACCTCTATCTCCTCGGGGTATACATTCTCACCATTGCTTCCCAAAAGCAGGCTCTTGTTGCGTCCTACAAGGAAAAGGTTGTTCTCCTTGTCTATAGTGCCGAGGTCGCCTGTGCGGAACCAACCGTTTTCGGTAAACACCTCTTTGTCTGCCTCCGGGTTTTTGTAATATCCTACAAATGTATTGCAGCCCTTTACCAATACCTCGCCTACAATCTCGTGGGGGTTGGGTGAGTCAATCTCTATCTGCATGCAGTCGACAAGAATACCGCATGATTTAAGTTTGTATTTGCCCAGTTTGCCAAGTGTTATTGTGGGGCCACATTCGGTCATTCCATAGCCGGTTACAAGAGGTAACTGAAGCTTCTCTATCAGCATCTTTTCGAGTTCCTCGGGCAGAGCAGCGCCACCTGTGACAATAATCTCCACCTTGCCGCCAAGATTGGCCATCATTCTGGAACGTAACAATGCATAATATTCGGGGCTGTTCTTTATCAGCTCGCTGTTGGCTTTGTCAGACAAAATTTCAACAGCTGAATATTCCGCCATCTTTTTCAGTACTAAAGGTACCATCATTACAGTGCATGGCGATACACTCTGCATGGCATCTTTTAGGATAGTAGGCGCCGGTGGTAAACATAAGATAGTCAGGTGCATTCCCGTGCAAAGACAAGCTGTCATGTCGTAAAGCATACCGAAGATGTGTGCAAAGGGCAGTATACTAAGGTAGTTGTCGCCACGTCTGTAGGGGAAATAACGAGGTATTAGGTCGACGTTGCTGCTAATGTTTCTCACTGTAAGCATAACACCCTTTGGAGTGCCTGTAGAGCCGGATGTGTAGTTCAGGCAGCAGAGGTCGTCCATGTCGCGGTCGATGTATTTCACATCCTCTGCGCTCCAACCATCAGGGTGTGCCTCAGCAAATAGTTCTTCGGCACGTGCGTATATGTCGGCAAAGTTGCTGCGGCTTGCCAACAGCTCCATGTTTTTCATGTCGATGGCGGCAATCAGTTGAGGCATCTCATTAAAGTTCATACCTTCGAAAATGGCTTTTTCTGTAAACAGTATCTTTGTGTCGGAGTGGTTAACCATCTTCTGTGTGTCGGCCGGAGTGAAACCGTTGAATAGCTGACACGAAACGTAGCCGCCTGATGTTGCTGCCATGAAGGTTGTTGCCCAGTTTGAACTGCTGCGTGCGTTCAATGAAATTTTGTCGCCCTCCTTCAGTCCTGCAGCTTTCCAAATAAGGTGCCACGTCTCAATTTTTCTCGCAAGTTCACCGTATGTCAGCGCTTCGCTCTTGTAGTCGTTAAGTGCGGGGTTTCCCCAACAGCTTTTTACACTCTCTTCAAATGTTTTTATAAAGTATTGCATAAACCTTTGAGTTTAGTTTGTTTCTTGATTTGATGCAAAAGTATAAAAAGCGTCCGCTCTGTTGCACAAAATGTTTCTTACTGTGTATCGCGGTGGTGGAAATCGCTATTTAGGGGTGAATTTCTTTATTTAGTGGTAAATTACATGGAGTATCTGCTTCCCGGATAAGCATGTGACAATGCTCTATATAGGTTTATACCCTCCTTTTCTATGTAAGAAACTCCCTTTTCTGCTGCGTTATATCAGTGGACTAATAGGTGGCGTTTCTGCAATTATATTGTCTGTTGCTGAAACTTTCTTATAGTCGGATATTTTTATTGTAAACTGTTTGTCATATTCAATAGTATGATACTTGTTTCTGTTTCATTCGCTAAAAATGACTTCTGGTTCTATATAAACGCAGATTGTGTGACTGCTTCTCAATAAATAGATTGTTAGCCAAAAGAAACTCCCTTTCACAGCGCCTTAGGCGCTGTGAAAGGGAGTGTATAGGCAGTTTATGCCCCTTGTGAAGGTGTGTTCTTATCTTTTTATAAGTACCTTTTTACCATCAGATGTTACATATATATGCCCACATTCAGGCTTATCTACTACATTGCCCTTGAGGTCATATAAACGCACATTATTCTTATGCTTTACATTATCTATACCTGTATGTACACCTTTGATAGCTAAATAGAGCAGTTCGGCGTTGTTCACATCCTCTTTAAGCAAGTAGCTTTTGTTTGCTTGAATTTGTGTGCTTGTCGATAAACTTTTTATGCAGGCGGTTGTCCCGGCTACGTTTACAGATGTCAGCGAGCCGAGGAATGTTCCTTTGTCGATACTCCTTTTCAGAGTGGTACCTTTAAGTAGATTTACGTTTGCTATTGTAGCGCTCTCATCATTTACTATAGTTAATGAATATGTTCCGGCTTCGCCAGAATATATTACAGGTGCACAGGCGGGAATGGTCTCTTCTGTAATCTCTTCGAGTATGGCATAGTCGTAGTCGCTGCCCTCATAGTTTATGGTAGCTTGTCTGCTGACAGTGTAGGCGTTGATGCCTTCCGGTAATGTAACAGCGAAAGGATAGCAGGCTGCAACAAAACAGTTGGCGGGTATGGTCACAGATATTGATGTAGCCTCCTCTACTTTCCAAATATTATTGGCGTCTGAGGCACCACCTGTCCATAGGCCGGTGTTGCTCTCTGAGTATGAGTTGAGGTAGTTGCCACTATCTTTTATCTTGAAAAGGTAGAGGTTTTTCTCGTCGTCTATACACTGCGATTCCCATGCAGGTGCTTTCTCTTTTTTTGCAAGTTCGGATGTCTTTGTGTTTGCTGTTCCATCGAAGTAGCAGTCGCTTTGCGGGTTGTATAGATACATCTTGCCGTCACGCTCCTCCCACATCCACACTTGGTCGGCTTTTGTCGACGATTTAGTGGCGCGAGCAAGGCTCCACGAGATGCTTCCTGTTGCGGAGATACTTGTATTGGCTCCACAACTGAGGGCGTTGCCTTTGCCGGATGAGATGATGCGATAGTATTTTCCTGCGGATAACTCTTTGAGGATGTTTGTTTTTTCGTATATCTTCGTGCGTGTGCCGTCGTAGCCGACTGCCATTATGTATGCCGATGTTTGTGTGCTGTCTTTGATGGCAGGGTAGAGCACTTGTGTGTATGAGTGAGCATCGTCTGCTGCGAGGCCATACATGGTTATGCGGATAAGTTCGTCTTTTGAATTATATGTTTCAAATGCGACTGCATTTTTTACAATGCTATGCTGTACGGTTACTCGTCCGTTGCTGTATGTACATCCTTCGCCCATTGTTTGAGGTGTTTGTAGCTTCAGATTGTTGCGGTATATATGGCAGTTGTGGGCATTTATGTAGTTTATCTCTTCGGTAAATGCAGGATAGCCTTGTCTTTTTACATGTGCCTTGAGCGTGTCAATCATCTCCTCTGTAATGATGTTCCACCCCTTTGCGTAGTCGTCGATATATGCGTTTATGGGACGCAACATTCCCGCCTTCTCAAAGAATGGGAGAAGGTCGATCTTGGCGCTGTCGCATGCCAATTTAATCCAGTTGATTTGTTGTTTGCCGTTGGTGTTGTGAGTATTGCCGTAGTTCTCATCAGTGCGAATCCCTTCGATAACCATTGGTATTATGTCGGGGCATTTCTCGGCATGTGTGCCCCAAAGCAACAATTGCCAGAATGGTACAAGTTTTACAAAATGGTCGTAGTGTCGCCATGTGGTGGTGACGCTTCCTATGTTTTTGCCGTTTGCGTCCTGACCGTTGACTGTGACTGTTGTCGGATTCTCACCGTGATAGTCGGGGCCATCTTGCAGTTGCCAAGGGCAGCCTTTGCGTAGTGCCTCTTCGAAGTAAGTCTGCATGCGTCCGCCGCGTGTGCCCGAATACTCGTCTATACCTGTAATTTCGTTTTCGAGACGTACCGAGTGGGGGTTACCCGTGAAGAGTAACTGCGCCCATGCTGCATAGATGTTGTTGGTTGTCTCTCCGCATCCTGTCCATTTGAAGCCCGGCGTAATCTGGTTGTTGTGTCCCCATTCGTGTCCGACGCCCCAGAAATCAAAATTCGAAGCATCGGGCTTTGTGATGCCACCCAAGCTGTTTGTAGCGCAGTATGCTCCTTCGCTTCCTGCAGCCATGAATCCGTATGTGGTGGCATAGAAAAGCTGGCGGTTTTTAACCTGTTTGCCATATTTCTCGAGTCCCAATATGTTGCGTTCTGCCCACTGTACTTGCTGGTAAAGTGTCATTGTGGAGTCTATGTTGTTGGGGCAATTTTGCAACCATGCAAATACGGGGAATGCAAGCTGTGCATGTTCGGAGCGTGTAATCAATATTGTTGAATCTTTTGTTGTACGTCCTTTGAGAAGTTGTACCCAATCGTCATTTGTCATTGTTGCTTGGTCCCAATAGCCTTGCACCGGGGCGTTTATAAAGTGTATTTTTACGTTAGGTGCCTGTTCGAACTCATCTGTGTAGTAGTCGACAAACAGGTTGCCCTCGGTGGTGGCGGTGATGAAGTTCATGCCGTTGCGCAGTGGGTACGAACTTGATTGTTCGTTTTTTACCCAATTTTTTATTTTCAGTCCTACAGTGTATTTACTGATGCCGCTTACTACAGCTATACAACTTTCGCCGCTTTTTAGGTATATGCCGGTGGGGTTTTCGTAGTTGTTGTATTCACTGCTGGTTTTAAGGCGATTGCGCAGAGTGGTTGTTGTCAGGTATGCTTCGTATTCTCCTATACGGAATTTTTTGTAATTTTCTGCATTTGTCAGCAGGTTTTCAACCAATTTCTTTACATCCTCATCTTCTATTCCCTCGCTGCTTGTGACCTCAGGTTTTAGGGTGGTGAAGAGATTGTCGCTGAAATATTTTGAAAAGGCCTCTTGCTTGCTGTTGTCATAAACATAAGCCTCAATTTCGGCAGCGGATGCAAATCCATTCTTTCCGGAACTGATGGTGAAGCGTACTTTCCCACAATCTATGCCTCCTTCAGGCATAATGAAGTCGTATGCGTTGCCGGAACCATTTAATTTGTAGTTGCCGATTTCTGTGAATGTTGTGCCTGTAGTCGTGGTGCAGTACGACACTGCTACATCGTTCCAGTTGCCGTTGCTACCACCGTCTTGTCGTGGAATGTAACGCAGATAGTCTATATGTGTAGCTTCTGTCAGTGTCAGTGTGTATGTCACAGGAAATGATGTTGCGTTCCATGAGGTGTGCCAGATGGTTCCTGTTTTGCCGTCAATGGCTTTTACAATATCTTCTCCCGGCTGATAGCTCGATGCTGTTGCACTTTTGATTTCTATCTTTCGGTCTTGTGCTGTCAAACCGATGGCGATTATGAAGCAAAATAACAATAGAACGATTTTTTTCATGGTTTTGACTTATATTACTTTTGTAATTAATTATTTATCTTACACGCAAAGATAATTGATTTTTGTTATTTTATTTTTGTATTCGAGCTCTTTTATATTGTTACGTCAATCTTAATATATATATAATGTATTATGTCGCGGTAGAACAAATAAGGAGATTGATGCAATCAATCTCCTTATTTGTTCTATGTTGTGTCAGTCTTGCTGACCTTTTTTATTACTGCAATTTCAATGTGAAACCACCGCCGGGAGCCATCTTGATTTTGAACTTCTCAGCTGTGTTTACAGTCTGCTCAACGCGTTTGTAGTCGCGAGCTTTCTTCCATGCGTTAACACCGTCGCGGAAGAGTTCGCCTTTCATTTTCTTGTCGCCAAGGAATGAGAGGTCTACTTCTACTGTGCGTCCGTGCCAGTTGGTGATACCACCGATGTACCATGTGTCACCTTTGCGGCGTGCAGTGATAACATACTCACCGAGTTTTCCGTCGATAACCTTTGACTCGTCCCATGTTGTGGGGATTGCGCTGATGAACTTTGTGCACTCGGGCTCACGCACGTAGTTGCTGGGGTTGTCGCAAAGCATGTTTAGGGGTGACTCAAGAATTACGTAGAGTGCCAATTGGTTACAACGTGTACCCTGGCTCATAGGCTCGTAATAGTTGGGTTTGTACTGGCCTTTGATTGTGTTGAGCATAGCACCCTGTGTGTAGTCCATGGGGCCTGATACCTGACGGATGAAGGGGAGCTGTGTGTTGTATGTTACGTGGTCGAGAATCTTGGGGTCTTCCCATTTAGCCTGCTCAAGACCATAAACACCCTCGAAGTTGAGTACGTTGGGGTATGTGCGGTTCAAACCTGCGGGTTTGTGTGTGCCGTGGAGGTCGAGGAGGAGTTTGTATTTAGCGCACATCTCGGCTGCGCGGAAGTTGAAGTCTGTCATCATCTGGTCGTCGCGATCCATGAAGTCGACTTTGAAACCTTTAACACCCATCTCAGAGTAGTGTTTACATACGTTCTCCATGTCGCGCTCGAATGCGTAGTAACCAGCCCAAAGGATGATACCTACATTGCGCTCTGCTGCGTATGCTATAAGCCCTTTGAGGTCAATCTCGGGGATAACCTGCATCAAGTCGGCTTTTTTATTTACAGCCCAACCCTCGTCGAGGATTACATATTCGATGCCATTTTTGCCGGCAAAGTCAATGTATGCTTTGTATGTTTCGTTGTTAACACCGGTGTTGAAGTCTACTCCGTCGATGTTCCAGCAGTTCCACCACTCCCAAGCTACTTTACCGGGCTTAATCCATGATGTGTCGGCAACCTTAGAGGGTGCTGCCAACAGGTAGCTGAGGTTTGAATTTGCGATGTCGATGTCTTTGTCAGACACAACAGCTATACGCCAGGGGAAGCTACGGGGAGCCTCTACCTTGGCAATGTAGTTCTCGCGCTCCTTAATCTTCATCTGGAGGTTGTTGTGACCGCCCTGCTCAAGAGTTTTGGGGTATTTTGCGAATACACCGCTGAGGAGGTTCTCGCCTTTCTCTGTGCTGAGGTAAAGACCGGGGTAGTTGTTGAGGTCTGTCTCTGTGAAGCAGATTTTTACGTTGTTTTCAACCTCAACCAATGCGGGGAGGAAGATAAGACGTTTTTTGTTGAGTTCTGAAAGGTTCTTTACTGTGTACTGGTTCTCGAATGAGTTGAAGAACTGTGACTCGTAGTTGCCATCAGCGCCACGGATTACAAAAGGTACTGTACCTTTGGCGTCTGAGTTGAACTGGAGGTTAACCTCTTCGTTTGCGATGTTGAAAGGCTTCTTGTTTTTGCTGACAAAACGGTAAGCGATACCGTCGTTGTATGCACGGAACTCAACGCTCCATTTGCCTTTGAATGAGAGTACAAGTTCGTTGTAGTTGTCCTGCATCTCGGCTGCGCGGTAGAAAGGCGATGCCACTGTGGTGTTTACGCTCTTGCGTTTTGCGCTTGTGGGCTTGTCGTTCTCACCCCAAACTTCACCATTCTCCAATGTTATAGAGATGGGGGCGGCTGCAATAACCTGCTGGTCGTTGAAAACGATGTCGTAGGTGAGTTGTTTGCCGGCTGTGATGTTTGTCTTCAGTTTGCCATCGGGCGATGCCAACTCATACTTTTTCTGTGCTTGTGCGGTAAGAGTGAACAAGCACGCAATCAATAATAGTTTTACGATTTTCATAGATAAATGTTTATAAATATAAAATTTAGACAAAGATAATGCGTATTTGTGACATTTCATTATTATAATATATATTTTTTATTATTAATGTAAATCCGAGTAACTATTTAATCTGGTTTGTCCATTAATGCTAATGAAATAGATATCGTTTCTTTTGAGAGTCTTGTCTTTCGATGTGCTCTGTTATTTCTTTTGCTTTTGTTTGATTTTGGAAATTTCGTATGCACGTTTTTGCACTTTTGTGAAGCGGTTTTTCTCTCTCGGATTATTTAATTAAAGTGCAAATAAAAAGTGTTATTTAGATTTTGTCTAAAAAATATAGTTTTAAAATTAACAACCATCTAAAAGGCAAAAAGAGCCGTTTTTGGGCTTTGTGGCAAAGGTTATCAATAATAAGATGGAAAGTTTTAACAAAGTTATTAACAGGGTAACATGCTGAAAACCAAAAAGATAAAAAGTTTTTATCATTCCGCAACCTTGGTGATTTATTAAAACGCAAATGACTGATATTTAATCTTTTGTGTCAAACGTAAAATTCCAAAACTTTTTTCGTTTGTTTTTTATGTTTTTCTTTCAGATATTTGCAATGCCGAAGCGACAAGATTATTGCACTGCGACGCAGATTTGTTTTATAAAATCGTTGCAACTTGTCGTTGAAAAAATAACATTAATACTTATTGACTGATTTTTGATGGACTCTCATTTAAATACATTATGGGATAATTGTCTGCGCATTATACGTGACAATGTATCTGCAAGCGTGTTTTCTAATTGGTTCGCGGATATTGTTCCGTTGGAATACAAGAATAAAACGCTGAACTTGCAGGTTAAAAGTCATTTTGTATGCGAATTCCTTGAGGAGAACTATTTGGACTTGCTGAGTGCCACTTTCAATCGTGTGCTGGGTGAGGGCGTGGGACTTGTATATACAATAGTGGCAGACAAAACAAACGGTCTGACTACTGAAGTCGAAGCTGATACATTGTCTGTCAAACAGCCCAATAAGGCTGAGTCTGTCGAGGAACTGAACTCGATGCTTATAACAAAGTATACTTTCGATAATTATGTAGAGGGTATCAGTAATAAGCTTTCACGTACGGCGGCCGAGAGCGTGGCAATGTTCCCCGGAAAGACATTTAATCCCTTGTTCATTCATGGTGCATCGGGTGTTGGGAAAACACACCTTGTGAATGCTATAGGTACAAAAATCAAACAATTGCATCCGGAGCTTCGCGTGCTTTATGTGTCGGCTCATCTGTTTCAGGTGCAATATACCGATTCTATACTTCACAAGAATTTTAACGATTTCATGCGTTTCTATCAGAGCATAGATATTCTTATTATAGATGACATTCAGGAATTTGCCGGTCTTCCCGGCACTCAGAATGCCTTCTTCCACATCTTCAACCATTTGCATTTGAACGGCAAACAGCTTATTATGACATCTGATCGTTCGCCCGCGCAGATGAAGGGTATGGAGGAGCGTCTCATTACCCGTTTTAAATGGGGATTGAGCGCTGAAATCGAAAAGCCCGATCTTGAACTTCGTAAGAATATTTTGCGCAGCAAGGTGCGTCGTGATGGTCTGAATTTCCCAGAGGAGGTTATTTCGTACATAGCGGAGAATGTAAATGCGAGTGTGCGCGACTTGGAGGGTATTGTGGTCTCTCTGATGGCTCATTCTACTATACACAATTGCGATATCTCTTTGCAATTGGCGCGTAAGGTTCTCGGTGGTATCTCTGAGTACGAGAAAGAGCCCATAGGAATAGAGAAAATTATAAAAACCGTTGCGGACTATTACAATGTGGAGGTGGATAGTGTAAATACAAAATCCCGTAAGCGCGAGATTGTCCTTGTTAGACAAACCGCTATGTACCTTGCAAAGAAACATCTCGATTTATCTACGTCAAAAATAGGTTATCAAATAGGACGTCGCGACCATGCGACGGTGCTTCATGCATGCAAGACTATAGCCAATCTGCTTGAGACCGATAAACAGTATCGTGGCGAATTGAGTGAAATTGAAGCAGCTCTACAAATAGCATAATAATTTTTCCATATACAAAAAATCCGCGACAGCTTCGTTGATGAGCTGTCGCGGATTTTTTTGCAAATAAGTAGAGTGCTTGCGGTTTTATAGTTGCTGTCTTCTTAGAATGATTGAAGGTCTTAAAGTCCTTTTTGTTTGCTAAAATAGGTATGTTTTTACCAAGATAATCTTTTTAAAATTTCATTTTGGAAAACTTTTTCGGATTTAATAAAATGTAATATGTTGAAAATCAATGTATGATTTCTGCTTTTTGGAAAACTTTCTATCTGTTGATAAAATAAAATATAAATATTTGGTAAATATGATAAAGTGGTATATCTTTGTGTAATCGAAAATCAGTCGTCGATTTAAGTGTTCGTTCCTTGCGGGTTCATCGGCAGAATCTGTGAGGATGGATTACCTTGTTAGGCATTTTTTTTGTGTATAATATTAAAAAATATATAAAAGTGGAAAAGCAGTCATACACATTTGATGAGGCATTAAAAGCCTCGCTCGACTATTTCAATGGCGATGAGCTTGCCGCCCGTGTGTGGGTTAACAAGTATGCCGTTAAAGATTCCTTTGGAACTATATACGAAAAATCACCGGAACAGATGCATTGGCGCATAGCAAATGAGATAGCCCGCATCGAGTCAAAGTATAACAACGCTATGACGTCGCAGGAGGTATTTGACTTGCTCGACCATTTTAAATACATAGTGCCTCAGGGTAGTCCAATGACCGGTATTGGCAATGACCATCAGATTGCATCGCTTTCAAACTGCTTTGTGATAGGTATTGAAGGAAATGCCGATTCCTATGGCGCAATCATACGTATAGACGAAGAACAGGTGCAGCTCATGAAGAGACGTGGCGGTGTGGGACACGACCTCTCGCATATACGTCCCAAAGGCACTCCGGTGAAAAACTCGGCGCTGACCTCAACCGGTATAGTGCCTTTTATGGAGAGATATTCAAACTCTACACGCGAAGTTGCCCAGGATGGACGTCGTGGTGCCCTCATGCTCAGCGTGTCGGTGAAGCACCCTGATGCCGAAGCCTTTATAGATGCAAAGATGACCGAAGGCAAGGTGACAGGAGCCAATGTGTCGGTGAAAATAGACGACGATTTTATGCGTGCTGTCACTGAACGTACCCCCTATACACAACAATATCCGGTAGTTTCCGATAACCCTACACACAAAAAAGAGATTGATGCAAACAAACTGTGGGACAAGATTATACACAATGCCTGGAAATCTGCCGAACCCGGTGTCCTCTTCTGGGATACAATACTTCGCGAGTCCATTCCCGATTGTTATGCCGACCTCGGTTTCCGCACCGTTTCTACCAACCCTTGTGGCGAGATACCTCTCTGCCCCTACGATTCGTGCCGTCTGCTTGCCATCAACCTCTTCTCGTATGTGAAAAATCCTTTCACACCTGAGGCTTCATTCGATTTTGATTTATTGAAAGAGCATGTAGCAAAAGCACAGCGTATAATGGACGACATCATCGACCTTGAACTTGAAAAGATTGAGGCCATTCAGGCAAAAATTGCCGGTGACCCCGAAGGTGAAGAGGTTAAAGGTGCCGAGAAGAATCTGTGGGACAAAATCTATAACAAGAGCCGCATGGGTCGTCGTACCGGTGTGGGCATCACAGCCGAGGGTGATATGCTCGCTGCCATGGGACTTCGCTATGGCACCGACGCAGCGACAGATTTCTCAGAGGAGGTACACAAGACGATTGCTCTTGCAGCATACGGCTCCTCAGTTAATCTTGCAAAGGAACGTGGTGCGTTCGAAATCTACGACAGCAAGCGCGAGGAAAACAACCCCTTTATCAACCGACTGAAAGATGCCGACCCTGCTCTCTACGAGGAGATGAAAAAACATGGTCGTAGAAATATCGCCTGCCTCACTGTAGCCCCCACAGGCACAGTGAGCATAATGACCCAGACTACTTCGGGTATAGAGCCTGTCTTTATGCCTGTCTACAAACGTCGTCGCAAAGTAAATCCCAACGATGCCGATGTGCATGTGGATTTCACAGACGAAAATGGCGATGCTTTTGAAGAGTATGTAGTTTATCACCATAAGTTTGTGGAGTGGATGAAGAAAAATGGTATCGACACCACCAAACGCTACTCTCAGGTAGAACTTGACAGTATTGTTGCACGCTCACCATACGCGAAAGCAACCTCGAACGACATCGATTGGGTGGCGAAAGTGCAGATGCAGGGACGCATACAAAAGTGGGTCGACCACTCTATAAGTGTCACAATTAACCTTCCTAATAATGTTGACGAAAAGTTGGTGAACGAACTCTATGTGACAGCATGGAAATCGGGATGTAAAGGTTGTACAGTCTATCGCGACGGCTCGCGTGCCGGTGTGCTTGTGTCGACAGAAAACAAGGACAAAAAAGATGCGCCCCGTGCCGAGGATTTGAAACCCTTAATTACAGAGGTACGTCCCCGTGTACTCGAAGCCGATGTTGTGCGCTTCCAGAACAATAAAGAGAAATGGGTGGCGTTCATCGGATTGCTCAACGGGCAACCCTACGAAATCTTCACCGGTCAGCAGGATGACGAAGACGGCATACCTTTGCCCAAAAACGTCACTCATGGTGTGATAATAAAAAGCGTTGACGACGAGGGCAACAAACGCTACGACTTCCAGTTTGAAAACAAAATAGGTTACAAGACCACAATCGAAGGACTCTCCGAACGTTTCAACCCCGAATTCTGGAACTATGCGAAACTCATTTCGGGTGTATTGCGTTACAAAATGCCAATTGAACTGGTTATTAAACTTGTTTCATCATTACAACTCGATTCTCATAGCATTAATACATGGAAAAATGGTGTGGAGCGTGCGCTTAAACGCTATATACAAGATGGTGTTGCTACTGCCGAAAAATGTCCCAAGTGCAAATCGCAGTTGATATTCGAAGAGGGTTGTTTGCATTGTCCCCAGTGCGGATACTCAAAATGTGGATAAAACAATAAAAATTAAATAGTAGTAAAGGTTGGGTAGGTGGCTTAAATGCCATGCCCAACCTTTATGATTAAAAGCGTACAAATGAACATAGATACATATAAAATAGAACTTAGCAACGTTAGGCTATATGCCTACCATGGTGTCCTTCCACAAGAGACGGTTGTGGGCGCATGGTATATAGTAAATCTCTCTGCGAAGATAGATTGCACCGACAGTATAATGAACGATGAAATTGATAGTACGGTCAGTTATGCGCTTGTATATGATGTGGTAAATGAGGAAATGCAAATAAAGTCGCGCCTGTTGGAGCATGTGGCAGGGCGCATCCTTGAACGTCTTTTTGCCACCTTCCCCCTCATTAGTGAAATAGAGATAACCCTCACAAAAGAGACACCGCCGCTGGGAGGTGACTCGCTCAGCAGCAGTGTAGCTATAAAGGCTTCAAGATAGTTCGTTAATTGGCGCCGGAGACGATTATTGCTCCGAGTCCCGATATGAAGAGTATGAACATGCAGGCAAGCAAAATATTCACATTCCGCGGTGCGCCTTTGAACTCTTTCCATATTAGTATGCCCCAAAGTGCAGCCACCATAGGTGCTCCCTGTCCCAGCGCATACGAAATAGCTGCGCCGGCTTTGCCTGCGGCAATGTAACTGAGAGCTGTTCCTAAGCCCCAGATGACACCTCCAAGTACACCCACCATGTGTGTGCCGATGCTTCCTTTGAAATATTCCGCGTAAGTAACCGGTGCCCCAACAAAAGGACGACGCATGACTATGGTATTGAAGAGGAAATTGCTTATGAATATTCCCACTGCGAAAATGAAAAATGCCGAGTAAGGAGTAGCCATTCCCGGGGTTGGAAATTCAAAGTTGTTCAGATCCATTGCCGCTGCCACGAAACGATAGAAGAAAGACATCAGCACACCGGCAACCACTGCCACCATGGCTCCTTTCTTGCTGTTATTCCTCTCGCCACGGCTCATTCTGCTCGATGCCATAGCGTTAAGTATTATGGCAATCATCACAAGCGCAACACCAAAAAAGAGCGTCACAGGGTCGCCTTTAGGCTCGCCAAAGTAGTTTACAAACACACCCAACACCAACGCAATGCCTACGCCGAGCGGAAAAGCCACAGTCAAGCCTGCCATGGAGACAGCTGCCGACAGCAAAATGTTTGCAAGGTTAAATAGTGCACCGCCGATGAAAGCGCTGAGCATGTTGGCGAAAGTAATCTGTCCAAGGTCATCGAGGAAGCTGCGTCCTGCATCCCCCACGCTGCCCAAAGAGAAACCAAGTACTATGGAGAAGAGCAGAATACCAATTACATAATCCCAATAGAATAGCTCGTATCTCCACGTTTTTCCTGCCAATTTCTGTGTGTTTGCCCAAGAACCCCAGCATAACATTGTCACAAAGCAGAGAACCACAGCCAAAAGATAATTATTAACGATATACATGGTTATAAATTATTTATGTTGTTCCACAAAAAAATCCTTTTCAACCTCCTCGCGGTAGGGTAGTGACGACTGTGCTCCCATACGCGTGACGGTGACAGCCGCGCATCTGTTGGCAAATTCCACAGCCTCGAGGATATCTTTTTTTTCTGCTAGTGCCACACACACAGCTCCGCAGAAAGTGTCGCCGGCAGCTGTGGCATCTACCGCTTTTACTTTTATCGAAGGTACCTTGTGATATGCTCCGTTCTCTTTGACAAAAGCTCCCTTAGAACCCAGCGTGATTACTACATTATCTACGCCTTTGTTGCTGATGATGTCGGCGGCACGGCATACACTGTCCATGTCTGTTATTTTAACTCCCGAGAAAAATTCCGCTTCAGTTTCATTTGCAATAATCATATAAAGTTCCTCAAAGAGAGCGTCAGGCAATGGCAGGGCGGGAGCAGGGTTGAGTATCACCTTTTTGCCTTTCCCGTTCGCTATGCGCGCAGCATATTCCACTGTCTCTATAGGTGTCTCCAGCTGCATCAGCACGATGTCGCCATGGGTAATCATGCCCTCGGCTTTGTCAATGTCTTTGGGGGCGAGCAAAGAGTTTGCGCCCGATGCCACCGAGATGCAGTTTTCGCCTTTGTTGTCTACCATTATCAGTGCCACCCCAGAGGGTAGCTCGTTTTCTATGCTTATCTGCTCCACATCTATGCCCTCCGCTTTATACTGCTCGATGGAGTGGCTTCCAAAGTGGTCGTTACCTACTTTTGCCACGAAACAGACGTTGCCACCAAGACGTGCCGCTGCTACAGCTTGATTAGCTCCTTTGCCTCCGGCATTCATAAAGAAATTGCCCCCGATGATTGTCTCTCCGGGTCGGGGCAGCCTTTCCGTATTAATCACCATATCAGTGTTGCAACTGCCTATAACTACTATTCTTTCACTCATAGCTTTTAATATTTAAAGGTTTGGATGCTGCAAAATAAATATCAGCCTCATTAGCAACAAGTAACTTTTTGTTTTGTTCGTTTTTTGTGGTGTATATGTGCAGAGAGAGCAGTCCCATCATCGGAACTGCTCTCTCCCTGTCTTTGGATTATTTGTCGTTAGTGTGTATCTACAATTTTTGTGGGCTCTTGCTCGTCATTGCGTCGCTCGGTGTGGTATGCCAGAGATGCTGCCAAACGTAGGAATGCTTGTCCGTCCGGAGTCTCCGGGTGCAGAGCTATTGGCTCACCATTGTCGCTACACTCACATATTGCTTGTACAAGGGGTATCTGACCAAGTATAGGAACACCATACTGCTCGGCAACCTTTACTCCACCTTCGCGACCGAAAATGTAGTATTTGTTTTCGGGTAGCTCGGCAGGGGTGAACCACGCCATGTTTTCTATGAGACCCAAAATTGGCACATTCACCTTGTCGTTCATGAACATGTTCATGCCCTTTATGGCTGCTGCCAACGACACTGCTTGCGGGGTGGTGACAACCACTGCGCCGGTGAGGGCAAGGCTCTGTACGATGGTCAGGTGTATGTCGCTGGTACCGGGGGGAAGGTCAATGAGGAAATAGTCGAGTTCGCCCCAATCGGCATCTGCAATTAGCTGTTTCAGTGCATTGCTTGCCATGCCTCCGCGCCACAGTATGGCTTGGTCGGGGTCGACAAAGAAGCCTATCGATAGCAGTTTCACACCATATTTCTCAATGGGAATGATAAGGTCGCGACCCTCCTTGTGTTCGCTGTAGGGGCGTGCGTCCTCAACACGGAACATTTTGGGTATAGAAGGACCGAAAATGTCTGCGTCGAGCAATCCCACCTTGTAGCCGAGCCGTGCAAGAGCAATGGCAAGGTTCGATGAAACGGTCGATTTACCCACTCCTCCTTTACCCGAAGATATGGCAATGACGTTTTTAACCTGTGGTAGGAATTTGCCCACCTCAGGGCGTGCCTGTTGACGGCTCACCACGCTGATGTTGCCGACAATTTCAACCTCCGCTCCAACGTAAGTGAGGATGGCTGTCTCGGCCGATTTTACCACCGAACGAATGAAAGGGTCTGTGGGTTTTTCAAAAATCAACGAAAAGCTCACCTTGTTGCCGTCGATGCGTATGTTGTCGTCAACCATTTCCGCTTCGACAAGATTTTTACCGTTTCCGGGATAGCGCACCTTTTCCAGTGCGTCAAGTATAAGTTTGGGATATAATGCCATTTTTTTTTCTTTTAAATTTCATAATCAACCGACGAACGAACATCTCGTACGCGCTTGCAATATGCCGCTACCTCGAGGTGGGCAGGGTGTTTTTGGTAGCGCTGCATTGCTTCGAGGTCGTCAAATGTGGATATCAGTACTGCATCATACGCAGCATCGTCGGGTTTTATGTTTACACCCACTTCGAGCGAACGAATTTCGGGTACCACACCTACAAGCGCTTCAAGGTGCTCTTTCGTCCATTGCGCATGTTCTATGCGGCTTTTCCCTTCGGCGCCCTCTTTGAAACGCCACATTACTATATGTTTTAGCATCTGTTATTTACTTGTTTGCAACCCGCTGCGTTTGCTGCGGTTATAGCTGCGGTAACTATCAAGTTCAATTTCAATGTCCGGCTCCACAAGTTCGCCCTCAGTCGGCAGATTGAAAGAGATATACTTTATGTCTATGCCACGTGAGAGCCACTGCTGCTCGTAATAGGTTTTTATGTCGAGCGGTGCTTCGGCCTCGCCATTGGCGTAAATGTCCTCTATGCACGATATTACCGGCAGTTTGTTTACCTCTGTTACGTAGCGTGTGTATGTGAACATGAAATTGCTGTCACTCTTCAGATGCACAATGCCATTGGGTACAAGAATGTTGCGGTAGCGTTGCAGGAACAGTGTCGATGTCAGGCGTTTGGTATGTTTCTTCATCTGCGGGTCGGGGAAGGTGAGCCATATTTCGTTCACCTCGCCGGGGGCAAAGAAGTGGTCGATAATCTCAATGTTCGTGCGCAGAAATCCCACGTTTGTAAGTCCCTCGCGCAGAGCATCTGTGGCGCCGGTCCACATGCGTGCGCCTTTGATGTCCACCCCAATGAAATTCAGATTGGGGTAGCGTCGTGCAAGCCCTACGGTGTATTCGCCTCTGCCACAACCCAACTCAATGACTATGGGATTGTTGTTTTTGAAGAATTCATCTCTCCAATGTCCGCGCATGGGGAAAGGTGTCGCATCGGCTATCGAGAAGTGATGCTCCACCACATTGGGATATTCGCGCATGTCGGCGAATTTCTGTAATTTTCCTTTACCCATTTATGCCGTAATTCGTTTTTCGTACTCCTCTTTCACGTGCTCGTAGTAGTTGGCAAAAGTAGCATTCATATAAGGGGTTACCCATAAAGAGAGTATTCCACATGTGAGGATAGTCAGAATAATCCATCCGATGAAAGAGAGCATCAAAAGAAAATATTGCATTTTGCGTCCCTCCATCATCTCCATGCTACGTTCTATTGCTTCATTGAATTTGAGCTCGGGGTTATCTTTAAGCACATAGTATGTCTGTGAATAGGATATTGATTTTATTATTCCCGGAACAATTAAGAGCAATGTCCATAGGAATATATAAACATTCATCAGTAAAGTTGTTCCGAAGATACGCATGAAATCTTTGTATCCATCGAAAAGTGTCTCCACTTTGAATGGCTCTTTTCCGTTACGTATGTCATTCAGAAAAGCAACTGAGTATGAATATCCCATCGGCAGTAGCAACAGTGCCAAAACACTAAAACTGCCCGATACAACGCCGATAATTATGAGATACACTAATGAGTATATTACCGGTTCGCTCCATCTGTCTTGCAGTTGTGTCCAGCCAAGCTCGCGAAAATATTTGGAGTTTTTTTCCATGTTTTTTTAATTTTATATGTCAAGTACTGTCACCCAACCATGTGTGTCGGGTTCGTCGCCATACTGAATAGCACGCAACTTATTGTAAAGTGTTGTGCATATGGGGCCGGGTTTGCCATCTTTGGCAATGACGTATGAAACGCCTTTCTCGAGGTCGTCGATGCGCTCGATAGGCGAAATTACGGCTGCTGTTCCGCAAGCACCTGCTTCATCGAATGTGCTTAGCTCCTCTTCGGGGATTGCACGCTGCTCAACTGTCATACCCAAGTCTGTTGCAAGTTGCATGAGACTACGGTTGGTGATAGAGGGCAGGATGGATGTCGACTTTGGAGTGACGTAGCTGTTGCCTTTGATACCGAAGAAGTTAGCTGCACCGCACTCATCGATATATTTTTTCTCTTTTGCGTCGAGGTAGAACTCGCAAGAGTAACCTTTCTCGTGTGCCAACTGATTGGCTTTCAGGCTTGCAGCATAGTTGCCACCCACTTTGTAGCGTCCTGTGCCGAGAGGTGCCGAGCGGTCGAACTCGCGGATGATGACATAGGGGTTTGTAGCAAAGCCGCCCTTGAAGTAGGGACCTACAGGGGTTACGAATATCACGAACAGATACTCATCTGTAGGGTGTACACCCACCTGTGCACCTACGCCTATAAGCAGGGGACGAATGTAGAGCGATGCTCCACTCTCATAGGGGGGGATAAAATCTTTGTTAAGTTCCACAACCTTTGTTACCATATCGCGGAAAAGCTCTGTGCTCACCTGAGGCATCAAGATGCCGTCGCAAGTGCTTTGCAGACGCTCAGCATTAGCCTCGAGACGGAAGATGCGCACCTTGCCATCTTTTCCACGGAAAGCCTTGAGCCCCTCAAAAGCCTCCTGACCATAATGCAAACATGTAGCAGCCATGTGTATGTTAAGAGATTCTTCGCTGCTTACTTCAATCTCTCCCCATTTACCGTCGCGGTAGCGACAACGAACATTGTAATCGGTCTTCATGTAACCGAATCCAAGATTCGACCAGTCAATATTTTTCATATCGTAAATTAGTTTATAAGCTGTTTGAATTTCTAAAAAATTGTCTTAAAGTCCAACAAATAAATTTTGATAACTCTTTTTTTTGAAGCTAACGCGCAAAGTTACATATAATAAATAACAAGTTGTCTGAATTTCTTAAAATATTTTCTTTGCGTCTCTATGCTTGTGGCTCATTTATCGAGTCGAGAAGCGATTTTACCTCCTCGTCAACCTCGTAGAGGCGTGTTCGGCAGAATTTTATCAGTTCGTCAGCCTCTTTCAGCAGTTTGTAGAGGTTATCTATCTCTTCAGTGCCGCTCTCCACCTTTTGCAATATCTCTTCGAGCCTTTCAATGGCTGTTGTGTATGTGTATTCCTGTTCCTGCATATTTCTTGTTATTTTTTCTTTTCGATTTCTGTAATTTTACTCTCTGCCATTCCATCAGCAAAGCGTGTAACAATCTCTTTGCCCACTGAGAGCTGCGATGCAGACCTTACAACTTGTCCGTCGCACAATGTGAGAGTGTAGCCTTTTGCCAAAATTCTTTCGGGCGAAGATGCCTGCAAACGTTGCTCCCAAATGTCGAGCCTGTGACGTTGACGTTGCATCATCAGTGCGACGCTCAGTGGCAACTTTTGCAGCATGGAAGATATACGGGTGCGCTCATCTGTTATTCGTCGCTTCACAGTTTCTGGTATTGACTGTTGCAACATGGCAAGCCTTTCGGCTTGTTGCAGCATGGTGTGTATGAGCAGTTCTGCTGCGGCTGTCGGGGTTTTTACCCTTGTGTGCGCCACCATGTCGAGCAGAGTGTCGTCGCGCTGATGCCCGATGCCTGTGATGATGGGCAAAGGGAATTGTGCGCAGTTGTTGGCAAGGTCGTAGGTGTCGAAGCAAGAGAGGTCGCTGGTGGCGCCTCCGCCTCGTATGATGACTACCACATCCCATTTGTCTATCTCGTAGGCTATTTTATTAAGAGCGGCTATTATACCTTCCTCCACCTTTGCTCCCTGCATGGGCGATTGGAATAGCTTTACGCCGAACCTGAAACCATAGATGTTGTTGTTCAGTTGGTCGCAGAAGTCGCCATATCCGGCTGCAGTGGCTGAGGAGATTACTGCCACCCTCTTTGGCAGCAGTGGAAAAGGCAGCTCTTTGTTAAGTTCTATCACCCCTTCGTCTGTCAGGCGCTTGATGATGAGCATGCGCTGACGTGCCATGTCGCCAAGGGTGTATGCTGGCTCAATGTCGCACACATCGAGTGAGTAACCATATAGTTCGTGGAAATTAATCTTTACTTGCAGCAGCACCTTAAGCCCTACACCGAAGTCGCGTCCCGTCTGTTCCATGAAGTAGGGGCGCAGCAGTGAATACACACGCGACCAAATGGTACCTCGTGCCTTTGCTGTAAGTTCGCCGGTCGCTTCGTTGCGCTCCACAAGCTCTATGTAACAGTGTCCCACCGACGTGGAGCGCACCTCGCTCAGTTCGCCTGTTACCCAATAGCGCATGGGCAACTGTTCTTCTATCGCATCGCGCACCAATCTGTTAAGTGCCGTCAGCGTCAGCGTATTGTTCTCATTCTCGGTCATCATCTTCTGTTATCCATTGGTTTATTCCTCGTTGCGATGCTATGTATGCTCCTCCCACAACAATGTCGTCTTTGTAGAAAACAGCCGACTGTCCCGGTGTAATTGCCGACACGGGCTCGTCGAAGCGCACCAACGTGTTTCCGTCGGGCAGGGTGCGCAGCACTCGGCAGGCAACAGGGCGGCTGCGGTATCTTATGCGCACCGTCAACCCCTCGGCAGGGGCATCGCTCACCCATAAGGGCTGCTCCGTAATCATGTGTTTTGCCATTAACTGTGTCGCGTCGCCCAGCATCACAGTGTTTTTCTGCGGATTGGTCTTCAGCACATATGCCGGATGTCCCAATGCAATGTTCAGCCCTTTGCGCTGACCTATCGTGTAGAGCGGAAAGCCTTGATGGGTGCCCAACTTGCGCCCTTCACTGTCGATGAATGCTCCGGGCTTTATCACCTCCTCTGCGTTGGGTATGTTGTTGCGCAGAAAGTCGCGGTAGTCGCCGGTGAAGAAGCATATTTCCATGCTCTCGTCCTCTTTTGCCTTCTCTGTCAGTCCGAACCGTTCGAGGTGTTCGCGCACCTGCTCTTTAGTCCATGTGCCCAACGGGAATATGGCACGTCGCAATTGTTGTTGCGTCAGACGCCACAGAAAATAGCTTTGGTCTTTTTTTGCGTCGGCGCCGGCACGCACATACACTTTATCACCCACTTGTTCGGTGCGAACGTAGTGCCCTGTGGCAATGTATCGGCAATCCAAACGGTCGGCCCACTCTTCAAGTTGTTTGAACTTTACCGTGGGGTTGCAGTCTATACATGGATTGGGGGTACAGCCGGCAAGGTATGACTCAATGAAAGGGGTGATAACCTGTTCCTTGAAACTATTGCGCACATCGGCCACATGATGCTCTATGCCGAAGCGTGTGGCAAGTGTGGCAGCCTCGGCTGCCGCTTTTTGCGATGCATCACATGTGAGCAGGGTAAGTCCTACAACCTTGTAGCCTTGTGCCTGCAACATCTCGCACGCTGCTGTGCTGTCAATGCCTCCGCTCATGCCGAGCAACACACTCTCTCTTGACATTTTTTGTATTTTGCTTTTGTTTCTCGTTTGTTTTTTCTTTTGCGAAGATAACACTTTTCGATGAAATTGGTATCTTTGCAATTCAAGTTTGCGAAAATTGTATATTCTTTGTCTGCTCACACATAGTGTATACTCTTTGCACCGAATGTATTGCAACAGATAGAAATAATAACAAATATATGAGTAAAATTTCAACAAAAGGCGTACCCACCGAACTTGGAACCGAGAAAATCTCCAAACTGTTGATGCTATATGCCATCCCTGCCATCATAGCGCAGACCGCCTCATCGCTCTATCACATGATAGATAGCATCTTCATTGGTCAGGGAGTGGGCGCGTTGGCTATTTCAGGTCTTGCCACCACATTCCCGTTTATGAACCTCTCCGCAGCCTTCGGTGCCATGATTGGCGTGGGTGGGGCTACGCTTATATCGGTGAAACTGGGGCAGCGCGACTACGACTCGGCATGTACCATCCTTGGCAATCTTGTCACCCTCAATGTGATAGTGGGACTTACCTTTGGTGGCGTGTCGTTGCTCTTTCTCGACGATATTCTCTTCTTTTTTGGAGCAAGCGAGGCCACATTGCCCTATGCTCGTGACTTTATGGAGGTAGTGCTTTATGGCAACCTCATTACGCACCTCTATCTGGGCATAAACGCAGCCCTCAGAGCATCGGGGCACCCAAAAGAGTCCATGTACGCAACAATCATTACCGTTGTGTGCAATCTCCTTCTCGCTCCACTTTTTATTTATGCCCTCGGCTGGGGCATACGCGGTGCGGCGCTTGCCACAATGCTCTCGCAGGTGGTTACTCTCGCATGGCAGATAAGGTTGCTGAGCAATCCAAACGAACTGATGCATCTGCGCAAGGGTATATATGCTCTGCGTGCACGCTTTGTGAAAGGAATTTTAGGTATTGGTTTGTCACCTTTCCTCATAAATGCTGCAGCATGCATAGTGGTCATCATTATAAACAAAGGTCTCAGAATGTATGGCGACAATGGTGACATGGCAATAGCATCGTATGGCATTGCCAACCGTGTAATCTTTATCTTTGTGATGGTGGTGCTCGGTGTCACACAGGGCATGCAGCCTATTGTTGGTTACAATTTCGGCGCACGTCGCTACGACCGCGTGAAAGAGACACTGAAGCAGACAATGATGTGGGCGGCAGCAGTCACCTTCGTGGGCTTTGTGTTGTGCGAAGGCATCCCCGAACTTATCTCCCGCGCCTTCACTACCGACGCCACGCTCATTGCCAACACATCGAAAGGTATGCGCATTTCAGCAATGTTCCTTGTGCTTGCCGGTGTGCAGATGGTTGCCACCAACTTTTTCCAGAGCATAGGTCGTGTCAACAAATCAATCTTTTTGTCACTAACGCGACAGGTGTTGTTCCTCATTCCGCTGTTGCTCATCCTGCCGCAATACATAGGCGAAAATGGTGTGTGGCTCAGCATACCCATCGCCGACCTCATATCAGGAATATTAGCAATAATATTGCTGCGCGGACAGTTCAAAGAGTGGAACACCCCCACATTTGTCAAATAATAAAATCAAAGCATCATGGAAAAGAAGTTTATTATATCCATAGGTCGACAATTAGGTAGTGGCGGACGCGAAGTGGCCAAACTGCTTGCCCAACGCCTCGGAGTGCCTGTGTACGACAAAAAACTATTGGAGATGGCGGCTCAGGAGACAGGCTTGGATGCCGAAATTTTTGAAAATGCCGACGAGAAAGAGAGTAACCCCTTTATGCGCGGAATATTTGCGTTGAAGGGTGTCATGAGTTCCTATCCGCTGGGCTTAGGCAGTTGCATCGACGGCGATCGTCTCTTTGAACTGCAAAGCGATGCCATGCGCCACATTGCCCAAAAGGAGTCGTGTATCATCATAGGACGCTGTGCCGAATATGTGCTGCGCGACCACCCATGCATGCACAGCATCTTCATCACTGCCGACATGCCCGACAGAGTGCGTCGCATCATGAAACACGATGGTGTGGACGAGCGCAAAGCAGCCGAGATAGCCGAAAAAGGCGACAAGAAACGCCGAGCCTACCACGACTATTACGCAAACTCGGGGTGGGGTGTCGCCGAGAGCTACGACCTCTGCCTAAACTCCTCGCGCATAGGTGTCGAGGGTTGCGTCGAAGTTATTCTGCGTTTCATAGAGAGCAGGCAATGAAGCGCATAGGGCTGCTGTCGGACACACACGGAGTGTGGGACGACAGATACACTGAACATTTCTCCGACTGCGACGAGGTGTGGCATGCCGGCGACATCGGTAGCATTGAGGTTGCCGATAAGTTTGAGTCGTTTCGCTCCTTTCGTGCCGTCTGTGGCAACATCGACGGTGGATTGTTGCGGCAGCGTTACAGCGAGACACTGCGTTTTCGCATAGAAGAATGTAGCGTGCTGATGAAGCACATTGGTGGTTATCCCGGCAAATACGATGCTTCGATACGTCGTGCCGTCTACAGCGAACGCCCATCGCTCTTCATCAGTGGTCATTCACACATTCTTAAAGTACAGTACGATGGCATTGTGGGTTGTCTGCACATAAACCCCGGTGCTGCCGGCAAGCAAGGATGGCATCAGGTGAGAACATTGGTGAAGTTCACCATCGACGGCAGGGATTTTAAAGACCTTGAGGTGGTGGAACTTGGAGAACAGCCATAGATACCAGAGGCTGTCTCGAAGGTTATATATACAAAGCATACGCCCTCGTTAGACGTCTAACGAGGGCGTATTGTCTAATGATGGGACTTCAGGCTTCAACGCCGCCGTCGACAAGTCCATACGCCAAGTCCCCATCGACGACATCAGCCGTCGCCGTTTGCACGAGAGCAACTACATCTTCAGCGGCATCAAGACCTTCCACGAACTCAATGAAGCCTTCCCCTCCATGTTCGACAGCGAGGGCAATATAAAACCCTTTGAACACTTTTTAAAAGACGTTCAAAGCATCAACAACACCTACAACGGCAGCTACCTGCGCACCGAGTACAACTTCGCCCGCAACTCATCGCTCATGGCAGCCAAGTGGAAAGAGTTCGAGGCCGATGGCGACCGCTACAACCTTCAGTACCGCACAGCAGGCGACGAACGAGTACGTGCATCGCACGCCAAGCTCCAAGGCATAACACTACCCATCAGCTCACGCTTCTGGGACAGCTACATGCCACCCAACGGCTACGGCTGCCGTTGCGATGTTGTGCAGGTACGCAAAGGCAAATACCCCCTGAGCGACGAGCAGGAAGCACTCAACCTCGCTTCGCAAGCCACAGCAGGCAAGCATCAAGAGATGATGCGCTTCAACCCCGGCAAGGAGATGACAACCTTCCCGGCATACAACGCCTACACACGCTCCAAGTGCAAGACGTGTAAGAACCGCCCCGGGAACATCAGCCTCGCGGCAGACATCCCCGACAACGAGCTATGCGCAGCATGCCGCTTTATCCGAGAGTGTTATGTAAAGCGCGAGGATGTTATTAAGCATGGCAAAGGGCAAATACGCATTAACAAATTGGTAAACCACAATGATAGCGACTACGAAAAACTTTATAGTATAGCCGAGTTCTTTGCCAAAGATGGTGCCGACGTATATCTTGCACCCAAAATGACACGCCCGGGCAAATTCGAGTACAACTGCATCTTTAACGATGCCGAGTACCCGCCTAAATGCCCCGACCTCAAAATCAACGGAATATGGTATGAACACGAAGGCTTTGTAACTGATAATCCCAAACGAGCTTTTAAGAATATGCTTAATGATGGATTAAAACAAGCGTCGCGTATCATTATTGATAGCCCCAAACTAACAGATGCTTATATGAAACGTAATATATTCCAAAGAATAAAAGATGGACAGATTATAAAATAAGTTTGGTTAAGATATGGAGAGGAACTAAGACTCTTATATAAAAAGTTAGAGGAATGATTGCTCACTCCTCCTTCTGTCGAGGAATCGGTAGTCATTAGCTACGGAATCCTCACCACAAAGGTAACACTAAAAATCAAAAAAACAATACCATGGACAAAAAAATAACGAAAAAAGAATGAAACAGTGGCTTGCATCATGTTGGATAGTCAGTTTAGCGCAACAATGCCACAATCGAGATAATCAAACCAAGGACACCGGTAACAGCAGCAACGATAGTACAATAAAACAAAGTACGCTTGCGGCGATACTCGCCGACAGCGCAGTCCTTATCGAAAAGCCACTAACCATAAGAGGCTGTTTCTCCCTCTTTTTCTCGCTCCTCAAGCTCGCCATCAAAGCAAAGAAAAAATACCACCACTACCGCATTCACGTAGTAGTGTCAGCCTCACAAAAAAAAGAGGGTGTCAGTTAATGATCTGACCCCAAAAAGTTGGACTGATTAATAGATAAATTTATCGGTAAAGAGTTCGGTATTGCACCGGACTCTTTCCTTTTAGTCTCAGTTTAATTCTGTCATTGTTGTAGTAATGGATATACTTCTTAAGTTCCAGTTTAAAGTGATCCATATCCTTGAACTCCTGCAAATATAGCAATTCGGATTTCATTATTCCAAAGAAGTTTTCCATCATTGCATTGTCAAGACAGTTACCTTTACGTGACATACTCTGTACAATACCATTACGTTTAAGTGCCATTTGGTATTGTGTGTGCTGATAATGCCAACCCTGGTCTGAGTGCAGCACAAGACCTTCCTGTGGCTTTACTTTCCTTATTGCACTGTTCACCATATTCATTACCATCCGCAAGTCTGGGCTGTCGGAGATAGTGTATGAGATTATCTCGCCGTTGTACATATCAAGTATCGGTGAGAGATAGGCTTTTTTGTCACCAATCTTGAATTCCGTAACATCGGTAGCCCATTTACGGTTGGGTGTCTGTGTGCTGAAGTCACGTTCTAATACATTGGCTGCAACGCGTCCTACCTCGCCTTTGTATGAACGGTATCTAACTTTGCGAACCACTGATTTAAGGTGCATCTCCTGCATTAGTTTCTGCAC
>JAFUOV010000019.1 GCA_017481745.1 Bacteroidaceae bacterium
CTTGGGAGAAAAAATAAATAAATTTATTTTGTTCTCCGCTCGGCTTGCACTATATTTGTAGAATATTGGCTGCGCCTTGGGAGAAAAAATAAATAAATTTATTTTGTTCTCCGCTCGGCTTGCACTATATTTGTAGTTGTTAACCTTGACACAAATGAAACATATCTTGTTGCCCGATAATCGCCCTCGCAGGCTGGTCTTCTATCTCGCGATGGAGGAGTATGTGGCGCGCCATATAGACGAGAAAGAGTGTTTCTTCATGTGGCAGGTTGATCCCACTGTTATCTTCGGTCGCAATCAGGTTCTCGAAGCCGAAGTCAATCTTCCTTATTGCCGCAGTAACGATATTGCTATATTCCGCCGCAAGAGTGGTGGTGGTTGCGTATACTCCGATCGGGGCAATATCATGCTGTCGTATATCAAAGAGGGCAACTCGGTAGGATTTATCTTCGACAGTTATATGCGCCGCATAACTTTTGCCTTGCAGAAAGCCGGTATTGCGGCACAGATGTCGGGGCGAAACGATATACTCATCGACGGTCGCAAGGTATCGGGCAACGCATTCTACCAGCTGCCCGACAGGAGTATCGTGCATGGCACAATGCTTTTCGATACCAACTTCGACCATCTTGAGAACGCTATCACCCCATCGGACAAGAAGCTGCAAAGCAAAGGTGTGCAATCGGTGCGACAACGTGTAACCAACCTCAAGGAGCATACCTCGATGAGCGTTGAGGAGTTTAAGCAATATATGATTGATACCCTCTGCGACAGCGAGCGCACACTCACTGCCGACGAGGTTGCAGCCATAGAGGCAATAGAAGCCACGTACCTCGACGAGGAGTTTATCTTGGGTAAAAATCCGCGTTACAGCTATTGCAGCGAGGTGGTACGTTGCCGGGCAGGAGAGTTGAGTGTCGTCGTTGAGTTGCGCCGTCGATTGATAGAGAGCATCGAACTGAAAGGCGACTTCTTTGCTCTACGCGACTATGCCGACGAGTTGAACAGCCGCCTCAAAGGCAAGAGCCTCGAGCGCACAGCCATACAAGAGGCACTAAATGATTTTGACACCAAACAATACATCAAAGACCTCACAACCAACCAATTGATTGATATAATATTTACAGAAACCATTAAATAAAAACCTTATGGACAATCTATTGAAAACCTGTCTTTATGACAAACACGTTGCTCTCAAAGCACAAATGAGTCCCTTTGCAGGCTATATGATGCCTATCCAATACACCTCGATTGTAGAGGAGCATCAAGCCGTACGCAACAATGTAGGTATGTTCGACGTATCACACATGGGCGAAATCTATGTATCGGGTCCCGATGCCGAGAAATTTGTAAACTATATTTTCTCAAACCAAGTAGCCGATATGCCTGTTGGCAAGGTGCTTTATGGTTTTATGCTCTACCCCACAGGTGGTGTTGTCGACGACCTTCTTGTTTATCGCATGCAAGCCGAGAACACGTTCTTGCTCGTTGTTAACGCTTCAAACATTGCCAAAGACTACCAATGGGTATATGAGCAAAGCAAAGGCTACGATGTAAAGGTTGACAACGCATCGGACGAAATAGGTCAGATAGCACTTCAAGGTCCCAACGCCGAGAAAGTTGCTGTCGAGTTGTTGGGTCTTCCCGTTGCCGACTTGGAGTTCTACACATTCAAAGAGCTCACATACAATGGTCGCAACCTCATTGCCAGCCGCACAGGTTACACCGGTGAAGATGGCTTCGAGTTGTATGCCGATCACGAAACAATCATAGGTCTTTGGGACAAACTCTACAACGAGGGCAATGTAGCCGCTTGTGGTTTGGGTTGCCGCGACACCTTGCGTTTCGAGGCAGGTCTGCCCCTCTACGGTCATGAAATCGACGTAGACATCACTCCCGTAGAAGCCGGCTTGAGCATGTTTGTGAAGTTGGACAAAGAGAACGACTTCTTGGGCAAAGAGGCTTGCGCTCGCCAAAAAGCCGAGGGCGTAACCCGCAAATCGGTAGGTATCGAGCTCCACGACAAGGCTATACCTCGTGCCGAGTATGAAGTAGAGGTTGATGGCAAGGTAGTAGGTCGCGTAACAACCGGCTATCGTTCTATCTCGACCGACAAGAGTGTATGCGTTGCACTTGTAGAGAAAGAGTATGCTGCCATGGGTAGCGAGGTAGAGGTGCGCATCCGCAAGAAAACATTCAAGGGCACTATCTGCAAACGTCGTTTCTACGAAGCCAAATACAAAAAATAATCTTTAAACCAAAATAAAATTATCTAACCTAAAAAACGAAAATATTATGAGCACAGTATTGAATGGTCTGTATTACAGCGAATCACACGAATGGGTAAAAGTTGAAGGCAATGTAGCTATCGTTGGTATCACCGATTATGCACAACACGCATTGGGTAACATCGTATATGTTGACATGCCCGAGGTTGACGACGAAGTTGCCAAAGAAGAAGACTTTGGTGCTGTTGAAAGCACAAAAGCTGCCAGCGACCTCATCTCGCCCGTAAGTGGTAATGTTGTTGAAGTAAACGAAGCTCTCCAAGACAACCCCGAGCTCATCAACGAAGATGCTTTTGCAAACTGGATTATGAAAGTTGAAATGAGCGATGCAAGCGAACTCGAAGGTTTGATGGACGCTGCTGCATACGAAGCATTCTGCGCTAACAAACATTAATAAGATTGTAATATGAACTTTTCTTATTTTCCCCATACCGAGGAAGATATACAGAAAATGCTGGAACGTATCGGCATGAAGTCGCTCGACGACCTCTATGCCGATATTCCGCAAGAAGTATTCTTCTCGGACGACAAAGAGTATGACCTCCCCTCCTCGTACAGCGAAGAGGAGATACGTCGTCGATTTGCCGAGTTGGAGAGCCGTAACAAAAACCTCACTATATTTGCCGGTGCAGGTGCTTACGACCACTATGCTCCATCGGTAATTCCTTATTTGTTGCAACGCTCTGAGTTTATCACTGCCTATACACCGTACCAAGCCGAGATTTCGCAAGGTACATTGCGCTATATCTTTGAGTTCCAAAGCATGATAGCTTCGCTCACAGGCATGGATTGCAGCAACGCATCTATGTACGACGGCGCAACTGCTGCTGCCGAGGCTGTGATGATGGCTCTTGCATCTACTCGTAAGAAAACTCGCGTACTCGTATCGGCAACAATGCCCGAGCACGTGCGCAAGGTAATAGACACTTATGCCAAGTATCGCGGCATCAACATCACTACCGTAGCACACACCGAGGGTGTAACATCGCTCGAGGCTGTAAAAGCCGAGTTGGCTGCCGGTGATGTAGCAGGCTTGTTAGCTCCCGCTATCAACAAATATGGTATCATCGAAGACTTTACCGGTTTTGCCGATGCCATGCACGAGCAAAAGGCTCTCTTCATGGTATATGCCGACCCATCGGCACTTGCAGCGATAAAAACACCCGGAGAATGGGATGCCGACATCGCTTGCGGTGATGGACAGACATTGGGTATACCCATGAACTTTGGTGGTGCGTATGTAGGTTTCTTGGCTTGTAAGAAGGAGCACGTGCGCAAGTTGCCCGGTCGTGTAGTAGGTGCTACAAAAGACGTTGACGGCAAACGTGCGTTTGTACTCACATTGCAAGCTCGCGAGCAACACATCCGCCGCGAGAAGGCTACCAGCAACATCTGTTCAAACCAATCGCTCATGGCATTGTATGTAACCATATACCTTGCCTTGATGGGTCCCAAAGGATTGAAAGAGGTAAACGAAATGAGCTACGGTGGTGCACACGAATTGTATAACCGCCTCATTGCCACAGGCAAGTTTACTCCCGTATTCGACAAGCCCTTCTTGAAAGAGTTTGTCCTCAACACCACACTGCCCGTCGACAAGCTGCAAGAGGCTTTGCTCAAAGAGGGTATCTTTGGTGCTTTGCAAACAGAGGAAGGCTATGTATCGTTCTGCGTAACAGAGCGCCGTACACCTGCCGAGATAGACCGATTGATTAATGTCATTAATACACTGTAAGCCATGAAATACTACGATAGATTGATATTTGAATTATCGAAAGAGGGACGTACAGGTTACTCACTCCCCCGCAACCCATGGAAACAGTCAACCAACGACATTCCTGCCGAGTTGCAACGTACAACCGACACCGGTCTGCCTCAAGTAGACGAACTGGGCGTAGTGCGCCACTATACCAACTTGTCAAACATGAACTTTGGTGTCGACACCGGTTTCTATCCTCTTGGTAGCTGTACCATGAAGTACAACCCCAAAATCAACGAGGAGATGGCAGGCTTGAATGGTTTCAAAAACCTTCACCCCTTGCAACCCGCCGAGACAGCTCAAGGTGCATTGGAGCTTTACTACGAGCTCAATCGTTCTCTTGCCACCATTACCGGTATGGCAGAGTGCACACTCAACCCCTTTGCCGGTGCACATGGCGAGTTGACAGGTTTGATGATTATGCGCCAATACCACCTCTTGCGTGGCGACTTGAAACGTACAAAAGTGATTGTACCCGATAGCGCACACGGTACCAACCCTGCAAGTGCTGCTGTATGCGGTCTTGACGTGGTAGAGGTGAAATCGCGCCCCGATGGTACTATCGACATCGAGTCTTTGCGCTCGGTACTCGACGACACTATTGCCGGTATCATGATGACCAACCCCAACACACTCGGTCTGTTTGAAACTCGTATTCTCGAAATAGCCAAGATGGTACACGAATGTGGAGGTCTGCTCTACTACGATGGTGCCAACATGAACCCCTTGTTGGGTCGTTGCCGTCCCGGCGATATGGGCTTCGACATCTTGCACCTCAACTTGCACAAGACCTTCTCAACACCTCACGGTGGCGGTGGTCCCGGTGCCGGTGCAGTAGGTGTAGCAGCACACCTCACCGAGTATCTGCCCAATCCTCGTGTCATCCGCACAGCCGATGGTCGCTACGAGGCAGTTACAGGCAAGGATGCTATCGGTCAGGTATCGGGTTTCTTGGGTAACTACAGCGTGCTGCAACGTGCATACACCTATATATTGGCACTTGGCAAGGAGTATATCCGCTATGCAGGTCCTTTGGCAACACTCAACGCCAACTATATCAAGGAAGAGTTGAAGGGCGACTATAAGCTGCCTATCGACACATTGTGCAAGCACGAATTTGTATTCGACGGCTTGGCAGACACCTCTACCGGTGTTACCACCCTCGATATTGCCAAACGCCTGCTCGACTATGGTTATCACGCACCCACAATCTACTTCCCGTTGTTGTTCCACCAATCTATCATGATAGAGCCTACCGAAACCGAGTCGCTCGAAACTATCGACTCGTTCATCGCCATCATGAAGAAGATTGCCGAGGAGGCACGTACAATGCCCGACGAGTTGAAGACAGCACCCCACAACACTCCGGTGCGCCGTCTTGACGAAACTACTGCGGCAAAGACTCCCATCCTCACCTACACCGAGTTGAAAAACCAAGCCGAATAAAAAATCATGCATACACCTCTTATCATAATAGGAGCCGGTCCCGGTGGTTACGAAACCGCTGTTCTGGCAGCACAAAGAGGCATAGAAGTTGTTCTTGTTGAGGCAAACGCCATTGGTGGCACTTGCCTCAACGAGGGCTGTATCCCCACCAAATCGTTCTGCAAGAATGCTCAAGTTATCAACGACTTGCACGAGGCAGAGCTGTATGGTATTGAGGGCGTAAGCTACAACTTCAACTTTGCCGCCGTTACCGAGCGCAAGAACAATATTGTTGCGCAACTCAAGCAAGGTGTTGCCACATTGTTGGGACACAAACTTATACACTTGGTTGAGGGTAAAGCCCAATTTGTCGATGCTCACACCATCGAGGTGAATGGCGAACAATACAGCGCCGACAACATCATCATTGCAACCGGTTCGGTAAGCAAATTCCTGCCCATCGAGGGTGCACATCTTCCCGGTGTACTCACATCGAAAGAGATGCTCGAGCTCACCGAGATACCCCGTCGCCTATGTGTAATAGGTGCCGGTGTTATCGGATTGGAATTTGCCTCGATTTTCAACAGCTTCGGCAGCGAAGTAACCGTTGTAGAGTTCTGCAAAGAGGTACTACCTCGCTTCGACGTCGATATTGCCAAGCGCTTGAAACAAAGCCTCTCTAAACGCGGCATCAACATACTCACCCAAACGGGCGTTACCGCCATCAAGCAAGAGGGCGAGGAGATGCAAGTGAGCTACTCACGCAAGGGCAAAGAGGAGAGTATTACTGTCGATCGCGTACTGATGGCTGTGGGTCGTCGTGCCAATACCGACTCGCTCAACCTTGCCGATGTAGGCATAGAATTTACCCCCGGAGGCATCAAGGTAAACGAAATGATGCAGACCAACATACCCCACATCTACGCCATTGGCGACGTAACAGGCGGTATTATGTTGGCTCACGCTGCTACTTGGCATGGCATACGCGCTCTCAACCACATCTGTGGAAATGAAAACGACGGCATCCGTTTGGACGTAATTCCTGCGGCTGTCTTTACCGTTCCCGAGGTTGCTACCGTAGGTCTTACCGAGGAGGAGTGCAAAGACAAAGGCATTGACTACCGTTGTGGAAAAGCCTTCTTCCGCGCAAACGGAAAGGCTCTCTGCATGAACGAGCCCGACGGCTTGTGCAAAGTTCTTGCCGATGCCGAGGGCAAACTACTTGGTTGCCACCTCTACGGTCCTCACGCCGCCGACTTGGTGCAAGAAGTGTGCGCACTCGTTTCGGTTGGTGCCACTGTCGACCAACTCAAGCGCATCATTCACACCCACCCCACACTGGGCGAGGTAGTGCAAACTGCTGCTCACACAATGTAAATTGTATCTATAACTATACGAGGCGCCCTCATCTTTAAGGGCGCCTCGATTGTTGATTATAAAACAGTAACTCTAAACTCTAAACCCTAAACTCTAAACCCTAAACTCTAAACTCTAAACTCTCTCACAATGGAACAAGGTGTAATATATGAGATATGTGGCTACGTAGCCAGCATAGGTATGATACTCGGTTATCTGCCTCAAGCCATACGCACCGTACGCACGCGCAAGACCGACGACATAGCCCTGCCCACATTTATTATGATGGCTGTAGGTGCTTTTTGCTTTATGTTGCAAGGGCTACTGCACAAGCCCGATATCATTTGGTCGCTGTTTCTCACCAACCTCATCACCACCATTTGTAGCACAATCATCTTCAGCATCAAGTTGTACAACGACTTCTTCAAAAAGAAGAAAAAATAGTTTGAAGATTTAGTGCCGAGATGCTATAGCGAGGCTTGTTGTTACAGATATCTGGCAGCAAGCACCGCAACTCTACGCCTTACTCATTTATCATTATCATTTTTACCCACAACTCCACTTGCTTTGTTGCAGCGGGAAATTCTTCTTGGTAAGTTCTGTCGATTACTCTATTATACCTTTGTTTCAAGGTTTCAATATCAGGAGGGATATTGCCTTCCAAACGGTATCGACGCTGCATTTCACGAGCAAATTCATCATCGACAAAATTGGGCATACCCTGCACAATCCTTAACTGTGTAAAGTGGGTGTAATAGACCATTCCTGTGAAAACTTGAGCATATGTAAGTGTAGTAGCAAAAGGTATCATATCAAACGATGCATTACCAAATGGCGTGTTTACCAAGTCAAATCCTATATTATCTTTTTGCTCCATAGCAAAGGCAGCATCCCACAACCCTTCATGCGCAGCTTGCACAGTACCATCAGGAGCAAGAGAAAAGGAATTGATATAGACATTGGCTACACGATCACCGTATGTATCACAGATATACCGACCGGCATTGCATCGTCCGGCAATATCTTGCATAAAGGCATGGCGATAATTGAGTATAATAAGAGCCTTACCGGTGCGACTGTATCGGTAATAATTAATAAAATTTTCTGCCAATACAGCATCACGAAAGGTTGCATCGGTACTAACATTGCGACGAAGAATATCGGCTTGTGTAGCTGTATCCCAATTTACGCCCCGTTCTAAGCCGAATACTTCTATTTTATTATTACCCAAATTCTTGTTTATAGCATGGACACGTTGTAGCAGATAGCTGTAATTGGCTTTCTCCCACAACGATGCACCGTAGATATTACGATGAAAGGTAAGAATACCTTGCTCCACTTCGTCGGGCGAAAGAGTATCGTCTTGCAAGAAACGGTTAATAGCTTTATTGTATGCCATATTACCTATTTCGCAGTATATAGCCCCTACCTCACAAGAAAATCGAGTGTCGGCAAGGATATCACAAATAAGGTTGTATTGAGTGATTTCGCGGTGGTCGCGCTCACACAAAATCACAATATCATACTTCGTAAAAAGATTTAGAATATAATCCTTCGCTGTTGTATTTTGCTTTTGCAAGAATAAAGTGTAGGCTTGTAGAGAATCTTTCGTATGTACTTGAGCAAAGACCGATGAGCAACAAAATAACAGTGCGAAGGCAAAAGCATAAAGGTATTTCATAACAAAACGTTTTTATGCATTAGACGCATATCGAAACAAAAAAGTTGCAAAGAAAGTAACTTTATTCTGCATTACTCTCTTACCCATTGAACGACCATCGCTCAAGTTATTCTCCTCTTTTTACTTCTTTCCTTTCGCCCATCGATACAGTCGGCGAGCAATGCGACCTAATAGGTTGTAGCGCATACCATGGTCTTTGAGAGCTATGGCATATTGAGCCTCTATATCGGCATCTGCCTCGATAGGAATACCGCCTACCTTGATTTTGTGGGTGCTGAATGGTCGGTCAAACTCGTACCAGCCAAAGAGCTTGCTATTCTTAAATCCAAAGTGTGTACCCGAAACCAGTCCGATATTTTTCAACAGCGTATGAGTAGGGTGCAAACACAATCCATTGTTTCTATGAATGGCAAGTTCCCAACAGATATCCCAAGGTATGGGGTCGCGGTCGAGCGAGCCTAAACAGGGGAAGTTACCATCGTAGGTAATGCAATTGATATCTTGTTGAGAGAGTCCTGCAAGAGCCTCCTCGCGCGAGGTATAATGTTTAAATTTAGCCCATCGGTCGCTCCATGTAGCCCAGCCCCATCCACTCATATGAGGTGTAAAGTAGGTATCGCCCAACTCGGGCACATCAAGGTTTGTAAAGCCGGCAATGTGCATCACTCGTTTCTCGTCCTTATATAGCTCAAGAGCCTCGTTCATATAGGTAAGAAAGTAGGGCGATGTGCATATATCGTCTTCCATAATAATAGCCCTATCGTGGGTAGAAAACACTTCGGCAATACCCTCAATAACGTTGCGCTCGAGGTAGAAGTTGCAAGGACGTTCTATGATATTGACACGCTTAAATCCCGTAACACCTTTGAGCATAGCACGCACTTCGTTGACAGCCTGCCACGAGGCATCGTCGCGACCACCGTCGGAGAATACATACAACTCGGTATCTTGCGACAAATAGTTGCGTTGCAAGTGCTCGATGGTCTTTGCTGTATTGTCGGCTCGATTATATACAAATAGAATGACAGGGGCAAGCGTTTTCATTGTTTCAATGCATTTAAGATAAAATCTTCCGAATAGGTGCGCAATTCGGCAAGTCGATTGTTGATGTGGGTATAATCTATATTTTGAGCAGCAAGCTGGTCGTACGATTTTATGTCGTTGAGCGAGTTTACAAAACGCTCTTGCAAGCCAAACAGATTGAGTATCGACTCTATACGCGAAACGCCGCCCGACTTGTTGCCTACAACGTAAAACGGCTTGTTAAACAACAGGGAAAAACATACGCCATGGAACGAATCGGTAACTACCACCTCGGCTTGACGGAAGGCATCTATCCACCGCTCTACCGCCGGATAGAAAGCAAAAGCAAACTTCGACACGCGCAACGTGCGACCGGCGTTTACCGTAAACGCCCTCTTACCCACGCCATGCGCCAACCGATATAGGTGCGCCACCTCGGCACCACGATTGCCCAAGAAGTAGTAGAACAACTCGCCAAGTCTTTTACTATTCCTATCGGCAAATGGCTCAAACACCTCACGACCTGCCAGCAACGTCGGGTCGAGTACCTGTCGTGCAGCGACATTCCAATGCTTGCGACATATATCTACGCCGGAGGCTTCGCGCACCGAAACTGCCGAGAATTGCGCGACCAACGTTTTTATATCACGATACAACGCTTCGTCGCAGGGCTCAAGGTCGCTCAACCCGAAAGAGGCTGCGTAAGCAATGCGACGGCTGCTCTCGGGGACAAAATCGAGGAAGTAGTGTCGCTCCAAGCCATGCACCATCGTGAGCCGCCACACTTGGTCGCTACCCACTATCACAGCATCGCAGCCGGCAGCAACGGCTCGTAGCGCGGCATCGGTGGTAACGCGAGGCGTACGACACATGTTGCGATGGGCAAATTGTGTAAATCGACGATGGAAGATATTGCGCTCTACCCAATGGTGCAAGCGCGACATCAGCCGCGCCGGACGGTGCAAATCTATAATCACCACATCATAGCCCTTGCCCTGCAGATACGACTGCAAGGCGTATGCCTGCAACGCTCCGCCATAGTTGCAACGAACCGGATGTGTAAGTATGCCTATTTTCATTTTCTCTTCAACTTTTTGGTAAAACCTTTTATGCCCAACCGCAACAACAACGGTGTCAGCAACCGCTCCAATCGCTGCTTGGGCGAGATGCGATGTGCTTTGGCAACACAATAAGCCACACTGCCACCTTGCGCCAAGAGGGCAAAGAAGCGCTCTCGCTCGGTAGTGTAGGGTGCAGAAGTAACGATACTACGGTTATGTTGCAACATCTTCGCTGCATCGACACGCTCGATAGTGGCAGCACCTATACCCGCCACTGCCTCACGACCCTTGTCGGTGTGCACCATGACAAAGCTCACACCGCGGTCATCGAGAAAACGAGCATTGCTTGTCATCTGCTCAATACCCCAAGCATCGGCAAGAGTAACGTCGGCATAACTGCCCGACTCCTTGATGCGACAAGCATGGCACGACGGGCGCAAATAGAGGTCGTGAGCAAAGCCCATTATGTAGGGAAACTCGCGCGTAGAGTAGCTGCCATGGGTATGCGTTATCGTAAAGTGATAGTTTTTCCACCCCTTCACCTTGTCGCGGAAGTCGATAGCCGTAATATCGTTGGGGGAAATATTCTCTTTATCACAAAACTCTTTTAAAGACTGCTTCCACACCATCGACGAGGGTACGCCATGACACGCCACATCCACCAGCAGCAACAATGGGTGCGGCTTGCCAACAACTCGGCGCAAGCCCGCCACCTGACAAGGTGTACCCACAAACATCACGCGCCTACCCGCTGCAAGCACCTCGACAACCCGCGCATAGCTATCGCCCGGGCTGCTCTCGACATACTTCGAGCCCTTGAGGCGCGACAAGTCGGCAACACGCTCAACACCAATATGGCGCACACCCCAATCACCGTCAAGAGCAGCGCCAAAAACTATTCCGCCCGCAGCTATCACATCACTTGCCAACAGCGCAAACGCACCGCCCGACGATGCCGCAGCACGTCGACAATCGTCATCATCGGCCAGCAACAACCCATCGGGCAGCTGCTCGGCACACGATTTAGGCGAAATAAAAGGGCACGATTTCTCACACTTACCACACGATATACACGCCGACACATCGACAGCAGGATAGCGAAAACCCTCACCATCGACACCCATGGCAATAGCCCGCGTAGGACACACCTCAACACACGCGCCACAACCACTGCAACATTTTTTATCGACAATATCTATCATTTTATACTCGTGCTTTAAACCTTTTATGCCCCATAGAGTCATATTAGTGTATCACAAATATACAGCATAAAATTTTTTAAACCAAAAATAATAAACCAACTTTTACACACCCCTGACAGACAACCCATTACAGACTGCCGAAGAGTAAATAAAAAATGAAAAGCAGAGTGTTGAAATACTTCGGACGAGGTCGTTGGTTGCGCATGGCAGCCACCTACATGACACAGCCCGACAAGATAAAAGAGCTACTGAAATCGGCAAAAAAATATGCCGACAAAGGCGGACAAAAGAAACTCACCGACAACGTCAAGCTGTTGGGCAAATACGTAGCCGACGTTACCACACGTCGCTACACCGCCTACAACCGTTATGCACTGCTTCTTGTCATCGCAGCACTCATATACTTCGTTACACCCACCGACCTCCTGCCCGACTTCTTCGTCGGAGGACTCATCGACGACATGAGCATAGTACTATACATCATAAAGTCGATAGACGACGAATTGAAACGTTACAAAGAACACTTAAACAACCTTAACACAGTATGATCAAGGTTTTATGTGTTGCCAATAGGGCTGCCTCCCACACAGGGCAGCCCTATTTTTATATACAACCCACCCAAAGAATTTGCACAAGAAGTATTTGGAGTAGCTTTTCGAGGAGATTTCAGTTATATGCAAACCGCGCACAACTGAAGATTATGGGGTTATAAGAGCAATTTTTAGTTGACTACAAATTGTAGTCAACTCGAAAACATCATCAACACATGCTCATAAAATATTATAAATGCCCCTTCCAATATCCAAACTCTGAGGTTAATTCTCTTTTTATTCTATGCGGTTGGTTTCGGTCATATTCTAAATATCATTATCATTCCACCTATTACGTACGAGCAGAGAACTTTTCAATAGTCATATTAGATATATACTTACTTATATCTTCTCCCATATGTTCCATTACAATTATATCAAAATCTTCATAGCTCATATCTCTAACATCGTGATATATATGATTATATAAATATTCGCTAAATGTGTTAGCAAGTATAATCACTATATTTTGTCCTTTAATGTCAGATCTTACAGCAGGGACTATTCGTGGAGTGATGACGATTGTATATGCGCCACCGATTTCCTCTCTATGAGTTCTTAATCTACCTGAGTTTACAAGTCCCAATTTATGCTGTGTAGATTTTGCCTCAACTGCAAATTTCTTTTTATGTATAGGGTGTAAATATATACATTCAATATCCGTATGTCCAGCTCCACCTCGTTTCCTTGCCTCTACATCATAGAACATATTGAATCCTTCTTCAAGGACTTGTTCAAACAAATAGGCAGTTCCTCCTTCAGGATTATTTGAATACTCAGTAATAAGTTTTGGTAATTCAAGTAATTGCCTTAACTCATTTGTAACGCCGCCGATTGTATCCGTAAGAATTTGCGGGTAGAAAGAATAAATTTCTTTTACCAAATCAGCCTGCAATGTATCGGGGCTATCTAATCGTATAGGAGCCTCAAAACAAGAGTATTGTGCAAGCATCTGATTTATGTATGATTTAACATCAGGAGCCAATTCAATGTAGCCGTCTTTTAACACTCGTCCTGTAGGGCTACTGATAGATGTTGGTTTGGACGGATGATACAATTTCACCAAGGCAGTTCCTTCGTGCCTTATGAATATCCCCGCCTGATGTAAAAGATTTGTTATATAATATTGCCACTCATATACACAATTAACATAATAGTGTTCATCGTCCTTAATCTCTTCTATAATATTGTCTATATTAGAATGACGAATCTCTAAAATTTTATCTATCAATTGATTATATGAAGATTCGGAGATGGTTTTAACATCGGCAAGGCAGTATATATACTCTAAAAAAGAAAGTCTATACTCTAACCTTGAGTCCAATAATAATTGAAAGATAAGACGAAATGGATATAATTGAAAGGAGTTCGGAGTACCATTTGCAGGATGCTGAAATTGCATTGCAAAAAGCATAGTAGTAAATATTATTTTCTTCTTATCCTCATCGTCTATATAGCTAAGGAACAAGTTCCCCAATGGGCTAAAAATAAATCGTTTCACTCCATCAACTACACTCTCATACCCAAACATAAAAAATTCCAAGGTATTGATTCTGTGATTTATAGAATCAAGAGGTTTTTGACGAGGATTTCGAGTATGGTACAAATCCAATGCAGCTAACCTCGCCTGCATTCGATATCGCTCAGTTTCGCTAATATCCGTTCCGCAATGATTCTTCACATCTAATGCTACGGCTTGTATCAAGTCATAATTGTTAGTATGCTTATACAAAATCCATTTTTCTCTTTCAACTTGTATTGGCATAATTACTTTCCTATTTGGCTGATTATACATTCTAACATTTGAGGAGGGATAGCTTCACCTATAATTGTTCTGATAAAATTATCAGATGCCCATTCAGGGAAATCAATATCCTCTGGTATGGAAGAGACTATAAAAGTTTCTAATAAAGTCAAAACCCTTGCATCTGAGTATGTGCCATCTTTCAATAATTTACCAGGATGCACATTGTTATGAGAACTTAGACTTCCGCTATACGTTGTTCTAGCTGGACAAGGTTGCTCCCATATCATTCTTTTAAATGTATTGTGAAATCCTTTTATTCGAGAGCCATCATCCTTTCGGGGGTAATATATCTCATTGGCAATAGCACTCTTTCCTGTTGGAGTATGTTTCATTGCCAATACAAGTCTTTCTAACTCTGGCTTGGCTCTATGCCACTTTATTCCTGAGTCTTGCCCAGCTTCCAACGACGGAAGATGCCCTATTGCTTCGCGTAGCGATATTTCTTTAGAAGGAATAGGCTCACCCCATTTTAGACCTTTTTTATATATTTTTATAATGGCACGGGGGCGAGATTGAGGTACACCATAATCTTTAGCGTTAAATACTTTTATGTCTATATCATATGTTCTTGCATATTTATCTTTCAGAATATCCTCTAACTTGCTAAATCCATCTTTGTATGGGAAATACATTTCAATAAATTTGGGGACATTCTCAATCAAAACATAATCAAAATTGCAACTATCCATAATGTCAAAAACCTCTAATATAAGGAAATTGCGTCTATCTGTAATATAGTGCTCTTGTACCTTATTTTTGCCTAAAGTACTTAATCCTTGACATGGCGGTGTTGCCAAAAGCATTTTCACCTGTTCTCTATTAGCAGTACTTATTATTTCTTGTTTTATGGCACAATCTGTTATATCCCCATTTAGCATCCTTGTTGATTGATGTAAAAATTTATAGCATTTTGCTCTTGCTGGTAATAACTCATTCGCCAAAACAATATCTACCAATTGTCTTGACAGTCTCAATTCACCTATGCCTGCACTCGAGAATAACGATATTGCTTTCATCCTTTTATGTTTGGTATGGTTTGCACAATCTTTTTTATCATCATAGGAGGTATAGATTCTCCTATTACCTGTCTAATAAGGAGCTCCGGCGTGTCGTCCGGAATCGCCCAGTTTTCTGGCAATGAGCTAAGTATCATCAGTTCTAAAGGTGTCAATACTCTTGCATCTGAATATAGTCCATTGGATAATTTACGCCCAGGGTGCACATTTCTCTGAGATGCAATACAATCATTCCTCATTGTTATAGTAGGAGCTGGCTCATCCCATTTTATTCTGCGATAAGATGAATAATATCCTTTAACCCTCTCTCCATTGTCTTTTTTGGGGTAATACTCGGGGTTTGAAAATGCAGAACACCCAGTTGGTGTATGCTGCATACATAATATGTTATTTGTAGAATGCGACCGAGCAAAATGCCACTTAATTCCAGAGTCTTGACCTGCCTCCAATGACGGCAGATGCCCTATTGCATCTCGTACTGATACTTTTTTCTTTTCAGGTTCAGCCCATTTCCAATCAACATTCTTTGGAGACATCTTTATTATGGCGCGATGTCGAGTTTGTGGAACACCATAATCCGAAGCATCAATGCTTTTAGCATCAATATTATATTCGTCACCAAACTTAATATTTAGAATCTCAACAATAGTCTTCATCTGATTATTGTATAGGATCTTAATCTTGAGTAATTGAGGTACATTCTCTATAAGAACATACAAGGGTCGTAGAATCTCAATTATATCAAATACATAGTTGATAAGTGTGTTGCGAGGATCTTGCGCCATTTGCTCTATATCTCTATTCTTTCCTGCAATACTCATCCCTTGACAAGGAGGCGAAGCGATAATAAACTCTACTCCTCTAGAAGCCTCTATGATTTGTGAAAATATTTTTTTATTAGTAATATCACCACATATAGTATTGCAAGTAGGGAATAGTTGAGAATGTAGATTTGCTCTTTTTTCAATTAGCTCATTGGCAACAATAATATCAATACCCACCTCTGAAAGATAGGTTTCCCCAATCCCTGCACTTGAAAACAATGATAATCCCTTCATCGTTATTTACATTTTCTGATTGCTAATTTTCCCCCTTTATTTTGGCAACTAATTGTTATTATCAAATTTCTTTGCGGATACAAACCTTGCAACATACAAAAATAAGCAAAATTTGGTAGAATGAAGGATTTCAATTAAAAAGTTTATTGACTATTTTAATATAGGGCTATTGCGACATAGTTGTATTTAATTCTAAACAAAACGAGAACCCTTGCGAGTTCTCGTTTGTGAAGCTATGTGTGTGTCGTATGTTATCGGTGGCAGTACGTCGCTGAAAAATGCAGGAAATTGGGTTAATTGCAGTTCCCGGCGCGGGGCGCGTATCGATGGCGTACACTCCGCGCGAGGCATGCAGAAATAAAAAATCCCGATTTTCGTTGAAAATCAAGATTTTACGTTGTTTTGCTTTTCTTTGCTGTGGTGCCACCAGGAAACGAGTTTCATTTCTAAATGGCTCTATATCACTGCGGTTCCCGCGAAGATAAACTGCACCTCGGCATAGCTTAAACAAGTTTATCTCTGCTCTCGGTTTGTGTTATTTTTATCATTAAAGAATCGCAACAAACGTAATCTCCCGCTATTGCTCCACCTGATTTCTGCACCATTTTGCAGTGTCTCGCAGAGTAGAGTTCCTACTTTGATGCAAAGGTATATAATTATTGTTATATACAAATGGGAACTGCAATCTTATTTTTTCATAATATCTTCTATACGCCATTTTACTGCAAGTTCTAAACCCTTCTTAATACCTTGCGATAATCCATAATCATCTACCATATTTCGCAGTGCATTAATCTCTGCTATAAGGACTGTGCGTATTTGTCCATATTCCATATCTTCAATTGGAATAGAAGGTATGAATGGAAGAACTTGCTTAGGGAGATAACAATAAAATAGTGGGTATTTTCTTTTAATTGAAATAGCACACTCGCGCATCTGTACTATATTATTACTAAATAAAGCATTGTTTATATCAGAAATGCCCTTATTTATTTCTTTTTCAAATTCGTTTACATCATTTTGTAGTTCTAAACCTTCTTTGAGAACTTCTACTTGTCTTTTCTTTATATCATTGTTGTCATCGTACATAATAAACCTCCTTAATCTTATAACTTAATCCTATTATCAAATACTCCCTCAAACAAGTCCATTTCTCGCTTGAAAATACCTAGTTTGTTTGCTAACACTCGCCAACCTTTAACTGCTGTTACAACCTCGTTGATGATACCCTTTGCAACCTCTGGAGTGAGCATATATTCCTCACAAGAGTTGAGCAAAATTGACAAATCGGATTCGTTAGTCTTGCTGTTAATTAGCAAGCTTTGATGGTCATTCAGTGTCGGATTCATATCGTATGCAGGCGATAGTGTCCAGCCTTTTGCGGTAAGCAGAAAACCGTGATTACGGAAATGATCATCGCTGTTGCCGACACATATATTGAATGCAACTCGGCGGAACAACTCTCGCAAGTTCGCATCAACATCGGTACAACCGCTAATGATGAAATCAACAATATCGATATATCCGTGTCCCGTTGTCGCATTATCTCCATCATTCAGCCCAAGCAGTGTCATTACAGATGCAAAATGA
>JAFUOV010000020.1 GCA_017481745.1 Bacteroidaceae bacterium
TAGAAGTTCCCGTAGGTACACCTGCTTGCTACATTGCCGGTGATATGAATAGCTGGGCGTTTACTGCCATGACAAAGGTTGACGATACTCACTATACAATCACATTCGACAATGTGCACAAAGCTATGGGCTACAAATATGCTTGTGGCGAAGGTTGGGACTACGAAGAGGTAACTGCCGATGGTGGTCAAGTATACAACCGTACATGGAGCGAAAACGACGTAGTAGCCGCTTGGAAATCTATGGGCGAGGGTAGTGTAGCCGGTGTTGCTGCTGCCGACGTGAAAGTTTATGGTGCTAACGGTGTACTCTGCGTACGTGCTGCCGAAGAGGTTGTTCTCAACGTTTACAACGCACAAGGTATGTTGGTGAAAGCTCTCGTTGTTGAGGGTGCTGCCGATATCAATCTTGCTGCCGGTATGTATATCGTAAACGGTACTAAAGTTTTGGTATATTAATCTGCATTATAACAAATGCTCATATAACGAGCGCGCCAATCTACTTGGTGCGCTCGTTTTTTTCTATAATTGAGGCTGATAGACACCCCGAAATTCAAAAATTATCACTAACTTTGGGCGAATTTTTGCAGGCTTTGTGGCAGGCAATGTTCGCTATTGCGTAATTAACTATATATCAGAAGATAAACAAATCGTCATATTATGAATATCTCGTATAATTGGCTGAAGAAATACCTCGATTTCGATCTTACTCCCGAGGAGACTTCGGCGGCTCTTACTTCAATAGGTCTTGAAACCGGTGGTATAGAAGAAGTACAAACAATAAAAGGTGGTCTTGAAGGCTTGGTGATAGGCAAGGTGCTCACTTGTGTCGATCATCCCAATAGCGACCACTTGCACATCACCACAGTAGACTTGGGCGATGGTAATCCTACACAGATAGTTTGTGGTGCTGCCAATGTTGCAGCCGGTCAACATGTTGTAGTGGCTACCGTCGGTACAACACTCTACGATGGCGACCAAAGTTTTACCATCAAGAAGTCGAAAATACGTGGTGAAGAGTCATTCGGTATGATTTGTGCCGAGGACGAGATAGGCATAGGTACATCGCACGATGGTATTATCGTGTTGCCCGAAACTGCCGTTCCCGGAACTCCTGCCAAGGAGTATTACAATATAAAGAGCGACTATGTGTTGGAGGTAGACATTACACCCAACCGCATTGATGCTGCCTCGCACTATGGCGTAGCTCGCGACTTGGCTGCATACTTGGTGCGCCAAGGTAAGCAAGTAACCCTGCAACGCCCCTCGGTAGACGACTTTAAGGTAGATACTGCCGAAGGTGCTATCGCTGTCGAGGTGCTCAACGAAGAGGCTTGTCCCCGCTATGCCGGTGTAACCATTCGTGGTGTGAAGGTTGCCGAGAGTCCCGAGTGGTTGCGCAATGCACTCACTGCTATTGGTTTGCATCCCATCAACAATATTGTGGATATTACCAACTACTTGTTGCATGCAACAGGTCAGCCCTTGCATTGCTTCGACCTCAATGAGATAAAAGGTGGTAAAGTAGTAGTGCGTACAGCTGTAAACGGTAGCAAATTTGTTACTCTTGATGAGGTAGAACGTACACTCACCGACCAAGACCTGATGATATGCAACGCCGAGGAGCCTATGTGTATAGCCGGTGTATTTGGTGGCTTGAAGTCGGGCGTAACAGAGAAGACTACCGATATCTTCTTGGAGTCGGCATATTTCCATCCTACTTGGGTGCGCAAGACTGCTCGTCGCCAAGCGTTGAATACCGATGCATCATTCCGCTTTGAACGTGGTATCGACAATAACAACCTGATATATGTCTTGAAACGTGCCGCTTTGATGGTACAAGAACTTGCCGGTGGTCAAATCTGTGGCGATATTATCGACACACATCCCGAGGGCTTCCCGTCATTCCCTGTTACCCTTACATATGACAAGGCAAACAAATTGATTGGTAAAGAAATACCTGCCGACGTAATAAAAGAGATATTGCACTCGCTTGAGGTTGAGATTGTTGCCGAAGATGCCGACAAGCTCGATCTTCTTGTGCCCACATATCGTGTCGATGTGCAACGTGATGTCGATGTGATTGAAGATATCTTGCGTATATATGGCTACAACAATGTAGAGTTTACCGATGCTGTGCACTCTAACCTCTCATATAAGACTGCTACCGACGAGAACCACCGTTTGCAAAATCTTATTTCGGAGCAACTGACAGGTTGTGGTTTTAACGAAATAATGTGTAACTCGCTCTCGGCAATTTCATATTATGAAGGCAACGAGATATATCCCGATAGCCGTTGCGCCCGCTTGCTCAACCCGTTGAGCAACGATCTATGCGTGATGCGCCAAACATTGTTGTTTGGTGGCTTGGAGAGCTTGGCTCGCAACATCAACCGTCGCCGTCCCAACTTGCGTATGTATGAGTTTGGCAACTGCTATTTCTATGATGCAGATGCTTCTACCGAGAAAGCAATCACAGCACCTTATAGCGAAGAGAAACACCTCGGCTTGTGGCTCACCGGTAATCGTGTATCGGGTAGCTGGGCACATCCCGACGAAAAGACTTCGGTGTATGAGTTGAAAGCTTACGTTGAGAACATCTTGGCTCGTGTAGGTGTACCTGCCAAAGAGATTGTGATGACTCAAATGAGCAATGCTATCTTCAGCGCAGCCTTGCAGATAAACAACCGCGCCGGCAAGTTGTTGGCTATGGTAGGTATTATATCGAAGAAAGTTGCCAAGAAATTTGATATAGATATTGAAGTATACTATGCCGAGTTGAATTGGGACAACCTCATGCGCTATGCCTTGCGCAACAAGGTTACTTACACCGAGTTGCCCAAGTTCCAAGCTGTTAAGCGCGACTTGGCTCTTCTTGTAGACGATGCTGTTGCCTTTGCCGATATAGAGCGTATAGCCTACGAGACCGAGCGCAAGTTGCTCAAGGAGGTTTCATTGTTCGATGTTTACGAAGGCGACAAACTCCCTGCCGGCAAGAAGTCGTATGCTGTTTCGTTCCTCTTGCAAGATGCCGAAAAGACATTGAATGACAAGCAGATAGACAATGTAATGACTCGCATGATTGCAGCTCTGACAAAACAACTCAATGCCGAATTGCGATAAAACGAAAATTCAAAAAAATAAAAACTATATAAAGTAAAGTATTATGGGAAGAGCGTTTGAATACCGCAAAGCCAGAAAAATGAAACGTTGGGGCAACATGTCCCGTACATTTACCAAAATTGGTAAGGAAATAACTATCGCTGTAAAAGCCGGTGGTCCCGATCCCGATGGCAACCCTCGTTTGCGTGCATTGATGCAAAATGCCAAGGCGGCCAACATGCCCAAAGAGAATGTTGAGCGTGCTATCAAAAAGGCTACTGATAAGGATGCAGGCGATTACAAAGAGATTATCTACGAAGGATATGGTCCTCACGGTATCGCTATCGTTGTAGAGACAGCTACCGACAACCACACTCGTACCGTTGCCAACGTGCGTAGCTACTTCAACAAAGCAGGTGGCTCGTTGGGTACAACAGGTTCGCTCTCATTTATGTTTGAGCATAAATGTGTGTTCCACATCAAGCCCAAAGATGGTGTATCGGTTGAAGATCTTGAACTCGAATTGATCGACTACGGTGTAGACGAGTTGGAGGCTGACGACGAAGAGATTGTACTCTATGGCGCTTTTGAGTCGAACAGCGAAATTCAAAAGTATCTTGAGGAGAACGAGTTTGAAATCGTTAGCTCTGAGTTTGAGCGCATCCCCAACGACCTCAAAGAACTCGATGCCGAGCAACGTGCCTCTATCGAGAAACTCATTGAGCGCCTTGAAGAGGATGAGGACGTTCAAAACGTGTTCCACAACATGAAGGAAGAAGACGAGGAGTAATAAACTCTTTATCTCGTATTTATACAGAAAATCCCACTTCGATGAAGTGGGATTTTTTATGTCTTGGAATAAATTTGTTTTAGTCGAATTTTTTGCGGCGGAAGACGAAACTGCGACCCAAATATTTCTCGCGTACGATGGGATTTTCGGCAAGCTCTTCCGATGTGCCTTGAAACAATATCTTACCCTCAAAGAGCAGATATGCGCGGTCGGTGATACTCAACGTCTCGGGAGCATTGTGGTCGGTGATAAGGATACCGATGTTTTTCTCTTTGAGCTTATAAACAATATATTGAATATCCTCTACGGCAATAGGGTCGACACCGGCAAACGGCTCGTCGAGCATGATAAATTTGGGGTCGATGGCAAGGCATCGGGCTATCTCGGTGCGTCGACGCTCACCACCCGATAGCTGGTCGCCCAAGTTTTTGCGCACCTTCTCAAGGCGAAACTCGGCAATGAGGCTTTCTAACTTGTCGCGTTGATACTCGGGAGTGGTATTGGTCATCTGCAATACCGAGCGGATATTGTCCTCGACCGAGAGTTTGCGGAATACCGACGGCTCTTGTGCCAAGTAGCCAATGCCATGTTGCGCGCGCTTGTATACAGGAAACTCGGTGATGTCAAGTTCGTTTAGATATATGTGTCCCTCGTTGGGCGGAACAAGACCGGTTGTCATATAGAATGTTGTTGTCTTACCGGCACCGTTTGGTCCCAGCAAGCCCACAATTTCACCTTGCGTTACATTGATAGAAACGTGATTAACCACCGTACGTTGGCGGTATTTTTTCACCAAATCTTCTGTACGCAGTACCATGCCGGTATTTTCTACCTTCTCTTTTATATCCTCTTGAGGTTCAATAGCAGTTACATTCATAAGTAGCACAAAAGTACGACAAAGATTGCGCATAAAAAAGAGTTTGTCTTTTTTTTAGTGAAAAGCCCTGCAAAAGTACGTTAAAACCTTGTGCATCGTTGGCTGCATTGTGATAATAACAGAACGAAATGCGTTGCATGAGGTTTTATAAAATTTAATAGAGTCCAAATGTCTTTATGCACTGTTTTTCAGTAACTTTGCACCCGCTTAAGTGAATTCGGTTTCTGTACTGCGTTTGTATTAATTCTTCTTTATTTATACCAGATTATCGTTTGAATTATTGGACAGCCGACGATGTTGCTACCGAAAGGAATATAGCTGTACCTCCTGGACGTTGGTGGGCGAGGGTAATATTTACATATATAATATAAGTGGTACGCTTGTGCGCTCTATCAATTATACACTCATGTCGCGCTCGGTAGATTTGAGCACACTTCCTGCCGGATATTATATTGTTGTATGCGGCTCGCAAGTAAGAGAGATTGTGAAGAAGTAAAACGATTTTATATAAGCAGCTGTGAGTGAATATCTTATTGCGAGATATTCACTCGTATTTTATATAGAAATACAAGACGGGCGGTAGGCGTGTTACATCATTTAAGATTTGAAACGAGCCAAAAACCGACAAAATTTATTACTTTTGCCAATTATTTGTTACGAAACATTTATCAATCATATGTTAAGAAGTTCATTAAGTGCCTTTGGAGATTATATACTTCTGCTTGGAAGAACCTTTACCAAACCCGATAAGTGGAAAGAGTTTTTCCGTACATACATCGATGAAGTGCATAAGTTGGGCGTCAACTCCATACCCATTGTTCTCATTATATCGGTATTTATAGGTGCTGTTATTGCCATACAAATGCAGCTCAACATCATGTCGCCCATGTTGCCCAAGTATACGGTGGGATTGGCTGTGCGTGAGATTATCCTGCTTGAGTTTTCATCGTCAATCATGGCACTGATATTGGCAGGAAAAGTGGGCTCAAACATTGCATCGGAGATAGGTACCATGCGTGTAACAGAGCAAATAGATGCCATGGAGGTGATGGGACTGAATAGTGCCAACTATATAATCCTACCCAAAATTACGGCTATGGTAACCTACATACCTGTATTGGTGGGTTTCAGTATGGCAATGGGATTTTTCGGTGCATACGCCATCGCTTTCTTTGCCAACCTCATGCCTACGCAGCAGCTCACTTATGGCTTCCAAGCCTATTTCAAGGAGTTCTATGTATGGTATGCTATTTTCAAGTCGCTATTCTTTGGTTTCATCATCAGTAGTGTAGCAGCTTATTATGGCTACTCGGTCAAAGGCGGTTCGCGCGAGGTAGGTGCTGCAAGCACCAATGCTGTTGTTGTGAGCAGCGTAGTGATATTGGTATTGGATGTATTAATCACTCAAATAATGATGGGATGATAGAGGTTAAGAATATCAACAAGTCGTTTGAGGACAAGCAGGTGTTGTTTGATATATCTGCCAAGTTTTATGAGGGTAAAACCAACTTGATAATAGGACAGAGTGGCTCGGGTAAAACTGTGTTGCTCAAGTCGATAGTAGGGTTGATGACACCCGAGTCGGGGCAAATTCTCTATGACGGTCGTAATAGCTTGGCAATGAACGCCTCGCAAATAAAAGAGCTGCGCAAGGAGATAGGTATGTTGTTTCAAGGTGCGGCGCTGTTTGACTCGGAAACCGTTCTTGGTAATGTTATCTTCCCGTTGCGCATGCACACAAACGATAGCTATCAGCAATGCAAGAAACGTGCCGAGTTCTGTCTGGATCGTGTAAACTTGCGTGGTGCCAATAAGTTATATCCTTCGGAGATAAGCGGTGGTATGCAGAAACGTGTTGCTATTGCTCGTGCCATTGCACTCAATCCCAAGTACCTATTCTGCGATGAACCCAACTCGGGTCTTGACCCCAAAACATCGCTTGTGATTGATGAACTGTTGAGCGACATTACACACGAGTATAAGATGACTACCATTATAAATACGCATGATATGAACTCGGTACTCGGTATTGGCGAGCACATTATCTTTATTGACAAAGGTTACAAGGCTTGGGAAGGTACAAGCCAAATGATTACCCATAGCGACAACAAGGCACTTGAAGATTTTGTATTTGCAACACCGCTATTTAAAGATGTAAAGGGCTACTTGGTTTCGCAAGGAAAATAATCGAAAGAATATCCATAAACTTTTTCATTGAGCATAACGCAATAGGGCGACTTCGTGAGGTCGCCCTATTGCGTTATATAGCAAGACTATGATTATTTCTTCACAATCTGTTTGGCACAGAGTATTTCATCGCCCTTGCATACAAGAGCAATGTATACCCCCGAGTCGATGTGAGGTTTGATAGTCATATCCTCGTCGGCATTGGCGCAAACCTTATATGAGGCGATATGTGCACCGTTTAAATCTACTATTTTTATGGTATAAGTTCCACGTTGTACCAGACGAACAGACATGCTATCGGTGAATGGGTTGGGGTATATATCGATGGCGGCTTGTGTAGTCTTGTTATCGACAATGCCCGATTGTATCTTGCCATCTATATTCACAACATATATGTAACGATACTCCTTCCTGTCTTTGCCCAACTCGTTGTCGATGTTGAGCGCAACGGTATATATTTTATATACACCTACGCCGGGGTCGGGGAAGGTCAAATCGGCATAATATAATATATCGTCGTTGTCGTTGGGCGATGTTGCGTTGCTATCTCCTGCAACTTCGGTATATTCGTGAGGCTCGTTGCCTGAAGCAAGGGCTATTTCAATGCCGTCAATGTCTATTGTAGGCGTGATGTCTATGTTGTGGGCTTTTTCGTCTTTGAGGTTGTGATACCCCATTGTTTCTACAGCTTCTACAATAACTTTGCTTTGGAATGCCTCGTCGGCAGGGTCGGCAGGATAGTAGTGGGTGAGCAACTTGGCATCGGGATATTTTGTTATAGCATTGTCATATCCGCTGTTGAAGTTGTTTTCAAAGTCCCAATATCCGGTAAGCCCATCAACGTCGTTGGGAGTTGGTGTCGATTGCATAGCCATTGCTACCTCGTCGGCTGTGAGGGCTTTGTTGTAAATACGGAAGTTGTCTATTACGGCATCAAATCCGGCATATCTGCCTTTACCTGCTATGCCTCCAAGTCCTATTGTTGCATTGTTATCAAAGTCTGCCCAACCTTTCTGTGTAGGCTCTGATACAGATGCCGGTACAAGAGGTTTGCCATTGATGTAGAGGGTGAATTGGTTATCGGAACTGCGTAGCTGTTCGTAGAAACTTGTTTCTACCCATTTTTCCTCTGTAAAGACGTAGGCGATGTGATACCACAATCCCTCCTCAAATTTAAATAGTCGGTTTCCGCTATCTGTTACATAGTTATACACATAATTATCGCCTTGACCACTTCTTATGGCTGTGTTCAGCAGATATCCATCCTCGTCTACATCGCTCCAAGCCCAGCCCCATACGCGATTGGGCCAAGAGTCTTCCTCGGGATTGCGAATGTTGAGTAGCCATGTGGCGTGGTTGATGTCGGTAACTTTTATCCAAAATGACAGTGAGAATGCTACCTCTGAGTAGTCGTATTTGATATAATCATATCCCGAACCGTCTGTTGTTGTTTCTTTTATAGGTTCAATGCCTACTTCTTTGGCAATAATACCCAATGCATTGTGATTGAGAGAAATACCCTTTGAGGTCGAGCCCACAGCATCCTTGTTCACCGTATAGTGTAGGCGTACGGCTTTTGAAGGTTGTGTTTTGATGCCTGCTCCGGGGAGCGTCTTGCTTTCGGTTTTTAGGTCATACTCTGTTCCGTCGGCTTTTACCATATAGAATTCGTTGTTGTAATCTTCCATGATAAACTCCGATGCAGTCTCGGCACTTACCTCCGAGATGGCATCCAAGTTACCATCGGTGTCGAGGGCTACGAGTTTCTTGAGTGCGGGTTTCTTGATGCTCTCTTTGCCATAAATCTGTATGAACGAGGGTAGTAGGCGCTCATGCCCGTTATTGTCGACAACTATAAGGTCGTAAAAACCGTATGGAAGTGATTGCAACTCGACCTTTGTTGCATCGGCATTGATTGTTGCAGCAAAATTTGTGGCATTTGTGGCTGCAACAATAGTATCGGTTGTAGCGACGTCGGTGTTGTTGTAGGGTCCTACTATACGCCACTCGCTCGCTGCCGGGTGTAGGGCATCTTTATAGCCAACGGTGAATGTTTCGTTGGGAATGATGTATGTCGATGAGATAGAGATGTCGTCATTGTATTGGTAGTTGCTGTTCTCTCCACTGAGTATAATGGGGAGTTCTTCACTCCATACAATATCCGATTGTGTTGCCATATCTACGCCTACTGCTGCAACACCTATCGACAATGTTGCCGTTTGAGCAGATGCTTTCAATATATCGATAGGTGCAGCGAAGAACAGAGCTGCCCATGAGGTTGTTGCGCCCATGTGTGTGGTTTGTTGCTCTATGTTGTCGCCTTCTCCATACGATATGCGGGCATAAATGTTGTAGAACGATGCGTTGTGGTCGATATTATATTGTCCTATGTTGTTGCCCGAGGCGCTATTCATATCGAATATAACCTTGGCATCAATACCATTCATGTGGCATAGCAATATTTCGGCAGCTGTAATGGTAGGTCGGTCGGGGGCTTTATATGCGCCTCGACGTATAGCTACCTCGCCAATATTCATGTCTATGTCTTGTGCATTGCTCAATTGCAGGGCAATAGCCGAGAGTTGGTCGTTGTTTTCGATGATAAACTCCTTTGTAACCCATGTGCCTGTTGCCTGGTTTTGAGTAGATGCAACAATATATTGTTGAGCGTTGCTCCATGTGGCACAATCGCTACCTGTGCCCAATAGCAATGAGCAGTCGGTTGTACCTTTATTTATCTTGTATCTTATAGTTACAACGTCGCCCTTCTCAATGCCAAATTGTGTTTTGAACAGATGTAATATGCTTTGTGCACTTTCGCTACCTGCGATACGCAACGACGAGCCGCCAAACCAAGCATCATTCCAATCGAATGAGGCTTCCAATCCGGTGGGAATATCTTCGGTAGTGCGTCCGAGAGGTTCTCTCGACCACCACCATCGCCATGTGGGCAGGTAATCTTGTATGCCTATGTTGTACCACTCGGCATTGTGTTGTCGTTTGCCGTTGTAGTTGAAGAAGCAACCGTTACCGACGTTAAAGTAGCTGACAAACGCCTCGCTTGACAAGTCCCATGACAATGTGCTCTGTGCTGCAACAAATTTAGACATACCAAAGAATCGGCTGCTCAATGCGTTGTCGAGGCTTTCGTTTACGACCAATTGAGGATCGATAGCATAGATGGGGTTGTAGTAGCTGTTTGTAAACCAATGCTCAAGCAACTTTTGGTAGGTGCGTTGTACTGTCATGGGCGATGAACCGTTGGCATTGCGATCTTCCCAGAAGGCATTGCTGTCGTGTCCCGACCATATACCTATCGACACTGCCTTTTCGTCTATATATTGCCATCGTCCGTTGGTCCCTCCTCTACCGGTGAGTTTGGGCTCTTTACCTTGCAGATTGACCGATGCATAAATGTCGAAGGGATTCCGTCCTAATTCAACAGCATATTTTATGCTTGGCGGTAGGTATTCTTTGTTGTTGTTATTGAAGTTGGCATTCCAATTGTAGTTGAGGAAGAATGAACTTTTTTTGTCGCTTGCCGAGCCAAAGAATATATCGGTGTTTTCGTTTACACCGTTATCAAAAGCCGGTCCACCCGTTTCTCGCTCACCATCATACCAGATGTTTTCGGCAGAAAATGAGCGCATCTCACCGGTATATATCGAGTCGAAGTGTTGCGATATAGCTTGGTTTAAATCCACTATCTCTTTGATGCCCATTGCATTATATCCGCCCGAAAACTCCGAGTTGTATCCTATGCCGTCTATACCGTAGTAGTCGAGCCATGCCAATACTTTCTTTCTATTCTCCTCGGTGCCACCCAAGTCGATGTAGGCTTCGCCCCAGCCGTTGGTTGTCATATCGGCTGCGTAGGCTGTTGTCGATTGTGTAACAACGGCAACACCATTCTTGTGAGCCACATCGGCAAAGTTTCCGGGCATACGCATGAATTTTTCGCTCCAAGTACCCCATGTAGAGATATATTGCCACATGGTGAATACCTCGCTATTGAAGATACCGTTGGGCATTATCTCAAACGGCGACTTGGCATCGTAGGTGTAGCTGAAACCGTAGGGTATCCAATTGACTATCTTTTTGCTGTAACAAGAGTAGTCATTTGCACTGTTATATTCTGCCTCATAATCCCAATCCCACCAAGGTATGAGCGACTGGTTTATCTGTGTGGCTTGATTGGTAAATCGTGCTTTGGGCTTGATGCGGGAAATAAAGAAATTGTCATCTTCACTCCATTTTTCACCTTCGTTCCAAGCCGATATACGGAAGTCGGAACCTGTTGTGCCGTAGTCAATCTGTCCGTTTCTTAGGTATTGTGCTTGTAGCGTAATGGTGCATAATAATGCACATGTGAGAATAGTAGTTTTTTTCATATCTGTGTGTCTCGTGTCGGTTTATTCTTATGCCATTTGCAGCCTTGCCAAGTATCGCGCTCGCGCATGCGGCGTAGCAAGCGGGCTGTAAATTCGTGGTTCTTCAAGCCCCAATGTGGAGCTATGAGCAACTCGGCAGGCGATTGTGAAACAAATCTCTCTATCACAATGTCGGGGCGAAGCAACTCGGCAAAGTCGATGGCGCGGTCGATGTAGGTGTCGATGTCGGGGATGTCGAAGTGCTCGGGATGCTCTTCATACTCTTTGCCCATTACTGTGCCGCGGATGAGTTGCAGCTGATGTAGCTTGATGGTGTGTAGCGGTAGTTGCGACAATCGGGTGGCGTGTTGCAACATGTCGTCGTGCGTTTCGCCGGGAAGTCCCAAAATCAGGTGCGCGCCGGTTATGATGTTGGCAGCGGCAGTGCGCTCTATGGCATCAATTGCGGTAGCATAGTTGTGCCCGCGGTTGATGCGTTGCAATGTGCTGTCGAGCGTGCTTTCTACACCGTATTCTACCGTTACAAATGTGCGTTTTGCCAGCTCTGTCAGGTAGTCGAGCAGTGCTTGAGGCATACAATCGGGGCGTGTACCTATAATGATACCCACAACGCCATCGACCGATAGAGCTTCTTCGTATCGGGCTATGAGGTTGGGTAGCTCATCGTATGTACTTGTGTAGGCTTGAAAGTAAGCCAAATATCGCATTGTGGGATATTTGCGCCCGAAAAATCGGATGCCTTCTTGCAGTTGTTGAGTAACACTCAACTCGCGACGGCAGTAGTCGGGGTTAAAGGTCTGATTGTTACAAAACGAACAACCGCCAAGCCCGACTGTGCCATCACGATTGGGACAGGTAAAGCCTCCGTTGATAGAGATTTTCTGTACTTTACCTGCAAAGTGTTGTTGTAGGAAAGAGCCGTAGTCGTTGTATCGAGCTTTTTCCATAGTGTTATTATTTCCCGTATCGGTTGTAGAACTCCACAACGGCTATGATGCCACGCTCGTACATTTCGAGTGCGAAACTTTCGTTGGGCGAGTGTATGGCATTCTTCTCAAGACCAAATCCCATAAGTACCGACTTCAAGCCCAATACGCGCTCGAAGATGGGTATCACGCCGATACTGCCACCGCGACGCACTGCCAAGGGGGGCTGCCCAAATGCCAATTCAAAACCGGCTTCGGCTGCCTTGTATGCGGGGATGTCGATGGGGCATACATAACTCTCGCTACCGTGCATGGGGGTTACTTTCACCTCTACGGTCTCGGGTGCTATGGCGTGGATATAGTCGATAAATTGTTGTGTTATCTTGTGATAGTCTTGGTGCGGGATGAGGCGACAAGATACCTTGGCATGTGCCTTTGAGGGCAATACGGTCTTTGAACCTTCGCCGGTGTAGCCACCCCAAATGCCGCAAATGTCGAATGTAGGACGTGTAGCTGCACGCTCGAGGGTCGAGTATCCTTTTTCGCCCGATAGAGCTTTCACGCCTATGGCTTGGCAATATGCCTTCTCGTCGTAGGGTACGGCTGCCATCATGGCACGCTCAGCAGGCGACAACTCCTCGGCATCGTCGTAGAAGTGGGGTATGGTGATGCGACCATCTGCATCGGTAATGCAGGCAAGCATCTTGCATAGCTCGTTGATGGGATTGGCAACAGCGCCGCCAAAGTGTCCCGAGTGAAGGTCGCGGCACGGTCCGGTAACTTCTATCTCCCAATAAGCCAGTCCACGCAAGCCTGTTGTCAATGAAGGATGCTCACGTCCTACCATGCTGGTGTCCGATACCAATATTACATCGGCTTTGAGCAACTCGCGGTTGTTGGCGCAGAACTCTTCCAAGCCCGGTGAGCCTACTTCTTCGCCACCTTCAAAGAGGAATTTTACGTTGCAGTGCAGCATGTTGCGTTGCAATGCTATTTCAAAGGCTTTCACTTGAATAAAAGCCTGACCTTTATCGTCGTCGGTTCCACGACCCCACAGACGACCGTCGCGCACTTCGGGCTCGAAGGGGTCGCTATTCCACAACTCCAATGGCTCGGCGGGCATCACGTCGTAGTGTCCGTATACGATAACCGTAGGGTAGGTGGGGTCTATAATCTTCTCGCCATATACAACGGGGTTGAACCCGGTTTCCATCAGTACCGCTTTGTCGGCACCGGCAGCAACGAGCAACTCGCACCAACGGTTGGCGCAGGCGTACATGTCGTCGCGATGTTCGGGTTTGGCACTGATTGAGGGTATGCGCAATAGCGAATAGAGTTCGTCGCGAAAGCGTTCTTTGTTTTTTTCGATATAATCGAGTGTCGTTTGCATAGGGTATAGATTAAAGATTAGTGTTTAGAGTTTAGAGATTAGAGTTTTGTGGCTTTGTTGCGTAGATAATGGTCGAGCAGTGTTATTGCTGCCATTGCCTCTACAATGGGTATGGCGCGAGGTACTACGCATGGGTCGTGCCTGCCTTGGGTACATATTGTTGTTTCTGTACCATCGGTAGTAACGGTCTCGATGGGTTGCAACAATGTGGGCGTAGGCTTGAATGCAACGCGAAAGTATATATCGGCACCATTGGATATGCCACCTTGTATGCCTCCCGAGTAGTTGGTGCGAGTGGCTATCTTGCCATTGTCGTTGTAGAAATGGTCGCATACTTGCGAGCCTCGTAGGGCTGCTCCGGCAAATCCCATGCCATATTCAAATCCTTTTACGGCATTGATACTCAGGATGGATTTGCCCAAGTCGGCTTGCAACTTGTCAAATATGGGTTCGCCCCAACCTGCCGGCACACCCTTTATCACACAACTCACTATGCCACCTACGCTATCGCCTTGCGCTTTCACCTCTTTTATCAGAGCCTCCATTGCAGTGGCTGTTGTGGCATCGGGGCATCGCACTATATTGTTGTCGGCATCTGCCAGGTTGTATTCCTCATAGCTATTGGTCAAGGCTATATTGCCTATCTGTGAGGTGTATGCAGTAATGGTTACGTCCAGACTTTCGAGTATTTGCATGGCAATAGCGCCGGCAACGCAACGTGAAACGGTTTCACGAGCCGATGCACGTCCACCACCGCGGTGGTCGCGGCAGCCATATTTTGCCAAGTAGGTATAGTCGGCATGCGAGGGTCGCAACACATTGCGCAGGGCATCGTAATGCTCGCTATTGGCATTTTCGTTGCGCACCATGAAGCCTATGGGAGTGCCCAACGTCTTGCCCTCGTATATGCCCGACAGAAATTCCACTTGGTCTTTCTCTTGGCGTGATGTGGTAACAGCCGATTGTCCCGGACGACGACGCTCCAAGAAGCGTTGTATGGCATCGGTGTCGAGTGTAATTCCGGCGGGAACACCCTCTATAATGCCTCCAACTGCGCATCCATGCGACTCGCCAAAGGTTGTCAATCGGTATATGTGTCCTATTCTATTCATTGCATTTAATAGTGGCAATAAAGATACAACTATTTGTCGAAAAAACTACCTTTTGGTTGCAAAAACCTTGCATGTTTTGCTCTTTTTAGTGCTATTGTTGTAGAGTGTGAGGGTGTGTTAACAGCTGTACCTTAAAGCACACGAGGCAGTGTCATTGCGACACTGCCTCGTGCTATATAGTCTTTGTTTTAAATCTTATTCAATACCCATAAGTACCTTTGTGGGAGGGAACAAGATGAGCTCGCCAATGAGAACGGCTGCACCAGCCAAGTAACCAAGCATGGCAAGCAGTGATATGTTCTTCAAGTACCAACCGAAGTTGATTTTCTCGAGACCCATTACCACAACACCTGCAGCCGAGCCGATGATGAGCATCGAGCCACCAACACCGGCGCAATAGGTGAGGAGCAACCAGAAAGCACCGTCTACGGCAAAGTTGAGTTCGTAGCTGCCGGCAGCAAGAGCTTGAGCTTGCTCAAGGGGTACTATCTCATACATACCTTGTGCTGCTGCAACAAGGGGTACGTTGTCGACGATAGAAGAGAGGAAACCGAGAACCACATTGATAACGTAGATGTTACCTACTTTGTTATCCAACCAGCCTGCCATATCGCCCAAGATACCTGTCGATTGCAATACGGCTACTGCCATGAGGATACCAAGGAAGAAGAGGATGGTGGGAGTGTCGATGCGTTGCAAAACTCGGGGAAGACGATGTTGACTCTCGGCACCCATAGGCTTCTTGTTATACATGATTTCGGTTACAATCCACAAGATACTCAACGAGAAGAGCATGCCGATGAAAGGAGGCAAGTGTGTGATTGTCTTGAAGATGGGAACAAAGATAAGACCACCTACGCCAAGGTAGAAGAGCATGTTGCGCTCTTTTTGAGATATACCTTTATTCTCTTCTTCAACGCTGGCGCTGGTAGCCGCCAATTGTCCGTTGAGCTTGCCTGTAACAAAAAGCAACGGTACAATCATAGCCACAAGGCTGGGGAGCAATATGTACATAATTACAGCGCCTGTCGAGATGTTACCTTTTACCCACAACATGATTGTTGTGATGTCACCAATGGGCGACCATGCACCACCTGCATTGGCTGCGATGATAATCATACTTGCATAGAGCCAACGCTCCTTGGGGTCGTTGACAAGTTTGCGCAACAACATTACCATTACAATCGATGTTGTGAGATTGTCGAGGATAGCCGACAAGATGAATGTTACAAAGCCGAGAATCCACAAAAGTTTCTTTTTGTCGCGCGATGTGATACGGTTGGTAATGATAGAAAATCCTCCGTGAACGTCGACCAACTCTACAATGGTCATAGCACCGATGAGGAAGAACAATGTTGTTGCAACCTCACCCATGTGGTGAAGGATTTCGGCGTTGACAAAGTCGCTGAGATGACCGGCAAAGCCATGCTCGGCAGCTTTTTCAACTACAAAGGGAAGTGAGTCGGCACCAAGGATAAAGAGTACCCACATAACCATACCCAGGAGAAGGGCAGTTGCCGATTTGTCGATTTTAATAGGATGCTCGAGAGCTATGAGAAGATAGCCTATTACGAACACCGCTACAAGAGCTGCATACATAAAAATATTAGATTTAGAGGTTTTTAAATTAATGAGTGCAAAAGTAGTATAATAAATTGATAATGCAGCCAAATTTTTGTAGCATTTTGAAACAAATGTTGCCTAATTTAACAAATAACAAGAAATGCCCCTCTAATAGGTCGTAGATTGTAATATGGTTGTAATATTTGTTTTATTTTGAGGTGCATAATTGACACTGTGATAACACGGCTTTCTGTTATTATATGTTGACGTTAAAGTGAATTTTTGTTTACGTCCAGCGTCGTTTCATACAAAAAATGCGCACCGCTCGCGGTACGCATTTTCTTGAGGTATTTTGATTATATCGAAACTTATCTTTCCATTTTAGCGATACGCTCCATACCAACTTTGATGGCAGCCTCGTTCATGGGGATGAGTTTGTGGTGACGCTCGGGAAGAGATTTCTTCAAGCCCAATACTACGCTGTCCATAGTAACCATGGGACGCAATTTGAGCAAGCCACCCATTACAATCATGTTGAAAGCTTTCGAGTTGTTCATCTCGGCAGCAATTTCAGTAGCGTTGATGCAATAGCACTCGATGTCGGTGCGAGTAGGAGGAGTAGTGATACCGTAGCTGTCGTAGATGAGGATACCACCGGGTTTCACTTTCGACTCGAACTTATCGAGAGAGGGTTGGTTGAGTACGATAGCCACGTCGTATGCGTTGAGTACGGGCGAAGAGATGCGCTCGTCGCTCAAGATTACTGTTACGTTGGCAGTACCACCACGTTGCTCGGGACCGTAGGCAGGCATCCAAGTTACCTCTTTGCCTTCCATAATACCCGAATAGGCCAAAATTTTACCCATTGAGAGGACGCCTTGTCCACCAAATCCGGCAATGATTATTTCGTGTGTCATAATAATAGTTTTAGCGGTTATTCATTTTTCAAGTCGCCCATGGGATACTCGGCGAACATATTCTCGGTCATCCATACGTTGGCTTTGTCGGGAGACATTTTCCAACCTGTGTTACAAGTAGATACGATTTCGATTACCGAAGTACCTTTCTTGTTCATTGAGTTTTCAAAACCTTGCATGATGGCTTTTTTACATTTGCGGATGGCAGCTGCAGTGTGCACACTTTGACGTGTTACGTAGCAAGTACCTTTGAGCTTGGCAAGAAGCTCACCGATGTGCAAGGGATAACCGTTCAATTCGGGTTTACGACCGTAGGGGCAAGTAACAGTTACCATACCTTCGAGGGTAGTAGGTGCCATTTGACCACCTGTCATACCGTAGATACCGTTGTTGATGAAGATGATAGTAATGTTCTCACCACGGTTACAAGCGTGAACAGTCTCGGCAGTACCGATAGCGGCGAGGTCTCCGTCTCCTTGGTATGTAAAGACGAGCTTGTGGGGGTTGAGGCGTTTGGCTGCAGTAGCAACTGCTGGTGCACGACCGTGAGCTGCTTGAATCCAGTCAACATCTACATAATTGTATGCAAATACTGCACAACCTACGGGCGATACAGCGATGGTATTTTCCATCATACCCATTTCTTCGATAATCTCGGCAACGAGTTTGTGTACTACACCATGGCTACAACCGGGGCAGTAGTGCATTGTATTGTCATTGAGCAAGGTGGGCTTGCGATAGACGAGGTTTTCGGGTTTAATTATTTCGTTTACGTCCATTTTCTTAAGGTTTTAAAGGTAATCACTGATTACATGAGTTTTTCTTTAATAGCTGCAACTACTTCTTCGGGGCTGGGAACGATACCGCCAAGACGACCGAAGTGCTCTACGGGGAGGCTGCAATTTACAGCGAGTTTTACGTCGTCGATCATTTGACCGGCGTTTATCTCGGCTACCAATACACCTTTCTTGCCCTTAGCATTCTCGGCAATAGCTTTTGTGGGGAAGGGCCACAAGGTGATAGGACGCAACAAACCGAGTTTGATGCCTTCTTCTTTGGCGAGGTCGATAGCCTTTTGGCATATACGAGCCATCGAACCGAAAGCTACCATCAAGTAGTCGGCGCCTTCGCAGTTGATTGCTTCGTAGCGTACTTCATTGGCTTCGATTTCGGCATATTTGGCTTGCAACTTGAGGTTGCGTTGTTCCATAACAACGGGGTCCATCTCAAGTGATGTGATTACGTTGCGAGGACGGTCGGGTGTACGACCTTGAGCTGCCCAAGGCTCTTGTTTGCGTATTTGCTCTTCGGTGCGACGCTCACGGAAGGGAGGCAATACAACCTTTTCCATCATTTGTCCGATAACACCGTCAGAGAGTATCATTGCGGGGTTGTGATATTTGAATGCGAGGTCGAAACCGAGGTTTACAAAGTCTGCCATCTCTTGTACCGATGCGGGTGCCAACACGATAAGACGATAGTCGCCATGACCACCACCTTTACATGTTTGATAGTAGTCGGCTTGGCTGGGTTGGATAGTACCAAGACCGGGACCACCACGCATTACGTTGAGGATAAGACAGGGAAGCTCGGCTCCTGCGCAGTAAGATATACCTTCTTGTTTAAGACTGATACCGGGGCTTGACGATGAGGTCATTACGGCTTTACCGCAACATGCACCACCATATACCATGTTGATAGCTGCCAACTCACTCTCGGCTTGCAATACTACCATACCGGTTGTTTCCCAAGGCTTTTCAGCCATCAATGTTTCCATTACCTCCGATTGGGGGGTGATAGGGTAACCGAAGTAGCCGTCTGCTCCGCTACGGATAGCTGCATGGGCGATAGCTTCGTTACCTTTCATCAATTTTACTTCTTCACTCATGAGTATGTGTTTTTCTTTGTTGTTCGTTACTCTCTATATGCTTGCGCAATATAGCTTAAAGTTTCACTTTATATACCTCGATACATCCGTCGGGACATACAATACCGCAACTTGCACATCCGATGCAGTTGTCAGGGTTTGCCATATAGGCATAATTGTAGCCTTTTTGATTTACTTTTTGAGGTTGTAGCGCCAATACGTCCGAAGGACACGCTACTACGCACAAGTTGCAGCCTTTGCAACGTTCGGCGTTCACGGTAATAGCTCCTTTGATTTTTGCCATAGCTTAGGTATTAATAATTGTAAACTTATCGCTTTACAATCACAAGTGCCTGATGATTAAGGTATTGTAATTGTGTGTTTTTCTTTCTTGTTGTAAGTGGCTTGATTTCAAATAGTTGCTATTTATTGCCGTCGCCACTACAATTCGGTCGTAAAGATAAGAAAAGTTTTTTATCTATATGTTGTATTATTATAAATTAACAGATTTTAATGCCCGAGAAACCCATAAAAGCCAAGGCTAACAGTCCGGCGGTGATGAGGGCAATGGGTATTCCGCGCATTGCTTTGGGTACTTCGCTCAAGGTGAGTTGCTCACGAATACCTGCAAAGATGGTGAGGGCAAGGGTAAATCCGATGGCGGTCGATACGGCATATACTACCGACTCGACGAGGCTGAAGTCCTTTTGTATCACCAAGATAGCTACACCGAGTATGGCGCAGTTGGTGGTGATGAGTGGCAAGAATACGCCCAATGCCTGATAGAGTGCGGGCGATACTTTCTTGAGTACAATCTCAAGCATCTGCACAAGTGCGGCTATAACGAGTATAAATACGATGGTCTGCATGTAGCCGAGTTGGAAGGGCTCGAGCAGATATTCTTGCAACAAGTAGGTAACAATGGTAGAGAGCAGCATGACAAAGGTTACTGCTGCACCCATACCCAGTGCCGAGTCGATCTTTTTTGACACTCCGAGGAACGGGCATATACCGAGGAATTGCGACAATATGATATTGTTGACAAATACTGCTGTGATGAATATGGATATATATGTAAGCATCGTTATTTGGTTTTAAGTTTATTGACAAAGGCTATGAGTAGACCGAGTGCGATGAAGGCTCCCGGAGCAAGTACAAAAGCCAAGGCTCCGTATTCCTCAGGGAATATGGTGAGGTTGAATATCTTGCCTGTTCCCAGCAATTCGCGCACACCGCCCAGCAGTGTGAGTGCGAGGGTAAAGCCCAAGCCTATGCCTATGCCGTCGAGTAGCGAGTCGAATGGATTGTGCTTGGCTGCAAATGCCTCGGCACGACCGAGTATGATGCAGTTTACTACGATAAGGGGTATAAAGAGTCCGAGGCTTTTATACAACTCGGGCAGGTAGGCTTGCATACATAGTTGCAGTACGGTAACAAAGGCTGCTATGATGACAACAAACGAGGGGATGCGCACCTTGTCGGGTATTACATCTTTTACTGCCGATATTACGACGTTGCTGCACATCAGCACAAACATGGTGGCAAGTCCCATACTCATACCATTAATGGCTGATGATGTTGTGCCCAGCGTGGGGCACATGCCCAATAGCAATACGAATGTGGGATTTTCGGTAATGATACCGTTGAGTATTATCTTGAGTTTATTCATTTGTTACCTCCTCTCCGTTATTGTTGTTGATTGTACTGCCCGATACGGCATCGGTTTGCGTGGTACTTCCTGATATAGCATCGGTTTGCGTGCTACTGCCCGACACTGCATCGACCGACTCTTGCATATAGGCGGCGTATGCGGTTTTGATGGCTTGCAGGAAGGCTCGCGATGTTATGGTCGATGCTGTAATGGCATCTATCTCGCCGCCATCTTTGGTTACACTCATATCGGTGTTTGCCGGGTTCTTGCCAAGGATGCTTTGGCGGTTCTTGTCGGTGCGGAACCACTGTTCCATCTTTGCTCCCAATCCGGGTGTTTCGCCATGGCTCAATACGCGATATTCGCGTATCGTTCCGTCTTTTTCAAATCCTACCATCACGACTATCTCGCCGTTAAATCCGCTTTTGGTGGGGGCTTTGACGGCTGCTCCTGTGGCTACTCCTCCCAGCTTGGCGGGGTAGACTACAATCTCAAGACCATTTGATATTATGGTGTCGCTCTCGGCGATAGGATTGTTGTCAAATTGGGGCGCAACTTCTCGTATAGCCTCTTCTTGCGCCTTGGCATTAGCAAGGGCTATAGGCTCGGCGGTGAGTTGATATACACTGCCCAATATGGCACCTACCAGCGCGGTGATGAGGGTAAGTACCACAATCATATTTAATAGTGTCGATTTTATTTTAGCCATGTTTCACTACCTCCCCAAATCGTTTTGGTTTCATATAATTGTTTATTAGCGGAGTTACGCCGTTCATTATGAAGATGGCAAATGACATACCCTCGGGATATGCACCCCACAAACGTATCACTATGGTGATGATGCCTATCATGACACCATATAGCAGCATGCCGCCTCGTGTCGTGGGCGAGGTTACGTAGTCGGTCGCCATAAAGATAGCTCCCAGGAGCAGACCGCCCGAGAATACTTGCAACTCGGCAAATATCAAGGCAAACTCCAATCCTTTCTCGATACTGATGAAGAACGAGAACAAGAATACCGTAGCAATGATAGATACGGGTATATGCCATGTGATGATGCGGCGCCACAGCATATAGGCAAAACCTATAAGCAGCGCAATAGCACTTACCTCGCCAAAGCTACCACCGGCGTTACCCACGAGCATCTCCATAACGTCTATACTGATAATATCCTCGACATTACCATACTTGAGCACGTTGAGGGTTGTTGCTCCGGTCTCGGCATCCAAGCCCATGGGTAGGTTGGATGGGCGGGGCCATGTGGTCATCTGTTGTGGGAATGATATGAGCAGGAATATACGTCCTGCCAATGCGGGGTTGAAGATGTTACTGCCCAATCCGCCAAAAGCCATTTTGCCTATGCCTATGGCAAACAAAGCACCTATCACTACAATCCACAATGGAAGATTGGAGGGTAGGTTGAAGGCAAGCAGTACGCCGGTCAGTATTGCCGAGCCGTTGGCTATGGTGGGTTGTCCTTTCAGCAAGTACTTCTGTATGAGATATTCAAATATTACGCACGATAATACCGATGTGGCTGTTACCAACAAAGCTCCAAGACCGAAAAAGTAGAGCGAAACAATAAAAGCCGGTATCAGGGCAATCAATACGCCATACATGCACTGTGCGGTGGATAGTCCGCTGTGTACATGGGGCGATGGTGAAACAACAAGTTTATTCATAATCTCTTATGTTGTGGTGTGAATTTTTATTTTTTATCGTTGGCATTTCTTGCGCGCATGATAGCCATTACCTTGCCTTTTCCGTGGCGTATGTAGTCGAGTAGCGGACGGTTGGCGGGGCATGAGAATGAGCAGCAACCACACTCGATACAGTCGTATATGTGGTGGCTCTCGGCTACATCATAATTGCCCATGGCAACGACCTTCGAGAGCAAGTATGGCTCGAGTCCCATGGGGCATGCTGCCACACACTTGGCACAGCGAATGCAGGGCGATGCATCGGGGCGATGCGCCTCGTCGTCGGTGAGGATAAGGATACCCGATGTACCCTTGCCGGTGGGTGCTTCGATGTTGGCTGTGGCTCTACCCATCATAGGTCCGCCAAGAACTATCTTGCCGGTATCTTCGGGCAGACCTCCGGCGGCTTCGATCAAGAGTGAGAGGGAAGCACCTATGCGCGACAAGAAGTTGCCGGGATTTTGTAGCGACTTGCCGGTAACGGTTACTACGCGCTCTATGAGGGGCTTATTCTTCTGCACTGCCTCATAAACGGCATACGCTGTTGCGACATTTTGCACTACTGCACCGGTCGATACGGGCAGTGCGCCGCTGGCAACTTGTCGATTGATAATGGCATCAATGAGTTGTTTCTCACCACCTTGCGGGTATTTGCATTGTAGCGGTACAATCTCTATGCCTTGGTGTTCAAGGCTCTTCTCTTTCAACAAGTCTATTGCATCGGGTTTATTAATCTCTATACCTATGTAGGCTTTTGTTACGTGTATAGCCTTCATCAGTATTTCAACGCCCACCATAATCTCGTCGGCTTTCTCGAGCATCAGAGCATGGTCGTTGGTGAGGTAGGGCTCGCACTCTACGGCGTTTATTATCAATACCTCGGGTTTCATATTGGGCGGAGGCATGAGCTTTACTTGTGTTGGGAATGTAGCACCACCGATACCTACAATGCCCATTTGGGCTATTTTGTCGATAATCGCTTTGGCATCGAGGTTGCACTCTTTTACAAGCGTATTGCTGCGGTCTATGCTATCTTCCCATTCATCGCCTTCTACATTTATATATATAGCGGGCTTGGCATATCCGCTGCCATCTACAACACTATCAATCTTGCTCACTACACCCGATACGGGAGAGTGTATGTTGGCAGACACAAAGCCATTGGCTTGGGCAAGCAATGTACCCACCTTTACGTGCGCACCTTTCTCTACCACGCATTGTGCCGGTGCACCAATGTGTTGCGATAGCAGTATGATGGCTTGTTGTGGCAGTGGGGCTGTTGTAATGTGATAGCCTGCTGTCAGTTTGTTTTCGTGGGGATGAACTCCTCCTATTTTGAATGTTTTCATACTTCGATAATAGACTTATTTGTTACTCTCCTCGGGTGTGGGTGTAGTAGCCGGCTCGGTAGCGGCAGGTGTTGTTACCTTCTTGGGTGGAAAGTTTACAGCAAGTATTGCTCCGGTAGGACACACATCGACACATTTTCTACACATCTTGCACTTGTCGCTATCTATGTAAGATAGGTTGTTGCTGATGGTAATAGCGTCGAACGAGCACTCTTTGGCGCACTTGCTACAGCCTATACAAGCTGTGTTGCAAGCTTTACGAGCTACGCCGCCTTTCTCTTTGTTCATGCAAGCAACATAAACGCCACGACCTTTTACGCCTTTCTTGCGTACCTCGATAATGTTGCGAGGACATGCGCGTGCACAAGCTCCACAGCCACCGCATTTGTCAATATCTACAACGGGCAGTTGGGTTTTAGGGTCTATCGTGATAGCACCGAGGCTGCATACCGACACGCAATCGCCACAACCCAAGCAGCCATAGGCACAACCTGTATTGCCGGCGTATAGGGTGTGAGCAATGGCACAACTGCTTGCTCCCTCATAAATGTTGGTGCGAGGACGATTGTCGCACGAACCGTTGCAACGCACCACAGCTACGCGAGGTGCAGCTTCAACAGCCTCCATGCCTAATATGCCGGCTATCTGTTTCATAACGGCATTGCCTCCTACGGGGCATAACATACCTTCGAGTGATGTGGCTTTGATGCACGACTCGGCAAAGTTGCGACAACCTGCTTTACCACAGCCGCCGCAATTGGCGCCGGGCAAGAGGCTTTCCACTTGGTCTATGCGAGGGTCTTCCTCTACCTTAAACCGTTGCGCAATGGCATATAATATCAGGGCTGCAATAGCACCGATAACGGCAAGTGTGATGATGGAGAGTGTGATAATATTCATATATTCAGTGTTTTATTATCGTTTCTGTTTGATGTAAAAGACAAATTCTCGTTGTATTTTCCCGCGAAAACATGCCAATGTTATGTAGTATGGCACGAGTATCGCCAAGGCTGCTATACCGCCGGTCAGTTCGTTTTGTGCATGGTGCGAAACGACAAGTAGGGTGAGTAGCGAGATAATAAGTGGCATAACAACCGACAGCATCAGGGCTTTGTATCCCAACGTAGTGCGACCATATACAACAACATTGTCGCCGATGTGTAGTGTACCGCTTGTCGAGTATGCCTCGATAATCTTTTCTTTGCTCTCGGCAGCAGTACATAGTGCTGCGGCATGACAAGTAGCGCAAGCCGACCGTTGCTCTATCTTCACCGCGTATTTGTCGTCGGCTACTTGCGATACGATGATGCCATCATGTTCTATATATTTACTCATTTTCTTGTATTGGAGTTATTGCACATTGGTCGAGTCGTTGCTACTCTCGCTGATGCGACGATGTTTGTTATATTTGTTTGTCCCGAAGTATTTGGTATATAACGACTTGTATTCTTCGGTCTGTTGTATTCGGGTGAGCCACGAATCAATGCTGTCGCGCAGGATGGGGCTCTCCTTGCGCAGTGTCCACGACATAAATTGTGTGAAACTTATATCGGTCCGATAGTCGATGTTATCGTAGTCGGCGGCGATAACGGCAGCCTTTGCCTCGTCGCATACGGCATAGTCAATCTCTCCTGTTGCCACAAGGATGATGAGATGCTCGGCTCCGTAGTCGGGAAGTTCTTTTATATGTATCTTGTTGCCAATTTCGTGAGCAAGGTTCTCGATGCGCAGGCGCGTGGGTGCATCTTGTGCAATATGCAGCGTGCATCCGGCAAGGTCGAGTTGGTTGCGTATGGCTACATTGCCGTTGCTATCGGTGCGTTGTATGAGCACTTGTTTGTTGAGTAACAACGGTTTTGTGAAGATATATTCTTGCTTGTTTTCGGTTGTTACGGGTATCTGTCGGGCTATGACATCGTAGGTGCCATGATTGAGCAGGTCAAGGCTTTTTGATAGTCCGGTCTCGGGATGTATCTCTATCTTGATATTGGCATACTTGCTCAACATCTGTAACAATTCGTAGTCAAAACCGCTGATGCTATCGCCGTCGATGTGGTATGATAGGGGTGAAAAGTCTACTGCTACGTTCATAACCCCTCGAGCAGCTATGGTGGGATAGTCGCATGGCTTGTTGTCTGCTATATTCTTGACAACAAGTCGGGTTGTGATAAGAGCCAATAAAATGGCTGTGAGAATAATACCTATGAAAAAAATCCTCTTTTTGAGCATAGCTTTTTTAGTTGGCAAAATCGACCGACACGCCCAGCTGCAACATGCCGGGGTTGAGCGGATAGTGTGGTATAGAGAAGTAGTTGTTACCTCCCAGCCATCCGTAATTCATGTGAGAGTATAGTACGTAAAATCTTGCTTTCTTAAATTTTACGTTGACGTAGGCGTTCATAAACGGATAGTTACCTATCTCTATCTCGTCTTGGTTGTATCGTACAGCCAATGCCGGTTGGTAAGCCGGGGCTTTGAAGGCGCTGTACCAGTTGCAGTCTACACCCAGTTGCACGTGCATGACTCTTGCAATGGGGAATAGAATATACAAGTTGCCATATAGGCTCAGCTCGGGTAGGGCAAGCACACTCTGGTTGGATGAGAACTGATATGTTCCTGCCAAGTCGAGGTGGAAAATACCGGCTTTGATGTTTTGGCGCAGGGTGGCACTTATAACTTGTATATTGCCACTCTCTTGGCGTGGCAGGCAAGAGTTGTCGAAGTAGACATAGTTCTGTATATTCTCAAATCCGGCGTGTATATATGTGCCTGTTTTGGGGTATGCCACTTCACCACCTATTCGCAAGCGACGTATCTTGCCAAAGTCGTTGTCCCACATAAAGTGGTTTGATACATATTTCTGATGATAAAACGATGGCTCTGTGTTCTTAAACAATACATTGGCATTGATGCTCAAGGTATCTTGCCACAATGGTATTTTGGTGCCTACGGTACCGGTGATATCTACATCGCCCAGCACACTGCCCACAAGTCCTACTCGGGCATTGGCTTCGTAGGTGAGCCACGAGCCTTGGCGTTTCCACAATTGTCCACCTACCCACAAGGTGTGGTCGGTGGTAACACCGGCAAGGTGGTAGTTGGGGTGCACCGATAGGTGTGGGGCTACTTGAGTGCCCGAGGGTACGGTGTCCGATATTTGAGTATATTCGCGTATCTGATAGGTAACGTATGCACCCAATCCCATGGGGAAATACTTGCTCAGACCCTCATGGATTGATATTCCTACGGTATTGGCAAGTGCCCAATAGTCGGTTGCCTCGTTTGTACCCTTGCTCGATAGGTATGTATTCTCAAAGAATGTTGTATCTTCCTTTACCGACATGTTGTAGAAACGGTGGCGAGAATCTTCAAAGGTGAGGGTGTGAATGATACTCGATACTGCCACAAACTTCTCTTCTACGAGTGTGTCGTTAACAGCTTCGTCTTTGTAATATCCCAGGTTGTAGCGGTGGGTGATGTATAAATCTCTACCACGCAGACGTGTGTATGCATCATTGAGGTTGACGGGAATGGTGCGAGGATCGGCTTTCGAGTCGCCGGCTTGCATGGCTGCCGGGTCGAGTATGTAGCGGTCGTCTACTATACCACCATTCTCGGCGGTTACAAAGTTGTAGTTGTTGAATGCAGCCTGTATCTGGTAGCGCTCGCCAATGTAACTGCCAAAGATGCGATATGAAAACTCGCGGTCGGTCTGGCGTATATATTGACCGCGACCGGTTACAAGGTTTACACCTCCGCCCACTTCTATCAGCTTATTTACGTTGCCCGAGAAGGTTGCCGACAGATTGTCCTGTGCTGTTTCGTTTGAACCGGCTGTATGATAGGCTACTTGTGTAAAGGGCAACCGGGTGTTGTACCACTCGAAATTGGCAGGACCACGCAACCAATGTGCAAATGCCTCCTTGAAGAAGAACAATTCGTTCTCGGGGCGCTCAAAGTAGATGTTGTTAAATCCTGCAGCTCCCAGATTACCGGTTGTGCTATAAGAAAGCGAGTGGGCAGTGGGAATATCGGTCAGGTAGAAATTGTGTTGCAATGTGTCGAGAGGCACTCGATAACGCTCGCCCAATGGCAAGGTGTTGCGCCATGCAATAGGCTCGGGCTTGGGTATAGAGTCGTTTTTGCCGGACGGTGTGGGTGCAGCTTCGGGTTGCTGTGCCGAGGCAAAGAAACTTATTAAAACACACAATATGGCTACTACTCTATATTTCATTGAGTTGCGAATATACAACAAATATATAATACTTCTTGTTATAAGAGGTTATTTTATGTTTATACTTCTTTTGAAATCTTGCTTATTCACAAAACTTTATGACACCTTCGTCCAACTCTTCGATGCGGGCAAGTGATTCGACGCGAATACCTCTTTCGCGCAACTTATCACCACCTTTCTGGAAGGCTTTCTCAATCAAAATACCTATACCTACGAGGCTTGCTCCCGATTGTTCTACTATGTCGCACAGAGCCTCGGCTGCACTGCCGTAAGCCAAGAAATCGTCTATACACAATACCTTGTCGCCCTTCTTGATATAGTCGCGATTGACTATTATCGTATAGTCCTTGTCTTTGGTAAACGAGTGTACCTGGCTTATCAAAGGGTTCTCCATTGTGTTGGGCAGGCTTTTCTTGGCAAAAATGACGGGAACACCCATGCAATAGCCTGTCATCACCGCCGGAGCTATACCGCTGGCTTCTATGGTAAGTATCTTATTTACATGAGTATAAGCAAATCGACGCGCAAACTCTACTCCTATAGACATGAGTAGCTGCGGGTCGAGCTGGTGATTGATAAAATTATCTACCCTCAAGATATCTTTTGAGAGGCTTTTGCCATCGCGCAAGATGCGTTGCTTTAGTAGCTCCATGACTTTTCCGTTTTGTGTCGCAAAATTAGTAAATTTTTTTCTATCACCGATAAAAAATCAGCTATACCTTATTTATAATAAGCGCCACCTGCTCGACTTGACATCGGCAGGTGGCGGTTGTTTGGGTTTCGAGAAGTCTGGGTTTTGTGCTAAAAGAAACTATGCAAATTTATATTTTGAATTTGCATAGTTTCATAACAATATATATGTTTTTTGACTTCTTGAAGTCTTGTTCTGTTGTTTGTGCTTACATTTCTAAAAGTCTCCAATTATTTAACATATTGTTCGACGGTGCTAATGTAGGAGTTTGTGTTTTCTTATTTTCTATCAAAGAAACTTTTTCAACGTTACTTTTTACATAATCAAACAATTCACCCATTGTGACATTGCCTTTTTCTTCTTGTATTTTTTTTAATAAGAAATAGGTAAATAGTCCATGATATTTTTCTTTATAGGAGTGGGCAGTTTCACTACCTGAAGCAGCACTAAATACCATCATATTGCCTTTGGGAGCACCCATTTTTACTTTTATATTAACACCACGTGTTGAGGCAATATGTTCACCACTGCGTTGTGAACCGCTGAAACAAGCGTCCAAAAGTACTAACGTATTTTCTGCAGGTATTTCTCCCAATGTGCTGTATAATTGTGATAGCTTGTATCCAGATGATAAATCATTGCTGTATCCATCGACAGGTAGTAGGTAGGCATCTTTCATATTGTCTTCGGGAACACCATGTCCTGCGTAGTAGAATATGAATTTTGCATTGCCGTTGTTAGCTTTTGCGATTTGTTTCATCCAGTTTATCTCAAATGATAAATTGTTGAGTGTTGCATCGGAGCGGAAGTGTACTTGTTTTTCGGGTATACCAAGAGCTTTGGTACAATATTCATAGAATATTTGTCCGTCGTTATATGCATAATCTACTCGCTTCTCATTTTCGTAATTTTCATTTGCGATAATGATAGCGTATGTGTTTTCTCTCTTTATTTCACTTTCAGGTATGTTTATATCAACATCAGATGTGCCATAATGCAGATTTATTGTTGAAATCGTTTGTTTGCCTCCTTTGAAATTTTTGTTTGAAGCATCGGGTGAAATTTCTATAGAATCAAAATTGTAGTCGACCTGTGCAATAGTGTGTGTTAATGATGCGTTATTGCTGTACTTGTATACTTTACCATTTGGCATCATAAAACTATATTCAGACAGACTGATTTTATCATCTTCGATAAAAAATTTGGGTTTCTTTATTATATTTTCGAAAGAGGTTTTAAATTCTTGAGCATCGTTGAAAGGAACATTTACCAATAGTTCGGTATCTTTCAATGAGGTGCTGATTCGGTATGTCTCGTTGTCGGCATCGTAAGAGCCTACAATATGTATATCTTTTTCTATGGCATCTTTTGAGTGATTGGCTATATATATGTTTTGAGCATCTTTGGTCAATTCGTATACTTTCTGTTGAAGCGTTTCGTTATTTACACGCTTACGCCAGTCCGCTGTTTTTTCAAAGTTGCCTTTTCTTTGCCAATCATTAATCACTTTTCCTACATAATTTTTAGCAAAATAGCTAAATGATGACTTTTCTGCACTTTCCGCTTCAAGAAATGTTTTAACTTTTTCTTTACTATCTTTATATATGTCTCTTTTCTCCTTAAATATAGCTTCCAGATTATGTTTTTTTGTGAGTTTCTGAGTTTTTTTCTTTATTTTATCTGTAAGTTTCTTGTATGCAGCGTAGTTTTTATATTTTATTGGTTTTATAATTACATTGCCTGCATAGTCTATCGCCCCTAATTTCTTTAATTTTTTATAACCTGTACCCTCTTCTGTTTCATAGAGAATATGATTATCAGATGAAGAAGAAAAATATAAGTCAAAATAACCAGTTAAATTACTTGTTTGGATAGGCATGAATAGTTCTATGCCATTAGCTGTGATTAATGTCTTTTTATCATTGTAATATCCTACAAATAAGTCTTTGAAGCTAAATGCCAATTCAATATTGCTATATTTGCAAGGTATTAATTCTTCACCATATGGTGAACAAATACCCCATTTATTGTTTTGACATACTTTAATAAACCATTCATTGTTATATTCGAAGTTGTGATATTTGTTGGGAGGCAAAATGGTCATACCCAATAAATCGAAAAGTGCTATTGTGTTATTTATAGAGGCTTTTATGGCATCGTTTTCGCCCATTTTAATGTATTCTATATTGTCAAATTCGCAGGGAATCAATAACATGCCTTCGGAAGAATATAAACCTTTTAGCTTTTCTTTTTTGACAACAAAGTTTTCTTTGTTGTTGCTGCCCAATGATAAATGCTCTATAGATGTGAACTGGTTGGGTAAGATGGTTTGCCCTGTTCTGAAATCTAATACACCCCAAAGACCCTTTATTTGTGTGTTGAGAATAAGACTATTGTTTATTTTTGAAAAATTCAGATTCTGAAATTGGCAAGGATAAAGCTCGTCAAAATCTGCGGTATAAACACCCCAAAGATTATTTTTCTTACATAATAGATAACCATTTGATGATTGCATCTCGTCAAAAATACAAGGCATAACCTCTTTACCTTTGAGGTCGTAAAGACCGTATTTACCTTCCTTACGGGCTTTAAAACGATTGTTCTCTAATGTGATAGAGTTATATTTAAACGGAAGAATTGTCTTGGCAGCCGAATTTATAACTCCCATTAAACCGCCTTTTTTAATCAAAAACATTCCGTTGCCAAAATTTTTCTGGAGTACTTCGCTTATATTGGTACAAGAAACAATCTCATTCATGTAAGAATCGACCAACCCGTGATAGTTGCCTTTTTTAACGTTTGCAAAATAGCCTTTCTCTTTTATAGCATTGAAGTCAATATAGTCGTATGGGCAAGGTTGTAGCAATGAAAATTTATCCCAATAATAACCGCTCTCAGGCTCTACAGGCTCTTTGGGCTTTGGGTTGTAAGGCTCTGCAGGAGCTACAGTCAGGTTTCTTTCGGCTAATACTTGGTTTAAAATAGGATCATATTTAACCGATTCTGCTGCGGCTGCGATATTCACTCCGCTGGCAATACCCGATAGAACTGCTCCTAGAATACCTCCACCGCCACCTGAGTTAGCGCGATTTTCTGCCTGAGCCCTTTCTATTGCTCTTTTGCGGGCATATTGATATCTGGAGTTCGCTTCTTCTTTAGCAGCTTTTACTTTTGTCTTGTATGAGTCTAATTTATTTTCGTATTCTTTTTTTATACGAAGGTATTCTTGGTAATCACGTTTGTATTGTTTCATATCCTCTATCCATTGGTCGTGTAGCGCTTTTTTGTTAACGTCAAGAAGATATAATTCAATGAACCCAGGGTATATTTTATACTTGCTTGCGCCTGAAGCAACTACATTACCATTGCTATCGGTAAAGCCATAAAGAGTTTGTCCGTACTTCTGATAACTAATGAAGTACCAACCACCGCATTCCGGATGAAATTGTACTAATGAATATTTACTCTTAAGTTCGTTAAGAACAGATGGATTTTGTGCCATACTCTCTGTGGCAAATACGGTATTTATCATGGCTAATAATATGATAAATACTCGAAAATGTTTTCTTATGTTTTTCATTATTTTTATATTGTGTGTGAATAAATTACTTCTTCTCTATACTTTGATAAAATTATCATTGTCTTCCCAATGAAATAACTTTATATTCGCTTGTGCTTGATTTATAAACTTTTACTTTTGATTTATCATTATCAATAAATGAAATATTATCATATTCAAACGGGATATGTATTTCGTGACCGGATTGATAATAGTTACAAAGCATTAAAACCCCATATTTATTATTACTTTTTTTCTTGAGAATTATATATTTCTTAGTAGCATGTTGTTTCTCGTCTAGCGGTTCGCAATAAATATTTTTTTCAAAAGTAACATCATTCATACAATATTCATCCAAACAAAATTCATAGAAGAAAAGTCCCGGATCTCGACTATTTAGATCCTTAAAGTACCACTTACCTTGCTCTTTAATAATTGCACAATAATCACCTATAAATCCTGAATTAAACAAAGTATGTATTTCCAATGGGATGTAATCTTCAATATCAGATTCATAGTAGCGACCATTGCTGTCAATTAAATCCATTTTATTTGATTCAATAGCTACATAAAAAAACAAATCACCTCGCTTATTATCTCTTAAACTGTCATATTTACAGGGAACAATAATCTTATTTTCTTTGTTCTTATAACCGTATTTCCCGTTTATGCATATAGGGAATAGAGATCTTTTATATTCAATAGTGCTTAAAACAGCTTTGTAGCTTTTACCATAATTAATTTTTGATAAAAGGATTACTTTGAGTTGTTGATTATTGTTTTCTTCTGCAGAAAAACCTACAGGAGCTCCTGTTATACATGTTGGCTCGCAGATAGTATATTTTTCATTATTGATTGTAATATATGAACCATCAACTTCATTAGAAAATTTTACAGCCGTAAACAGATGATTGGGTGAATAAACCAATGCAACCTCCAATTCTAATAAATCACGTACCAAATGAGAAAATAGAATACTCCTATCCTCGCAATCGGAGTATGGGTGGGTCAGTGTTTCTTCTGCAAAGAATACTCTATCTTGTCCCCATACATCATTGTCATATTTGTATTCAAATCCTGTTTGTACAAAGTTTAATAAAATATTAGCGGCTTCAATCTCGCTTTTGTTTGATATCAATGTTCTCAATTTTTCATATAATGGTTCTCGTGTGATCTTGTTAATAGGAGTCTGAGCATACATAGCCCATCTTGTCATATCATTGTTTTGAATTCTTGATGTTGGGTATGATGAATAAAAATCTAAAAGATTTTTATTTGCAGAAGCCTCTATTTGAGGTGTATTAGAGGCTGTTATTATTCGCGTTTGTGTTGTCTTGTCGTCGAATTTTTGTTCTCTCTCAATATATAGTGACAATGTTTTTAAAGAATTATGCGCTACATTGCATATTTCCATATTGTCAAGATTTGTATCGGTGTCATGTGGGTAGTATTTTTTACCATCTAACATAAAATATTGATGGTTGTATATGTCGTGTTGGCTTGAGTATAGCATATATAGCTTATTTTGTCGGCGACCAATTTTAATGTCGTAGCCCGATTGTTCCAATATATATGCTGTTAGCAATGTGATTTTGTTTTTGTCACGATGTATTTCCGATGCCAATTTATGAACAAATTCTAAATATGCCCAATCACATAGATTTAAATTTTCTTTTACGTCAAGACAATCTTCTATTGTTTTGTTTAATTGAGAGTACTGTAGTTGCTCCCAGGCATCAGCTACATTGTTGTTGGAAATATTGTCCAATTCAAGATTGAATACAGACAATCGCACCTCTATTATGGTCTTGTAAAATGATATTGATATAGTGGTGTCTTTATTAATAGTTTCTCCTTTTTTTTCTTCTTGCTTGTCCTTGATGTTTTGAACAATGTTTCTGTGTTTTTCTATTGTATTTAGTAATTCTTCGTTTTCTTTGTTGCTTTTGTTCTTGATAGTAACATCTGGCTGTATGGGCGTGGAATTTTTTAGAACTTTATTTACAAAAACTACATCTTTGTTATCTACAATTATCTTTTGTTCATTTTTTTTTATAACGGTATCTTTCTTGTTATATATTATGGGTTTTATTTCTTCTTTTGGAGTTGATATGGGTGCAAAAGCATTGTAGTTATCCCATACGCCTCTAAGATAGTCCGAGTAGTTTTTGTTTATGGTCGATACATAATTGTCGAAATTTTGTTTAAAGCTATCTGCATAATTATGCTGTGTCTTAAACTTGTCGGCATTATTAAAACTGCTTTGGGCATAAATGTTGCTTATGCCCATACATGTTATTATAAGTAAAAAAAGCTTTTGCATTTTAAAATTATTTGCCTTATGGGATAGATGTATACGTTCCTTCTTAATTATCTCTTATTTCGATGGTAGAGAAATATAAATATTTCTGGTTATTAGGTATTTGTGCCATCCATTTTTCTATTTCGGCTCGCGATGTTTCCAAAGCGTTAAATGGTCGTTCTGTTTTAGTGAAAACAAAGACTAATTGATTAATCTCTTTTTCAAGACTATTATTCTTTTGAATTTCATACTCATAATATGGTGAGTCGGATATATCCAAGAGCTCATTTGCTTGTAATTTTTTTCCTATATCGTATTCGTTGGGGTATAAGAGATATCCTTTCTTTTCGTCTTCAAAAAGAAAAATCTTCATATAACAATCATGATATGGCATAATATTAAAAAGAAGAGGCTCTCCTGAATAGTAAACACTTTTCAGCCCGTTTATAGACATATAAAATTGTGGGTCTGGCTCAATTCCTTTCTTAACTTTTATGTTTGCGATACAATAAAAAATTGTTTCGGACGATCGAGCCGAAGATTGTCTGTGCCCTTCTTCTATTACATCAAACTCAATAATTTCACCATCTATTTGATTAATACTTAAACTATTGAAAACATCACCGGCAGAAGAGTTTTCCATTTTATCCCATATGTTAATACGGACGCCACACACCTCTTCCAATGCCTTTCTCTTTGCGTTTTCTCTTGCCTTTTGCATTGCTTCACGCCCTGAAATTTCCGAATATTGTAAAATTACCGAATATTCTCCTGTTACTGATTTCAGGGCTTCTATAGACTCTTTTTGAGCAATGGCATTTAATGATATTAGTAGTGTTAATATAAATGTGAATACCTTCATATTTGTGTGGCATTGTGTTGATACCATGCCAATTAACAAATTGGCATGGTATCGATTGTTTTTAATGCTATTTTTGTTCTACGGTGAAGGCCTCATTTACGTATTTAGAAATACGTTCTGCATTTTCTCTTGCAAATTCAGATTCCTCCATAGCCATTTGCATAGCGCGTATTCTTGCTTTGTGGGCATTCTCTTCATTAACAATAAAAAATGCTTTGTAGTCAATTCCGCCTTCTTTCTTTTCTTTATACAAGGCAAAGCTTTTCTTTATTTCTCCTTGAATCTCTTTTTCTACTTTGCTTTCGTAGCCTTCATAGAAAGAATCGGCAGAAGGTCCTCCGTTTACTGCTGCTCCAACTTCAGCTGCCAAACGACCTCTAACTAATATGCCTGCTTCCTTTGCATATGATATGCATACCATTGTAGTGGCCCATTGTTGTCCTTGGTTGAGGGTCTGTACCGAAGTATTACCTATTACATTTCCGACTAATTCATGATTACCCTCTGTAGTGAGTTTTTTGTAGTGTTCGAATAGGATGTTTTCCAATGGCATGGAGCTATCTGCTTTCCAACCCTCCTTTTTTAATGCTTTTGCTTCTTTTTTAGCTGCTTTCCACAAACTTTTCTCCATTTTTTTGGATTGTGCTACTGCATTAGTAATAACCAATATACTAAGCAGTACTAGAGAGATGATTTTTTTCATTGCTTTGAGTATTAAAAATGAATGTTTAAGTGTTTATTGATATTTATAGTTGATTGTATATTGTCGAATAATTACCTTTTTTCATCCAAATGCAAAAGTAATTAAAAGAATATTTACCCCCCCTAATAAATGCTAAATAAAGTTAATACGCCGATCGTTGGATATAAAAATTCAGGGTGCCAGTATGCTGACACCCTGATTGTGCTGATATTATGTTAAATAGAATTTTATTTATACAAGAAACGTCTGATGCTGCGTTTGGGTGTTTTTTCAAACTCTTCGTCGCGCATCTCAAATCGTGTTATTTGCGAGTACGATGCAAGCATCTTGTTGAGCGTGCCGCGGTTGTTGTTTATCAACTCTTTTACGGCATCGGCATCCATGCCCTCTTGCTAGGCTTTCTCGAAGTCGGGTACAACAAGTGCAACCAACTGTCCGTCGCGGTCTACTACCAACGACTCGGCTACGTAGGGCAGGTTGTTGATTTTGTCTTCAATCTCTTCGGGGTAGATGTTTTGTCCCGAAGGACCCAATATGAGGTTTTTGTTACGACCTTTGATGTAGAGGAAGCCCTCTTTGTCAAATACGCACAAGTCGCCGGTGTTCATCCAGCCGTCTTTAAATGTCGAGTCGGTAGCTTCTTGGTTTTTGTAGTAACCGAGCATGGTGTTTGTACCTTTTATCCACAATTCGCCAACATTGTCGCCTTCGTGAAGGGGTACGATGCGCGCTTCCATACGGTCGACGATTTTACCGCAAGATGCCTTGCGTATTTCGTACCAAGGTGCGTATGCAATAAGGGGAGCACACTCGGTCATACCGTAACCTACGGTATAGGGGAACTTCATGCGGCGCAACAAATCTTCTATCTCGCCATTCAGGGCAGCACCACCCAATACAATCATTTCCAACTGACCACCAAAGGCAGCAATGAGTTGTTTGCGTACTTTTGCCAGTATGAGGTTCGATACTCCGGGTATGTGCATCAAACAGTTGAGCAAAGGTTTCTTTAGTGTAGGCAATACCTTCGAGCGAATTATCTTCTCAAGAATGAGGGGTACGGCAATGATGAGTTTGGGTTGTACTTGTGCAAATGCACCCATGAGGATTTTGGGTGAAGGTGTCTTGCCCAAGAAACATACGTAGCAGCCTTTGCACAAAGGGAATAGCATCTCGATGGCAAGACCATACATGTGTGCCAATGGCAACATGTTTATCATACCGTCGTCGGCTTTGAGGTATGTAATATTGTCGATGGCAAAGCGTACATTCGACCACAATGCGCGATAGGGCAGTATAACGCCTTTCGAGAAACCTGTCGAGCCCGATGTGTAGTTGATGAGGGCTACTTCGTCGGGTTGCTCTTGGTGGAAGTTGAGATTTTCTATGCCGAATGTGGGGTATTTCTCGGCAAAGGTCTTGTCGAGATTGGCACAGAATTCTTTGATTGCTTCGTCTTTGCTGTATACGGCAGTGAAGTCGCCAAGTTGCATTACAACTTCCAATGCCGGCATTTCGTCGAGTGTTACGGCATTGAGTACAGCATCGTCCAACCACAAGATGCGAGAGTCTGAGTGGTTGACTATATTATGTATGCTTTCGGCTTTGAAATCATTGAGGATAGGTACGGGAACAGCTCCGTAGGTGATGGTTGCCAAGAAAGCCATTGCCCAGTTGGCAGAGTTCTTGCCGCACAAGGCTATCTTGTCTTGAGGTTTGATACCTGCTTCTTGCAAGAAAAGATGCAACTTCGCAATTTGTTGGGCAGCTTCACCAAATGTAAGAGGGGTTTTACCTAAATCGCACAATGCTTTGTGGTCCCAGTTTTTGGTAAAACTCTCTTTGAGTAGTAGATTTAATGATTCGGTCATAATATATGGTTTTGTAATTTTGCAAATGACGGCGTTACCTTGTAGTTGCAACCGAAAGAATTCTTGCCCCTGATAGTTGTAATTAGCAATAGTTCGATTTTGCAACAAAAATAATAAAATATATTTTAATTTGCAAATATTTATTTACGATTAATGAACTATTGGGGTACAGATAAGGGGTCAATCTGCCGGTTATCAATCGTAAATAATTATTTATCAACTATAACACGCTTTTTATCAACTATTTATTGAGCGTGGGATATGCTATGCGGGTGTGGTTGATAGTCATTAATTTCTCTATAAATGTTTCTTTGATGGTCTCTACATCTCGGAAACTGAGCGGAGTCTCTTTGAGCAAGCCCTCGGCTATCTGCGCATCAATAATGCGGTTGACAAGTTCAGTGATACTTTGTCGGCTGTACTCTTTGAGGCTGCGCGAGGCTGCTTCAACGCTATCTGCCATCATCATGATACCGGTCTCTTTGCTCTGGGGGTTGTGTCCCGGGTAGGTAAACAACGACTCGTCGACGGGTTCGCCGGGGTGCTGATTACAATAGGTGTTGTAGAAGTACTTGGCTTTGCCATGCCCATGGTGGGTGGCGATAAACTCTTGTACCTGACGTGGCAGACCATATTTCTCTGCCATTCTTATACCCTCGTCGACGTGCGATATGATGATGCGAGCACTCTCCTCAAGAGCCAAATTCTTGTGCGGGCTGTCGGCTCCCGATTGATTTTCGGTAAAGAACGATGGATTGGTGAGCTTGCCTATATCGTGGTATAGCGCGCCTGTACGCACCAGCTGAGCGTTGGCTCTTACGTGGTTGGCTGCTGCGGCAGCAAGGTTCGACACTTGCATGGCATGTTGGAATGTTCCGGGTGCCTCTTCCGAAAGGCGTTGCAGTAGTGGCGAGTTGATATCGGAAAGCTCTACGAGTGTTACCGACGATAGGAAGCCAAAGAGGCGCTCAAAGATATATATAAGCAGATATGAGAAGAGCAACAGAGCACTGTTGATACCTATATATATGAGCATGGTAGTCGATACCTTGGCTATGTCGCCCTCGGTAAAGAGGGTATATCCGGCGTATGTAATGGCGTAGACAACAAATACTATCACCGAACAGCGGAATAGTTGTGAGCGTTTCGATAGATTATTGAGGCTGTCTATCACAGCCATACCGGCTACCAACTGCAAGAAGAAATATTGCATGGGAGCAGGCGATGCAAAAGAGCAGATGGTAGTGGTTATCAGATGCACATACATCGCTGTGCGTGAGTCGAAAAAGGTAACTATTATAATGGGTACGATAGTTATAGGTACGAGAAATATGGCATGGAAACCATGTGTAGAGGCTACGAACGCTGCTGCCGAGAGGAGCGTGATGAGCAACATTATGAGTGTAAGTGCTCGGCTGTCATTCCAAAATCTTGGGCGGAAGAATGCCATGAACACATACATAAACACGATGATGCAACTAAATACGATAAGTTGTCCTGCCAGCATGTAGTGTCCTTGCTTGGTGTCGCTCTTACTGTGCTTGGCAAGCATTATTTCGTACGACGACAGGATGCGATAGGTGTAGGGGGTTACTATCTCGCCGCGGTCTATGATGCGCTCGCCGGCTTGTACCATGCCATCCGATAGGGCGATGTTTTGCAGATACTCGTCGCGTATTTTGTTGGTGGTGATGCTGTCGTATACAATATTGTCGACGAGGTACTTATTGAGATTGCAACTTTGCAGTATGTGGCGCGAATAGGTGTCGGTAAAGGTTGATAGTATCTTTTCGTATGCTGTCTTGGGCGAATTTAACTCGCTGCTTGCTTTGTTCTTGGCTACGTTGTTTTCCAATACGCGTATTCCGGCTATTTCTCCGTTGTTCAGTGCATTGAAACTCTCGGCTGCGATGATACCACCGTCGTATATCTCTTGCAGAGCCTTGACGTATGTGTTGCGGTATGAGGCATCAATGGTGGGGTTTTGGTGCTCGCGCAACTCTTTATCAAAGTTGCTCACCATTTGCGACGATATTGTGCGGTCGAGCTTGAATATGGGGCGAAAATCGCGCATGATGCTGTCGCGCTCTGCCTGTAATTGAGCCTCGGTCTTGTAGATGGGTATGTCGAATGGTGCTGTCAGCAAGCTATAGCTCCAAGGACGTCCCTCTTGAAAGACATAGTGCGTCTTGCCTTGTCGGGGAAAGAAATATGTAAGTGTACTTACTGCAATGACGAGTAGTATGATGCGTACAAGCCACATACTTATTTTGTTGTTATTTTCTTTCGGCTCTCTCATTGTTGTATTGTGTTACAGGTCATTATTCGTTTATTCTCACAGCACTTTTCATACCTTTTATCTTGCGCAGGTCGGCGCAGAGGCGTTCTACCGCTCCGGTATCGTGCACATGAATGTTGAGCTTGCCTACAAAAACGCCTTGGTCGGCATTGATATTGAGCGAACGCATGTTGGTTTTATGCTCGTTTGAAACTACGTTTGTAACATCGTTGAGCATGCCTTTGCGGTCGATGCCGCGTATCTCTATCATGACAGGGAATGATTGTGTGTCGTCTGCCTGCCACATGGTCGATACGATGCGTGAGCCGTAGCTCGATTTTATTTTCATCGCCTCGGGGCACTCTTGCTTGTGCACAATTACACTCTTTTCGTTGGGCTCGACAATACCCAATACATCGTCGCCCGGGATGGGGTGGCAACACTCGGCTATGTGGTAGTTGGGCACACCATTCTCGTTGCGCAATATATATGTCTGCTTGCGGTCGATGCTCTCTTTGGGGTTCTCGGTGAGCTCGGGTAGGGGCTCATCTTTGGGACGAGCCAAGCCCAATGTGAGATACTGCATCAGTTTGTTGCCGCTGTTTTTGTATTGTAGTTTCTTGCGTAGGTTCTCGTCGATAGTAATGCCACCGCTACCTATTTTGTAGAACATTGCATCGGGGGTCTTGAAGCCCAGTCTGCCCAATGCCCGGTTTATAATTTCGTTGCCGGGTTTTATGCCACATTCTTTCAAGAAGTCATTAAACATCTGTTCGCCCATGGCTATGACTTGACGGCGGTCTTTGCGCAACGATGCTGCCAAACGCGACTTGGCAACGGCTGTTGTTACATACTCGATCCAATCGGCTTTGGGCGATTGAGACTTGGATGTGAGTATCTCTACTTGGTCGCCACTGCGCAACTTGTGAGTCATGGGTACCAACTTGTGGTTTACCTTGGCTGCGATACAATGAAAACCCAAATCGCTGTGCAACGTAAAGGCAAGGTCGAGCACCGTAGCATCCTTGGCAAGGGTGATAAGATCGCCTTTGGGCGTGAATACAAATATCTCGTTGCTGTATAGGTTCATTTTGATGTTCGACAGCATATCCATAGCATCGGGCGACGGGTTGTCGAGGGCATTCTTGATGTTCTCTATCCAATCGTTTAGCTCGCCATCCTCGGCTCTGTCGCCGGTCTTGTATTTCCAGTGGGCTGCCAATCCGCGCTCGGCTATCTCGTCCATGCGTTGCGAGCGTATCTGTACCTCAATCCAATTACCGTCGGGACCCATTACCGTTACGTGCAGGGCTTTGTAACCGTTGGGTTTGGGGGTTGCCAACCAGTTGCGTGTGCGGTCGGGGTGGGGATGATATATCGTTGTAATAATGTTGTAGATAGCCCAGCACATATCCGACTCGTCGCTACCCTCGGGACACTCAAAAACAACGCGTACGGCAAAGAGATCGTATACCTCTTCAAACTCGATGTGCTTCGCCTGCATCTTTTTCCATATCGAGTATACCGATTTTACTCGCGCCTTCATTGTGTATACAAAGCCTCGCTCTTTGAAGCGTTGCTCTATCGGCTGTGCAAAGTGGGCATACATCTCATGGCGATTGCCCTCGCTCTCGGCTATTTTGCGTTTTATCTTTTCGTAGGAGTCGGGGTGTTCAAATTTGAAACTCAAGTCTTCCAGTTCCGACTTGATGGCATATAAGCCCAATCGGTGTGCCAGAGGTGCGTAGATATAGGTTGTCTCGCCTGCTATCTTGTATTGTTTTGCCGGCGACATCGAGTCTAACGTGCGCATGTTGTGCAGGCGGTCGGCTATCTTGATGATGATAACACGTATATCCTCCGACATGGTGAGCAACAACTTGCGGAAGTTCTCGGTCTGTAGCGAAATATGGTCGGCAACAACGCCTCCCGATATTTTGGTAAGTCCCTCGACAATCGAGGCTATCTTGGCTCCGAAGAGGTTTTCTATATCTTCTACTGTGTAGTCGGTGTCTTCTACTACATCGTGTAGCAGTGCGGCGCAGATTGAGGTGGAGCCAAGTCCTATTTCCTGACTGACGATGCGTGCCACAGCTATGGGGTGCATGATGTAAGGCTCGCCCGAGCGACGTCGCACACCCTTATGAGCCTCACGTGCAAAGTTGAAGGCCCGCTTGATGATATCTATTTTCTTGCGATGGTTGGAGCGCAGATAGCCGTCTAACAAATCTTGAAATGCTTCATCTACACACTTTTCATCGTCTATTTTGTGGCTGTTGAGTTCTTGCATGAGAAACTATAACTATACAGTTGAATTACAAAGGTAATGAAAGGAAAGAGTAGTACAAAATATTATTTATTTTTTCTTTCGCGTTGTTACCTTTTTCTTTAACGCTTCGCTCTGATTTTTGGTTGACTTATATCCGGGACGTTTGCTCTGATCTTGTTGTGGAGTATAGCTATGAACGGGCTTGAACGGTCGGTCGCCATAGAGCTGGCGTATGAGATCGGCACGATGCATGCGATTGAGCGAATTTCTTATATCTTCCTCATTCTCACGCTTGTACCAGAAGAAGTATTTGCGCTGTCCTAACTTCTGCTCGGCACTGCGGGCAGTGAAAACTTTCTCGCCGGTATAGGGGTCAATGCCGGTGTAGTACATCTCGGTGGCGAGGGTCATTGGGGTGGGTGTGAAGTCTTGTACCTGCTCGAGGTGGAAGTTGAGGTACTTGGTCGTTACAGCCAATTCAGCCATCGCCTCTTCGGTACAACCGGGGTGGCTCGATATAAAGTAGGGTATGAGTTGTTGGCGCAACCCTTCGCGTTTATTTACTTTGTCAAACAGTGTTTTGAAACTGTGAAACAATGCAAACGACGGCTTGCGCATATATTGCAATACGGTGTCGGAGGTGTGCTCGGGGGCAACTTTCAGTCGACCCGATACGTGATGTGCTATCAGTTCCTCGGCATAGAGGCGACCGCTGTCGGCAATCTCGGGGTTGCGGTGTCGGTGTAGCACAAGGTCGTAGCGCACGCCGCTACCTACATTCGATTTTTTTACAGCAGGCAGGGCATCTACTTGCTTGTATAGGTCGAGTAGCGGACGGTGGTCGGTAACAAGGTTGGGGCACACTGCCGGGAATAGACATGATGAACGGCGGCAACGCTTGCAAGCCTCGCCATTCTCGCCTCGCATCATATACATGTTGGCAGAGGGTCCGCCAAGGTCGCTTATGTAGCCTTTGAAGTCGGGCATTGCTGTTACCGCCTTCACCTCGCGCATGATAGACTCTTTGGAGCGCGAAGAGATAAACTTGCCTTGGTGTGCCGATATGGTGCAGAAAGCACAACCGCCAAAGCAACCTCTGTGCAGACACACCGAGTGGCGTATCATCTCGTAGGCAGGAATGGTCTTACCCTTGTATCGAGGGTGAGGCAGACGGGTAAATGGCAAGTCAAATGTAGCATCCACCTCCTCGGTAGTCATCGGGGGATAGGGTGGGTTGATATGCACAGCCACATTGCCACAGCGTTGCCACAAATGACGAGCGCGCAAGGCATTCGACTCCTCCTCAACAATCTTGAAGTTGGCAGCCTGTACACGCTTGTTGCGTAGGCACTCCTCGTGAGGTGCAAGCACAGCATCGTTGTCGCTGTCGGCAGGTATCAGCTGAGCCGGTTCCAATACGGCAGTTTGCGGGATATCGCGTAGCGAAGCAATCGGTTCGCCGGCGGCAAGACGTCGGGCTATCTCGCGAATAGGTCGCTCGCCCATGCCATACACCAACAAGTCGGCGCCACACTCGGTAAGGATAGAAGGACGAAGCTTGTCTTGCCAGTAGTCGTAGTGAGTAACACGTCGCAAAGAAGCCTCTATACCGCCCACCACGACCGGCACATCGCCAAAAATCTCTTTCAGTATCTGTGTGTAAATAATCGTCGGGTAGTCGGGGCGCATGCCATAACGTCCGTCGGGAGTATAAGCATCGTCGCTGCGCAGGCGTTTGTTGGCAGTGTAATGATTTACCATCGAGTCCATCGCGCCTGCCGATACGGCAAAGAACAATCGGGGGCGACCCAACTTGCGAAAGTCGCGAAGGTCATCGCGCCAATTGGGCTGAGGAACAATAGCCACGCGGTAGCCCTCGGCTTCCAATACCCTGCCTATTACCGCAGCTCCAAACGAAGGGTGATCGACATACGCGTCGCCCGAGAAAAATATAACATCTACCTCTTCCCAGCCACGCGCTTCCATCTCCTTGCGCGACGTAGGCAACCAATCATCAATACGATAATCCTGCATAACAATATCTCTTTGCGTGGCAAAGATAGTGCAAGCCGAGCGGAGAACAAAATAAACTTGTTTATTTTTTCTCCCGAGGCGCAGCCTATCTTGGGCGTTAGCCAAAGTAGTGCAAGCGAAAAATCCGAGCGGAGAACAAAATAAACTTGTTTATTTTTTCTCCCGAGGCGCATATCATACGCAGCGGCAATGACGTTATGAAGGTTGTACGTTGATAAACGTTGAGAGTTTAGCATTTGTGGTTGCTTTGGGTTAGTAGTTTTTATTTACAGACTTGCTTCTGTAAAGAGGATAGGCGGCAGTCGTGAAGACTCCCGCCTATTTCTTTGTTTATTAGCAAGTTTTGTAAATAAAAACTATGACTGCTCCCACGGTGTGGCAGAGTCGTCGGCGAGTCGTGTATGATAGTTTGGTGTGTTGCTTTGCAACATTTAGGCTGTGAAGCATCGTTGCTATTTGTGAGCAAGCTCCCACTGAACGATACCTCACAGCCTACGCCTTCGTCGTCACCAAACCATCATACCTACTCTTGCTCTGCTCAAACCTTAAGGAGAGTTAGTAGTTTCGTGCGGTGTTCCACTAGGCTTTACAATTATTGGTTTGTTAGGATTTGTTTCTAAAACAACAGGGAGCCGTCTCACGACGGCTCCCTGTTGTTTTTGTCCTTTATTTTTGATAGAAATTATCGCCATCAATGGTGATATAATTACCATTGTATGTGCCTGATGCAAAAACAGTGTGACGAACGTTCTTATTCCAACCTTTAACTCCATAGTAAATTGTTAGATTACTACCATATAGATTATAATAAAGACTACATCCATCTGTGTCAAATCTACTAGAAGTGCCAACTTGTGAATAGTAGTAGACGTCACCATTTTTGTCAAATCGATACCCCTCCTCAATTTTCATTGAGCCTGTTTGTCCATTTGAATACACGAAAGTTTTTCCTGCTAATGTTGGATAGCTACTCTCTTCCACGCTTTTCTCACAAGAGCAGAAAATCAAACTAAATGTTAGTAATACTAGTCCTAAAAGCTTTTTCATAACTTTGAATTTTAAGTTAAACAATTATTTGTGTAAGTAATAATCGTTGCCGTAGATAGCAACCGTTTAACTTAAAATCTGGAGAATACCTATAAAAAGAAACGTGGGTAGTGCCTATCGGAAGAAGGGACGACCAAGTACCCATACGAACATAAGCACACCCACGCCATAAGGCGTGAGCATTTAATGTGCCTATTGTCTGTTCGTTTAATAATTTTGGTCGTTTTACTTCACGAAACAATAGCCCTAAATGCCATCTATAACCACTGCGTATTTCGCAATGCTACTACAAATATACAAAATATTTCCCAACAAGCAAAGAATTGTTTAGTGTTTATGTGGCAACTACAGAAGACTCCCGCCTAATTCTTTGTTTTTGACATCTAAAATATTTTGCTTAACTTCGCATTATTGAACAAAACCTTATCAGTTGACTATGAGAACTATTTTCACCCTATTAGTTGGCGTTGTTGCTATGGTGTGTACGGGATGTGAAGTTGATGACACCGAGCTTACGAATCACAAAACATATACTCTTTATGAGGA
>JAFUOV010000006.1 GCA_017481745.1 Bacteroidaceae bacterium
GTCTCCTTTTTTTATTTTGTATTGCTGTCGGACGCTCTTTGGGGCTACGCGCCCCTGCCGCTTGGCAATCCCGCGGTGTTTTTCATAATATTATTTCTCTATTGACCCGAAAAACGTTGCGTTTCTATTTGGATTCTTCACTTTTCGTGTTTTTTATTGTTTTAAAACTGAAGTAGCTGTGCAGGGTGGAAATTCTGCACAGCTACTATCCGGGATGTATTCATATTGTTATTCGGCAGCAGTAAGGGGTGCCGGGGCTGTGTATACTCGTGCTGCGAGTTCTTTGTCGAACATGTATAGTCCGTAGCCATGGTCGCCTATTTTCTTGAGTGCGTCGATGTAGTCGCGTGCGGTTTCTTCTTCTTCTACTTGCTCGTCGATGAACCATTTGAGCATGCTTTGTGATGCGTAGTCTTTTTCTTCCAAGGCTATTGTGTAAAGGTTGTTGATGAGTGAAGATACTACTTTTTCGTGCTCGAGGGTTTTCTCAAATGCGTGTTGTATCGACTCCCAGCTTGTGTCTACTGCATCTATGGGGCGTAGTGTTACCTTGCCGTCGCGCGAGTTTACGTAGTTCATAAAGATGGTTGCGTGGTCTTGTTCTTCTTTGAATTGTACGGCGAACCAGTTTGCTACGCCTTTATATCCTGCGTTCTCGAAGTGCATTGCCATTGAAAGGTAGAGATATGCCGACCAAAATTCGGCGTTTATTTGGGCATTTAATGCCTCTTCCATTCTTTTGCTTAACATAGTTGTTCTTTTTTAAAGGTTACGTAATTGTTTCTGTTGCGAAGATAGGAATATTTGTTGGATTGTCAAGGATTTTTATGTGAAATAATTATAAAATTAGAATAATTCTAAATCACGAGTAGCGCTACCCCCTCTGTATGCTATTACAAAGGGGTTGGGCTTTATTGGAGTATTATCTTGTTGCAACCGTTGTTGTGGCGTACAAAATAAATGCCGGGTTGTAAATGACGTAGGTCGAGCACGTGGCTGCCTGCGGTGAGGCTGGCTTTACATGCGAGTGTGCCTGTGGTTGTGTATAGGGCTATTGTTTGTGCATCGGGTAGTGTGATGTATAGGTCGCCGTTGGCTGCATATATGCGGTTTGTGGGGGTGCTGATGTTGCTAACGCTGCCCGATTGTTTTACAACCGATAGCCCGTCCATACATACTATTGCCGCAGTGTTCATGCCGTATTCGCCTTTGTCCGACGAGTCCATGGTTATATACAGAACATCTATTTCGCCCAGCTCCGAGAGGTCGCACCATGCCCAATGGTCGAGTGTGAAGTTGTCGCCTTCGTTTATTAAACCATCACTATTACGGTCGCTGTATTGGCGCTCGGCAAGATAGAAGTCTACGCTCTTGGTTGTTTCGGCTTTGATGTTTACGCCGTTGAATGTTATTTTGTAGTATCCGCCTTCTTGTGCGAGTGGTTGTGCAAAGCCGTCGCCTTCGGTGCAGCCGTAGTATCCCCATGGCGAGTTGCATACGTAGATACCTTGTGGGATGTATGTTGCGTTGTCTTCGAGGGTTATGTAGCTTGCACCGTATTGACTTGAGGCAAAGCTATATGCGCTGTAATAGTTGATGAGGAAAGGCTTGCCTTCGATTGCCTCGGCGTTGTACGATTGTTCGCTCTTGGGGTCTACGCCGCCTTTGGCCATACAACCCCACTGATTGGCTGTCCAACCCGGGGCATCGTAATGGTTCTGGGTGTCGGTGTTGCGGCTTGCTATAAATCCTTCGTAGTAGCCCGGTCCGTAGGGGGCGGTATGCGAGAATACAAAGCCGTCGGCGCAGAGATTTTCGTTGTTATATATACCATCCCACACTTCGTTTGTGTCGAATGTGAGGGAGTTGTCGCTCAAATCAAGTTGGTGTGTAGGTTGTGTGGCATAAATGGTTGATGCCATGAATGTAGTAGCCACCAATAGGAATACCTTTTTCATATTATTGTCATTTTATATGGTTGTTATTTCATGCTTCGATATACACACTCGGCAAGTCTTCTATATCCATACTGGTTGGGGTGAATCCAATCGCTGTATAGGGAAGAAGAGTTGTATGGTGTAACGCCCGATTTGTTCCACAAGTCGATGAGTTGTACGCCGTAGTATTGCGCTATCTCTTTGATAGCCTCGTTCTTGGCAAGGCGCAGTGTGTTGAGTTCCTCCCAAGTGCCCAACGAGTTGTCGTATCGGGTGGCATCTATCTGCATGAGTGTCATGCAATATAGTGTTGCATAGGGGTTTTTTACACAAAGGTGTTGCACAATACCCTTGTATGCCGAGTAGAATGAGATGCTGTCCTTGGGGTTTACCCAGCTTTCGACAGACTGCCAATTTGTGGCATCTGTCAGGTAGTAGAGGCTTTTGTTATATTTGGTATTGATGTGTATAATCATCTTGTCCATTATTGCCGTACCGGCGGTGTTCATATACTCAAGCGCCTCTTCAAGCGAGTTTACGGTGCTGCGGTTGGTTAGGTCGACAATCTGTGAGGGGATGAACGGTTCGTCATCTATACTACCCAATTGGTCGACTTTAACCTGATCGTTCTGTCCGCCATAAACCACTATTACGTTGGGCGAGTAACGTCGTACATCCTGACATCGTATCGACATCGAATTGATATCGTTTGGTGTAATCCATGCGCCGCCGTAGCCCATAGGTCTATATCCGTTCAATCCGTTTTTGGTTTCCTCTTCGCTCCAAGTGAGTCCCAACCACTCGACAAGCCATTGTTGCCAATGCTTTCCGCGGTTGCCACTGTTGGTGGTGTAGCTATCGCCCAGCGTAACCAACTTTCGGCCGGCGTAGCAGCTTTGGTTGCTTTCGAGTTGAGCTACTCTTTCGGAGTTGTCGTAAACCATATCATTGACGGCAAATCCTTGTTGTACGCTGCTTGTGCCTTGTGCTGTTTGCCAATTCACGATAAAGTAGTTGGCATTGGCAGGAGCTGTTTGTTGCGAGATAACTATTTCGCGCGAAGTATTACCACCGGTATCTACATCGCCAAGGTCATATCCCACAACATCGTTAAACGAGGCATCGCTATAATAGACTATTACAGGCGTGATATTCGACTGGCTGTATGTGCCATAAGATTTTATCTTGTATACGTTCTGTTCCAAGGCAATAAATCGTGTGTGGCGATAGCCCGAGTTTATGACACGCTTGCCGTTGCAGCCTACGTATGCACCTATGTAGGCAAAGGTGTTGTCTAACGTCTTATAGTTGTATTTGACAGAGGTGTCGATAAAATTTTCGATGGGGTTGCGTATCTTCAACCCTACGTTCTCTTTTTTCTCTAACACCATGTTGACCGAGAAATATTGAGCCGAAACGGGTATTTCGTCGGTAGAGAAGTCAAAGGTTTGTTTCTGCCAGGTTTCGGATGTAAGAGTGTCTCCAGCAAACGGCAAGCGCGATTGTGGGTCGGGCGATGAGTAGAACGATATAGCCGGGTATTTTGCATTGCCGTATGCTGTAACAAACCAACTTTCGCCCAAAGGAATGAGTGGAGTATGCACCATGCCCAAGTCAGATACTTCGCTTCCGTCGTAATCGAGCGCCCCGGTCTGCGAGAAGAGTTCGTTGTGCGCAACGTAGAACCAAGCACCAAAAGTAGACATGTCTTGCATACCCTTTTTTACATCGTTAACGAGGGTGTCGATGCGGGCTATTTCGGCTTTCATCATGTCTATATCTTTGCTTGTCAGCAATAGTTGCATCCAAGAGCTGTCGTTACTCCATGTGTCATCGTCGCACTTGGTAGCGATATATTGTTCGTTGACAACATTTTCGTTGTTGAAGTACGATATGATAAGACCCTGTCGGCGGTGCTCCTCGGGAACTTGCAATCGTGTTGCCGAGTTGTTGTCGGCGTAGGGTAGAGTGAGGTTGCCATAATATCCGTAGCTGCTCCATGCACTCGATTTGTTCCATTGTGCGGTGTCGCTGTGTGCAAATTGCATGCTGCGCCAGTTGAGGGTGTCGCTGCGGAATGTTACAACCAAACCGGTGCGGCGCAATCTTTGAGGTACGACTTGTCGCGCCGACGAGTCGGTATGATAGGCATTTACCAACGGAGCATATGCTGTGGCATTGAAGAATGTAGCTTCGTGTGCCAAAGAGTCGGTTTTTGCCTTCAGTAGAGCCTCGTCGGCTTGTATGTCGGATGTTATTAGGCACAACGAGTCTACAACGAGCAGGGTAGAGTCGGATGTTTTATATAGTGTAGACACCGATATAGCCAAGTCGTCGGCAAGCAGTGCGGTTTGATGTTGAGCCTCGCCTATCGAGTCTATCTTATATTCTATGTCGTCTTGCCCTTTGACACGATGTGCATATAGCGCATAAGGCACCGAGGTGAGCTTTGTCTCAGCTATGGTTGAGCCATCCAATATGCTGCGCATCGCGATGTTGCCGGCGCCCCAATCTATTTGCTCAAAGTCGCCTACTACGGCTGTACCGTTACCGGGGTTCAATGCAAAGAAACCGCTTGGATTGGTTGTGATAGTGTGTGTTTCGCTATACACAATGTCATCGCCTTGCACAAACTCAAGTGTAAGCACCGCCTCGGCATTGGGGCGAACAGAGCCATCTCTGTTTTTCAAAACTCCTTGATAGTTGAGCACTTCCGACGATTGGGCTTGCAGCAGGAGGGTTACTACCAATGCTATAAAGAGAATAGTTATTGTCTTTTTCATAATCTTATTTTTTAAACCACTTTGTGATAAAGGGTATGTGATCGGGTATGCCCGATACACGCAGTATATATACACCGGCAGGGAGCCCGGTGTAATGCACAAAATATGGTGTTGTTGTAATAGTTCCTTGCAAGTGCACAACTCCGTCCATGCCACATATTGCGTATTGCGGATTGTGTTGCAGCATCTCTTGAGCCATGAATATAGTGGCTTGCTGCAAATTGTTGTCGAAGTGTGCTTGAATTGAGGTCTTGTTGGTCAGTTGCTCCTCGCTGCTGAACATCGAATAATACAACGACGGCAGAAAGCCTATTACAGCCGGCTCGGTATAGCTTGTCGCCATCTCGCCCAATACAAAGTCGAGCGGCGATGAGGTGTCGATATGTGCACCGGAGGCAAAAATGTGTTGGCTCATACCTTGCAAGCATGACAATAATAAGCAGCACAATATGTAATAACGTATTTTTTGCATCTCACATCAAAGCACAAGCGTTTTACCATTTTGTTTGACACACTTCACACTATCAATCATTTCGCCGCAACTTGTATACGTGCGCATCAGCATCGTGTCGGCTGCACAGTCGATATATTGATAGTACCTTGCATCGTTGTCGTACACCTCCACCTCGGTATTGCGGTGTCTGTATTTCTTGGGCGAGCAATGGCTGATGGTGTATATAGGCGTTGCATCGTCATCGTTGTGCGGATGGATGCGGGCGTAGCCATGTTCGTGTCCCGATAGTACAAGGTCTACTGCATCGCGCTCCAATATGGGTGTCAGTAGCCACCGTAGAAGTATGTTATTGCTCTTGCGACGAATTGAGTATGGAGGATGGTGCAATACCACAATCTTCCATGTAGCAGTCGACTCTGACAACGCATCCTGCAACTTTTTGCGCTGCTCGATAAGTCGCACAACATCGCAATGGCTATCGAGCATAAATAGTTCTATATTGTCGTAGCGCATTGTGTTGAAACAATAATCATTGCTGTTATATACATTTGCGAAGTAGGCAAAGTGCAAAGGGAAACGCTCTTCGCATACTTTATACAGCCCCTTCAGATATTCATGATTGCCACTTACAGCCATCACAGGATATGAAGTGGCAAAAGGCGATATGCCCGAAAACAATTCGTCCCAATACAACTCCTGAGGACGATGTATAAGATCGCCTCCTAACAAGAAAAATTCGTTGTCGGCATGACGTTGCACAATCTGTTGGGTGATATCTTTTGTAACACCGCCTATCGTATCTTGAATATCGCCTATAAAGACAAAGCGGGCAATGCTGTCGTTCATATTGCCAACGGCGAAATCGTACCATTGCGACTGAACATCTCGATGTACTATCCGGTAAGAATATCTGCCCGATACAGGTGTGGGTATCGCAGCACTATAAAAAACCGACGAACCACTTGGCGAAGAGTGTTTGGTAGCCTTTGCCTCTACTCTGTACAGCCTGTCGAGTGTAGCCATTGTGTCGCCGATATAGCCATATTCCACAAAGGCTTCTTGCACCATTGTGTCGCATTGCCACGTAACCAATCGGCTCAAGGCATCGTTGCCCATTGTCAGCAAGACATGATGAGGTGTGTGGGGTGTATGATAGGCGGGCTCGGGATAATTGCCAAACCAAACATCCCAACGCGATGAAAGCAGCCACGTCGCAGCACAAACGAGTGCTACAACCAATGCAATGCCTATTTTACCCTTTTTCTTCATATTTGCAAAGATAGTGAAAGGAGAATGAACAAAAAACTAATTTAATTTAGTTTTTGTTTTGAGCCGCATCCTATCTTCTACAAAGATAGTGAAAGGTGTGTGAATAGAGAACAAGTCGGCTCGATTTTCTTTGTCAAAACACACTTAGGACTATGTTGTTTGATCTACATCAACCGTAGACCGAGAAAGATTTTTCTTTCTCTTTGCTAATAGTCGTTTTAAATTTTGATGTGCTTTTGCACTTTCTGCCGGAATTTATTCTTTGTTGTTTATCTTATAATGTCTTTCAATATATCTTTCAGCAAGAAAGGTATAACCCCGATGTAAATTATACCATCCTCATCTATCCAAGGTTTGCGATTTCCATCCAATACAACAATCTTTCGAAAGAAATCGCCGGTATTCCTCAGTGAAAATGTTTCTTGGTCTTTTTTCTCGTGAGTGTCTACATTCAATGCCGATTGAATATAAACTTTTTCATTGCCTATGTTTACAACAAAGTCAATTTCATATTGTGATTGTCTGCGTTTCCCGTCGATAACGCGTGATAATTCTACAACTCCTACATCAACAGAATATCCCCTACGGATGAGCTCATTATAGATTAAATTTTCCATCAAATGCGAACGCTCTTGCTGACGGAAGTTTAATCGAGCATTTCTTAATCCCAAGTCCATTGCATAGTATTTCTGGATTGTGTCAAAATATTTACGACCTTTAACGTTCCAACGTTTAGCACTTTGGAATAGATACGAATCCTCTAAATAATCCAAATAATTCTTTATTGTATTATGAGATGTTTTTTGTCCCATAAGAGAGCCTGCTGTATTGGCAAGTTTATTAGGATTTGTCAATGAACCAACGGAAGATGAAAGAGCATCAACCAAGGCACTCAGTATATTGTCATCTTTAAGTTGGTAACGTTCTACAATATCTTTAATATACACATTGGTAAAAAGACCTTGCAAGTATTTGCGCTTTTCATTCTCTTCAGGTTCTAAAACAGCTAAGGGCATACCGCCATACGTCAAGTACTCTTCAAAAGCATCTGACTTTTCCATCTCAACCGCCGAGAAATATTCGGCAAATGACAAAGGATACACCTTTATTTCACAACCTCTATCACGAAAATTAGTTACAATATCCTTTGATAGCATTTTTGAGTTTGAGCCGGTTATATATACGTCAAGGTTGGGGCGAGCCATCAAGTCATTCAAAATATCATAGAAAGTAGTATAAAGCATATCTCTATCTTCTTCCGGAACCAAGGATTCATTAATGTCGGTATTCTTCACCTTATACGATAGCTGAATTTCATCTATCAGTACATAAAACTTCCTTTTCAAATCTGTTGTCTGCGATAGTATGTAATCATACAACAAATTTGGATTACGATATTGTATGTCCGATTTTCTATCAAGTGCTACTTCTATGAAATCTTTTTCATCAACCCCCTCCTTTATCAAGTGTTGCTTGAACAGATTTGATAGTAAAAATGATTTACCACAACGTCTGATGCCGGTGATAATCTTAACTTTCCCATTCCAACGTTTTGCAAGGAGATTGTCGATATATTCTTGTCTATCTATAACCATAGCTATAATTTTTTGTATTCACTGACAAAATTGTTGTGTCTGCGACCATTTTGTCAGTGCAAAGATAATAACTGTCTCATTAATTTGCAAATACTGAAATTAATATTGTGCCATAGAATTACCTAATAATGCAATTGACACAGTGTATAATGTTGGCGTATAATGGTCTTCGGTGTATTGTGTGCCCTTACACTCAAGACTATGCCAAAGTATAGGATGATGCTGAATTGATGTGGCAAAAGCAGCCACTATATATGCTCAAAACAAGATTTTATGCGATAAAATAGGTTTATTCGGTTTAAATAAGTATCTTCGCTGCCGAAATAGTGTAATGAAATATGGCATACAATTATAGCATAACACTCGATGAGTTGTACCGCGCCGTAGGTCGTGAGGTGTATGAGCAATGTATTGAGAACAATTCATTGGCTCGTATCGACGAGCGTGGGCTATTCCCAACCCCCTACTGCAAAGCCGATTATGAAGTGGGTGGTCGTGCGCGTGGACAGAACTTTGCTTCGTTGCAACTTGCCTGCGAAGTGATAGACGAAAATGGTAACGTTATAGCACGTGAGGGGTTCTCTACCTTTGCCGAGATGAACGTTGAGATATGCGACTTGCTCAACGAGTTTCCCGATGGACACTTTACACAAGTAGTGATACAATTGGTGGCGTTTGTCAATATATACAAAACGATGAATGACGATTATTATAGTGCTCGTGTGGTTTCAAATGTTATTGAGATATCGCTCGACGATGCGCCCAATCGTGTTGTGCGTATAGATTGCCAGCGCTTGCTACATCCCAAGAAATAACGACTTCCTGATATGAAATAAAAAATGGGACACATGCCAATGTGTCCCATTTTTATCTGTTAGGATGTAGTAACAACTTGTAGTGTTTAGCTGTTTTTACTTTTGCGACCGCGAGGTTTTGTCTTGTATACAACCGGCACTTCGCGGCTCATGCTTTGCTCAAGCGAAATAAGGGTTTCGGTAGAAACCACGCCGGGGATGTTCTGAATACGATTGTTGAGCAGGTCCATCAAATGCTCGTTGTTATAGGCATACAATTTACACAATATTGTGTACGGACCGGTTGTAAAGTGGCACTCAACAACTTCACGGATTTTTTCTAACTCGGGAACAACATCGCGATACATTGAACCTCGTTCGAGCTTCACACCTATATATGTGCAAGTGTGATAGCCAAGAACTTTTGTGTCTACATGGTATCCCGAACCGGTAATAACCTCCAAATCAATCATTCGTTGGATACGTTGGTGAACTGCAGCACGCGATACGCCGCAAACAGCCGCAACATCTTTCGAAGGGATACGCGCATTGTGCATAATAATCTCCAAAATCTGGCGATCTAAATCATCAATCTTTTCCATAACCTCTATTTATTATTGTTCTCTTTTCTTGTTAAAGAATAAATCGGTAGCAAAAATAAAAATTATTTTTATATAAAAGAAATATTTGTAAAAAATATTCAAATATAATGACAAATTTGAATTTCTGCTATATTCTCGCTCGTGATGTCTCTTTCGAGCAATGACATACGCATTTTGCTATCTATTGCGTAATAGAGAGGTTTTTTGAGAAAAAAGAGGTGATGATTGCCAAACTGATATGGCTGCTATTGTGCTATATTTCTGCCAAACTCGTCGAGCAGAAATTGTGCTACGCCATCTTCGGTATTCGAGGCTATCGTGGCTGTGGCTCTACCCTTTGCTGCATCAACGGCATTTGCCATTGCGTATGACCGCTGTGCTACCTCAAACATGGGAATATCGTTGATATTATCGCCAAAGACTATAACCTCGTCGGCATGGGTTATGTTGGCGAGTTGACGTATTGCTGCTGCTTTTGATGTGCCACATGGGTATATTTCGAGATAGCCTTGCTCGGGTTGCATGCTGTCGCGGTAGAGGTAGCTGCAATGTCCCTCGATAGCTGCGATTGTGCTATAAATTTTCTCGAGTTGCTCATATTGTCCCATGAAAAATATCATGATAGTAACATCGGGAGCTGCAAGAGTGTCTTTTACTTCGATGTATTTTTTGTAGGGAGTGCCGTTTCTCTTGTCAATAAAGCTGCGTTGCTGCTTGGTGAGAGGCGACCGATATGTAACACAAAGTCGTGAATTTTCAATGTGATAAATCATGGGCGATATGCCACAATCGGATACTGCACCGGTAATTTGTGAGGCAATCTCGTGCGGGAATGATGATATAGAGAGGTATTTGTCTTGCGCTATGTCATAGACAAGTGCACCGGTCATGAGTATAGCGGGCAACTGGATGTTGACATCTTTCATCAAGTCGACTACCGTAGCCGGCGTGCGGGCTGTTGCAATGCTGAATAGCATACCCTCGCCAATGAGTTGGTTGAGTATTGTTGCGGTGCGACTCGATATTTTTGAGTTTTCATCGAGTAGTGTTCCATCTAAGTCGCTGATATAGATAGTGCGTTTGTGATGTGCCATTGCCAATATACCTATACAAAAAGACCTGCCCTTGTAGTAGCAGGTCTTATGCTCTTCAGGTTGGACTTGAACCAACGACCCTCTGATTAACAGTCAGATGCTCTAACCGACTGAGCTACTGAAGAATGGATGTTCAATTAAAAAGGTTGCTCTTCAGGTTGGACTTGAACCAACGACCCTCTGATTAACAGTCAGATGCTCTAACCGACTGAGCTACTGAAGAAGATTTCTACCTCGAAAGGCGTGGCAAAGGTAAAACAATTTTGTGAATTGTGCAATACCTTGAGGACTTTTTTTTGAACTAATCTGTTTTATTGCCTCTTTTGAGGTGGTGTTGATGTGCCAAAGGCTATGAATATAAATAGAATATGTAACATATCAGTAGCGTAAAAAAAGTAGCAACATATTTGTTTCTCTTCTCGCATATCACTACCTTTGGCTATCGTATGACACCATAATAGTATTTTTATGACAGCGACACACCTTCGGGTTAAATTTGTTGACTTCTGGAAGGGCTTTGAGCCCGATAATAATATTTTTGTCGAAGCCTTGCGTAAGAACTTCGAGGTTGACGTGCTTGGCGATGATGCCGGTGAAGTGCCTCAGTTGCTCATCTATTCGGCGTTTGGCATGGAGCACATTCATTACGATTGCATGAAGGTCTATTATTCGGGCGAAAACGATGTGCCCGACTTCAATCAGTGCGATTATGCTATTTCGTCGCATTTCCTCCAATTGGGCGACCGCCACATGCGTTTGCCTCAATATCTGCTTTACAAGGAGTTTGACATGTTGGATGCAGTTGTGTCGACCTCGACCAATGGCGTTGCAGATCGCCCCTTCTGCAGTGTGGTGGTGAGCAACAGCGTCTATGCCGACCCGCAGCGTGTAGCCATAATTGATGCCATAGAGCGTTATAAACCCTTGGCGTATGGTGGTGCTTTCCGCAACAATGTGGGTGGCAGAGTACCCGATAAGATGGAGTTTATAAAACGGTACAAATTTAATATTGCGCTCGAAAATAGTTGTGTCGATGGTTATACTACCGAAAAAATTGTAGAGCCCATGGCGGCGCACACTATACCTATCTATTGGGGCAATGGCAAGGTGGGTAAAGAGTTTAATCCCGAAGCCTTTATCAATGCTGCCGACTACAACGACTATGATGGCGTGGTGCGCGAGATTGAGCGCATCGACAACGATAATGAGGCATATTTGAAAATGTTGTGTGCACCCAAAATAGTGCCGACGGCTCGTGTCGATTGGTTTGCACAGTTGAGCGATTTCTTTGCCCACATAGTAGGCAGTGGCAGGAGGTATGTGCAGCCCTACGGTATCTTGGGGCACATGCAATATATGCAACGTCGCAAAGAGTTGTTGTATAGCAATACGCTGTTGCGCAAGTGTGCCGGAGCTTGGATAAAACTGAAAGGTGGCAAGTAATTGTTACCCTGCAAGGCGAAATGAAACCGTCAGCGTAGATAGCACATACAAAATATATACAACAAACGCGGCGCATCGGATGATGCGCCGCGTTGCATTTATAGCTCTTTATAAATATTAGAGTTTGGGACCAGCCTCTACGAGAGCTTTACCAGCTTCGTTGCATGTGAACTTGTTGAAGTTCTTGATGAAGCGACCGGCAAGGTCTTGAGCCTTCTCTTCCCATTCGCAAGCGCACTTGTAAGTGTCGCGAGGATCGAGGATTGCGGGGTCTACGCCGGGCAACTCGGTGGGAACAGTGAACGAGAAGTAGGGTATCTCTTTTGTAGGAGCTTTGTCGATAGAACCATCGAGGATAGCGTCAATGATACCACGAGTGTCGCGGATAGAGATACGTTTGCCTGTACCATTCCAACCTGTGTTAACGAGGTATGCTTTGGCACCCGACTCTTCCATTTTCTTAACCAACTCTTCGGCATATTTTGTGGGGTGCAATGACAAGAATGCAGCACCGAAGCAAGCCGAGAATGTGGGAGTAGGCTCGGTGATACCACGCTCGGTACCTGCCAATTTTGCAGTGAAGCCCGAGAGGAAGTAGTATTTGGTTTGCTCAGCGTTCAAGATAGAAACGGGAGGCAATACACCGAAAGCATCGGCAGAGAGGAAGATTACGCTCTTGGCAGCCGGACCTTTAGATTGGGGCTTAACGATGTTGTCGATGTGGTAGATAGGATATGATACACGAGTGTTCTCGGTAACAGACTTATCTGAGAAGTCGATTTTGCCTTCAGCATCAACAGTTACGTTCTCGAGGAGAGCATCACGTTTGATAGCGTTGTAGATGTCGGGCTCGTTTTCTTTGCTGAGGTTGATAACCTTTGCATAGCAACCGCCTTCAAAGTTGAACACACCCTCGTCGTCCCAGCCGTGCTCGTCGTCGCCGATGAGGAGACGTTTGGGGTCGGTAGAGAGAGTAGTTTTACCTGTACCCGAAAGACCGAAGAAGATTGCGGTGTTTTCGTTGTTCATGTCGGTGTTGGCAGAGCAGTGCATCGAAGCCATACCGCGCAAGGGGAGCAAGTAGTTCATGATAGAGAACATACCTTTCTTCATCTCACCACCATACCAAGTGTTGATGATAACTTGTTCGCGGCTTGTGAGGTTGAATACAACGGCTGTTTCGCTGTTCAAACCAAGCTCTTTCCAGTTCTCAACTTTGGCTTTTGAAGCGTTGTAAACAACGAAGTCGGGCTCGCCATAGTTTGCCAATTCCTCGGCAGTAGGACGGATGAACATGTTGGTTACGAAGTGAGCTTGCCATGCTACCTCAACGATGAAACGTACTTTGAGGCGAGAGTTCTCGTTAGCACCGCAGAAAGTATCTACTACATAGAGTTTCTTGTTAGAAAGCTCTTTGATAGCGAGGTCTTTCAATGCAGCCCAAGTCTCTTGCGAAACGGGTTTGTTGTCGTTTTTATACTCGTCTGAAGTCCACCATACAGTGTCTTTTGAAACTTCATCGTATACAAAGAATTTGTCTTTGGGTGAACGACCGGTGTAGATACCTGTCATTACGTTTACAGCACCCAATTCAGTTACTTGACCTACTTCATAACCTTCAAGACCGGGAAGAGTCTCCTCTGCAAAAAGTTGGTCATAAGAGGGGTTGTGCAGTACTTCGGTTGTACCGTCGATACCGTACTTTGTCAAATCTAATGTAGCCATTTCTAAAAAATTGTTTTAGTTATTTTTGTTCGAAATCTTTTTTACCTATCAACACCTTTTTCAAGGCACTGCAAAATTAATACAAATTCTGCAAGTAAACGAGTTATTAAAGAATTATTTCCTCAATAGATGCTAAAATTTTTAAAACCGAGCAATCTTTGCAATGTGCAGTTTGCAAAATTGCCCACAATCGCGTGTGTGGCTCTATGTGATAACCGATAGTGTTTGCAAAGAAACTTATTATCAGTATAATGGAAACAATAGCACGAACTTTAAAGTTTTTGAGCGTCGCGTTGCTTGTACGAATTTTTACAACGTATAGGAGTGAAAGTGAGTTTTTTTGTGTAAGTTTGCAATTATGAATATAAAATCATCAGCAATAGTAGTATTTTCGCCGACGGGTACTTCGCGCAAAGTGGCTTTGGCGATGTGTGAGGGTTGTGGATATCCCTCGAGAGTGGTTGATGCAACTTATAAAACTCCCGATGAGTTGACGTTTGCACCCGACGAGTTGGTTTTTGTTGCCGTACCGGTATATGGCGGAATGGTTGCTCCCTTGGCAATGCAACGTATAGCTGCCATGCAGGGTTCGGGTACTCCTATTGTGCCTATTGTTGTGTATGGCAATCGTGCTTATGAAGGGGCGCTGTCGCAACTTGACGGGTTTGTAACTCAACGAGGATTTGTTACAGTGGCTGCCGCTGCTTTTGTAGGCGAGCACTCATATAGCAGTAAGGAGCATCCTATTGCTGTAGGTCGACCCGATATGACCGACATTGCCGATGCTCGTAATTTTGGCAAACGCATTGCCGAGAAACTCTCTGCTGCAACAGCGCCGCAAGCCGTAGATGTGACACAACTTGTTCCTCCGCGCGACTCGTTGTGGTCGAAGTTGCGTTTCGTTTTCTTTATCTTGCGCCAACGTCGTCGTAAGAAGCCGGCTGTAAAGCCTGTTCCTATTGTCGATGACGAGCGATGCAAGGGGTGTGGCAAGTGTGCTCATTTGTGTCCCAATGGTGCTATATCGCCCGACGGCAGGCATACCGATGCTCATCGTTGTATCAAGTGTTGTGCTTGTGTGAAGTCGTGTCCTGTGCAGGCTCGTATGTTCAATACACCATACGCACCCATGCTTTCGCAATGTTTTGCTACAAGAAAATCTCCGGTAACACTTCTATAATATGTCGCACAATATATTACAACGTTATATGTGGTTTTTCGATACGGTGTGGCGTTACAAGCGCATCACTCGTGCCGAGATAGACCGCCTATGGCAGCAAAGCGACTTGTCGAATGGCGAGAAGATGAGCCGTCGCACTTTCTACAACTATCGCGAAGGTGCCGAAATGTTGTTTGATGTAAATATCCTGTGCGACCCTGCTACCTATGAGTATTATATAGAGCAGACACCGCAAGAGAGCAATGATGAGTTGCGACAGTGGATGTTTGACATGCTATCGGTCAACTATATGATGCGCCATGGTGATGCTGTATCGCACCGCATCTTGCCTGAGCAGTTTCCGTCGGGCAATGACTACTTGGCGGCTATTATAGGCGCTATGCAGGAGAGTCGTGTTGTGCGCATGAAGTATCATCCGTTCTGGAAGATGGCTGCCGAGGTTGTAGAGCTTGAGCCCTACTTTGTGAAGGCTTTTCGCAAGCGGTGGTATGTCATAGGGCTCAATCGCAACGACCACCGTATAAAAACCTATGCCCTCGATCGTGTGCGCAGTGTGGCGCTGCTCACCGAGGAGTTTCTATATCCCGACGATTTTGTTCCGTCGGAGTATTTTGCCAATGCCTTTGGTGTGATGCGAGGTGATGAAATAGTGGAGAATATCCGACTGAAAGTTACCATGCGGCAGGCGCAGTACTTCCGAGCATTACCTCTGCACGAGTCGCAACGCGAATATGAGGTGGGCGATGGGTATGTAGTCTTTGGCTATCGCATGAGCATTACATACGACTTGGTACAGGAGTTGATGTCGCTGGGGCGCGAAATAGAGGTGGTAGCGCCTCAACGGTTGCGTGATGAGTTGAAAGAGAAACTACAAGCTGCTCTCGAGCAATACGATTGAAAAGCGACAGGTGTCGAAGGCTAATAATTACACATTACCTATAAAACAAACGAGGGCGTGCCTGAATTATGGCACGCCCTCGTTCTATTGGTTGGTTTGTATTTGTTATTTAGCTATCATTTGACGAGCCTTGTCGAGAGCCTTGGTGATGTGGTCATGTATATGATCCTCGCCAATCATCTTGTCGATGCCGGCATTGACCAATGTTTGGTGAACATTGGGATTGACACCCGAGAGAATAACATCTATACCTTCTTTGCGCGACATGGCAATGAGGTTCTCGAGGTTGTGCAGACCGGTCGAGTCGACAAACGGTACTCGGCGCATACGTATGATGCGAATTTGAGGCTTGTCTTTTATGTTTATCATCATTTCGTCAAACTTGGTTGCTACACCAAAGAAGAACGGACCATTGATTTCGTATACTTCTACCTCATGAGGTATATCGAGCTCTTCGTGGATAATTGTTTCGGTACCTTGAGCGATATCCAAGTGGTCGCGTGCAACCGAAATGTCGACACTCTCCGATACGCGGCGCAAGAAGAGAACAACTGCCAAGAGCAAGCCTATCTCGATGGCAATGGTGAGGTTGAACAACACAGTCAACAAGAAAGTGAGTACGAGTACCGAGATGTCGCTTTTGGGGTTCTTGAGCATGCCTTTAACGGTGCGTACGCCAAACATGTTGTATGATACCATTACCAATACACCTGCCAAACAAGCCATGGGGATATGCTTGGTGAGCGGTGCCAAGAAGAGTAATATGAGCAACAACACAACGGCGTGAATAATACCGGCAATAGGTGTGCGACCGCCATTGTTGATGTTGGTCATGGTACGAGCTATAGCACCTGTTACGGGGATACCGCCAAAGAAAGGTACTACCAAGTTGGCTGCACCCTGAGCTATCAGCTCGGTGTTGTTATTGGTGCGGTCGCCTGTTACACCATCGGCTACTGTTGCCGACAGGAGCGACTCGATAGCACCCAACATGGCAATGGTAAATGCCGGCGACATAAGAGCCGAGATAGACTCCATGTTGATGCTGAGCCCTTGCGGAGCAGGAATAGAGGCATTGATTTCAAAGCGTTTGCCAATGGTTTCTACCTCGTTGAAAGCCTCGATGTGGAATACCTCGCGGCACAGATATACCAGAATGGTCATAATCAATATTGCCAAGAGCGAGCCGGGTATCTTCTTCGATATGCGGGGGGCAAGTGCAATGAGTACGATACTGCCAATACCTACTGCTGTCGAGAGCCAATTAATTGTATCGAAAGCACCGAAGTAGGCAATCCATTTCGACACAAAGTCGGCAGGAACGTTGGTCATGGTAAGTCCAAACAAGTCCTTGATTTGTGTGGCAAAAATGGTGAGTGCGATACCGCTTGTGAAACCGACAACGATGGGGTAGGGTATAAACTTGATAATCGTTCCCAACTTGAATACACCCATCAGTACCAGCATAAGACCTGCCAGGAATGTTGCGATGGCAAGACCTTCAAGACCGTAGTTTTCTATAATTCCGTAGACGATAACGATAAATGCGCCGGTGGGTCCACCTATTTGCACACTGTTACCACCCAAGAACGATACGAGAAAACCACCAATAATGGCTGTAATAAGACCCTTCTCGGGGCTGACACCCGATGCGATACCGAAAGCGATTGCCAAAGGCAATGCAACGATACCTACAATGATACCCGACATGAGGTCTTTGGTGAAACGTTGGCGATTGTAATCGCGCAACATAGAAAACAGCTTCGGTTGGAAGTCGAAGCCGTTTTTGAGAAAATCGAGATTGATTTGCATAAAATAGTACTAAATCTTAATACAACGATTATAATTTTTTGCGGTAAGCGCGACGACGTCTGTGTTGTTCGCGCTCGAAGTATTGCCATTGCGATTGTACCTTGCTGTTGTCTTCCAGCTCGGGATTACTCTCGGCATATACATATCCGTTTTGATTGAATACGGGAATGAGGTCGGAGAACAGCAGTGCGTTTACGCCCTTGCTTTGATAATCGGGACGAACGGCAACAAGCAGCATTTCGACAACATCATTTTTGCCTTTGAGCGCCTTGAGCAGATGTATAAATCCGAATGGGAACATACGTCCGCGCGATTTGCGTAATGCCTTGACAAGCGAGGGGATGGTGATACCCACACCTATCAGGTCATTATTTTCATCGACAATGAGGGGTACATTCTCAAGACGTATCAAGGGGATATACATCTTGATGTAGTAGTCTATCTGACGCTTGGTGAGAGGTGAGTAACCATACAACTCGTCGTAGGCTATGTTGATGAGTTCAAATATCTTCTGACCGTAGTCTTTGATGAGCTTGTTGGGGTCGGTGTATTTGACAACACGCAAGTTGTATTTGCGCATCACGATGTCGCTGATGCGTTGGTGCTTCTCGGGTACCGACTTGGGTATTTGTATCTTAAATTCTACCCAATCGGTCTCTTTCTCATAGCCCAATGCCTCAATATGGTCTACATAATAGGGATGGTTGTATATTGTAACCGAAGTACCCATTTGGTCGAAACCTTCAACAAGCAGACCTTCGGGGTCCATGTCGGAGAAGCCCAACGGACCGTGCATCGAGGTCATGCCTTTGCGACGTGCCCAATCTTCTACACAACGGAAGAGTATTTCGCTCACATTTTTGTTGTCGATAAAGTCGACAAAACCAAAACGGGCCTCTTTCTCCCCGGTGCGCTCGTTGAGTGCATGGTTGATAATACCGGCTATACGTCCTACAGGCTCACCGTCGATGTATGCCATGTAGCACACACTTTCGCTGAAGTCGTAAGCGGGATTTTCTTTGGGATCGAATGTTCCTGTAATATCGGAAATGAGGCTCGGAACATAATAGGGATGGTCTTTGTAAAGAACATCGGTGGGAAATACTGCAAATTTTGAGAGGGCTCTTTTGCCCGAGATTTCCTTCACGTGAATGGGTCTTGAATCACTCATACGCTTTTTTGCTATAGTTTGACTCTGCAAAGATAATATATTTTTACAAATATGTTGATATTTGCTAATAATATCATCTCTACCGCTATGGCTGTGGTTGCCAAGGTGGTAGAGATGTATGTTATATATAGGGGTGTCCTATTACTCTTTTTCGCCGTATGCAAGGTCGCCGGCATCGCCCAATCCGGGTACGATATATCCGTGGTCGTTGAGGGTGTCGTCGACAGCAGCTACCCATACTACTGTATTTTCGGGGAAGTGTTGCTTGACAAACTCAATGGCTTGTGTGCTGGCAATAACAGCGGCTACGTGGGTGATGGCAGGTGTGCCTTTTGCCTCTTTCAGTGCGCGGTAGCACAACTCCATCGAACTGCCTGTTGCCAACATGGGGTCTGCCAAAATCATTACTTTGCCTTCGAGTGAAGGTGAGGCTATATACTCGACGTGTATGTCGAAGTGGGTCTCGTCGCTATACTTGCGATATGCCGATATAAATGCATTCTCGGCGCTGTCGAAGTATGACAAAAATCCTTGGTGAAAGCCCAATCCGGCACGCAGAATGGTAGCCAATACTACGGGGTCGCTGGGTAAGCTCATGGTTTTGTTGCCGAGCGGGGTGGTTACCTCTTGCGTTTTGTAGTTGAGGGTACGGCTTATTTCGTACGCCATGATTTCGCCTATACGCTCGAGGTTGCGACGAAAGCGCAAACGGTCTTTCTGTATATTTACATCGCGCAATTCGCTCATGAATTGGTTGATGATGCTGTTTTGTTCGGCAAAGTTGATGATTTTCATGATTGGTATTATTTTTTCTTTGAAACGGTTTTGCGTGTGGTGCGTTTGGGCGCAGCAGGATTTTTGTCGCTCTCTTCTATGATGCGCATACAATCGGTATACGATAGTTGTGCCGCATCGGTGCCTTTGGGGAGCTTGTAGTTTTTCTTTTTGTAGGCAATATATGCTCCATAGCGACCATTGAGTACCTCCAACTCGGCATCCTCGTCATAACGCTTGATGAGACGGTTGTTATCTTCCTGACGTTTTTGCTCGATAAGTTCTACTGCCTCGTCGAGAGTGATGCTTTGCGGTGCTATTGTCTTGGGGATAGATACAAACTTGCCATCGTGACGGATGTAAGGACCAAATTTTCCTACGTTTGCAACTACGCTGTTTCCTTCGTAATCACCAAGGTTGCGAGGGAATTCAAAGAGCTTCAAAGCCTCCTCGAGAGTGATGCTGCTCATTGATTGCTCTTTGGGCAGAGAGGCAAAGAGGGGCTTGTCGTCGTCGGTGGGTTGACCTATTTGTACAATAGGACCATAACGACCTATCTTTACCGAAACAGGACGTCCGCTTTTGGGGTCGTTACCAAGGATGCGTTCACCTACTTTGTGCTCAAGGCGCAATGAGTTGGCTGCCTCGATAGTGGGGTGGAAGTCGGTATAGAAGTTGTCTATCACCGATATCCAAGCGGCTTTTCCTTCGGCGATATCGTCAAATTTCTCCTCAATATTGGCTGTAAAGTTATAGTTGAGAATGTTGGGGAAGTATTCTGTAAGGAAGTCGTTTACCACAATACCGGTGTCGGTGGGCAGGAGTTTCGATTTCTCTGCTCCGGCAACCTCTTTTTTCACCGATTGTTTGATACCGCTTTTCGAGAGTTTGATGATGTTGTATTCGCGCTCGACACCGGCTCTGTCGCCTTTCTCTACATAACCACGTTGTTGTATGGTAGAGATTGTGGGCGCGTAGGTCGAAGGACGACCGATGCCCAACTCCTCGAGCTTGCGTACAAGGCTTGCCTCGGTGTAGCGAGGGGGATGTTGTGAGTAGCGCTCTGTGGCAGTGATGTTGTTGCACAAAGGATGCTCGCCCTTTTGCAGAGTGGGCAGCATATCGGTCGATGTGTTGTCTTCGTCATCGTCGCTGCTTTCGAGATATACTTTCAAGAAACCATCAAACTTCAACACTTCGCCCGAGGCAATAAATTGTTCGTTACGTCCTACTATGCCTATTACAGCAGTAGTCTTTTCGGTCTCGGCATCGCTCATTTGTGAGGCGATGGTTCTCTTCCATATCAACTCATAGAGGCGTTGCTCTTGGCGATTGCCTTCGATGGTGTGATTGGATATGTAGGTGGGGCGGATGGCTTCGTGAGCCTCTTGTGCGCCCTTGCTCTTGTTGTTGTACTTGCGTATGTGCAGGTATTTTTCGCCCAATGTCGATATAATCTCTTCGCGGGTGGTGTTGATGCACAACGACGAGAGGTTTACCGAGTCGGTACGCATGTAGGTAATGTATCCGTTCTCGTACAAGCGTTGTGCTACCGACATGGTTTGTGCTACCGAAAATCCCAATTTACGAGCAGCCTCTTGTTGCAAGGTCGATGTTGTAAAGGGGGGCGCCGGTACTTTATGAGCCGGTTTTACGGTGATATCTTCTATGCAATATTGCGCCTCCTTGCATGCCTCCAAGAAGTTGTTTACCTCTTCTATTGTTTTAAATCGGTGGTTGAGCTCGGCTTTGAACTTCGACTGCTTGTCGGGTGTCGAGAACTCGGCAACAACGCGATATGTAGCCTCGCTTTCGAAATTTTCTATCTCTCTTTCACGCTCTACGATAAGACGTACTGCTACCGACTGCACGCGACCTGCCGAAAGTGCCGGTTTTACCTTCTTCCACAATACGGGCGAAAGTTGGAAACCTACAATGCGGTCGAGCACTCGGCGAGCCTGTTGGGCATCGACACGAGCCAAGTCGATGGTGCGAGGGTTTTTTATAGCCTCGAGAATAGCTGTTGAAGTAATCTCATGGAAAACGATACGATTGGTTTTCGCGGGGTCGAGGTTGAGAACCTCGGCGAGATGCCATGCAATAGCCTCTCCCTCGCGGTCTTCATCGGAAGCCAACCATACGGTATCGGCTTTGGCTGCCTCTTCACGCAGGGTTTCTACCAACTTTTTCTTGTCGGCAGGAATTTCATATATAGGTTTGTAATTAGAGTCTATATCAATGCTGAATACTTTTTTCTTCAAGTCGCGGATATGACCGTAACTCGACAAGACTTTATACTCTTTTCCCAAAAACTTTTCTATGGTTTTGGCTTTGGCAGGAGACTCTACAATAACTAAATTTTTCTGCATACGCTTGATGTGTTATTTGAGTTGGTTCTCAAAAATCGCCGCAAAATTAGACAAAAATTCAGTGAAAATATGTGTGTTAATGAAAATTTTATCAATTTCGTATTTTTAGTGTAGTGGAAGAGTGTTTGTAGCCACATATATGTTTCGGCAATAACATAACAATTGCTCCCCAAATATTTGTAGATTTAATATTGTAAGACCTGTTATAGATTAGTTAACTATGCCCATATAGGAACATATTTTTTATACTTACGAGAATTACTGTCTGGGTTATCTTCTTTGATTTGTCCTGCTTCAACAGTATCCTTAATAATTCGTGATGCTATAGCTGCATTTTTGTCTTCTATTTTGAAGCGTTCTCTTAATGATTGATTAGTCATTTTTTCATTTGAGACATATTTGAGACAAGCGTGTTGATAGCAAGCTCGTATTTTTTCTGTTTTGTCAAGTTCTGATAGGCTCTTATAACTATATAGAGTTATTATTGTCCTATTTTGTTGTACTAAAATGTTAATTGGCGGAAGTTGATAAAGCTCATTATTATATATAACCTTATCCAAGCCACTTCCTTTCTCTTCACAGAATCCCATTCGCCTCATAATGTCAGCAAGAAGATCATTTCGAGAACCATACTCATCAATAAACCTATCGGCATTAATAATTGGCATACCTGCATTTGATATTTCGATTCTATCAGAATATATTTCTATCATTGGAAACCCTTTTTGGGAAAAATCTTGATGGATGATACTATTAGCCACCAACTCTCTAATTGCTATTTGAGGATACATATGCACCTCTTTTCTCAAAGCTCGTCCTATTTCTTCGTTTTGAGGCAATTGTCCTAAAACCCAATCTATCAATCCTTCAAATCCTACAGCATACCCTTTCCCTCCAATCTGTTCTCTGATAGTTTCCACCTTGTTTTTGCCTTTATATACGATAACGCGAACAGCCTTACGAGCCAAACCTTCAAAATTATCAAGATTCTTTGCAAATAATATTGCACCAAGATAAGTGATGCCATACCCATTCTCTGTTTCAACGGCAAGATGTTCGGTACAAAATCTATTAACAATTGATTGTTGTGTTGTTGGAAGTGATGTCCCAACAAGGTCAAAGTATGTCTCTGTACTTAAAAGAGATAGAATATCATTTGGCGTTAAACCATCTTTGACTACTCTCTGAAAGAGTATTGAACCATTATCTTTACGCCAAATTTTTTCCTCTTTGTCTCGAAATTCATTTAACAGTCTTGTTGCGGAATTTACTCGGATGTATGCTTTATTTATAAAATTAACCGGACATCCTGATGCGGCAGGTATTTTATACATTGAAATATGAATTCCTTCTTCATAATCAAACTCTAAAGTTTCAAAATCAATTTTAGGATTTAGCCTATTGACTAACCACAAATCCAAAATCTCATTTCCCTTCTTTTCTCTTTTAGCACAAAAGGATGTACCAACAACTTCTCTTGTCGAGTCCTTTACTCCAAATATAAGGTAACCATAAGGTTTATTGCGGAGGCTTGCGCCATTGGCTAAAGCAGAAATACGCTCACCAATCTCTTCTGCCGAATGGAAATTTTCCTTATATTCTATAAACTCACATTCTTGATACTTAATGAGTCTTTCAAATCTTTTTATAAGTTCAATCATAGCTTTGTCAAATAATCATCAAATAAGTAAGTTGCTTTATATCTGCAATTTACAAGAAATGGCTAATTTAAAACATATCATATAATCAAATAAAACGGAAATTTTAACAGCCTTTCTTGCAAGCATAGTTTCTTTGATTTAGAGGATGTCTAATATTACATTATTATCATTTAATATACCAATAAATTTTGTAAGACATAGAATTTCATAACATTATTTTAATATAAGTTATTTCCCTCCCTTTACTCTATTGCAATTTCTACATAGCATTTGGCAGTTGTCGGCTACGGTTGTACCACCTTCTTTCCATGGCTTAATATGGTCGGCTTCCATCTCTTCAAGTTCAAAGTGCTTTCCGCAATGTACGCAGATACCATTTTGTCTTTCGAATGCCTCACGCTTTTGTTTTTTATCAAATGTACGGAAAGATAGATCACGCAAATCTCCACTCAAAACATAACGGTAGATGCCCGGCTTCTTCATTATCTCATCATCTTCCATTAAGTCGTGAATTTGCGTTTCAAGAGCATTCACATCATATATATTTTCGCCAAACTCGTCAAACATTGCGCCCCAATCAAGTCCTTTCATCTCTTTGCGATAATGAGGAAATGTTGAGCGCACCCAAGTAATTATCTGTATATAGTACGCCCACAATTTATTGGCGTTAGCGTCGAATTGATGAATTGCCATATATTTGTCGATAGGCTTTTTCTCTTGTATTCCGTCGTGGCGAGCTGCCCATCTCAAAATGGTTTCAAGATACGTTTGCTCAATTGTATTGCCACTCATATAATCGCTACCCATTTTGTAGGCTGCGCAACCGCTCTTTGAAAAGTAACGGCGAGCATCAGTTACGAAAGGACCGACATATACTGCATTACGCAACTCTTGATCAAACAATTTTTCACCTGCAATATTGATTACACGAAACCAATCCAACTTCTCTTTGTTTGTACCACTACAAAAATAAACTGTCAGTTCATAGTTTAGAAATGCATTCTTCTCCTCATCTGTTAGGGTATTGAAGAATAGCACGCCTCTATCTTTGTCTGTGATATTAAAGTCGTGAGTATAAAACTCACATATTGAGAGTGTGCGTTGTTGTCCATCAATCATTTCAAATGTGTCATCAGCATCTTCCGACCAATACATTATATTGAGCGGAAAACCTTTCATAATTGTTTCGATAACAGCACGCTTTTGTTGCTCATTATATCGAAATTCTCGCTGATATGGTGGGCGCACATTAAGTTTACCACCATAAGCACGAACACCACTATCGGGGTCATTGGTGTATCCGCTAATAAGGTCACGAATAGATACAGATTTAAGTTTGATTTCCATATTATTTACTTTCTGATTTTACGGATTGTTATTCTTGCGTACGTCGTTTTATTGCCGATCTTTCCTTCTGCATTTTTAATCAGTCCGGGTATTGATGTGGTGAATGAGGATTCTGAAATATTTTTCTTTCCCTTTAATTCTTGCTCTATGGTAGTATCCGTAGCCGGGTATTCGCAGGTTGAATGAAGATGCGTTTGTATGCACGTACCCCCCCTATAATCGGTTGTTTTACAGAGTTTTGTGCATTGTGCAATCCGTTGGATAATCCTTTCCCTTCACTTTCTGTACAACCTACTATTTCAAATTGGCTGGGATTGTACTTGTCTAAAAATGTTATAGGAACACCCATTATTCCATCATAGTCGTATGGGATTTCTGATACCTTATTGACATTGATAGCATTATAATTATCATATTTAGGGTATTCCTCTGGCGAGTATTTCTTATACAAAATCAAATCCTCATGGCGTTTTTTATGGTCTAAATTGGTAAACCAACAAATGTTACCCATACTTCTCCATTTTTGTCCAGAATCATCTTGCCAGTATCTTGTCGCTCTTGGTTCTGAATCGGATGGAACTTGAAAACTCATATCCCCAGACTTAAATCCAAGCCATATCTTGTTTTGCATAATTAAAGGGAATATTTCCTTATATGTTATAGCATTTTGATTCCCAATAATCAAGAACTTTTTATCATACTCAATAAGTTGCGCAACATACTCTCTAAAAAGTGAGAACGGAGGATTTGTGACTACAATATCCGCCTCTTTGAGTAACTCTATGCATTCCGCACTACGAAAATCACCATCACCTTTCAATGGATGTATGCCTATTTCTTCTGGATCGGGAATGCGATTGCCATTTTTATCACCCTTGTAAACCAAGTAAATGGCTTTTTCACAATCTCCTTGTGAAAATAAATCTCGTTCTTGATTCTTATAACAAGTTGTAATAAGTTTCTTCAATCCAAGGAACTCGAAGTTATACGCAAAGTATGTGAAAAAGTTACTAACTCGTGGATCGTCACAATTGCACAATACGGTCTTTCCGCGAAAATGCTCGCGGTAATGGCGCAACTCGTTGTTTATATCTTCGAGTTGAGTATAGAACTCATCCTTTTTAGCCTCTTTCGCTTTATTTAAGTTTTTGTTTGCCATATTAATCACCAATTATTGAACTATACAAAGTTAGGTTATTTTATTGACTATAAGAGAATATTTGTCAAGAAAATTTGAAGTGCTACTAACTTTATACATTAATACGAGCTACTACCTAATTAATGCATATCCGTCATAGTTTCTTTTTCTTGAACTTTTGTTGTGGCGGAGGTGTTGTAAAAAGAAAAAGCATGAAAAAATACATCATTATATCGACGATACTGTTTCTTACGGGTGTCGTGTTTTTTGCTTGCAACAAGCACGATGCTATATACTTTGCCGACTTGCCTGCCGAGGCGCAGGCTTTCTTATTGAAGTATTTTCCCGACAATCTTGTTGCAACAGCCGAGCGGCATGACGAGGAGCCTCGCTATGAGGTGATACTCGACAATGGCTACGAAATAGATTTTTATGGCGACGGGCGTTGGCAGGAGATTGATAGTCGACATGCTATCTTGCCAGCCGAACTTATACAAGGTATTCTGCCAGAGAAAATACGCAATTATCTCGAGGAGGAATATCCGCTTGCCGGCGTGAGCGCCATAGAACGCTCGTCGGCAGGGTATAATGTAGAGATTTCTGCCACACCGTCTATCGACCTATACTTCGACCCGATGGGCAATGTTACTACCGAATGGGATTATTGAGCATTACTTGCGCTCGTAGGTTACAAATGTGTAGTCGTAGGGGTGACGCTCGTCGGCTGTATGCTCCTCGCGCTCTATTTCGCGCCATTCGTCGTAATTGATGGGCGGGAAATAGGTGTCGGCATCGTCGAATGTATGGTGTATGTGTGTCAGATATAGGCGGTCGGCTCTATCCAATGTCTGCTTATACAGCGTTGCTCCACCTATTACAAACAACTCTTTGTCGGCAGCATCGGCAAATGCTTCGTCTATCGAGTGCATCACGATTGTGTTGTCCCAGGTGGCATCGTTCTGGTGTGTTACAACAATATTGGTGCGACCGGGCAGAGCGCCCTTAGGCAATGACTCGAAAGTGCGACGTCCCATTACAATGGTATGACCCAAGGTAATAGCTTTGAAACGTTTCAGGTCGTTGGGCAAATGGCACAACAACTCTTGTTGCTTGCCTATGGCATTGTTGGCGGCGATAGCTGCGATAAGTGAAATCATGATATACTATATATTAAACTGCCACTACACCGGCTATATGTGGGTGCGGGTCGTAATCGGTTAGTTGAAAGTCGGAGTATTTGAAATCGAAGATAGACTTTACCTCGGGGTTGATAATCATGCGAGGCAATGCGCGAGGCTCGCGTTTGAGCTGCTCGTGTACTTGCTCGAGGTGGTTGGTGTATATGTGCGCATCGCCCAGCGTGTGCACAAAGTCGCCGGCACGCAATCCTGTAACTTGTGCCATCATCTGTAGGAGCAGGGCATACGATGCTATATTGAAAGGTACTCCCAAGAAGATATCGGCACTACGTTGGTAAAGCTGAAGGCTCAACCTGCCGTCGGCAACATAAAATTGGAAAAAGGCATGACAAGGAGGAAGTTTCATCTCGGGCAGGTCGGCTACGTTCCACGCATTGACAATGATGCGACGAGAGTCGGGGTTATTCTTTATCGTATCTACCGCCTCTTTTATTTGGTCGATATGTCCGCCATTGTAGTCGCGCCAAGAGCGCCATTGATAGCCATATATATGACCCAAATCGCCATTCTCATCTGCCCACTCATTCCATATGCGCACACCATTTTCTTGCAGGTATTTTACATTTGTATCGCCGGCAAGAAACCACAGCAACTCATGGATTATCGACTTCAAATGCAGTTTCTTGGTAGTCAACAGAGGAAAGCCCTCTTCAAGATTAAAACGCATTTGGTAACCAAACGTACTGATAGTGCCCGTTCCGGTGCGGTCGTCTTTGCGAATACCGTTGTCGAGAACGTGTTGCAGAAGGTCGAGATATTGTTTCATAGAGTGATACTTTTTTCCATTGGCAAAGATAGCGATAAGCGAGAGGAGAACAAAATAAACTTGTTTATTTTTTATCCCGAGCATAGCTATCTTGGGCATCAGCCAAAGTGCGATAAGCGAGAGGAGAACAAAATAAGTTTACTTATTTTTTAAGTTCCTCGTTTGGCTGCTCGGTTGAGTTACGATTTAATTTCTCAAACTTACTTGGTACATCTTCGTAATACTTTTCGGCAATGTATTCGTATATATCTCTCACTGCCGAGGAGTATAGATAATCGCCGGGGTTGTACTTATGTGCTATCATAAGTGCAAATGAGCCCAGACTGTAGAAAGAGTGTTCTTTATGTTCTTCGTATAGCTTGTTGTTTATCTCTATAATCATATCAATGGCAATGCCTATCGACGTGGCATCGTCAATGATTTTATCGCTCTTTACCTGCATGATGCCCAGCGTATGACGGCGTTTGGTGAGGTGCATCCGGGCGTATTCAATCCACCTTACTACGGGCGGTCGGTTGAAGTTTTCGTGTATCATGATAGAATAGACCAATGCCTCATAAAAGCCGTTGTTAAAAGCCGGTTTGATGATAGAGTCGTATTTCTCATGAAACTTCTCATAGTTGTAAGATAGATATTTATTATTTCTTTTTTCGTTGGCATAGCTCGACACTTCGACCTTGTTGAGAGCCGAGTATACAAAAATGATTATCACAATCCACAGTTGGTCAATCAACGCGCGAGGTGAGGGTAATATATCTTCTACATTGCTCAACAGCGTATATACCCAATAAGACAATGCCATAGAGAAAAAGAAATATACAAACGTGCCCACCCAATTTGTCAGCATGCTGCGTTGCATCGCCAATCGCCAACCAATGCGGAACAACCAATAATAGAATACTACAAGGTATAGGCATGTGTTGAATTTCTCGAGGTTGGTTTCTTGAAAAATCACAGCGCACAAAATCATGTATACCACAGGCGCAAAAACTTTATACAAAAAGTTAAATGCCGGGGCTGTATCATTGCTCAGTGTAACCTCTATCTGCGTATAGCCTTTCGATATAGACTTTGCTCCCAACCAATTGACTATAAAAAACAACAATACAGCCAGGAACAGATGCATCCCGGCTATAGCCCAAGTATAATTTGCAAATATGTGTAATATCGAGTGCATAATGTGTGTTTAGTTATTGTCTATATCCACCCTTGTATTATTTATAAATACATTAATAATATTCTCATAGCGCAATTTGATGCATAAAAAAGATGATATTGTTTGGATGTTTTTGTGGCTTTCTTTCAACGATGAGAAACATTTTCTATCGGCATCAACATCAGTTGTTCCAGCTATTGACTTAGCGCATCGTTCCATTGAAAACAATAATGTTTCTACATTGGTGAAATTATTCGATATAAGCGCATTTTCCAATGCCCTCACATAGTAGCAGAATGCGTAGCAAAAGTCTTTGCTTGTTTCTGCATTAAGAGCATAGCTGATGCTAACAGAATGCTTTAAGTCATAATACATTCTATCTATCTTGCTCTTTTGCTCCTCGAGGCTTTGTTTTATCCTGTCTTGTTCTTCTATTTTTTTGTTAATTTCTAATGTGTTGTTAATTTGCCAAGCAACGACAAAGGTCACGATGACGGCGAGTAATGCCACAATCACGCCTATAAAGACCTCTAAACTTATAGCCTTAAGTTCCAAATTTTTACACGCCCATATGGTAACACATGTTATTACCGATGCTATTGCCATAATTGATAATGTTATAGCCCATTTTATTTTAGTTTCAAGTTTCATGATAGTTTTTTGAATTATGTTTCACTTAAAAATTATTCCTCTTAATCAATCGACTATTTGTGTTTTTGATACCTTATTTGAAATTTAATCTCGCAACATACAAAAATAAGAATTTTTGGGCGGAAATAAAATTTGAGGTTGCATTTTTTTACCGTCTGTTTCAATATGTCAATTATAATTAGTATCTTTGCACCACTTTTAGGTCGGTTGAGTAGCTCAGCTGGATAGAGCAACAGCCTTCTAAGCTGTGGGTCCAGGGTTCGAATCCCTGCTCAATCACATTATACCGCTGTCTGTACGTAGGTGCAGATGGCGGTTTTTGTTTTGCATATTTGTTAAAAAATGAGATTGAAGACCTTGGTTGCAATTATTTTGTTAGCTTTGTAACCTATCGTTAATGATAAATTATTGCATTGTGATGAAATATACAATATACATCTTGTCGTTATTTTCGCTGTTGTTGCTGTGTGCGTGTAGTACGGTGCATGGCTTGCAACTCAATACCATGCGTGCTGCGAAGGTCGAATATCATGTATTGCATCCGAGTGTAACGGTGGTGAATAATAGCGAAGTGCCCGACGGTAGTAGTTATAGCAGGTATATCGACGAGAATGGCAAACGTTACAAGTTGTCTTATATTGCCGACAGTGTTCCTACGTTTTTTACCATGTCGCTGGCTTCTCGGTTGTCGGAACGTAATTTCTTTGAACGTGTCGAAGCTCTACTTCTTGACAGCTCCGATGTGAGTGGTGTGAATGGCGTTTCCGACGAGATGAGAAAAGATTGGGTGCTCTATGACCCTGATGTTGTCAACGTGGTTGTCAATGAGATAAAGCCGCGTGCGATGATGCAAATAGAGACAATGGAAGGCTTTTTGGGAGCCGAAATGTTGCTGATGACGTCGGTGCAGATAGATTGTTTTGTACCCGGGCAGGATGTTGCCCGATTTGCTGTTACCGATACGTTGGCTTGGTATGCCTATGGCGATAGCCCCCAGATGGCGCGGGCAGACTTGCCTGCGTTTGAGCTTTGCCTTGAAGAGGCTCTGTCGTCGCTGTCGATGCGTGTTGCCGACTATCTTACGCCGCACGAGCGCGTGGTGGAGCGTTACATATTTGTAACGGGGCATGCTGCTATGGACGATGCTTATAGATATTGGAGCAATAGACAGTATGAAGAGGCTTCGTGTATATGGGAGTATGTCTACAAGAATGCACGCGATAAGGGTCGTAAGGGTAAGGCGGCAGCCAACTTGGCAGTCTATTATGAGATTGAGGACAACTATACCGAGGCTGTCAAGTATGCGCGCGAGGCACGCTCACTCTTTGTCGAAGAGCGGTATGTATCGGAAACAGAGTATATAAGTGCATATTGCAAAGATTTGGAGCAACGTATCGAGGAGGAACGCGCTCTTGATGCTTTGTATTGATGAGAAGGGGTGTGGCTCGGTACGGTATATCCGATAGCTACTCTTTGTTGGTTGTCTTGCTACTGCGTTTGCTGCGATTGAAGCTGCGGTAGTCGTCGAGTTCTATCTCTATATCGGGTTCTATCAGTTGTTCGCGGGGCTCGCATACAAACTTTATGTATTTGATGCTCTTGCCGCGCTCGAGCCATTGTTGCTCATAGAATGTCTTAATGCCAAGTATGTCGTCGTCAATGCCCGAGTTGTATAGGTCGTCGGTGTCGACCAACATGGGGAATTGATTTTCTTGTACCATGGCTCGTGTGTATGTATAGAGGAATGGGCTGTCGCTTTTGAGGTGGATGATGCCATTCTCTTTGAGTATCTCGCGGTATAGCTCTATCATGCGAGTCGATGTGAGACGCTTGCGAGTCTTCTTCATCTGAGGGTCGGGAAATGTAATCCATATTTCCGACACCTCACCCAGCGCAAAGAAGTGGGTGATAAGTTCGATATGAGTGCGCAGGAATGCAACGTTGTTTATGCCTTCCGCCTTTGCCTCGCTGGCACCACTCCACATACGAGCGCCTTTTATGTCTACGCCAATAAAGTTTTTGTCGGGATAGCGACGAGCCAACCCTACGGCATATTCGCCTTTGCCGCAACCCAGCTCCAATACGATGGGGTTGTCGTTGTGGAAAAACTGTTCGTTCCATTTTCCGCGCATATCGAAACCACGTTCTTTCAGTACGGCAAATGGATATTGAAAGACATGGTCGTAGGTAGCCATGTCGGCAAATTTCTGCAGTTTGTTTTTAGCCATTTTTGTAGGGTTCTATCGCATTACACGAGCTACTTTGGTAATTGCTTGTTGTCCGTCGGCGGTTGTTGCGTGTATCAAGTATATATTGTCGACAAACGATTGAGTGTCGATTGTGGCATTGTTGCTATGGGGCTTGATGTGAGCCAATAGCATACCGGCGGTGTTGAACAAGCGTAGGTCGGTCATCTCTTGTGCCGATGTAATCAAGAGATTGTATTGCTCAAAAGCTACGCCAAATTTGTTCTCTATTGTTACATCTTCAACAGCGCTTATTCCGTTTATCTTGCCAAAGTCTTGCCATTGAGCTGTTGCTTCATATATTGCAACGCTCTCGGTAGGTACGTTGAGGCTCTTTTCCTCTACATTCATGTTGGCAAATACCATTTCGCCCAACTCGGCAGGCATCTCTCTTTCGGTGGAGAAGTCCGATGCGTTGATGCAACCATCGAAGGCGTGGTCGCCTATGTATGAGGTTGTTTCGGGTATTAATACTTTGGTTGCCGAGGTGTTCTGATAGAAGGTGTATCGACCTATGCTTTCGAGGTTCTCGGGCATAAAGTCTATGGTCTGTATGGCATTGCAGCCTGCAAAGGCAAAGGAGTCGAGATTTTCAATTCCGGCAGGAAGTGCTATTGTGGGCAGTGCCGAACAATAGTAGAAAGCTCCCTCGTTGATGGCTGTGATGCTTTGGGGTAACAATATCTCAATGAGGACAGGGCAACCGGCAAAGGTCCATGCCGAGAGTGTGTCAATTTGTGCCTCCGAAAAATCGGCTTTTTCTAATACCGAGCAGCCGGCAAAAGCACCTTTTCCGCAGTGTGTGATGCTTGTGGGCAGAGTTATGTTCAATAGTGCATTACAGCCAGCAAAAGCAGCTTCGCCCAAAGTTTTCACTGTGTTGGCAAATTTTACAGTTGTCAATGAGGTGTTCTGTGCAAATGCACGTTTGCCTATGTACGATAGTTTGTTGCATTGGCTCAAGTCAACGGCAGCGAGTGCTGTGCATTTGTCAAATGCATAGTCGCTGATGCGGCGCAATGTGGCTGGGAATGTAATAGCTTTGAGGGCAGAGCAGCCACTGAAGGCATATTCGCCAACAACCTCTATCATATCGCCTCCGGTTACCGTAGTGAGTTTCTCACACCCGGCAAATGCGCCATTGCCTATGGCGGTGGTGTTGGATGGGAGTATAACCTTCTCAAGCTCGGTAAAGCCTAAAAAAGCCGAAGCCGGAATGACATTGTCTTCGAAGTGTGTTTGGTAACCCAAATATTGCTCGTTGCGGCTGTCGTAGGCCTTGATAGAGCAACCCGACAAGTCGATGGTGGTCAACGCTGTGAGATTGTCATTGATGCAGGCAAAATCGCGTACGTCCATAGAGCCCTTGATGGAGAGCGCTGTGAGTGAATATTCGCCCGCTAATGTGCTCTCAAGCATACCCGAGGTAATCTCTATTGTGCGTGATTGTGCAAACGAAAGTATCGAAAGAGATAAAATAGTAGAAAGGATTATAAGTTTTTTCATTGCTATTAATATTCCTTGTTTTGAGGGTGTAAAGGTAGTGCTTTTTGTGGGATTATCAATGTATCTTCTTCTAATAATGTGAAAATAGCATTGATAACGAGTTGCGTATGTGGTACAAAATCAGATGCGACTGTCTATGCGAATAATGTTTTCGACCAGAAACAAGTTGCGAATATCGCTCTTGGCAACTTCTATATCGTCGTATCTGTTATTTTCGCTTCGCAAAATCACTTGTGCGGGGTCGCTGTGTCGGCGCACATACTTCACCATGCGGTAGTCGTCGAGTATGACGACGTATATTTGTCCCCAGAAGATGAGGTTGGGGTTGTGTACCTCGCGAATGGCAATGAGGTCGCCATTGCCTATTACGGGCGACATGCTATCGCCGCTTACACGTACAATGCAGCAATCGGGATGTATCGCCGGCATATTGATAGTGCCTATTATCTGCTCGTCGACAAACATTCTTTCGCGGGTCATACCACCGGCGGTTACATCGAGGTCATATACATTGGCTCCACGTATATTGTCCGACGATATTTTGCCTGCCGGTACGGTTATGGTCGATAGTTGCCCCGAGGAAGGTGTGCCATTCCACATATCGCCCTCGCCGGTCATAAGCCACTCTTTTGAGGCGCCAACGTTTACAACTATCTTGTTATAAAGATTTTCACTCAACGGCAATCTGCCATTGAGGTGCTTCGAGAAGTTGGAGGCATCAATGCCTATGCGCTCGGCAAAAGCGGCTTGTTTCATGCCCATATTGCTCATCAGCTGCTTGATACGGGCTATAGCGGCTTGGTGTGTCATATTGTATGAATAAAAAATAGTAGTCTTATTACATGGTATTTAATCTGCTGTATGGTTTAAATACCATTGCAAAGGTATGATTTATCCCTGTATATTGGTAATAAAACCAATAATTTATAATTTATTAACTATATATTGGCATTTTATCGCACCTTGTCGATGGTAAAACTACATCGTTGCGGTGGTTATAGGGCATGTGAGCCATCGCAGAAAATACCCGAACGACTGCGCCCGCAGCGGCATATAAATGTGCGCCGTTTTACCAGTACCGAGCCGTCGGGCAAGATTATGCGCACGTGTCCACCTATGCGCAGCGGTCCACACTCTATTACTTTTACTTCTACTTGCGGTACGATGTGTATAATATTCTTTTCCATAATACATCTTTTTCAAATAGAACATAGCAGGAAGTGTTTTTGTTTCTGTCGCGTGGGCAACTTCGATGCGGTTTTATAACTTTTGTCGTTTACAAAAAATATAATACCTTTGCGACAACACATTTTGTATCTCGATATGTATAGCAGGGGCATGAATAAAATATTTGTATGGTTGCGCATCACTGTCATTATGTGTGCGGTGTTGTTGTTGTCATCTTGTCAACAACGTGCTACGCCTCGCCCCGATGGCTACTTTCGTATCGAGCCTTATCCTGCAAGTTATACCCCGTATAGATTGGGAACAATTACTTTGCATGTAAATGACTCGGCGCAGTGTGTCGTTGCCAAGGGTGGTGAGCAGCGTGGAGCGCATTGGCTCAATGTGGTGTATCCTCGTTATCATGCCACAATATACCTCAGTTATATTCCGCTTGAGGGCGATATAGAGCGCTTGATGGGAGAGAGTATAGACTTGGTGTATCGACAAAATGTTATTACCGAGCAAGTAGAGGCAGTTGCGTACGAAGATGTTGAGCGTGGTTTGTATGCTACATTGTATTCGCTCTCGCCCGAGAGTGCTACTCCCTTGCAGTTTATAGCAACCGACAGTGTGGCATATCTTTTGCGTGGCGCTTTGTATTTCGATGCGCCGGTCAAGACCGATAGTGTAGCGCCATCTTTGCACTATATCGAGGCAGATATTATGCAGATGGTAGAGAGTATTACCCCCATAACACGTTAGGAGATGCCTTATATCGAAACCATAGTAACACCGCAGGCGTTGCATATTGCTGTGTGGCAACTTACCGAGGAGTTGTCGCAACTTAAGGCTTTGTGGGGTGATGTTGCCATGCCCGAAAATTTTGCTAAATCGACATCCGACAAGCGCCGCCGGGAGATACTTGCTACGGCACTCCTTATACGGCACTATTGGGGGTGCGATGTGCCAGTGCGACACGCTGATAATGGTGCTCCGCTTATAGACCAAGGTTATATTTCTATCTCACACACAGCATCGTATGTTGTAGCCGCATTTCATCCCACCCGGCGCATAGGTGTTGATATAGAAGCGTTGGGAGCAAGAGCACCGCGAGTCTCGAAACGATTTATGTCGAGCAGCGAGATTGTAGCTTTGCCCGACGAGACGGAAACCCTTGCCAATGGTATATCTGCTCGTAATGTTGCCATACACTTGGCATGGTCTGTTAAAGAGGCTGTATATAAGGTACACCCCGAGGCGGTAGAGTTTCGTGAAGATATAATACTCGATAGATTTGAAAGTATGCCCAATGGGTATGTCGAAGTAACACTTCCCGGTATCGACCTTCGCACTACGGCATACTATACCCTATACAACGACTGCTCGTTGGCTTGGGCTGTAGAGTGAGGTCTTATTGTGGTATATCGTCGGGGTTGATGGCTCGCTTGAGGCGCGATATGCGGTTGTAAACAACCGATTTCTCTACACCCAACAATACCGATATTGTGGTTGCCGAAAATCCTGCCACGAGGTATGAGTATAGCTTGTAGTCTTTCTCTTTGAGGTGTGGATATGTGCTGCGAAAACGACTCATAGCATCGTCTTGGGTTGCGTTGAGCATTGCCTCAAAATCTTTTTGAGCTTTATCGTCGTTGCGCATTTCGTTTATTATCTCTTCCACTTCGGCGATTATCTTCTTCTGCAGGTTGGCACTGCCCTCATATATATAGTATTGTTCGCAAAGTCGAGTCAATATGGCATAATTGCTTCCACTCTTGAATGTTGGTTTTGCGCTGTCGTTTGTGTCGGAACGAGGCGTTTGTGCCATGATGCTATCCCACTCATGTATAAGTGTTGTAATCTGTTCTGCTGAATATTCGCGATACCAACCCCATCGTATGTTATTGAACAATTTGATATTGACAAATCGGAGTCGTGTAAAGGTAAATTGTTGTAGTCGGTCGAAGAGAGTTTTTGCATCCATAATAAATTCTTTTAAGAGGTTATTTATTGATACAAATTTATGGATTGGCAATGGAATATACTCTATCAAGACGATTGTAAAATCTATCGCGCGTATATTTTTTGTTGTTGATAATAAGTGTGTTATGAGTATTCTGCTTAAAGAAAATCTATCAAGTGGGAAATTGTCTTATAGCGAGCTGTGTGTGATGCTCCGATGCAGTAGTCGGGTTTATCCCAGGTATTTGAGCTTGATGAGTACCGCTTGTATCTTTTCGTAAGTGGTGATGCGGGTAGGTACGAGGGGGAGGCGCAGTTTGTTCTCTATCATACCCATCAAGTTGAGCAGACATTTTACACCTGCCGGGTTGCCATCGACAAATAGCAGATTGAAAAGCTCGGTAAATTGGTGGTGGATGAGCAAGGCTTGGTCGTAGTTGCCATTGAGAGCCAAACGTACCATGCGGCTAAACTCTTTGGGGAAGGCATTACCAATAACCGATATGACACCTACCGCTCCAAGTGTGATGAGCGGAAAGGTTACACCATCGTCGCCCGAAATAACCATGAAGTCGTTGGGTTTGTTCTTGATGATGTCGTCCATCTGTGTTATGTTTCCCGATGCCTCTTTGATGGCAACAATATTGTCGAAGTTGCGCGCCAAACGCAATGTTGTTTCGGCAGACATGTTTACACCTGTTCTGCCCGGTACATTATATAGGATAACCGGCAGTGGCGAGGCTTGAGCTATGGCTGCGTAGTGGTTGTAAATACCCTCTTGCGAAGGCTTGTTGTAGTAGGGGACAACCGATAATATGGCATCGTATCCGTGAAAGTCGTCGTTCTGCAGGTGCTCGACGATACTGCGGGTGTTGTTACCGCCCATACCATATACCAATGGAATGCGACCTTTGGTGCGTTCAACGACAAAATGTTTTATCTGCTCCTTCTCTGCTTCGTTCAATGTAGGAGTCTCACCGGTAGTGCCCAATACGACAAGATAGTCGGTACCATTCTGTATCTGATAATCCAACAAACGGGCGAGAGCATCAAAGTCAATGCTTTCGTCCTCTTTAAAAGGTGTTATAAGGGCAACACCCATGCCTCGCAAATTTATTCTTGCCATAAGTAACTACTCGGTTTGAGTACAAAGGTAAGAAAGTGTTTTGATATTTGTGGTAATATGAATGAAAAATATAACAATTCATAACCGATATGGTTTGCATTGAATTGTAGTGGTGGAGATTTTAATATTTCTGTTTTTTAGCAAAAATGGCTGAACCATAGGTGTTGTTTGCAAAAAAAGGTGTAATTTCGCACCCTATATTACAAAACATTGAACAGATCTGATGAAGAAACTTTTTTATTACATTACACTACTCTTTTTGTCGACAGCCATTCATTTGTCTGCGCAGGAACGCGAGATGATACCATTCTCCGATTTTGAGCAATGGGTTACGCGTAATATGACCGAATCGAAATTGTTGGGCGGTCATGATAGAACTTTGTATGCCATAGCTCCCACCACAACGATAGAAGGCGCTGTGGCGTATAGAAATATGGGAGGCTCTCCCTGGGCTACATCAAATGCCTATGCCAATGTGGTGGGCATCAAGAAGGCGAGTTGTACGGTCGTTCCCGAGGAACGCTCCGACAAGCAAGGAATGTGTGCGCGGTTGGACTCGAAGTTGGAGGTTGTACGCGTGCTGGGTATGGTAGATATCGAGGTGCTTGTCAGTGGTTCTATTTATTTAGGACAGCTATACGAGCCTATACGCTCGGTAAACAGCCCATATAGCAAGATGACAATGGGTATACCCTTTACCAAGCGCCCCAAGCGACTTGTTTTCGACTATAACTTGAAAATGTCGAGCGATGGCAACCGCATTTATTCTACCGGATTGAAGCCCAAGAAGGTGGTGCAAGGTCCCGATAGTGCCGAGGTTTATATCCTCTTGCAACATCGTTGGGAGGACGAAGAGGGCAATGTATATGCTTATCGTGTAGGTACAGGTCGTGAACGTTATACACAATCGACCGATGGTTGGGTAAACGGTCATGCCATAGATGTGCATTATGGCGATATTACAGAAGAACCTTTCTATCGCCCATACATGGGACTGCTCAATGGAAGCCGTAGCTATTCGTGCATGAATAGTAAGGGCAAGATTGTGCCTGTTCAAGAGGTAGATTGGGCATCGCCCGATGAAGAGATTACCCACATGCTTGTCATGGCATCGTCGGGCTGTGGTACCGCCTTTGTTGGTGCAGAGAATACAACGCTTTGGGTCGACAACTTCTATCTGGAGTATTAGTGCAAATAGATAACCTGAAACAATAAAACCATGATTATACCACAACCACTACAACCGGGCGATACAATAGCTATTGTTTCGCCATCAAGCAAGGTAAATGCTGCTTTTATCGACGGTGCTGCACAGCAGTTGCGGTTGTGGGGCTATCGTGTGCTCATTGGGCAGTATGCCTATGGCTCGTATGGCAACTTTGCCGGTACGGAGGAGGAACGACTTGCCGACTTGCGCGGGGCGCTTCATAATCCCGATGTGAAGGCTATATTGTGCGCTCGTGGCGGATATGGGGCTGTGCATTTGTTAGACAAAATCAATCTTCATGAGATACGCGATAATGCCAAGTGGATTATCGGATTTAGTGATATCTCTGCACTGCATGCTGCGTGGGTACGTGCCGGTGTGGCATCGCTGCATGCGCCTATGTGTAAGCATCTTACCGAGGAGTGTGCCGAGCAGTCGTCTACCCGATATTTGCGTGGTATATTGAGTGGTATGATGCCTGCCTATCAAGTACCGGCGCATCGGTACAATCGTTGTGGTGAGGCGCACGCTCGCATTGTGGGTGGCAATATGGCTGTTCTCTGTGGCTTGTTGCGTACTCCTTACGATATTTTTGCCGAGAATACCATTCTGTTTATTGAAGATATTGCCGAGCGAACCTATAAAGTGGAACGCATGCTCTATAATCTTGAGTTGGCGGGTGTATTGCCTCGTTTGGCAGGGCTCGTAGTGGGTCAATTTACCGAGTATGACGAAGACCCCGGTATGTGTGCTACCATGTACGAGATGATAGCCAAGCGTGTTGCTCGTTATGATTATCCTGTATGCTTTGGATTTCCGGTGGGACACGTCTCGGACAATCATCCGATCATAGAGGGCGCCGAGGCAACGTTGTCGGTAACTCCCGAGGGTGTAAGTTTGGTATTTTAATAGAGTGCTTGTCATGAAGATGTCTCGTCTATATATGTTGTTGATAATGCTGCTTGCGTTGTGTGTGGGCTGTGGCAATGCTGCCGGTACACAATCGTCGACAGCCGATACTGCTCAAGAGATGGTAATACATACTTTCGATGCCGATAGTGCATACAACAATGTGGCTCGGCAAGTAGCATTTGGCTACCGCATCCCCGGCACCGATGCTCACAAGGCTACAGCGCAATGGCTTGCCGAGGAGATGGCTCGTTATGGTGCCGAGGTGATACGACAAGAGGCTACGGTTACTGCATACGACGGAACAGCGCTTCCGATGTGCAATATTATAGCACAATTTGCTCCCGAAAAGAGCAATAGAATATTGCTTGCAGCGCATTGGGATTCTCGTCCTTATGCCGACTATGATAGCGATGTTGCTGCTCGTATGCAACCTATCGACGGCGCTAATGATGGCGCGAGTGGTGTTGGTGTGTTGCTTGAAGTGGCTCGTCATATAGGCGCTCAAGAGCCTTTGTTGGGCGTTGATATTATCCTATTTGATGCCGAGGACTATGGTGCTCCCGAGTGGGTCGATGGCGATACAAGCGACACATGGGCTTTGGGCTCTCAATATTGGAGTACTCACCCGCACAAGCCCGGCTATCGTGCCCGATATGGCATCTTGCTCGACATGGTGGGTGCTGCCGGTGTGGGCTTCTATCGTGAGTATTTCTCGGAACGATATGCCTCGCACATCGTAGACAAAGTGTGGAATTGTGCAGCAGAACTCGGCTACGACGGACTTTTTGTCAACCAACAAGGTGGTGCGATAACCGACGATCACCTCAACATCATACGCGCGGGTATCCCTGCTATTGATATTATACAACACGACCCTACATCACATACGGGCTTCTTTGCTCAATGGCACACTCGCAACGATGATATGGAGCACATTGACAGGTCGATGCTCGATGTTGTGGGGCAGGTGATTATGACTGTGATTTATAGCGAAAAATAAAAGATATAACGACTATGACTATTGAACAGCTACAAGATGAAATCATTGATGAGTTTTCGATATTCGATGATTGGATGGATAAATATCAGTTGCTTATCGACATGGGCAATGCCTTGCCGGCTCTTGATGAGGCGTACAAAATAGACCAAAATCTTATTGAGGGCTGTCAGAGCCGCGTGTGGTTGCATGCCGACTATAACGATGGCATTATTACCTACGAGGCAGAGAGCGATGCTATTATAGTGAAAGGCATCGTGTCGCTGTTGGTGCGCGTATTGTCGGGACATACTCCCGATGAAATTCTCAATGCCGACTTGCACTTTATCGACGAAATAGGTCTTACCGAGCACCTATCGCCTACACGCTCCAATGGCTTGGTGGCGATGGTGAAGCAGATGCGCCTCTATGCACTTGCTTTCAAAACACGCAACGAACAGGCTTGATGAGATATATTTCATACGCTCAAACACATTACGATTATGAAGAAAATTACGGTATTTTGCTCATCGTCGCATCAGCTCGATCAGCATTTCTATGACGATGCTTCGCTGATAGGTCAATGGATAGGTCAACACGATTGTACGCTGGTGTATGGCGGCTCGGCACGAGGCACAATGGAGGTCGTGGCACGCAGCACCAAGGAGAATGGTGGCAAGGTGCATGGCATCATACCCGAGCGTTTTGCCGCAAAGAATATGGCAAGCGAGTATGCCGATGAGGTAACGGTTACCGTCGATATGCACGAGCGTAAGCGACTGCTGCTTGCTCAGAGTGATGCTGTTGTGGTACTGCCCGGCGGTGCAGGTACAATAGATGAGTTTTTCGATGCCTATGTAAGTCGCAAACTCGGATACATACAAGCACCTATTATCGTGTGCAATACCACCGGATTTTTCAATCCGATGTTGGCGCAGTTGGAGCGCTGCTATGCCGATCGCTTTGCATCGCCCCTCGAAGTGGGGATGTATCAAGTTGCCGACGATGCTGCACACTGTTGCCGCATATTGAGTCGTTTGTTCCCTTCCTTAAAGAATAAAAACCATGAAGAAAAGTAATCTTTATACAGCCACCGGCGACAAGGGTACTACCTCGCTCGTGGGTGGAAAACGCGTGTCAAAATCGGATGTTCGCCTCGAGGCATACGGTACAACCGACGAGCTGAATGCTCATATAGGTCTGCTCGTTGCGATGATGCCCGAGGGTGATGATGTGGCTCTCTTGCGCCGCATACAAGACAACTTGTTCATTGTAGGCTCGGCGCTTGCTACCGACCTTTCAACTACACAACTGCACGAAGCCAGCCGTCTTGATGCCGGAGAGATAGCACTTGTAGAGCAACGCATCGACTATCTCGATAGTATCGTGCCGCCTTTGTGCAAGTTTGTATTACCCGGCGGATCGCAAGCAGCAGCACAAGCCCATGTATGTCGCACAGTGTGTCGTCGTGCCGAGCGATGTGTGTGTGCTCTTGCCGAGCAACATCCTATAGCCGACAATGTTTCGTGTTACATCAATCGCTTGTCCGACTATTTCTTCGTCCTGGCGCGTTACATCAATCACTCGACCCATACGCCCGAGCGTTTCTGGGGCGATAGATAAGATATTTTAACCAAATTCTTCAAAAATATGTTATAAAACATATTCACTATTTGCTTACATTTGTCGATGTAAATTATCTTTGTGCCTGAATAATGTTTGATTTAATAACTTTTGTTTATGAGAAAAAGGTTTTTATTTACGTTGATTATCTTCTTAGCCGTCTTTGTTATCACTTCGTGCGGCAAGAAACCTATTGTGAGCAGTAATGTGTATATAAGCAAGCCGGTTACTACCGAGTTGCCCCAATTTAGCGGTATATCGGTCGATGCTGATATAGATGTAGTCTTTACTACGGGCGAGCAAGCCCTATCGGTGTATGGTGCCGATAACGTGGTGGAGCACGTCAGTCTTACTGTTGAGGGCGAAACATTGGTGGTGAAGTATGCCGATGGTGTAGTTGTTGTTGGCGATGACAATACAACCATATATGTATCAGCCCCCTTGTTGAAGGCTGTAATCGTCAATGGCGCAGGCGAAGTATCGCTTGCCGGTGAAACGCAAAATGTTGCCTATACCGTCAATGGAAGCGGCGATATTGATGCCGACAAGATGTTGGCAGATACACTGACTGCCACCGTCAATGGTAGTGGCGATATAGATTGTTATGCCCGCGATGTACTTGTCATCTCACGCTCGGGACGTGGCGAGATAAGTTATCAAGGACCACCCACGTTGCTCGTGCAAGGCAATGTGCGCGGTGTAGAGCGCGACGACTGATAGTTGTAATATTATAAACACTTATAGTTATGAAAATAAAGAATATCCTTTCTATCCTTTTGGTTGCTATCGCTTGTGTAGCCCCCAATGTATATGCCGATGATGCGCATGCCGGCTATGTAACAGTAGACGTAGAGGGTTTGAACAGCTTTGAGAACATCATATCCAACGCACCGTTCGATGTAGAGTTTACACAAAGCGACGTACGCAGCGTAAAGGTCTATGCAGCCCCCGAAGAGGTCGGTAACGTCAACCTCTCTATCGTAGGCAAGACCCTCTTTGTAGGAGTAAAAGAGAACACCAACGTGTCGCAAAAAGCCAAAGTAATCATAACAGCCCCCGAGTTGTTGTGTGCCATTGTAAGTGCATCGGGCGACATAGAAGTTAAGAACCTCAATAACACCAAATTTACTGCTACCGTATCGGGCTCGGGTGATGTAGAGTTGGTCGGTAGCTGTGATGAAGCAGAATATACCGTCAGTGGCAGTGGCAAAGTCGATGCCGACGATTTTCTGGTAAAAGACATCCTACGCGCCACCGTATCGGGCTCGGGTAGCATAGACTGCCGAGTGTTAGACACCCTCTATGCATCGGTAACAGGTAGTGGCAATATAGAGTACCACGGACACCCGCGCACCATCAACCGCTCAGGTCGCCGCGCCGGCATCCGCCACGACTGATAGGCACAACCCCCAATCGGCAATAAAACAAAAAAGGAAATCTCAACAGAGATTTCCTTTTTTGTACCCGGAGCGGGACTTGAACCCGCACAACCGCAATGGTCAAAGGATTTTAAGTCCTTCGTGTCTACCATTCCACCATCCGGGCAGACCTTGAGCGAAAGACGGGACTCGAACCCGCGACCCTAACCTTGGCAAGGTTATGCTCTACCAACTGAGCTACTTTCGCAATGCGATTTTTCTTTTGCGACGACAAAGATAGTGCGCTTTTTCGTGATAGCCAAAAAAAACGAACCTTTTTTGTTAGAACGGATAGCCTATGGATATGTGCCATGCAAAGTCGCGCTTGAAGTCGTGTGCTGCAATAGCCCATTTTACGCTGCCGTCGGCGGGGTTGTAGGCTTTCATGCCGAAGTCGGCGCGGATGACTACGAAGTCGAAGTTGAGGCGTAAGCCCAAGCCGTAGGCCAAGGCTATCTGCTTGTAGAATGTGTCGAAGCGGAATACGCCCCCGGGTTGTGTCTCGTAGTCGTTGATGGTCCATATATTACCGGCATCTATAAATAGTGCCGACTCGATTTTCCAAAACAGTTTTGCCCGGTACTCGACACTGAGGTCGAGACGCACGTCGCCGCATTGGTATATGAAGTTGTTGGTGGCGTTGTAGCCGTTGTAGCTACCGGGTCCTAATGTGCGTACCGACCATCCGCGCACGCTGTTGGCACCACCCGAGTAGAAGCGTTTCTCGAAGGGTAGTACCGATGAGTTGCCGTAGGGCACTCCAACGCCTACTCCGGCATGGAATGCCAAGGCATGGCGTTTGTTGAAGTTGTGCAGGAAACTGTAGTCGAAGTTGGCTTTGACGTATTGCGAATATCGGATGCCAAATATTTTGTAGCCGTCGCTCTTGGGTATGTCGGTGAGGTTGGATATACCGTACAACAGGTTGCCGGCTGTCTCTACCGAAGCCCTCAGTGTGTAGGCGTTGCTCAACAGGGTCTTTTGCAATGGGGTGTTGGTGGGCAGGTTGCTGGTGTAGTAGTTGTAGCCGATGCTCATGATGAAGTGGTCTTCATAACTATATCGCAGCAAGGGGTTGGTGGGGGCTATCTGCTCGAGAAATCCGTCCATGTAGTATGGCAGGTATACGTAGTTGATGTCGAGAAGGTCTACCCTGTGGCGGTGTGCTTTCTCCGACCAGCTGTATCGCCATGCAGCACCGGCAATGATGCGAGTGTACTCGGGTCGCTGCTGGAAGTTGATTGAGGCATCAAAATCGGTTGTGGCGGGTAGCTTGCGGCGGGTGTCGTAGGGTACAAAGGGGAAGAGGAATTTGGGCACTTTCAGTCCTATGCGACCTCCCAACTCGGTGTAGTTGTCGTTGATAATGCCTTGTATTGTTCCCGATACGCTTTCGTAAGCACCACGCACCTCGGCGGTGAAGATTTCCGAGCCTTTGAATATGTTGTTGTGTTGGTAGGATAGTTGTGCTGCTATGCCCAAGTCGCCCTCCGAGTTGGTGCCTTCGACCTCTACGCTTATATTTTGCGACTTGCCGGGTGCGAGGAAGATGTAGCAATCTATCCGAGCATCGTTTTTATATTCGTTGTATACTCTAAATCGGATATTGATGTTCTTGAGGTATGTGAGTCGGCCGAATGACTTATATGTGCGCTCGACCATTGCGCTGCTGTATGTTTCGCCGGGCATCACGAAGCAGTTTTCTGCCAATGTCAGCGGTGTGAGGTAGCGGTTTTCGCCATATACGATGTTGATGTGGCGATAAGCCTCGGCGTTGCTCACATCTACGAGCGAGAGGTCTATGTTGGCTATGTTGGGGTCGGTTATGACATATACTTTGTTGATGTGGTATTGTATGTAGGTGTCGTACGATGCCGAGCCTTGGATGTCGAATGCCGGCATAGGGCGCAGGGTCATGGTGAGCTCGACGGCTCTCGATGTGGATATTGTGTCGGCACTGAAGGTGATATACTCTTTGTTGAATGTGTAGTAGCCGGCGCGGTGCAGCATGTCGGTAATGCGGTCGCGCTCGAGGTTGAGCAACGAGCGGTCGAGCAGCATGCCTCGCGTGATGGTTGTGGGTTGCGAATGTATAATGCTGTCGATACTTGCATGAGGAATGTCGAAAATGAGCGTGTCGATGTAGAATGGCTCATTAGGGGTAACATGGTATGTTACATCCATGCGTTTGCCATGCGATACGGTGTCGGCAGTAACGTTGGCGTGCATATAACCCATGTTAGACAACACTTTCGACATATGATAGCAAGAGGCATCCATTGCATCGGCATCATACAATACCGGGGCATCGCCTATCTTGCGCAACCAGCGGTTTACACTCTTGGTAGTGTCGTTGCCCGACATGTTGTATAGACCCAGCTGGAAGGGGATAAAACCAAATACGCGATAGTTGGGATTTTGTTGTATATAAGTCCTCAACGTCGATGGTTGTACCTCTTTGCCGTCGACGTCGACATGGACCTTGTTGAGCAGATATTCGCCATCGGGTACGTGTCGTGTCGTGCTACAGCCCACCAAAACCAGTACGACAAGCAGCCAAGCGATGCTTGCAATAGAAAATAGGTGTGTGGTATGTTTCTTCATAAAACGGGCTGTATATAGGTACTGCCAACAAAATTGACATTTTTGGCAAAGATAATGTAAAAAAATGAGTACAACGTGCCCGATAGCTTAAAAAAGATATAACAGTCATGTATTGCTTGCCAAAGATTTGGCAATTCAACCTTTTGTACCCCATCTGATACTTTGGACTTGCGTTTTTCTGAACAAAGCTAGGTGTGTTTCGGGTGTAACTCAAAACCTTTCGGGTTACTCCCGAAAACCTTGCCGCATTCTGCAAACTTATCCCTTTGAAGTCGAGAGAATTGAATATTTCACGATAAAATAACAAAGCTTTTTAATGTTTGTCGGCACAGCAGACTCTATATTTCAAATTAAATAAGTACTTTTGTCATATGGAATATAAAAATTAGACAAATGGCAAAAGCAAAACCTTTCATTAAATGGGTTGGAGGAAAAGGCCAACTCATCGAACAACTCGAAGCATTGCTTCCAGCTGACTTTTCAGAAAGGGAAAATGTAACTTACATTGAGCCTTTTGTAGGCGGAGGGGCTATGCTCTTCTATATGTTGCAGACATATCCAAACATTAAGTCAGCTGTTATAAATGATATCAATCCTGATTTGACATTATGCTATCAGGTAGTGAGGGATAATCCAACGGAATTAATACAGTCTCTTAATGCTATTCAATCTGATTATTATGCTCTTCGAACTGAGGAAGAACGTAAGATGTATTTCCTTCAACAACGTGAGCGATTCAATTCAAAATCATTAAATGAAATAGATAATACGACATTATTCTTCTTCCTTAACAGAACTTGTTTCAATGGACTTTATCGAGTAAATAAATCTGGTAAGTTTAATGTGCCATTCGGGAAATATACCACACCTACTATTTGTGATTCTGCAACAATTTATACAGATAGCAAACTATTACAAAAGGTTGATATTATGACTGGTGATTTTGAGCAGACTTTTGCAAAAATCGAAGGAAACACTTTCTTCTATTTTGATCCTCCTTACCGACCTCTTAGTAACACATCAAGCTTTAATGATTATACTAAGGAGGATTTCAATGATAATGCCCAAATTCGCCTGAAATTATTCTGTGACCGTTTAAATGAGAATGGAATAAACTTTATGCTTAGCAATTCTGATTGCTTGGGGAAAGATGGTACAGATCGTTTCTTTGATGACTTATTCATTGACTATAGTATAGAAAGAGTCTGGGCATCAAGAAATGTAAATGCTATCGCTTCGAAAAGAGGAAAATTGACAGAAATTGTAGTGAACAATTACCATAATAGATATTTATTCTAAAGATAAGTTTATGAGCGCACATACCAAAGAACAATTCGACATATTCATGTCTCAACTGAAAGAGACAAATACGACTCTTGGGTTTTATTGTGACTTTGAAAAGATAAACAATAACGTTGAATCGATTTCCATAAAGCTAAACCAATTAAATTATTTGATTGGTCAAGCGGATATGGATGCAGCTATTCGTAGGCTTTGGGATGAGAATAGAAATGTTTTCAGCATTTTGGAAATCTTAATAGCGGTTCGTACATCAGACAAGAAGAAAGCTATAATGGCTGATGGAAATGTTAAACTGATAAACTCCCTTTTCGATAGCGTTGATGGAGTCATTGAATATATACATGGTACGGGGCTTGATGAGGTGTTTAGAAATAAGCAAATCAAGAATCTTGTTGACTATGTATTTGGTGTTGAAACAGGTTTAGATACCAATGCTCGTAAAAATAGAAGCGGTCATTTAATGGAAGGACAGGTTGCTTCAATGTTAGACAATGCAGACGTTACTTACCGACAAGAAGTTTATTCAACAGAATATCCAGAATTGTCGGTATTGGGCGAGGATAAAAAGCGTTTTGACTTTGTAGTAGAGTCTGAGCATTGCAAGTATTTAATGGAAGTAAACTTCTATAGCGGTGGAGGTTCCAAATTGAATGAGGTAGCTCGTGCATACTCAGAACTTTCTCCGAAAATTAATGCCGTAGATGGTTTTGAATTTGTTTGGATTACTGACGGCATTGGATGGAAGTCTGCAAAGAACAAGTTGGAAGAAGCTTTTTATGCAATACCCAACATTTATAATCTTACAACTATTGATGAATTTATCAAACAAGTGAAGGAGGATACTTTATGATACGTGGCGGTATTGGAGGTGGAAATACTAAAACCGGACTTATATATGAAGCGAAAGTTGATTTAACTACTTTCCTGAATGGTCAAAAAGGATATGTAGTTAAAGATATGGATATTTTTTATAACGAAGAACTTGTTGGAAATATCTTTAAAAAACATGGATTATATAAGTTCTTAAAACAGAAAGGGATTGATTGGAGAAAACATTTGTCAAAACAACTTTTACCAGATAATTGTATTTATGTCATCATAAATAATACAATGAATATTATTGAGGTAAAACATCAAGAGGTTGGTGGAAGTGTTGATGAAAAATTACAAACTTGTGATTTTAAGAAAAAACAATATATTAAGTTGTTTTCAGAACTTAATTATAAAGTAGAATTTATGTATATTTTGTCTGATTGGTTTAGACAAGAATGTTATAAGGACACTCGTGATTATATTATAAGTGTAGGATGTTCTTATTACTACAACTACATACCTTTGCATGAATTAGGTTTACCAGTACCCCCTGTTGACGAAAATGATTAAACCATATTATAAATCTCCCGACCGCGCCTTTACATTGCTATATGGAGATAGCTTTAAATTGCTACGAGAATTTGATTTCAAATTCAGTTGTATCTTTGCTGACCCACCTTACTTCCTCTCAAATGGAGGAATAAGTGTTCAGTCTGGAAAGATTGTGAGCGTGGACAAAGGAGAATGGGATAAGGGAAAGAGCCAACAAGAAATGATGGAATTCAACATAGAATGGCTCGGTCTTTGTCGCGATAAACTAAAGGATAATGGCACTATTTGGATTTCTGGCACTTATCATAATATCTTTTCCGTTGCCAATTGCTTGACGGAATTGGGATATAAGATTCTGAATGTGGTAACATGGGCAAAGACCAACCCACCGCCTAATATCTCTTGCCGCTATTTCACATATAGCACCGAATTTATAATCTGGGCACGTAAGAGCGAAAAGAAACCGCACTACTTCAATTACGACCTGATGAAGCAGATAAATGGTGATAAGCAAATGACGGATGTTTGGCACTTGCCGGCTATTGCCCGATGGGAAAAATCGTGCGGAAAACATCCGACACAAAAACCACTTTCTTTGTTAGCAAGAATCATAATGGCATCTACTAAACCTGGCGAGTGGGTGCTCGACCCTTTTTGCGGTAGCTCGACAACCGGTATTGCCGCTAATTTGCTTGACCGTCGCTATTTAGGTATCGACCAGGAACAAAAGTATTTAGAAATAAGCAAGAATAGACGAGAAGAATTAGAGGACCAACAAACATATCAAAAGTATCGTTCTAAAATTAAAGATATTCAATTTATGGATTCTTTGTATCCTTCAATAGTAAAAGAAGAATCAGATATAACTTACGGAGATTTACCATTCTAATGTAATAAACTTACATATAACTCCATAAAGTTGTATAATAATTTTCAGACCAGAAATTATGTCGTTAAATTTGTAACGATATTGTTTATGTTTAATTTTTAAGATAATGATTATGATTTGTAATAAGACTCATCGCTATGATGCTCGCTTTGAAAATTTACCAGAAGATCAAGGTGGAGCAGGAAGACATCGCTGTGCTGGCTGTGCTTATGAAAAAGGATATGAAGATGGATTGAACCGTAAAGAACAATTAAATTTGGATTTAGATTCATTACCTGAAAGCCAAGCAGGAACTGTTAGACATAAAAGTCCTCATGCTGCATATGCACTTGGATATTTAGCAGGGATAGAAGATTCTTACAGATAATTATAACTACAAAAGTAGCCAAACTCTTTGCTCAATCAAGGAATTTGGCTACTTTTGTATTAGAGTTGTTTGACAAAGCATAACGCAGAAAATGGTGCAATCTCGAAGTCGCCAAATCGTTACCAACAACTTTCTACCATAGCATTCGCTATTTGTGTATCAATCAGGTACGGAATAATTGATTATCCTTGGCAAAGATAATGTAAAAAAATGAGTACAACGTGCCCGATAGCTTAAAAAAGATATAACAGTCTTGTGTCGCAATATGTTTGTGTCGTTTCAATTCTGCATTTTTTATTAATTTTGCAGCGCTTATTGATAGTCAATAGCGGATATATGACGTTATTATGAAACAAAAACTATTTACAAAGACATTTACACTCACTCCCGGCGAGTGTAACGGACAGCAAGAGATGTCGCTCTCGTTTCTTGTAGGACGTATCATCAAGGTTGCCTCTATGCATGCCGACTTGTGGGGTGTGGGTTACGAAAAAATGATAGCGAGTCGCACTGCTTGGGTGTTGTCGCGCTTGTCAATCGAGATGAAACGCTTTCCGGCAATAACCGAGAATTATACATTGGAAACTTGGATTGAAGACTATAACACACGATTTTCTACTCGTAACATGGCAATACTCGACAGCCGTGGCGAGGTATGTGGTTATGCTCGTACCATCTGGTTGGTGCTCGACTTGGATGCTCGTCGCAATGCCAATATGGAGGAGCTTAACGAACTGCGCCACCTTGTTCTCGACCGTCCGTGTCCCATCGACCCGCCTACGCGTATGCGAGTGGAGGAGGGTACAAAGATAGACTCTTTCGGGGTGTGTTATAGCGATATAGACCTCAATCGACATGTCAACAGCGCTCGATATGTCGAATATCTGCTCAACCAATATCCCTTTGACTGGTACGACAAAAACCGCATTGCACGTTTTGAGATAGCGTATGCACATGAGGCTCGTCCCGGTATTGATATTGATGTGTATCGTGAGGAGAAGTCGGAGTGCGACCACACGCTCGAGTTGCGCCATGACAATACTACATTGTGTCGCAGTCGCATTGTTTTCTCGCCGCGCACCGAGCCCATTAACATCCCATTTGAGGGTTGATAAATTTGCCTTGGATGCCTTTGGGCTTCAATTTATACAGACCTAAAGAGGGTGAGCCAACTCAGATTTTGGCTCACCCTCATTCGTTTTTGAAACATTGAGTTATTGCATCAATTTTCCATCTTCTGTCGCAGGAAGTTGCCGTTGCTGTCAAAGTGCAACTCTACCATTTTATCGCCATGTAATTTTACCTCATAGCCATTGCGATTGCGGTCGATGCTATATACAGCCCAATTGGGGTAGTTGTTGTTTAAGTAATTGACCGCCTTCTGTGGCAACAAAGCTACTACCGACGCGGGCAGGGCTGCATGTAGTTCGTTCTCAACCTCTTCCCAATTGCCATGGTGGTCAAACTCTACCTCATATCCATCGGAGAGCATGACTTTGTGAGCGCCCTTGTCTTTTACGCAGGCTTTGCTCATTGTTACCCCGGTGAAGTGCGCGTTGATAAATTGTTGTATACCTTGAGGCAAATTCTGCACGCTTACCTCTTTTTCGTGATGATCGGCATAGGTGTAGCCTGCCATGCAAAGAAACAATGCCGATAATAGTGTCGTAATCCACATTTTTTTCATACTTTTACCGTCTAATTAAAAGGTTTGACTACAATAACAAACAAAATCGGTAGGAATATGTTTTTGAAACAAGTATCCTCGGTCGGTTAAAGTTGTTAAAACCCACAGTCTCAAGCGATGAAACGTTGGCAGAGAAATATACTTTTGGGCATCGTCGGCTTTATCATGTTGATATTGCTGTTGCCGATGGTTATCTATATACCACCGGTGCAGCGTGCAGCTACCCAATATGCCCAGACGTGGATTGCCGAGAATACTCCTATGCGCTTGACGTTGAGCCAATTTTCGTTGAAATTCCCCTTACGCCTCGTGCTGGAAGATGTTGTGGTAATAACCGAGCAGAACGATACGCTTGTGCACTCGGGCATGTTACATGCCGATGTGGCTTTGGTGCCTCTGTTGAGGGGTAAGATAGCTATCCGCGACATTGCGTTGCACAACTCGCATATCGACTATATTACCGCCGACTCTTCGTTACGTGTACGCGCGCGGGCGGGCGAGTTGGGCATCGACAACGGTACTATTCTGCTGGGCAAAAGCAAGGTCTATGTCGAGGATATAAGGCTTGAACGTTCACAGATAGAGTTGTGGTATCATGCCTCGCCCGATACTGCCACGACCGATAGTCAGCCCCTCGAATGGCAACTCGAAATAGATAACATACGCCTTGCCGATATAGGCTATACGATGTATATGCCCGGTACTATCGACACATTGCAGATTGTGTTGCCCGAGGCGCACATCCGTCAAGGTGATGTATCACTCTTGCACCAGACGGTCGATGTCAAGTCAATAGATTTAAATCGTAGCAGTTATCGCTACATCGCGCGAAATAACACAGCGCAAACGGCAGCCGAAACCTCTGCACAAAACGATACCACCGCCACGCAGCCATGGCAAGTACAGGTGGGAAAGGTCGCCCTCGCCGACAACCGCGTTGAGTATATTACAAGCTACCAATCGCCGGCGCAAGGTATAGATTTCTCGCATATCGTAGCCGATAAAGTCAATGTTGCAATAAGCGATATATACAATCGAGGTGGCGACTTGTGGTTGCGCATCGACAACGTGGCGATGCACGAGCGCTCCGGCATTTATATCACACAAGCTCAAGGCGATTTTGCCATGCAAGAGACCGGCATGACAACGTTGTCGGACTTCAGCCTGAAAACTCCCTTTAGCGACATGAGTGCCGATGCAGCCATCGACCTACGGCTGTTAGACCAACATCCCGAAGCCACCCTCCGTTTGCTTGCCAATGCGCATATCTCCTCGCGCGATATTGTTGCAGCTTTTCCTCAGGCACAAAAACTGTTTGTGCACGATTACAACGAAGAGCGGTGGGCAGCCATCGACGACATCTTCACGCTCGATGTTGAGGCTGTGGGCAAGGGTAGCGATATTGCTGTGAAACGCCTCGATTTGTTGCAGCCGGGCATTTTTACCTTCAAGAGCGATGCACGTCTTGCGCATCTGTTAGACAAGTCGAGGCGCAATATAGTCTTCTCGGGCAGGCTCAATACAACCGAACAGCTATCATTGACCAACTATATACCCGATTCTACACTCACTGCCCGCCTTGTCATGCAGCCTATTGCAATGGATGCCAATGTGCATCTCGTTGGTAGCGACATGACTGCCGATGCGTGGATAGAGTGTATGAATGGTACGGTAGACCTCGATGCTGCATACAACCTCGATAGTGAGGCGTACAATGCGCAAGTAGATATAGCACGCTTGCCACTCGATATACTCCTGCAGCATGATACGGTAGGCAATCTGTCGGCTCATGCAACACTCGCAGGTAGGCACTTCTCGCTCGACAATCCCGATATGACAATCGAGGCACAAGTGGCAATAGATACGTTGGAGTACAAGCGCTACCAATATCGAGGTATAGAACTGCAAGCCTCTGCCAAAGAAGAGAAGTGGATGCTCAATCTGAACAGCCGTCAGCAAGAGGCAGATTTGCAACTCAATGCATCGGGACTTTATAAGAAAGATCTTCTCACAGCCGACCTCGATGCCAAGATTAATATGCTCGATCTTGCGTCGCTCAATCTTGCACAGCAACCATTGGATATAGCCACCAACATACAAGCCGAGGTCGTGCTATCCAATATAGATAGCATTGTGCAGGCGTATGTGGCTGTCGATAGCATAGAACTGGGTATTGGCGACTATGTTTACTACACCAACTCAATGACCCTGCTTGCTGCGAGCGATATCACTTATAGCTATATCGACTTCAATACAGGCGATATGGCTGTCAACTTGTCGTCCGATGCTGGTTTGACACACTTGCGCCCCAGCCTCGAGCGCCTCACCCAATTTGTCGACACTATTTTCCAGAAACAACGTCTTAATATGGACGAGTTGCACCGAGGATTACCGCCTTTTGTTTTCTCGGCGCATGTTGGTGCCGATAACATTTTGCACCGCTACTTGAGTAGCAAAGGTATAGGTTTATCGACCGCACATGTCGATGTGTCTAACGACTCGCTGTTCAATATGTCGGCGCTCGTGCAACGCCTCAAAGTGTCAAATATGCAACTCGATACCATTACACTCAAGGCATACGAAAAAGAAGATAGGCTCAATTACAATCTTGCATTGGGAAATCGCCCGGGCAATTTAGACGATTTTGCCCACGTGCGCATTGAGGGCTTCTTGTCGGGCAATAGTACGCGACTATATTGCTTGCAGAACAACCGCGCCGGCGATACGGGCTTCTTGTTTGGATGTAAAATAGACTTCTTGCCCGACCTTGTGCAGCTCACATTCGGTCCTAAAGAGCCTATCATCGGATATAAAAAGTGGCAGCTCAACAAAGACAATTTCTTAACCTACAACCATGCCAAGCACAACTTGGATGCCGATGTGCGGCTTTCTTATGAAAACAGCCACTTATACATCACTACCGAGGATAGGCGCAATGCCGATATAGGCGGTGCTCATATCGACTTGCAAAATATCGAGTTGTCCGATTGGTTTGCAGTTACGCCGTTTGTTACCTCTATGTCGGGACTACTCTCTGCCGATGTGTATATAGAGACTCCCGACAAAGAACTTGAGGCAAGTGGTGCGATAGAGCTTGTCGACTTTACCTACAATGCCCGCAAGGTAGGCTCGTTCGATGCCGATATAAAATATCTGATGGATGCGCAGGGTGGAAGTAAAATAGAGATGGCTGTCTTACGCGACAATACCAATATACTCGATGGAAACATCTATCTTGCCGGTGGCACGTCGAAGCTTATCAATGGAGAAGTTACCATCGACAAGTTGCCACTGATGGTTGCCAATGCTTTCTTGCCCAACAATACAGGCGAGGTGTCGGGTGCACTGAACAGCCACTTGACCCTTTCGGGTAGTGTCGACCGTCCCAATATCAATGGCTTTATACGCTTTGATGATGCCCGCATGCAGATGAATAATATAGGCGTTGCTTTGGCGTTGGATAATGACGACATAACGATTAACAATAGCCGTATTTCGCTGAAGAGTTACGGTATACGTGGCGCTAACAAAGAACCGTTGAATATCAGTGGTTCGTTAGACTTCTCCAACCTCTCGGATGTGGGTGTGAATATAGACCTGAAAGGTAACAACTTCCAGCCCATACAATCTGCCGAAAATCGTATGGCGATGCTTTATGGCTCGGTATATACCGATGTCGATGCCCGGGTGCGCGGCTCGCTCAACGACCTGAAGGTAAATGGCGATATCTCATTGTTGTCGGGCACCGATGCAACTTATATCATGCAGAGTAACAGTATGATGTCGGGTTCCGACTACTCCGATATGGTGAGCTTCGTATCCTTTGCCGACACACTCGCCGAGCACACACAAGACAACCGCTTGAAGCGTAAGGCAAGCCTGTCGGCTACGGTGGATATAGATATTGACCAAGGTGTGCAGCTGGGTGTCAACCTCTCGCCCGATGGCAACAACCGCATCGACCTGGTGGGTGGAGGCAACTTGCTTTACACAGCATCGGCATTGGGCGACAACCACGTTACGGGACGGTATGTCCTCACCGGCGGATTTGTACGTTATACGCCTCCCTTTATCTCGCAGAAGATATTCAATATCGAGGATGGCAGCTATGTGCTGTGGAGTGGCGATATTGCCGATCCTACATTCAACATCACTGCTGTGCAATCGCAGCGCTCGACGGTAAAGACGGGCGATGAGTCGCGTTTGGTCGACTTTGATGTCTCAATCATCATATCCAATACGCTCAAAAATCTGGATATATCGTTTGACCTTGCCACGACCGATGACCTTGCTATACAGAACGAGTTGCAAAGCCTCACCGAGGAGCAGCGCGAGACCAAGGCGATGAATATGTTCTTGTATAACTCTTATGACAACCTTGCTGCGGCTGCCGAAGATGCCTTTATCAACAATCCGCTCAACACGTTCCTCGAGTACGAGTTGAATACTTGGGCGCAACGCACACTGCGTGGTGTCGACCTTACATTTGGTATAGATAATTATGGGCTTGATGAAGCCGGCTTGCAACGTACCGACTATTCGTACCAATTCTCAAAGAGCCTGCTTGACAATCGCCTCAAATTTGTCATTGGCGGTAGCTATGCAAGCAACCAAGATGTAACACAGAATTTGCGTGAAAACCTCATTGACGATATATCGTTGGAATATCGCCTCACCAAGCGCGAGAATATGTACCTCAAGGTGTTCCGACAGACCGGTTATGAAAGTATTATCGAGGGCGAAATAACCCAAACCGGTGCCGGTTTCTTGTTCCGCAAGCAAGTGAAATCGTTGCTCGACTTGTTCCGTAAGAAACCTCAAGCAACTCCCGAGAAAGAGAATAAAACACAACCACAAGAGGCTGCTACCGATAGTGTGCCTCCCGTAGCCCAACCCATAACAACCGTAGACTCTAAGCAATGAAAAAGAGATTTATTACATACACACTTTACTTGCTTTTCATGGTAGCGTGGCTTGCCATGTCGACGGCTTGTTCTACGACCAAACGCCTCACCGAAAATGAGACATTGTATACCGGTGTAAAGGAGATGAAAATAGAGAGCGTCGAGGGCGTAAAGCTACATTCGGGAGTAAAGAGCCAGGTCAAGAAATCTCTCTCTGTACCACCCAACAATGCGCTGTTCTCGTCCAACTCGTTGAAGTTTCTGCCTACCGAATTGTGGGCTTGGAACTATCTGTACTCGACCAACCCCAAGAGCTTCAAGGGGTGGCTTTATGGCATCTTTGCCAAAGAGCCGGTTTTGATACAAACGGTGCGCCCCGACCTGCGCTCGGGTATAGCCGAGGATATCTTGTTTAACAATGGCTATTTCAACTCTACGGCTACATATACCGTCAATTACGACCCTAAAAATGCCAAGAAAGCATCGGTAAGTTATCGTGTGGTGGCGGGGCAACCTTATAGGCTCGATAGTATTACTTTCCCCAACGATACTACCCCTCTTGCCCAAATGATAAGGCGCAACAGCGACAAATCGTTGCTCTACAAGGGACAACGCTATTGTGCCGATACGCTCGCATTGGAGCGCGATCGCATTACCACCATTTTGCGCGACAGCGGTTACTATTACTTCCGCAGCGAATACCTGTTGTATCAGGCAGACACCACGCGCCATAGTGGCAAGATAGACTTGCGCATGATTATATCGCCCGAAGCTCCTGCCGGTGCGTTGCGTGCATACAAAACCGGCAAGATTACAGTCAGCCTCTATCCGCCCGAAGATGATGCACCGCGCGATACGTTGTCCTATCGCATGATGGATGTGTATGGTTACGAAGGGTTGAAGTTGCGCCGCAGCCTATTGCCCAATGCCATAACTATGCGTAAGGGGCGAACATTCTCGCTATCCGAGCAGAATAGTACATTGCGCAACCTCTCGTCGTTGGGTATATACCGCTCGGTGGTAATGGATGTAACGCCATTCGATTCTATACAAGGTCGCGACTCGATAGATGTCAATCTGAACTTGCGATATGCTCTGCCCATAGGTTTCTCGGTCGAAGCCAACGTCGCATCAAAGTCCAATAGCTATATAGGTCCGGGTCTCATTCTGGGTCTCTCGCACAACAACTTGTTTGGCGGAGGAGAGCAGTTGTCGGTAAATTTCAATGGTAGCTACGAATGGCAGACGGGCAAAGATAGCAATGCGCTGTTCAACTCCTACGAGTTTGGCGTGCAGGGTTCGCTCTCGTTCCCTCGCATATTGGGCTTCCGCCCCAAGCGCTACCTGCGCCGCTTGAAGTCGAGCACACGCATACAACTTGGAGCCAATATCATGAACCGTCCGCACTACTTCCGCATGGTGTCGTTCAATACCTCGTATGCCTACGAGTTCCACACATCGTCGACTGCGCTACATAATATCACACCCTTCAAGCTGGTGTATACCAAGATGCTCAATAGTACCGAAGAGTTTAATCAGACACTTGCCGAAAATCCGGCTATCGCATTGAGCTTCCGAGATCAGTTTATCCCCATGATAGGCTACACCTTTACCTATGACAACGGTTATGAGAAGTCGCGCAACAATCGTTGGGTATGGCAAGTGAGTGCTACCGAGGCAGGAAACATATTCTACGGCATCTATTCGCTGTGTGGTGTGAAGGGCGAAAAAGAGATATTTGGCAACCCCTTCTCACAATTTGTCAAACTCATCAATGAGGTGAAGTATTATCACTACTTCTCGCACAAAGTGAGTATCGCATCGCGCCTGTATGTGGGTGCAGGATATGCCTATGGCAATGCTACCGAGTTACCTTATAGTGAGCAGTTCTACATAGGTGGAGCCAATAGTATCCGAGCCTTCACAATACGCTCGATAGGTCCGGGTAGTTATCATCCTGCTGCATCGAACGAGAATGGCTACTTCGACCAGACGGGTAGTTTCAAGCTCGAGGCAAACATCGAGTTGCGCTTTCCTATCTGGGGCGGGCTCGAAGGTGCTGCATTTGTCGATGCCGGTAATGTGTGGCTGCTCAAAGACGATAGCCTACGTCCCGGGGGCAAACTCGCACTCAATACGTTTGGCAATGAAATAGCGTTGGGTACAGGTATAGGTTTGCGATATGATATAGCCAACTACTTGGTTATTCGCATCGACGTGGGTGTCCCCTTGCATGCACCCTACGACACCGGAAAGGCGGGCTATTACAATATCAAAGGCTCGTTCTGGGAAAATCTCCGCCCGCACCTTGCAATAGGCTATCCGTTCTGATGTACTGCGATGCAACGCATTGTGGCTTCTCTCTCTTTATGTACTTTGGGCTATGTGCGATACAAAAGCAGTGTGTGGCGCAAGGTATAAACAATCTTGCTTGCCGGTGCGTTTTAGATATAAAAACTTATGTCTATGCGTACATCTGTAGCTATACCGGTATCGGTGCTTGTATGTTTTGCCGTAGGGCTTACGGCATCTTATTTTCAGAATGAGTCGTTGGCTCTGTGGTATCCAATTCTCAACCGTTCGGTCTACAGTCCGCCCAATATAGTCTTTCCTATTGTATGGAGTATTCTATATCTGCTCATGGGCATTTCGGTCGGGCTGGTTATTGGGTCGAAGCATCCGCAACGTGGCAGGGTGGTGGCGATTTTTATAGTTCAACTTGTACTCAATTTCTTGTGGAGTATATTGTTTTTCAATCAGCGCAATCCGTTGTTGGGGTTGATAGATATAGTACTGCTCGATATGGCAGTGTTGCTGTATATGGTGTGTAGCTATAAGGTCAATCGCGCGTCGATGTACCTATTTTTGCCTTATATTGTGTGGCTTGTTATAGCAACCTATCTCAATGGCTATATCTTTATGAATAATTGAGGCATGGGTGTATAAAAAAGATGTGCCGGCGCAAGCGTGGCACATCTTTGTAGTATTTGAAAGAGTGTTTCTCTTGTTAGATGCTAATCTCGAGAACTTCAAATTTCATCTTGCCGGCGGGGGCTTGTACCTCGGCAACATCGCCTACGTGCTTGCCGAGCAATGCCTTGGCAATGGGTGTGGCGATAGAAATCTTACCGGCACGCAAGTCGGCTTCGGTCTCCGATACGATAGAGTATTCCATAACAGCACCGTTGGCAACGTTTTTGATTTTTACCTTGTTGAGAAGTTGTATCTCGTTGGTGTTGAGGCGGCTGTCGTCGATGATGCGAGCGTTGGCTATTGTGTCTTTGAGTTGTGCTATGCGCATTTCTAACATGCCTTGTGCCTCTTTGGCAGCATCATATTCGGCATTTTCCGAGAGGTCGCCTTTGTCGCGAGCTTCGGCAATGGCAGCTACCACGCGAGGGCGCTCTACGCTCTCCATGTGAGTAAGTTCTTCTTTCAGTTTTTTCAGACCCTCTTCGGTCATGTAGTTGTAAGCCATAATTCTTTTTTATTAAGATTAGGTTGATAATTCTATTGGTTGGTTGGGCGGCGTTGTGCCACCCGAAGGCAAAATAAAAAAGAAACCCCGCCGCTATGACCGGGTCTCCTTTTCTTATTTCCGAGACAAAGGTATGGCTTTATTTCGGGTTTTGCAAATAAAACGTGATATTTTTAATTTTTTGTGTTTTACGTGCTTAATTGAAAATTTGAGCCAATTTTTGCTTTAAATCGTCAACATCTGTTGGACGAAGGAAGCGGTTGCCATTGTCTACTATGATGTAGCATGTGGGTAGCGATTGTATGTCGTACAATGGTATGAGCGACGAGTAAATATTGTCGGCATCGTGTACGCACGTCCAAGGCAGGTTGTCGGCTACCGTTTGCCAGTGATTGAGGTCTGTGTCGAACGATACTTGATATATATCCAACCCCTTCGAGCGGTATGTTTCGTATATCTTATTGAGTGCAATGTTGTAGGCAGGTGAGTACTCGAGTGCATAGGCTGTGAAGTCGAGTAGCACCACTTTCTTGTCGGCAGCGAGGTCTGATAGCTTGTGCAGGTTGCCGGCAAGATCGTAGAGTGCTATGTCTACAAAGTTCACTTCACCTACTTTCTCGGCATCGACTTCAATGGTTTGTTGCTTGGCGGGGCGATTGGCAGCCATGCCTTGCAGTGCAATGTTGCGCAGTATCTCGGTGCGTGGAGCATCGGTGGCATATACCTCGTGCGCAGTGGCAGCAGCAGCGATAATGCGGTTGTCGGACTTGTCGAAGGTACTGAATACGGGCATGCCATTGACACGTTGCATGAGTATGTAGTAGGCTACGGGCGATGCAGGCGCTTGCAGTACAAGCTGGCTCATGCGCTCTTTGTAGCTTTTGAGGCTGTCGGTGGCGGCTTGGTGCAGCGCTTCGCTGTCGCTCTTCAAGGCTTGGTTTACGATGCCTTTCAGGCGGCTGCCTGCCATGTCGACTTCGCGCATGATGCTACAATCGTCGCTGCCCTCTATGGTATAGTCGGTGGCAAAACGTGTGGCATCGCTCGAACACTTGATGTGTGCCACTGTGTCGATGACAAGGTTGATACTCTGTTTGCCCAATCGCAAGCGGTAGAATTGGGCTACCTCGGGTACGGTGTGGCGAAATTTATATGCACCCTTTTCGTCGAGAACGGCAGAGTCTGCCACGACGGGATTGGCATTGGTGATTTTTTCCAGATACAACACCGCGCTATCGGCATTGGTAATGTTTCCCTCTATGGTAAACTTGGGCGAGTTGTCGCATGCGACAAAAAGTGTTGCGACTGCTATTGTCGCGCCGAGGATGAGTCGTTTCATTTTATATAGTTTTGTCGTTTTTCAAAAAGCAGTACAAACGTACACAAAAAAAATGGAAACATCTCTATGCTGTCTCAAAAACCTTTTTATAAACCTTGAGGGTGTGCCAAAATTTTCTTTCGACACACCCTCAATAGCTTGATATCTTATGCTCTATTAACGACCCGATTGTGTGATTTTCTCACGCAAGCGGTTGTTGAAATCGTTCGCTTTGATAAGCTCCTCGATGGTGAGGTGCATGCGATGTTTCCAATAGAACGGGTTGATAGCGGGAACGTTGATACGCTCGTCGAGCGGGTTTTCGCGGCGCAAGTCGCCATCCATCGACAACCAGTCTTGCAAGGGCAAGATGACAAGCATCGAAGGCGAAGCGAGGTGATGCTCGAGGATGCGCTCGCAGATGTAGGGCTCGCAGAAGTAGGGGCTGTTGCCACCGAAACACAATACTCGGTTGTAGAAGTCTTGCATGTGTTCGCGAGCTTCTTCCCACCAGCCGCGTATACCCGACATATCGTGTGTCGAGGTGGTTGCTACCGAGAGGTAGGGATAGTTCCATGTGCAGCCAAATTGGTTGTTAACCTCTTTGGGCATACGTTGTACCTCGAGCGAGAGGATTTGCAGTTGCTCCATCACAGCGGGAACGCAGTGAGGTATCATACCGAGGTCTTCACCGCACACGAGCATATTGGTAGCCGATAGCAGAGGAGGAAGTTTCTTCATTGCTTCGTGATACCAGAAGTCGTTATGACGGTAGTAGTAGAAGTCGTTGTAGAGGGCATCGAACGCGTGGCGTTGGTACTCGGGCATAGATTGGTAGATGTACGATTGCCATGCCGAGATGCGGGGGTGGTAATGACCTTTCTTGACAGGATCTTCTACAAACAATACCTCGTCGTGCAGGCGCATAAGACCCTCGCGAAGTGCTACGCTACGCTCGTCGTCGCAGTTGGCAAAGAGGTCGTACACCTTGCGTTGTGTGTTGACCTCGGGGCGCATGCCATAGCAGCCGCCACCCAGAGGCGAGAGGTACTCGTTGCGGGCATCGTTGGCATATTGACCAAAGATGTCGCCGAGCATATACTCGCGGATGTAGGGGTATGTGTAGAGGTTCTTGTCGAAGTTGAAGCCACGTGAGCCCAACTCTTCGGCTGTGAAGGGGAGTGCAGGGTTGAAGTGTCCGAGCAAGCCATGAATGGCATCGCAAGGAATTTCCCAAATGCGGAAGAAGCCGAGGATGTGGTCGATACGATAAGCATCGAAATACTCTGCCATCTTGCTGAAGCGCGATTTCCACCATGCGTAGCCATCTTTATCCATCTCTTCCCAGTTGTATGTGGGGAGGAACCAGTTCTGTCCGAGAACCGAGAAGTCATCGGGTGGTGCACCGGCTTGGCTGTCGAGGTGGAAGTATTTGGGAGTAGACCATGCATCGGCACTGCGGGGGCTGATACCGATGGGTATATCGCCTTTCAATACCACGCCTTTGCTGTGTGCGTAGGCGCGAGTGGCTTGCAGTTGCAAGTGTAAGTGGTATTGTGTATAGTAGTGCAAGCGCATTGTGTTGCAATAGGGGCTTTCGGGTGCATCGAAAGTTGCAATGGCATTGGCATCGTAAACGGCAAACGAACCCCATTGGTGGAAGTCGGGTGTGCCGGTGTAGCTACACAATGTGCGGTAGGCAGCGTAGGGTACAAGCCAATATTTGTTTTCGTTGAAGAAAGCAGTGTACTCTTTCGATGCAAGTACGGCATCGCCTTCTTGAGCAAATATCTCGGTGAGATATTCATTCTTCACACGGTTTACGCGCTCATAGTCAACGTCGGGCAATACATTCAACTCCTTGCGGATGTTCTCGTAGTAGTCGCGACGTGCTTTGTCTTTGAGTTTGCCTACCTCCTCGATACGCAAGTATTGGGGATGGAGAGCATATATCGAGTTGGCACTATAGGGGTATGAGTCGTGCCAAGTGCCTGTCATTGTGGTGTCGTTGATAGGCAGGATTTGGATGATGCGTTGCTCGGTATCGGCAGCCCAATCTACGAGCAAACGAAGGTCGGCAAAGTCGCCCACACCGAAGCTCTTTTCGCTACGCAATGAGAATACGGGCACTGCCACACCTGCACCTTTCCAAGTGCGCGATGATACCACAACTTGTGTGTCGGAGAGTACTACAGCCTCGCTCTCGGCTATTTGAGGAACGATGAAGTGGCGGTTGTTGCGGTTTTCCCACACTCTCACTTCGCCGCTCTTGGCATCGAGGATGACATATTTGTAGTCAAACTCGCTACCTGCTTTGGCAGCATCAATAACGGCACTCCATACGGGGAAGTGCTTGTCGTTCAATTTTACAGCTTTCTTTACGTCCCAGTTACCAAGGGCTTTGCAGCTACCCACTACTGCAAGCACTTCGTCGGGTGCAATAGCAGCCGATTTCACTTGCAACAAGATAGAGCCGGGCTTGGCATTGAGGGTAGTCTTTTTGGGGCTCTTGCGGGCGTAGATACTTTGTGTAAATGCCGAGCTGAAGAAGGCATTGTCGACGGGTATATCGTTCCATGAATCGAACACGCGACAATTGGTTGTCTGCTTGTTGATGTGTACTTCATGGGGTTCGCCCCACTCGGTGCGAACTGTTGAGCCGTCACGACAAACTACATATTTGTACTTGACGGTTGTGGTTTCAGGGCAATTTATTTCTATTTGCCAGTTGTCAGTATCGACATACATAAGAGGGTGTATGTAGTCTTCGCCGTCGAAGATGACACCGATAGACTCTCCCCAGTAGGTATGGTACTTAACGCTTAATGTTAACGTCATGATGTGGGTATTTTAAGTTTTTAGTGGCTAAAATTACTCCATTTATACCAATGTAAGTTGCAGCTTGTTACAAATTCTATATGTAATATTGTGCAATCGTTTTCGCTTTTGCCTCAAAATGATGCTTTTGTCGCCTTATAGCGTTAAAAAATGCGAATTACAATTTTACAAATTTGTATGTCTTAGAACCTCTGTTTGTGCAAATGTTTATGTAGTAAACACCTTGTTGGCTGCCGGGTATCAGCCATTCGACAGGAGTGCCGGGCTGTACCTCTTGGAGAGTGGTTGTTGATAGGCATATACCCGACGAAGTGTAAATAGATATTGTCATATCGCTGCTATACTCGTGCGATACAATGTTAAACTCACCATTACCTATGGTGGGGTATAGTGTTACTCCGTTGTCTTGTTGGGGAGCAGATATGTTGTTTGCCTCGAGTATGTAATAAAGACCGGCATATGGGTTTATTTTACCATAACCGCTACCGGCGGGGTCGGTTGTGTAGCTGTCTTGTGTAGCTGTCAGTTTCAATACCTCTTTGGCTTGCTCGGGGGTGAGGCTTGGCTCGGCTTGCAACCATAGGGCGTAGGTGCCGGTTACAACGGGTGCTGCCATCGAAGTGCCCGAATTGGCTCCGTAGTAGTATGTTTTGCCACCTATATCATAGGTGCGTTCTACCTTGCCGTTGAAGTAGTTTTGCGTGTCGGCTGCCAATGAGTCGTTGAAAGCAGCAGTGATGAGACTGCCCGGCGCACATATCTCGGGCTTCATACGTCCGTCGGCAGTGTATCCACGACTTGAGAAGGGTGAAACGGCGTGTAACTCGTATTCTACTTCAAAGACTTTGGTGGTATTCTTGAGCGTGTCGGATGTGTATGAGCCAACCGAAGTGATGCGCTTGCCCGTTCCGCCTATTTCGTTGAGGGTCATCTCGGTGTCTCCACCCAACCATCCTTCAAAACCTCTTGTGCTAAACTCGGTGCCGGGTGTGTTACACCAAACGTTTACTTTGCCGCTTTCGCCCTTCATGCGCAGTGCAAAATAGGCGTTGCCCAAATTGTTGATACCGCTTGCTACGATGTGTGTGTTGTAACAATTGTTTTCGGGATATAGTTGTGTTGATGCTTCAATGAGCACCTCGCGGTCGAAATATTGCAAAGAGTATTCAAACAACGAGTCCATTGGTATCCAACCTGTCCAATCGAGAACCGTATCGGTGCGTCCATGGTATAGCTCTATTCCATATTGTACAGGCTCTTTGCTCCAACCGTCGAGCTCGGGCAATGCACTGCCGTATTGTCGAAGTCCGGCGCGCACTTCCTTTTCTTGTGTGTCAAAGTCGTGTCCGAGGTGATAATATTCGTTGCCCGAATTTCCCATAGCACCCACAATCAATCGTCCTGCACCTTGCAGGCTGTCGCACATGATGTCAAACGGCGATGTGCCATCGTGAGGACCCATGTTGCCACCTATGCTCAGGTTGATTACACAGGGCATGTTGCATTTCTCGGCATAGTCGAAGATAAATTTGATACCGTCGACAATACCTTCATTATAAATACTTCCATAGTCGGTATGTAGGGCATCGACCAGCACGAGCGATGCTTGGCGTGCTACTCCTCCATAAGCAATTTCGTTGAAGGCGCTACCGGCGGCTATAGAGGCTACGTGTGTGCCATGTATCTCGCTGGGGCAGGGGGCTGCTGCAAAGAGTTCCTCTTGCGTGTCGTACAATGAGCCGTAGCTGTATGGCTCGGGTGCTGTGCCGGTAGTGTCGTTCTGGTTCCATGCGGCGAGGATACGAGTGCTACCGTCGGGATTGCAAAAGGCTATGTGATCCCATTGGAAGCCTATATCGACAATGCCTACTATCACACCTTTGCCCAGATAATGGCTTGTGTGTGGTGTTTGTAGTATTTGCTGATAGCCTATATCGGGCAGAGCTACATCCAATAGAGTGTGGGCGTAGTTGCCGGCGTCGATATATGATATTGATTTTATTTCGTCGAGCGATGAAAAGCGCGAAGCCGGGATAAGGGCGGTTGTGTAGCCACCGGCTTGTGTGCCTACGATGATGCCATATTCTTCAAGTTCGTCGATGTCCGATGCTTGCAAGGTTGCCGGTATATACCACTCTTGGCTGCTGCCTTTGGCGCGCTGTGCCTTGAGGCTTATTTGATTTTTGTGTATTTGGGCTTTGGGCGAGTATTGTGGTTGTGCACAGATAGTACCTATAAATAGGCACGCAATAAACGAAAAGATAATTTTTTTCATTTTATTTGTTATTAAGTTTTTCACAAAGGAATTTTCCGGTGTATGAGCGTTGCGATGCAGCCACCTCTTCGGGTGTTCCGCAGCATACCACTTCGCCTCCGGCATCGCCTCCTTCGGGACCCATATCAATTACGTAATCGGCGCATTTAACAACGTCGAGATTGTGCTCGATGATAACGACGGTATGACCTCGTTCTACAAGATTGTTGAGCGATTTCATCAGCGTGCCGATGTCATGAAAGTGTAGACCGGTAGTAGGCTCGTCGAAGATAAACATGGTGGGCTCTTGGCGCTCGTTGCTCAAGAAGTAAGCCAACTTGACACGTTGGTTTTCGCCACCCGAAAGGGTCGACGACGATTGTCCCAACTTTATATATCCCAATCCTACGTCTTGCAGAGGCTTCAGGCGTTTGATAATGCGCTTTTCGATAGTTCCGTTTATTTCTCCAAAAAATTCTATGGCTTGGTTGATGGTCATATCGAGAATGTCTGAAATATTTTTCTCACGATATTCTATATCCAACACTTCTTGTTTGAAGCGCTTTCCTTTGCAACACTCGCACTCAAGGGTGATGTCTGCCATAAACTGCATGGATACGGTTATTGTGCCGTCGCCTTTGCAATTCTCGCAGCGACCGCCCTCGGCGTTGAACGAGAAGTATGCGGGGGTGAAGCCCATCTGCTTGGCGCTCTGCTGGTCGGCAAAGAGGGCACGTATCTCGTCAAATGCTTTCAGATATGTAGCTGCATTGGAGCGGGTGGAGCGACCGATGGGATTTTGGTCGACATACTCGATGTTCTTAATGAGTTGCATATCGCCTGTGAGTCGGGCATGTGTGCCGGGTATTTCGCCTCCCAATCCGTAGTGTCGTAGCAGTGCTCGATGCAGAATGGTACTGACGAGGGTCGACTTGCCCGAGCCACTCACACCGGTTACGACGGTCATAACGCGCAGGGGAAATACGACGTCAATATTCTTCAGGTTGTTCTCGGCTGCACCTTCTACCTTTATATAGTTGTTCCAATGTCGACGTTGCGAGGGAACGGGAATGCTCATTTCGCCGGTAAGATAGCGTATGGTGTAGCTGTTGGTGTCGTTGGGTATGGGGTTGATAGTTCCTTGGTATACTACCTCACCACCCAATCGTCCTGCCAAAGGACCTATATCTATTATGTAATCGGCAGCTCGTATTATCTCTTCGTCGTGCTCTACGACAATGACCGTATTGCCCAACTGCTGCAGGCGACGTAATACTTTGATAAGCATCTCGGTGTCGCGCGAGTGTAGACCGATACTTGGCTCGTCAAGAATGTAGAGCGAGCCAACAAGGCTGCTACCCAACGAGGTGGCCAGGTTGATGCGTTGGCTTTCACCACCCGATAGTGTCGACGATAGACGGTCGAGAGTGATGTAACTAAGACCTACATCGACGAGAAATTGTATTCTGTTGCGTATTTCGGTGAGTAGGCGCTCGGCTATCTGATGGTCGGTCTCGTCGAGTGTGATGTTGGCAAAGAATTGATGCAGCTCCTTGACCGACATGCGCACCAGCTGCATGATTGTGTGTCCGCAAACCTTTACGTAAGATGCTGCCGGTTTGAGGCGCGACCCATTGCAATGTGGGCAAGTAGTCTTGCCTCTGTATCGCGACAGCATGACACGGTATTGTATCTTATATTGGTTCTCTTGCAGCATCTTGAAGAAGTCGTTTAAGCCATGTATGCCGTCGCCGCCTTCCCACAAGAGGCGTTTCTCATCGTCCGATAGTTGGTAGTATGGACGATGTATGGGGAACCCCGTATGTTCCGATGCTGCTATGAAAGCATGTTTCCATGCGCTCATCTTCTCGCCACGCCAGCATATTACGGCATCCTCATATATAGATAAAGTCTTGTTGGGGATAACCAAGTTCTCGTCGATGCCAATTACTCTGCCAAATCCTTCGCAATGGGGGCATGCTCCGGCGGGGCTGTTGAAGTTGAACATCAGGTCGCTCGGTGTTTCAAAGCGGATACCATCTGCCTCAAATCGCTTGCTGAAGTGAAACTCTTTCACGTCGCCGTCTATGTGAAATTGCAGGGTGCACTCATCGCCACCTTCAAAGAAAGCGGTTTCGGTAGAGTCGGAAAGTCGGCTTATGGCTGCGCCATTGTCGGCTACAGCCATGCGGTCTACCAACAACCTTGCTTCGTCTATATTGCAAGATGCTGTTTTTGACAGAATATCTTCGATGGCGATAAATTTTCCACCAACCTCTACGCGGGTGAACCCCTCTTTGAGCAAGACTCCAAGATGCTCGTCGAGCGACCTTTCGGAGGGAATGATGAGGCGTGTGAGTAGCGCAAATCGTGTGCCTGTGGGAAACGAGAGCATGCAGTTTACCACATCGTTTACGTCGTGTCGGCGTACCTCTTCGCCCGAGATGGGTGAGTAGGTGCGCCCTATGCGGGCAAATAGCATGCGCAGGTAGTCATAAATCTCGGTAGAAGTGCCCACCGTCGAGCGAGGGTTGCGTGTGTTTACCTTCTGCTCTATGGCGATAGCCGGTGGAATACCTTTTATATAATCGCACTCGGGCTTGTGCATACGACCCAAGAATTGTCGTGCGTATGCCGATAGGCTCTCGACATATCGGCGTTGTCCCTCGGCATATAGCGTGTCGAATGCCAATGATGACTTGCCCGAGCCCGATAGCCCCGTTATGACGGTGAGTGTATTACGTGGGATTTCTATATCAACGTTTTTCAGATTGTTGACCCTTGCTCCCTTTATTGTTATCTTTTGTTGCGACATCTTTCTACCTCGATTGCGTTTTGAACCTACAAACTTACACAATTTTTTTTTAGCGCGAAAGTATCGGCAAACTATTAACGAGATTATGTGTTGTATAGTTGCCTATGCAACTATGTGGTATATAAAAGAAAAGAGTCGCTACTATCGTAACGGCTCAACTTCCTTCTAAATTACTGAATAGATTATTCAGCTACTTTGCAAGAATCGCAAGCTACTTTGCAAGAATCGCAAGCAACAGTGCAAGAATCACAAGCAACAGTGCAAGAGTCGCAAGCAGTAGCGCAAGAATCGCAAACAGCCTCTACAGCAACTGAATCAACAGTTTCTTCAGTAGCCTCAGCGGGTTTGTTGGTGCAAGCTGCAAAAGAAACAGCAGCAGCAACAGCGAAGAATAATACTAACTTTTTCATTTTTTCCTTAATTAAAGATAAAACAATAACTTTGTAGTTTCAAAAACGCGACAAAGGTAGAGATAATTTTTCAATACGTTGCAAGAAATTAATGATTTTTTTCTATTTCTCTCGCAAAATACTCTTTTTATCTCATTAATTTGTATACAAATAGCGTTTTATACTACGTTTTGGCGTTTTTTCAAACTCTTCGGCGTGTAGCTGTATCTTGGCTATTTGCTCATAAGGAGCAACTATCTGATTGAGATGCTTGCGGTTTTCTTCCATGATTGAGGGCAACTCTTCGTTGCTTATGCCATCGGCATCCATTGTCTCGGTGTCGGGGAATACAAGTGCTACCAATCGTCCGTCGCGTTCTACAACAAGGCTTTCCATGACATAGGGCAAGTTGTTGAGTTTTGCCTCAATCTCTTCGGGATAGATATTTTGTCCGTTAGCACCGAGCAACATTGTCTTGCAACGACCTTTTATAAAAATTGTGCCATCGGCGCTTATTGTACCCAGGTCGCCGGTGTGCAACCAACCGTCGCTGTCGAGAACGGCTTTTGTTGCCTCTTCGTTTTTGTAGTAGCCTTGCATGACGTGCTCGCCACGTACACATATCTCGCCTATCTCGCTGTTGGGGTCGGTCTTGTCTATCTTGGTTTCAACGTAGCCAAACAAGGTGCGACCTGCCGAGCCGGCTTGGAACTCGCGGTGGGGTGTGTGGCTGATGAGAGGTGCACACTCGGTCATACCGTAACCTACGGTAAGGGGGAATTTGATTTTACGTAAGAACGATTCTACCTCGCCGTTGAGTGCTGCACCGCCTACGATTACCTCTTCAAACTCACCACCAAACGCATCAACGAGTTTTTTGCGTATTTGAGCGTATATTTGGTCATTAATCAAAGGTATGTTGAGTGCAAAGCGCATAGCACCCTTGCTGATGAGGGGTTGTATCTGCTTGCGATATATCTTTTCGAGGATAAGGGGTACACATATAATAAGGTGGGGTTTCACCTCAGACAAGGCTTTCAACAATATCTTGGGAGAGGGGGTACGACCCAACAAAGTGATGTGTGAGCCGGCGGCAAGAGGGGTGAGGAAGTCGAATGCGCAACCATAGGCGTGTGCCAAGGGCAACATAGACAAGGCTCTTGAACCTTTGTAGTGGAGGTGTGAACGAAGACCATACATCACGTTTCCGGCAAGGTTGTTGTTGGTGAGCATTACACCTTTGCTGAAACCGGTTGTTCCCGATGTGTAGTTGATAATAGCAAGTTCTTCATTGCCATTCTCGGCATATACTACATCTTCTTGAGTAAAGCCGTTGGGATATTTTTTGTTGAACAAGTCGTTGACTGAAGCCAGCTTTTCGTCGATGTTTTCGTCATCTTGTTGTGTCAACAATGAGAAGTCGTCGATTGATATTGCTGCGCGAATGTTGGGAAGACGTTCGGGCTCGAGGTGTTCCCATATTTGGTTGCTGGCAAAGCACAATTTAGACTCAGAGTGATTGAGAATATGGTGCATGTCGTGTGGGTTGAACTCTTGCAAGATAGGTACAAGGATAGCTCCGTATGTGATTACCGACATAAATACGGTACACCATTGGGGTGTGTTCTTGCCAACAAGAGCTACTTTGTCGCCTTTTTCAATTCCACACTCTTTCATGAAGATATGCAACTTGGCTATCTCTATAGAAAGCTCTTTATAAGAAAGTGTCTTTTTGGTACTATAATCTGTTAATGCGGGATGTTCCCAATTTTGACGGAAACTGTCTTGATAAATCTTTATAAAACGTTGTTCAATCATAATGAATAGATCAGAGTAGCATTAATAATTATTTTCAAGTGCAAAATTATGTAATTGGGTTGGTTATTAATTATTCTTTGCACAACAAATTGACAATATTGCATCAAAATTGGCACAAAATACCTAACTTTGGGCAAAATTTCAACATAAGAATGATTGATAATTCTATTTTTCAAGATAAAACAGCGGTATTCTATACATTGGGTTGTAAACTCAATTTTGCCGAAACTTCTACATTGGGGCAACTTCTTGCCGAGCAGGGTATTCGTAAAGCGCGTCCCGGCGAGAAGGCTCACCTGTGTGTGGTGAATACTTGTTCGGTTACCGAGTTGGCAGATAAGAAGTGTCGCCAAGCTATTCGTCGCATTGCTCGCAAGCATCCCGATGCTTTTATGGTTGTAACGGGTTGCTATGCACAGTTGAAACCTCAGGAGATTGTCGATATGCCCGAGGTTGACTTGGTGTTGGGCGCCGAGCAGAAATTGGATATTCTCAAATATTTGCCTTCGCTCGATAAAGCGCAGCAGGGCGATATGATTGTTACTCCGCACAAAGACATTCGGTTGTTCAGCCCCTCGTGCTCGCGAGGCGACCGCACACGCTATTTCTTGAAGGTACAAGATGGTTGCGACTATTATTGTACCTATTGTACTATCCCATTTGCCCGAGGTCGCAGCCGCAGTGGTTCGGTGGCACAAATGGTTGAGCAGGCTCGTGAGGTGGCTGCTGCCGGTGGTAAGGAGATTGTGATTACCGGTGTCAACATTGGCGACTTTGGCAAGCACAGCGATGAAGACTTTTATGACTTGATACGTGCGCTCGACGAGGTGGAGGGTATAGAACGCTATCGTATATCTTCTATCGAGCCCGATTTGCTCACCGACGAGATGATAGAGTTTGTAGCTCAATCGAAGCGTTTCTGTCGCCACTTTCATATTCCATTGCAATCGGGTAGCGATACCGTCTTGAAGTTGATGCGTCGCCATTACGATACGGCTCTTTTTGCCCACAAGGTCAACTACATCAAGGCTGTCATGCCCGATGCGTTTATTGGTGTAGACCTTATTGCCGGTATGCGTGGTGAAACAGATGAGTTGTTTGACGAGAGTTATCGCTTTATCGCATCGCTCGATGTTACGCAGTTGCATGTCTTTACCTACTCCGAGCGCCCCAATACCAAGGCGTTGGGCATAGAGCCGGTTGTCGATATCCCCGAGCGACACCGCCGTTGCAACAGCCTCATAGAGTTGTCCGATGCTATGTTGCATCGTTTCTACGAAGCGCACAAAGGGTGTGTGCGACCGGTCTTGTTTGAACATCCTGCCAAGGGTGGTCCTATGCATGGTTTTACCGACAACTATATACGCGTAGAGATGCCTTACGACCGCGAGGCGGTTAATAAAGTGCGCATGGTGCGATTGGGCGACTTTAACGAAGCAGGCGATGCCTTGACTGCTCAATATGAATAGTATCTTATGAAAGATTTTTTCAGAAATATAGGATATTCATTGTTGTATGCTTTGCTGTTCTTGCTGGCATTACTGCCTCTACCTATATTATATATAGTGTCGGATGTACTATATATAATAGTATACTATGTGATAAAGTACAGGCGTAAGGTAGTGCGAGAGAATATGCAGAAAGTATATCCCGATATGTTGCAAAAGGAGCGCCTTTCCTTGGAACGCAATTTCTATAAGCACTTTACCGACTACATGGTAGAGACCATCAAGTTGCTGCATATCAGTGATAAAGAGATGCGCCGTCGCATGGAGTTTGTCGATGCCGATGTGGTAGACCGTTACACTACACAAGGGCGCTCTGTCATGTTGCTGTTGGGACACTATGGTAATTGGGAGTGGATACCGTCGCTCACCATGTGGTGTGCCCAGCCGCAAGGTATACAAGCCGGACAGATATACCGCCCGTTGCGTAATAAATGGTTCGACCAATTTTTCATCCGGCTGCGTGGTCGCTTTGGTACGCAATGTATTGCCAAGAACGATACTTTTCGAAACCTACTCAAGTGTAAGCGTGAAGGGCGAGTATCGCTCACCGGATTTATTGCCGATCAAACACCTTCGCCGCGCAATATACACCATTGGGTCGACTTTTTGGGTCGTTCCACGCCGGTATTGACGGGCTTTGAAACCATCGCTCGAAAACTCGATATGGCTGTTGTATATATTGATGTCGAGGTGGTAAAGCGAGGTTATTACCGAGCCACATTCCGCTTGTTGGAAGATAATCCTGCCGCTTGTCCCGAATTTGATATAACCAATCGCTATAATGCTGCCATGGAGCAGACCATACGTCGTGCACCGCATGCTTGGCTGTGGACACACAAGCGTTGGAAATGGGAGCATATAAGATGAGAGATAATATGAAACCTATTGCAGTCGTAATACTTAATTGGAATGGGACTAAATTGCTCCAACAATATCTGCCCTCGGTGTGTGCTCATACCGACGAGGCGATAGCCGATGTTATCGTGGCGGATAATGGCTCTACCGACAATTCGCTCGATGTGATGCGCAACGAGTTTCCCTCGGTGCGTGTGATGGCTTTCCCCGAGAATTATGGATTTGCCGAAGGGTATAATCGTGCCATTGCAGAACTGCAGGAATACCCATATATAGTCTTGCTCAACTCCGATGTGGCAACTTCCAAGGGGTGGTTGCAACCATTGTACGAATATGCCGAGCAGCATCCCGACGTGGCAGCCTTGCAGCCCAAGATACGTGCCTACCGAGAGCCCGAGGCTTTTGAGTATGCCGGCGCTTGTGGCGGTTACTTAGACTGCAATGGATATGCCTATTGTCGAGGTCGCATATTTGATACGGTAGAACGCGATAATGGGCAGTATGACGATGTATGCGAGGTGGCATGGGCATCGGGAGCAGCACTATTTGTGCGCACCGAGTTGTATATGCAAGCCGGTGGATTGGATGCAGCGTTTTTTGCCCACATGGAGGAGATAGACCTCTGTTGGCGATTGCGCTTGATGGGTTATCGCATTATGGCAGTGCCTCAAGGCGAGGTGTTCCATTATGGCGGTGCATCGCTCGACAATTCAAGTCCTCGCAAGCTATACCTCAACTATCGCAACAACTTGCTGATGATGTATAAAAACCTGCCTGCCGATATACGTGCGTGGCGTATCTTCCGCCGTAAGTTGTACGATGGCGTCTCGGCTGTAAAATATCTTGTGTCGGGCAATATGCCGTACGTAAAGGCTGTGTGGGATGCTCATCGCGACTATAATAAGATGAAAAATCAGTATCACACCCAACCTGCCGAAAATCGTTTGAACGACTTGCCTCAAGGTCGTGTGAATATCATTCTCGATTACTTCCTGCGTGGGAAGAAAAAGTATAGCGACTTGAATATGTCAAGATAAAATCGGGTGGCTTCTGAATTTGTAACCCACCCGATTTTCGATATTTAGGTAATATGTTATAAGATATTTATTGTGATATCAAATTTTTGGCTTCGTTTATAACTTTCTTGACATCGCTCGAAGAGAATGTGCAACCCAAACTAATTTCAAGGTTATTATTCCAATTGCTCGAATAATAATAAGCTCGTCTTTTGGTATTACCGCTATATCCTACGGTCAGGTACATACCGACGGTACTGGTTATGCGATAATTGACACCCACCATCGGATTGATAAAGTAGGAACAGGGTGAGCAGAAATAGACACCTGTCGATAGAGATAAGAAAGGTTGACAACGTGTCTTGGTAAAGTAGATGCGAGCGTGCAAGTAAAGCGGTATGCCTACGGGGATGTCGTAACTGTATCTATATCCGCCATCCTCATAATTATGATCGCCATACTCGTCGTGGAAATTTAAACCAAGTCCTGCACCTAAGAAGAAATAGTTACTGAAACGATATCCCAAAATGTAGTCCAAACCACCACTATAATAAGGGTCATCAAAAAATTTGTTGGTAAACTCTACCGAGTGCTCAAATCCTCGTGCAACGGGAGGTAGTATGGTTCGTGGTTTTTTTACTTTTTCTATCTTTTTGGTTGTAGTGGTTGTTTGTGAAGTAGTAATGAGTTGAGCCGAAGAGAATACGGGAAATAGTAAACTCAATGATAACAATGTGATAAATAATTTTGCTTTCATAGTCGGTTATTTTTTAATATCGATTTGTGTATTTTTCGGATTGTTGATAATATCCAAGTTGTCTTTGCCCGAAGTAACATTCTTGGCTTGGCGTACAAGTTCAATATCGTTGAGGGTGGCGTTACGAAATCCTACATAGGTGGCAGGGTAGCCCGAAATGGTAATTTCCAAGTAACCCTCATTATTTGTAATAATGTCTATAATTGTACCCACCAACAGGTCTGCTTTGTGGTTTTTGGCAGCACGGCTCAGGGCAATACTTTTAAAGTCGGGCATAAGTTTTTCAATACCTTTCGCTACGGGATACTCCTTGAAAGCCTCGGTCTCGGTGTAGGTAATCTTAGTGGGAGAAACCTTGATGTCGGCAATAAGAGGGGTCAGCATCATACTATGTTCCGGCTCCAAGTTACGAGCCGATGACTCTTGGTACTCTACTCTCTCGCTTCGTTGTGCAAACGTGCACAGCGCTAAACTCACCATTGTGAGTAGAAGAAATAATCTCTTCATAATAAGTGTGTGTTTGGTAGCCTTTCACGTCCCATTAAGGCTATTAAAAAAAAGAAGCGTGGACGATGTTCTGTTTATCTTACAAGAGGCATCGCCAAACGCCCAACCACAATAAACAGCCCACCCCACGCATTGCCATATAACAACACCCCTTGCCGGGGTGGATGCTGGCAAGCATAGGCGTTTTTTTGACTGCTGTATCCTGTGGTAAAATTTTGGCGAATTTCTTGTAAAGGATAAAGCAAAAACGCTTTATTAAATAATAAAAAGAATGAACCTCTGTCATTCATTGGCAAAGTTAATAAAATATATTAGATAGTAACAATTGCTTTGTAAAATTATTCTTGCTTTGAATGTTTGAAACGCCCACTTCAAGGGTGCGGGAGAATTAGGAATGTGAAGATGGGATTTGGAAATTAGTTATGAGTAATGAATATCGAGCAAATTGAATATCTCATCTGCTATAATATTCACCCCGATATTGTTCTAAAGTTATTGTATGGAGGTGAATCTTACCCCTATCTCTATTTCAAGAATCAGTATTGGGTAAATGCATACAAACTTAACGCGGCTGCGCCAAAATAAAAATCTGAGCGCAGCCGCGTTATTATTAGATTGCCAATCTCTTACAACCCTATAATCACCTTGCTTTGCGTGTCGTCTACTTGTACGATGTATATACCTTGTGGTAGGATGGCTGTGTTGATAACATACTCGGGTTCGCCGATGGTAGTGCCTCGGTAGATTGTTTTGCCCGAAGCATCGAAAAGACTTATGTGAGAACCCTTCTCGGCACCTGCAATATATACACGCTCCTCTTTTACGTATACTTGCAAACCGTCGGTTGTAATGTTGTCAACGCCTGCGGTTGAGGCTATGCGCACTACGTTAGAGCCTACTTCGCCACAGCCCGAATAGAGGGCTTTCACTTGGTATTCGTAGAAGTTGCCCGAGTGAATTTCTTCGTCGATGTAGAATGTCTCTTGCAATGGTGTTTCGTTGAGAAGTTCGCTGTTGCAATATAGGTTGTAACCAATGAACGAATTGCGCTCTGAAGTAGCCGCTTGTGCCAATTGTACACTGCGAATAGCCTCGTTGCTGTTGGTGGTCAATGGAGTAAAATCAATGGCTTGATAGTTGCGAGCCGCCTTGGCTATGCCCTTGTTGGCATATGCCCGCAAGCCCAATGTGATATTCCAGTTGCCGTCGATGTCGTTGGCGCTGAGGGTGCTCCAAGATCTACCATCCCTCGAGTAGAGGTCGCCACGACCTACCTTGCCGGGACCTTCGTCATAACCCAGAGGCACTGATATTTCGTTGTGCTCTATGTATACTACTACGCGCAGGGTCTTCTCGGTATTGATGAGTAGCGGTTGTTCCAATTCGATGGTGTTGAAGCTGTATTGTATCAAGTCGGGAACGTATTGTTGTGCAATAAGGTTCTCGCCTTCGTAAATGAGTAGGAACAGAGCATCGGGTATCTGGTTGATGTATAGTTCTACCTCCGATAGCGACATGCGTTCGTAGGGTTTCAACTCGTCGCTGTTCCATTGCACACCGGCAAAGAATGCTCCACCGCTGGGCATACCGGCAGCATCGTGTACACTACCGCTGTGCCATCTCAGATTTACCACATCGCCCAATGCCGGAGCGCTCCATGCGAGGCTGTTTGCACCACTCTCGAGAGTCTCGACAAAGAGCATACCCGGTTTCTGACAGCCATTGCTGTAGTCTACCTCTATCTCGACAGGTTCGCTATAATCGCTGATGCACGATGATACGTAGTATGCTCGCACTTGATAGCTGTATTTGCCGGGCAACAGGTTGCGGTCGGTATAGGTAATATCGGTTATGAGTTCGGTATTGAGTTGTTCGCCGTCGCGCATGATGTCGTAGCCGTAGGCCTCACCTGTCAGGTGGCTGTCTATGGCAACAGCATCTATATATTGTGTAGTAGAGGCTGCTTCGTGGCGGATGGCAACATAATCGGTACCGGCAGGAATGGTAAAGTTGTATTGTTTCCAAGCCTCGGTGGTGCGAACTTCTCCCAATGGTATGAAGTCGACCTCGTTGTTGCCATTGACCGAAGTGAGCACTTTCAGCGTGCCGTTGCCCAAGTGGTCGTCGTGGTTGCGTGCTGCGAAAGAGAGAATAGTTTTCTCTTCGCTCTTGCCCAAGGGTATGGTGAGCCATCCGGCAGCACCTTTATTTATTTGCAATGAGAGGTTGCCTTGATATGCTACTTGGTCGGTTATACGCCACATATCGCCGATGTTTTGCCATTCGCTGTGTGCAAATGGTGTGCCGGCGGTGCCTTCCTCAAAGCTTTGGTATACACTTGCATTCATGGCTGTCGGGTCGACAAACGAGATGTTTACGTTGTAACCGTAGCTCGATTGTGTGGCGCGCACGTCGCAGGGAGCATCGCAATTCTCGGCATCGTAAATATCTACGATTGTTGTTGCAGAGCGTTCCGATGTGCTGCCGTCGATGTAGACGGTTTCTATCTCATACGAGTAGCTGCCCACAATGGTTTCGTCTTCCGAGAAGTAGCGATATGGCACAGGCTCGTCATTGCGTTTCTCTCCGTCGCGATATACATTATATCCTGCCAATCCCGGTATGCTGCCGAGGTCGAAGAAGATAAAGCGACAATTTGATTGTTCTTGCAATGCCACAGCCAATAGGTTCAAGCCCTCGTTGGTGGTGATAACCGACATACCGCCTGCCATAGAACCCATTTCGGGGGTAATCTCGATGTAGTTGCTTATGTCGATGTTCTTCTTTAGCTTGCCGGTAGCTTGCTCATAACAGCATATCATGTAGGGATGTTCGTAGCCTTGTTCAAAGGTATAAAGTGTTCCGTTGAAGTATGCCGAGCCGGATGCACCTTTGAGCATCGGTCCGTCGCCCAACTTGGCACCGCGCTTGCTTACGTATATGCTTGTTTCCCAATCGCCTACTTCAAATCCGCCCTTGCCATTGTCCAACTCGGGGATGTAGGCAATATGGCGAGCAATTTCCGATACCGATATGGTGTCGAGAATGGCTTTGTTTTCCATATCCAAGCGATATATGGCGCTGTTGCCGTCGGTAGCATAGAAGTGCTCACCGTCGTATGCCAGGTTGCGAATACCGCCGAGGTTGCTGCTTATCAAGAAACTCTCGATATATTCGCCTGTAAGGCTGTATTTGCATATTGTCCCGTTTGTGCTGTGCAGTGTCGTGTAGATGTATTGACCATCTGATGCGACACCCATCTCGCCCGAGAGGTTGCCACGGAACGAACTTACATACTCGGGATAGCCCTCCTCGGCTGTTGCTTGCACTTGTGCGAGGTCGATGGGGAATGAACTCTCGACAGGCAAGGGGAAGTCCCAACGTAGGTGTATTGTGCGGTTAAACTCGGTGACTCCTACTACATTGCGGGGAGGCAAAGCCGTACTAAGGTCTATGATTTGTGCAGTAACCGCCTTGCTGAGAGCCGATTTTCCACCGTCGGCATATACCGATGATACTTGGTAGTTGTATTCGCCGGCAGTTGTTACCTCGTCGCTATAAGCGCAATCGGCTACAGCCTCGACGTTGATTTGTTCGCCGTTGCGGTAAACGTTATATCCCACCGGAGCCTCTTCGGGAGTAGTAGCCGGAGCGAGGTTGAGTGCGATATTATAGTTGCCATCCATACCTATATGGGTGAGCGGATACCATGTCTTGCCGTCGGTCGATACGATATTTCCTTTGCCGTTTACCGAGGGCGAGGCATCCATTCCGACGGGGCGCATACCACTATCGTGTGCTACAAGGAATGCTATGCGGTAGTCGCAACCCGGTTCGATTGTGAGGGGCGACTTGAGTGCGATGTTGTTGTATGCACCATATACAATGCCCTCTTCGTCGATGTTTTGCGAAACAACACGTTTATTGTTCTTGTAGATTTGCAACGAGAGTGAGAGGAAACGTTCTTGTATAAATATGTCGACCGATGACAGTGTCATGTTGCGATAGTCGACCAATTCGGTGTGATCCCATGCTACGGCTGCCCAGAAGTAGCCTCCGTCAGCCATACCCATAGCATCGGCATTAAATCCGTTATCCCATCGCAAGGTTGTGCTGTCTTGTAAGATAGCATCGGGGCTTTGCCATGAAAGGTTGACGGTGCGGTTGCCTATAACATTGTGGGCGAGGTTGTGCGGAGCATAATAGGGGGCACCTACCTTTATGTAGATGTTGGCTGCATCCGATTGGATAGACTCGCTGTTGCCATATACGGCTGTAACGGTGTAGGTGTAGTTGCCGGCTACGAGTTGTGTGTCGGTGTAGCTTGTTTCATCTACCGGTTGAGCAGTTATTTTCTCGCCGTTGCGGTAGATGTGATATCCGTCGGGAGTCTTGCCGCTGTTGTTTTGCCACGATAGGATAACCGACGAGTTGCCCTCGGCAGTAACCGATAGCTTGGTGGGACGAGGTGTTTCGGTAGCCCCTGTGGTGGTATAGCTTACAGCAATATCCTGCATATCCAACTCGGGTACGGTGAAGAGTTGCATGGGTAGGTTGTAGGTTTCGCCTGCTACACCATGTCGAGAGTCGAAGTCGAATGTGATGGTTTGGCTCTCGCCGCTTGCCAAGCAACCTGCTTCGGGCTCAACCGACAGCCAGTCTTGTGCCTTTGCCAATTCATAAACAAAGATGCGAGAGGGCGATTGTTTGATAATACCTATGAGCGATAGTGTACCGTCGACATAATTGGTTGTTGCTTCCAATCCACATATATAGTTGGGTACGTTCAATGTACCTATCTTATATCCAGGCACATCATCAACAAGATGTGATATAGTTGTGAGTGCTCGGGTATTGATGTTGTATTGGATGATTTCCAATTGGTCTATCTGGTTGGTGCCCGATAGCTCTTCATTGCTGAACCACAGATATGGACCGCCGGGAGTAACGTTGTCGTATGCCGAGCCAAATGCACCGATATCTTTGGTTGTAGAGATGTTGCGGAAGGTAACAGTTACGTTACCCTCGCGGTCGATACGACCTATCGAGTTGAAGCTACCTACCCAGAATTGGTCATTGCGTGGGTCGTAGCTACAGTGTGTAATCTTCAAGTCGGGCTCGGATGTTACGGTCGTCTCTTTGACAAGGCGCTTGTTGCGCAAATCGAGGCAGAACAACACATTGCTATAGTCGCTGCCATAGAAATATGTTCCGTCGAAGGCAAAGTCGTACATCATATAGTACATGCCGGGGATAGAGAACTCCTCAATAAAGTTGCCCTCTCTGTCGTATTTGAAGAACTTGCCCAGATAGAAGGTAGATGTTGCGTAGAAATACTCGCCATCAAATGCCACTGATGTTTGCAAGTCGCCCGATGTGTCAAACGACTTTTGTATGTCCCACACGTTGTTGTCATTGCCTTTGCCTGCCTCGTAGGCGGGTATGATGTTCCAATTGACAGCACCGTTGCCGGTATTGGTGAGCGTGAGTGTCTGTGTCGACTTGCTTTCGGTGGTAATGTCGGCATGAACGGTCGCGGTGCTCAATTGCAGGTTGGGGTGTTGTACCGATGCTGTGAAGGTGTTGTTCTCGTCGTTGGTAATGTCCCATATTGCGCTGAACGAGTTGTAGCCACGTTCTTCTATTGTAATGGTATATACACCTTTCTCTATTTGTGGCAACTCTATCACACCGTTTTCGTTGGTTGTAGCCTCGATGATGGCATCATGGTCGGCGGTGAGATTTACCTTACAGTTGGCAAAGGGTGTGCCTTGTGTTTGTACCGTCAGTGTTGCCGATGTCCATTCGGGGCACCACACTTTCACATCGTCGACATACCAATAGTCGATATAGTATGCATTGGCACCGAAGGCGCGGAAACGGATGCGGAACAGCTTGTTGGTGAGCAACTTTTTCAAGCAGTATTGCTCAACGCGCCAATCGAAGGTCTGCTCGTCGTTGCCAAAGGCTGCAATGCGTTGCCATGATTGCTCATTGTCGCACGATATTTCTACTGCCAGCGAGTCGCCAACCTCCTTGTTATAGTTGACATGTCGCAAGTTGAACCGCAGATATGTGTTGTCCATATCGAGGGTGTGCATCTCTGCCGAAACGAGCGATTGTGAGTAATTCTCGAGCGATGAATATACATATTGTGCCGAATAATCGACCAAGCCGTATGGATGGTAAGAACTGCTCCATCTCGACTCATTTCCTTTATCGTCGACGGGTGTGCTCCATTTGTCCTCCGAAAGAATGTTTTGGTCGAAGTTGTCTTCGAAGGGAAGAAATCGGATGTCGGGTACTTCAACTGTAAGAGTCTCTTGGCTCATCTTCTCGCTACCATCGCTATATACAGCGCCGATGGTGTAGGTATAAGTGCCGTATTCGGGCACAACATCGGTGTGGAATACGTTGGTAATAAGTTCGCTATTTACTTTTACATTGTCGCGATAGAGGTTGAAACCCTCCAAGTGTACCTTGGCAGGAGCTTGCGGGCGCACGCGGTTGGTGCCTACAAAAATATCGTCGATAAGCAACATAAACGCCTCGTGCGATATGCAGTTGATGGTTACATATTTTGCCTCCTTGGGTATCTCGTATTTGTAGAGAGTCCAATCGGTGGGCACTTCTATATAGTAGCCTTCATTGACAAAAGTGAAGTTTGAGGCTTGTTTGCCGGTGGTAGAGTAGCCCACACGCACACGCTCGGCTCCATAAGCATCGGTGTAGCTCTTTGCGCGGAAACTCACTTGAAAGTTCTCCTCAAAAGCGAGTTCGGGCGAGATGATGTAGTCGTTGTTACCACCGTCTACGGTGAAGGCTACAAGCATCTTTGTACCCGAGTAGGGTTGGTATGCGGGCCAATCGGCTACCGAAGGTACAGTGGCAGCCGGATTCATGATGACATAAGCCATTTTCTCGCCTTGTGTGGGGAATGAGGCTGCTGTCCATGTGTAGGTGTTCTCGTTATCCATATCGAGATAACTCCAACCGATATTGCCCGGTGAGTTGATAAGGAAGTCGGGGTGCGACTCGAAGTCCTCAAAATATCCGTTTGTGGCTTCCGGAGTATTCCAGCGCAGGGTTACATCTTTATTATCTATTTCGACCAAGTGCAATCCATAAGGAGCACCGTCCTCGGCAGCACTGAGTCGTTGTGTGGTGTGTTGCGGGGCTTTATACTCTTGTGTAGAGCCAACGGTGGTCGAGGGTTTTACCTTTGTTATTTTATCGCTATTGCCGGCAAAGGCGTAAATAAGGCATCCTGCGGCAATGGTGAGTATGGGGAGTATTAAATTTCTTGGTTTCATAGTGGTATGGCATTGATTATTTCACTATTACTTTCATTGTTTTGCTCTCATTCTGGTTGTCCAAACGGATGATGAGGATACCGCTGTAATCGGTTACATTGAGCGTGCAACTCTCTTGGCTTTCGATGCGTCGGTTGTGCAACACAACACCATCGGGGGTGCTGCATACAACTTGTGTGGGGGCTGTGATGCCTGCAATGCTAATGATGTTATTGTGCACCGATATGCGCATGCGGTCGGCTGCCATGTCGTTTACACTTGCATCGTAGCGATAGAACGCCGGAGCCGATGGGTCGTAGTATAGGATGCCATCGCCGGCATATACGCAGATAGCATATTTCTTGCCCGACTTAAATTCATCGGGGTAGGTCTCGCCAATGCTTATCTTATTGTCTGATACAGCTCCTGCCGAGAGCATATTCCACACATATCCGTCGTTAAATCCAAGTGTGAGGTATTTCACTCGTATGTTGCGACCTCCATGTTGGCAGGTGAAACGTAGTTTCTGGTATTTGCGGTTGGCGAGATATCCACTCAAGAACATCTCATAGCCGGCTGAATTGTATTCCGATATGTTGGCGGCAGGACCTATCAGTTCCCACGTACTGCCATCCTCGGTACCTTCTACCTTGAATACCGATGTGCCGGTAGGACCCGACGAGTACATCATAAAGAGCAGGTCGGTAATGCCGTCGGGGAAGGCTCGAGTCTCTGCCATACCATCGCCGGTGAAGAATAGCGAGCCGGTAGCCAACTCTACATCGCCACTGATGCAATCCCATTCGTTGGTGGGATAGAACATGGCAACATTGTTGATAGAATCGGTTACTTCGTAGAAATCGAGATAGTATCTTACTGCATCCTCTACGGGAGTCCATTCGAGTTCAAGTGCGTTGTCGACCAGTTCAAAACGAGTTACTTGCGGCGTGCCCAACTTGCTTGCCAAGTAGATTTGCCACAACCATAGGTTGCTCTGAAGTTTCTCTGAAGTACATACAAAGGCTACATAAATCTCTTGCCCTGCGTAGCTGCTGAGGTCGACCTCCTCGGGCACTTGAATGCCAAAGTTGTCGGCAAAAGAGAATTGCTTGACGAGGTGGAAGTCTTCGATATTGCGGGTGTGGGTTGATACATATACATCGAGTTTCTCGACGGTTGTTTGCTCTACCACGCCACGTACAAAGTAGAGGTGCCCATTCTCGGGCACGAGCATGCGTGTCGAAATGAGCCAATCGTTGGCTTTGTTCCAATAGTCAAATTGGTATAGCATGCCTTGTGTTGTATCGTCAAATACCCAAGTTGTTCCGTCGCAGTTTTGGTCTAAAATCTGCCAGCAATCGGGCTCGCCATCGGTCCAAGAGGAGAAGTCGGCAATGTAGGGAGCTTGTGCCACTTGACATTCGGTTTTGACAGGTATGGCAGCGCCATATACAATGCTCTTGTCATCGAGGCGCATATATGCTCTGACGTAATAGAGTGTTCCCGGTTCAAGACCTGTTATGGTTGCCTTGATATTGTCGGCGGTGGGGACAATGGTTTGGGGCGAAGTGTTCAATTGAGGGTCTTGGTAGATATCCCAGCAGAAGCCCATTTCGATAATCTCTTTGGTGCTTTTCTCCAAGGTTGCTGCAACCTCGATAGAGGTGTCGCGAATGTTGTCGGGCTTCAAGGTCTTTATGATAGAAAGGTTTTCGACACCGCCTTTTACTTGGAAGTAGATGATGCCATCCTCTTCGCGTATGTTGGTAATGGGGGTGTTGGTCTTTTCGCCAGCCCAATTCAGTGCATTGGGAGTGGTGTTGTCGGTAAATTCGGTATTACCCGAGCGACCCGGGTAGGTATCGCCGTTGCGAGTGTTGGTGTCGTCTATACCATCGGCGGGCTTGATATACATACAGCGGTGTTTGCTGTTGTTGTTAGGTCCGTTGACCGACCAATATTTCTCTACCATTTCGTTGGTGTAGTCGTAGTGATAAATGAGCAAGCCATGAGCCGGCAGATAGGTGTCCCAACCTGTCTTTTGACGATTTTCGAGTACAAACCATTCATGTCCTGTGCCTTCGGGGCGACCGGCTTGGGCATTGATATAGTATGCTGTATTGTCGCTGATGGGGTTGAGGGCTATGTCGGCAGCCTCGTTTAGTTCTATGGGTTTGCACCAGCCCATTTGCATACGCTCAAACGCCATAAGGCAGGGAGGTGTGCGGCTTTCGTTGTTGTAGCTACCCGAGGCAAATATGCTATAGTCGCCGGGATCGAGTCCGTAACCATCGGTATATTCGTCGGTGTCGTACATATCCTTCAGTCCTAATACATGACCAAATTCGTGGGTAAATGTGCCTATGCCATCCATCTTCTTGCCCTCGGCACCTACAAACTCTGCCGAGCATCCGTATGCATCAATGATGATGCCGTCGATAGTGAGCGAGAACTCTTCGAGAGTCCAACTGTGAGGCCACATGTCGTCGCCATTGCCGGTACTTGCTTCGCTATATCCGGCATAAACAACATTGACGTTGTCCATGTAGCCATCTTTGTCGTTGTCGAATATCGAGAAGTTTATGTCGGGATTTTGTTCTTTGGCTATCTTGCAAGCGTCAACAATCATGGCGCGGGGATTGGCATCCTCGCCGGTATCTTCGCTGTTGCCGGCATAGTATAGCTGAGTGTAAGGAAGTGTATATGGACCCAAAACGGTGAAGTTGGGTATGAATTGTCCCATTGAGTTGTCGCGATAGTAGTCTTTTACACTACCTGTTCCGCCATCGACCGAATAGCCTTTTTCGTTGAGCCATCTGTCGAAGTCGTTGTTGGTAAATGTAAATGGCACATCGCTAAATCCAACCAAGATAACAAGGTATTGGCTCTCGGTTGTTTCGCTGCTTGCTCGCATGCGGCTGTCTGCTTGCTGTGCCCTGCGAGGTGCTGTTACGCGAGGCGACTTGGTGGTGATACAATGTTTTTGTATCAGACGAGGAAGATATTTTTTGACGGGAGAGAGCTGCGCGAGAAGACGGTTCTCGGCAACCGAGCGGGCATCTATATTGCCTGCTGTTTGGGTAGTTAATTGGTTGGCTTCAAAATCTACATATTTAAAGAAGCCGTCGATGTCTTTTTCTATCAGATATCCATCGAGAGTTGTGGTATAGTGAAAACTTTCATCTCCATGTATCCGTATGGTCAGTGTCGAGCCATCGGGTTGTGTTATGGTGATGGAGTTGGGGTTTGCCATGATGGCATGAGCATTGGGGACAAAATATAGTATTGTACCAATGCAAATAATAACCTTCAAGAATAATTTTTTCATAGTCTTGGGTAATAGGTGTTGGATAGAAGGGTGTGCCTGCAATATAGAGGCACACCCTTTATGTTGATAATTAGCGTATAGCAACTTTGGTTACTTGCTCACCAACCTTAACGATGTAGATACCGTTGTCGACGGTGAATGTAGCGCTATCGTATACAGCTTGAGCAGCAACTACCTTGCCGGTGATGTCGTATATGGCGACATCGGTGCGGTTGTTATTGGCGGTTACAACGATGTTGTTGCCCATGATGCGTATGTTGTTGTCTTTTTCTACACTCTCAACGCTTGTAACTTCACAATCGACAGTTACAACGATTGAATTGTAAGAGCCGCTGAGCTTCAAGAGATAGTCGCCACTTGTAGTAATATCGTATTTGAGTGTATATCCGCCTGCATTGTAGTCATATTCGGTGTAAGCCAAGTAGTTGTCGGTATTGCAGCTGTCGTATAGATACATATCGAAATATCCGTAGTTGCTCGATTTTACCGAGAATGCACCGGGATTGAGGTATATGCTATACCATACAGGGTTGTTGCGATCGACGATAGGAAGTGTTAGTTCGCCAGCGGTAATGGTAATAGGTATTGAGCATCCCTCGCCGGGCTCAAGGTCGCGGATGGAGAGGTTAAGTGTTTTGCCTTCTTGAGCCGATATTGTTACTACATTAATGTATAGTTTATCACCCTCGGCGACAACGAAGTTGCCTTTGAATATTGAGCCTGAAGCATCGCTACTGGTAATGTTGTTGCCATACTCCTCGCATGTGGTTTTTACTATAACCGACGATGAGCGGCTATAGTCGGCAGCTTGCTCATAAATAATGTCGGATGTAATGGTGAGCATGCCGTCTTGGGGGGCTACGAATGAGTACCAATAGCTACCGGCACTACCGGGAAGGTTGGTAGCTCCAATTTCGATGTTGGTAGCTGTCTCGCAAGACTCACCTTCGGCATAGTTCTCTTCGCTGAGGAAGAATGTTGTTTCCTCTTCGATATTACCAAACTCGATAATGCAAGTTTCACCCTCTTTGAGCTCGGTCTTATTGATATTGGCTATTTTGGTTGCATAATATGTGCCGCTATATTGGTCGCAACCGCGCAAGAATGTTACATCAATTGTTACATCTGTGTCGATAACCAACCAACCGGTTTTGGTAGCTGTGTAGGTGTAATATTTGTTATTGCCGGCTTTCAGGTCGTTGGCTCCTACTACGGCTGTCAATGGGTCGTTGCAACTCTCGCCTTTGGTTATTTGCTCAAAATATGCCTTGAATTTGAATGCATTATAGCCTTCATTGCAAGTCCATTTGATGATATATTTTTGTCCACCGTTTACTTCGGCGCGAGCTGTGTTTGTGCCGTATCCGAGGGGGCTATATGTGTTGTATTCTTCGCATATGGCAACTTGTGTATTACTATTGGTAATGTTGGCTTGAGAGGCATCAACCACGAGGAAGCTGCTGGCGCCTTCGGGTGCTGTTATACTATAATAATATGTGCCGTTGAATTGCGATACGGTTACTTCTTCGTCGGCTGTGATAGCAATTGTATTATATTCGCTGTCGCCGGCTTGCTCGTCTTCAAAGACAATGTTGAAAGTTTCATTTTCGGCAGTTGCTTCGTTCTTCTCTATGCAGATGAGGTAGGTGGTGCTTGAACCACTGTAATTAGAGTTATAAACTCTGGTGCGCAAGGCAAAGTATCCGTCGATTGAAGCATCGGCTTGGTATGCTGTGCATGATGACCATACCGAGAGAGTACCTCCGGCAAGTGAGCTTTCAGAAGTGATTTTCAAGTATCCGGTTCCTGATACATCGTAGCCATACCAATATGTGCCGGCTTCTTTGGGCAAAACATTGGTTTCAGCACCTTTAAAGGGTAGGTCGCACGATTGTCCTTCAACCAAGTGAAGGATGGCTGTTGATACCATAACGGGGCTGTAGCTATACACTTTCATGATATAAGTGGTATTGGCTACAACGGGATGTTTGCCGATATATGTGCTGTTTGAGCCGCTGTTTATGGCGATGCTTTGTGATACGCCATCACAACCTTCTTGAATTTCGCAGTTGGAAACGCTTCCGCTGAAGGTTAGTTCCAATACGCCATCTTCAGGTGCTGTGTATGAGAGATATGTTGCTCCCTGCTCGTATGTTTGTCTGTTATATTTAGAAGGTACAAAGGTCTCGTTTTCACCTATTACTATAACGTCATCACAACTATTACCGCCGCTAACGTTGGCATCGGCTATTGCGATGGTAAAGGTAAAACTTGTTGCGCTGTAGCAGTTTACAGCCAAGTATACCTTTTGACCCGGATTGACAGGGTAACTTGTTGTGTTGTAATTGTTGGAGTACATGGCAGTAATCATTGTGTTGTATGTGCCATCTTCTGTCATCTGACAGTTGGGTGTACCTTCGCCCTCGGTGAAAGAAACAAGCTTGCCTTGTGTCTCGGGTGCAGTATAACTATAGTAAACAACGTCTTGTCCGCTTTCAAAAGTGTAGCTGATTTCTCCCTCTTGCAGGGGCAAGGCTGTTTCGATTGTCGCTTGTGAATAGCCATAAAGTATAGCGCTCAATGACAATAATAGAAGTAATACTTTTTTCATAATAAATTGTATTATTGGATTAGTAAATAGTTTTCAACTGAAATATTATGCCTTTTTGTTGTTTTAAATCTATAGTTTTGCGCTTGCGATTTGATTTCTTTTGCAAATATATAGGTTTTGTTGATAAAAAACAAGAAAAAAGGGGGATAAAAAAGGGATATATTATTTTGATAATACGCGATATGATGCGTTATAACACATTTTGTCAAAAAATAATATCCCTTTTTGCATGATTTATGCAATAGTGCTTAGATAGGAGAAAAGAGTCTTGCTGTTTTCAAATCCCATTTTGCGAGCGAGTTGTTGTCGCTTCTTTTTGCAATACTCGGGAGTGATATTCAGCAGTGCGGCAATCTCTTTTGTGCTGAGGTTGGTGTATACCAATGATAGAAATCTTATTTCGTTGGCATTGAGTTCGGGATGTTTGTCGCGTAGGGCTGCAATAAAAGCATCGTTCCGTTGCTCGAAGTATGTAGCAAAATCTTCCCATGCGCCCTTGTCGTCGAGTGTATGTTGTAGTTGCGATATGGCTTGCTTGAGGTTTATATCGCTCGACTCTTTTATAAATTTTGTGTTGGATAGTGTGTCGATGATGTTGGCGACAATATCGTTTCGATTGGCTACAATCATGGCCTTCGACATCAACTTCTTGTCGCGAATTTCTATTTCGTGCTTGTATCGTTCTTCTTCAAGCAGGGCTTTTGTGCGTTGTTCTTCGAGTTGGTTTTTCAGTAGTTGTTGTTGCTGTTTTTCGCGCTCGATTTGCAGTTGCGAAATCTGTTTTTCTTGGCGATTTTTTGCCATTTGGTTGATGAGTGCCCATACCAGAATGGCAGCTGCAAATATACCCGATATGAGTAATATGTGGCTGTTGCGTGTGCGTAGGCGGTATTCTTCTATTTCGTTTTCGCGTTTGAGTAGCTCAATCTGAATGTTGGCATTCTCAAATTGGCGCTCTTCTTGCGTATGCCATATCGAGTCGGTCATTTGCACGACAGAGTCTTTATATGCAAATCCCTTTTCGTAATTTTTCAGGTGGAAAAAAGTTTGCGATAGGGTGTTGTATAGGTTTTTTCGCTCTTCGATGCCGATGTTGTGTTGTAATGCTTCGTTGGCATATTTCACCGAGGCATGGTAGTCTTTCAAATCGTACATTGTGTGTGCCAGAATGATAAGAGCCGCAGTCTCAAGAGCTCGATTTTTTTCGGCTCGGGCTGTGTTGATAAGTCGTAGGGCTATTTCGTAACTCTCTGCAAACTTATCCTTTTTGCGCAATAGGTTGGCTTTGAGTACTTGTAGCTCCATAGTGCCCAACGTGTTCCCTTCGAGCATTTGTTCTGCTGTTTCGATATATTCTTCGGTCTGCTCCAAGTCGTTCAGTCGCATAGATGCGTTGGCTATATTCATGGCGCATCCGCCCATAAAAGTGCTATCGTTGCTATTGAGCGATTTTTTATATATTATCTTGAATTGTTCGAGGGCTTTATCATACTTCTTGTCGAGCATATAAACACCAGCAATATTGTTCAATACGCTCAGTTCATGCCTGCCGTCGAGTTTGTCTACTGCCAATTTATAGGCGGCAGACAAGTTGTTGAGTGCTGTGCCATAATCCATCATTTCGGCATAGTTGATGCCGATGTTGGTGAGTACCCAGAATTGTTGCTCGTAACCGTTCTTCTGCTTGGCTATATCTTGTGCTTCGTATAGTAGTTCCAATGAGTGTAGATAGTCTTTCTCAATGGAGGCTTCTATGGCAATGTGCAACAAGCTATCGCAACGATTGAGAGCGTATAGATGCACATTGGTTGCGAGTAGTATTAGTAGTGCAACGGAGTATTTGAAGAGTGTGGTATGTTTCATGTTTTGAGCAAATCCTTTCTGTGCAAGTATCGTTAATCGTGAGTTTTATTGGTTGTGGTTTCTCTGACAGATTGCACAAAATCCAATAAATCGGGACGTCTTATGCGGGAGGCTGTTTGGGCATCGAGGTATATGTTTGCTTTATTCTTGAATTGTAGGCACACCATTGTGCTATCCGATGGTTGATTTTCACTAAGAGCGGTAAAGTCGATACCGCGTTGTTGCAGCTTGAAATTGAATGATAGTGAGCCCATTATATTGTACAGCTCGACAGTAGATTGTGGCGAAATCGCGTGATATATAGCACCCAATCGCATGGTATATGAAGAACTGCCTATAAAAGTAGCGCCGCAACATAATGCTTGTGTAAGCAGCAATAGTGCGTAGCAAGCGTTGCGGACCGTTCGTTGCCAATGAGACAGCCTGTCGTTATATTCGGTGTATAGTAGCAGCAATATAGGTACTGCCCATAAAAATGGGACATATCGCATCCACCAAGACTGTTCAAAGATGAAGCAACCGGCAATCAACAATAAAACGATAGTGCCGTATGTGGCAGTGCGGTGGGGGTTGAGTGTGTTGTTATTTTTCTCTTTGTAAATATGGCATCCCCATACCATCATGGCGGCAATCATACAATATACAAAGAACGGTCCGAAACCGGCTATGCGTGCATCGTAAATAATATAGTAGTCGTGCAATGAGTCGGTAATAAAGGGTATCCAAACATCGCTTCCTGCCACGTTGTAAAAGAGCGATCTCAGCAGATTGCCAAATCTGTTGCCTTCGAGATACAACTCGGGAGTGTTGCTTGTCATGATGTCTACATTGCTGCCGATGAGTGGGTAGAACGGATTGCCCCAGCCGAGCGTATTGGTAACGTAGGGGTGATAGCCCAATATCCCAAAGCCTACAATAATAAGCAATATAGATATGGTGGCAAGGGCGTAGCTCAATGAACGCTTGCCTTTTGTAAAAATCCATATTATACCGATTGCCAAGGTGAGATATACGTAAAAACCTACTGTAAACTTGGTTACGGCAGCAAATAGTGTGGTGGCGATGAGTATAATCCATGCCGGTAGGTCTTTGCTATTGCGATAAATCTTTATCAACGCAATGACTACCAATAGCATGAAGGTATATAGCGGATAGTCGTTGTAGTATATGTTTGCTTGTAGTATTACGGTGGGGCAAAGGGTTATCAGTGAAGTGAGAATGGCGATTTTTAGGCGTTTTTTTTGAGGAAACTCGCTTCTTAGAAAGGAGGCTGTGATGAGGATAGAAGATAGTATGAGCAATAAATTCACAGCCTTACCACACTCTATGCGGTTGAAACAGATAGCTATGGTGCTTGCAACAATCTCTAACGCCTTGGCATAGTGTCTTTCCCATGGAGATGACGGCATGTCGGGGGTGTGGAAAGGATTCCAGCCCTGCATTATGTAGAAAATAGCTTCTTGATGGTATGTGTTGCCATCGTAGCTGTAGTCGTAGAAAATGGTAGACGTTAGTAACGAAAGAAATAGCAATAGGGTGGAGGCGACAAGGTATCTTGTAGTTGTATGCTGTTGCCGACAGTTTTGTGTAACTATTCGATGTCCAATAGTCAACGATGCGACGATTGCTGTCGGGAACATCCATGCGCCTATTGCGCCGCCCAATATAAAAGTTGCGGTGGCAAGCAGTAACGAAAAGAAGGGGATAAGCAGTAACGTAATACCCCAAGCCTCCATTTCGCCGAGTGATATGCTATGTGCCGCCTTTTTCATTCAAAAAGTTTTAGTTGAGGGTCGGTGAGGCGAAACGATAATCGGTGATAGGGGGTTGTGCCATATTTCGATATGGCATCGCGGTGTTGCTGTGTAGGATATCCTTTGTTGCCGTCCCACCCATATTGCGGATATTGTTGGTGCAGGCTCATCATATAGTCGTCGCGATAGGTCTTTGCCAAGACCGATGCGGCTGCGATAGAGAGATACTTTCCGTCGCCTTTTATAACGCAAGTGTGTGGAATATGGGGATAGGGCTTGAAACGATTGCCGTCGATGAGCAGAAACTCGGGTGTTGTCGATAGCTGTTCTACGGCGCGGTGCATGGCGAGGATAGAGGCATTGAGAATATTGATGCGGTCTATCTCCTCGGGTGTAACGACACCTACTGCCCATGCAATAGCATCGCGCTCTATCTGTGGGCGTAGCAAGTAGCGTTGCTTTTCGCTCAGTTGTTTTGAGTCGTTGAGCAGTTCGTGCTTGTAGTCGGGTGGGAGTATAACCGCTGCGGCAAAAACAGCTCCGGCAAGGCATCCTCGACCTGCTTCGTCGCAACCTGCCTCAATACGTCCCGGTTCCATATATGAGAGTAGCATGATAAATCTCTTTGTTTTAGGAGAACATTTTACGTTTGCGGTTGTTATAATAGTGAAGTCGCCGCACTGCTGTGCGTATAGACTTCCTATCCTTAACGAAGTTGTTTGTTATTCCTAAGTTATAGTTTGCTATTTGTTTGATTTAAGAGTGGGTAAGGGTACATCGTGAGATGTGCCCTTGCTTTTTATGGCTATTCGGCACTGATAACACCTATCTCCGATATACTTCCGGTAGAGGGGTTGAATATCACGTAAGTAGGTTCTTTCTTGGATGTGAGCAGTGAGGGTGATAATCCAAATACAACTCCGAGTTGTGCAACGGGGATGCTCTCTTTGCAAAGTGTTTCCTTGCCATATTGCAATTTAATGGCTGCTTTGCCCGGTATGTTGTATGCCAATGCCCCTTTGGGTACACTCTTTATAACGCCTTTATTGTCGACCGGATACTCGCCTTTCTCAAGGATTTGTACCGACAGGTATATGGGAGCTCCGCTCAAGTTGTCGGCATCGACAAAGCCATAGGCATCGGAAAAGCGTAGTATAATGCCGTTGGTAACTTCCTCTTGGGGCTTATATTTGATACGTTTTGTAACATATTTTGTCGATGTCGTACCCATAAAGAGAGCTGTAAGGGCAGCCTCTTGTTGGTCGAGCTGTTCGATAATGATTTTGAGCGACTCGCCATCGGCAGGCATGTTGTCGGCCTCGCCTGTGAGCAGGTTCATGCGGCTCTCGCGTATGCGATATATTTGCTTGGCAGCGAGCTCTGCCATCTTGGCTATCGAGCCCGACATGAGCATCTCTTCCGATAGGGCTTTTTGTGCATTGATGTCGTTTACAATATCCTCCTCAAGAGCCGGGAATGTTTTGAGGCTTGCCGAGTCGGGAGCGGTGTTGACGCTGATGATGCAACCCTCGGGATTGACGAAGATATAGGGTGTCTGTCCGGCTTTAAATGTGAGTTGATAACGATTTTCGGTATTGGCAATACCATGAGTTATCATTGATGCTCGCTTTAAATCCCACTTCTCACTATCTTCGGTAATAACGTCCGATGTGCCTAAATATTTTTGTGCATATTGGTAGTAAGGTCCTGACTTGCTTGTGGTCTTTGTCGCAACAAATTCTACCTCGACAATAGTTGTGGGCAGATAGTAGTTGAGTGCATAGTCGTTAAACTTCTCGGGTACAAGTTGTACGGCATCTTGAGCTTGCACGTTGTATGCAATGGTGAGAAATAGTACTATGAGTATTCTGAATTTCATATTCCTGCTGTTTATTCGTTACATCCGCTTGGGTTATTTTTCATTGTTACGCAGTTTGCGGAAGGCTTTGCCCAAATTGGCAATGATGTCTTGGGCAGTCATTGCCTCCTCGCTGCTTTCGCTGGCTGCCATATCGCCGGCTTGACCATGCAGATACACCGCCAATATTGCTGCCTTGAGAGGCTCGTAGCCTTGTGCCAAGAAAGAGGTGATAATACCGGTGAGAACATCACCACTGCCGGCTGTCGCCATACCGTTATTGCCTGAGGTGTTGATGTATACCTCGCCTTTGGGCGATACAACGGCAGTGTGTGCGCCTTTCAGTACAATGATTATGTTGTAGAGGTTGGCTTTGGCAATAGCCTGTTGCAGACGATGCGAGTCGGAGTCGATAACACACTCGAAGAGGCGCTCAAACTCGCCCATATGAGGAGTTATGATAGAGCCGGCAGGTAGCAAGTCGAGCAGGTCTTTGTGGCGTGATAAGATGTGTAGTGCATCGGCATCAAAGACTGTGGGCAGTTTTATATTGTCGAGGATGAGGTTGCGCAGGAATGAGGTCTGTTTAGAGCCATGTCCCAATCCCGGACCGATACTCAGGGCTGTATATCGTGAGTTGAGATTTATTTCGCTGCAAACAAAGTCGTCGGCATCGGGCTCAAAGAGCGCCTCGGGAACAGCCGTCTGCAAGATGATGTTGGCGCAGCGGGGTGCGTGTACGGTGGTCAAACCAATGCCCGAGCGCATTGCAGCCTTGGCAGCCATGACCGTTGCACCTACCATGCCGTAACGACCACCTACGAGCAATCCATGTCCGAATGAAAACTTGTCGGCAAAACGGTCGCGTGGGCGTAGCAAGTTGGCAACATCGCTACTCTCTACGCAGTAGAAACGCGAAGCCATGTCGGTGGTAGCATCGGTTTTGAGTCCTATATCAAGCACTTGCCACTTGCCTATGTATGGTGCATTCTCGCGGAAGAAGAATGACAATTTGGGGTATTGAAATGTATATGTAATGTGAGCTTTGATGATGTGGCGAGTGTCGGTTTTTTGCACCCAATCGCACATCAATCCCGAGGGAATGTCTATTGATATGACATACGACTCCGAGTCGTTGATATACTCGACCAGCGAGGTGAAGCCACCGGCGAGGGGCTTGTTGAGCCCCGAACCAAACAAACCGTCGATAACAAGTGTATCGGCTGTGAGGTGCGGAGGGCGGAAGGTCTTGACAACTTCGTCGAGAAAAGCATTGGGAAACTCGGCTTTGAGACGGTCGTAATTGGCTTGACACTCGTCCGACAAGCGAGAGGCTGTGTTGAACAGATATGTTTGTGGATTATATCCCTCTACCAGCAGTAGTCGTGCAATAGCCAAGGCATCGCCACCATTGTTGCCCGGTCCGGCAAAAATGCAAATATGTTTGTTACGGGGGAAATGAGATATTATTTCGTAGACAATAGCCGATGCCGCGCGCTCCATGAGGTCTAACGACGAGATAGGCTCTTGCTCTATAGTGCTTTGGTCGATTTTATGTAAATCTTGTGCCGAAAAAATCTTCATAGTTATAGTTTTTCTCTTTATGTTGTCTTAACCACACAAAGATAATATATCGTAACGAAAACTCAATACTTGCAACGGAATTTTATTTTTCTTTATCTCTTTATTTCTTAATGATGTATGTGGTAGCGTATTGCAACTTGCAATGTGGCGAGTTTGCCGTATCGAAATTGTGTTGCATGAAAGTAGGTGCGAAAACAAAAAAATCATGTAAATTTGTTGGCAATTATGTGCGTTGGTATGGTTTAAAATTGTACCTTTGCGCAAATTCATTACATTTCATTATGGATACAATAAAACTCAAAGACCTCACATTTAAACCCTATATCAGCAGGGATGAAATAGCCCAAGCGGTGAAGAATGTTGCGGCTCGTATCAACGAAGACCTTGCCGATAAAAGTCCTCTCTTCTTGTGTGTACTCAATGGTGCATTTGTCTTTGCAGCCGATTTGTTCAGAGAAATCAACATCCCCGATGCCGAGATTTCTTTCATTCGCATGAAGTCGTATATAGGTACTCACAGTACCGGCGAGGTGCACATGATATCGGGCTTGCATGAGGATATCTCGGGTCGTACAGTTGTTATTATCGAGGATATTGTAGATAGCGGTTTTACGTTGGTGCAACTCAAAGAGAAGTTGCAAGAGTGCAATCCTGCCGATATCAAGGTGGCAACTTTGCTCTTCAAGCCCGAGTCGTTGAAGTATGATGTAAATATCGACTATGTAGCTCTTGACATTCCGCCCGCCTTTATCGTAGGTTATGGTCTTGATTACGATGAAATGGGTCGCAATCTCAAGGATATTTATACAATAGTACAAGATTAAGGAAAATAGCCGATATAGGCTTTAAATATCTGCTGATGAAAAATATTGTTATTTTTGGAGCCCCCGGCTCGGGAAAAGGAACGCAGAGTGAGCACATCATTGAGAAGTATGGTCTTTTCCATATTTCGACCGGTGATGTGTTGAGAAAACAGATAGCACGAGGAACTGAGCTTGGCAAGGTTGCCGATGCTTATATATCGAAGGGTAAACTTATCCCCGACGAGTTGATGATAGATATTCTCGATGACGTGTTGTCATCGCAACCCGAGGCTGCCAATGGCGTGATTTTTGACGGATTTCCTCGTACAATCAACCAAGCTGTTGCCCTTGATGAGTTGTTGGCAAAACGAGGTGCTACGTTGGATATCGTAGTGGGTCTTGAGGTGGATGAGCCCGAGTTGATAGCACGCTTGCTCAATCGTGGTAAGACATCGGGTCGTAGCGACGACAACTTGGAAACCATACAAAAGCGTCTCGATGTATATAAAACACAAACTACCCCCTTGCGTGAGCACTATATAGCACAAGGCAAGTATGCTCCTATCGTGGGTGTCGGTAGTGTAGAAGATATATTTGCACGTATAGCAAATGCTATTGATGCTCTCTGATAACAAGAGGTTGTAAAATAACGACGGTTGTGCTGTTACGGCACAACCGTTTGTTTTTATGGCGTAATCTCCACCCGGGTGTAGCCGGAGCGTGAGTATAGCTTTGGCAATATCATAGGGGTGTTTACAATGGATTTATGCTATTGATTAAGGCTCGGTGTTTTCGTTGTTGTCGAGGCTTTCTTCCGTCTTCTCTTTGAGCGTTTCGGCGAGGTGCTTGTTTCTTTTTATTTGCACATATGCTGTGTGGGCAGCCTCTTGTTGCGCCTCTTTCTTGGTGTAGCCTTTGCCTTCGCCAAGTATTATGCCCGATATTGAGATGCGGGCGTGGAAGATGGGGTTTTTGTTTTCGTCGCTCGATATATTGTCTATATCAAATTGATAAGGTAGGTGGTAATGTTGGCACCACTCTATTACGCGCGACTTGAAGTTGACCTCTTGTCGCGCCATCTGCTCTATATTGATGTGTTGATTGATGATTTTCTCTTCTACAATCTTGTGGCATTTGTTGTATCCTTGGTCGAGATATATGGCTCCGATAAGAGCCTCTAAAGCGTTGCCGTAAGTGTGGTTGTTGTGCGATAGTGAGTGCGACGATACCTCTACTATCTTGTCGAGCCCCAGCTCTATTGCTACATGATTGAGCGTTTCGCGCTTGACAATTTTGGAGCGGGTTTTTGACATAAAACCCTCTTTTTTCGAGTTGTATGTCTTGAATATAATATCCGATACGATGGCGTTGAGTATGGCATCGCCCAGAAATTCCAGCCTTTCGTTGTCGCCTTTCTGTCGGTCGTTGCGTATGGCAGAGCGGTGTCGGCAGGCTTGCTGAAAGAGGGTGATATCGTTGGGATAGAAGCCCAACATCTTGTAGAAAGTATAATAAGGCTCTTTGCGAGTTGTCGCAAAGAGCCTTAATTTCTTATAGATTTTTTGAAACACGTCTATTTCTCAAATTTTCTCAATATAACGCAAGCGTTGTGTCCACCGAAACCGAATGTGTTTGACATTGCGGCTCTGATTTCGCGCTTTTGAGCCTTATTGAATGTAAAGTTGAGGGTGTAATCTATTTCGGGGTCATTATCGCCCTCCTCGTGGTTGATAGTGGGTGGAACGATACCCGACTCCATGGCTTTGATACAGAGTACTGCTTCCAAAGCTCCGGCTGCACCCAGGAGGTGACCGGTCATGGATTTTGTTGAGCTGATATTGAGCTTATATGCGTGGTCGCCAAAGACATCTTTGATGGCTTTGATTTCCGATATATCACCTACGGGAGTTGATGTTCCGTGTGTGTTGATATAGTCAATATCCTCGGGTTTCATGTTGGCATCTTCCAAGGCATTGCGCATCACCAATTTGGCACCCAAGCCCTCGGGGTGGGTAGCTGTGAGGTGATATGCATCGGCGGCAAGACCGCCACCTGCTATCTCGGCGTAAATTTTCGCACCGCGTGCCAAGGCATGCTCCAATTCTTCCAATATGAGACAGTTGCCACCTTCGCCCATAACAAAACCATCGCGCGAACCACTGAAGGGGCGTGATGCTGTTTGGGGAGAGTCGTTGCGAGTAGAGAGTGCGTGCATTGAGTTGAAACCACCTACACCTGCAGCGTAGATTGCGGCTTCGGCACCACCCGATATGATTACATCGGCTTTACCCAAACGGATGTAATTGTAGGCGTCTATCAAGGCGTGGTTGGACGATGCACATGCCGAAACAGTACCAAAGTTAGGTCCGTGAAATCCGTATATCATAGAGATTTGTCCAGCTGCTATGTCGGCAATCATCTTGGGGATGAAGAAGGGGCTATAACGAGGACCTCTATCGGGATTTTTAGCATAATTGGATACTTCTTGTTCAAATGTACCCAGACCACCAATACCGGCAGCAAATATAACACCGGCACGTTCGCGGTTTATTTTCTCTACGTCGATACCCGAGTCGCTCATTGCCTCTTTTACCGCAGCTATTGCGTATTGTGCGTAAAGGTCGAGCTTGCGCACTTCCTTGATGTTGTCAAAGTAGTTGAGCGGCTCGAAGTTCTTTACCTCGCAGGCAAATTGTGTCTTAAACTCGGTGGCGTCAAAATGAGTAATAGGTCCGGCTCCACTTACTCCATTGATTGCAGCTTCCCATGTTTCGGTTACGCTGTTGCCAAGTGGGGTAATTGAACCCAGACCGGTTACTACTACTCTTTTAAGCTCCATAAATTATTTTTCAGCCAAAGCTTTTTCGATGTGTTCGATAGCCTCGCCTACAGTTGTAATCTTTTCAGCTTCCTCATCGGGTATTTTGATATCGAAAGTGTTTTCGAAATCCATGATCATCTCAACTGTATCGAGTGAATCAGCACCCAAATCATTTGTAAAGCTTGCTTCGTTTGTAACAGCAGACTCGGGACGACCCAAACGTTCTGCGATGATTGATTTTACTTTTACTGCAACTTCAGACATAGTTTTTCTTTTTTAAAAGTGAATTAATAAGAAGTTTTTTCTGCTAAATGCGTTGCAAAGTAAGCGATTTTGTGTCATCCTTGCAACTTTAGCTATAAGAAAATGCTATTTATTGCACAAACGCATGTGTTGTGCGCATGTTTTATAGCATGTTTTACTCTTCTGTTGTGGCTTCTTCGACAGCCTCTTGTGCTTGTTTGTAATTGACGATGTTGATGCCTTCACCGCTTACTTGTTCGGCTACAGACAGGGGGGTGTGGCTGAATATGTAGTCGGCAACAACGGCTTCTCCTTCGGCTGTTGTATAGTTAACTTGGTATACACAACCTACTACCTCGGCTTTGTCGCGCTCGTCGTATTGTGTGATGAATGGGTGTTGTGCTGCCCAATTCTCTAAACCTAATTGTAGGAATTGCTCATAATCGGCTTTCAGGTTCTCGGCATCGCGGGTGAACGAGTAGTTGCGGCGACGATCAAAGTCGAGATACTCTTCGTGTGTAGAGGGAAGCTTTTGAGCGGCTTTCAAGTAGCCTTCGATTTTGCTTTTGTACTTGATGTCGTTGCCATATTTGCGCTTGGCATCGTTGTATTTTTTCATATAATCCTCATGACGGAGTATATTGGCTTTTTCGTCTTTCTCGCAATCGGCTTGTTTGTCTTCCCATGCTTGTTTTTTCTCGGCAAGGAGGGTGTTATACTCCTCGGCAAGGGTGTATGTGAGGTAGTCGATACTGTCTTTTACGGTCAACTCTTGTGTGAGTGTGAGGGCAATGCTCTCGGGTGTAATGCTTTCGTTGTTGTTTTCTACGTAATTGATGAGGGCATCTTTGTAGTCTTGCTCGGTAATTTGTGTTGAGCAGGCACACAATAAGATGGCTGCAAGTGTGATGATTGATAGATTTTTCATAATTATACTTTTGGGTTGTGATAGTGTATTTACGGTGCAAAACTACTGTTTTTATTTGAAATAGGGCATAAAACAATTAAAACTTTGTATTTTTGTGCTTCGTATAGTATGTTCTATTGACTTATATTGTTGGATGTAAATGGAAGTAGTAAAGGCTGTCGAGAATTATATGAAACGCGTGGGCTGCAAGTCTATGCGTTGTAAGGCGGCATTGATAGATATGGATGGGGTATTGTATAATTCTATGCCCAATCATGTTGAAGCATGGTATCGTACTATTGCACCGCTGGGTATTGACTGCACCCGTGAGGAGTTTTTCTTGTGGGAGGGTAGTACACGCACTCGTACAATCAATCTTCTCTTTAATAGAGCGTATGGTCATGATGCTCCCGAGGAGGTTTCGCGTGCGCTCTATGATGAGAAGGTGCGACAGTTCAGGTTGTTGGAGGCGGTAGAGCCTATGCCCGGCGCCGATGCTGTGATAGCTACGCTATTGTCGAGCGATGTTCGCACCGTATTGGTAACAGGCTCGAGCCAAGGTACGCTGCTCGAGTGTCTTGATGATGACTACCCGGGGGCTTTCAATATGCCGTATCGTATTACGGGCGAGGATGTGAAGAATGGCAAACCTTCGCCCGAGCCCTATTTGATGGGTTTGCAACGTGTCGGAGTGTCGGCGCATGAGGCTATTGTTATAGAGAACGCCCCGCTGGGTGTTGAGGCGGGTGTGGCTGCCGGAGTTTTTACGGTGGCAGTGAATACAGGTCCCATTCCGCCCAAAGCACTCTATGATGCCGGTGCCAATCTTGTGTTTGACTCGATGGCGCATTTTGCCGAATATCTGCCCCAATTGATAAGTGTAATTAATTCCACTCAAATATGAAGCAACAACTTATATTTACCAATGCAGTGGATGCAGCGATTGAGCAAGTGCTTGCATCCATCGAGTATGACAAGTGTTATCTCTTGTGCGACGAAAACAGCCGTCGATGTGTGTTGCCTCGTATATCGTCGCCACAAGTCAAAGAGGCGCAGGTAATTGAGATTCCGTCGGGCGAGGAAAATAAAAGTGTTGAGACACTTACATATGTATGGCAGGCGTTGAGCCAAAAGGGTGCTACACGCCACTCTCTGCTGATAAATTTGGGTGGTGGTGTTGTAACCGATTTGGGCGGCTTCGCAGCGGCAACATTTAAGCGTGGTATTGCCTTTGTGAATATACCCACTACGTTGTTGGCGGCTGTCGATGCTGCCGTAGGGGGTAAGACCGGCATAAACCTTGGAGGGTTGAAAAACGAAGTAGGTGCATTCTCCGATGCGCGAGCTGTTATTGTTTCTACTTGCTATTTCTCTACCATATCGCCCGAAGAGAGGTTATCGGGCTATGCCGAGATGATAAAACATGCTTTGATAGATAGCATCAATCATTATGAGGCATTGCTTGGTTGTGATGTTGCTCGGTGCGATGAAGATAGTTTTCTTGAACTATTGCGCCACTCGGTGGGTGTCAAAGAGCGTATTGTCGAGCAAGATCCGCGAGAGGGGCATCTTCGCAAGACGTTAAATCTGGGACATACGGTAGCACATGCCATAGAGAGCCATGCCCTTGCGCATGGTAGCGCAGTGCCGCACGGATATGCTGTGGCGTGGGGTTTGATATGTGCATTGATATTGTCGCATAGGTTGTTGTCTTTCCCGTCTACTATAATATATGACTTGGCAAAGCATGTGGAAGGACTTTTTGGCGCGTATGCCATTACTTGCGACGACTATGACGAGCTATTGGGCTATATGCAACATGACAAGAAAAATATAAATGAGCAGATAAACTTCACTCTTTTGCGCAAAATAGGCGAGTGTGAGGTGAATGTGAGGGTCGAGCGTAAAGAAATAGAGATTGCTCTTGATTTTTATAGAGATCTTTTTCACTTGTAAATGAGTGGATTAGCAAAATGTGCGTAAAAAAGTTGAAAATTTTTTTACAAAAACCCTTGCGGATAATATAAAAAGCACTACCTTTGCATCACCTTTTCAGACGGGGTGTAGCTCAGCCCGGTTAGAGTACACGTCTGGGGGGCGTGTTGTCGCTGGTTCGAATCCAGTCACCCCGACCGAGCAAAACAGCCACTTGCAATAGCGAGTGGCTGTTTTTGTTATATATAAATTGTTGTGATGTTTGCCTGAAGTAGAGGTCGTATAGAGGGGGGATAAATCTTTTTATAAACTTATAGATAAAAACAAAGCGGATATGCAATGCATATCCGCTTCTTACATTTTCTGTTGTCGTGCTTGATTAGCCCTCAACGATAGCTTCATTGGGACATACACCGGCACATGTACCGCAATCGAGACATTTGTCGGGATCGATTTTGTAGATATCGCCCTCAGAGATAGCCTCAACGGGGCACTCACCGATACAAGAACCGCAAGCAACGCAGTTGTCAGTAATAACGTAAGCCATGGTCTAAAAATTTAAAGTATAAATATTAGGTTATATAACATGGACAAAGGTAAGATACTTTTTCTCTACTTCAAAATAAAAATGAGGCTTTTTTATACCATAAAAATGGCATCTCGTGTGAGATGCCATCGTAATTGCTACATTTTCAGTATTTAATAACTCCTTATTTAGCCACATTCTTAATAGGGATAGTATTTCCCTACTACTCGGTAGGCTATGCCTCCATATACAGGCTCTTCGTAGTAATAGTAGCCGTTGTAGTAGTATGCGGGGCGGTTGTTGTAGTATACAAAACTTACACCGTAGTTGGGCAGATAAGGTACCATCATTCCTATGGAAGGAGGTATAACCTCAAAGTGTGTTCCGTAGTTGCGATAGTATGTTCCATCGTAGTAATAGTAGAACGAGTTGTTATACATCAATGTCTCGTATCCATGGGGCAAGCTGAGGGTTGTCAGTCCGAAGGGGGCTGCTACAACCTGATATACACCATTTACAAGAGCGTGGAAGCAGCAATCGTAGAAGTAGTATACCATACCTGCAAGGGTGTATCGCGGAGCCTTAGGTGGGGGAGGCGTATGGAAGTGATAGTTGACAGGACATCCATGACCTTTGGGAGGCGGTGCGAAGTGATACCCTTTGGGTGGATGATTGTTGGGATGGTATCCAATGGGAGGGGGTGTGTGGTGATTGTATTGTGCATGAGGTTTCTCTTGCACCGTAGGTTGTTTGTTACCTCTTCCGTTTCTGCCGGGATCATTGTTTTTTACGGTAGATTGTTTGCTCGACGATTGACGGTTGTTGCGCTCAACAACTGTTGCATTGCTGTTGCTACTGCTTGTGCGACGACCGGTGGTCGTTGTGATTGCACTTTTGCTTGTAGTGGTCGACTTGTTATTGGTTACCGTAGTACGACGACTTGTGGTTGTAGTCGGGGTAGCTTTTTTGTAGTCGCTACTACCGGTACTTATGGTCGACTTGCTGCGGCTTGATGTTGAACTATTGCGAGATACGGTTGCACTTTTACTCTTGGTCGCGGTGCTGCTCGATGAGGTGCTGCGACTATTGGTCGTTGTGGTTGTACGCGAAGAGTTTTCGCTACGATTGCCTCTTTGTGCATCTGCCGAGTTGATACTACCCAATGCTAATACGGCGGCAAGGCATAATGTAAATAATTTCGTTTTCATAGCTTCACGTATTAAAAGGTTTTACAATGTTCTTTACCTTTAAGACTCGCCCGGGTCGTTAAGGTTTAAAACAATTGTTGTTTTTTACTTAAAATACAAAGCGAGTTTAACAAAATAGCGCATCTTGGTCGAGGTGCGCTATTTTGTTATGTATAGTAGTGCTATTATACAGTAAGAATCTCTTTCTCTTTGGCTGCAAAGAGTTCGTCAAGACGTTTCATCATCTTGTCGTGGAGTTTTTGTACTGCATTTTCGCCATCTTTCGATACGTCTTCGGGCATGCCGTTTTTTACAGCTTTCTTCAAGCCCTCGATAGCATCGCGACGAGCATTGCGGATACTTACCTTGGCATTCTCAACCTCGTTTTTCGATTGTTTTACGAGTGCTTTACGACGCTCCTCGGTCAACGGAGGAATAGAGAGGCGGATAACCTCGCCATTGTTCTCGGGGGTAATACCCAACTCCGAGTCGATGATGGCTTTCTCTATTACGCGGAACATTGTTTTTTCCCAAGGAGTGATAACGATGGTGCGTGCATCGGGCACTTGTACGTTGGCAGCACCGCTGATGGGCATCATCGAGCCATAATAGTCTACACGAATATTATCGAGCAATTTGGGACTTGCCTTTCCGGCGCGGATGTGAGCCAATGTTTCGTCAAGGAATTCGACGGTTTGCTCCATTTTTTTCTCGGCTGCGTCGAGATAGGTTTTTACATCTTCCATAATTCTATTTTATTTGTTTTGTTATTCAATATACGTATGTTCCTATGGGCTCGCCCGACATTACTTTCTTCAAGTTGCCTACGGTGTCCATGTCAAATACGATGATGGGCAGATTGTTCTCTTTGCACAAGGTTGTGGCAGTGAGGTCCATCACCTTCAAGCCGCGAGTATAAATCTCGTCATAGGTAATGCTGTCGAACTTGGTTGCGGTGGGGTCTTTCTCGGGGTCGGCAGTATAGATACCGTCGACACGAGTGCCTTTGAGCATTACATCGGCTTCTATTTCAATACCTCTCAATGCCGAGCCTGTATCGGTGGTGAAGAAGGGGTTGCCTGTTCCGCACGACATGATGGCTATTTCGCCACGCTTCATGGCTTCGATTGCGCGCCATTTGCTATAATGCTCGCCTATGGGGTGCATGTCTATGGCAGTGAATACGCGGGCTTTTTGTCCTATGCCTTCAAGTGCCGAGCTCAATGCCAAGCTGTTGATAACGGTGGCAAGCATACCCATTTGGTCGCCTTTTACGCGGTCGAAACCTTTGGTTGCACCGCTCAATCCGCGGAAGATGTTTCCACCGCCTATGACGATACCTATTTCGATGCCCATATCGGCTATCTCTTTGATTTGTGCGGCATATTCACCGGCGCGTTGAGGGTCTATACCATATTGTTGTGTGCCCATGAGCGACTCGCCACTCAGTTTGAGCAAAATGCGTTTAAATTTTCTCTCCATGATTGTTGGAATTTTATTACCACAAATATAGAGCGAATACCTTAACAATGCAAATAAATGGGTTGTTTTTGTAGAATTTATGTTACAAAACAGCCTATGATGGATGTTGTTTATTTTAAAAAAATAAAAATTTAGCGCTGTATTTGATTTAATATTAACTTTGCAGTTAAATCGCTGTTTTATTGTGAAACTTGGCTGTTACCATATATGAAGAGATATGTTTTTATAATCATGATGCTTGTGGCTGTTGTGTCGGCAGGGGCTACAAGTTATGAGCGCTTGACGAGTAGGATGAACGACCACTTCGACCATGCCGAGTGGAGTGAGGTGTTGGCGACCAGCAGTCAGATGGTGAATTTGCGCCCCTCGGACGTTGTGCCATACTCTACCGCTCTTATTGCAGCCCAATTTCTGAAGGATGTTCCTGCCGAAAATCACTATCTCGAATTGTCGCAGCGCAATCGCGTACACATCGACTCGCTGTTGCAGCAGGTATATGTGCGCACCAAGCTCATCCATAATGCACAAGTGTATGAGGGCTTGTTGCTCAATCTCAAGAATAATAATAGGTGGTTGTCGCGTGTATTTAATATTTATTTGCTCGACTTCTATGCGTTTGCACGTAAAACCGACGAAACTATTGCTATTGCCGACGAGTTGCTCGAGGTTACGCCCAACAGTTTGCGTTTTAAGAAGATAAAGGCTGATGCTCTTTTCTATCAGGGCAGGCACGAAGAGGCTGTTGCATTGTATGAAGAAGTACTGCGTAGCGATGCCAATAATAATGAGATCATAACACTGCTTGGGGCTTACTATGTGGCGCAGGACGATAAGTTGCTCAATGCGGTGGATTCTGCCTACCTGAAGGATGAACAGCCTATTGATTCGGTATACATAGCTCGCAAGAGAGAGGTGATTGATACTCGCTTGCCTCGTACGATAGAGTTGCTGAAGCGGGCGTATGAAATATGCCCGTCGGAGCATCTGAAAAATGAAATAGCGCGTTTGCAGGCTATAAGACCTCTCTTGCCGCAGAGTACGATCGCACCGAAGCGCAAATAACTACTCTATGATAAAAGCTACTTCTTTGAAAGCGTAGCGACGTTCATTGCCTTGTGTGTCGGACAAGATAAGATGTCCGTCGCTCATTACCTCTTTGATAGCTGCATTGAATGTGCCGTTGTTGTCGCGGTAGGGGTAGTAACCTTCGCGACGGTATAGAGCCGATGCGTAGTCGTGTTGTAGCCTTTCTCTGTTATTCAGGTGTAGAGCATATCGTTGTGAGGTGGCTTCCAGAATTTCTGTCAATATGTTGTCTAAATCGTATGTTTGTCCGGTTATCTGCGATAGCGAAACCGGGTTGGGGGCGTTGCTGAAGAATTTCTCTTGGTTGATGTTGAGCCCTATACCTACAATCGTACGCGAGATTTCCATGCCCGAAAGATTGTGCTCGATGAGGATACCGGCTATCTTTTTGTCGCGATAGTATATATCGTTGGGCCATTTGATTGTTACATCTTCGATGTATCGTGATAGAATATCGACTACCGCCAAAGATACTATTTGCGATAGAATGAATTGTTCTTGAGGAAGTATGCCTTGCGGGCGCAGCAGGTATGAGAATGTAAGGTTCTTGCCCGGAGCTGCCTCCCACGAGTTGCCTCGTTGTCCGCGACCAGCCGATTGGGTATGTGTTATCACTACACAGCCTTCGGGTTGCTCTGTTTCGTTGTCCAACTCGTTGAGGTAGGTGTTGGTCGAAGCTACTTCATCCAACTTTATAATGTGCCATTTGATTGTTTCCATTCGTCGAGCAGTTTGTCTATTTTTTCGCGTTGAGCGCGATTGAGTTTCTTTACCACCTCGGTGTATGAATGTAGTACCCATCCACACACAACGTCGTCCTGAAGGGTGGGTGTTACATGCACCGTATTCCAATATTTCTTATTGCAATGAAAACCCGGTGTTACTTCGGCATATCTGTCGCGCAGTTCCAAGGCGTACTCCGGGTCGCACTTTACGTTAAATAGCAATTCGGGATGCTCCAATCCGGTGAATAGAAACATGCGACCCTCAACCTTAAACACAAGGGTATCCTCGTCAAAGGGGAAGCACTCTGTTACCAGAGGCAATGATAAGCAGAAGTCGCGCAAACGTTCTATATCCATATCATCTTACATATTAAGTGGTGGGAGGAAAGCATCCTCGATATGTTCTATCTCAAACGGTGGCTCTTTACCTATAATAGATATAATATCGAAACGCACGTCCATATTGAGGTCGTGAGTCATTATATAAGCCTCTGTGGCACGTACTATATTACGTATTTTCTTTTCGGTAACAGCCTCCTCGGGGTATGCAAAGTCGCTGCTGCCACGAGTTTTTACCTCAACGACAACCAGTATATTGTCTTTGTATGCCACAATGTCAAGTTCATACTTGCTACTCGTCCAGTTGACATCGCGGACAATATATCCGCGACTAATCAAAAATTCGGAGGCAAGTTCTTCACCGCTTTTACCCAACAGATTGTGTTGTGCCATAATTGCAATAATTTATAATGTACAAAAATACATAATTACCCTATACGGTATTGCTTTTCTTGATACAATTTATTTCCTTTGCCTCTAATATTTATGTTTTATAAGATTGACAACTATGGTACAAGGCAGTAAAAGCGTTATAGCAGCAATTATTATTGCTATCGGATTGTTTCTATTGGGTAGTCGTGTAGCTACGGGGTTGGAGAACGCCCTTGGTGATGAGCGCACTGTTTCGGTGCGTGGATTGTCGGAGCGTATTGTGCCTGCCGATAAGGTGGTGTGGCCTCTTGTATATAAGGAAGTGGGTAATGACTTGCAGAGCCTTTCTATACAGGTAAATAACAAGAATAAAATCATTATAGACTACTTGAAGTCGAAGGGTATTGCCGATGACGATATATCGGTTTCACCGCCCGAAATTATCGACCTGCAAGCCGAGCGTTACGTAAGCCAGAATGTGCCGTATCGCTATAATTTGCGTTCTATCATTACGGTGTCGTCGCAGCAGGTCGATCTTGTTCGCAGGCTTATCAACCAACAAGGCGAGTTGCTCGACAAGGGTGTGGCAATAGTCTCGGGCGAGTATGATGCTCGTGTCGATTACCAATTTACCGGGTTGAATGACCTCAAGCCCGATATGATAGCCGAGGCAACCCGCAATGCACGACAAGCTGCCGAACAATTTGCATCGGACTCAGAGAGCAAGTTGGGTAAGATAAAGACGGCTTCGCAAGGACAATTTTCCATATCCGACCGCGACCAATATACGCCCTATCTCAAAAATGTGCGCGTGGTAACATCGGTGGTGTATTATCTCGAAGATTGATATGTCATGAATAGCAAGGTCGATATACCCGGTACGTTGCAACGACTTGCCACACTTGTGTCGCAGATGGGATATGAGTGTGAGGTAGTCGATGACGAGCTATTTGTTTTTACGGCATCGGTCGTTGATGATTATGGAGATGAAATCACTATCAACATCAACGTAACAGCCAATGGTGAGAATAAGCACATCGGACAGGGTAACTATATAGCTTTTGAAGTATTCATACCTTGCGCACCGGTAGGTCGTGAGGAGGAGCTACAGATATGTTACTACATCATGCAGCTCATTATGGAAGTAGACCTGACGACTATACAATATGTGCCCAAGACGCAACAGATACTCATATCGCGCGTAGATTGCATTACTCCCGAGTTGCCCGATGGGCATATTATTGAGCATGTCATTCGTCCTACGATAAACGAGTTCCTACACATATTTACCCTTATCGAAGCTCCGCAGAAAACCGATGAAGGACGTGAAGTGCAACCATCGTCGCGCTATCTTAATTGAGTACGATATTACAATACGATAGGCGCTGTGCATAAATAGTATGCACAGCGCCTATCGTATGAAAGTATGTCTTGGTGATATTATCGCATAAGCAATGATACCACATATCCGATGTATAGCAGAATGAAGATTACGCCTTCGGCGCGGTCTAACTCGTTGCGCCGGAATGTAAATGCCGAGACTGCTATAATCAATGATGCTGCAACAAGGATAATGAGGTCGAGCGGTAATATTTCGCCCAAACGCAACGGCGACACCGTAGCACATGTTCCGAGAATGAGGAAGATGTTTGAGATGTTAGAGCCTATGACATTGCCCAATGCCAACTGACCTTTGTTCTTGGCGGCAGCTATTACGCATGTTATTAACTCGGGCATAGAGGTTCCGCCAGCCATTAAAGTAACGGCAATAACAGCCTCCGACATACCCATGTCGCGTGCAAAGATTACGGCATATTCGAGGAAGAGGTCGCCGCCATAAATAAGTCCGGCAAGACCCCCTACAATCATTAATAGCTCAATCCATATAGAGCGCTTCTTGCTATTTTCTTGTGCGGGAACATTCTCTTCGGGAGCTTCGTCGCGCTTGGCTGTGGCAAAAGAGTATGCCATAAATACAACGAAAAAGCACAACAGGAGCAGACCCTCGCTACGTGTGATACTACCACTCTCACCGCAGAGCCATATATCAAGACCGCATATAGCCAATACAATGGCTGCTAACAAGCCGAATGGTATGTCGCGCGACAAAGTGTTGTGTTCGATGCGTATGGGGCGTATGAGTGCTGTAACACCCAAAATCATTAATATGTTAAATAAATTGGAGCCTATTACGTTTCCTATAGCCATGTCGGTTTTTCCTTCCATTGTAGATATAAAACTTACTACAAGCTCGGGCGCCGATGTACCTATGGCAACAATGGTAAGACCTATTACAAACTCCGAGATGCCAAATCGCTTGGCAACAGCCGAAGAACCTTCGGTGAGGTAGTTGGCTCCTGCCAGCAGTAGAGCCAACCCAACAAGCATTAATAAAATTGTCATAATATCAGTACATTGTGTTATTCAAATATTCCTTCTATCGCTTCTTCAACCACCTCTTCGGCGGGTGTTGTGGCTATGATGACTTCGTCGGTGTAGTCGTCTTCGACCTCGGGGTATTCAAAGTCGAGTGTTTGCACATAGCCTTCGCGTTGTAACGATGCATCGGCAAAGACTTTTTGGTAGAATAGTCCGGCTACCGGCAGGGCTATGCTTGCACCTTGACCGTCGGACATGTAGTCGAAGTGTATGTCGCGATCCTCTCCACCTACCCATGTGCCGGTTACCAAGTTGGGTGTGAACGACATGAACCATCCGTCTGCCATATCGTTGGTAGTACCGGTCTTGCCACCCATGGGGGCTGTGATGTTGTAGCGGAATCGCATGCGCGAACCTGTACCACCGTCTATTACACTGCGCATAATGGGTACGATGCGATTGTAGGCGCGCTCGCTGAATACGTCGGTGAGCTGAGGGGTAAATTCGGCAATGACATTGCCATGATTATCCTCGATGCGTGTTACATATATGGGGTCTATGCGCACACCGTTGTTGGCAAAGGCGGTGTATGCCGATACCATCTCCTCTACCGATACCTCTACCGGTCCGAGGCACAATGAAAGTACGGCATCAATGCGGTTGGTGATGCCAAATGAGCGCATGATGCGCACGAGGCTCTCGGGCGACAGCTGGTCTATCAGTCGTGCCGAAATCCAGTTGTTTGAAGTTGAGAGTGCCCAACTCAATGGTACCATTTCGCCCAGACGTGCTGTGCCGGTGTTACGAGGCTCCCATACATCGCCGCTGGGTAGAACAAATGTGGGCTGCTCGTTGAGGAACATTGTATTGGGGGTGAAGCCCTCTTCCATGGCGAGGGTGTATAGGAACGGTTTGATGGTAGAGCCTATCTGTCGACGTCCTACGCCTGCCATGTCGTATTGGAATTGAGAGAAGTTGGGACCTCCAACGTAGGCTTTTACCTTGCCATTGAGCGGGTCCATAACCATGAAACCGGTGCGAAGGAAGGTCTTGACATATCGTATCGAGTCCATGGGCGATATGATTGTGTCGATGGTGCCTTTGTAGCTGAAGAGCTCTGTCTCGACAGGGGTGTTGAATGCTTTCTCAATCTCCTCTTTGCTTGCTCCGGCTTTCTTCATAGCGCGGTAGCGGTCGCTGTTCTTCATGCTGCGCTCGAGTATGGTGCGCTGTTGTTCGGCTGTTACGGTGCGGGCAAACGGAGCATAGCTGCGACCTTTCTTCTCGGCAAAGAAGCGAGGTTGTAGATAGTCGGCAATGTGTTCTTTTACAGCCTCTTCGGCATATTGCTGCATGCGCGAGTCGATGCCGGTATATATCTTCAGACCATCGCTATATATGTTGTATTTCGAGCCGTCGGGTTTGCGATTTTTCTCGCACCATCCATACGCCGGGTTGTTTTCCCATGCGGTAGAGTCGTCGACATATTGTTGTATCTCCCAGCTTGCATAGTCTTTTTTCTCGGGTTTCTTGGCTGTGAGCATCATGCGAACACGCTCGCGGAAGTAGGGCGCGGGACCCTCTTTGTGGTCGACAATCTTAAAGTCGAGCGTAAGAGGCAGGTCTTGCAGAGAGTCGCACTCGGCTTTGGTGATGTATCCCGCTTTTTTCATTTGCGACAAAACGGTGTTGCGACGACCGCGAGTGCGCTCGTTGAAACGACGAGGGTTGTATAGCGAGGGGTTCTTGCACATACCTACAAGAGTAGCCGCCTCCTCGATGGTGAGGTCTTGAGGCAACTTGTTGAAGTAGACTTGCGATGCCGATTGTATACCTACGGCATTGTTAAGGAAGTCGAAGTGGTTGAGATACATGTTTATAATCTCTTCCTTGGTGTAGAAACGCTCGAGCTTGACGGCTATTACCCACTCTTGTGGCTTCTGCACAAGGCGTTCCACTACGCTGCCTGCTTGAGGTGAGTATAGCAGTTTCGACAACTGTTGTGTGATGGTACTACCACCACCGGCACTCTTCTGCATAAGCAATCCGCGCTTGACAATGGCACGCATCAGCGCCTTAAAGTCGATACCGCAGTGGTCGGCAAAGCGCACATCTTCGGTGGCGATGAGAGCTTCGATAAGGTAGGGCGAAATTTCGCGATAGTCTACATACACGCGGTTGTTGCGACTTTGATAATATCTGCCCAGCACCTTGCCATCGTCCGAGTAGATGACCGATGCAAACTTGTCGTTGGGATTTTGTAATTCCTCGATGGGCGGCATATAGCCAATCCATCCTTTGGATATTGCTACAAAAAGAATAATCGAGCCTAAAACGATTGCTCCAAAGCTGCCCCAAAGGCATTTGATAATAAAAGAGCTGCTTTTTTTGTTGTTCTTCTTTTTCGCCATGCTATATTGTCGATTTATAAGTCTTATGTACGTACATATTATTCCAAGAAGCAAAAGTACTAATTATTATTGATATAGAGGTTTTCTATGCCCGTATTTGCTCACTTTTTCGTTTTATTTATGAATTGAACGGGTAGAGGGCTTATGAATGGCTATAAAAACGGCAATGTATAAGTGCTTGTTTTTTAGTGAGATTTGTTTGTGTGGGAATGTGCTCGATGGCGTGATTGATGCCCGTCGATAAAATATTTTCAAAATATTTGCTCAAAATGCTTGCATAATCGGGATATATCCATTACCTTTGCAGCGCTTTAATTGAAAAAGCAGCGACAAGGTGCGTTAGTTCAGTTGGTTAGAATACATGCCTGTCACGCATGGGGTCACGGGTTCGAGTCCCGTACGCACCGCAAAAAAACCATCGAGTTTTCTCGATGGTTTTTTGTTTTGTATAGGTATTGGTTAAGAACAGAGGTTGGTGGTGTAGGGTTGCCACGTTGCCTTTATTCTTAAATCCTTTGCTCTTAAATCTTTTGCAGGAATGATGCAAGGTTTGTTTCTCGCTCAAGTCCCATTTTCTTGCGCAGTCGGTAGCGTGTCATTTCGACCGATCGTACCGACATATTGAGCAATGGGGCTATCTCTTTGGAACTTAATCCCATTTTAAGATATGCACACAACCGTTTGTCGTTGATGTTGAGTTGTGGGTAGTCATGACCGAGTTGTTTGAGGAAGTTCTCATATACAAGGTCGAAGTTCTCCTCAAATTTGTGCCAATCGTTGTCGTGTTCGATGTTGTCTTGAATTTGGCGCATCAGGTGGTCAATCTGTTTCGATATTCTACCCGGAGGTGTTTGGCTGTTTACGTTTTCCTGTATCTTGTTCAGCTGCGAGATAAGTTCAAGGAATATTTCGTTCTTGCGTATGAGGTTCATTGTCGTGTGAGATAACTCTTGCGATTTGTGTCGCAGGTCGTGCTCGAGTTGTTGGTTTTTGAGTGTAACAATCTCGCGTTCTTTCTCTTGAGCCTCGGCAAGGTGTATTCTCTTTTGCTCATCGAGTTCGCGATCCTTTTGTATTTTAATGGCCTGTGCAGCCTTTTGCGAGCGTAACTTGATGTAGCGAATAACCAGATAGAGCAGGATGACAAAAATAATGCTGTAGATAATGATGGCTATTGTTCCCGAATACCATGGCGCGAGTATTTCAAATGTAATACTTGTTTCGCTCACGCTGCTGTCGTATGTGTTGAAAGCCTTTACGCGCAGGGTGTAAATGCCTTGGCGCAGCATTGGGTACTCGCGCGTCGCATTGGGCTGCGGTGCCGACCAATTGTCTTCAAAGTTCTCTAACTTGTAACGGTATTGTATGGCTTCGTCTTCGCGAAACTCGGGCCAAGCACATTCAAATCGCAGATTGTTGAGGCGGTGAGGTATTTTCAGCGTTTCGTTGATGCTGCAATTGTCGTTATAGAGTATTGTGTCGGTGTCGTGTGTGTGGGCGTATATATTCTTTATATATACACCACGTCCGTTGAGGCGGGGCGTAACACTGCGCATATTAACCCACGAAAATCCGTCTTCGGTAGAGATGAGCAGGTGGCTATCGTCGACAAAATTGAGGCTTTCAAAACCTATGATGAGTTTATTCAGCAACGGACGGAATGATGTGGTGTCGAGCAGCAGGTGCCCCGTTTGGTCGCGTATGGCTACTCCGATATATCTTGAAGATACGCTCCATATTTCGTTTCGGTCGTTCTCGTATAGTCGCAATGTATTATGGGGGTGCTGTCCGAAGAGGTGATTGAATCTTTCGTATGGCTTAATGGTGTTCTTCTCGTAGTCGAATATGTGAAATCCGTTTTCCGATGAGAAAATCATATTATCCTCCATGCGTTTGAAAGTGTTGTTTTGTGTTGTTGCAAACCCGTCTTTGGCATCGAATAGGTCGATGTTTACAACGCTGTCGAGTGCGTTGTTTAGTTTAAATCGGTATATGCCGTTAATCCAGTGCGATAACCATATATAGCCCTCTTTATCCTCCTCAATCATTCCGGTAGCTTGGTCAAATCCTTTTATGTAGTGGCTGAATTGCCAATTGTTGTTTACTTTTTTAAGAATATAAAGTCCCGAATATGATGAGCCGAGTATGTAGTTGGGTTTTTGTTTTAGTTCGATAAAGGTCCAAGTTCCACTTGTCCTCGCAATGCGTTGAATGTTTTTTCCTTTTATAATAAAAGCACCTTGGTCATTGCCGCAGAATAGCGTGCCATCTATCTCGGTTAATGACCACACTTGGCTCTTCATAAGCAATTCTAATTGAAGCGGTTGTGGCGTTTCTTTGATAGGGTAGGATGTGGTATATAATCCTTGATTGGTGCCAAGGTATAGGGTGTTGCCCTTTATGAAAGAGGCATAGCCCGAGCCGTATATATTATTGGGAGAATCGAATAGGTTGCGAATGGGTGAATTGTCGAGGATGTAATCGATACCTTTGTCGAGACCGAGCCATATATTGCCAATGTTGTCAAATTTTATGCTGAGAACGGTGTTGTTTTGCAGTCCCGAGTGGGTGTTGATATAGGAGAATGTATTATTGCGTAGTTCTTGTATGATGACACCGCTGGCAACTGTTCCATATACTATTTTCTTTCCGTTGGTTGTTGCGCAGAAGGCCTGGTTTTTTTTGATAAACTCCGAAGCTTCGTTGTTTTCGGGTTTTACTTGTGTGCCGTTAAAGGTGTATAAACCATGAAAGTCGGTAACAAACAAGGTGTTGTCTTTGTATGGGATGATGGCGCACACTTTTTGATTTTTCATAATATCGCTATTGGGCAGTTTAATAAACATCTTGCCACTCAATGAGTATATGCCATCGGTTTGGCTGGCGATGAAAAGTGTGCGATCGACTATGCCCGATACATCTATTTTGTGTATAAAGTTGTAGCGCAGGATGGTATCGCCGTTGTATTCAAATACCTCGTGGTCGCCCTGGAAGTAAATGATATCGTCGAGTTGATGTATATTCCATATCTCGGTGAAGTTTCTCTCGCTTGGAGCTATTTTCTCCTTCAGCGATTGGTACGACAAGACTCGTGTCTCGGGGTCATATTGATAGTATCCCAGCTCATTGAAGGCTCCGGCGTATATTTTATTGTTCTTCTTGTCGTAGTGTAGAGAGCGAACATTGGTGTGGTTCTTGATAGGGTAGGTGTTCCATCGTATGCCGTCAAAAACCAGAAGACCGCTGTTGTTGGCAAAGTACATTTCGCCATTATTGTCTTGTGCGATGTCCCAATTTTGTGTGCCGGCTTTATATTCCTTGCGAGGAAAGTTGCGAACTATTGGATGCAGGGCGTATGCTATATCTGTATGGAATAAGAAAAAAATGGATAGCAATATGACCGACTTGATGATGTGGCAGTGAGTGTTCATATCTGTGAATGTGTGATAGGATGTAAATTTTTTTTTCAAATTTGCCAATTATACCGATTGTGAGGTGAAATTTTTTATATGTTTTATAACATGTTTTGCATAATAGTGTGAAAATCAGCACCAAATGTCATTTAAAATGAATTGTTGTTGAGTCTTTTTTTTACTGTTGTTGAGTTTTTGTGAGGTGTTTTTTGGATGCTCCGATATATTAAATTGTATCTTTGCATTGTTAAAAAGTCGCGAATAAGCCTTAAATTATTAATGTGTATAAGATTATTGCTTGTATACAGTGTGCATGATAGAACTTAATTGTAAATAAATATACCATGAACCTAAAAATTACCCAAAAACTTATAGCAGTAGTGTTGACGGTTGTTTTGGCTGTGACATCTGCTATTGCTGCTCCTGTCGTTGTTACCGGTACTGTAACAGATAGTAGTGGTGAGCCTATCATTGGAGCTTCGGTTCTTGAGAAGGGAACTACTAATGGCTGTTCTACCGATATTGATGGTAAATTCTCGTTGCGAGTAGAGGGCAACAAAACCCTTGTAGTAAGTTATGTTGGTATGAAGTCGCAAGATGTGAAACTTGCCGGAAGAACTGATATTAATGTAACCCTCGAGAGTGGTGATGTGATGCTCGATGATGTTGTGGTTATCGGTTACGGAACTATGAAAAAGAGTGACTTGACGGGTGCTGTAACAACTGTCGCTGCTGAAAACCTCAAGAAAACTCCTGCTGCGAGTCTTGATCAAGCCTTGCAAGGTCGTGCCGCAGGTGTTACGGTCAATGCCAGCAGTGGTCAGCCCGGTGCTGCTGCCGAGGTGCGCATTCGTGGTATTGGTACAGTCAATAATAGTGCTCCTATCTATGTCGTTGATGGCATTATTCTCGATGATATTTCTTTCCTCAGTCCCAGCGACATCGCTTCGATGGAGATTCTTAAAGATGCCTCGGCAACAGCCATCTATGGTAGCCGTGGTGCTAATGGTGTAATTATTGTTACTACCAAGAGTGGAAATAAAGAGGGTCGAGCCGAGGTGTCGTTCGATATGTATGTAGGTTGGCAAAATCGTTGGCGTTCACTTGATGTGATGGGTCGTGATGAGTTTGTCGATACATACCTTAAAATAAACGGAACGAAGTCGGAGCGCAACTATTTCGATAAAAATGGCTTTAATGCTTGGCTCGAAGCTTATAAAGGTGTGGGTCGTAAGGAGTATCATCCTGAGGTTTTGAGTAAGAAGAATCCCGATGGATTGGATTACAGTGCTATCGAAACCAATTGGCAGGATGAGGTGTTCGTGCCTAATGCTTTGATACAAAATTATCACCTCTCGGTCGATGGAGGTAGTAATCGTTATGGCTATTCTATCAGTGCAAGTTGGTTTGACCAAGATGGTACTATAATAGGTTCTAATTACAAGCGTCTGACACTGCGGGCCAATACTTGGTTTAAGGTAAAAGATTGGTTGAAAGTGGGCGAAAATATATCGTTTGTATCTACTCGCAGCCGATGGGCTATGAACAATGATGCGAGTGCCGGTGCTTCGATACTCTCTGCCGCATTGGCAATGGCACCATGGGATCCTACTCACTATCCCGACGGTAGCCATAACAATGCCGGTGAAGACCTGAGCGGTCAGATAGCCGCCGCTACCAACTTTACAAACGTAACCAATCCCTTCTCGATGGTCGAAACCTCTCATCCCAATGATAAGACCGAACGATTGATTGGTGATATTTATGTCGAAATTACACCACCGTTTGTTAAAGGATTGACTTTCCGAAGCGATGTTTCGCTTGACCTTATCAATAGCTCCAATCGCACTTTTAAGGATGCGTACAAGTATTCGGACTATGACCAGAGTGTGTATAATTTCCTCAGCAGTAGTATGGGGCGTCAAAGCCAATTGATATGGGAAAATACATTGACTTATAATAATGTGTTCAATGAAATTCACGACCTTACGGTAATGGTGGGTCAAACAATGGAAGAGAGTAATTATTACTCGATTGGAGGCTCGGGTTCATCTATATTGAATCCTACCGAAACCAATTGGTATCTTTCACAAACCACACAAGATCGTACCGAAGCCGGCGATAGCGTATGGCGCACACGTCGTTTCTCTTTGTTGGGTCGTGTTCACTACTCGTTGCTCAATCGTTACTTGCTGACTGCCAACTTCCGTGCCGATGCATCGAGTATGTTCCCCGAAAACTTGTGGGGCTTCTTCCCCTCGGCTGCCTTGGCTTGGAAATTAAGCGAGGAAGAGTGGATGAAAGATATATCGTGGCTCGATTTCTTGAAGATGCGTGCCGGATGGGGACAAATCGGTAATGATAAGATTTCGAGCGATAGCTTTACGCTTAATATGTTCAATACAGGTCCTACATTTGTCGACTATGTATTTGGTGAAAATCAACAACTTGCCAATGGCGCTACCGTGCTTACTTGGGTAAATAACGGTGGTAAGTGGGAGGTTACCGAACAATGGGACTTGGGTATAGACTTCGGCTTGTTCCGTGGCTTGTTGTCGGGTACTATCGACTTCTTCTTGCGCGATACTCGCGATATGTTGCTCAGCGTCAAGGCTCCTGCCTATGTGGGCAACCGTTTTGATGGTACCAATAACGTAGGAACAGTGCGCAACCAAGGTATAGAATTGTCGTTAGAGCATCGCAATAAGATAGGCAATGTGTCGTATTCGGTAGGCGGTAATGTGTCGTTTATACAGAATGAGTTGACTGCACTCAATGGCGGACAACCTGTATATAGCCACATCGACAACGTTGTTGTGTGCGACGAAGGTATGCCATTATATTCGTTCTACGGATATAACTATGAAGGCGTTTACCAAACACAAGAAGAGGTTGACGCTGCTATGTGGGGTTATGCCGCCGGCAATCAGCCTTATTCGGTAGGTGATGCTCACTACACCGACCAAAATAACGATGGTATTATAGATGATAAAGATAAAATATTCTTGGGTAGTGCATTCCCTTGGTTGACTTATGGTATAAACTTGGGTCTTGAATGGAAAGGAATAGATGTTTCGCTCTTCTTCCAAGGTGTATATGGTAATGAAATATACAACCAAGTACGCTATCGTACCGAGGGTCGTGGCGATACCTCTATCTTGAGTACCGCTATGCGCGATGTGTGGACTCCTACATCGACCGATGGCTCTATTCCCGATCCTCGTCATAGCGTGAATTTCTTTGCTTCAAATCGTTTCCTTGAGGACGGCTCATACTTCCGTTTGAAAAATGCTCAAATCGGTTATACACTGCCTCAAAAGTGGATGAAAACTATCCGATTTAACAGCTGCCGTATTTATGTTCAAGGTAGTAACTTGTTTACTGTTACCAAGTATACAGGATATGATCCCGAGGTAGGAGGTGGTGTCGATTATGGTAACTATCCTCAATCGCGTACTATTCTTGTAGGCGCAAATATATCGTTCTAACCGTTAAAGCTAAATACAATGAAAAAGATATATTATATTTCGTTAATGAGTGTAGCTTTGTTGGCTACTTCGTGTGTCGATGGTTGGCTTACCGAGCCATCTCCCGGCAAGACACAACTTGAGGACTTCTTTACCTCGGGTGCTACAGCAACGCAATCGGTCAATGCCGCATATATGCCTATTGCATGGGAATATGGCGAAACATATTTCCCAGAGTGGTATATCGGAGATGTAATGTCGGATGATGCACTGAAGGGTGGACAGACTGTTGCCGATATGTCGGCTGTCTATGATATGGAAAACTTTAAGACACAATCAAATAATGTCTTGTTGCTCGATTTTTATCGCGCTCAATATCAGGGTATAGCCCGATGCAATCTTGCGCTTGATCAAATAGGCAAGATGGAGCCTGACACCTCATTGACAGTCGAACTGAAACAACGTTTGTTGGGAGAGGCGTCATTTATGCGTGCTATGTATTATTTCCGTTTGGTGCGTGTCTTTGGTGGTGTTCCTTACATCGATTTTATTATAGATGCGCCATCCAAGTGGCAACAACCTCGCGCTACGGTCGAGAAGGTTTATGAAGAGATTATCGATGATTTGCTGTTTGCCCAAACAAACCTTTGGGAAAAAGATGAATATGCTGCTGAGGACTTGGGTCGTGCCACAAAGGGTGCTGCCGAGGCTATGTTGCTCAAGGTATATTTGTATATGAAGAACTATGCTGCTGCCGAGGAATGGGGACGTGTTATTGTGAATAAGGGTAAATACGACCTTGTTGATGATTATGCATTCAACTTCGTTGTTGAGGGCGAAAACAATATGGAGTCGGTATTTGAAATTCAGTATATGGAAGATCCTATGAGCGATTACGGAGGCGATTCGCACTATGGTTATACTCGTGGCACATTTACAACCGTACTTACTCGCTCGCGTCATCAAGAGGGTTGGGGCTTCAATAAGCCTACCAACGACCTATACAATGCCTATGATGAGGGCGACCCTCGTCGTGATATGACCATTCTCGATCCCGGCGCAGATGCTTTGGATGATGTATATTTAGGTGTACGTTACCTGAACAAAAAATCGGCGTGCCTTTATGCCGATGGTACATATTACAAGCTCACTCACCACAGTCGTGGAATGCTCAATAATAAGTATATACGCTATGCCGATGTATTGTTGATGTATGCCGAGGCTTGCTGTGAGAATAATAATCTGGCAACAGCCAAGGAAGCGCTTGAGAAAGTGCGTGCGCGTGCACGTGCCATGCAGTCCGATGCTTCGGTATTGCCTCCCTTCCCCTATGGAAGCTATAGCGATAACCAAGCCGACTTGCGACAAGCCATTCGCCATGAACGCCGCTTGGAGTTGGCTATGGAGGGACATCGATGGTTTGACCTTGTGCGTTGGGGCATTGCTGCCGAGGTTATGGAGGCTTATAAAGCATCGGAGAGTGTGGCAGTTCGTGCCGAAATGGGTACTTTCGTAAAAGGTAAACACGAACTTTTCCCCATACCTCAACAAGAGATTGACCTCAATCCTATGGAGCAAAATCCTATGTATTAATATAATCGTGAGGCTGTATTTAAGCTACTCCTTATATGCAGCCTCACCCCAACATAAAACAACCTATCTATTTTCTAACCTTTTTAAATTCAATTGTTATGAAAAAAATTACTTTTTTGACAGTAGCTTTAGCTACCTTGTTTGTAGGTAATGTGTTTGCACAAGCTGAGTTTGACTTTTCAAAAGCCACAAACTATCACTTGATTTATTTGGATGAAGAAACCGCGGCTGCCAATATTAATGCTGCCGATATTACTTCAGACTGTCGTCCCGACGATACAACTCGTTTCTTGTATGTTTGGGAAAATACTTATACCGGTCAAACTGCTATGGGTCCCAACTCAAACGGTGTTCCCGGAGCATACTTGAGCTTCACTGTTAACAACGTTGGTTGGTCTGGTTTTGGTTTCGTTAATACAGCCGGTTGTAAATTCAATGCTATCGACGATAGCTATCGTTTCCACATCGCTATGAAGAGTATCTCAAACGATTCTCACGTAATCATAATAGGTGATGAGGATGCCGGTGAAGTAGCCAAAATGACTATTGGCGCAACTCCCTTCAATGATGGTGGTAAAATCTACGAAGTTCTTACCGATATCTCTCGTGACGGAGAGTGGAATGCTATCGACGTTTCTTGTGCCGACCTCCACGCTTACAGCGCAACAGGTAAGTTCGGTTACAGCAATCCCGACTTTACCGGTAATATATTTTCTTTCTTGAGTGGTGCTCGTGAAGGTGCCGATATCGACTTGGATGCTATCTTCTTCTACAAACCGGTTGATGGCGCTGTTAAGGGTGTGAAAAATGCCAATGTAAATATCTTCAGCACCAACCGTACTATCCAAGTATTGGGTGGCGAAGGTCTCGCGGTTTACAGCATTACAGGTAAGCTCGTGAAGGAAACAAAAGGTACTATCGTAGGCACAGAAAATCTTCCTGCCGGTATATATTTGGCAAAGTGCGGTGCTAAAGTTGTAAAAGTAGTTGTAAAATAAATTGTGTTTTTAAGATGAGGCGATTGCCCGTATATGTATATGGGCAATACTCGCCTCCTATATGACTCCTTGTTGTTAGGTTCTCAATAGGTTTTTTTAAGGTAAAATAATATAAGGAATAGGTATAACCTTATTAAGAAGGAAATTATGTATAAGAGAATAATAGTATGTGCATTATTGACCATAGGTGGATGGTTGTCGGTTTGTGCCGATGATTATAAGTTGGTATGGGAAGACAATTTCGACGGAGCAGTTCTCAATGAAACCGACCATTGGAATATAGAAGTAAATGGTAACGGTGGTGGCAATAATGAATTGCAGTACTATCGTCGCGAGAATGTGTCGTTAGGTACAGAGCCTGTTACCGGTGCTTCTTGTCTTATCCTTACAGCTCGCAAGGAGGTATATAATGGCAAGACTGCTACATCGGGACGTGTAAATACGTTGAATAAAGTGTATGCCAAGTATGGTAAGGTAGAGGCACGTATCAACTTCCCTTATACAGCAAATGGTTTGTGGCCTGCATTCTGGATGATGGGTAACGACTACTCATCGGTGGGCTGGCCCAAATGTGGCGAAATAGATATTATAGAATTGGGACAAGCCGATGGTATAGCAAGAGGTACGCAAGATCGCCACTTGGTTGCCGCTACTCACTGGGGACCCTCGTGGAAAGATCATCCCAATTACGGAAAATCAACAACACATAGTGAAAGCGTGCAAGGCGATTTTCACCTGTTTACACTTATATGGAATGCCAAGTCGGTAAGTATGTATGTCGATCTTGACAAAAATCCCAATGCCGAGCCTTACTATGTAATGAATATTGATGATGACACAAATGAGTATGCTCCGGGACAATATTTCCATAAGCCCAATTTTATCTTGTTAAACTTGGCTGTGGGTGGAAATTTCCCTAACATACACAATATAGATAATGTTACAGCACTTGATAATGGCGATGCAAAGATGTATGTCGATTGGGTGCGCATTTATCAAAAGGGCGATGATGGCGAGGAGTTTCACTGCTCGACTTCGGGTATTCACACAGGTGTAAAAGAGCGTGCTATGCAAGTGTATCGTGATGGCGATGTGCTGCGTGTTGAGGATAGCAATGATGAGTTGTTGCTGTATAACGCAGCCGGTGTATTGGTGCGTATGTCTGAAACCGATGAGATAAATGTTGCCGGTTTGCCATCGGGCATATATATCGTTAAGTGTGGCGATACTGTAGGCAAAGTGGTATTGTAGTGTATTAAAGAATCAATGGCGATGCGCGTATCTGCAACATATATATTGCCCCTCTGCTTGCTGTGGATTACTACGGCAGTTGCGCAAAATTCGGCGGCTCCCGATTATAGTTTGGTGTGGGAGGATACGTTTGACGGAGAAGCGTTGAACGTAGCCGAATATTGGAACATCGAGGAGAATGGCAGTGGTGGAGGAAATCACGAATTGCAATATTATAGTCGTGGTAATGTTGCAGTGGGTATTGAGCCTGTCAGTGGCGAGTCGTGTCTTATTCTTACAGCGCGTAAAGAGTGCCTTAATGGCAAGACCGCTACATCGGGGCGTGTCAATACGAAACATAAGGTGTATGCACAATATGGCAAGATAGAGGCGCGTATCAAGTTGCCCTCGACCGCCGATGGGCTGTGGCCCGCATTTTGGATGCTGGGAGAGGATATCTCGCAAGAGGGTTGGCCTCGTTGTGGAGAGATTGATATACTCGAAATGGGACATTCCGAAGGGATAAAGAACAATACGCAAGAGCGATTGTTCAATGGAGCCTGTCATTGGGGAATGTCTTATAAGGCTCATCACTACGATACGCAGGATTCGGTAGCATCGTATAGTCTGCAAGATGGTGATTTTCATTTATATACGCTCGAATGGAATGCCGATAGTATCGTGATGTATCTCGATAAAGATGTGCATCCCGATGTTGCCCCCTATTACTATATGGATATTGCCGAAAAATCAACCCCCGACTCGGGAGGATACTTTTTCCACAAGCCATTCTTTATAGTCTTAAATTTGGCTGTTGGTGGCGATTACCCCGGTATATACGATGTTGAGCAGATTACAGCTTTGTCGCAAGGCGATGCTCTTATGTATATCGACTATGTGCGTGTATATCAATAAGACACATAAATGAATAATTGTTAAAACACATAAACAAGGAATTATGAAGAACGTATTGATGAAGTGCCTAATGGCTTTGTGGGTGGCTGCCGGCTTGGTAAGTTGTGCAAGCGGTGCCAAGGAAGATGCTACCGAGAAAAAAATTGATGATTTGTTGCGCCAAATGACTCTTGAAGAGAAAATAGGTCAGATGAATCAACTTCAAGGAGTAGGTTACAATGAAGATATGGTGTCGCAAATTCGTGAAGGTGGGGTGGGCTCTATTCTCAACGACCTAAACCCTGATACTATCAATATGTTGCAGAGAGTTGCCGTTGAAGAAACTCGCTTGGGTATTCCTTTGGTTTTTGCTCGTGATGTGATACATGGTTTTAAGACCATCTTCCCCATACCATTGGGTCAGGCTGCCGGATGGAATGTCGACTTGGTGGAGCAAGGAGCGCGTATTGCTGCTTATGAAGCGACCTCGGTGGGTATCAGATGGACTTTTGCACCGATGATAGACGTGTCGCGCGATCCTCGTTGGGGACGCATCGCCGAGTCGTGTGGCGAAGATACCTATCTTAATGCTGTAATGGGTGCTGCCATGATTCGTGGTTTCCAAGGAGAGTCGTTGTCTGACCCTCGCTCGATGGCTGCTTGTGCCAAGCACTTTGCTGCCTATGGAGCAAGTGAAAGTGGCAAGGACTATAATACCACCAATATACCCGAGCGATTGTTGCGCGATGTATATCTGCCTCCATTTAAGGCTGCTGTTGATGCCGGTGCTGCTACCTTTATGTGTTCGTTCAACGATATAGACGGTGTGCCTTCATCGGGTAATAAGTGGCTTAATATCGATGTGTTGCGCCAAGAGTGGGGTTACGATGGTATGCTTGTGAGCGATTGGGGCTCTATCGAGCAAATGATACCTCACCACTTCTGTAGCGACCTGAAGGATGCTGCACACAAAGCTGCCATTGCCGGCGTTGATATGGATATGATGGGTTTTGCCTATATAACACATCTCAAGTCGTTGGTGGAGGAGGGTGTTGTGAAGGAGAGCGTTATTGATGAGGCTGTGCGTAATATTTTGCGTTTGAAATTCCGCCTTGGATTGTTCGATAATCCTTATGTAGCAGTGGTCGATACATTGCCTTTCTACCAACCTGCATCGCTCGAAGTTGCCCAACGTGTTGCGGCTGAGAGTGCCATATTGCTCAAGAATAACAATGTTCTTCCCCTCAAATCTTTCAATCGAGTGGCTGTGGTTGGACCTTTGGCAGATGCTCCCAAGGATCAAGTGGGTACATGGTGTTTCGATGCCGAACCCGAACATTGCGTAACACCTATGCAAGCCATCAAGGAACGTTATGGCAATAAGGTTGTAGCTGTTCCCGGTTTGACTTATAGTAGAGATACCAATAAGCAAGGTATTGCGCAAGCTGTTGCTGCAGCCCGTAGTGCCGATGTTGTTTTGTTCTTTGCCGGCGAGGAATCTTTGCTTACCGGTGAGGCGCATTGCCGTGCCGACTTAACACTGCCCGGTGCTCAAACAGAAATGCTCAAAGCCCTGAAAGCTACGGGCAAGCCTGTTGTAATGATAGTTATGACCGGTCGTCCTATGGTTATTACCGAGGAAGTCGAGTTGGCAGATGCTGTTATATACTCGTTCCACGCAGGAACAATGGCAGGTCCCGGTTTGGCAGATGTGATTTTTGGTGATGTTGTTCCCTCCGGTAAATTGCCTGCTACATTGCCTCTTATGACCGGTCAAGTACCCGTTTATTATGCTCATAAAAACACCGGTCGCCCGGCTGCCGATATGATACTTATCGACGATATTCCCGTTGGGGCTGCACAATCTTCACTTGGCTTTACAAGTTTCCACTTGGATGCTGGCGATTCTCCCTTGTTCCCCTTTGGTTATGGCTTGTCATACACTACTTTCGACTACTCTCCTGTAACTCTGTCGGCTGCCGAAATGACGGTTGATGGAACGATTGAGGCTACTTGTACAATCACCAATACCGGCAAGTACGATGCCGATGAGGTAATACAGTTTTACATAGGCGATAAAGTGGCTTCTGTAGCCCGTCCCGTTAAAGAGTTGAAGGGCTTTAAGAAGTTGCATATCGAGTCGGGCGAGTCGGTTACGGTAGCTTTTGATATCACAGCCGAGCAGTTGGCGTTTACACGCCTTGATATGACTCGTGGCACTGAGCCGGGCGAGTTTGATGTGTGGATTGCATCGGATAGCCGAGGTGGAGAGCCGGTAACATTCGTTTTGAAATAACAAAAACATATTGTATGAAAACAACAAAAAGATATCTGTCTATATCTCTTGCATTTGTTATTGCAGTAATCCTTTCTCAAGCTGTCGCCGAGCGTAGTTACAAGCGAGGCGTTTCGCAGAACAATTTTACTTACCCCGAGGAGGTTACTGCACTGACCCCCGGTGTGTGCTGGCACTACAATTGGGGAATAACCCCCAATAATACTGTAGCCGATGTGGAAGGTCCCGGTACCGATATGGAGTTTGTTCCTATGATATGGGGAGGCACTTTCAATGAGGAGGGGCTGCGTACATACCTTACCGAACATCCCGGTGTGAAATATTTGTTGGGCTTTAATGAGCCAAACTTCAAGGCGCAAGCCAATATGACACCTCAAGTGGCTGCCGAGATATGGCCTAAAGTGGAGGCGATAGCCAAGGATTTCGACCTGAAATTGGTAGGTCCTGCGCTCAATTATTCGCCCGATGCTCCTTATCAAAATCCCACTACCTGGTACGATGAGTTTTTCGAGTTGTATCCCGATGCTCGTGTCGATTTCTTGGCATTGCACTGCTATATGTTGGCATCGGACGGTATGATGAATTTTATTAACTCCATCGCCGACCGTTATGGCAAGCAGATATGGCTTACCGAATTTTGTGCGTGGGATGGACTTACTCGCGAGGAAGCCGATGCTCGAAAGATTCAACGCGACGAGATGGTGCGCAAGGTTGAGGCGCTTGAGCTCAGCCCCAATGTGTATCGTTACTCTTGGTTTATGGCAAAGGGTGCCGATAATTATCCCTATTATTCGTTGTTGAAGTATAAGAATGTCAATCAAGGTATCGAGGCGGGCACACTCACCGATTTGGGTAAGATATATGTAAATATGTCGGTCTTTGATACGACGCATTATTATAAGCCCGATGTGGTTTTTGCTGCAACCAACTATGTGAAATCAACGTTGTTGAGTGTTAATGTTTCGACCGATGAGGCTTCGGAATTTCCTCTGCAAGTAGAAGGTTTCAGTAATATGCGTACGCTCGAATACTTGATAGACGTACCCACTGCCGGTGAGTATCGTTTGTACGCGCGTGTTTCTACTGCCGGTATTCCGGTTACTGCCTATATCAATGGCGAGGCTGTCGGTACGGCTACTTGGGAAACTACCGGAGAGCAAGGGGAGTGGGATACTCGTTATATCAATATGACCCTTCCTGCCGGACAACATCGTTTGCAATTGAAGGGTACTAAATTGTCGCGCTATTGCGATATAAGTACTATTGTTTTCCGTAATACAGCAGGAGTAGAAAACCTTGGTGTCGACCGCCAGGAACTTCGAGTTGTAAAACAAGCCGGCAATATCTATCTGCAAGGTTGTGGCAATGTGGTTAGTTATGAGCTCTATGCTGCCGATGGTGCGCTACTTACAAGTGGTGCAGGCAATGTTGTTGAAGCCGGTGCATATAATGCAGGCTTCTATATAATTCGTGTTACTAATACCGATAACAAAACATATTGTTGTAAGATTATTTTATAAAGTCATACTACCAAATTAATTTAACAATTAAATTCCATTATTATGAGAATCAATTTCTTACTAAAGAGTCTGAGTATAGTTGTTGTGGCTATACTCCTGGCTGTACCTATGAGAGCACAGAGTTTTAGTACTGCCGTAGCCGATGGTGTGGCGTTGTATTCGACCGGCGACAAGCCTACTGCCGAAACAGCCGTATCTGCTACGACTGTATCGTACCGTATTGTAGAGGTTAATGGACAGTTGTGGGCAAAGACTATTATTGACAAAACTGTTACGCCCGATGTTTGGTCGGTACAGTTGCGCGACTGGAAAGCCGACGGTAATTCTAAAACCGAGTTGAACTTGACAAGTCGTGCCAAAGAAAATCTTGTTGCGTTCAATGAGAATGGTTACAATGTGGTAACACCGGGAACTACACAGATGCAATTTTTCTTGAATTGCCACGACGGTGGTTTCCACACAACAGAGTTGTTCACTTTTACTCAAGGCGAGGTGGCTACTGTTGAGGGTGATGTTACTGCTCCGACATTGGGCACTATCAGCTATACTGTCAATGAGTATGAGGTTGTCCTCACTATACCCGAAAATGGTGGAGAGGATTGTTTCTATCTCTTGACCGATGAAGGTACAGGTTTTACACAAGTGTTTATGGAGCCCGGAACATTTACAATAATTCTGGGAAGTGGTGCTTTGTATAATATTGCTGTGCAAGCTGTAGATTATAGTGGCAATCGTTCCGAAGCTCAATATATCAAGCATACAACTCCCTTTGATGTGAATGCCAACCTTGCATTGAATCGTCCTGTAACAGCCTCATCGGGTACAGCTACATCGGGTAATGATGGTAATGAAGGTACTCGCTGGGAAAGTATCCAAAACGATACCGAGTGGTGGATGGTTGAATTGGCAAGCATTTATAACCTTAACTATATAGAGATTAAGTGGGAAGGTGCGTATAGCAAGCACTACACAATAGATACTTCGATCGATGGTGATGTGTGGACATCGCTTGAGGTTACATACGACGGAGGCAATGGCTTGATGCAAACTATTGATATGTCGGGTGTGCCTGCCAAGTATGTGCGCTTCCAAGGTATAGAGCGCGCTACCGGTTATGGTAACTCTTTCTGGGAGTTCCGTGTATATGGCTTGAGTATTTACGATCCTTCGGCAGCCGACAAATTGAGCGTGCTGCAAGTAAGCCCTACCAATGCTGAGATTTTTGTTGACGAAACTGTTGAATTCTCACTTGTTGCACTCTCGGGCGATGGCGCTCCTATTGATGGTGCTACATATACGGTTGTTGCTCCTGCCAATACTACAGTAACCGAGAAGAGTGCCGGTGTGTATGAGTTCTATACATCAACCCCCGGTAACTATGTGGTTGATGCGAAAGCCGAATTGGGTGGTGTTGAGGTTGAAGGAACATTTAAGGTGTATGTCAAGGCACTTCCCGTTCTGAGTACGCTTGAAATTTCTGCTCCTTACACTGTAACAGCTGCCGGCGATGCTGTGAGCATTACGCTTACTGCATTCGATCAATATGGTGTTGCTTATGCTTGTACTCCCGATTGGGTTGTAGATGGCGATGCTGCCGGCGAGGTGCTTGATATGAAGTATATTGCCCAAACAATGGGTACAGCAAACGTCTATTGCAAGGTGGGTGATGTGTCGAGCAATGTATTGGCATTTAATATTGTTGCCGATGGCAAGAATCTTGCTTTGGATAAAACAGTTGAAGCTGCCGACATGGCATTGAATCCCGCCAATGCCGTTGACGGTGATTGGGGCTCTATGGCAGAGTTGTATCCCCAAGCCGGTGAGTTGGCTGAATCTAAGGAGTATGAAACATATATAATAGTCGATCTCGCTCCCGTTTCTCCTTGTATTGGATACAATATCAATTTGATACAAACCGAGTGGGAGGGTGCAACAGCTGCTGATTATACTGTGGAGGTTTCGCTCGATAAGGAAAATTGGGAACTTTATGGTACTATGACCGATGGCGCCGGTATGTTATCTCGTTATGATGCATTCTATCCCTCTTCGCCTATTGTTAATCCCGAGGGTGTTACTACTTATGGTCATCGCTATGTTCGCTTGTCGGTTACCAAGGCGGCTACTGTTTATGGCGTAAAATTGCGTGAATTGAAAGTGTATGGCTCTTCCAATTATCCTACTTCGGTAAGCGCCGTTGAAGCAGCAGCAGCTCGTGTATGGCGTGCCGGTGATGTGGTGCGCGCTACAGCCGATGTATGCGCATTGGAGGTGTATAATGTAGCAGGTGCTTGTGTTGCTACAACCCATACCAATAATATGAATATTGCGACTCTTCCTGCCGGTGTCTATGTAGTGCGTGCTACAACAGCCGATGGCGAGGTGGTCTCAGTAAAAATAGTGAAATAATAGTTGTTATTTAGGGTAGTGCCGATACCGAGTTGCCGGTGTCGGCACTTTTTTTATAAAAAGGGTTGTTGTAACAGCCGCTGCCTTGTTGTGTGGAGTTGCTTATACCACTTGTGCGATGTATCGACAGTACAACCAACTATATGTCTCTGCTCCTTGTCCCGGAGAGGTTTATATCTATTCATTGCAAGGAGTATTGATACGGCGTTATGCTGTATCAATAGGAGAAAATTATCTGTCTATGTCTCCCCGAACAGGTAGTGGCAATTTTCATCTCTTTGCAATACAATATTATACAAAAAAAATATGGTGATAAGGTCTTCTTCCCGGGCAAATATTTGCAAATGTAGATGTTTGCCCATCATTTTTTTTCTTGTATATACTTGTGAAATAAATTAGCTATTTTTATTTATTAAAAATCAATGAGTTGTAAAATATTGTTGTATTTTTGTTGTGGTAATATTGTAATTTTGTGAGGAGGTATTTGCGTAATAAAAAATCACGCTACTGTTATATTTGCATCAATAAACCAATTTTTTACTTCTACCAATGAAAAAACACTTTTTACCTTACATCATTTGCTGCATTGTTTCTTTGTGTGTTGCGGTATGTGCACAAGCATTGCCCCGATATGCAGTGGTTGCTGCAGAGCATACAGGACTTGAGAGCAATCCTAACTACGTCGACTTGCGCCCTAATGATACTGATGCGCATATGTACTTGTGGGAAGGAACTTTAACCGGCTCGGACGGTACTGGTGAGCCATACGAAGGTTCTACCTATGTGCATATGGTTATCAATAGTGGATGGTTTGGTTTTGGTTTTATTACCGATACTCCACGCGATTTCTCACTCTTTGCCGAGCGCGATATGGTATTGCACTTTGCCATTCGTACCAATGCTACTTGCGATATGCGAGTGCAACTTGAAGGTCCCGGATATCCCAATGTGGCAAAAATCAATCTGAAAGGCGCGTACGATGTGCCTCGCGATGGTGAATGGCACGTAGTGGAAATTCCTATGAGTGCTTTCTTCTCACAAGGTCTTGTGTGGGACGGCAAGGTGAGTGGTAAAAACTACTTTACCATAATATCGGAAAACTCTACCGCAGGACAATATTTGGATATAGATTATGTCTATTTCCACGATGGTGTACGTGAGAATGGTACTGCTTATGAAAACCCCTTTGCTGCCGGCGATATAAGTCCCGAAAATCCTGCCTATTATCTTATTGCATCGGAGCATACCGGTGTTGAGGGCAATCCCGATTATGTAGATATTCGTCCCGACGATGTAACCAAGCATCTGTATGTATGGGAAAATACAGCCGAGGGTTATGAGCCTGCCGGCGAGCCGTACGAAGGTGGTCAGTACTCTTGCTTTCACGTTACAGCCCCTGCCGGATGGTTTGGTTTTGGTGTTGTAAATGATGGCATCGCTGTAGATTTCGCACCTATACATAAGCAACCTTATTTCTTGCGCTTTGCTATTAAAACAGCATCGTTAATGCCTCTCTTTGTTAAGTTGGAGGGTCAGAATGGAACATCGGCTGTCGTTTATATCAAAGGTGATTATGAGTTCTTACGCGATGATCAATGGCACTTGGTAGAGATACCGATGAGCGACTTTTTATCGCAAGGTCTTGATTGGAATGGAACGCTTACCAATGCCTTGTACTTCTCTATTGTCTCGGAAAAAGCCACACCCGATTATCTGCTTTCGTTTGACGGTGTATGGATAGAAGCCGGTGAGCCTTCGGGTGCATCGGAAGAAACACCCGATGTCGATGTAAATAGTTTGCCCGATTTTGTTATGGTAGCCTGTGAGGAAGGGGTGGCACCTGCCAACGGTAATGTAATGGATATGCGACCTAACGGCTCAAGTATCAACCTTTACGTGTGGGAAAACACAGCAGTGGAAGCTCCTGCCGACGGCGAGGCTTGGGAAGGCTCGCAGTATAGTGCCTTGAAGGTGCAGAATACTTGGTTCGGCTTTGGTATCCAGAATAGCGCTCCATTCGATTTTACATGCTTTGCTTACAAAGAGTTTTACTTGCACTTGGCTATCAAGACAACCTCTACGATGCCGCTGTTTATCAAGTTGGAGGGCTTGTATGAGGCGTCAATCAATCTTGCCGGCGAGTATGCCTTTGAGCGTGATGGCGAGTGGCATGAGTTGAACATACCTATGCGCGACTTCTTCTCGCAAGGCTTGGTATGGAACGGTATGATGGAGGGTAAAAACTTCTTTGCGCTCATATCGGAGCAAGCCGAAAATGGTGCTGTTGTTGCATTCGATGGTATATACTTCTATTCAACCGGCAATGCTATCAATAGCGTAGAGCGTGTGGAGGTTAATGATGGTGCTATCTTGTATATGGGTGGCATCATCTATCCTGCCGATACTGCACAGCCCACCGTAGTGTGCAATGTTGCCGGACAACAAATATATAACGGCGTGGCCGACGCGATAGATACTCGTGCATGGGCTGCCGGTATATATGTGGTACGCAATGGCGAAAGTGTGAGAAAAATAATAATCAAATAATAATCAATTTTACCTAATTAGTAGTCTTATGAAAAAGATTTTCAAGACATTAAGTCTTATGATGCTTGTCCTTGTGGCAAGTACAGCCGTGGCGCAAAAACAATATTGTGGCGACGTCGTAGCATTTGCAAACGTGCCCACAATGGAAAATGCGTGGATCAATCTTTGGGTTGAAAAGACAGGCGACCTTACTGCTCGTGTAACCATCGAGCCTAATAATCCCGATTTAAAACTTGATTTTATTGAATTGCAAGTTGCGGGTCTTCCTACACACGCACAATCTTTTGAGCCGATAGCTTCTTATTCGGTTGATTTGACATTTACTTCAGCTCCCGCAATGATAACCATTAATAACTTGTTGTGGAGCTTTGAAAATGAAGCGGGCAACTACCTATCGGGTACTCTACAAGCTCTTTTTGGCACTTGTGATGGTGGTCAACAAGAAGATACCGAACTTCCTACCGACTTGACATTATTGAGTGTAACACCGGCTATAGCAACAGCCTCTTTCTCTCTGCAAGCTACCGACAACAGTGGTATAGTAAAATATACAGTTACTGTTGGCGATAAGAGTGCTACTGCAACAGGTAATGCGGGTGTTGAAACTGTGGTTACAATCGAGGGTCTTACCCCTGCAACAGCTTACGATTATACAATCACTGCCGAAGACCTTGCAGGTAATGTGTGCGCAACTACATTGAACGGCTCTTTCACAACAGAGTCTGCCGAGCAATGGTGTGAGAAAGTTATTACCCACTTTGGCTTTACTGACCCCGGCTATATGGCTAATGCAATATTGGTAACTATCGAAAAGATTAACGAAACAACAGTAGAGCTTCGCGCTACATCGAATAACACAGAGCGTAAAATAGACTTTATGGAGGTCCGTATCGATGGTAAAACTCAGGTTGCAAATTCGTTGGATGCAGCTGTTGATGACTTTGAGGAGGTCGTGTTGACATTTACTTATGATGCAGTTCCTGCTGTTCTCAACGTAAATATGATACTTTGGAGTAATGATGCTATGGGCGGTAATGAAATGATTCAAAATTATGTGGCTGCTGCCGGCGTTTGCCAATCGGGAACTCCCGACCCCTCTGACACTGAAGCTCCTGTTATCAATAGTGCAGTAGTAAGCGAGCCTACTCACGAAAGCGCTACTTTGATAGTGAATATTACCGACAACGTTACAGAAACTGTTACAGTTGAAGTGAGTGCCGACAACTTTACCTCTGTTATGACTACCTGGTATGGCATCGATTGTGGTAGCGATGTTGCTTTGACTATCGAAGGCTTGGAAGCCGAAACAATCTATAACCTTGCTGTTCGTGCTACTGATGCCAGCGAGAACGTTAGTGAGGTAAAGGCTATTGATGAGTTCGTTACCGGTAGTGCTCCTGTATATACAGCTGCTACATTCAACGGCTATATGGTTAAAAATGAAGATTGGAGTGTTGTAAATACACCTGCCGATGCCGATGCTCCTTTTGCTCCCCATTTGTATTATAGTATTATTACAAATGTGGATAATACATTGACATTTAACATCGAATTGACAGAAAAACTTGTTGGCTTGGTTGGACAAATATGGATAAACAATGGTTTGATAGTTTCTCAACCTGTTGGCGAATATACATTGAATTTCACAACAAGTCAGGCTTATGAGAGAGATCAAGTGCTCAAGGTTTATTTCCGATTTGAGTATCCTACCAGTGTTTCGGTAACCAAAGAGTTTGACTTTGTAGTAGGTTCATCTCAAAATCTGCCTAATGCTATTGAGGGCGTTGAAACTGCCAAAGCCGATGTATATGCAGCTAATGGTGCTATTTATATCAGTAGTGCTTATGCCGGACAAAAGGTTGAGGTTTACAACATTGATGGTCGCTTGGTTTATAGTGCCAATGCAAAAGAAAAAATAGAATTGAATAATAATGGAATTTATATTGTTAAAGTAGGTGGTATGGCTTACAAAGTTATTTTGTAAACACATATATACCTTGAAGGAAGTGGGTAATCGTGAGATTGCTCACTTCTTTTTTGTACCTTTGTGCCCTGAAGTAAATGTATAGAAGATGAAAATGCTCAATACTCAAGATATTCGCATAGAGGATTATGACTATCCGTTGCCCGATGAGCGCATAGCCAAGTTTCCACTTGCACAGCGCGATAGCTCGCAGTTGCTTGTGTATAAAGATGGTGAAATAGCACGCCGACACTTTGTCGACTTGCCTTCATTGCTGCCCGACGATGCGATGTTGGTTTTCAATAATACCCGCGTGATACAGGCTCGTATGCGCTTTCGCAAGGCGACCGGAGCGCTGATAGAGATTTTCTGTCTGGAGCCGTTGCAACCTGTCGATTATGCTCTATCGTTGCAAAGTACGACTTCGTGCCGATGGCTGTGCCTAATAGGTAATGCCAAAAAGTGGAAAGAGGGCGCTTTGCAACTCGCTTTTACGCACAATGGTCGTGAGGTGATACTCTCGGCAGAGCGCGGTGCGCAACAGGGTGATGGCTTTGAGATAGAATTTGCATGGAACGATGCTACGCTTACCTTTGGCGAGCTGCTCGAGACGTTGGGCGAGCTGCCTATTCCTCCATACTTGAATAGAGCTACCGAAGAGAGCGACAAGACTACTTATCAAACGGTCTATTCGAAGGTAGAAGGCTCTGTGGCTGCTCCTACTGCGGGGTTGCACTTTACGCCTGCAGTGCTCGATGCGGTGCGCAAACGTGGCATACCTACGCACGAACTTACGTTGCATGTGGGCGCCGGCACTTTCAAGCCGGTGAAGAGCGAAACTATTGCCAATCATGAGATGCATACCGAGTATATTTCGGTGTCGCGTGGTTTGATTGAGGCACTGCGCGATGTGTCGCGCCGTGTTGTGGCTGTGGGTACAACGTCGGTGCGTACACTCGAGAGTCTTTATTATATCGCGTTGGCATTGTATCGCAATCCGCAAGCTACTGCCGAGCAGTTGCGTGTGCAGCAGTGGGCGCCTTATGCCGATAATCCTGAGCTTTCGCGCGCCGAGGCAATGCAACTGATACTCGATTATCTCGACCGTACCGGTGCCGACCGTTTGGTGAGTGCCACTCGCATTATCATTGCGCCGGGTTATCGTTTTCATATTGTCGATGGCATCGTTACCAACTTCCACCAGCCTCGCAGTACGTTGTTGCTGTTGGTGTCGGCGTTTGTGGGTGGCGATTGGCGCTCGATATACGACTATGCGTTGTCGCACGATTTTCGTTTCCTTAGTTATGGCGACAGCTCGTTTTTGTGGCGTGTAGACAAGTAAATAGTGCGGTCATACAATAAAAGCGGGTCGACAACGTATATTATATAGTATATGGTATAGAATGTCGACAATGAAAAAATATATCTATCACATTGTTTGTTGTGCGCTGTTGCTAGCAGTGTGTGCCTCGTGTGGCTCGGCAAAGTTGAGTGTTGCCGAGGAGCAGTATGCTCGTGGCGAATACTACGAGGCGGCACAGACCTATCGCAAGGTTTACAACAAAATGCGCAAAAAGACCGATCGCCCCAAGCGTGGTTATATAGCCTATAAGATGGGCGATTGCTATAGCAAGCTCAATATGTCGGCGCGTGCATCAGCGGCATTTGCCAATGCTGTGCGCTATAAATATTGCGATACTGATAGCATGACCTACCTCTACTTGGCACAGAACCAGCATGCCGAGGGTAAGTATAAGGCGGCAATCAAGAGCTATGAACAATTTCTCGCAAAAGATTCGCTCAATCGCGTTGCCCGCAATGGTCTGAAGGGTTGTACCAATGCCGTAGTATGGAAGGAAAATCCCACCCGTTATAGTGTCAAACGTGCCAACCTCTTCAATTCGCGCCGTAGCGACTGCTCGCCGATGTTGCAAGGCGAGGCATTCGATCAGCTGTATATTACAACTAACAACGACAAGGTGGTGGGTGAGAAGAAGAGTGCCATCACCGGCGTGAAGAGTTTCGATATATTCCTCTCGAAAAAAGATGAAAATGGCGTGTGGCAAAAACCCGAAGCGCTGGAGGGAGAGTTGAACACAGAGGCTGACGAGGGTATGGTGAGTTTCAGTCCCGATGGCTCGACCATGTACTTGAGCAAGGCTCGCCATGATGAAAATCAAGATGCTTCGGTCGAAATATATACCTCGACCCGTAGTGGTGCGCAGTGGAGTGCACCCACCAAGCTCGAAATAACAGCCGATACATTATCATCGTTTGCACACCCTGCTGTGTCGCCCGATGGTCTTTACCTCTACTTTACATCCGATATGCCGGGTGGACAGGGCGGCAAGGATATATGGCGTGTGGGATTGGGTAGCAATACCGAGGGTACGCTCGAGAACTTGGGCGACCGCATCAACACCCCCGGCGACGAGATGTTCCCCTATATGCGTGGCGATAGCATCCTCTATTTCTCGTCCGACGGGCATCCCGGTATGGGTGGGCTCGACCTCTTTGTGGCTACGCTCGATACGTTGGGCGTGTGGCATGTCGATAATATGAAGTATCCCATGAACTCGTCGGGCGACGACTTTGGTATAACGTTTGGTGAAGAGGAAACCGGCTATTTTTCGTCCAATCGCAATGATGGTCGCGGATATGATAAGATATATAGCTTTGAGAAACCTTCGGTCAAAGTTACCATCAGCGGTATGGTGCTCGATAAAGACGATGAGCCCATCCCCGATGCTATTATTCGCATTGTGGGTAACGATGGTTCTAATCAGAAGGAAGTGGCGCGCAAGGATGGCTCTTTCAAGTTTGCCCTCAATCGCGGCGTGCGTTATGTGATGATGGCAGGATGTCGTGGTTATCTCAATGGTAAACAAGAGTTTGAGAGCGACACGACCGAGGAGAATGCCGACTATGTAGTAGACTTTGTCTTGGCATCGGTAACCAAGCCCGTCATTCTCGAAAATATCTTCTACGACTTTGACAAGGCAACGTTGCGACCCGAGTCGGAGGTGGCGCTCGACCATGAACTGATTACTATTCTCAACGACAATCCCAATATCACCATCGAGTTGGCTTCACACACCGATTTTCGCGGTCGTGATGCCTATAATGAAGACCTCTCGCAACGTCGTGCGCAATCGGTGGTAGATTACCTTATAGCCAATGGAATAGCGCCTGATCGCGTGAAGGCGGTGGGCTATGGCGAGAAAGTGCCCAAGACGATTACCAAAAAATTGGCATCGCAATATCCGCAATTCAAGGAGGGCGATGTGCTGACCGAAGAGTTTATATTGACACTCAGCGAAGAAGACCAAGAGGCAGCGCATCAAATCAACCGCCGCACCGAGTTCCAAGTGCTCTCTATTACTTATAATCTGTACTAAAACAGTGGAATAACAAAATAACGCAAGCCCCACAAGGCTTGCGTTATTTTTTTTGTTGCTATATCAAGAAGGAGTTTCCTATTGTTTGTTACTCAAACTTTCTCTGCCAGAACCACATCTCGTTGAAAGTCATCGAGAGGACTATTGCCAAGTGGTCTTCGTTGAGCATGGGGGTGGGAGAGCCGTTGCGGTGTGAGTACTCGAATGTTATGTTGAATATTGATTTGCTCGAGCGTAGCGGGAAACCAAGTCCACACGACACACCAAACTCGCGTACGCTGTTGTTGCGAACGGTTATGTACGACTCCTCGTAGAAGCCACCAAAGCGGTAGCGAATATAGTCGAAGTAGCTGCTCGAAACGAGTTTGGGGCGATATTCTATACCAGCCGACAATCTCATGCGATTGTTCATGGGAAGGTATTCGTGGGTGCCCGGTTGATAGAATTTGGCATCTTCCCACAATTCATATCGAGCATCGACTGCCGCAGTGATGCGTTGGTCGTAGGTGTAGCTGACACCTGCACCAAAGCTGTGGGGCATCGAGTAGTAGTCGCCCATGTTGAGCGTAATAGTATCGTTGAAGGTATTGTAAGAGAGCACCTCGCCCCATGTGGGCTTGCCAAGGGTGTAGGTGAAACCAAGTGTGAGGTCGTTCTTCTTGTCGATGGCAATAGGGAATTGCAAGCCTGCTTGCACGCGCAGGTCGTTCACCTGGTAGTTGTTTACATAATATCCGGTTGAGGGCTTGGTGGTAACTTGTGCGTAGTTCTCAATCTTACCAAAGGCATATCCTACGTTTACACCCACCGACACCCATTTGAGTGGTTGCACTGCCACACCAAAGTATAGTTGCGAAATGCCACCCTCGCCGGCGCGAGTGTAGCTACCGTTGGTAATCTGTTGTCCATACAGGTATTCGACGTGTGTAAGCGGCGTGAGTCCGATGCTGGCAGCAACGGTTTTCCCCAAACGAAATTGCATCGCTACGTAGTTGATACCACCGGCTTGACTGCTGCCCGAGGTGCCGCCTTCGTTATACCATGCAGCCTTATAGTCGGCAGAGAAGTCAAACATGAATGTCAACGAGTCCATAGCGGTGTATGAAGCAGGGTTCATCATGTTGACATATTGGTTGTTGCGCATACCTATACCGGTGCTACCCATGGCGCGTTGGTTACCCGTTGCATTGTCATCGAGTATACCATAACCAAATTGCGAGTAGGGTGTTTGTGCCACGAGGGGCATGATGATGGCGCAGAGGAGCGCGGTGCATATAAGTCTAAACTTTGACATTGTATTCTAATATTCGGTTCAATCCTTTTGGAACTAAATTTTTGTCGACAAAGATACTTCTTTTTATGATAGTTGCCAAACGCTCGGCATCTCCACCTGTTAAGAAAACCAAAAGCTCGGGATATTCCTCCTTGCAAGCCGTTATATATCCTTCCAATTCGTAGGCAGCACCTTGCAGTGCTCCCGAGCGTATGGCGGTCTCGGTGTCGAAGCCCAATAGAGGCACTTCGCCGTCGCTTGCCACAAGGGGTAGGCGACCGGTCTGTTCGTGCAAAGCCCGCAAGCGCATGCCTATGCCGGCGGCGATGTTTCCACCCATAAATTTGCCTTGAGCCGACACCAAGTCGTAGGTTATAGCCGTACCGGCATCTACCACCAGTAGCGGACGACCCGGGCATTGAGTCCAAGCCCCTACGGCTGCTGCAATGCGGTCATGCCCCAATGTTTCGGGTGTGCGGTATTCTATCCCGATGGGTATATGTGTAGTGTTGCCCATGCACACAATATGGGGTATCTTGCGGCTCATGATGTTTATCAGGTGCTTGTCGTATTCACGACGTACCGAGCTGTAAATGGCTGCCTCGAATGTCGCTTTGCTCATATGCTCGCGCACAAATTCGGCTGTTGCATCATTGTCGCATGCAGTCAACTCCACAATCTCGTCGCCGGTGGCAGTATATAGCTTTGTGCGAGTATTACCTTGGTCTATTATCAATCTCATAGCGCAAAGATAGTGCAAGCCGAGCGGAGAACAAAATAAACTTGTTTATTTTTTATCCCGAGGCGCAGCCTATCTTGGACGAAGTCAAAGTAGTGCAACAACAAGCCGAGCGGAGAACAAAATAAACTTGTTTATTTTTTATCCCGAGGCGCCGCCTATCTTGGACGAAGTCAAAGTAGTGCAACAACAAGCCGAGCGGAGAACAAAATAAACTTGTTTATTTTTTATCCCGAGGCGCCGCCTATCCCAATTGCAATAGTCCCAATATTTCCTGTTTGAAAACATAGCGGTGAAAACGGTTGCCACTCTATACGAATTCATCTTTCAACTCATTTATTAATCCTTTTTATACTTTGTTGTGTTAAGGCTTGCTATTTACTATAAATAGTGTTGTTATTGGCTTGCAAATTGCATATTTGGTCTATTATGGTTTGTTTTACTGTCATTTTGCTTTTATATACTCTATATATGATGCATTGCGATATGTTTTGTGCTTATATTGTATCGCTATGCATCGGTTTTGCTTGCTTTTTTCTCTTGCTGTCTTTGTCTAATTGTTAAAACTAAATTTTGTTTTGTTAAAATTGTGGTGTTTTTAAGATTTTGTCCCCGATACTATTTTGTGAATTTTAAAGTTTAACCTTTGTTAACAATAAAATATCCCATTCGATTGGTTAACGATTGTTTTTCTTCCAAAATGTGCTTATTATGTTGATATTTAGTATTTTGAGTTGCTGTCGTTGCTCTTTGAAAAATTCATTTTGACACTTCTTGTCTTGTGAATGTTACTCGAAGTAATAAAAATAAGATTATTTACACACTTCTTGCTTTTTTTTGATGGTTTCTTGTTATCTTTGTGGATGCCTTATTGCCGTAAAAGTGTACGTTTTTACATGGTGAAAGAGTGCTACATCGGAGGATGCACCGCGGCAGCGAGGCGATAGGTGGTACAGAAATGTACCCTACAGTGTGAATAACCTTAACCAACCTAATACCCGATACTCCGGCGTTTGGGAGTATCATTGAGAGAATTATTATTTATAATGTATAAATTGTTTAATTAAATTCAGACGTATGAGAAAACTAACAATGTTCTTGTGTGCCCTGTTAGTAGGAGTAACGTCTGCTATGGCTCAAAAAACCATAACAGGTACTGTTATTTCTGCCGAAGACGATATGCCTATCATAGGTGCATCGGTTCTCGTTAAGGGTACTACTGTAGGAGCCATTACCGATGTTGATGGTAACTTCTCTATCAAGTTGCCCGAGGGTTCTAAAACGCTCGTTGTCTCTTACATCGGTATGGAGAAAACCGAAGCGTTTGCACGCGAAGGTATGGTAGTTAAACTATCTTCTGCGACTACACTCGATGAGGTAATCGTAGTAGGTTATGGTGTACAAAGCCGTGAAGCCAAGACCGGTGCCGTTGTTCAAGTGAGCGGTGACGAGTTGGCATCAATCCCTGCAACTTCAGTTGATAAGATGTTGCAAGGTAAAATGGCTGGTGTGCAAATTACAAGTGATAACGGACAACCCGGTTCTGCTGCCTCTATCCGTGTGCGTGGTACTTCTTCACTCGGTGCAGGTTCTGCTCCTCTGTATGTAGTAGACGGTATTCCTGTGATGAGTGGTAACATGAGTGGTGGTGCTACTGAGAGCCAAAATGCTATTGCTCTTATCAGCCCCAGCGATATCGCATCAATCACAGTGTTGAAGGATGCTGCTGCTGCCTCTATTTACGGTTCGCGTGCTGCCAACGGTGTGATCCTTATCACAACTAAGAGCGGTAAAAACAGCGATGGTAAAGCTCGTATCACAGCTCGTGTACGTGGTGGTATCACTACTTTGTCAAACGATAACAACTATCGCGCCATGACAGGTCAAGAGCGTGTAGATTGGTATCGCGATGCAGCTTTCAACGCAGGCTATAACCCCGATGATCCCGGTAGTGAGTATTATATGCCTCTTGGTAACAAATCTTTGCAATCGTACAACTGGATGGATGCCCTTACTCGTGAAGGTACTATGCAGGAGTATGAAGTAAATGCTCAAGGTGGTAATGCCAAGACCAACTATTATGCATCGGTTGCTTATAACAAGAGCGATGGTATTACTTATGGTTCAGATTATCAACAATTCCGTATGCGTGTAAACGTTGATAGCGAGCTCAACAAATGGTTGAAATTTGGTGCTCGTGTCAATGGTGCTTACACAAAATCTATGGGTGAAGATACAAACCGTTCGGATAACAAAGCTTCTTATACCAACCCCTTCTTCTCGGGTATCGGTATGAATCCTTTCTATCCTATTTACAACGAAGACGGTTCGTTTAACTTCAACTTGCCCGATGTATACAATATCAACCCCTTGTCATATGCGTTTGACAAAGACTCTTATGACATCAGCTATCAGCTCGCTGCGTCAATGTACTTGCAATGGAAGCCCATTCCCCAATTGACATTCAAGAGCAATAATAGCGTTGAAATGTGGTTTGGTTTCACTCACGTCCTCGAGCCCGAGTACATGCTTACTACAGGTGTGAACTATTTGGGTGAAAGTGTAAACAGATATACATCTATCACAACATCTAATACTGCAGTGTATGAAGATACATTCAACGACGACCATACATTGCGCGTATTGTTGGGTCATGAGTATAACCCCACTTCATCAACAGGTTTGATGTACTCGGTACAAGATGTTGACAACTTGTTGCCCTTCCCCGGCACAGGTGACCCCGATACTCGTGAGATTAGTGCCGGTCTTGGTGGTGACAAATTGTTGTCATTCTTTGGTAATGCCGACTATAACTACAAACAAAGATACTATGTAAGTGCTTCTATTCGTACAGATGGTAGCTCGCTCTTCGGTCAAAACCGTCGTTGGGGTTTGTTCTGGTCGGTAGGTGCTTCTTGGAACATTGAAAAAGAGGCGTTCATGCAAGATGTTAATTGGGTGAACCAATTGAAGCTCCGTTATAGCTATGGTGTTAACGGTAATAACAACATCCCTGCATACTTGGCTTATGCTACTTACTCTTCTGGTATGTATAATGGTATATATGGTATATATCCTTCGAGTTTGTCTAACCCCGACTTGACTTGGGAGACCAACTTGGCTCACAACGTGGGTATCGACTTCCGCTTCTGGGATCGCTTCTCGGGTACATTGGAGTACTACCACCGTACAACTGAAGATATGTTGTATGCAACTCGCATGCCTTTGACAACAGGTTTCTCTGGTATTACTGATAACGTAGGTTCTATGTTGAACCAAGGTTTTGAGGCTCAATTGAATGTTGATATCTTCAACCGTAACGATTTCCAATGGACTGTAGGTTTTAACATTTCAATGAACCGTTCTAAAGTCCTCAACTTGGGTGAAGACCCCTATATCGGTTATTCAAACTTTACTCGCGCCGTTGTTGGCGAGCAATTGATGCAATTCTACCTCTACGACTATGCAGGTGTTAACCCCAATGATGGTTCGGCACTTTGGTACAACGAAGATGGTGAAATAACAAGCGTATTCCAAGAGGCTCGTCGCGTTTACAAAGGTTCGCCCGAACCCGATGCAATCGGTGGTCTTAATACATCTTTGATGTGGAATGGTCTTGACTTCAGCCTCAACTTGGAGTATCGTCTCGGTTCTGAAATCTTGGCAGGTGACCAATTGTTCTTCATTGGTGATGGTAATGATATGACTACAAACCAATTGAGCACTGCATTGAACTATTGGAAACATATTGGTGATACAGGCGTTATGCCTAAACCTATTGCCGGTAATGGTTCTTATTCTGCAACTACTTCAACTCGTTTCCTTGAGCGCGGTGACTATCTCCGCATCAAAGACTTGACTCTTGGTTATACTCTCCCCACAAAGTGGACAAGAAAAGCCGCTATGAGCAATGTTCGCGTTTATGTGAGTGGTTACAACCTCTTCTCATTCCACGATGTTAACGCCTTCGACCCCGAACGTGGTATTACCGGTGACGGCGTTATGCTATATCCTACAACAAAATCGTTCATTGTAGGTCTTGATATTTCATTCTAATAATGCGTAAAAGAATAAGAAAGATGAAAAAGATATTTCTATTTTTAATTGCAGCTGTAGCATTGGTGGCGTGTGATCTTGAAACTCCTCCCCCCACAGAACTTGATACCGATAAGGCTCTGTCTACTTATAGTGGTGTTGATCAAGCTACAGCTATTACTTATGCCGCATTCCGTTCTTCCGGCTGGTATGGTCTCAATACGTCGCTTATCCCCGATGTAATGTGTGGCAATTGTGTTGCCGGTGATCTTCGTAATACTCAAGCTAAGACTAGTTTCCAATCTTGGTTGTTTACTTCAACCGGTGGTTTCTCGGTTTATAGCAATACTTATGGTAATCTTATCCGTTGTAACAATACTATTTTTGCTCTCAAAAATAATGCTGAGGTATATTTGAGCGAAAAAGGTGTTACACAACAAGACCTTGACAACCTCATGGCAGAGTGCTTGTTTGTACGCGCTTATTGCTACTTCGACCTCGTGCGTTGGTATGCTCAGCCCTATGCTGTTGCCAAAGCTGCCACTCCTGGTGATGTGAAGTCTTTGGGTATGCCTATCGTAAGTGAGAATCCCGATGAAAGCGCCGTAGCCAGACCTGCTCGTGACTTGGCGGTAGATAATTACAAAAACATTATTTCCGACCTCACTACAGCTCTCAAACTTATGGAGCCCGGTTACACTCGTGCTAATGCCCTCGATCAAAAAGCTTGTGCTTCTGTAGGAGCTATCGAGGCTCTCTTGGCTCGTGTTTACCTTTATGTTGGTGATTATGTAAATGCCGAGAAACACGCTACAAACGTAATCAATAGTGGTAAATATCGCATTGCCAACGCCAATGAGTATAAAACTCTTTGGGGTGAAGCTACTTGGACTACAACTCCCGAGATTATCTTCTCGGCTTATGTAGATCAACAAGACGGTGGCGGTATCAACGGTGGTCCCGGTTCTTTGACTGAGCCTGTTGAGGGCTATGGAGATGTTCGTGTTTCTAAAGACTTGCTCTCGATCCTCGATGATAACGACGTGCGTAAAACAATGTTGCGCGTATCTGACAAGGTAGAAGAGGCTGGTTTCTTCTGGCCCAACAAATATCAAGGTAAACCCGGTGTGAATCCTATGTATTCAAGCCTCCCCTTGATTCGTATTTCTGAAATGTATCTTGTTCGTGCCGAGGCTCGTTACAATAGTGGTAACCCCAATGGTGCATTGGATGATTTGAATGTAATTACTTCTAATCGTAATGCTGAGCCCATTGTTGTAGCTACTCCCGATGCTATCTTTAACGAGCGTCGCAAAGAATTGGCTTTCGAAGGTCATATCTATCACGATTACAAACGTTTGCAAAAAGATCTCGTTCGTAATGATATGGGTATCATGAGTGAAAATAAAGATATCCCTGCTTCAAGCTATCTTTGGTGTATGCCTATCGCCGAAAGCGAATTTGATGTGAACCCCAACTTGGTTCAAAACCCCGGTTGGAATTAGTGCTAATTTTTAAAATTTAGTAACGATGAAAATTAAAAGTTTAATATATCCTGCGCTTGCGTCGACTTTGCTTTTTGCTTCGTGCGACCTTAACAAGCAGCCTGTCTTTGATGACGATACGCAAGCATTTATTGCTTTTGACAAATCTTCGGTTGAGCTATCTGAAGCCGCAGGTAATGTTGAAGCTACTCTTCAATGCGTGTCTGTTGCCGGTATCAATGCAGAAGTTACATTGACTGCCGATGTGGCAGAGTATGCTGATAGTTTGCAAGCCAAGGAGGGAACTCACTTCAATCTTGTTGAAGTTGTACGATACAACATCGACGATAATCGTGAGAGTGCAACCTTCAATAAGCCTATCAACTGCGATACCATTAAATTTGTGGCAGGTGAGGCTTTAGTACTCAAGTTTGATCAAAACCACCGTTTCGCTTCGGTGCACTACGCTATTGTAGACAATGATGAAGAGGATGGTGACAAGATGTTCGACCTCTTGCTCTCAGATGTTAAGAATTGTAATTTGGGCGCAAACAAGCGTCTGAAAGTTGCAGTTAAAGACGATGAGAACCCCATCGCCGCTTTGGTGGGAACTTACTCGGCAACAGCTAAGTCGGCCTTTGCAAATCAACCCGATGAAAACTGGACAGTTGAAATTACTCTTGATGAGACTGATCCTGAGAAGATTTGGATTAAACCGCTTATAGATTTTTCAGGTCTTGGTTCGAGAATTGCTGCTGTTTATGGTATAGTTGACGTTGACCTTGGTATTATCTCTATTCCTTACGACCAACAATTGTATGAGGTAGATGGACAATATGACTTCCGCCTGGGTAATCTTCAAGCATTAACTTCGGGTGTTCTTGTTGCCAATTTTGAAGCTTCAAAGACATCGGTAGTGATAACCTTTACAGAAGGTTATGGTGTGGGTAATGTTTATAATGGTGCCAGCGAATGGTTCTATAATGCTATTCAAGCACCCACTTTTACCAAGCAGCTCTAATTTATTAATCAAAAAATGCTAATATTAAGATGAAAAAATTAGTATATATCCTAACAATCGTAACCGGTCTTATCATGACCGGTTGCGCAAAGTTTGAGCATGAAGAGCCGCTGTCGCCCAATACTTGGGGACCTCTGTCGGAAATGACAATTGTTGCCGATAGTGCTTGCCTTGATGAAACTCAAACAAGTATTGTAAAAGAGGAACTTCTCCTTCATGTTACGTTAATCAACGCCAATTACTTTGCTTGCATAGTAACTGATGAGCCTCAGCCCGATATGGACTATACAGCTCTTTTGATTGCCGACGACTACCGCATGGAGTTGGATGCCGATACAGCTCGATTTACAATCACCGAGACTGGTATTGAGGCTGGCAAAACATACTATTTGTATGCCGTTTCTACCAATGCTGCAGGTGTGCAAACTACATTGGCTAAGGCATTTGGTGCAATCGACGTAGATGCTCCTCAACCTCTTACCGACTTCCATCTTGCTGCTACTCAAGGTGGTAGACGTGCTACAATTGCATTCAATGAGAACATCCTTCGTGATGAAACCATGGGTGCCATCACATTTAAAGTTTACAACTTGGATACTAATGAACTATTGGTTGAAGGTGATATTACCGATGCTGTTGCTGCAGGTAGCAATCTCGCAGTTACATTGCCCACTACAGTAGAGTTTGATGAGGTGTCTAACTATCTTGTACTCCTCTCGTTTGCTGAAGGTGCTGTAACCGACTTGTCAGGTAATAAGATGAAAGCTATTGAGGCTGTCTACAATGCAGAAGAAATGAACGTTGAAAACGGTTATTACTGGTTGGTTTCACCCGCAGGTAATAATGATGAACCTACCGAATTCTTTGCTGATGGTGATTATGTATTCAATGGCGTCTTTACTTACGACGGTAAAGATTATTATGAGGGTGATATTCCCTTCTCTATGTCATTTGTAAGTGATGGCTATGATATGGGCAATATATTCGAGAATGCACCTTTCACCGGAACTCGCTGGGAACTCAAGGGTGTCGCCAAAGCAATGTTCGAAGGTGATGAGTATCCTTTCCCCGGTTTCTCATATGAATATGTAAGTTCACAAGACGGTTTAACTTACAAGTATATTACAATTATTGATCCTGAAAACGGCTGGATACCTTGTGTGGGTAATGTACCAATGCAAGATGGTTCAGTATTCAAGGCATATTTGGCTGCTGTTACAGAAGAAGGAGAGATGTATCCATATTGGGATTTCGTTTTGGCGGATGCCGATCTTAATGTAGAGGCTCCTGTTGAAGATTTGTTAGGTCATTTCTCGTTGGAGGCAACTCCTTGTATACTTATAGATCAAAACGAGGGAACTGGTCAAGATCCTAAATGGGGTATAATTGTTATGTTTGATTCGGTTACATTGTCGCGTGGCGGCGCAGTAGAAGCTGCTTCGTACAAAGTATATAAAGAACCGCTTACATTGGAAAATGTAAAAATGAACCTCGGAAAACTCAGCCTTGAAAAAGATTTTTTATTTAACAAATAAAATTCTCACACTCTGAATTTCTGTGCGGCAGCCTTGGGGGCTGCCGCACTTGTTATATGTATGGGTAAAACGGATGAATAATCAGGCGTAGAGATGCAATGCTTGCATCTTGTTTCTGCAGCGAATAAAATCAGATCCACGACCATCGTGGCTCTACGGGTATATACAAAACGCTCGGGATAAAAAATAAATCAATTTATTTTGTTCTCCTCTCGCTTATCTTTGGCTTACGCCTAAGTTGCTCACGCTCGGCATAGCCTGTGCAAGCACAGCTCTGCTGCTCTCTTATTCGCAACAGTGGCTTACGCCCAAGATAGGATGCGGCTCGGAAAAGAAAATAAGTAAACTTCTTATCTTTTCTCTCACCTTTCACTACTTTGGCTTACGCCCAAGATAGCTACGCTCGGGATAAAAAATAAATCAATTTATTTTGTTCTCCTCTCGCTTATCTTTGGCTTACGCCCAAGATAGGATGCGGTTCGGAAAAGAAAATAAGTAAACTTCTTTTCTTTTCTCTCACCTTTCACTATCTTTGCAAGCGAAACCAATTTTTAATACCTAATAATGAAAAAGATTTTTACCTTATTGTCTGTGGCATTGCTCTCTGTGGTGTGCCTCAATGTTCAGGCCGAGATGATTTCGCAAGAGTTGGCTAAACAAACAGCCGATAACTTGTTGAGCCTTGATAGTGAATGGAAAGGTGCCGGCGAAGCTGATGTTCGTCTTGTGGAGTTTGATGGTACTCCTGTCTATTATATTATAGAATATGTAAATGGCGGTTGGGCTATTATCTCGGCGCAATCGACTGCCGATCCTCTTATCGGATATAATCCTACCGGTAGTTATGCAGCGCCATTGCCTATGCAGGATTTCTTGAATGAAAATGCACGCAAAATTGTAAAAATAGCAGAGCTTGATGTAGAGCATGTAGGTTGGAAACGTGCAATGCAACGCAAACCTGTCGCTGATCCTTCTACTACTCCCGATATAGCACCACTTATTCCTACAAATCTTAATCAAAGTACTCCTTTTAACGAGTATTGTCCTTCAATAGGGGGGCAGAAAGCGCTTGTCGGTTGTGTTGCTGTGGCTACGACTCAAGCCATGATGGTGCAACGTTTCCCCGACCAAGGTGAGGGTAAGTATACCTATAATGATAGCGAAGGCGGAACAGGAACTCATACTGTTGACTTTGATAGTCAGGTGTATGATTGGGATGCTATCATCAACTGCGAAAAATCAGGAAAATATGATGAGGCTGCTCGCATACTATATCAAGTGGGCGTGGCAGTGAATATGATGTATAGCACTTCTTTTTCGGGTGCTTTCACAGTAGATGCCTATACTGCTTTGTATCGCAATTTTAGATATGATAAAGATAAACTGCGATTTGAGGCTCGTGGTGATTATAAAGACAAAGAGTGGGAAGAGAAGATCTTGGATGATCTAATTTTGGGTCGTGCCGTAATTTATCAAGGTGCTTCAAACGAAAAGGGTGAAGGTGGACACTGCTGGAACTTGGATGGTTGGAAACAGTCGACCGGCAGATTTCACTGTAACTGGGGTTGGGGCGGTCATGGTAATGGTTATTTTAGTTTAAATGACTTGAGTGACTCGTATCAAGGTATAGAACTTAATTACTACCACGCCGCAGTATTTGGAGTAGGTGTCCCTACCACAGCTCCCTATGCAATAAATTTGAGTAAAACAAAATTTGTAGCCGGAACAGCAGCCGGTGTAGCTCTTGCCGATGTAACAGTACTATGTGAAGATGAGGAGGCGGTTATTTCATATGAAATGTTTGGACCTAACAACTTGGCTGGAAAACCTACCATTTCGCCCTATGAGGTAAAAGATGGTAAACTTGTATCGAATAAAACAATAGCCAACACCAATGCCTTCAAATATTTGAAGATGAAAGTAACCAATACCAATACCGGAGAAAGCTTTGAGAAAGAGTTCTATTTCCAAATAGTAGAAGGTGATGATGCTGTTGAAACCGTATTGAGCGATGCCATGCGTGTATATCCCTCGGTAGCCAATGATGCACTTACCATAGAAGTTCCTGCCGTAGGTGGCGAGTATGCCATATACTCGATATCGGGTGCGCAAGTATCGAAAGGCGAGTTGGCACAATACAAGACCGATGTCAACGTATCGAACCTTGCAGCCGGAACGTACATCCTTCGCTATGTGCACAACAGCGGTGTGGGTGTAAAGACTTTCGTCAAGAAATAATAGAGATAGACCAAGAGATATCGGAGGGGTGGAATAGAAGTATTCTGCCCCTTCTTGTTTTGTGGCATAAAGATTAGAAAAAAAGTGAAATGATTTGTTTTTTTAATTGAATATCTGTTTCTTTGTTGTCGAAAAGAAAAACAGACTCGATTAACCCCAAACTTATAACAATGAAAAGATTTTTTACGCTATTTTTTGCATCGGTAATAGCCTCTGTTGTAATGGTGGCTTCTGCCGAAGTGGTATCGCAAGACGTTGCAAAACAGACAGCCGACAACTTCCTTAGTCTCGATAGTGAGTGGCAAGGAGCAGGTGAGGCAACAATACGTCTTGTGGAAAATGATGGAGAGGCAGCCTATTATATCGTAGAATACAATGCCGGTGGTTGGGCTATTGTATCGGCGCAATCGTCTTCAAGTCCGGTTATTGCATACAATCCTACCGGAGTATATGAAGCACCGGTGCCTATGCAAGCGGTATTGGATGCCAATGCACGTCGTATTGTAGATTTGGCTCGTGTGGATGCCAATGTAGAGCATGCCGATTGGAAACGTGTGATGCAGCGCAAACCGGCAGCCGATCCTATTTCTACTCCCGATGTGGCTCCACTTATAACAGTAGACCTCAATCAAGACAGCCCTTATAACAAGTATTGTCCCAAAATAAATGGCGAAAGTTGCTTGGTGGGTTGCGTTGCTGTAGGTATGGCACAAGCTATGATGGTGCAACGTTATCCTGTCGCCCCCAAAGGCAAGCATGCATATTCGTGTGATGGCGTTGGCTCTTTGTCGATAGATTATGAAAAAGAGGCAGAGTATGATTGGGATGCTATGTATGCCAGTGATAAAACAGGAAACTATGATGAGGTGGCACGTTTGCTATACCATTGTGGTGTGTCGGTCGATATGGGCTATGGTGTAAACGGCTCGGGTGCGGCTAATAATCCTGTCCCTAAAGCACTGGTCGGAAACTTCTCGTATGACAACAATCTTGTAAAACTTATTGATAAGTCTCAAGGCAGTTGGTTGGAGACTCTTGTTAACGAAATTTATTTGGGACGTGTTGTGATTTATTTCGGTAGTAACGAAGAGAGTGGTCACTGCTGGAACTTGGATGGTTGGAAACAATCTACACAAATGGTTCACGTTAACTGGGGTTGGGGTGGTTATGGAAATAACTACTTCAATATAGATGCCATGGAGGATAGATATCAGAATATGAGTTTCCCTCTCAATAATAGTGCTGTAATAGGAGTAGGTGCCCCTTCTACAGCTCCTTATGACATCCGACTGAGCACTACAAAATTTGTAGACGGAACAGCAGCCGGTGTAGCTCTTGCCGATGTAATAGTACTATGTGAAGATGAGGAGGCGGTTATTTCATATGAGATGTTTGGACCTAACAACTTGGCTGGAAAACCTACCGTTTCGCCCTATGAGGTAAAAGATGGTAAACTTGTATCGAATAAAACAATAGCCAACACCAATGCCTTCAAATATTTGAAGATGAAAGTAACCAATACCAATACCGGAGAAAGCTTTGAGAAAGAATTCTATTTCCAAATAGTAGAAGGTGATGATGCTGTTGAAACCGTATTGAGCGATGCCATGCGTGTATATCCCTCGGTAGCCAATGATGTACTTACGATAGAAGTTCCTGCCGTAGGTGGCGAGTATGCCATATACTCGATATCGGGTGCGCAAGTATCGAAGGGCGAGTTGGCACAATACAAGACCGACATAAACGTGTCGAATCTTGCAGCCGGAACGTACATCCTTCGCTATGTGCACAACAGCGGCGTAGGCGTAAAGACTTTTGTCAAGAAATAATCAAACCGCAATAAGAATTCGGGGCTGTGCTTGTATAGGCTCAGCCCCACTTCAGTAGAAATGAATAGTTCTGCAAAATCGTATAGAGTCCTGTCGCATCTTACCAAGGTGTGCGGTATAGTGTTGAGTTTTGCTATACTCTTGGCAGCCTGCTCGGGCAAGAAAACCGAGGTGGCAGAGGGTGTAACCAATGTCGATAGTATGCCGTCGCTATACACACGCGATGTCAATACGCTCATATCCGACTCGGGCATCACACGCTATCGCATAGAGGCAGATGTGTGGTATATGTATGAGCAGAACGAAGACAGTGCCTACTGGTACTTTCCCGAGGGAATATATGTCGAGCAGTTCGACTCGACCTTTAATGCCGAAACCGTTATTATGGGCGATACAGCAACGTTCTACAAGAAAAGCCAGATATGGCGCTTAGATCGCAATGTGCATATCGAAAACATAGAAGGTCGCAAGTTTGACACCCATCAGCTCTTCTGGGATCAGAAAAAGCGCATTATATATTCCGACTCGGCTATACGCATTACAACCGATGAAGAGGTGATAGAGGGTAGAGGTTTCTTGTCGAATGAGCAGATTACGAAGTATACCATTCTGCATACGACCGGCATTTTTACCATAGAGAAAGATACAGTTGCGCCAAGCGACTCTGTTGCCGGCAATGAGGCAGTAGCCGAGCCGCTCGAAAAGTAGCTCCGGCGTTTCAAAAACACATCTTTATAGGTGAGTTAACGGCGAAAATTACTATTTAAGTGATTTTTTTGCTGTTAAATTTCGGCTATCCATGCTTTTTTTGTAAATTCGCACCCTTGATAAGTAGGAATATAAATAAAAACTAAAAATATAAACAACAAAATGGCTACGTTAGAGAAAATTAGAAGTAAAGCTGCTATGCTCGTAGTAGTGATAGGTATTGCTTTGCTTGCCTTTATCATTGGCGACTTCTTGAATTCGGGACAGTCGTTCTTTATGATGAATCAAAACAAAGTTGCAACTGTTAATGGTACTGCAATCGGTGTAGAAGAATACCAAGAGCGCGTAAATGCTCGCACCGAGCAAATGCAAGCTATGTACCAACAAAACGGTATGTCAATGCCCGATGGTATGTCGGCTACAATTCAAATGGAAGTGTATGATCAAATGGTAAGTGAAAAACTTATGACCGAGGAGCTCGAGGCCGTAGGTATCGCTGTATCGGATGCCGAGTTGCAAGATATGCTCACCGGTAACAACATCCACCCCGAAATCGTACGCTCGTTTACCGATCCTCAAACAGGTATCTTCGACCGTCAAGCTCTTGACAACTATTTGAGCGTAATTTTCAACCCCGAGGAGAATGGCTATACCGAGCCCGCTCAACTCGAGCAAATCGCTATGCAACGTCAAGCATGGCTCGATATGGAAGAACAAATTCGTCAAGCTCGTGCATACGAGAAATTTATGAATTTGCTCAATGCAGCCGTTATGCCCAACAAGGTTGATGCCGAGATGGCTTTTGCTGCTCAAACCAAGTCGGTAGATGTTGCTTATGCCGTACAACCCTATATGTCGGTTGCCGACTCTACTGTTGAGGTATCGAAGTCTGACCTTCAAGCCGAGTATAACAAACTCAAAGCTCGTTACGAAACTCCCGAGGTGCGCACCATCCGCTACATCGCTGTTGATGTTGTTCCCTCTGCCGACGATTATGCGAAGGTTGAAGAGAAGATAAACATGGTTCAAGCTCAATTTGCTACATCTGATGATGTTGCAACTGTAGTAGATAACAACTCGGATGTTCCTTACGAAGATGTATTTGTTGCCGTAAGCTCTATGCCCGCCGACATGAAGAACTTTGTAGAGACTGCCAAGGTAGGTGATGCTACTGAGCCTGCATTTGCCAATGATGCATACACCATGTATCGCTTGATGGATGCCAAAACAGCCCCCGATACAGTAACAGTCAGCTTGGTAAGCTTTGCTATGGGCGATACTCGCATTGACAGTGTATATAATGTATTGGCTGCCGGTACAGCAATGGATGCTCTTGGTGCCGATGTGAATGTAACCAAAGAGTTTGCTGTAACAGAGGGTATGTATAACAACTTGGGTCGTCAATTTGTTAACGACGTATTTGCTGCCGGTAACGGTTACTTCAAGACCGAGAGCTTCGGTGGTGTTCAACATATTGCCAAGGTGGTAAAACGCTCTGCTCCCGTTGCCAAAGCCAAGGTAGCTACAATGACTATCGGTGTAGCCCCCAGCGTAGATACCGAAACCAACCTCTACAACGCTTTGTCGTCGTATGTTGCCAAATACAACAATGCTCAACAATTTGTTGATAGCGCTTATGTTGCCGGTTATACAATCATGCCCGCCGACTGCCAAGCTACACAAGCATCGGTTCCCGGTATGAAGAACTCTCGTCAAATTGTGCATTGGGCTTTCAATGCCAAGAAAGGCGAAATCTCTGAAATCTTTGAGGTTGACGACCGCTATGTAGTAGCTGTTGTTGAGAAAATCGTGAAAGAAGGCTATCGTCCTATGGAAGACATGGAGACAATGCTCACTTCGGCTGCACGTCGTACCAAGAAAGCCGCTGTCATCACCGAGCAATTGGCTGCTGTAACTCCTGCTACTTTGGAGGCTTATGCTACTGCTATGAATGCTTCGGTTGACACTGCTAAGTTCGTTTCGATGGCTTCATTGAGCGTAGCAGGTCTTGGCTATGAGCCCGCTGTTGTAGGTGTTGCTTCGGGTCTCGAAGCCGGTGTGGTTTCGGCTCCTGTTGTAGGTAACCGTGGTGTATATGTATTGCAAGTAGTAAACGAAAATCCTGTTTCTCGTCCCTATAACGAGGATGCCGAGATGTCTCGTTTGCAACAACAATACACCGGCGCCGCCAACCAATTCTTGGAGGTTCTCAAAGAGAAAGCCGATATCGAGAATACTTTGGTTCGCTTCTTCTAATAGAATTTCGATGATAAAATATAAGACCGCCTAAGGTGTTTGGGCGGTCTTTCTGTCTACAATAAGTATTGCTATTTTAAAAGATTGAACAATGGAGAAACAGCATCTTGTAGGAAAGACGTTGGAAGAGTTGCAAGCTGTAGCTGCGGCATGTGGCATGCCTCGTTTTGCCGCTCGACAGTTGGCTCAATGGATATATGTGCGTCGTGTCAATAGTATCGACGAAATGACCAATATATCGAAAGCTCACCGCATATTGCTTGCCGAGAGTTACGATGTAGGCTATTATCAGCCCAAAGAGGCCATGAAATCGGTCGATGGTACAGTGAAGTATCTGTATGATGTTGGTGTAACTTGTGGCGTTGAAACGGTGTATATCCCCGATCGACAACGCGCCACGTTGTGTGTGTCGTCGCAGGTGGGTTGCAAGATGAATTGTTACTTCTGTATGACCGGTAAGCAAGGTTTCACGAGAAACCTTACTGCCCATGAGATAATCAATCAGATAGTTTCGGTAGAAGATAGTGATACGCTCACCAACCTGGTCTTTATGGGTATGGGTGAGCCGCTCGATAACCTTGATGAACTGCTGAAAGCCTTGCGTATTCTCACCGAGGAGTGGGGTATGGCATGGAGTCCGCGCCGCATTACGGTGTCGACAGTTGGTTATCGCCCCGGTTTGCGACGTTTTATCGAGGAGAGTGAGTGCCACTTGGCTTTGAGCCTGCACGCTCCATATCCCGAGCAACGCGCCGAAGTGATGCCTGTTGAGAAATCCTTCCCTGTAAAAGAACTACTTGCCTTGTTCCGCGAGTACGATTGGAGTCGCCAACGTCGATTGTCGTTCGAGTATATCGTTTTCCGCGGTTATAACGACTCTTTGGAGCATGCCGATGCATTGGTAAAGCTACTGGGCGGTTTGCCTTGTCGTGTCAATCTGATACGCTTTCATGCCATCCCGGGCGTAGACCTTGAAACGTCTGATATGCAGCGAATCGAGGCTTTCAGAGATAGGCTCAATGAGCGTGGCGTTACTGCCACAATACGGGCTTCGCGCGGTGAGGATATTTTTGCCGCATGTGGTATGCTATCGACTGCCGAAAAGCAATAAAGCGTAGCGATAAGTGAAATAATGCAAATGTTAATGATAAATTGCTCGTCGTTTATAGTAATTTTATTAACTTTGTTCACCCAATCTTAATAGTTACTTATTGCTGGGGTAATTGTAATGAACGAAAAAATGATAAGAGTAGGTATCACGCATGGCGATATAAACGGGGTAGGGTACGAGGTAATCCTCAAGACCCTTTCTGACCCTCGCTTTGTAGAGTTGTGTACTCCGGTGGTATACGGGTCGGCAAAAGTCGCTGCTTATCACCGTAAAGCTATAGATATTGAACCGGTAAACTTTAACATAATAACCGGTGCCAAGCATATTGTAGATGGGCAAAACAACCTGATAAATTGCGTTGATGAGGAGATAAAAGTAGAGATAGGTCGTCCCTCGGAGCAATCGGGACAAGCTGCATACGCCGCCTTGGAGTGCGCTGTCGCCGACCTTGCCGAAGGTCTTATCGACGTTTTGGTAACAGCTCCCATCAGCAAGCATGCCATGCAGTCGCAGGAGTTCTCTTTCCCTGCCGGACACACCGAGTATCTCGAGCAACGTCTTGCTCAAGAAGGTGAAAAATCGTTGATGATATTGCTGAACGACAAGTTGCGTGTTGCGCTTGTTACCGGACATATGCCCATTGCGCAGGTGCCTCAAGCATTGTCGCAAGAACTCATTCTCGATAAATTGAATACATTTGCTCGCTCGTTGAGCCATGACTTTGCAGTGCGCAAGCCGCGCATTGCAGTCCTTTCGCTCAATCCGCACGCCGGCGAAAACGGTTTGATGGGTAATGAGGAGCAGCAAATCATTCTTCCCGCTATTGAGGAGGCAAAGAAGCAAGGAATGCTTTGCTTCGGTCCTTATGCAGCCGACGGCTTTTTTGGTACCGAGCATTACAAGCACTTCGACGGTGTGTTGGCAATGTATCACGACCAAGGTTTGGCTCCGTTCAAAACCCTTGCAATGGATTGTGGCGTGAATTTTACCGCCGGATTGTCGTTTGTAAGAACATCGCCCGACCATGGTACAGCCTACGATATTGCAGGCAAAGGCGTAGCATCGGAAGAGTCGTTCCGTCAGGCGATATATACTGCAATGGATGTCTATCGCAACCGCATTGTCGACGACGAGGCACATGCATCGCCGTTGAGAAGACAATATGTCGATAAGAGTGGCGATAAAGAAGTCTTAGACCTTACAGGTGGAGATGAAGAATAAGTTAATACGAATAGAACATAAATAAAAAGACTTGAAATATGGGACACGAAAAATCCGATAGAATACAGACATCGCTTCTTAACAGCGTAGAGAAAAAAATATTGGTATGGCTTGCCCAAAGGCAACCTTCGTGGGTAACATCCGATATTCTTACATATCTGGGTGTGTTTGGTGCTTTTGTATGCGCCGTAGGCTTTGCATTGGCTTCGGTCAATGTTTACTATTTGTGGTTGTCGTCGTTTGGCTTGCTTATCAACTGGTATGGCGATAGCTTGGATGGCACACTTGCTCGTGTACGTCAAACACAACGTCCCAAGTATGGTTTCTTCATCGACCACTCGTTAGATGCCATTACAATATGCATCATGTGTATAGGTGCGGGTTTGTCGCCTATATTCCGTTTTGATGTTGCATTGTTGGTATTGGTAGCTTATCTTGTTATCTCTATTTACACATACATCTGCACCATCCTCAAGGACGAGTTTCGCTTGACCTATGCCGGTATGGGACCCACCGAGTTCCGCTTGGTTATCATTCTGCTCAATACAGTCTATATGTATATCAGACCGTTGCGCGAGTGGTCTTGCACCGTAGCCGGACAAGGACTTGGACTCTTCGACATCGTAGGTATTGCTATTGCGCTGTTTATAGCATTTATGTGGATTTCGCAATGGCTCAAAGACCGCAAATATCTGTCGAAACGCGATCCTCTCAAAAAGGCCGAGCCCAAAGAGCAGAAGTAAAACATTCACACGTACGTAGTGCGCCAGTATATTCAATTTGTATTAAGTAGATTATTGGGCACGGGTGTCGATACGCTCGTGCTGTGGTTGTGTTCGGCATTTATCTTTGGCGGAACATATTGGGGCGAGAATATCGTTTCGCCCATGATTTCTTTCGAGTTTGCCGTATTCAGCAACTTCCTCTGTTCCTACTATTGGATATGGAGCAACCGCGTAGAGGATAAAGGCGGAAAAAGTTTTCTCAAGCATTTCTTGGTATTCAACATCGCAGCCTTGTCGGGTTTTGCGGTGAAGATGCTCTTCCTGCTGCTCTTCGAGTATATCTTTGGTTGGGATGTCGTAGTATGTAACCTCGTTGCTTTGTGTATCTCGGGTGTTCTCAACTTCTTTGTCGAGAAGTTGATAGTCTTTCGCAAGAAGAAACAACGCCCCGAGCACGAGCTGCTCAATATCGACGAGTTGGGACACATATCGGGCGCATTCCGCGGCTATTGGGGTAGGATGTTGGCTCGATTGGTCATTGCAGTGTGCGACGTAAACAAGCTCAATATACTGTACGATCAAGTATACTTCGACCGCGGCGTTGAGTGTACCGACAAGTTGTTGAAACTCATCAATTGCGACTATTTGGTAGGACACCCCGAGCGCCTGAGCGCATTGCCTCAAGGTGCATTTATCACAGTGAGCAACCAACCCTATGGCGCATTAGATGCCATTGTGTTGATAGACCTCTTGGGCGGTGTTCGTCCCGACTTTAAGTTGGCAGCCACCGAAATGATGTCGCGCATAGAACCCCTACAAGACAACTTTGTATATGTGCAAGGTCGTAACAGCCACCGCGACGAAAACGCCTATGCTGCTGCTGCCGAGCATATAGAGCGTGATGCTGCAGTCGGATTTTTCCCCTCGGGAGTAGGTTCCGACTATCACTTCCGTCCCCGTCGCATTGTCGACCGCGATTGGGATGTCGAGACCATTCGCTTCATCCAAGAAGCGCGTGTACCTGTAGTACCAGTTCGTTTCCTCGACCGCAATTCGCGCTTCTACTATGGTTTAGGTGTTATCAGCCTGCCCTTGCGATTGCTGCGCCTCCCCTCCGAGTTTTTCAACAAAGACAAGGGTCAGCACCGCGTAGTAGTGGGTAATGCCATTTCGGTCGAAACCTTGCAACAATACAGCACCGCCGAGGAGTTGAGCCACTACCTCCGCACTGCCGTCTATGACATAGATACCCCCGACTCCTTTATTCCTCGTTCCGAATTGCGCCGATAGAGTGTTGATAAAATGTCGGATAGAAAAAGGGAAATAAATAAGCCACAGCGCTCTTCCTGTAGGGCTGCTGTGGCTGTGTTATATGTTGGCTTACTTCTTAAGGTCTGAATTCAATGTAGTAAAAATTATCATATGTATTATAAGTATTCTCTGACATAATTGTTACCTTACCTGCCATCGGAACTTTTACAGTATATGTATAATTAATACACACACCACCGTCGTTATAGGAGTAATCATAGGAGGTGCTGAAATCACCTATTTTGACTTCTTCTCCTTGATCCTGTGTCACTTTTATATATACCACATTAGGAGCAAATGAGGGGTAATTGGGATCATTGGTTCTTTCAGTGGGGAGGACACAAATTGTTAGAATGCCGGCTTCAGGTGCATTGAACTCGATTGTGCTTCCAGGTGGTGTGGATATGTAATGTGAGTATACTGTACTTATATCGTTAAAATATTTTGTAGGACCATTGTCAATTATAATAGGTATATCATATTTAGAATTTATTGTATATATCCCACTCGAAAAAGATGTGTAATTGCCGGTTTGATGATTTGAAGGGTTTAAAATATAGTCTTTATTTGTTTCGGATAGTACTAAGCGGAAGCCGCCGGTGCAGCCGCGGCTCGACGGAGGATAGCCGCTGCGCATCGACACACGGCAGCCCTGCGCATCGAAGTACCAACTACCACCCCGCCACACACGGTTAGAGCCTGAAGATGCTCCGGTAGGGTTGGTCTGTGCTGTACTGCTGTAACTGCCCTCCCAATCGCTGCACCATTCAAATACATTACCACTCATATCGTATATACCCAACTCGTTGGGGCTTTTAGTGCCTACCGGATGGGTCATATATGATGCATTGTCAGCATACCACGCTACATCGCCTATGGCGTTGCTGCCACTGTATTTATAGCCTTTCGATTGGTTGCCACCGCGTGCGGCATACTCCCACTCTGCCTCGGTGGGCAGGCGGAAGGTCTTGCCGGTGATCTTATTCAACCGTGGGATGAAGTAGTCTACTATATCGTAGTAACTTACATAATACGCCGGATAGTAATTGCCCTTGCCATAAGTTGATGAGGGATTGTCGCCCAACCACGGGTCGGTGGCAACGGCTGTCATCGTGCTACCGTCGGCGGCTGTGCCGGTGTAGTTCATTACATATTCCCACAACTGCTGGGTTACTTCATATTTACCTATATAGTATGACGATAGCGTTACACTATGTACCGGCATTTCATTACTAAGTGCATCGCTGTCGTAGTTGGACGAACTGCTCGACCATTGTGCGCCCATCTTGAATGTACCACCCTCTACATATACCATATCGTCGTAAGACAAAGAGACGAAGATGTCGGACGGTTCGCCCGAAACATTATTATTGCCACTACCACCGCCATTGTCATCCTCTTCCGAACCGTTGACAAGTGTGTTGATAAATGATTTGGCACTGTTTTGCATGGTTGAAAATTGGTCTCCGAGTGAGCTCGAGCAGTCTAATACCAACATTATAGCAGCACTCTTTTGTTCTACGGTGGTTATCGTATTTTCATCGGGGGTAAACTCTGAATTTACTTGCCATTTGCTTGTAGATGTGATGTAACTCCATTGTTGTATATGGTTGGTTGGTAGTGTTTCACCACTTGGTCTTATTATATCTTCGAAAGTAAATGTAACAAATATGCCGTCTTGTTTGCCTTTTACAGTTGAACTGCTGCTAGATGTAAATCCTTTATATGTGATATTCTTTAATGAAAGATCGCTCAAAGAGAATGTACCTTCAATATAAAGGTCGGAGTTGGCAGCATCGGTCACGTTGTCGAACGTGAAACGTATCTTCGTGCCGTCGCTTTGTCCGGGGATGGTCAAAGAGATGCTTTGGCTTATACTTTCGTTATATAGTTTGGATGCAATCTCTTGGAAGATTGCATTCACTTCATTCATATTATTTACTTCGAAGGCTTTTTCGGTACTGCTGGCAAGTCCTTGCAAATTCTCTTTAAACTTTTCAATGTCGCTTACATCATCACCTCGCAAACCTATCGAATAGGCATCTATTTTTTTGCCCTTTACATTGGTGTTACCTATACGTTTGCTGATGCTTGACAGATATTCTTCATCGCTACTATAATTGCTGTTCATCATAATAGAACCTTGATCCAATCCATCGGTAAAGGTTACAATAGCTACGTTGATAATGTCGTGAGGAAGTGTCGCATTTACTAATTTGTCGATTGCGTTGTCGACTGCATAATATAGCAATGTGCCGTTTTGGGCAGTAAGTCCATTGACATAATTTGTGAAGTTGCTTTCGGTTTCGGTATTAAGTATATCTATATCTCTGTTATAGAGTTTTTGGTTGAAACCTATAATGCCCATATACAAACCCGACTCGACATTAGATTGGAAATAGATTTTTCCGGTTGAGGCGCTCTGATTGGTAATGAAGTTCTTGCCGATGGCACGCACTTTGTAGTAGTTGTTGCCCAACAGTGGCAAAGGGTCGGTGTAACTTGTTCCGGTGGCTTGCCCCAACAAATTGTAGTTGTTGCCGTCACCACTGCGATATACTTCGTAATAGAGAGTCTGATCTACACCGCTCCATGTAACATTTATATTCTCACCGTTGATATAGCCATGTACATTGGTGGGGGCATCTAAAAGCGATACAACTTTGAGACTGTCTATATCGGTTATGTTAAAAGAGTTGTCTACTTTGCCCTTGTTATAGATGTTGAGCATTGAATTTTCTATTTTCATACTATCGACGGTGGTAGCATCGTACGATTGTTCTACTCCATTTTCGTAAACTTTTACAAAGCGGTCTTGTGCCACTGCAGCTATAGCTAATGCGTATACAATGGTAAGAGCAGTAAATATTTTGTTGTGTCTCATCATTATAAGATTTTAAAGGATTACTTGATAATCTTTTGGGTTACTATATTGCCACCGCTTATAGCTTGTACGATATATACACCTGGGTGATAACCATCGAGCGAAATTATAGCCGTAGAGGCGTTGGGTGAAAGTGAGAGTAGTTGTTGTCCCGACATATTATATATTGTAACCAATGAGAGGGATTCGACATTCTTTACATATACAGCATCACCGGTGAAATTGATAGTAAGTGAAATGTCGTCTCTTACATTCTCTACGTTCATAATGGTGTTGCTACCAATGGTTATTTTACGTAAGGTTTTGTATTTTATTGGTTTGTTGGATGAATTATCGACAAATTTTACGGTAAGATCCGATGACGAAAAGGTGAGTTTATGCACATCTTCGACATTGTAATAATAGTCATAATTGGCAGATGTGCCATGAAAATTGAGGTAGCATGATTTGTCGGCAATGCAAGGCAAAGTCCCGGCGAATACCGCCATTACGATTGCAAGTGCTATACAGCGTTGCAATAAGCAATTGGATTGTTGGTGAGTCATAATGGTAAGTTTTTATGATTAGTTGTAATTCATAATCTTACTATAGGCTCCTTGATAGACTTGTTATATATAAAGAAAGTGTGGAGCCTATTTCGTTTATCTGTTAGAAGGTTGTGGAATGACCCCGAAGCTATAAACGATGCATTACCCCACACTTGAATAGTATGGGGTATATGCACAAATAGGGCATAGCCACATAGCTATACAAGCAGAAGAGTGCTCTTCGTTTGTCCTGCTTCATGAAAACTTCCACATTTTCTAACAAGGAAAAAGCGAAAACACTTTCGTAAATATGTTTGTCAAGCATTTGTTTGCTCTGACGAAACAAAGGTAAAAAAATATTTTATAAAAGTCAAACAGAATTAAAAACGATAGCATCAAAAGGTTGTATTTGATGCAGCCGTTTTTAGTTGAAACCTTGTTGGCAAATAATATATGCCTGTTAATGGTTATTCTCAGATGAGTTTTTTGTAGCTGCGCGTGGTGCCTCGTATGAGTGTCCAGCTGTTACGCAAGGAGGCTCCCAAATAACATCTTCCTCTGTTGCGGGAGTAACATATACTTATTTATCAATATCGCACACGCAAGAGGTGAAAATTAACCAACGATTATCAAAGTTAACAAATATAAATAAAAAATCGTTGCTTTAGAAATTTTTCTATTTGTGGTATAATGGCGTTGTTCTATTATATAATGTGGAAATAATGGATAGAATAGTGCGTGCGTGATGCGATGCTTGAAGCGATGTTCGCATAGCCATTTTGAGAATTTTGTATGGTTGTTTTTTCTGATATTTACATAAAGAAAGGCGGTGTGTCGTGTGAGACACATCGCCTTTGCTTAATGTAGAGTATTGTTGATTTCTTAGCCTTTGATAGCAGCGATACCGGGGAGAACTTTACCCTCGATGGCTTCGAGCAAAGCACCACCACCTGTCGAGATGTATGATACTTGGTCTGCCATGCCAAACTTGTTGATACAAGCTACCGAGTCGCCACCACCGATGAGCGAGAATGCGCCCTCTTTGGTAGCTTCGGCAATAGCCTCGGCAATAGCACGTGAGCCTGCTGTGAAGTTGTCAAACTCAAATACACCGGCAGGACCGTTCCAGAGGATAGTCTTAGAACCTTTGATAGCATTGGCAAAGAGCTCGCGGGTCTTGGGACCTGCATCCAAACCTTCCCAGCCATCGGGGATGTCGTTTGAGGGGACAACTTGTGTGTTGGCTTCGTTAGAGAAAGCATCGCCGGCAACACAGTCAACACCGAGCACGAGGTTTACGCCTTTGGCTTTGGCTTGTGCAATGATGTCGAGAGCCAAGTCGAGCTTGTCATCTTCGCAGATAGAGCTACCTATTTTGCCACCTTGAGCCTTGGCAAAAGTGTAGGTCATACCGCCGCACAAGATGAGGTTGTCTACTTTGTCCATCAAGTTCTCGATGATACCAATTTTGGTAGAAACTTTAGAACCACCCATGATGGCTGTGAAAGGACGTTTGATGTCGCTCAACACGTTGTCTACGGCTTTCACCTCTTTCTCCATCAAGTAGCCGAGCATTTTGTGGTCGGCATCGAAGTAATCGGCGATGATGGCTGTAGAGGCGTGTTTGCGGTGAGCAGTACCAAAAGCATCGTTTACATAGCAATCGGCATACGAAGCGAGGTGTTTGGCAAACTCCTTTTGGGGCTCTTTCATAGCAGCTTTGGCAGCTTTCTTCTCTTCTTCAGTAGCAAATTCGCCACGAGGTTTGCCCTCTTCCTCGGCATAGAAGCGGAGGTTTTCGAGCAAGAGAACTTCACCGGGTTTCAAGGCTGCAGCAGCCTCGTCGGCCTTCATGCAGTCGGGGGCAAATTGTACTTTAACACCGAGTTTCTCAGAAACGGCGTCAACGATTTGTCCCAACGAATATTTCATATCGGGATTTTTCTTGGGCTTGCCCATGTGCGACATGATGATGAGGCTACCACCGTCGGCAAGGATTTTCTTGAGAGTGGGCAGTGCACCGCGAATACGAGTGTCGTCGGTGATGTTGCCATTACCGTCAAGGGGTACGTTGAAGTCAACGCGTACAATAGCCTTTTTACCGGCAAAATTGAAATTGTCAATTGTTTGCATTATTGATACCTATTAATTTATGTAGTTAAACAAGTTATATTACATATTGGTTTTCTTTACCTCGAAGTGTGCTTGGGGATGCAAGCAGGCGGGGCACATCTTGGGTGCGTTGGTGCCTTCGATGATGAAACCACAGTTGCGGCATTGCCATACGGTGCTCTCGGCTTTGGCAAAGACGGTATTGTTCTCGATGTTTGCCAAGAATGCGAGGTAGCGCTCTTCATGACCTTTCTCGGCGATGGCTATGTTGCGATACATGGCTGCAATCTCGGGGAAGCCTTCTTCGGCTGCAACGTCGGCAAAGTGGGGATAGTCTTTGGTCCACTCTTCGTTCTCGCCGGCTGCTGCTGCGCGGAGGTTGTCGGCTGTCGAGCCAATAACGCCTGCGGGGAAGGTACCGGTGATTTCTACCATACCGCCTTCGAGGTATTTAAACATGCGTTTTGCGTGTTCTTTTTCTTGGTTGGCAGTCTCTTCAAAGATGGCTGCTATTTGTTCGTAACCCTCTTTCTTGGCAGCGCTGGCAAAGTAGGTGTAGCGCATGCGTGCTTGACTTTCTCCTGCAAATGAAGTGAGGAGGTTTTTCTCTGTTTGTGTTCCTTTAATGCTTTTCATACTTCAATTATTTTGGTTATACGATTTTAAATGATATTTCTCTCTTTCAAGATTTGTTCCATCTCTTGTTGTACGTTGAGGGCTTGTTGTCTTGCTGCCTCGGCAAAGTTCTCGCTGTTGTCGGCGTAGATGATTTGGCGCGAAGAGTTAACAATAAGACCGCAATGGTCGTTCATGCCATACTTGGCTACCTCGCTGAGGCTGCCGCCTTGTGCGCCTACACCGGGCACGAGCAAGAAGTGGTTGGGGGCTACGCGGCGTATGTCCTCAAAGAGCGAACCTTGTGTGGCGCCTACGACAAACATCATGTTGTCGGTTGTACCCCAAGTTTGCGCTACACGCAATACTTTCTCAAAGAGGCGCTCGCCATTGGCATCGGCTGTGAGCTGGAAGTCGTGTGAGCCTTTGTTTGAGGTCAATCCCAATACAATAACCCAACGGTTCTCGTAGTTGAGGAAGGGTTTTACGCTATCCTCGCCCATGTAGGGAGCTACGGTAACGGCGTGTATGTCTAAGTGCTCGAAGAAGCTGCGTGCATACATCTCGCTGGTGTTGCCTATATCGCCACGCTTGGCATCGGCGATGATGAGCATGTCGGGGTAGTTGGTGCGGATGTAGCGAACAGTATCTTCAAAGGCTTTCCATCCTTCCAATCCGAGGCTCTCGTAGAAGGCAAGATTGGGCTTGTATGCTACGCAAAGGTCGGCAGTGGCATCAATGATGGCTTTGTTGAATGTAAAAATGGCATTCTCACGACCTTGCAAGTGGGTGGGGATTTTACGAATATCGGTATCAAGACCTACGCAGAGAAATGATTTCTTGCGACGGATGTTTTCAAATAGTTCCTGGCAATTCATAGTAGTGTGTTGTTATGATTTTATAATTCGCTTTCTTTCAGTCGCTCGGCATTTTCGGCAACGATGAGGTGGTCTATGCAGTCTTGTATATCGCCATCCATAAATGCAGGTAGGTTGTATATGGTGTAGCCGATGCGGTGGTCGGTGATGCGACCTTGCGGATAGTTGTATGTGCGTATCTTGGCACTGCGGTCGCCGGTCGAGACCATGGTCTTGCGGCGGGCGGCAATGTCGTCGATATACTTTTGGTGCTCTTTGTCGTAGATGAATGTGCGCAGGCGTGAGAGGGCGCGCTCTTTGTTCTTGGGTTGGTCGCGTGTCTCGGTACACTCGATGAGTATCTCTTCCGATACCCCGGTGTTGGGGTTGCGCCATACGTAGCGTAGTCGCACACCCGACTCTACCTTGTTGACGTTCTGTCCACCGGCACCACCCGAGCGGAAGGTATCCCATTTTATCTCGCCTTCGTTTATCTCTACGTCAAACTCCTCGGCTTCGGGCAGTACAGCCACAGTAGCTGCCGAGGTGTGTACACGACCTTGTGTCTCGGTGGCAGGAACGCGTTGTACGCGGTGCACACCGCTTTCATATTTCATAGTGCCGTACACGTTGTCGCCGCTGACGGCAAAGATTATCTCTTTGTAGCCTCCCGATGTGCCTTCGTTGAAACTCGATACGCTCAAGCTCCAGCCCTTCATCTCGCAATACTTCGAGTACATGCGGAAGAGGTCGCCGGCAAAGATAGCAGCCTCGTCGCCACCTGTACCGCCACGTATCTCGACGATGGCGTTCTTGCCGTCTTCGGGGTCGGCAGGTACGAGCAGTAGTTTTATCTCTTCTTCCAATTGTGGAATTTGTGCATTGCTGCTGTCGAGTTCTTCTTTTGCCATTTCGCGCATCTCGGGGTCGTTCTCTGTCTCGAGTATCTCGCGGGCTTCACTGATGGTGTTGAGCAAGCCTTCGTAGCGAATGGTGGCTTTGTTGATTTTGTCTAAATCGCTGTATTCTTTGGTGAGCTTTACATAGCGACGTTGGTCGGCAATCACCGAAGGGTCGGTGATGAGTGTGCCTACCTCCTCAAATCGCAACTGCAAGTCTTTAAGTCTGTCAAGTAAAGAATTTTGACTCATCTCTTTTCTATTGATTAGCTTACAAAATTAGTAATTTTTTTGCTAATAGAGAGTTTCAATGCCACAAAGTTTAGCTAATGTGTGCAAATGTGTGCGTAGACAAAAATTTTGAGTAGCAGACAATATGTTGTCGGGTGGTTTTTATTTTTTCAGAAATTGGTCGAAACCGGGCGAATGTTCGGTGCGAATGGAGTCGTTCTCGTCGATGTATATGACGTAGTAGGCTATCGAAGGTTGCTCTTCCGATAGCTTGCGGGCACGTTCACGTCCCATCACCATGATGGCTGTGGCATAGGCATCGGCAAGCATCGACGTGGGTGCTATGACCGTTGCGCTGAGGACGTCTTGCTGGGCGGGATAGCCGGTGGCGGGGTTGATGGTATGACCATATTTGCGACCATCTTTTTCGTGAAAATTGCGGTAGTTGCCGCTGGTGGCAAGTCCGTATTTGCCCTCGAGCTTGGCAATGGCTTGCAGGTTGTTGTTTTTCCCTTCTGGGTCGTCCTCGGGTGTAACGATGCCTATATGCCATGCTTTACCATGAGGATTGACACCGCTTGTGCGCACCTCACCACCTACCTCTACCATGTAGTTCTCTATATGGTGGCTTTCGAGTAGCTTACCTATGAGGTCGCAGGCGCAACCATCGCCCAGAGCCGAGAAGTTGAGCAGCAGACGAGGGTCTTGCTTGACGACTTTCCCTTCTGCCAATGCAACCTTCTTATAGCCCACAAATTGGCTTATGCTGTCGATGATGGCTTGTGTAACAGCATTGCTGTCGTTGGTAAAACCAAACCCCCACGCGTTGATGTATGGCGCGCAGGTTACATCTAAAGCACCGTCGGTAGCTTGCGAAACCTGCATGGCAGTGTTGAAGACGGTTGTAAAGATGCTGTCGACCGTAATGTCGGCATTACGGTTGACGTGCGCTATAATAGAGGTGCTGTCGAAAGGGTTGATGGCGTGATAATAGTCGCGCATCACGTTGCGTATCTCGTTGTCGTAGTTGCGGTCTGCCTCATACTTCACGCGATATGGGGTGTGTAGCTCGTGGCATACCATCTCTTTATACTCCATGCGTGGGGTATTGCAAGCCGCCAGCAGAACGGTGGCGAGAAGTGCTAATGTGATGCTGCGTTTCATATTATCGAATGTTGGCAATGCTTATGATGTCGGCAAAGACACCGGCGGCTGTTACACCGGCTCCGGCACCATAACCTTTTATAATCATTGGGTACTCGCGGTAGCGCTCGGTAGATATGAGAATGACGTTGTTGCTGCCTTCGAGTTGGTAGAGCGGATGTTGGCTGTCGACGGCTTGCAGTCCTATTTGAGCCTTGCCGTCGTTGAGGCTTGCCACGTAGCGCAGGTGCTTGCCTTGCTCGGCATATTGTCGGCGAGTCTCTTCAAAGTCGGCATCCAGCTCTTTGATGCGTTGTTTGAATGTTTCGATATCGCCTTCAAACATCTCGACGGGTATAAAGTTCTTTATCTCAACATCTTCTTGTTCAATGGCATATCCTGCCTCACGAGCCAAGATGACAAGTTTGCGCAAAACATCTTTTCCGCAGAGGTCGACGCGAGGATCGGGCTCGCTATATCCTGCCTCTTGAGCCATCTCTATAGCGCGACTCAAAGGTATATCGGCGCTGATGGTGTTGAAGATGTAGTTGAGCGTACCCGATAGCACCGCCTCGATGCGCAAGATGCGGTCGCCACTATTGGTGAGGGCGTTGATGGTGTTGATGATGGGTAGTCCTGCACCGACGTTGGTTTCAAACAGGAACTTCACATCGCGGGCGTTGGCAGTCTCTTTGAGCATTACATAGTTGTTGTAGCTGCTCGAAGCGGCTATTTTGTTGGCGGCAACGACCGATATATTGTGTGCCAAGAGGTCGTAGTATTGTGCGGCAACATCGGCACTGTCGGTGCAATCGACAAATACCGAGTTGAACATGTTCATGCGGAAAATCTCCTCTTTGAAAAACGAGGGGGTAGATACAATATCCGATGCTTCCAACTGCTCGCGGTAGGTCGACATGTCTATACCGTCGCGGTTGAAGATGCACTTGCGCGAGTTGGCTATACCCACAACACGCAGGCACAAAGCCTTGTTGTGTAGTAGGTTGTCTTGTTGCTTGGCTATCTGTTCAAGCAGGTTGCCGCCCACAGTGCCCACGCCTACGACAAATAGGTTGAGGACTTGCGAACTTGAGAGGAAGAACGAGTCGTGAATGGCGTTGAGTGCTTTGCGCAAGTCGCACGACTTGATGACAATCGAGATGTTCATCTTCTGTGCACCTTGGGCACAAGCAATGGTGTTGATACCGCTGCGACCCAGTGTTCCGAACAACTTACCGGCAATGCCCGGGGCTTGCTTCATATTCTCGCCTACGATAGCAACGGTGGCAAGTTCGCGCTCGGCGCGGGCAGGGCTCATCTCGCCTTGTTCTATCTCGATGGCAAACTCTTTGTTGAGAACCTGTACGGCGAGGTCGGCATCGGCATTACGTACGGCAAACGAGGTGCTGTTCTCCGACGATGCTTGCGACACCATAAACACGCTTACGCCCGATTGTGCCAGCGAGTTGAATATGCGCGAGTTGACACCCACAACACCCACCATACCAAGACCTGTTACGGTGATAAGGCAAGTGTCGTTGATAGAAGATATACCCTTGATAGTCTTGCTGTTGGGGTTATTCTCGTTGCTGATGAATGTGCCCGGAGCAGTGGGGTTGAACGTATTCTTGATAACAATGGGTATATTCTTGTGGTATACGGGGTATATCGTGGGGGGATATATCACTTTTGCACCGAAGTTGCACAACTCCATAGCCTCGGTAAATGAGAGGCGGTCGATGACATAAGCCGAGCTGATAACGCGGGGGTCGGCAGTCATGAAGCCGTCGACATCGGTCCATATCTCCAAGCGGTTGGCATCGAGAGCTGCTGCCAAGATAGCGGCTGTATAGTCCGAGCCTCCGCGACCCAAGTTGGTCGTATCGCCACTTTTAATGTCGGACGATATAAATCCCGGCACGAGCGAGCGGCGAGGCTGTTGGGCAAACGTCTCGGCGATGAGGCGGTTGGTAGTTTCAAAATCGACGATATGTTTGTTGAATTGTTGCTCGGTTTTGATGAATTGGCGTGAGTCGAAAAGTGTGATGCCCTCAATCACGCGGCTGAGGATGGTCGACGAGAGTCGTTCACCATAGCTCACAATTGTATCGAGAGTCTTCGACGAGAGGTCTTTGATAAGATACACGCCACGATATATGTTGGTCAGCTCGTCGAGCAACTCGTTGACGCGAGCCTCCATTTCGGTGCGGTATTGTACCGGCACAACACCGGCAATCACCTCGGCATGACGAGTGCGAATAGTCTGCATATTGTCGAGATACTCCTCTTCACCTTTTGCTGCTGCATTGGCTGTGGCAATAAGTTTGTCGGTAATACCGCCCAAAGCCGATACGACAACGATAACCTCTTCATCGCATTGCTCGACAATCATTTTTACGTTTTTGATGCTATCGACAGAACCTACCGAGGTTCCGCCAAACTTCAATACTTTCATTTTCAGATAGTTATTATAGTGTATAATCTCTTTTACCTACATGCGTGCTATAAGCAATGTGCGCATACGCGCGCGACAGAGCGCAAAGGTACAAAAAAATATGGAAAATCAATGCGATAGCGCAAAAGTGCAACAAAAAGCCCCACCCGAAATAATCAGGTGGGGTGAAAATATGCCTTGGGCATGATAATGAGTTTCTCCTGCCGCCAAGAGTGGCAAGAGGTGTTTTTTTAATCTTTTCCTACAATGGCTTCGAGCTCGTCGATGGTAATGGGTATTATCTTGTCGCCTCCTACGCGGCGGCAGCCGTTCTCGGTGATGATAAGGTCGTCTTCGATGCGGATACCTCCAAAGTCGTAATAGTCGGTGAGACGGTCGTAGTTGATAAACTCACGACACTTACCTTCTTTCTTCCATTGCTCGATGAGGGCAGGGATGAAGTATATACCGGGCTCGTCGCTCATTACTACGCCGGGACGTAGTTGCCATGTGCTGCGATAGGTGCAGCAGGCAAGTTCGGCTGCACGAGGCGCAAAGCGTGAGAAGTCGAAGTTGTATACATCGCCACGTTCACCTATAGCCTCGCAGTCGTGTACGTCGAGACCCATGCCATGACCCAATCCGTGGGGCATAAACATAAACATTGCTCCGGCGGCAACGGCTTCTTCGGGGTTGCCTTTGAGCAGACCGAGATCGGTGAGGTCGCGTGCCATAGAGAGTAGCGATGCGTTGTGGAGGTCCATATAACGCATGGGGCGTGCTATGTCGAGTACGTGGTCGTGCGAGCGTAGCACGATGTCGTATATTTCGCGTTGTTTGGTGGTGAACTTACCACTGACGGGGTAGGTGCGTGTGTGGTCGGAGCAGTAGCCACTGGTGAGCTCGGCACCGGCATCTACGAGTAGCAGCTTGCCGTTTTCGAGGGGATAGTCGCAACCGAAGTTGTGCAGTATCTCGCCATGTTGTGTTACGTGCGAGTAGAACGACCAACCCCAACCATGTTGCATGGCTATACCGTTGATAGCGCCTATTATCTCGCGCTCGATGACACCTTCGCGACACATACGCATGGCGGTAGTGTGCATCTTGTAGCCTACCTCAAAGGCGCGCTCCATCTCGTCGAGCTCTTCTTTTGTCTTTATCTCGCGCATCTCGGTGATGGCTGCCATCAACTCGTGCGATGCTGTGTCGTTGACACGTTGAGCCGGTATGTCGAGCAAGGTAGACATATATATCAACTCCATGCCTCGGAATTGGGGCAGGTAGTGTATGGTGCGACCTTTGCGACGTGCCTCGGCTACTACGTCGGCAACCTTGTCGAGCGGAGCAGTGCGGGTAACACCCACTTGTGCAGCTTGCTCTGCCATAGAGGGTTGCGGTCCGGTCCATATCATCTCGTCGATGGTAACATCGTTTCCATAGAGGGTGTCGCAGTCGTTATCGCAGTCGATAACACCTACAAGACGAGCCACTTGCAAGCCAAAGTAGTACATAAACGACGACTCTTGGCGGAATGCAATAGCGTTGTTGGGGTTGTTGATAGAGGTTTCGAGGTGTCCGTTGAGGATGATTACACCCTTACCTACCATCTTGCGCAGGCGTGCGCGGCGTTCGGCATAAGTTTGTGCTGAGAACATAGTATTATCCTTTCTTTTATGAGTTAACGAATTGTAGATGTTCAAAGTTACGGCTTTTATCTTGAACACCGGCTATCGAGAGAGGAAAATTTTTCTAAAAACATTTTATCGCAGCCACTCGGCGCTGTGCGGTACTTCCTTTGCAGAGCCATAAGGCAATAACTTTAATAACCAAATTATGAGTAAAAAAGAGAAACAATTACCTGCTGCATCGAAGGCTCGTACTTCACGAGAACGATTGGCTGAGCGCATTTTGAAACGCTTCCCCGACCGTCGTTTTGAGACGGAAGACGACGTGTACGATGCTCTCGATGAGTACGACTCGTATGTGTGTGAGCATTACGAAAAGATGTTGAGCGACCAGAACAAGCTGAGCCGGTTGATGTTCAGCAATCCACGCGTAGGCGCTTTTATCTCGGATGTTGCCGAGGGCGAGGATGCGCTGGTGGCGTGTGTACGCTACTTCGGCAAAGAACTCTTTGACAGTAGCAGCGATACGCAGAAGATGCATGCGTTGCGTATTGCCAACGAAGAGTTTGACGAGCGCAATCGTGCCTTTCGTGAGTTGGAGGCTGCAATGAAAGACAATGTCGAGCGAAGTACCCGCTCGATAGAGCGTTTTATGCGCACCAAGAAGATGACCGAGCAGGAGCTCGACGACTTTATCGACCGCGTTTTTCATGTGTGCAGCCATGTCTTTGCCGGCGATTTGCGAGATGATATTCTCGAGTTGCTTTACAAAGGCTTGCGTTACGATGTCGACCTCTCTTGTGCCGAGCATGCCGGTGAGGTGAAGGGGCGCAATCGCCGTATCGTTATGGAACGCCGCGAGGTTGCCGGCGACAAGATGCCCCTTTCCGGTGAAGGCAATGCACAGCCAACTACCGGTAGTGGCTATCGTCGCACCCGCCGTCGTGGCAGTGTGTGGGATATGTAAGTACGATAGATTGTGCAGCAACACGAATCTCTAATATTAACCCATAGCATCACACTTCTTATCGCGTCTGTTGCTGTGTAATTGTGTTACCATATTCCCAACTCGTTTTTTCAATCAACCCCAAAAACAAAAAAATTATGCAAAAGATTTCAGTAAGTAAAATTCGTATTATAGCTATTGCAACATTGTCATTGTTGCTGTTGTTCGTATTGTTGTGGCTATCGGGTTGTACCGAGGCCAGCGGAGCCGTATTTGCTGCCGTTCTACCCGGCATGACCGTCGGAAAAGTTATCTCGGGCGAGCCTGTTACAACGACTCTTACCGATGAGTTGTCGCCCTCGCTGTTGCAAAATGAGATAGACGACCGCATTACCAAAATACGCCCTATGTCGACTCCCGTCGACCAAATATCTCGTTACAAAGGCGCTCGTAAATCGGGCTCGATGGTGGTGGATTATTATTCGGTCGATATGCGACCTTCTTATGCCGTACTGAATGCCTCTTATATCGAGCCGTCGGCATCGACTGTAACAAGCAATAGTGTCCGAGCTGCATTGACGTTGGACAACAGCGATGTTTTTGAGACGTCCGACACTATCTTGGTTTTGGATAATAATGGCTATGAGAGCGACGGTGTAACCAAGTCGAGTGCCAATCTCATCCTCTATGTGCTTGGAAAAGATGCCGAGACGGGCAAGCTGTTGGTTTCGGCAGTCAACGGCAAGACTATCGGCGATGTGAAAAATTGTGTGCCGACAATCTATCCCGGTGTGCGACTTGTGCGCATGGGACGTGCAGCTACCGAGCTCGATGTGCAGACTGCACAATTTGAGACCATGCCTGTCAAAGAACAAAACTATTGCCAGATTTTCAAGATGCAAATCGAGCAATCGACTTTCATGAAAATTGCCAATAAAGAGGTTGAGTGGGACTTCTCAGACCAAGAAGAGGCTGCTATCTACGACATGCGATTGGGCATGGAAAAGACATTCCTCTTTGGCATCAAACAGAAGATTTACGACCCCGTAAAGAAAGAGCCTGTGAGCCTTTCGGGTGGTATCTGGTGGCAAGCCGGCAAGGAGTTTGTGTATGACAAGGAGACCGATTGGACTCACGACATACTTGTCGATATGATGCAGAAGTGCTTCACCGGTAATGCCGGCAATAAGCGTAAGGTGCTTATCGGTGGCTCAAACTTTATTGGTCGCCTCAATAAAATGGAGGCATACAAAACTTTGTCGGGCGACAGCGCAACGGTCAAATGGGGTATCGACTTCAACGAGTTGACCTCTAAGTTTGGCAAACTTTATGTTCTGCACTCCGAGGTGTTCGACGATTGCGGCATGAGCGACTGTGGCTTTATCTTCGACCCCGAGTATATACAAAAGTGGTCGCACGTACCCTTTGCTACACAGACACTCGACTTGAAGAAAGCCGGTATTCGCAATACCGATGCCATGGTGCTCACCGAGGCAAGCTGTATGACATTGCGTTATCCCAATGCGCACATGCGTATTGTGCCTAAAAAAGATTGATAATATCTACTTTGTGGCAGGCATGAGAAACCCTTGTATGGCGCCTCTTGCCTGCCATTATTAAACCAAGTAATGCAATATGGAAATAACAAGAACCGAAATAATAAATCGTGTCAAAACCTGTATGGAGGAGCTTACACCGCAATGGGACGGCTCTTTTGTGCAAAACGAGGGTGTGAGCATCGAGCGATATATCGACGAGAAGATCGACGAGCAGTTGCGTATGCTCTTTATCACGCAACCTGTGCAAGTGCTTCCTGTAACCGAGTTGAAGAGCCATGTAACGTTGCAGCAACGACAAGACGGTAGTGGGCGTTTGCAGTTGCCCGACAACTTCCTGCGACCCGCCTCGTTGCAAATGGAGGGTTGGCGCAAGCCTGTAACTCAATTTATCGACGAGCAGCATCCGCTCTATGAGTTGCAGTTTTGTCGTTACACGCGTGGTGGTGTCAATAAGCCCGTAGCGGTGTGGAGTGTCGATGGCACCGGTAGCTACATAATAGACTATTTCTCTCTGCCGTCGTCGGTTACAAAACATGTCGTTGCCTCTTTCCTCGGCGTGCTTTTCCCTGAGGAGAATGCTGCAAAGTACGACCTGCATCCATTGCTTATAGATGCGCTATGCTATAGTTGTGCCGCTGCGGTATACGATATTTTAGGTAATAAAAGCATGTCGGAAATCATGTTGTCGCATGTTGTAACTGCTTAAAAATAAAAAAATGTTATAATGTTGTTATGTTTGTTGAAAACCATTATCTTTGCTCCCAGATTTATTTAACCAAACCTATTTTTATGAAAAAAATTTTACTTTCTATTTGTGCAATGCTTGTAGTTGGTACAGCTGCTGCACAAGACCTTAAAAAAGCAACTCTCTATGTGCCCGAATTTGATGCAGAATATATGGAGGGCATGTTTGGTACAATTTATGGTGTTTCGGCTAACGGTGAATATGCTGCCGGTTATGACGATTTTGCTGAATCTTGCGCTTTCATTTGGAAACGTTCTACCGGTAAGTTTGAAGAAGTGGACTTGGCTTCTATGATTATGGACGTTTCTAACAATGGAACTTTCGTAGGTAACTATTATGTAGAAGTGCCAGGTACCGATGGTGCTGTTGCTACACGTCCCGGTTATTACAAAGACGGTGTGTGGTATCCGCTGCCTATACTTCGTGCCGAGGCAAAACTCACTCTTAATGGCGGATCTGCCGACGACATGAATGGTTGTGCTATGGCTATCTCGGGCGATGCCAAGTTTATTTCAGGTTATATCACCGATGCCGATGTGTACAAGCTATATCCCGCATTGTGGCAATGGAACGAAGAGACACAAGAGTATGACTTGATAAATACTTTTGAAAACATTCAAGAGAATATAGATAAGCTTGATTGTCCTTATGGTTGGGTAGTAAAAGGCATGTCGGACGATGGTTCAATCCTTACAGGCTTCTCGGAGTGGGGTAGCGGTGCACGTAGTGCTGCAATAATCATCAATGGCGAGGAGAAACGTCTTACTTGCTTGGAGGATCCCTTGGTAGTTGCCGAGCAAACAGGTATAGATGGTGATTTGGATGCCGAAGGTTTTGCTCAAGTAAGTGCCAACGGACAGTACTTTGCCGGTAACTATGCATCTTCGGGCAATGGTTCAAACCTTAGCGGTTGGACATGGACAGTTGACCAAGAATCGGTTGTATTTACAGCTCCCTATACTGTTCTTGCTTGTGTCGACAACAATGGTGTAGCTTATGGTTCATCATCACTTATGGGCAATGCTGCCATGTATAAAGATGGTGTAATGACCGATTTGAGTGATTTGTATGTATGGGATAGCGTAAACGGTGCTTATATGTCGACTATCTTTGCTGCAAGCAACGATGGCGGTGTATTGGGTGGTATCGCTATGGTTTCATTCAGCATGGGCCCCTTGCAAATTCCTGCTGTGCTGATTGTTGATGGTACAGAAGGTGTAAACACCGTTAAGGGCGACAGCAACAAAGTGTTTATGGCAAGCGGTTGGGCATTTATCGAGGGTGCGTACAACGAGGCTCGCGTATATAACATGCAAGGTGTACTTGTTGCCGAGGCTACCGAAGGCAATATCGACCTTAACAACGTTCCCGCCGGCGTATATGTTGTAAGCGTTGACGGTCAATCATTTAAAGTTGTGAAGTAAAAACCAGCTTCATATATAATACAACAAAGGCTACACGTGCTCGTGTAGCCTTTGTTGTATGTAGCAAGCTGTTGCTTTACTCGCCTATCATTTGCAAGAACTCTGTTTCGCTGATGATTTTAATACCCAATCGAGTTGCTTTCTCGAGCTTGGCGGGTCCCATATTGGCTCCGGCAAGCAAGTACTGTGTGGCACTCGACACCGACGATACATTGCGACCACCATGTAGCTCTATAAGGGCTTTATATTCGTCGCGCGAGTGGTGCTCGAATGTACCGCTGATGACAACCGATGCACCGTTCAATGTGTTGCTGCGTTGTTGCATCTCGGGTGTCTCTTCCACTTCCATCTGCACGCCGTATTGCGCAAGTCGTTCTACAAGTAACAGATTGTCAATGTCGTTCATATATTCGACAACGCTTTGTGCTATGCGCTCGCCTATTTCGGGCACAGCAGTGAGTTGTTCTATTGTTGCATCACGCAGTTGTTCCATCGAGGGGAATGCAGCAGCCAATCGCTTGGCAACCGTCTCGCCTACAAAGCGTATGCCGAGCGCAAAGAGTACGCGGGGGAAAGGTACTTCGCGCGAGCGGGCTATCGAATTAATGATGTTTTGAGCCCATTTACGTCCTTGCTGTTTGAGGGTTGCCACGTCGTCGACAGTGAGGGTATAGAGGTCGGCAACGTTGTTTATCATACCTCTGTCAAAGAATAGTGCAATAGTCTCGGGACCAAGAGAGTCTATATCCATTGCCTTGCGGGCTATGAAGTGCTCGATGCGACCCTTTATCTGTGGCGCGCAGTGGTTGCTGTTGGGGCAGAACCAAGCAGCCTCGCCCTCTTCGCGTACAAGCGGTGTGCCACACTCGGGGCAGTTGCGTACAAATTCTACGGGTGTACTCTCGGCAGGGCGTTGGTCTACATCGACGGCTGTGATTTTGGGAATGATTTCGCCACCTTTCTCGACGTGTACCATATCGCCTATATGCAGGTCGAGAGAGCGAATGATATCTGCGTTGTGCAGGCTTGCACGGCGCACCACAGTGCCCGATAGTTGCACCGGATCGAGGTTGGCAACCGGTGTTACCGTTCCGGTGCGACCCACTTGAAACGATACCGAGTTGAGACGTGTTACAGCCTCTTCGGCTTGAAATTTATAGGCGATTGCCCAGCGGGGCGATTTGGCGGTATATCCGAGCTCCTCTTGTTGTTCTATGGAAGCAACCTTCAGCACAATACCGTCGGTGGCAACCGGCAGGTTGCGGCGCTCGACATCCCAATAATCTATAAACTCTTTTATCTCCTCAACACTATGTAATACCCGCATGGCATCGCTTACCTTAAAGCCCCATTCACGAGCATGCTGCAAGTTGCTGTAATGATTGTCGGTAGGTAGGTTGTTGCCGAGCATGTAGTATAGGTAGGCATCCAATCCGCGAGCCGCTACGGTGGCGGGGCTTTGTAGCTTCAGCGTGCCGGCAGCAGCATTGCGAGGGTTGGCAAAGAGAGGTTCTTCTTGTCGCTCACGCTCCTCGTTGAGTTTCTCAAAGGTAGCCCAAGGCATCAGCACCTCGCCTCTTATCTCAAAGAATGACGGATAATTGTTGCCCTTCAGTACCAACGGAATAGAGCGTATGGTGCGCACGTTGCGTGTAACGTCGTCGCCCATTGCGCCGTCGCCGCGTGTAACGGCACGTATCAGCTGTCCGTCTTGATAAGTGAGCGATATAGATGTGCCGTCAAACTTCAACTCGCCGACAATCTCAAATGGAGCATCTCCCAATCCCTGCTTTACTCGCTCGTAGAAGGCTGCTACTTCCTCTATCGAATAGGTATTGCCCAGCGATAGCATGGGGTAGGTGTGTGCAACTTGTACGAAGGCATGGTTTATATCGCTACCGACACGCTGTGTGGGCGAGTTGGGCTGTGCATATTGCGGGTATTGCTCTTCGAGTTGTTGCAATTCTTGCATAAGCATGTCAAAGTCGCGGTCGCTTATAGTGGGCGAGTTCAGCACATAATAGTTATGATTATGCTGCTCGAGCGTGTGGCTCAAGTAGGCAATTCGTTCCTGTGGGTCAAATGCTTTTTCCATATTGCGAAGGTATGAAAAATATGCGAGAAATCATACCATAAAATGCAAAAAGAGAGTATGCATAGCACACTCTCTTTTATTCTATAAAGCGTAATATCTTTATTAGACACGTTTCTCGCGGATACGGGCTTTTTTACCTGTGAGTTTGCGCAAGTAGTACAATTTAGCACGACGTACTTTACCACGACGGTTGATTGTAATTTTCTCTACGAAAGGCGAGTCGAGGGGGAAGATACGCTCTACACCTACGTTGCCTGACATTTTGCGCACTGTGAAACGTTTTTTGTCGCCATGACCCGAGATGCGAATTACATCGCCACGGAAATCTTGGATACGCTCTTTGTTACCCTCTTGGATACGGTAAGATACTGTGATAGTATCACCGCTCTTGAATTCGGGGTGTTGTTTCTTTTCAGAAGCAAAAGCTTCTTCTACAATCTTAATAAAATCCATTTTTATAGCTATTAAAATGTTATAATTCGCAATATTCACAGACCACTCGTTCTGCCAGAGATTGCGAAAAGCGGTGCAAAGTAACAAAATTTAATTGAGATACACAAGTGCTGTTGTTTGTTTTTTGAATATTATCATTATATTTGCGTGTTATTATCTCCGAAACGACGTTTGAATAGGCTATGAAACAAGAGGTTATGAATTTTATTGCTTCGCAACGGGCATCTTCGTTTGTGCCTGACGACTTCTATTTGCGCCGGGTTTCGCATTTTGCCCGCCTTAATGTGGGGCGTGGCGATATTGTCATGCTGGGCGATAGCCTTATAAATGGATGTGAGTGGCATGAGTTGCTCGAGCGCCCTTGCGTTAAAAATCGCGGTATCAATGGCGATACGGTCGAGGGGGTGCGACAACGTGTCGAGGGGATAATGCAAGGTTGCCCTGCCAAGCTTTTTCTGATGGTGGGTATCAACGATGTTTCGCATAATATTGCTGCCCAAGATGTGGCATGCTCGATTATTGCTTTGGTAGAATATTTGCATCGACTATCGCCCTGCACGCAGGTGTATGTGCATAGCTTGCTACCTTTCAATGCGGCGATACATTACGCTTCGTTGAGCGGTAAGGAAGAGGTTGTGTTGCAGATAAATCATTTGTTGAGCGAGGCTGCCGAGGAGTTTGATTATACATATATAAATTTATATCCGCATTTCTCTACCTCGGCAGGTGTGCTTGATGCCGAGTATTCCAACGACGGATTGCATCTGTCGGGCAGTGGATATGCGTTGTGGGCTCGATTGTTACAACCTTATATGTGTGAATAGCATGCAGTTGAAGTCTCTATACATATTACTATTTGCCATGTTGTTGCTTTCGGCGCAGTCGCAACAGCAGGAAGATGCTGTTCGGGATGAACTATCACGTCGGGCTGTTCAGTGTGATAGTGTCGGTGTCGATAGTTGTGCCAAGTATGCCGAGGATTGGGTCGCCGCATTGCCGCAAGAAGAGTTGCTTTTTTATGCTCGACAAGCCGAGAAGGTGCTCTATGGACCTTATCCTTCCTATTGCAATCGTGTGATGTATCGTACACTGCTTGGCAGATTGTTGCAAGATGCAAGTGATGATGTGGCTTTGTTGCGTTACAAATATCAATACGAAATGTTGTGCAGAAACAACGAAGGCGATTGTGCTACCGATTTTGTGTACTACGATGCCGATGGCAAGGAGCATAGCCTGTCGGATAGTCGAGGTGCGCGCACCTTGTTGATATTTAACGACCCCGAGTGCGAGGAGTGTGCGTTGCTGCGCGAGCATATTGTTGCAACAGGCGAGTTGGCAGGATGTTTAGTGGATAGCACAACAACAGTGCTATTGGTATATCCCGACGAGCCTACCGATGCATGGCGCGAGGCTGTGATGCACTATCCCTCGACGTGGATTGTAGGATACTCGGAAGATGTGTCGGACTTGTACGACCTGCGCACCCTGCCCTCTACCTATTGGCTCGATAAGGAACAACGTATAATGAAACGCGATGCACATCAATAAAATGCTGCATGGGTTTTATTGATAAACCAATAGCCTTGCTGTCATGCGTTGATTACTTGTTTGTGCTCTTAAATTCTTTGATTATTGCTATTTTATTTTCGTATTTGGGAAAAGATACGAAGCCATTATTAACTCTTGCAGTCTCACCTGTGTATAGCTCAATCACAGTGGTGCCATTGTGAAATATGTTATCGGTCGGAATTAGCTCTCCTTCATTGGGTTTCAACCTTATAAGGATTGTATCGGTGTCGTTATATCTTATACAAGTATGGACATCAAGAGTATGCTGCTTTCCGGTACCAATAACAGGATTTGAACTCCGAATTTTTCCAAGTTTTTGGAAATGTTGTAGGAGGACGGTATTTATATTTTCCCAATCCATATCCGAGCGGAATGCTTGGTCGCTGTCAACATTTAATCGGGCTTCACTAAGTTCACGACACGTTTCATCTCCGTAGAATACCTGAGCTACCCCGGGTGATAGCAGGAGTGTTGTTGCGCAGTCAATCATATTAGTCATATCTGCATCACGATGATACGAGTTGTTCAGATAACTGAACGGATGCCAATCGCTATGCGATGCTACACTATCGGCGTATGCCTGCCACGTATATGTGATGTTGTCAAGATCGCCATATTTAGGGAAATAAAAATTCACCAAACTACTAAATCCTGCATCGGCATATTGGGACTTATAATCAATAGATGCACAGTCATAATCGCCTGTCATATAGAAGTTGTCAGTCCACTGTGATGCAGGAGAATCGGGGTGTGAAGCACGCCATTTTTCAAGCGCCACATTGCAAGCTTGGTGCAGTTCCTTCCAACGGTTGATGTGAACATTCTCTACAATATCGCAACGAAAACCGTCTATGCCGAATTCTTCAACCCACGATGCAATCCATGCAATGACATATTGCACCGGCGACCATTCCCTATCTTTGCGCAACTTGCGTGCCGACGGATTGACCCACGCATCGTTTGATGTGCCCTCGTTATTCCACTTCCTATGGAGAAAATCAGGAATCCTTACAGGTGTTTCACTTTCGTCCTTGAAATCCGGCATGCCGAACAATGTGGCTTCCAATGGATTATTCTCGTCCCAATTTTCATCGGGCATACGAATCCATCCACGATCATACCATCCGCTCCAATTAAGACGGTTGGCATAGAAATCGTCATAACTCCAATCGCGACGATGTTCTACTGCCTGGGCTTCAGTCAGCCCGGTTTCTGTAAATCCGGTCTGAACAGCATCAAGCAATGTCGGGTATCCCGGATTGTTAAGATTGGCTCCGAGCATCACCCTGATACCCTGCGAGTGAAGTGTGTCGATAAGTTCGCGGAATTCTTCTATTGTTCCATAGTTCTTATCAATCTGGGTGTAGTCGAGGGGATAGTAGCCATGATAGCCATAATGAGGGAAATCATTTACCGAACCCGACCCCGACATCCAGCCGTGAATTTGCTCATAGACGTCGGTCATCCATACAACATCTATGCCCAAGTCGGAGAAGTATCCTTCTTCGGCTTTCTTAAGCATTCCTTTGAAATCACCGCCGTGAAAAGTTGCGGCGTTCAATCGTTCGCTACCATAATCCACAATGCGTCCGTAATTGACATCGTTTGACAAATCGCCATTGCAAAAACGGTCGGTAATTACAAAATAGACAGTGGCATTGCCCCAATCAAAGTTGGACTCCTTGGAATATGCCGAATGGCATAAACCGATAAGTACCAGTGCGATAAATAAATAATTTTTTCTCATTACAAGATGTTTTTGATATTTTCTGCAAAAATATCTTGAAATGAAAATATTTGCAATACTGATTTATAACCACATCGGGTTATAACAGCCTCATAGATATAGCTGCTGTCAGTGCCTCTACGGAATTTCCCACACACAATCGTTCAAGAATATTTTGCCGGTGTCGGTTAACCGTATGTACACTGATACCCAATATATCGGCAATCTGTTTGCTTAGCTTTCCCTCCTTGATAAGCAACAGTATTTCCTTTTCACGATTGGTCAAAATATGTCTCTTCTGGTCGGAGAAAGAGAAACTGATAATGTCGCCCGAGTGGTTGTTAATTATTTGAGGATTGATACCTGAGATAACCTCTTGGCAAGATGACAAGTCATAGCAACACAGAATTAACCATATTTTCCCGGCAGGCGAGTGTCTCATTATTTGAGTACTGTTGTCAAAAACACGATAAACCCCATTGTCATCCTTAATTCTTATGCGGCAAGTAGCCTTGTATTGCAATTTTTCTCTTGCAGGCAGTGGATTTACAAACTTAAAGAATTCATATTCCAACATTCGTTTCTCCACAAGATCCTCCGGATGAATCCTATTGTAGATAATATCTTCATCACTTGACCCTATTTCCTTATATATAGGAGCTCCTTCCATCCCCAGCAGCGATGCAAGTTCGCCACAATAGAGATAACAATAGTCGCGTGCCGCATCGGTAATCACACAACAGGCATTTGTTACAGTAATGATATTCTCGACTACGTTTTTGCAACACTCAATTTCTCCGGCATCAAGAGTTTCCTCGTTAAGTTGCTGGGCTGAGTAAATCTGTTCAAGTTCTTTCCGTAATATATCCATATCCCGATGGCTATCTTTCAGTATTTCCTATATAGACTGTTATTTCTTACCTTGCAAAGGTAATTAAATAATCCAATCATAGAGGCGTTTGAGGGAAAGAATAGTTTTCCTTGGCAATATGCTATTGGACTATACATTTCGATTTTTTTTATTGGTTATTGCTGAAAAAACAACATAAATAATGCTTGTTTCTTTATAAAAAGTTTGTACCTTTGTGCTACACCACAAAAATGGTTTGCGCTATGGATGTGAAAAGTAAAACAATGAAGCAACAGCCACAAAGGCTCCCCGATGAGAGTCAAAGGGTTGTTTTTTCACATTCAGTGTTGTTATTGAATATTGCGACCGTCCGATGATTGAGTTCGGGTGGGTCGTTTTTTTATATGCCAACAATTAAAAACAATAATAAAATGAAAAAAGAGAGTTTAGTATCTATCAATGATATCAGCAAAGAAGAAATCATTGACCTACTCGAAAAGGCGAAAAGCTTTGAGGAAAACCCCAACCGTCGTGTACTCGAAGGCAAGGTGATAGCAACTCTGTTTTTTGAGCCTTCTACTCGTACTCGTCTCAGCTTTGAGACAGCTGTGAACCGTTTGGGCGGTCGCATCATCGGTTTTAGCGATGCTGCAACCAGCAGTTCGTCGAAGGGCGAGTCGCTCAAAGACACTATCATGATGGTGAGCAACTATGTCGACCTTATCATTATGCGCCACTATCTTGAGGGAGCTGCCCGATATGCTTCGGAGGTATCGTCGGTGCCCATCATCAATGCCGGCGATGGTGCCAACCAACACCCTTCACAGACAATGCTCGACCTCTATTCGATATACAAGACACAAGGAACTCTCGAAAACCTCAATATTACGATGGTCGGCGACTTGAAGTATGGTCGCACCGTACACTCGTTGTTGCAAGCCATGTCGCACTTCCATCCTACCTTCCACTTTGTAGCTCCCGACGAGTTGAAGATGCCACAAGAGTACAAGATATTCTGCGACGAGCATAATATACCCTATTACGAGCATCGTGAGTTCTCGGAAGAGGTGATAAATCAAGCCGATATTCTCTATATGACACGTGTGCAACGTGAGCGTTTCACCGACCTCATGGAGTATGAGCGTGTAAAGAATGTATATATCTTGCACAACAGCATGTTGGCAGGCAGTAAGCCCAACTTGCGTGTGTTGCACCCGCTACCTCGTGTCAATGAGATTGCATACGATGTAGACGATAATCCCAAGGCATACTATTTCCAACAAGCCAAGAATGGTCTGTTTGCCCGACAAGCTATTATCTGCAAAGTATTGGGCATAGATGTTGATTAACCCTTTTAAAACACAGGAAATTATGACTAACTCCAAGAAAGAACTTGCCGTTGCCGCGCTTGAGAACGGTACTGTTATAGACCGCATCCCCTCGGAACAACTCTTTAAGGTTGTGTCGATGCTTCGCCTCGATACCATCACCGATAGTATTACTATTGGAAACAATTTTGGCAGTAAGAAGATTGGCAAAAAGGGTATCATCAAAGTTGCCGACTATTTCTTTAAAGACGAAGAGATAAACAAGATAGCGCTTATCGCCCCGCAAGCTACCATCAACGTTATCCGCGATTATAAAGTAGTGGAGAAGTATAGCATTACGTTGCATGATAAGTTGTGCGGAATTATACGTTGCAACAACCCCAAGTGTATCAGCAATAACGAGCCTATGGAGACAGTGTTCCATGTAACACGTCGTGAGCCGTTGGAGGTTACTTGCCACTATTGCAATCGCCCGATGGAGTCGCACGAAATAGAGATTTTGTAATGAAAGAGACTTGGAAGCCCGGTACGCTTATTTATCCCCTGCCTGCTATATTGGTGAGTAGCGGCTCGTCGCCTGCCGACTATAACATGTTTACCGCCGCGTGGGTAGGCACACTATGTACCAACCCTCCCATGTGTTATGTGTCAATTCGCCCCGAGCGACACTCCTACAATCTTATCAAAGAGAATATGGAGTTTACGCTCAACCTCACCAATAAGGCGATGGCTCGTGCCACCGATTGGTGTGGTGTCCGCTCGGGAAGAGATTACAACAAATGGGAAGAAACCGGCTTGACTCCTTGCCCCGGAGAGGCTGTGCGTGCACCCTATATCGAGCAGTCGCCGCTCAGCATCGAGTGTAAGGTGCGGGAGATTGTTTCTCTCGGTTCGCACGACATGTTTATAGCCGATGTGGTAAATATACTCGCCGACAAGCAATATATCGACCCCGAAACACAAGCCTTCGATATGACCAAAGCCGATTTGTTGGTATACTCGCATGGGCATTATCATGAGTTGGGTGCCGAGATTGGCAAATTTGGCTGGTCGGTCAAGAAGAAATGATGGTTAATTATTAAATATGATGCTTATGAAAAAGATTATTACTGCTCTGTTTTTGGTAATGTTGAGCGTTATCACAATCAATGCTCAAGACTATGTAGTTGAACCTGACAACAATAGTGTCGTAGAGGCACTTACCGATATTTATATTACATGGGAGAATGCAACTACTATCAATGTAGAACCTACATTGATGGTGGGTGGTATAAAAGCCTATGTGGTTGATGGAGAGAATAAAGTGTTTGTAACCGACGTATTTTGTGGACCGGCATTTGGTAATTATATCATGCTCACCATGATGAGCGCTACTACCGATGCTGGTAGCTATGTCATTGAGGTGCCCGACAATATGTTTACTGTTGATGAGGCTCCTGTGCCTGCATTTACCCTCAACTATACCATACCCGGTATTCCTGTTTCAACAGCTACATTCGATGTTTCACTCGACAACAACTCGCTCAATACTATTCATGTGAGTGTATCGCCTTGCGAAGTGTTGCTGCTCAATCAAGATACCGAGGTAGAGCCTCCTTTCATTATTCACAATGCCGGTTTCGAATCATATAGAGCCGCTACTTATACCGTTACAATTACCGGTGCCAATACAGCTACACTCACTACCGATGCTACATTTGCAAGTGGTTCTTTCGCATTGCATATTCCCAAAGGTACATTCTTGGTAGACGAGAAGTTGAGCCCGCAGGTATATAGCGAATTTGACGTTGCGGGAGTGAATACTGTAAGCAACGATGCCGATGCCGTAAACGTATATAGCATCAATGGTGTGCAACTTATCAATAATGGTACAGATGCCGACTTGAACCGCTTGCAACCCGGCGTATACATCGTAAATGGTGAGAAAAAATTTGTTCGTCGCAACAAGTAAAACATAATTTAAAGTAAAAAACTTTGCCCGATGCGAAATATTCATAACTTTGCATCGTAAACAAAGTGGTGATAAAACCAATAATCTATTAATATAATACTTATGGAAAGAGACAAAGTCATTTTTGACATTATCGAACGCGAGCACCAACGCCAACTCAAAGGTGTAGAGCTTATCGCATCGGAAAACTTTGTGAGCGACCAAGTTATGCAAGCTATGGGTTCATGCCTCACAAACAAATATGCCGAAGGCTATCCCGGCAAGCGTTACTATGGTGGTTGTGAAGTGGTGGATGAAAGCGAAACAGTAGCTATCGAGCGCCTCAAACAACTCTTCAATGCCGAATGGGCTAACGTGCAACCGCACTCGGGCGCACAAGCCAACATGGCAGTCTTTATGGCTTGCCTCAAACCCGGCGATAAATTCCTCGGTCTTAACCTCTCGCAAGGTGGACACCTCTCGCATGGTTCGCCCGTAAACTTCTCGGGTTTGATGTTCCAAGCACTCGATTACGGTGTACGCCAAGATACAGGTTATGTTGACTATGAGCAAATGGAAGAGGTGGCTCGTCGTGAGCGTCCTCGTCTTATCATTGGTGGTGCTTCGGCCTATTCTCGTGAGTGGGATTATGCCCGTATGCGCCGTTTGGCAGATGAGATAGGTGCTATCTTCATGGTCGATATGGCTCACCCCGCAGGTCTTATTGCTGCCGGCGAGTTGGAGAACCCCTTGAAATATGCTCACATCGTAACATCTACTACTCACAAAACCCTCCGTGGTCCTCGTGGTGGTGTTATCCTCATGGGTAAAGACTTTGACAATCCTTGGGGCAAGACAACTCCCAAAGGCGAGATACGCAAGATGTCGGCTTTGCTCGACTCTGCTGTATTCCCCGGCGTACAAGGTGGTCCGCTCGAGCACGTTATCGCAGCCAAGGCTGTTGCCTTTGGAGAGGCTCTCACTCCCTCTTACAAAGAGTACCAAAAACAAGTACGCGCCAATGCTCGCGTGATGGGTCAAGCATTTGTTGACAAAGGTTATCACGTTGTTTCGGGTGGTACCGACAACCACTGCTTGCTCATTGACCTCCGTACAAAATATCCCGAATTGACCGGTAAGGTTGCAGAGAAAGCGCTTGTTCAAGCCGACATCACTGTCAACAAGAACATGGTGCCTTTCGATACTCGCTCACCGTTCCAAACTTCGGGTATCCGCGTAGGTACTCCCGCTATCACTACTCGTGGTGTGAAAGAAGATATGATGGGCGAAATCGTTGAGTTGATAGACCGCGTATTGGCTGAACCCGAGAACGATACTGTAATAAAGAGTGTTCGCGAGAAAGTGAACGAAACAATGGTGAAATACCCCATCTTCGGTTGGTAATAGCCACAATGTCATACCTATGGAGCTGTATCGTATGGCGCGATGCAGCTCCATTTTTTTAATATTATGGCTATACTCTCTCGGTGTCGCTACAATAAAAAGGCTTTCTATCACGTTACTATAGTGCAAACAATCAAAGGTTAACGATATGCACTTTTTCTATTTCAATAGTCGTATAGGCAAATATATCTTCTTCTTCGTCGCTGCCTTATTGGTGGGCGGCTCGCTGTGGGTGTCTAACAATTTGGTGCGAAAACTCGAGCAAGAGGAGCGTAATAAAATGGAGATTTGGGCGGCTGCGACAAGCGAATTGGCATCTGCCGATGTTGATGGCGATATAGACCTTATCCTCACCATTATCCAGAGCAATGCTACAATACCTGTGATTGTTGCCGATGAGGATGATATGATAGTGCAATACTCCAATATCTCTATCAATACCGCCGATACTACTGCCTACTTAACTCGCAAATTGGCGCACCTCAAAGAGCGTGGCACGATGATCGAGATTGACCTCGGTGATGGCTTGAAGCAGAACCTCTATTACGACGACTCTATCTTGCTGAAGCAGTTGTCTTATTTCCCCTATATACAATTATTTGTCATGATACTTTTTGCACTGATTGCCTATGTAGGATTGGTGAGTGTGAAACGTGCCGAGCAAAACAAAGTGTGGGTGGGATTGTCGAAAGAGACTGCACATCAGTTGGGCACTCCTATATCGTCGCTCATGGCGTGGATGGAGTTGCTCAAGGTAACCGATGGCGTTGATGCCGGCATTGTGGCAGATATGGACAAGGATGTGAAACGCCTCTCGACCATAGCCGAGCGTTTCTCGAAGATTGGTTCTGTACCCGACAAAGAATTGGTATACATAAACGAACTTCTATCGGAAACATGCGACTACATGAGCAGTCGTATATCGAGCAAAGTGAAACTCAGCCTATATATGCCCGACGATGCCGAGGGCGTGATGCTGTGTCGTGCCTTGGTCGAGTGGGTGATAGAAAATCTTTGCAAGAACGCTGTCGATGCCATGGGCGGTGAGGGTAAGATAGACGTAACACTATCGACCGGTCGTAAATGTGTTTACATTGATGTTGCCGATACCGGTAAGGGTATTGCTCGCAAGGAATTTGAGAATGTCTTTAAGCCCGGATATACTACCAAGAAACGCGGTTGGGGCTTGGGCTTGACACTTGCCAAGCGCATTGTCGAGGAGTATCATAATGGAGCTATTTATGTTAAAGAGTCGGAGCCGGGTGTGGGAACAACCTTCCGCATCGAGTTGCCTCGTGTAGTGTAGTTATGGTTGTACGACTTGCGCACATAGATGAAGTAGACGATATTATGCACATCTTCCGGGCGGCTCGTTTGTATATGCGCTCGGAGGGCAATGTATCGCAGTGGGGCGACGAATATCCACCCCACGAGTTGATACAAGAAGAAATAGCCGAGGGACACTTCTATTGCATAGAACGTGATGCTCGAGTTGTTGGCGTATTCTCTTTTATCGTCGGCATAGAACCTACCTACGCTGTGATATACGATGGAGAGTGGCGATATGATATGCCTTATGGCGTGATACACCGTCTGGCATCGAATGGAACTGCCTCGGGTGTGGCAGATGCCTGCTTTGAGTGGTGCAAGCAGCAACATCCCTATTTGCGTGTCGATACCCATCGCGATAATAAAACCATGCATCGTATACTGCAATGTCAAGGCTTTGAGCGTAGCGGCATCATCACCCTATCTCGCAATGGCGACACACGCATCGCCTACGAGTGGAAGAAATAAGATACCTTTATATAAAAAAGTGCTCACCTCCGAAAGGTGGGCACTTTTTCTATATCGTTATAAAACTTTCCTTTGATTTTATCTCAATCGCAATACTTGTCCGGGGCGCAGGGTCGATGTCCGTTTGATGCCGTTGAGGTTGCACAAGCGGTTGACGGTTGTGCCATTGCGCTGTGCTATGCGCGAGAGGGTGTCGCCCTTGCGCACACGATAGGTTGCTGCACCACTGCCGCCACTCTTGCCATTGTTGTAGCCATATTTAGTACCGTCGACATGGATGGTCGAAGGACCTTTCGATGCCAACAACTTGGGGCTGAAGGCAAGCATATTGGTCTTGATGGTTTTGTTGTTGAAGTCGAAGATGGCGTTGGGGTTGATGTCCATGCCCAAGTAGCGTGTCTCAAAGTGTAGGTGCGAACCGGTAGAACGTCCGGTATTTCCACCCAAGGCTATGGGCTCGCCGGCTTTCACTACTTGGTCGGGTTTCACGAGAAACTTCGACAAGTGTCCATATATGGTTTCCAATCCGTTGTCGTGGCGTATGATGACGTAGTATCCGTAACCGCGGCGCTCGTACTTTGTAAGGCGTATTTTGCCATCGAAAGCGGCTCGTATGGTGTCGCCGGTCTGTACCTTGATGTCGATGCCTCGGTGCATGCGACGACGGCGCCAACCGTAATTGGAGGTTATATAGCCATTGTGTGGTATGCTGAAGTTTGAAAGGTCTATTGTCATAGAGTCGGGCAACTCCATCTTGGTGGCGTTGTAAGGATTGACACGCTCTTGATTCCAATCGCTACCATACAACTCGGCTGCAAGGTTGAAATTCTCGGAAATTTCAAGCTCTTTCATTGCCAATGTGTCGAGCAGATTTATCTCTTCGTATACGGCGGTTTGACCTTGGAGGAGGCGTTGATGGTGCTCGTTGTGTTGGGTGGTGATGTCTTGAGCTTGAGCTGCATAGCCCAAACTTGCTATAACTCCAACAGCACACAATGTTACAACGTTTTTAATTATGCTCATATCGTGGTTTTTCCGATTGCTTGATAGGTGTTTTATTGGTGGGTATTGATGCAAAATGCGTACCCCGAAAAATTTTTCATCGGCAAAGGTAGAAATTATAGCGAAATAAATGCAACCATTTAAGGTTATTTTTACCTCTATCTTGGTGATTTATTGGGGTTTTAAGAATTTTTTGGTGTTGCGGCGGCATTTTTTTCTTTTGTTTGGGCTTGTCGCCGTTGTATCTTATCAGCTTATCTGTCCCCAATTTATTTTCTTTGAGTAGTTGCGTTGTAACTCTTTCTTGATGACGTAGTTGCGTGGATGTTCGAGTAACTCGTCTTTTTCGAGCACTTCCATCGCTACGTCTCGGGCAAGTTGTAATATCTGTCCATCTTGAGCCAAGTTGGCAATGCGTAGTTCAAAGGCAATGCCGCTCTGTTGTGTACCTTCCATATCGCCTGGACCACGCAGGCGCATGTCGGCTTCGGCAATGACAAATCCGTCGTTGGTCTCTGCCATGATTTCGAGGCGCTTGCGGGTGTCTTGTGCCAAGTCGTAGCGCGACATGAGTATGCAGTAAGATTGTTCGCCGCCACGACCTACACGACCTCTCAATTGGTGTAGTTGTGCCAGTCCAAATCGCTCGGCGTTCTCGATGACCATGACGGTTGCATTGGGCACGTTCACACCTACTTCTATGACGGTGGTAGCTACCATGATTTGTGCTTCGTTGTGTACAAATCGCTGCATCTGCTCCTCTTTCTCGGCAGGTTTCATCTTGCCATGTACCATGCAGACGGTGTATTCGGGGAAGGTTTTTTTGACGGTTTCAAAGCCTTCGAGTAGGCTTTTCATATCGCTCTTTTCGCTCTCTTCGATAAGTGGATATACAATATATACTTGTCTGCCCAGTTGCAATTGTCGTCGCAACGATGCGTTGAGTTGTGCGCGACGATTGTCGTATTGCAGTAGTGTCTGTATGGGTTTGCGCCCCGGAGGTAGCTGCTTGATGACCGATACATCGAGGTCGCCATATACCGTCATGGCGAGTGTGCGAGGTATAGGGGTGGCTGTCATGACCAGCACATGGGGCGGAATGGCGTTTTTGACCCATAGTTTGGCACGTTGGGCTACGCCAAAACGGTGTTGTTCGTCGATAATCACCATGCCGAGGTTGTTGAATATCACACCTTCTTCGAGTAGTGCATGGGTACCAATGAGTATGCGCACATCGCCCGATGCCAAGCCGGCAAGTATCGGTTCGCGCTCTTTTTTGCGACGAGAACCGGTGAGCAGTTCTACGCGCAATCCAAGTGGCATGAGCATCTGCGAAATGCTTTCGTAATGCTGTGCAGCCAATATCTCGGTGGGAGCCATGATGCAGGCTTGGTAGCCGTTGTCTATTGCCATGAGGGCAGTCATCAGTGCTACGATGGTTTTTCCGCTGCCTACGTCGCCTTGCAGCAGACGGTTCATCTGCTTGCCACTGCCTACATCGGCGCGAATGTCGCGCAGCACTTGTTTCTGGTCGTCGGTGAGCGAGAAGGGCAGTATTTCGTGGAAAAACCTATTGAAGTACTCTCCAATGCGGCTGAAGCGGTGTCCGCCGATGTTGCGGTTGCGCAATCGTGCATAGCGCAGGATGTGCAGTTGCAAGTAGAAGAGCTCTTCAAATTTCAGGCGAAATTGTGCCCGTCGCATATCCTCGATATTGCGTGGGAAGTGAATGTAGCACAATGCATCATTCAGCCCCATCAGGTGTGCTCGCTCGATAACATCGGGCGATAGCGTTTCCTCGATAGGACCATGTATCGAGTTCCACAACGAGTATATCATCTTGTGTAACGTCTTTGAGTTGACAAAGGCGTTTTTCATCTTCTCGGTGGTGTTGTAGTAGGCTTGCAGCCCTATGTTGCGGTCGATGATGTCGTCGGCGAGGTCTATCTCGGGGTGTGCTATGTTGTAGCGTCCGTTAAAGAGTGTGGGCTTGCCAAACAGCGTGTAGTCGACCCCTGTTTTGTAGCGCTCGGTAACGTATTTTATACCTTTAAACCACACAAGGTCTATCATGCCTGTACCGTCGGTAAAGGTGGCAACAAGTCGGCGACGTGCGCCTTCGCCTTGCGTGGCATAGGCTATGATGCGACCGCGTAGCTGTATGTATGGCATCGACCCCGTTATCTCGCCTATGCGGTAGGTCTTGCTACGGTCGATATATTTATATGGGAAGTAATACAACAAGTCGCGGTATGAGCGAATACCCAACTCGCGTGCCAACAATTCGGCGCGTTTAGGACCTACACCGGGTAGGTATTTTATGTCGAGGTCGCTCAATTCGGGCATGGTTATTGTTGCGATATGATTATTTCGGCAAGGGCTATATCTTGCGGAATAGTTATCTTTATATTCTCTCTATTGCCGTCTATGAGGTACGCGTTGTGTCCCGAGGCTTCATACACCGAGGCATCGTCGGTAAATTCGGCTCGGTAAGGCACGCTGTATGCCTTCTTCAGTAGGGTAGAGTTGAATACTTGGGGCGTTTGTACGGCGCGATAGGCACTGCGCTCTACGGCATGCGAAGTATCGCCTACGACCTCTCGCAGGCTCTCTACTACCGGCATTACCGGTATTGCAGCGCCCGTAGTGGCTGCAGTGGCAAAAGCCTGTTGCACTACCGAGGTCGACACCAGCGGTCGCACGCCATCGTGTATGGCAACCAACGCATCGTTGGGTACGAGCTCGAGTGCGTTACTTACCGTCTGGAAGCGAGTATCGCCACCATCGGTAACGGTGTGTGGGCGAGTATAGTTATGCACGTTGCACAATCGTTGCCACTCCTCTTGTTGGTCGTGAGGGAGTGCCAATATCAGCGCAGCCTCCGGCTCGGCAGCAGCCATGCGGTCGAGCGTATGCATCAGCACCGTACTACCCGCCAATGGCAAGAACTGTTTCGGCGTGTCGCCACCCATACGAGTGCCACGTCCCCCGGCTACAACGATAATATATTTTTTCTCTTGCATCGTTTCGATTGTATTCGCGTGGCATTTTTGCCACTTTCTCAATGCAAACTTATATCATTTTTGCCATTTTTCCAAGAATTTTAATTGTAGATATTAATATTGAGTTATACTATTTGAGTAGGGAAAAAAGAATAAAAATTGGGGATATGTCATAAAACAAGGCATATCCCCAATAACTTTTTCGATATATGTTTATTGAATACTAATCGTTAGGTGTATAATCGTAATCTACTGTCCCAAGAAATTCTCCTGAACGGTTATATTTTTTATGCTTACCAACAGGTTTATCGTTTATATAATTGCCTTTTTCATATCTACTCCCATTGCTCCAAGTTCCGAAGCCGTGCCTTTTACCTTCTACCCAATCGCTTTCGTATCGGCGTCCGTCAGCCCAATAATATATACCGAAGCCGTGCCTTTTATCATTTAACCAATCGCCTTCGTATCGGGCTCCACTGACCCAATAATATATGCCGTAGCCATTTCTTTGGTTATCTTTATATTCGCCTTCGTATCGGGCTCCACTGACCCAATAAAATTTGCCTTTACCTTGTCTTTTACCTTCTACCCAATCACCTTCGTAAGACTTCCTTTTGTTTGCGTCATTTGCTGCGTAGTACATAATTCCTTTGCCGTGAGGCTTGCCATTTTTGTATTCACCTACATATCGGTCGTTTCCTATCATCAGTTCGCCTTTGACAGAACCGATTTCCATGTTTATATTAAACAGATTGCTTGCAAGGGAACGGCAATTTTTGCCCAAATCACTGCTTGATAGGGTGGTTTGTATATTGGCAGTTCGCTCCAAATGAGCGCTCTCGATGTTGATAATCTTGGCAGTGAGAAATATTTCGTTACTATTAATCATAGCGCCTTCGGCCACA
>JAFUOV010000021.1 GCA_017481745.1 Bacteroidaceae bacterium
CAAGCAAAACAAGCAGAGAAAAAGTCGCACGTCCAATCCGCAAGACGGATGCCACAACCGCAGCCGAAGAAGACACGAGGCTTCAGGTTATAGCCCACTCTAACTACACGCTTCGCTTAAAGTAGTTGTGGGCTCTACCGAGGGTGCAGAGTGACCTCTCTGCACGCCGCTTATGGGCTTCGCCCCTAAGAACCCCGACAGCGAAAGCAAGTGACCAAATGACCAACAGACATTAGTGCAACCGATAAAATCAGAATAACAATGGCAATAAAAAGCAGCATACATATCAAGCCTTGCAACATATCATCGAGCGAGGCTCATAACCTCAGAACTCCCGAGTATATGCGTAACATCGGAGAGTCTAAAATCTACCTCATACCCCAACTTGTTGCCGACAATGAGTATTGGATAAATCCTCGCTTGGGCGACTACGACTTACAGACGCATTACGATAACATCAAGCAGATGGTAAAGGCGAAGACGGGGCGAGCGATGCAAGAGAAAGAACGGGAACGCAAAACCAAGAGTGGCAAGATTGTCAAGGTGGCAGGCTGCTCACCCATTCGTGAGGGTGTGCTACTCATCAAGCCCGACACCACATTAGAGGATGTTCGCAGATTTGGCGAGGAGTGCCAACAGCGTTGGGGTATCACACCACTGCAAATATTCCTACACAAAGACGAGGGGCATTGGCTCGGTGGAGAGCCATCCCCAGACGATAAGGAGAGTTTTCAAATTGGTGGTCGTTGGTTTAAACCCAACTATCACGCACATATCATATTTGATTGGATGGACCACGATACGGGCAAAAGCCGAAAACTTAATGATGACGATATGACACAGATGCAGACATTGGCATCTGAGATTCTATCAATGGAGCGAGGACAATCCAAAACCGAAACGGGCAAGGAGCATTTGGAGCGTAACGACTTTATCATCGAGAAGCAGCGTGCCGAGTTGGAACGCATAGAGGCTGAACGGCAACACAAGGAACACCAGATAGATCTTGCCGAGCAAGAACTCAAACAGGTGAAATCGGAGATACGCACCGACAAGCTCAAAAGCGTAGCCACCGATGCAGCCACAGCCCTTGCAAGCGGAGTAAGTTCTCTTTTCGGCAGCGGTAAGATGAAATCATTGGAACGCAAGAACGAGGATTTGAAAGATGAAATCGCAATCCGAGACGAGACCATTGAGCAACTGCAATTCAACATCAAGCAAATGCAGGTAGAACATAGCAGGACAATGATGAATAAGGACAATGAGCATCGCAAAGCTCTTGAAGCAAAGGTGGCAGAGCATAAGGAGGAGACCAATATCCTCAATTCGATAATCAATACTGCTCATCGTTGGTATCCCGATTTTGCCAATCTTCTAAGGCTGGAACGCCTTGCCAAGCAAATCGGGCTTTCAGCAATGGATTTTGCCGAGCTGATTAAGGGTAAGGTTCTGAACTTTACAGGGCGGCTATTCTCTTCGGAGCATAACCGATGGTTTGCTACGGATAATACCCCTCTACAGATTTTGCGAGATAACGATAGGCGGCTTACCCTAACTGCAAATAGAATGCCCCTCAGTCAATGGTTCACCGAGCAATACGACAAACTCCGACAATCAATCCGACAGCCTATCCAACCAAAGAAAGGCAGAGGAGTGAAGATGTAGATACAATTAAGGTGGCTAATCATTATTAAAACTTTTAGCCACCTTAATTATTTACATCACTTTCTCAAAGACAAAATACTCATCGTGGCACGCTTCGCCTGTTAGCGAACGGGCGGGGTCGACATGTGCCTTGTTGAAGAATTCTACAATCTTGAAACCGCACTTATTTACATAGAAGTGAATATTGCGTTTCTCAAAATATGGAGTAATCAATCGCCAAACCTTGGTGTTGGGATATAATCTTTCAATCGCTTGCCATATCTGATACCCTAATCCCTTACCATGGTACTCGGGGTAGATGTAGAACAATTCAGCAGAGTTGTGTAGCGTTGCCGCATCTGCCTTTATAGAGATACCACCCACCTTGATACCATCGGCATATACTGCGTATGTTTCACATTCGGGGTCTGATATTATTCCCAAAATCTCATCGTGTTCTATAATTTCTTTGCCACTTTCAGGCTTACCGAATGTTTCGATGACTGCAATGGAGAATATTTTACACACATCGGCGCAAAAGTCGTTATAATCGGACTTTTCAATTTTAACGAATGTAATTTCCATAATCTAAACTATTTGCCTCCTCCCAAAGCGTGGTAGAGGGTGATGATACTCTGTATCTCGTCGAAGCGGTCTTGGGCAACGGCTTGCTCTGCACTGAGCAGGGTTTGCTGGGCAGTCAATACTTCCAGATAGTTGGCAGAAGAGTGGCGCATCAGGAGTTCAGTTTTGCGTACTGCCTCCTGCAAGGTTGCTACTTGAGAGTTATCTATGTCGAGTTTCCTGCGAGCCGTTTGCAAGGCTGTCAGGGCATCGTTTACCTCCGCACCAGCATTAAGCAGCGATTGTTGAAAGTTGAGCACCGCCACCTCCTGTTCAGCCTTGGCAATCTTTAGGTTGGCGATATTGGCACCTCTATTGAACAGTGGCTGCACAAGCGAGCCTATGGCGTTAAGTAGCCACCCCGCAGGGTTGAGTTCCACACCTCCTGTACCATTTGTCCAGCCGAAAGTTCCTGAAAGGTTGATTGATGGGTAAAAGGCTGCTCTTGCTACGTTGGTAGCATAGAAGGCTTGTGCCAACTGGTGTTCTGCCACTCTTACATCGGGACGGTTGGCGAGTAGCTGCAAGGGAACACCTACGGACAACTCCGAAGGAAACTGTTGGTCGGCAAGGGTGCTCCGCTGTATAGATGTTGGAGTCGTTGCCAAGAGTGTGCAGAGGGCATTCTCGCTCTCCTTGATGCTCTTTTCTATGGATAGGATTTCGCTCTCCAACGCCATACAGTTTGCCTTGGCTTGAAGCACTGCGGCATCAGTTACGCCACCACCTCCTCGCTTCAAAGATTCAAGCACCCGAACACTCTTTTGCCAACTTTCAAGGGTCTGCTTGCTGATGTGCAACTGCTCATCGAGCATAAGCAATGTGTAATATCCGTTGGCTACGGTTGCCACAAGGTTGGTCTGCACAGCCTGTGCGTATGCCTTGCTCGACTCAAGAGCCTCTTGGGCGCCACGCTTGGCGTTGGTGGTCTTGCCAAAGATGTCTATCTCCCAACTCGCTGAAGCACCGATTGTATAACTCTTCGATGTTGCTCCGCCCGAACTACTAACCGTTCCCTCGGCAGATACACCTACTGAGGGTAGATAAGATAGGCGGGCATTCATCAACACCGCCTCGGCCTGCTCTGTGCGAAGATATGCGGTGCGAAGGTCAGTGTTGCGCACCAATGCTGTATCAATCAACTGCTGCAGATGTCTATCTTGAAACAGCTCTCGCCACGATAGCGAAGCGATAGTTGTAGTGTCGGCAGTGATATACTCCTCGCCGAACAGGTTCTTATCCACCTCTGTTGTCTGCGGGAACTTCCGATATATGCTACATCCCGGAAGCATTATCGCAAGGACTATGTATAGAATTGCTCTCTTCATCTCTATTCCGTTTTTGAACTCTCCTTTTGCTGTTTAAGCTGCGCAATTTTATTTATCTCTTCAATAATCATCAGGTCGGTAGATTTCTTGAAAACTATGGGCTTAAACTTCTCCTGCAATGTCTGGAACACGACAAATAGTGCAGGTACAATAATGAGCAAGCCGATTGTTCCGATAAGCATACCGCCCACAACACCCGTTCCTATGGTACGACTACCATTGGCACCTGCACCCGATGCAAACATTAGTGGCAACATACCGAATATCATTGTCAGTGAGGTCATAAGGATTGGGCGTAGTCGCATCTTGGCGGCAAAGAATGCCGACTGCTTGAGCGACATACCAGCCTCACGACACTGTGTTGCATACTCCGTAAGGAGGATAGCGGTCTTTGCCAACAGACCGATAAGCATTATCAATCCGATTTGCAGATAGATATTATTCTCTATGCCAAATGCCCAGGCAAAGAGGAATGCACCCGCCAAACCAAACGGCACGCTTAAAATGATAGCCATAGGTATAAATAGGCTCTCGTAGAGTGCAACCATAATCAGATAGACGAAGAATATACAGATAGCAAAGATGATGACCACATTGCTACTCGATTCATTCTCCTCACGACTGATACCGCTAAACTCAATGCCATATCCTGTGGGAAGCTCCTTGGCGGCAATATCCTTAATAGCACGGATGGCATCGCCCGAACTGCTGCCTTGTGCCGAGCTACCCGAAACGCCTATGCTGCTAATCATATTGAAGTTGTCAAGCGATTGAGGCATATACTCCCTCGTGATAGTCAGGAACTGACTTGCAGGTAGCATATCGCCCGACTCTGAGCGCACAAAGAGTTTGTCGAGTGACTGCACATTATTGCGGTCATCGGGACGAAGCTGCATTGTTACCTGATAGACCTGGTTATAGAGGTTGAAGTTTGAAATGTAGGAGCTACCCAAGAAGGCCGCCAACTCATTGAGCAGAGCCGATGGGGCAACGCCAAACTTCTTGCATCGTGAGAAGTCCACCTCAACCTTATATTGTGGATAGTTGATTTCGTAAGCCGAGTAGGCATCCTCTATCTCTGGGCACTCGGCAAGTCTCTCGATAAAGCGTTGGCTAACATCGAAGAAAGTGTTGATATCGGCACCGTTGTGGTTGAGTATGGAGAACTCAAAGCCTCCACCTCTGCCATAGCCATCAATCATACCTGGTGCCGAGACAAAGCTTTGAGCTTCGGTCTCCTCGGCAAGTATGGCCTCAATCTTCCCTGCTACACCCCACGAGGAGTGCTCATCGCCCTTTCTCTCACTCCACGGGCGAAGCTGTATCTGTATCATACCCATATTCGAGCCCCCCAAGCCGACAACGCCACCAACAGACTCCACCTCGGGAAGTTGCTGTATGCGGTCCGAAACACGCACAAGCACCTCTTCGGTAGTTGCGGCCGTATATCCAGGAGGCGTGGTGAAGTCTACCATCAGCGAACTCATATCCTCATCGGGGATAAAGCCTGTTGGCACTACACGCATCAGACCTATGCTAAGCACAATGGCAACAACGACTAATGCTCCTACAAGCCATTTGCGACGAATAAATGCCATAGCAACAGCAGCATAGCGACTCATTAGAGACTTAAATGCTGCGTGGTATGCAGTATGTACTCTACTTGAAAAGCTTCTCTTGTTTTCACCACGAGGCTTCAAGATAAGAGCACACAAGGCGGGTGCAAGCGTTAGTGCTACAATGAGTGAGATACCAACTGATACGGCCATCGTCAGACCAAACTGCTTGTAGAATATTCCGCTTGTTCCGCTGATAAACGATACAGGGATAAAGATTACCATAAACACCAAGGTCTTGGTGAGCAAGGCAGATGTAAGTCCACCCATCGCATCAACCGTAGCCTTGTAGGCAGATTTATATCCTGCATCGAAACGAGCCTGCACCGCCTCAACCACGACGATAGAGTCATCCACCACCGTACCGATAACCAAGACCAGCGCAAAGAGGGTGAGCATATTCACCGAGAAGCCAGCCATAGCCATAAAGGCAAAAGTACCGATAAGCGAGACGACAATGCCCAATGCTGGAATCAGCGTAGCACGAAAATCCTGCACGAAGAGATATACTACGATAAGCACCAGCAGAATCGCAAGTAGCAGTGTGATGACCACCTCACGAATCGAAGCAAAGAGGAAATCGTTGGTATTATCGAAGGTTATGATGCGTATGTCTTTAGGTAGATTCTTCTCTGTCTCGGCGAGGAGTTTGTCAATATCCTGATTGATGCGTGTAGCATTTGACCCCGACACCTGGCTGATGCTACCCATCACACCAGCATGACCATTTATACGGTTGATATATGAGTAGTCAGATTGTCCCAACTCCACATCTGCTACATCTTTAAGGCGTAACTCTTCGCCAGTGCTCTTTGATACCAGTACCAAATTCTCGAACTCTGCCACATCCTGCTTACGACCTGTGTAACGCAGCGTGTATTGATATACTCCGTTGCTGTTCTCGCCTACAGAGCCGATGCTTGCCTCAATGTTCTGCTCTTCCATCAAGGCTGCTATGTCGCTTGGCACAATACCATATCGGCTCATAGCATCGGGCTTGAGCCACACTCTAAGTGCGTATTGTCCACCCCACACCTCAACTTTGCCGACACCCTGAATACGGAGCAGTGCTGGGCGTAGATAGTTGTAGAAGTAGTTACAGAGGAAATTTTCGTCGTATGTACCGTTTGGACTCTCCAAGGCCAATATGCGCAACTGACCCGGTTGGCGTTTCTCAACGCTCACACCAAATTGTAACACTTGCGCAGGGAGCATAGCCTGTGCCTGTACTACACGGTTTTGCACATTCACTGCGGCCATATCGGGATTAGTACCCTGCTTGAAGTAGATACTTATCGATGCTGAGCCATTGCTTGCCGATGATGTCATATAGGTCATATTATCGACACCATTGATAGCCTGCTCTAATGGAGCTAACACACTCTTTTGTACAGCCTCGGCACTTGCACCAGGATAACTCGCCCATACATATATTGTTGGAGGTGCCACATCGGGATACTTCTCAATTGGCAACCTGCTAAGCGATATCAAGCCCAGCGATACAATCATTACGCTGATAACAATAGAGAGCAGCGGACGGTCTATGAAAGTCTTGATTTTCATTCTCTCTACTCTTGTTTTGGTTGAATCTCCATACCCTCTTTTACATAGCCAGCGCCCTCGCTGATGATGACATCACCAACATTTAAGCCATTAACGACAATGTAGTTAAGACCATCGGATAGTGGCTGAACGGTGATAATTGCTGATTGTGCAACGCCATCAACGACCTTGTAGACATAGGTCTTATTCATAATCTCGTATGTCGCCGTTTGCGGTATGACTATCACATCTTTGTGTGTTTGCGGCACAATGAGGCGACCAGTGCTTCCTGTCAGCAATATACCATCTGGATTTGGGAATACGGCACGAGCCGACAAGGCACCCGTACTCTTCTCTACCACACCACTTATGCTCTCCACTTTGCCCTGCAACGAATAGTTATTGCCATTGGCCATCTGGATAGATACAGGAGGGAATGCCTCAGCGACCTTGTTAAATGAGCCTTGCTGCTGCATACGAGAGACCATCTCTCGCTCGGTCAAAGAGAAATAGACATACATCTGCTCTGTGTCTGATACGGTTGTGAGCGGCTGAGGGATAGATGGCCCGACTAATGCTCCTGCACGATAAGGAAGCGTACCCACAACGCCATTGCAAGGACTCTTAACCTCGGTATATGAGAGGTCGTTTCGAGCATTGGTCTCCTGTGCTTTTGCCTGCTCCAATCCCGCTTTTGCAATCGCCAATGTGTTATTTGCCATTGCAAGGTCATATTCCGATATCACCTCCTCCTTGAAGAGAATAGCCTTGCTATCGTAGTCAAGTTGCGCAACATCCACCTGCGCCTTGGCAGCATTGACATTTGCCGTAGCGGTACGCAATGCTGCCTGATATGGCACTTGGTCGATAATAAAGAGTACCTGCCCCTGCTTTACTCGCTCACCCTCCTTGACCAACAACTTTGAGATAGTACCCGACACTTGAGGGTAAAGCTCCACAACCTGTCGTCCCTGTATGGTTGCAGGATAGGATTCTGTTGTCTCGATAGTGCTTCGGCTTATGCTCATCAGCGGATATTCGGCAGAAACTTCTTGTGTATCCTGATTACCACCGCACGCCATAAGTAGCACTGCGAACAACATTAAAGAGTAGTTTTTGAACTGCATAAATTCCCTTGTTACAAATTTTGCAGCAAAGGTACTTTGTATATTCGGTAGCAGGGGTAAAAGAAATAAGACAAGTATGGTACTTTTCCGAACAAACGCTCTTTAATTAAGATAAAACCACTAAATTTGCACTGTTATGAGCATATTGAATAGTAGTGAAATATCAGAAGTGAAGGCTTTCAGGAGTAACTTGAAGACCTCAATTGGTACTCCGATTGAGAATAGTGGTCTTGTACTTATTCTCTGCGTGGAGGGGTGTGCCGTGTTATCGATAAACTTCAAAGAGTATTCATTCCGAAAGGGCGATATTGCTATTATCCCCATCGGAATGACATTGATACCACTTCAGGCATCTTCGCTATTTCAGGCTGAGATTATATGCGTGACGGAGCAACATTGCGAAGAGATGGAGTATAGGATTTCGGATATCCCTTTCTGGAATTTTATGATGGAGCACCCCATATTGCACCCGACCTCTATCCAATACAATATGTTGAGTGGATGGTTTGCTCAGATGCAATGGGCTATGAGTGACCGCTCTTTTTCGTTCTATAACGAGACGATATCAAGCGGTATCTTTACCCTCTTTATGATGATATATAGGGAGGTGAAAGCGTATGTGCAAGAGCCTGACAAGGAGCAAACTGTTAGCCGTACTATGCAATTGTTTACTGCTTTTACAAACCTCGTTACTCGTTACCACAAAAGAGAGCGAGAGGTTGCCTACTATGCCAATATGCTCTCCATCACGCCCGACTACCTGAATAAGGTGTGCAAGATGCACTGGGAAATAACGGTCAAGGAGTATATCGATTGGCAGGTGGTAATGGCTATCAAAAACTATCTCACCTGCACCGACCTCTCGATAAAGTGCATAGCAGCGCAACTAAACTTCGATGACTCATCGTATATGTGCCGCTTCTTCAAAAAGCAGACAGGAATGTCGCCAGTAGAGTATAGGGATAATATGAAGTGATAAATACAATTGTAATGTATCATTTTGTTCTCGGTTTAGTTTATTCCATTGGCTATATACCCAAAACGGACTAAACTTATTCATATTTTGACAGCATAAAATATGCTGGCGAAAAAAAGAAATCATTGCAACTTCTCTTTTCGTCAGCATTATTTGTTTATCTTTGTGCCGTCAGAGTTATCACATTGAAGCATAACAATGAAGAACTCAGAAATACGAACGGTTGCCATCTCGTTACCCAATTTCCATGCAGCCCGAATAACCGTTTAATTCTAAGATAATTGCAAATTCTGCGATTTTTTCATATAAAAAGACTACGCCAATGGTTGGTTGGCGCAGTCGATGATGAGTGTCGGTAGCAGACGTTTGCTGTCAAAGTTCTTCTTCGGAAGTGAGTATTGAACTATGATTGCTCGGGCGTAGGTCGAGTGCAAAGAATATAAGGCTGATGCCCCAATAAATAAATGATATGCCGATGAGAAAATCTATGGCAACCATGGCAGAGAAGGGCGATATAAAGAATAGCGCTGCCATGATTATTTGTAATAAACCGTTAATGAGATAGAGCCACCAAGAGTGGTGGTGTGCCATCGAACTGAACGACGATATGAGGCTTGCAACACCTTTATATAGAAACACAAAGGCAAAGAAGTAGGGTAGTATCATGGCACTAAATCCTATATTGCCCAGCATCATAAAGCCCAAGAAGATGTCGATAATACCGCCGGCTATCCACCAACCCCATCCTGCTGTGTGGCGAGGTGTGTTGAAGGCGATGATAAGTTGCACAACACCCACAAGTATCAGCATCCACAGCAGGATGGTGGTAATGGCAAAATAACCTATTGTTGGTGAGAAAAGAAACCAACATCCGCAAGGTATGAGCAGAATGCCGGGTAGGAGTACAGTCCACCAATACTTGGTCTTACCCCAGAAAAATTTGTTTATATTTTCCATATTATCATATTTTTTTGATTTAATATGATAACACGAAACTTGTCATAAGGTTTGGACTTGACTTGTCAGAATTGCAGATAAAATTGTCGGGTTAGCTCTATATACTCCGCAGTGTAATTGCCTGCTGCATCGTGAATATATAGGGTGTTCTCTTGACATGGAGCATAGTGATTGCGTTGCCACTCGCACAAGGAGCGTTTGGCTGCTTTGCGTGGGGTGGTGTGTACTTGTGTGTGGCGTGTTGCACCCCAGCCATGCAGCATGGCTATGCTGTTGACGTGTGTATATAATGCGGTAGGAATGATGAGCGATAATGTGCCTTGAGGCAGTATCAGGCGGCGTGATAGCTCAAAGATGGTTTCGTATTGCAAAGACGTTGTGTGGCGGGCTGTAGTGCGCGCTGCATCGGGCGATAGTAGCGACTGCTCGAAGTAGGGCGGGTTGGATAGTATGCTGTCAAATTGCTGCTGTGTAGCAGTTGCCCATTGTGCAAAATCGCTGTTGACGATATTTATTCTATCGCACCAAGGGCTTTCACCGGCGTTGCTCCGGGCTTGACGGGCTGCTGCGTTGTCTATCTCTATGCCTGTTATCGTAGCTTGTTGCGACCGTTGAGCTGCCATAAGCGACAGAATACCTGTTCCGGCACCTATGTCAAGTATGTTGCCTTGTGTCGGGAGGCTTGCCCATGCACCCAGCAATACACCGTCGGTGCCCACTTTCATGGCACAATCGCTCTGGCTTATTTTAAATTGTTTGAAACAAAAATCTCTATCGGTCATATTGTCTTATTGGCAACTTTTCGTGTTGCAAAGTAAATAAAAAATAGATTATGTGTCATATTTAAAGAGTATGAAAATACTTTGGCACGCTACTTGTATAATGTAATAGTGCAAGAAAAAACTTGCGTGTCATTGTCAGATATGTCAGTTTTCTGCCATATTGGCAAGTTTGTAACTTATAACGTTTAAAGAATACGATATTATATGTTTTGTGATAACGAAGAAAAATCATCTCCTATTATGCCGATATTTGCCGAGATAAATGCCCCTTTCGATGAGAAAGTTGAAGATGTAAACACCGAAGATTTGCCCATACTCACGCTGCGCAATATGGTGCTGTTTCCGGGCGTTGCCATGCCGGTACTGATAGGTCGCAAGAAGACCCTGCGACTTGTCAAGGATGCACAACGCAAGCGTATGCCCATTGGCGTGGTGTGCCAAGTAGATGCCGAGGTGGAAGACCCTACGGTCGACGACCTCTATTCGATAGGTGTTGTGGCTGAGGTTATCAAGGTACTTGAGATGCCCGACGATACAACTACCGTTATATTGCAAGGTAAACGTCGTATGGCGTTGGGCAAACAGACTGCCGACGAGCCTTATATGCGCGCTTCGGTAGAGTTGCTCAAAGATACATCTCCTCGTGTCAACGACAAGGAGTATGAGGCATTGATGATTTCTATCAAGGAAATCATGATAAAGATGCTGCGTGCCGTTGGCGACTCGGGCAAGGAGATGGCTTTTGCTGTAAATAATATTGATAATGGTACTTACCTGACCAACTTTATATGCTGTAATGCTCCTGTCGAGGCTTCCGAGAAACAAACTTTGCTCGACTTGGGCAGCATCAAGAAACGTGCCTATCGCCTCTTTGAGGTGTTGAGTCGTGAAGCTCAGTTGATTGATATTAAAGCCGATATACAATCAAAAACTCGCGAAGGTATCAACCAGCAACAACGTGAGCATTTCTTGCAACAGCAGATACGTACTATCCAAGAGGAGTTGGGCGGTGATGGCATAGAGCAAGAGATACAAGAGTTGCGCGATCGTGGTGCCCAAAAAGAGTGGAGCGAGGCTGTCGCAAAAGTCTTTGAAAAAGAGGTGCGCAAATTGGAACGTTTGCATCCGCAAACACCCGATTATTCGGTGCAATACAGCTATTTGGATAATCTGCTCAACCTGCCTTGGGACCACAAGAGTGCCGATTATTTCGACTTGAAGGAGGCTCGAACAGTTCTTGATGAAGACCACTATGGATTGGAAAAAGTAAAGGAACGCATCCTTGAGCATCTTGCGGTAGTGAAACTCACCGACTTGGCTCATGCGCCTATTTTGTGCCTTTATGGTCCTCCGGGAGTAGGTAAGACCTCTCTGGGTAAGAGCATAGCTCGTGCTTTGAACCGCCAATACATACGCGTGTCGTTGGGTGGCTTGCACGATGAGGCTGAGATAAGAGGACACCGTCGTACATACATCGGTGCTATGCCCGGTCGCATCATGCAAGGTATTACCAAAGCCAAGACAAGCAATCCTGTCTTTGTCCTCGATGAAATTGACAAGATAGGTAACGACTTCAAGGGCGACCCTGCATCGGCTTTGCTCGAGGTACTTGACCCTGAGCAAAATTCGACATTCCATGACAACTATGTCGATATAGACTACGATTTGTCAAACGTATTCTTCATCGCTACAGCCAATGACTTGAGTACAATATCTCGTCCTTTGCTCGATCGTATGGAGTTGATAGACATCAGCGGCTATATCCTCGAAGAGAAAATAGAGATAGCACGTCAGCACCTTATACCCAAGCAGATGCAGCAACACGGGTTGAAAAAATCGGATATTGAACTGCCCAAGAAAACCGTTGCAGCTATTATAGACCAGTATACACGCGAATCGGGTGTGCGCTTGTTGGACAAGATGATTGCCAAGGTTATGCGTAAAGTGGCGCTGAAGAAAGCCGAAGATGCCGAGTACAAACCCAGCATCGAGCCCGAGGAACTGCGCGACTATCTGGGCGTGCCCACCAACATTGCCGATGTTTACGAAGGCAACGACTATGCCGGCGTGGTAACTGGATTGGCATGGACTGCTGTGGGTGGCGAGATACTCTTTGTAGAGTCGAGCCTCAGCAAGGGCAAGGGCGAGAAACTTACCCTCACCGGCAACTTGGGCGATGTCATGAAAGAGTCGGCTGTCATTGCATTGCAATACATCAAGGCTCATGCCGATGTATTAGAGCTGAACGACGACGTATTTGACAAATGGAACGTACACATTCACGTTCCCGAGGGAGCAATACCCAAGGATGGTCCGTCGGCAGGTATTACCATGGCAACATCGTTGGCATCGGTATTCACACAACGCAAGGTGCGTGCACGTGTTGCCATGACCGGCGAGATAACTTTGCGTGGAAAGGTATTGCCGGTAGGTGGTATCAAGGAGAAGATACTTGCTGCCAAGCGCTCGGGTATGAAAGAGATAATCCTCTCGGAAGACAACCGCAAAGATATCGAAGAGATAAGTGCTGTATATCTGAAAGGTCTTAAATTCCACTACGTCAAGACTATAAAAGATGTGTGGGATATAGCCCTCACCAATCAGAAAGTGCCCAACGCTCTCAAGGTTAATTGATAAGGCACTTTCCTAAAGTGCCAATTTTTAGGAATTACTGATACACTGACATAATGAACAGACAACATTTGCATTGTTGTCTGTTTTTTTATTAAATTTGTGAGGTGAAAATTCTATTGTAACTTTAATCTCTATATCAATTATGGAAATGAAAAATATTGTAGTCCTCGATGGCTATACGCTCAATCCCGGCGACCTCTCTTGGGATGCTCTTAAGAAGCTCGGAAATTGTGTTATATATGACCGCACTGCTGCAACCGACGTTGTAGAGCGCTGTAAAGATGCCGACATTGTGCTTACCAATAAAGTGCCCTTGCGCGATGCCGAGATGGAGCAACTGCCTCGCTTGCGCTATATAGGAGTACTGGCAACCGGCTATAATATTGTTGACACAGCAGCTGCTGCGGCTCGTGGTATTGTGGTTACAAACATCCCGGCATATAGTACGGCTTCGGTGGCTCAAATGGTATTTGCGCATCTGCTCAATATTGTGAACGCAGTGCAACAACACACCGATAGTGTTCGTCGTGGCGAGTGGTGTCGTTGTGCCGATTTCAGCTATATGCTCTCGCCACAGACCGAGTTGGCTGGCAAGACAATCGGTATTGTAGGACTTGGCAACATAGGAATGTCAGTTGCAAAGGTTGCTGATGCAATGGGTATGCGCGTGGTGGCAAAGACCTCGAAGAGTGCATCGCAACTACCTTCTTACGTTACCCCTGTTGCCCTTGAACAACTCTTGGCAGAGAGTGATGTCGTTACGTTGCACTGTCCGTTGACTCCCGATACAATGCACCTGATAGATGCCGATGCGTTGGCACGTATGAAACAAGGTGCTATTCTTATCAACACAGGTCGTGGTCCGCTCATTGATGAAGTGGCGGTAGCCAATGCGCTCAACGCGGGGCATCTGCGCGCTGCCGGCTTTGATGTGTTGGCTGTAGAACCCGCTTCGTGCGACAATCCGTTGTTGACAGCTCGCAATGCCTTCTTTACTCCCCACATCGCATGGGCTACCTACGAGGCGCGTGTGCGATTGATGGATATAATGCTCAAGAATATCGAAGCATTCTTGGCAGGAAATGTTATTAATCAAGTAAACTAAATAGTGAGAGATGAGAAGAATTAAGTATGTATTGGGGCTGATAGTAGCATTGCCCTTGTTCGCTTCGTGTGTCAATAAGAGTGCTTCGGTGCAGGAAGCCGAGCCGTCGCTTCCACAAGTCTATATGACTACCGATATATCGCCCGAAGGTCTTGTGCGTGTATATGAAGCGTTGGGCGTTGAGGCTACCGGGCGTGTTGCTGTGAAGATAAGTACCGGTGAGCCGGGTGGCAAAAACTTCTTGCAACCCGCTTTGATAAAGGATTTGGTACAGCAAGTAAATGGTACTATTGTAGAGTGTAATACCGCCTACAAAGGTCGTCGCAATACTACCGAGGCGCATTTGGAAGCAGCACGTGAGCATGGCTTCTTTGATATTGCACATGTCGATATTATGGATGCCGAGGGCGACTTTGTTATACCCGTACAAGATACCACACACATCAAGTATAACCGTGTGGGTACACACCTCAAGAACTACGATTTTATGATAAACTTGGCACACTTCAAAGGTCATGCCATGGGTGGTTTTGGTGGCGTACTGAAAAATCAATCTATCGGCGTTGCCTCGAGTGCCGGTAAGGCATATATCCATAGTGCAGGATATACCGAAGATTTGAATGAGTTTTGGAACCACGTGGGCGACCAGATAGGTTTCCTCGAGTCGATGGCAGCAGCTGCTCAATCGGTACACGAGTATTTCGATGGTGGAAAGAAAATACTATATATCAACGTGATGAACAATCTTTCGGTAGATTGCGATTGCGATGCGCACCCCGATGCTCCATTGCTCAAAGATATTGGTATCTTGGCATCGACCGATCCCGTTGCTCTCGATCAGGCATGCCTCGATCTTGTGTTTGCAGTAGAACCCACCGAGGGTAACGACAACCAACCTTTGCTCGAGCGCATCAAGAGCCGTCATGGCACACATATTGTCGACTATGCCGAGAAGATAGGGCTTGGCTCAAAGAAATACGAATTGCATAATATCGACTGACTGACAACAAAAACCGCTTTGTCGAAGATGCTGGGCGACTATCCGCTGTCGACATTGCAGGATGTATACAAAAGCTGTTTCCAAGACTATTTTGGACCGGCACACATCATAGCATCGAAGGATGCTGCTCGCAACTATATCGAGTATGAGATGACACATTCCGAGCTTACCGACCGTCGTTATTATGAGCCATGCGGCTGGCGAGCGCAATATGTACGTGTCAATCTTGCCGTTGTCGCCGATAGCCTTGTGTCGCTCGACGATTTTGCCGAAGCCTTCTATCGCAGCGCACCCGAGCATACACCCGAGGTGTCGTCGCAGTGGATAGTCGAGTGGGAGCGTATCGCTGCCATGGCACATTCGTTGGCAGTGGATATGTTGCCCGACGAGCCGCAGCTATCGCGGTTTGTTGAGCAATTTGCAGCCGATTCGACAGCTATTGCCGAGATGCTTTCCCAAGGGCAATATGTCGTGCATCATAGCGAACCCTATGGCGAGGCGTACAACCCGCACTATCGCATTGTACGACGCGATATTTTCGAGCGCGAAATTTTGCCATTCCTGCCACAAGGCGAATGAGATACAACCGAAAACTTTTTTAGAGGCGCACACCGGAGCTGTTGTGCGCCTCGTTGCTTTACTTGTACTCTTGCAATACTGCTTGCAGTTGCTTGCGTGCGCGGTTGATGCGGCTTTTTACAGTACCCATTCCTATCGCCTGTTGCTCGGCAATCTCCTCATATAGATAGCCTTGTAGAAATAGCTCGGCGGTGTGGCGCATGGTCGAAGTAACCATATTTATCGAATTTCTGATATCAATATTTTCTTCGATATTGTCGTAATATCCCTTTTCATAAATCTCTAACATATCGCAGTACTCTACAATCTTCATTCGGCGCGAGTAGTTACGCTTGGTGTTGAGTAGCAGGGTATAAGCCCATGCCCCGAAATTGTCGTCTCGGTAGGTGTTGAACTTTTCAAGCATCAACAAAACGGTGTCTTGCACCAAATCTTCGACGTAGTCGGTCTTGCGCATGTAACTTTGAGCATGCGAGAGCAATTTAGGTAGTTGTTTTACGAGCAGTAGTTCAAATCTTTCTTTTGTCATAATGCTTTGTCAAGACATTGAGTGGTGAGCAATGCCTATATATATACGGTCGCATTTTTGCACGTTTGTCAAGTTTTTTGCGATATAAGTGCCTGTATCGCCGATTTTGGGGTCTTGACAAGTATTTTGTAAAATGCCGAAAAAGGCAGTTTCCGTAATTATTTTTTCTAAAAACAGCAGTGCTCTAATTGATATTTCTGCAATAAATAGTAATTTTGTTGCCGTTGACAATATACCTTACATAAAAACCAGAAGTATGATATCTTTTTTGATAGCATTGGTAGTCCTCATAGCAGGCTACTTTGTATATGGAAAAGTCGTAGAGCGTATTTTTGGAGCAGATGCTTCACGTCCTACGCCGGCAGTAACAAAAGCCGATGGTGTCGATTACATCCCCATGCCCACGTGGCGAATATTCCTCATACAGTTTCTTAATATTGCAGGTTTAGGACCCATCTTTGGCGCAATAATGGGTATTTTGTATGGTCCGGCTGCATACCTTTGGATTGTGTTTGGTACAATCTTTGCAGGTGCAGTGCATGACTATTTATCGGGTATGCTCTCTCTACGTCGTGGAGGTGTGAGTCTGCCCGAGATTATTGGCGACGAGCTGGGCAATAGCGTGAAGCAAGTGATGCGTGCCTTCTCACTCTTGCTGCTCATACTTGTCGGAGCTGTTTTCGTTATCAATCCTGCCGAGTTGCTCAGTGGTTTTACATTGCAATATGCAGTAGGCGAGGGTGGTGAAACACCTGCGTGGTTGCAAGCTTTTACCAATATTATGCCCTTGCAATGGTGGTGGGTAATAATAGTATTTGTCTATTATATCTTGGCAACACTCCTGCCTGTCGATAAGATTATAGGCAAGTTCTATCCCATATTCGGTTTTGCCTTGTTGTTTATGGCAGTGGGTATATTGGTGGCACTCTTCTTTAACGCCGGCTCGATGCCCGAGATTACCGACGGATTGCACAACCGCCATCCGCAAGCCGATGTCATGCCCATATTCCCCATGATGTTCATTTCGATAGCATGCGGTGCAATATCGGGTTTCCATGCTACACAATCGCCCCTTATGGCGCGTTGCTTGAAGAACGAGCGTTTGGGTCGTCCTGTATTCTATGGTGCAATGGTGGTAGAGGGTGTTGTAGCGCTCATTTGGGCGGCTGCAGCTATCGCATTTACCGGCTCGTTTGAGGGACTTGCCGATTATTTGGCTTCCAATGGTAGCAAGCCTGCTGTACTTGTCAATAACATCTCGGTAGAGTGGTTGGGCGCTGCAGGTGGATTTTTGGCGTTGTTGGGTGTGATATTTGCTCCTATCACTTCGGGCGACACAGCCTTGCGCTCGGCACGACTCATTGCTGCCGACTTCTTGAAGTTCGACCAAGCCCCTATGCGCAATCGACTCATTATCACCATACCCATATTTGCTCTTTCATTTGCCATTATGATGATCGACTTCAATATCTTATGGCGTTACTTTGCATGGAGCAATCAGACACTCTCGGTATTCACCCTATGGGCGCTCACTGTATGGTTGGCTCGTGAGAAGAAGTGCTATTGGATAACACTCCTTCCTGCGCTCTTTATGACCGTTGTATCAGTGTCGTACATTATGTATGCCCCCGAGGGATTGTCGCTGAATTACAACCTTTCGGTGGGTATCGGATTGGGCGTTGCAGCGCTCTTCTCGGCACTATTCATTCGTTATAAACACCGTTTGAAAACATCACAACCGCTATAATAGGATATGAATTATAGTCATACCAATTATCACTCGCATTGCGACTTTTGTGACGGACATGCTCCCATGCAGGAGTTTGTCGAGGCTGCCATTGCCCATGGCTTGGTGGCGTATGGAGTTACTTCGCACACAACATTCCCTACACCGGGCAAGTCGTTGCAGCCCGACACATACGAGCCTTATTTTGCTGAGTTCTTCCGACTGAAAGAGTTGTATCGTCGGCAAATCGAGCTCTATGTGGGGTTTGAAATAGACTATCTCGACGAGGTGCGAAATCCGCGCATGCCATACTACGCCACACTGCCTACCGACTATACCATCGGTGCGGTGCATTTTGTTGCCAACGAGCGTGGCGAGTGGATGTGTACCGATGGCAATCATGAGCGTTTCCGCGAGAATATTGCAAATCTGTTCGACAACGACATACGCAGGGTGGTGGAGTTGTTCTATGCGCAAAGCCGTCGCCTCATAGCTTGTGGCAATTTCGATATACATGGACACCCCGATAAGATAGCCCTCAATGCCTCACAATTCGACCCATCTATCTTGCAAGAAACATGGTATGAAGAGTTGGCGTACAATCATATACGCTCATTGGCAGGTGGCGATTTTTTGGTCGAGGTCAATACAAAAGCACTCGAGCAGCACAATCGTATATTCCCAGGAGTAGAGTGGCTGCCTTTGGTGCGCCGTCTGGGCTTGAAGCTGGTCGTTAATACCGATTGCCACGATACCGACAAGGTGCTGTCGGGGCGCTTGGGTACGTTACAACTACTGCGCGATGCCGGCATCGACAAGGTGTGGGAGTTGCATAATGGTCGTTGGGGAGAGGTAGAGATACGTATATAATATGACCATTACCTATATTGTTTTAGTCATATTGTCGTGCATCAATATCGTGGCATTTGCCATGTATGGCATCGACAAGTATCGAGCGCGTAAACAACAACATCGCATATCGGAAGCCACGCTGTTGGGCATTGCACTTGCGGGTGGTGCCTTGGGTGCATGGATTGCCATGTATACCTTTCGACACAAAACGCGCCATGTCAAGTTTGTGCTGCTTGTTCCGCTCTTTCTGGCTGCACATATCTATCTGATATATCGCCTATATAGTTGGTTATAGAGCGCCGAAATAGTTTCGGGTATGACACTAAAAAATAAGGAGTTGCATTAATGCAACTCCTTATTTGTATATTATTTGGGGGAAATCTCTTATTTAGCCTCCCAACCGAGTGCGCTGGCACCGAGTACGGCAGCATCACCCTCTTTGAGTTGTGAGAAGATAATCTCAGTTTTACCACGGAAGTTGTTAATGATGTTACGATCGAGGCTTTCGCGGATAGGACGCATTATCAACTCGCCGGCTTTGGTAAGACCACCAAACAGGATGATGGCTTTGGGGCTTGAGAATGCAATGAAGTCGGCAAAAGCTTCGCCCAACATATTACCGGTGAAGTCAAATACCTCACGAGCCAACTCGTCGCCGGCAACAGCTGCATCGAAAACATCTTTCGATGTGATGTCGTCGATAGGAAGGTTGCGGAGCAACGAATCATCTTTGCGAGTCTCCAAGTATTCGCGAGCAGTGCGAGCTACACCGGTAGCCGATGCGTATGCCTCAAGACAGCCTGTACGACCACAACCGCACATGCGACCATTGTTACGACGCATTGTTACGTGTCCCAACTCGCCGGCAAATCCGTCATGACCATAGAGCAACTGACCGTTTACCACGATACCACTACCTACACCTGTACCAAGGGTTATCATGATAAAGTCTTTCATGCCGCGGGCTGCACCATAAGTCATCTCGCCGATAGCAGCTGCATTGGCATCGTTGGTAATAGCAACGGGAATACCAAACTTCTCTTTGAGTGTAGCTGCGAAAGGTATGATTTCGAGGCGTTTGTTATTCTCGGTCCAATACAAGTTGGCAGGACTTTCGATGTTACCGGTATAGTAGTTGGCATTAGGAGCACCTACACCGATACCGGCTATCTGACCCTCGTAACCTTCTTGCTCGATAAGGCGCGAAACAGCAGTGTGCAACTGCTCTACATAGTCATTAAACTCTACATGTTTGGGAGTCTTTATAGAGCCACCGGCTACTACATTACCACGAGTATCTACAATTCCGAAAGCTGTGTTGGTACCACCTATGTCGATACCTACTACATAAGGCTTTGTCAAAGTCATAATATTACATTTAAGGGTTATATTGTTTTAAATCAGTTGCTTATTTGGTTTGATTAAATGTGTTTCATATTAAATCACGCAAAAGTAATAAATATTTGTTGTAAACGCCGCTTTTACCGCAAAAAAGTTACAAAGTTTTAGCTACAATAGTGCGATTGTAAGTCTTTGTTCCTGTCGCTGTTCAATCGCATGCAGGGGTATCGTCGGGAGTAGGACATAATAAATAAAACTAATAACACATTTTTTGTTATTTCATGCTTTGCTGTTAGAATTTTCTTGCATATATTTGCACGATAATATTATTAATTTGTGATGAATAAAAAAACTTAAAATCTTAAAACCTAAATAACTATCTTATGAAGAAAAAACTACTTTCTCTCTGCTTGGTCGGTGTTGTAGCTACAATGCTACTCTCTGCCTTTGCCGAGCAGCATTTGACGCTCAGTGAGCGTTATGGCAACCACATGGGTACAACCATGGCGGTGC
>JAFUOV010000022.1 GCA_017481745.1 Bacteroidaceae bacterium
AGCAGCAACGATGATAAAGTCGAGGTAGCCGTCGTTGTTGTAGTCAATCCATTGACCAAAACCTTGATAAAGGTTGTCAAGACCGCTGAAAATTCTGTTACCATACCACTTGTCGTTGTATTCGAAAAGTTCGGTTTTGTTACCGTGAACCAATAACAAGTCGAGGTTGCCATCGTTGTTGATATCACCAAATTGGCTTGAACCTTTAGAGGTCCATTCCCACCACAATTGTGCTTGGGGATACTCCCAAGTGGGTGTTGTGGCATCTGCTTTAGCAAAGTTTGCTATTAAGCAAACAAATAGTGCTAAGATTGTTGTCTTTTTCATGATTTTGTGTTTTTAAAAATTAATTTATTGATATATAATAGTTATTTTACAAATTTACATTTTACGTTATTGCCTTTGGCATCTACGGCGCGGTAGAGATATACGCCCGAGGGTAGCTCACGTACACTTACCGAGTCGTGTGCGCCTTTTACCGTAGCAACGCATACGCCGTTGGTGTTGTAAACGTAGCTCTCAATGACATCGCAAGTGCCTTTGGTGCGCACCTCCTCGACCAACGCATCGTAGTAACAACGGGTGTCGTCGTATCGCAATGCGTTGACACTGTGGTTGGCAGGCTTGGGATATATCTTGTACACTGCGGCATCGGCACGAGGTACAATAGCCTCGTAGGTTTCCGATGCGATAATCTCGTCGCCGGTCCACAATTCACGCACGACATACTCCTCGCCGGTTGTCAAGCCCAAGCGGTCGAAGTCTACATTGAAACGGTAGCGTTGGGTTGTGTAGTTGAGGGCTGCCAAGTAGGTTGTGTCGGCAACGGTATACATAAATAGGTTGGGGGCTGCATACGCATCGGCTGCATCGACGGGATAGAATGCTTTGGTTTGATGCGCCATTTGCACCATTTCGTTGTTGGCACCAAGTTGTGCCACACGCTCTTTGGCACCGGCATCGCCGTCGCTGGTGAGTTCATCACCCAATATCACAATACCTGTAATGTACGATGAGGTGAAACGCACGCGGTTGACACTCAGGCTTTGATCTTTCATTACCACGTTGTCGGCATCGTTGTAGGTGTAGCAGTGGTCGAGCCACCAGCCGTATGCAGTAGAGTTGAGCGTATATTCGCTGTTGTCCAACGATGCGTAGGCATCGCAAGCAATACGACGGCTGTGGGCATAGTGAGCAGGGAAGAGCGGCGCGATAGAGAGGTTGATAAACATTGTGTCGCCAATGAGGTCGATGATGTATTGCATACCTTGGTTGTAGGCTTGCACACCGGTATGTACGTTTGTATCGTAGTGTTGACCCTCCAATATACCGTGTATCATGAAGTCGAGTTTTACAAACTCATATCCCCACTTGATAAATTGCTCAAACTGGTTCTTGATGCGCGATAATGTACCCGGGTGGGTGGGGTCGAATGCAGTTGCACCGGTGCGCACCCAAGGATTGCCGTTGCTATCGCGTAGCCATGCTTCCGAGTGTTTTGTGCCGTCGGGCAGTGTGCGGTTGGGGTCGTTGCTCCAGTCGACAAAGGGTGTCCAATAGATACCGGCTTTCTGTCCGTTTTCTTTACACTTGCGCACAAATGCGCTGTGATCGCGGTAAGCAAAGTTGTCCCAATACGAGTCAAGACCTATATATACCACACCATCCTCGCTGTGCCAGCCTTTCGATTGCAGGCTGTCGGCATAGTATTGAGATACCTCGACGGCTTGTGTACGGTTTATCTTGGTCTGTATCACACCCCAGCTGTTCCAACCAAACGGTTTTGTGCCTTTGAACGGCAGGCGAGGATGTATGGTTGCACAGAGGTCGGCATATGTTTCCAAGCCACGACGCCAGTCGGCAAAGTAGCCCAACATGATTTTTGACGAGTGCACACGACGAGCTTTTACAGCACCGTGGGGCTCGCCTTTGTCGCGAGTGCCATTGTCAGCTGCACCATTAAATACGCACAGCGAAGTAACAACGTTGGGCGATTGGGTGGTAACATCGACACCTGTCTTCCATGTGTCGTGCTCGATAGAGCCTGTTACAAGTGCTCGACGTGAGGTGTTGTTGAACAATGCTCCCAACTCATAGGTTCTTGAGTGCGTGTTGCCAAATTTAGATGTCGAGTAGCGCACCCATTCGTCGTTGTCGAATGGTACGTATAGTTGATAGTTGATATTATCTTTATCGAGAATCTCGGCTTTGGTCGATGTGCGTATGGGTGCTATGTAGTTGATAGCCAACTCATCGCTGCCTTGTAGTACAACATTGGTGGTGATATAGTCGCGGTCGCTGTAGAGGCAATAAAAGTGTGTAACCACCACTGTGGGTGTTTTCCCGCTTGTCGTACCGCTTACCTCGAGTTGGATACCCGTACCCAGCTCGTCTTGAATCTCTTTATGCGATACCTTGATATCGGACAACGACGAGAAAGTGGTTCTGTCATTTTGCAGACCCCATTCGGCTTCATTGTCTGTTACGAGCTTTACGCCATCGCAAGCGATGGTTGCTTTACCGGTAGTCTGGTCTACGCTGATGCTCCATTTCCCGGCTTCTACGCTATACTCTTGTGCTACCATTGCAGTCGAGGCAAGCAGTGCACACGATATGGCTAATAGTAGTCGTTTCATTTTTGTTGGTATTAACATAAAGAGTCTTATTTTGAGTGTGATAAAATTATTTCTATATAGGCTCTGTTATTTCTTGAACTTGCAAGTGAGGCTGTTGCCGTTGGCATCTATACCGCGGTACAGATATACTCCGGCGGGCAGTTTAGCTACGCTTACAGCGTCGTGAGCCGCTTTTACTGTCATAACACAAGTACCACTCATGTTGTATATATAGCTCTCCAATACTGTGGTGTTGCCCTTGGCGCATACCTCTTGAGTATAGGCATCGTAGTAGCAGCGTGTTTTGTTGGGTCTCACTGCAGTTACGCTGTTGTCCTCGGGCTTGGGATATATCTTGTAGATTGCTGCATCGCCGCGGCGTACAATCTCGTCGTAGCTCTCGGTAACAATATCCTCTTGGTCGGTCCACAATTCGCGCACTACATACTCGGTGCCGGTTGTAAGACCCAGACGGTCGAAGTCGAAGGTAAACTCATGTCGTTTTCCTGCCTCGTAGTTGAGTACGGCAAGATAGGTTGTATCGGCTACCACGTACATAAATTGGTTGGGGGCGGGGTGTCCTTGGTTGGCACTTACGGGGTAGAATGCCTTGGTCTGGTGTGCCATTTGCACAATCTCTTTTTTAGATGCCAACTCTTTGATGTTGTCTTTGGCACCTTGATCGCCTTCGGCAGAGAAGTCATCACCAAGAATTACAATACCTGTGATGTATGACGATGTGAGACGTACGCGGTTGGTACCGATGCTTTCACCTTTCAGCACTACGTGGTCGGCATCGTTGTAGCTGTAACAATGGTCGAGCCACCAGCCGTAGGCAGTAGAGTTGAGTGTGTACTCGGCATTAGCTATCGACGAGAAGGCATCGCAAGCGATACGACGACCATGGGCGTGATGAGCCGGGAAGAGGGGTGCGATAGAGAGGTTGATAAACATAGTACCCTCGGTCAGCTCGGCTAAATATTGCATCGCCTTGTTATATCCTTGAATACCGGTATGTATGGTCTCATCGTAGTGCTTTCCTTCGAGTGCGCCATGCACAAGGAAGTCGAGTTTTACAAACTCGTAGCCCCACTTAACAAATTGCTTGATTTGGTTTTCGATACGACCCAAAGTGGCAGGGTGGCTGGGGTCGAGGGCAATACCACCGGCTATCTCTTGAGGATTGCCATTGCTGTCGCGCAACCATGCATCGCCCCATGTGTACGAGCCGGCGCTACCGGCGGGCATTTGACCCGATTCGTTCTTGCCCCAGTCGACAAAGGGCGTCCAGTAGATACCTGCCTTTTGGTTGTTGGCTTTACATTGTTTTACAAACTTACCGTGGTCGCGTATGGCAAAGTTTTCGTTCCAATATGAGTCAAGACCTATATATACTACGCTGTCTTGTGCTTGCCAGCCTTGCGATTGCAACTCGGTGGCAAAGAAGTCCGATGTCTCCATAGCCTTGGCGGGGCGGATGTTGGTCTGTATAACACCCCAACTGTTCCAACCGAAAGGTTTAGCACCGCTGAAGGGGAGCTTGGGATGTACCGTAGCGCACAGGTCGCCGTATGTTTCCATACCACGACGCCAGTCGGCAAAGTAGCCAATCATCATCTTCGACGACTCTACCTTTGTGCCTTTCACAGCACCGTGTATGTCGTTGTCGCGAGTACCACCTTTAGATGTTACACCGTTGAATACCAATAGCGAGTTGAGGGTGTTCTCGGCAGATGATGCTGCGGTAACACCGGTCTTCCATGTGTCGTGCTCGATAGAGCCTGCTACAAGACCACGACGGGTATCGTTGTTGAACAACACACTCACCTCGTAGCAAGTAGGATGCCAGTCGCCAAAGAGTTTTGTTTCGTAGCGAGTCCAACCATCATTGTCGAAGGGTACGTACAAGAAGTAGTTGGTGCCGGCATCGAGTATTGTAGATGATGCTGTGGTGCGAATAGGTGCGATATAGTTTATCTCCAGATTGTTGTCGCTTTGCAACGTAACATCGGTGAGGATATAATCTTTATCACTATATATATAATATGTATGAGTAATCGTTGTAATGGGAGCTTGGGTTGTCTTACCTGTTACGATAAGTTGCTTACCTGTACCAAACTCGTCTTGATAGTTGCTGCTTGTAACAGCAATATCGGTAAGAGTAGAGAATGTAGTTTTGTTGTCTACAAGTCCCCATTCAGCCTCATTCTCGGCTAATATTGTTGTGTTGTTATAGGCAATAGATGCCTTGCCGGTTGTTTCGTTGACACTGACGCGCCATGCACCGGCTTCTGTAACGTTTTCTTGCGCCATCACGGTTGTTGCAAGAAGGATAGAAGATATAATGAGTGTAAATTTTTGCATAGTCTTAGGGCAGTTTGGCTTATCTTTATGGTTTTAAACTTGGGCGGTGCGGATGCACCGCCCAAGTGAAGTTATATCACAAGGATATTAGAGAACAACTTTAGCAACAGCAACGCCGTTAGCGCCAGTTACTTTCACAACGTAGATACCACCGGCGAGGGCTACCTCAACTTGGTTGGCACCTGCAACGTTACCGGCAGCTACGAGAGCACCATTGGTAGCATATACAGCATACTCGGCAGCAGTAGCATCACCGTTTACAACGTTGATAACGCCGTTCAAAGCGTATACAGCTACGTTGGCATTCTTAACGCTTTCTACAGCACCGTCAGCACCGGCTTTAGTGAACAAACCACCACGAGCACCGTTGTCAACAGCTTGTACACCAAACTCATAATCGTCGGCTTTCATGCCTTTGAATGTATAAGTAGTAGTGTTCAAGAGAGCTTGAGTGCGGTTTACGCGGAGGAAACCTGTTGCGAGGTCGGCGGGAGTCAAGCAGAATACAGCACCTGTAGCATTGTTCTTAGCGTATACGTTGTAGCGAAGAGCATCAGCAGGAGTAGTATCGTCGGTAGGAGCAGTCCAAGAGAGAACTACGTTTTCACCGTCTTGCTCGGCAGCAACATTTGTGGGAGCACCGGGAGCTTGGTTAGCAGCAACACCCTTGATGAATGTTATATAGTTGGGCCATGTGGGAGACTCAACGAAAGGCCAATTTTCATGTTCAGGACCTTCGTTGTTACCACCATCGCGGTAACCATAAACGTGGAGTTCCATCAAACCGTCGTTGTTGATATCAACCAAGTTGAGGTCACCACCACGACACCATGCACGTGAAGGAAGTGCATCGGTTGCATCTTCAAATGTCATATCACCATTGCTGAGATAGATACCGATAGGACCAGCCCAACCCGATGAAGCATAGTCGGTCAAACCGTCGTTGTTGATGTCGGCAAAAGCAAGTTTCGACTCACGACCTACAAGCCAAGTTGTAGTTTCGTCGTATGCTGCCCAATTCTTACCAGTACCATCGTTTACATAAAGGAATGCACGACCACCCCAGCCGTCGAGGTCGCAGTTACGACCAGTCTCGATGAGGTCGAGTACACCGTTGTTGTCGTAGTCGATGGGGAATACGATACCTGAGTTTGAACCATGACCAAAGCCACGAATAGGCTCGAAAGTCATATCGCCTTTATTGAGGTAAACTGTTGTAGTAGATACGTCATTAACCTCAGCATCCCAACCGGTAGTACAGATATCCATCAAACCATCGTTGTTGAAATCGGCTACGAAGCAACCACCACCGTTAGTCAAGAAGAACTCAGAGTTGTTTTGGGGTACGAAAGAACCTTTTTGGTCATTTACCCAGATGGTAGCTTGACGAGTAGATTCAAGACCAATAGTATAACCACCACAGAAGAGAATATCTACCCAACCGTCGTTGTTGAAATCGGCGGGGAACATGATGATTTGGTTGTGGTCTTCGTTCTCACGACCATAAGAGTAGAACACATCTTCTTCAAGTTCAAACTCTTCTGTCAACAAATAGTTGCCCTCGGCACCTTCGTTGCGATAAGTGTAGAGAATAACAGTATTAGCGTCTACACCACCATCGGCATTACGACCGGTAGAACCGGTAACGATAAGGTCGAGGTTACCATCGTTGTTGTAGTCGTACCACATAGCAGCAGCACCATTAACGCTGGCAAAGAGAAGGTCATCTTGATCTTCGATTACGTTTGTAAAGGTGTTGTCACCGTTGTTTTTCCACAACATAGGATCGGCACCATTGCGGAACATAAGACAATCCATGTAACCGTCGTTGTTCCAGTCGGCATAAGCAGCTTGACCACGTTCACCCATTTCATAGATGAAAGAACCATCTTGTTGTACTTCGAAAGTAGGCAAAGTAGCTTGTGCCATTACCGATGCAGCTGAGAAAAGAGCTGCGATAGCGAGTAATTGTTTTGCTTTCATAAAATAAAGTTTTTAGTTATTAATAAAGTGGATTATAAAAAGTTTCTACTTAAAAATCTACCACCTATGCAACTGTGAGCATACTGCTCACGAGGTGCATAGGGTGTAGTTGTGTTGTTTTATCTTAAACCGGGATTTTGGTCGGTAGTAGAGATAAACTCATTTTGAGTAATCTCGGTGTAAGGAATGGGGAAACGTTTGTGATACTCTTGCATGTTGCCATCACGTTTAGCCCATTGATTACGCTCCTTGGTATACTCTACATATTTGCCTGTACGTATGAGGTCGTAACGACGCCACATCTCTGCCATCAACTCGCGCATACGCTCATCGAGAATATTGGTGCGGAAGTCTTCTTGGCTCATGCCGGTATTCCACTTCATCTCGGCGGGGAGCTCCCAATTCCAAGCGCGGGCACGGATCTGGTCGTTGATAATGCCAACGGCATCGGCAGTAGCACCGGTCTCGTTGAGAGCCTCGGCATAAAGCATGAGTACGTCGGCATAACGAAGGAAATAAGTATTTTTACCGCAGTCCCAGAAATTCACATCGAGTTCTACAATGCGTTCATCTTCATACTTCTTGATGTGGGGATCGAGTTGGTCGTCACCAAAACCCGATACAAGAGCGGCTTTCTTACCATCCCAATCGAAATTGGTACGGATGGTGGCATCGTAGCGAGTATCGCCTTCTTCCCATATACCGCCTTGAGCCACTGTACTATAAGCATAAACAGTGGGGAGAGCTTCGTCGTAACCACCATGGGGGCAACGTTGACCCCAGTCCGATGCAGCACGGCTACCGCAGTACCATTGCAATTGGCACTTGTCGGTGATGTTGTTGTAGTAGTATGTCCACAACGACTCGCTGTCGCAGTTTACATTGTAATCCCAGAGGTCGGCATAAGAAGGCATCAAAGAGAAACCACCATTGTCTACAACATCTTTGAGTATCTCTTTGGCTTTCTCGTAGTTGCGATATTCGGGAGTCTCGGCAGCCATGTATATCTTGGCAAGCATCACCTTGGCAGTCCATGAGGTAGGTATGCGACCGTCGCCTTGGCGTTTGGTAGGCAAGTTATCGGCAGCGGTAGTATAGAGGTCTACCATGTGTTTGTATACCTCGTTCAAGGGACGACGACCCGACATTTGGATAGAACCATCCTCGTTGATGGTTGTGATGGGCAATTCGCCCCAATACCATACCATCTCAAAGAGAGCTGTAGCCTCGTAGAAGGCAGCTTGTCCGACAAACGATTTCAAGTCGGCGTTTGTAGGGTCGGCAAGCAATTGGGGTTCCAAAATGTTGCGAGCTTGTGCAGCTTGTACAGCAATGGGGAAGCGGAGGTTCCACAATTGTGAGAAGTTGGAGTTCTCGCTGTTATAAAGGGGCGAGAAGGTGTCGAAAGAGCCTTTGTCGGGATAGTCGCGGAGCTGACACTCACCGATTTGCAACTCGTCGGTACCGTGGTTGAGGCGCAAGCCCTCACGCGAGTTGCGGCATTGGCGTAGTTTTACATACAATCCATTCAAGTAATATTGAATGTTATTGTTATCGCTAAGAATTTGCTCAATAGACATTGAAGTTTGCGGCTCTTCAGAGAGGAATTCATCGGTACATGCCGGTGTGGCTGCCACAAACAGTGCCATTGCGCATATGCTGAATTTCTTGATTATTGATTTCATAGTCATTCGATATTAATGATTAGAATGTGATGTTAAGACCTACTACATACATGCGAGTAGCGGGATAGTAGTCGCCCATCTCGGGGTCATAACCCTTAAAGTTGGTTGCAGTGAAGAGGTTATTACCTGTAACATAGAGGCGAAGGTTCTCGATGTAAGCCTTGCGAGTGAGCTTGGCAGGGAATGTATAAGACAATGTGATGTTAGACAAGCGGAAGAACGAAGCATCTTGCAATGCGATAGATGTTTCACCGCGAGAGTAACGACCACCGATGTAGGCTGCACGAGGAATAGTTGTGCTGGGGTTCTCGGGAGTCCAACGGTCGAGAATGTCCATGTGGGCAGTACCAACGGGCATACCGGCTGTGTTGAGCAAGCCTTCGTACAACCAGCTGATTTGCTTACCACCATAAGAGTAGTTGCAGAATACGTCAAGCGCAAGACCCTTCCAGCTCAAGTTGGTAGAAAGACCACCATAGAACAAAGGATCGGAGCTGCCGCATATTACGCGGTCTTTGTCGTCGATAAAGCCGTCGTCGTTTTGGTCTTTGGGCAATACATCACCCGGCTCGATAACACGACCGGTAGCTTTTGAGTATTTCTCTGCCAAAGCGCGGTCTTCGGGAGTATCTTGTACGATGCGGTCAAACTCGTAGAGGTAGTAGTTGTTGATAGACTCGCCGATAAAGAGGTTACCGGTAGATTGTACCTCGTTGCCGCTATAGCCACCCAAGTTGTAGATGTGGTCTACATCGTCATAGAGGCTTGTGATGCGGTTTTTGTCCAATGAGAGGTTGAAGCCGATAGACCAGTTCCAATCTTTGGTTTCGATGGGTGTAGCGTTGATAGCAAACTCAACACCTTGGTTGGTCAAGCAACCTACGTTGTCCATCTTGCGCACATAACCTGTCGAAGCAGCCATTGTACGCATCATCAACAAGTTTTCGTTGTCGATATGGAAGTAGTCAACCGAGAAGTTCAAGCGGTCGTTCCATACGCCCAAGTCAAGACCTACGTTCACTTGTTTTTGCTCTTCCCAGCGGAGGTCGGGGTTACCAAACTCACCACCGTTAGAGAGGATTGTGCTCTCCAAGCTGATGCCGGGGTTGAAGAGGGTGTAGTAGCGATAGCGGTCGATATTTTGGTTACCGGCAACACCATAACCTACGCGCAGGCGCAAGTTATTAATATCGCGTACATCATCCATAAAGTGCTCGTTGGCGATGTTCCAAGAGGCAGCAACTGAGGGGAAGAAACCCCACTTGTTGTTGGGACCAAACTTAGACGAGCCATCGAAACGACCTGTCAAAGTGATGTAGTAGCGAGAGTCGAATGTATAGTTGGCACGCAACATGAAAGAGGTGAGTGTCGATGCCCAGAAGTCCGATGCATAGTAAACGTGCTCTTTGTCCGAAGCACCGCCCATGTTCTTGTAGCTGAAGAGGTCGTTGCCATAGCCTTGAGCATTTATTTGGTTGTAGTTGCCCGACAAGCGAGAGTAGCTCATAGAGAACAATGCTGCTACGCGGTGTACCTCGTTGAAGGTGTTGTTGTAAGATACCGAGTTATCCCATGCCCACTCTACGTTGCGACCTTTCTTTTGTACCGATTGTCCGTCGCAACCTTGGTTGATACTGTTGGCTGACTTGGTGCCGTAGTATGAGTAGTCTTCATAGTTCTGATAGTTCAACGAGAAAGTAGAACGGATGTCAAGACCCTTCAAGGGGTTGATGTTTACGTAAGACGAGCTCAACAAACGCGATTGAATGAGGTCGCGGTCGATGTATTGAGTGAGAAGGGGGTTGGTAGTACTTTGGTTCTCTATTTTACCAATGGGCATGAAAGTGTAGTCTTCGCTGGGCTCGAGCAACAAACAAGCATTGAGGGCACTATAGAAAATATCGGCCTTGCTGGGTTGTTGTTCCGAGTAAGAGAAGGTGTTGTTTGTACCCACTTTCAACCACGATTTGATGGGTTGCTCAACATTTACTTTACCGGTAATTCTCTTATAACCGGTGTCGATTACTTGACCTTTTTGGTCGTTGAAACCTGCCGAAATGTATACGCTACCGCCGTTGCCGGTGGCTTTAGAGAACTCGAGTGAGTGGTTTTGTTGGAAACCGGGTTGTGTTACCAAGTCGACCCAGTCGTAGCGGAGTGCATCGTGAGCAATGTTGGGGTTTGCCTCTTGCATGGCAAGGAATTGCTCATAAGCTGCCAACTCACCGGCCGAGAAAGCAAGATTTCGGTTGGCACTGGTAGTATAGAAAGATCTTTCGGCATACTTTTGTACTTGCTCTTCGGTTTTGTTGGGGTTTTCGTGGCGATATTGGTTGGTGTATGACTCGGCGCGGAGCTCAAAGAGTTCGATACCGTTGATAGTAGGAATTTTCTTGGTGAAGTCTTGGAAACCTACCCAACCGTTGTATGTGAGACGACCCTCTTTGTCTTTACCTTTCTTGGTAGTGATGACGATAACACCATTGGCACCACGCGCACCGTAGATGGCAGTTGCCGAGGCATCTTTGAGCACGTCGATAGACTCGATGTCGTTGGGGTTCAAGGCATCATAACCGTTATCCATTACAAGACCGTCGACAACGTAGATGGGACTTGTACCGTACGAGATAGAGTTGTTACCGCGCACCTTGATAGCAGCTGTTTCACCGGGACGAGGGCTACTCTGAACGTATACACCCGATACTTTACCTTGCAAAGCTTGGTTGATATCGGCAGTAGGAACGTTTTTGATAGACTCGGCTGTTACGTGTTGTACGGCACCGGTAAGGTCGCTCTTCTTCATAGCAACACCCACCACAACAACTTCTTGCATCTCAATGGCATTTTCGCTCATTTGGATGGTCATGGTCTTGTTGGGTGTGGCATTGTATTCGGCGGTGTTGTAACCAACGTAAGAGAATACCAATACGTCTTTGGCATTTGCTTTGATGTTGAAGTTACCGTCAATGTCGGTCATTGTACCGACCGATTGACCTTTCACCATGACACTAACACCTACCAAAGGCTCGTCGGTGTTCTTGTCATAAACAACTCCCTTGACTTGTGCAAAAGCCATGGTAGGAAGTGTCATCAATAGCACAAAAAGTGTCTTTGTTAATAACTGTTTCATAGCATTTATTGTTTGATTGTGGTTGTTTATTCGGCTGTGAGGCGGATAATCTTACTCTCAAATTGGTTGTACATGGGGAAGCGTATACCATATTTCATAAGATACTCGCCGGTGTACGACTTGCCTTCCAATTCGTTGAACCAACTCCACTTGTTGGGCTCTTTGTTCAACTCGTTGAGGCGATAGGTCTTGTTGGGATCCAAGCCCTTGAGGTACAATACTTGATTGTTGCCACCATTGATTACTTTCTCCAACAAGTAGGTGAATACGACAGCATCTTGCTTGTCTTCGCTTACGTACATCATCGCTGTGCGAGGATTGGTGTATGGCGAGAGTAGGCGATAGAGGTCGCCATGTTGTACTATCTCGCGGAAAGTGTAGTACTCTTTGATAGCGTTTTTAGAAAACTCTTTCTCTTCTTCGGTCATGTTCATGGGTTGAACGTCCATACCCAACTTGGCAGACATGGCTACGTCGAAGCGGAATTTCAACGGAGTGACGCGACCTGTTTGGTGGCAGGGCGATGCACTTACGTGGCTTGCCAATGCCATGGCGGGGAAGAATTGGGTTGTACCCCATTGGATGAAGATGCGGTTGTAGGCATCGGTGTTGTCGCTGATCCAGAACTCGTCGAAGTAGCGCAACGATGCATAGTCGATACGACCACCACCGCCCGAGCAGAGCATGATAGAAACGTCGGGGTGGTTGGCGCGTACACGCTCAAATACACTGTAAAGACCGCGTACATACTCTATCCACAAGTGCGATTGCTTGTCGGCGCTGAGGTAGAACGAGCCCGAGTTGGTGACAAAGCGGTTGCAGTCCCACTTAACGTAGGCTATGCCGGGGTTCTCTTTGAGTGTATTGTCGACTACCGAGAATACGTAGTCTTGTACTTTGGGGTTGCAAAGGTCGAGGATAAGCTGATTGCGGCTCAAGTCTATCTCGCGGTTGGGTTGTGTGATAACCCAATCGGGGTGTTTCTCGTAGAGTTCACTGCGGGGATTGACCATCTCGGGCTCCAACCATATACCAAACTTGATACCGTTGCGAGTGGCTTCTTTTACCAAATGACCGATGCCATTGGGCAATTTCTTGGTGTTGACCATCCAGTCGCCAAGACCGGCATCGTCGTTGTTGCGAGGATATTTGCTGCCAAACCAACCGTCGTCGAGCAGGAACAACTCAAATCCCATCTCGGCAGCATCGCCGATGATGGTTGAGAGTATCTCTTCGTTGAAGTTGAAGTAGGTAGCCTCCCAGTTGTTGAGCAGGGTGGTGCGGGTGCGGTCGCCACGCCAGATGCCATATTTCTTTGCCCAGCGGTGGAAGTTGCGAGTAACTTCGCCTGTACCGTTGTTTGAGTATGAGTAGAGCATCTTGGGCGTCTCAAACACTTCGCCTTTGGCAAGTTGATATTGTCCGGCAAATGAGTTGATACCGCATATCACGTGCAAGTTGTCGAGGTTGTCGACGTCGAATGTCAAATTGAAACTACCGGGCCATGCCAATGTACCACCGAGTACACGACCGGCATCTTCTTGTGCGGGAGCATCAAGACCCAACAAGAAACAGCCATGAGCGTGTTGGTTGGAACGCACGCCCAATTTCGACTCTAAACTCTTGATGCCGCGAGTGAGTTGCATCTCGGTCATGTGCATCTCGTCTGCCCACTCACCGTAGAATTGTGTGAGATAGTAGGCTTTCTCCTCAAAGAAGAGGTGCGACGAAGCGTAGTTGTAGAGCATAACGGGCTTCTTCTCGTTGTGCGAGATAACTGTCCATGCCTCAATGACGTTCTCTTTGCCGTAGGCATTGAAGCACAATTTTACGTCGAAGGGGAAGTAAGAGTCGCGTAATGCTATCTCGGTGTACTCTACGCCATCTTCTTTCATCTCGGTCTTGTGCGAAACGTAAACAAGCTCGGTAGAGGTGTTACCATCGGCGTGTACGGCACGCAATGCGGGCTCGTTTACATACGATGTGCCGAATGTGGGATAGGCATCGTGCTTGGTCATCTGTACTTTCTCGGCGTTGCTTCCCATGGCTTCGCCAAAGTAGCATTGACGCAATTTGTTCTTCTGGTCGACCTTATAAACGAGCTGAATGTCGTTGGTCGAGATAGTTACTACTTCATCAACGGCACGCGCTGTGGTAGCAGAGAATGCCATGATGAACGAAAGTAAATAGATAATCTTGCTTTTCATGATAGGTATTTTTTGATATTGATTATTCTCTTAATTAAGGCTCTCTATAAAATGCAAATAAAGCATATACTTCTTTAATTTAATATAGACATATTTGCTTTCTGTATGAACATTTTGCCTTTTGCTGATTGATTGGTTGTTTTTTTGGGGGTTACTTAATTATCACGCAATCACCATTATACAGCTCAATGCTGGCTATATTGTTTTCGTCGGTTTGGTGATTGACTTTTTTATCGTTGACATAGATGCTATATGAGCGGTTGTCGGGTAGCTTTATGTTGTAGGTGTTGTGGGTTTTAGCAACCATTTTTGCTATGCTCAGTTGGCTATTTTTCCATTGGGCAGAAATCTCGGCGTTGCCTCTTACACACAATCCCTCAAATGAGCCATCTTTCCACTCCTTGGGTAGTGCGGGAAGTAGCTCGATGTAGCCTTTGTGGCTTTGCACGAGCATCTCGGCTATGGCGGCCGAACCTGCCATATTGGCATCGGGGCAGAAGATGTCTTGTGCAGCTCCGGCTATTCCGGCAGGCGATATGGTGAGTAAGTTGTTCTTTGTCAAGCCCGACAATAGTGCTTTGATACTGATGTTGGCATTCTCGCCGTCGCGTAGGCGGGCATAGTAGCATATTGTGTTGGCGCGACTCCATTCGGTGTCTTCCCAGCCTTCGGCATTGAGGCGGTTTTCGATGGTAGTACGGCAGGCGTTTTCCAACTCGGGAGTGGTGATTTGTGCATAAGGGTAGAGACCCAACAGATGCGATGTGTGGCGGTGGTTGGGATGTCGCTCTTCGTAGTCGATATACCACTCTTGCAACTGCCCTTTGCTGCCTATCTGGTAGGGAGGCAATAGGTCGACCGCGGCTTGCAGAGAGTCGGCAAAAGCGGTGTCTACGTTGTATTTTCGGCTGATGTCGATGAGTGATGTGAATAGCTCGTAAACGAGCGTGCGGTCTACGGTGGGCATCATTGTAAGGCAATATCCTCCACCATCGACAGTGAAGCTATTCTCGGGCGATATAGAGGGACCTGTGAGCAGGTATCCGGTGGCAGGGTCGGGGGTGAGGAAGTCGAGCAGGAATTGGGCATTCTCCTTCAGTATCGGATAGGCTTCGTGTAGCATGAAAGCGCTATCGAGCGTAAATCGGTAGTGCTCAACCATGTGCAAGGCAAGCCATGTGCCGCCGGTGGGAAATGCACCCCACCAATATGCACCGCTACAAGGGGTGTGTCCCCATGCGTTGGCGGTTGTGTGGGCTGTCCAGCCGCGAGTGCCGTAGGTCTCTCTGACGGTTTTGCGACCGGGCTCGACAAGCGATGCTGTGTAATCGAATAGGGGCGCGTTACACTCGGCAAGGTTGCATACGTTGGCGTTCCAATAGTTCTGTTGCGTGTTGATGTCGAGGTGGTAATCGCAAGTCCATGCCATATTGCATGCCAAGTTGTCATTCCACAGACCTTGCAGATTGAGCGGCAGTGGCGAATTTTCACGCGAACCGGCAATGAGCAGGTATCGTCCATATTGCATGAACAAGGCTGTCAGCCCGTTATCGGTGGCTCCGCCGGCAACAGCCTCGCGGCGTTGGTCGGTAGGGATGAATGACTTTTTGTGGTCGCCAAGGTCGATTTTTACCCTTGAGAAGAGTGCGCTGTGGTCTTCCACGTGAGTTTGTCGCAGGGTTTCGTAAGACTGTTGCATAGCCACATCAATAGCGCTTGATGTGGCTGCTGCATAGTCTTTGCGCGAGTAATCGGTGTTGAGATTGTAGTATAGGACAACCTCGTCGGCTTCTCTTACAGATAAAGTGCTCTCGTTCATGGTAGTATGACCGCCAACGGGCTCTACGCACAAAACACCGGTGTAATTTACTCCGCGCTTTTTACCCTTAACAACTTCTGTCGAACCATTAAAAACTACTTTTTTACCTTCTATAATATCTATTTTTGTCTCTTTGTTGAAATCGAATGTGATGTCAAATCCTACAGCTCCGGGCTTGTCGGCAGCAATTCTAATGACCATTATATCGGCGGGATTTGAACAGAATATTTCGCGGCGATAAGCTGTGTCGGCAACGTTGTACGTAACGAGCGCTGTTGCCGATTCCAAGTTGAGGCTGCGGATGTAATTTTCTACTTGTGGCGAGTGGGTGAAGTGCAGTTTCATGTCGCCAACAGGAATGTGTGTGCCGAAGTTGGCATTATTTCCTACAAGATAGGTGTTGCCCAGGTCGTGTAGCTTGGCATAGTCGCCTCTGAAGAAGCAGTCGCGCATCTCTTGCAATTGCTTTGCGCCACCCTTGGGGTTCTGATTTTCATCATAACTGCCTGTCCAGAATGTTATTTCGTTGAGTGCTATCGTTTCGTCATTGATACCGCCATAAACCATAGCGCCAAGGCGACCGTTACCAAGGGGTAAGGCATCAATCCATTGCTCGGCGGGCTCGTCGTAGAAGATGGTTAATGGAGCTGGTTCATTGGGCGATGTGCAGGCAATCGTTATAAGCGACGATACCAGTATAATGGAGAAATTACGTATCAAATAGGCGTTCATGGTATGTATGGCTTTATCAGTTTTACAATGCAAAAATGCAAGTTTCTATCCATACTTTTTGTGAACAACTTGACCTATTAATTTTACATTTGTATCAATATGCGTAGTGTATCCTTGATTTGATACATTTGTTGTATATGTGATACAAATGTTTTATTTTGTAAAATGTAACATCTGTTATATTCGGTAGTGCCTACTTTTGCCTCTCACGCTGCTGATTGACAAATACTTTGGGCATTACGCCAAATTGTTTTTGGAACAGACGGCTGAAGTATGATGGTGTGTTGATACCCACCATAGCGCCGGCTTCGGCAATAGATGTCTTGCCTTCGCTGAGCAGTTGTGCTGCTCGTTGCAGGCGTGCGACACGAATGTACTCGACCGGTGGGAGGTTGAACAGCACCTTCATCTTGCGGTGAAGAACGGTGCGGCTCATATTGAGGTTGGCAGCAAGTTTTTCGACGTTGAAGTCTTCGTTGTGCATGTTCTTCTGTACCTCCTCGGCTATACGTTGCATCAACTCTTCGTCGGCTTTGGTGTGCTGGGTATTCATCTTGCCCGAGATGGGGCGACGTATCAGCGATTCTCGCTCTATCTGGCGGTTGGCAAGCAGGTTGTTGACACGTGCTACAAGGTAAGCAAAAGAGAAAGGCTTTTCCATATATGCATCGGCTCCCTGCTCGATACCAAACAGCTTGCTCTTGATGTCGTTTTGTGCCGACAAAAGTATCACAGGTATGTGGTTGTATTCGGGCATACTCTTGATGCGGCGGCACAACTCGAAACCATCCATCCGAGGCATCATTACATCGCTCACAACAATGTGTATCACTTCGCGCGATAGTACGCCGAGAGCCTCTTCTCCATCGTGTGCTTGGTGTACGATAAACTTGTCGCTCAAGCGGTCTACCAAGAACGATAACAACTCGGGGTTGTCGTCGACTACAAGTACCGAACAACCTGACATGTCGAACAATCCCGATTCTTCTTTCAGGGCATCGTAGTGGGTGATAGGTGCCTCGTTGTCGGCTGTATTCCAGATGATTACATCGCTCTGTGAGCAGGGTAATGCGCAGGTGAATATGTTGTACTTGCCATCGGGCGATACGTCGAGCGATAGGTAGCCCTTGTGTAGCTCTACAATCGAGCGCGCCAAAGATAGTCCCAGCCCCACGCCCGAGCTCTCTTCGTCGAGTTGGTAGAAAGGCTCGAATATGCGTGAGCGTTTGTCGGGCTGAATGATTTCGCCGTCGGTGTATACCGATATGTTTATCATCTCCTCTTCGTGGGTCAATGTTACTTTTATGGTATGAGCGGCATATTTCAATCCGTTGTTCAGCAAGTTGCTCAATACTTTGGTAACTTCTTCTCGGTCGATGGGGATGATAAACTCTTTTATGTCGCTCTCTACGACAATGCTTTTGCCTGCTTGGTTTATTGAGGGCTCAAAGCGTGTTACGGTTTCGTCCAGCAGTTTCTTGATATCTTGCATCGTGTAGTTGAGACTGAGACGGTTGCCCTCAATCTTGCGGAAGTCGAGCAACTGATTGATAAGTGTCAGCAATCGGTTGGTGTTCATCTCCATTACCTGCAACAATTTCTTGGCGCTCATATCCTCGATGTTCATATTCAATAGGCTCTCGAGTGGCGCTTTGATGAGCGACAATGGGGTCTTTATTTCGTGCGCAATAGAGGTGAAAAATGCTACTTTCGAGCTGTATAGCTCTTTTTCTTTTCTTATTTCAAGTAGGTTGTATTCACGTTGCGCTTTCTGGCGGTTGCGCTCTTGCAGTCTATTGATGAATGAGTATGTAACTACAATGAGCAGTAGTAGATATACGGTGTATGCATAAACAGTTTTCCACCAAGGAGGTGTGATGACTACCGATACACTTGCTCCATCTTTGACCCATTGTCCCTTATTGTTGGCGTATTGCACTTCAAAGGTATATTGTCCCGGAGGCAGTTGCGAGTAGGTGGCTTTGGTTGCGTTGGTAATAACCCACTCTTTGTCGATGCCTTGCATGCGGTAGCGGTATTGGTTGTTGGCGGGCGAAACATAGTCGAGCGCTACATATTCCAATACCAGATTGTTTTGCTTGTAGTTGAGCTCAATCTTGTCGGTCGTATGTATTGATGTTTTCAGTATCGAGTCGGCATCGCCTACTGCAATAGACTTATTATGTATCTGTAGACCTGTGATATATACATTTGACTTGCTGTCGCCCATGTCGATATTGTAGGGGTCAAATACCAATAGACCGTCGATACTGCCAAAATAGAATGTGCCGTCTTGGGCTTTCAGTGCCGATTTGTAGTTAAATTGATTACTCAACAACCCATCGTCTTTGGTGTATACTTGTATATCTTTGGTTGTGGGATTGAAGCACACAAGACCTTTGTTTGTACCAAACCATAAGTTGTGTAGCGAGTCTTCCAATATCTTGTAGCTTACGTTGTCGGGTAGACCGTCTTTCTCGGTAAAGGTGGTGAAATTGCCCTTCTGGCTGTTGTAACGGCACACGCCGCCACGGTCGGTTGCAAACCATATATCGCCTCGGCTGTCGACGGTTATGCTGCTTACCGAGTTGGAGCTGAGGGTGGTAGAGTCGTTGGTATGGCTGGTGAATTTGCGCAATTTTTTGTCTTTCAGGTTGTAACACCACACGCCGCTACCCATAGTTGCAATCCATATCTGTTTGTGATTGTCCTCGGCTATATCGTATATGTAGCCATAGCCAAACTCGCTCATGCGCTTAAATTGGCGATTGTCGTCGGGAGCGTAGTAGATGCCCCACGAATTGCCCAGCCAATATCCGCCTTGCGAGTCCTTGAAAATGGCGCATACACTCTGCTCGTCGTGTAGGTTGAGGGCGTGCCCCGATATAAACTTTACACTATTGTTGTCGATGTTGAATATCTCCATGCCTTGCTTGAAGATGCCGCAATATACAGCATCATCCTCGGCATACATGGCAAGGGTCGAATGGGTAGTGCTTACGACACCTCTCTTGGAGATAAATTGGTTGGTCTTCGGGTCGTAGACATGCACACCGTTATCGTCAGAACCAATCCATATGCGACCATAGCGGTCTTCGCACATCTCGTGTATACGGCGGCTTTTGAGCGAATTGGGCTGGTTTGTTGGAAAGTATTTTCGGAAGTTATATCCCCTTGCAGGCAGGTAGTCTACACCACCAAACATGGTGCCTATCCACACACCCCCTTGTCGGTCTTGATAGAGCGAAAAGACATTGTTGTCGGATAGCCCATAGGGGTTCATGGCATCTTCTTCTACATGCCACACATCTTTGTTGTGCTTGTTGATGATGTATAGTCCGTTTTGAGTTCCTACGTACAACGTACCGCCGAAGCATTTAACTGCTCTGATGATTTTGTAGTGGATTTGAGGTGTGTCAAATTCGCTGAAGAGATTGGTGTTGAAGTCGTAGCGCATCAGCTTGCCTTCGTGTATACCTATTGCAAATCCATTGTTGTATTCGCAAAATGTATATACATTCTCGCCATATAACGACTTGCCGGCTGCATCGACAATAAGTTGCTCAAAGATGTTCAGCTCTTTGTTGTAGCAGAACAGACCTACACCGTCGGTGCCTATCCACACCTCGCCATTCTCACGGATGCAAATGCTTTGCGGCGTGCCACTGTTGCCGGTGATTTTTTCCGAGAAATGGTAGCTATCCATAGTGCCATTACTCTCCGAGTATCTGAAGGCTCCTTGGTTGGGGATTATAATCCATATATTGCCGTTTTTATCACCTTCTATAGCCGATACCCAATCGTTTATTACTGTGCCGTTGTTTGATGGGAGTGTGAAGTGTCTGAAGCTCTCGTGTGTGGGGTCGTACAGATATATGCCTTTGTCGGTTCCTACCCATAGTTGCTTGTTGTTGTCTTCATATAGCGCCGATATGTTGTGGTTGCCGCATTGCAACTCCTTGTCGTCAACGGCAAATTCGCGAAACGAATGACCATCGTAGCGATTGAGACCGTTGCGTGTGCCAAACCACATAAAATTGTAGCTGTCTTGCAAGATAGCTTTGACGTTGCTTTGTGATATATAGTTTTCGCCTTGGGCTTTTATGAAATAGGATATTGGCGACGATACCTCGGCGGTGGCAGTCAGTATGCTGGTAATCAGTATTATGAATAAGATAAGCCTGTGTTTCATGTCTTGCTGTATGTTGTTTGTGTATAGTGCTTCAATGGTATTCCTGTAACTATTGAGTGGCGAAAGTAATCATTTTCCGACAAACACGCAAGATTTATAAAATTGGGCTTATAATTTATAATGTGTTGTTGATAAAAAAGAAAACCCCGAGGTTTGCGCCTCGGGGTTATAGTAGGGATAGATTTTTTAATAGTCAAATTTGTAGCGGCACAAGAAGTCGGCAGTTTTTTGTATCATCTTGTACATGATGATATCGTCTTTCACGAAGGGTACTTCGGCGCGGTAGGCTGCCATAAACTCTTCGAGGATGGGCGATGTCTTTTCGGGGCGACGGAAGTCGAGACCTTGTGCACCATTCATCAACTCGATGGCGAGGATGTTCTCCAAGTTGTCGAGTATCTTGTGCAGTTTGGTAGCGGCATTGGCACCCATCGAAACGTGGTCTTCTTGTCCGTTGCTCGATACGATAGAGTCGCTGGCTGCCGAGAAACAATACATCTTGTTTTGGCTTACCATAGCAGCTGCTGCGTATTGAGGAATCATGAAGCCCGAGTTGAGTCCGGGTTCCGCCACGAGGAATTCGGGAAGACCGCGGAAGCCCATAATGAGTTGTGCTACACGACGTTCCGATATGTTGCCCAACTCGGCAAGTGCTACTGCGAGGTAGTCGTAAACGAGTGCCAGAGGCTCGCCGTGGAAGTTACCGCCCGAGATGATGCAGTCTTCGTCGGGGAAGATTGTGGGGTTGTCGGTAACAGAGTTGATTTCGGTGAGCAATACACCGCTAACGTAGCGAATGGCATCCTTGATAGCACCATGTACTTGGGGGATGCAACGGAACGAGTAGGGGTCTTGTACGTGTTTCTTGGGCTTGGCAATGAGCTCGCTACCTGCAAGCAAGCGGCGGAATGCTTCGCCTGTCTCTATCTGACCTTTGTGCGGACGTACTTGGTGGATATTGTCGTAGAAAGGCTCGATGCGACCGTCGAATGCCTCCAACGATACAGCACCTATCATGTCGGCACCCTTCATGATGTGGCGTGCACGAATGATGGCATATACACCATTTGAGCTCATGAATTGTGTACCGTTGAGCAGGGCAAGACCCTCTTTGCTTTGCAATTTTACGGGCTCAAGACCTACTTCTTTCAATACCTCGGCAGCGGGACGGCGAGTGCCTTTGTAGTTTACGTCGCCTTCGCCGATGAGGGGCAAGAAGAGGTTGGCAAGCGGAGCAAGGTCGCCCGAAGCGCCCAGCGAACCGCGGTCGTATACGATAGGAAGAATGTCGTTGTTGTAGAGGTCGAGTACACGTTGTACGGTTACAACTTGCACACCACTGTGTCCCATAGAGAGGGCGTGAGCCTTCAACAAGAGCATGAGGCGAACAATCTCGGGGCAGAGCTCGGTACCAACGCTGCAAGCGTGGCTCTTAACGAGGTTCTCTTGCAGAGTAGTCAATTCGTTGGGCGAGATATTGCGGTTGCACAACGAGCCGAAACCGGTGGTAATACCATACAAGGGCACTTCCGATGTTTCGGTCTTGCGGTCGAGGTAGTTGCGGCACTTCTCAATCTTGGCAATAGCCTCGGGAGAGAGCTCCAAGCGAGCTTTGCTGTCGAGAATTTCTTCAATGAGGTCGAATGTGAGTTCGCCCGAACCGATATAATAAGTCTTTAGCATAATCCGTGATTTTCTTGTGCGTAAGTAATAAGGTCGTTTTCGTGAACAAGAGCCATTGCCTCGATCTCTTCGCAAGCAGCTTTCATGCGCTCAACATAGGCTTCGTCTTTAAGACCGCCGAGGTTGATGCGAACATTGAGCAAAGCGCCACGAACAGCAGTGCGGCAGCACATCATGGCAACGCAGCTATCGGTGATGGCGTTGGTGTTGCCGTTTTCACCTATATATATAATAGTGGGCATTGCCTCGAGAGCTGTGCGAGCTACCTCCATGGGTATCTCGGCAGCGTGCTTGGTAGCTTCCTCGATAACGGCAGCGCGGTGTGCTTTCTCTTCGTCGGTCTCTTTGGGGAGCTTGAAGGCTGCAAAAACTTGGTCATAAGCCTCCGAGTCGAGGTCGATGAGCTCTACAAAACGAGTGCGCATAGCGTTGAGTTTCTCGGCTGCAGCTTTCATCTCTTCGTCTTTTTCGGCATATTTTTTACGACCTATGGTAAGGTTGGTAACCATTGTACCCAAGGCTGTTGCAATGGCTGCATTCAAAGCCGATATGCTACCGCCGCCGGGAACGGGTTCGTTACTTGCTGTCTTGTCTAAAAATGCTGTAACATTAAGGTCTACGAGTTTCATAGCTTGTGTTATTTAGTAAGTGAGTATTTTTCCTTGTTTAATTGTATATTTCACCGAGTTCATGCCGGTGTAATAGGGTAGAGTGTAGTGTGTGTCGGTGTCGAGCAATACAAGGTCGCCTTGTTTTCCTACCTCTATCGAGCCTATCTTGTCGGCGCGACCTATGGCGGCAGCACCGTTGAGGGTCATGGCTGTGATAGCTTCCTCGACAGTGAGGTGCATGTAGATGCAAGCCAAGGCAAATGTCAAAGGGATACTGCCCGAACAGCAACTGCCTGGGTTGAGGTCGGTGGCAAGAGCAACGGCACAATCGCGATCAATCATTTCGCGACCACGTGCAAACGGCTCACGCAATGTGAATGCTGTGAGGGGAAGCAGTGTTGCCACTACATTGTTTTCGCTCATAGCGCGTATGCCTTCGTCCGATGCGTGTAGCAGGTGGTCGGCGCTGAGGGCTTTCAATTCGCCCGAAAGTTCCGAACCGCCAAAGGTTACTATCTCGTCGGCGTGTATCTTGATACCGAAGCCCATCTCTTTTGCGGCAGAGAGCAGACGTCGTGATTGCTCTACGGTGAATACACCTTTCTCGCAGAAGATGTCGCAGTTCTCGGCAAGGTTGCGCTCTTTTACCAAAGGCAACATCTCGTCGATGATGAAGTCGATGTACTCTTCATGGCGACCTTTGTATTCGGGGGGCAGAGCGTGCGCTCCGAGGAACGTGGTTGCGATGTCAACCTTGCGGTCGGGGTTGGCATTGATGTCGCGCATTACTTCGAGTTGTTTTATCTCGGCATCGCGATCAAGACCATATCCGCTTTTGCCTTCGACGGTGGTAACACCCATGCGGCTCATGATGTCGATAAACTTGTATGATTTTTTCAACAATTCATCGTGTGTGGCCTCGCGAGTTGCTTTCATGCTATTGACAATACCACCACCGCGCTCCATGATGCTCATGTAGCTGTCGCCACGCATACGCCACATAAACTCCTCGGGACGGAAGCCGCCAAAGACGAGGTGGGTGTGCGAGTCGACAAAGCCCGGTAGCAACACTTGCCCTTCGGCATTCAACACTTCGTAGCCGGCAGGTATCGACGTGCGGTTCTCGCCAACGTAGGTGATAATGCCATCGGTAACCTCTACCGTTCCGCAAGGAATGATGTGCAGTTCGTTCATCTTTTTACCCTTCAGGGCGGTGTTGCCCAACGGGGTGATGATGCGAGCATTGGTAATAATAAGGTTGCTCATAACGTATTGTTATTATCGGCTAAAGAGATACAAGGTGCGATATGCCACCTGTATCTCTTTGTAATTGTTTGGTGAATGGTTGTGGATATTACTCCATGATGCGTGACTCGAGCACTTGGTCCATTGAGAAGTTCTCGATGCCGAGGTAGTACTCGGCAGTGTCGATGAGAGCTGCCATAGGAACAAGACCGATGATTTCGCTACCAACGATGCTTACACCGTAGCGACGAGCTTCGTATTTAACCATTTCAAAGGCTTGATAGAGAGCTGTCTTGCTATAGTCGGTCATGTTGATACTTACTTGAGTGATGCCACGCTCGGTGAGGTCTACACCCATAGCTTTGCAGAAGCGCAAGCCACCGCCGATGAAACGGATGCGTTTGGCTATGCTGTGTGCAATGTCCAAGCAGGGAGTGTTGAGGTTGATGTTGAAAGCAACCAACGGCATGCGTGCACCAACGGCAACAGTACCGGCAGTAGCGTGACGCTCGGCGGGACCGAAGTCGGGATGCCACTCGGGTTGTTTGATTTTCTCTGCCATGCCTTCAAACTCGCCTTTGCGAACAGCTGCGAGGTTTTCACGATAGGGAGCCGATGCCGATTTCTCATACAAGAATACGGGCAGGTTGTACAACTCGGCAACCTTGGCACCTACCTCTTTCGACAATGCGATAGCATCGTCCATTGAGCAGCCCTTGATGGGAATGAAAGGTATAACGTCTACAGCGCCCATACGGGGGTGTTGACCTTCGTGCTTGTTGAGGTCGATGAGCTCAACGGCTTTGCCTACAGCCTCGATAACGGCTGCTTTGAGGGCTTCGGGTTCACCAACAACAGTTACTACGCAACGGTTGTGGTCGGTATCGTTGCTGTAATCGAGCAATTTTACGCCTTCTTTGGCGCGGAATGACGATACTATTTTTTCAATTTTGTCTAAATCGCGTCCCTCGCTGAAATTGGGAACGCACTCCATGATTTTACTCCAACTCATAGTTTTAGTGATTATAAGGTTAAATTTTTGTGATTACTTTTTCAATGCTTCGGTTACGGTGTTTTTCACCAAGTCGTCGTCGGCAACGAAGGGCATGGTGATGTCATAATCGGGCATCATGCGGTTGAACTCGTCGGTTGTCTCCATGGCGTGTACGTTGCGAGCCCATGAACGACGTGCTACACCGCCCATTACGTCCCACAACATCGACGAGCGCAATATCTCGTCTACGCGCTCCGAACCGTCGCATACCATACCAAATCCGCCATTGATAGACTTGCCTATACCTACACCGCCACCGTTGTGCAATGCAACAAGGCTCATACCGCGGGCGCAGTTGCCGGCGAAACATTGTACTGCCATGTCGGCCATGACGTTGCTACCGTCTTTGATATTTGATGTCTCGCGGAAGGGTGAGTCGGTACCGCTTACGTCGTGGTGGTCGCGACCCAACATGATAGGACCTACCTCGCCATTGCGCACCATTTCGTTGAACTTCAATGCGATATTCATACGACCCAATGCATCCTGATAGAGGATGCGGGCTTGAGTACCTACTACGAGGTTGTTCTTCTCGGCATCGCGTATCCATATCCAGTTGTCGAGGTCTTGTCCGCGACGGTTCTTGTCGATACAATCCATTGCTGCCTTGTCGGTTTTTACGAGGTCTTCGTGCTTGCCGCTGAGGCATACCCAACGGAAGGGACCATAACCGTAGTCAAACAACTCGGGACCCATGATATCCTCAACGTATGAGGGCCATATAAAGCCGTCTTTTTCGTCGTAACCATTGCGCGAAATCTCTTTCACACCGGCATCGTATATAGATTTCATGAAGGCATTACCGTAGTCGAAGAAGTATGTGCCACGTGATACCAACTCCTTGATGACGTTGAAGTGGCGTACGAGGGTGGCGTTTACTTGGCGGCAGAACTCTTCGCGGTCTTCTTTCAACAGACGAGTGCGCTCCTCAAAAGTCATGCCTACGGGGCAGTAACCACCTTCATATACGGCGTGGCAAGATGTTTGGTCGCTGAGCAACTCGATGTGTATGTTGTTCTTGGCGGCATATTCGAGCAAGTCGACAACGTTGCCATGATAGGCAATAGAGCAGGGTTCCTTGCGTTGCATAGCCTCTTGAGCCAAGCGGTATGCTTCGCCCATGTCGTCGGTGATGTGTTGTACCCAACCTTGTGTGTGGCGGGTAACGATGCGTGAGTAGTCTACCTCGGCAATGATAGCGGCTGCACCGGCTATCTCGGCGGCTTTGGGTTGAGCTCCACTCATACCACCAAGACCCGACGATACGAACAAGTGTCCGCGAAGGTCGCCATCTTGAGGTACACCCAATTTCATACGACCGGCGTTCAACAATGTGTTGAATGTGCCGTGTACGATACCTTGAGGACCTATATACATCCAGCCACCGGCAGTCATCTGTCCGTAGTTGGCAACACCCATTTGTGCGGCGATTTCCCAATCTTTTTGGTTGTCAAACAGACCTACCATCATCGAGTTGGTGATGATAACACGAGGTGCATCGGGTTTCGATTTGAACAGACCGAGGGGGTGTCCCGACTCTACAACCAATGTTTGGTCTTGAGTCAACTCCTCAAGATATTGCATAATAAGGCGATATTGCATCCAGTTTTGGCATACTTGACCTGTTTCGCCATAAGTCACCAACTCGTAGGGGTAGAGGGCGATGTCGAAACACAAGTTGTTGTCGATCATTACTTGGAAAGCCTTACCTTCGATACATTTACCTTTGTACTCGTCTATTGATTTGGCTTTCAAGTCGCCTTGGGGGCGGAAACGATAACCGTAGATTTTACCACGAGTTTTCAACTCCTCCATAAATTCGGGAGCCATCTGTGCATGCAACTCCTTGGGGATATAGCGCAAGGCGTTCTTCAATGCAACTTCGGTTTGCTCGGGAGTGAGTTTGTAGCCACGATCGGGCGCGCGACGTATGCCTTCGACAAATGTAGGATAGTCGGGCAATACTTTGGGTAATGTGAGTTCCATATTATAGTTATTAAGGATTATGTTCTAAAGTGCAAAAATACGAAATCCTGCGTGATAACACATACTATTCGATGAGTTTTTTTATAAAATCTCTAAAATATTAATTTCTTCTCTCATAACCGCTCTCGTAAGTGTGTATAAAACAACTAAAGTCGTCTCACGACGACCTTGGCTGTTTAAAACTTTACAATCTAATACTATGAAAAAACTGATACAAATATAGCCGATTTCTTTTTGTCTTGTCAAGAATTTTCTTAAAAATATGGTGTGATTTAACAATCTTTCTGTGAATGCAAGTTGTTTTGTTAACAAATTTGAGGCTAAGTGAAAAGAGTGTTGCGTAGCGTTAATGGGTTTTGTCCTGAAGATACTAAAGATAGTGTGAAAATATTTAGTTTGTGTTGTTTTGAAATGAAATATTATTTCTAATTTTGGCGTTGTAAGTCTTCTGGGTGGTGATTTTCAAAATAGGGAAGTTGATATTCCACTCTTGAATAATAACCATTATTGTTATGGAAAAGCAAAATAAAGATGTTCCATTAGAGTCAATTGTGAAAATCTTAATTACTCAAAATAAGCAACTTTTAAAAAGAGTTGATGAATTGGAACGTGAATTGGAACAGCAAAATGTAGAACTTTGTGCCGTAAATAAATCTTTGAGGCAAAAAGAATCGGAGATTGCCGATTTGAGAAAATCATCTCGGGCATTTTATAGAGGGATTACACGCTCAGAAGGTTTTGGTAATATTATCAAGCATATAAGACGAATGTACAAAATAAGACTTAATAAATATAAAAGCCAGAGGGATGAATTGTTGCGTCGATTGGAAAATGATAGAAATGAAGAGGGTAAATCGGTAGATTGATTTATTAAGTTTAATGCGATAATACCTTTGTATCGTGATGGAAGAGAGAAACGAATTGCTAATAACCCGCCTTGAAAGATGGTATGCCGACCATGCGCGCGACTTGCCTTGGCGACACACCGACGATGCCTATAAAATATGGGTGTCTGAAATCATTTTGCAACAGACTCGTGTGGCGCAAGGATACGATTATTACCTCCGTTTCATCGAAAGATTTCCCGATGTGTCGTCGTTGGCTGCTGCCGATGAAGATGAGGTGATGAAGTATTGGCAGGGGTTGGGATATTATAGCCGAGCCCGTAATATGCATGCTGCTGCTCGTGATGTCGTGGCGCGTTTTGCCGGTCACTTCCCGTCGACCTACGACGATATTCGCTCGCTCAAGGGTGTGGGCGATTATACGGCTGCTGCCATTGCTTCTATTGCTTATAACCTGCCGCATGCGGTGGTCGATGGCAATGTGTATCGAGTGCTGTCGCGACTGTTTGATGTAGATATTCCTATAGATACGCCCGATGGGAAGCGCTATTTTGCCGAACTTGCCGGTGCGATGTTGCATCGTGAGAATGCCCGCGTTTACAATCAGGCAATAATGGAGTTTGGAGCGTTGCAATGTGTGCCCTCGGGGTGCGATTGTGAGCAGTGTCCGGTGCAAGATATGTGCGCTGCATACGCTGCCGGATGCGTGGGCAAACTTCCGGTAAAACAAGGGAAAGTTTCGATGAAATCGCGATATTTCTACTATTTTGCGATAGAATGTAACGGCTCTACATGGTTGCAAAAACGTGTGGGTAATGACATCTGGCGCAACCTCTATGAATTTCCGTTGATAGAGATGACTCGAGAGGTCGATTTTTTGGAGCTGCAGCAATCCGATGCATATCAAAAACTCTTTGAAGGCGTGGGGCGAGTTACCTTTACTGCACAACCTTATAGCTGTCGCCATGTGTTGACACATCGCATCATCTATGCAACTTTCTATACGGTGCATTTAGATTCGGTTTCATCGAATATTTCACACCTTACGCAACTGCCCACGACCGATATTGAGCGCTATGCCGTATCGCGCCTTACCGAGATGTATCTGCAATGGCGAGAAAAATGAGAAGAAATAGTACATTTTTTTTCAAAAACAGAGTCGCGTATAAAGGGGAGATATAATCAAGATTTTGTATCTTTGCACACAATATAAACAAAATAAGCAGACAATCGGAAGTTAAATGATAGAACGCGTAATAATTCTCGAAGGTGTTGACCCCGTACTTTTCTATGGTGTGAACAACAGCAATATCCAATGTGTAAAGAATTTATTCCCTAAATTGCGCCTTGTGGCACGTGGTAACGTGCTGAAAGTGATGGGCGACGAGGTGGAGACGGCTCATTTCGAGGAGAAAATACGTGCTCTTATGGCATACTGCGAGGAGCATAATGCCTTGAATGAGGAGGTAATTATTGCTACTATCAAGGGTGAAGTGCCTGCTGCAACCAAGATTGATGACGACCTCATTATCTATGGCGTGAATGGCAAGCCTATCGTGGCGCGTTCGGTCAATCAGCAGAAGTTGGTACAATCGGTCGAGGAGAACGATCTCGTCTTTGCGCTAGGTCCTGCCGGCTCGGGTAAGACGTATGTAGCCATAGCCCTTGCTGTGAAGGCGCTGAAAAACAAAGAGGTGAAGCGAATAATCTTGAGCCGTCCGGCTGTAGAGGCTGGCGAGAAACTTGGTTTCCTGCCCGGCGATATGAAAGATAAAATCGACCCCTATTTGCAGCCCTTATACGATGCATTGCAAGATATGATTCCGGCGCTCAAACTCAAGGAGTATATGGAGACAAATGTCATACAGATAGCTCCTCTTGCCTTTATGCGTGGACGTACGTTGAGCGATGCCGTTATCATACTCGACGAGGCGCAGAATACCACTACCCACCAGATGAAGATGTTTCTTACTCGCTTGGGCTTGAATGCCAAGATGATAGTAACCGGTGATATGTCACAGATAGACTTGCCGGCACAACAGACATCGGGTCTTGTGCAAGCGGTGCGCATCTTGTCGCGTGTGAAGGGGGTAGGTCGCATCGAGTTTAACAAGAAAGATATTGTCCGACACAAGCTTGTGCAACGCATTGTTGAGGCGTATGAGCAACACGACGAGCAAGCCAAGAAAGAACGCGAAGAACGCAAGGCTGCACAGCAAAAAAATGTCGATGAAATGGATCAAAAAAATAATAACAACTAATATAATCGCATTATGAGTAAAGCATTGGTAAAAACAGATTTCAATTTTCCCGGACAGAAGAGTGTATATCATGGTAAGGTGCGCGATGTATATAACATCGACGATGAGTTGTTGGTGATGGTTGCCAGCGACCGCATATCGGCATTCGACGTTATTCTGCCCGAAGGAATACCCTATAAAGGGCAAGTATTGAACCAGATAGCTGCCAAGTTCTTGGATGCTACTGCCGATATTGTTCCCAACTGGAAAATGGCGACCCCCGACCCGATGGTAACTGTGGGTGTGCGCTGTGAGCCATTCAAGGTAGAGATGGTAGTGCGTGGCTACCTTACAGGTCATGCTTGGCGCGAGTATCGCGATGGCAAACGCAGCATCTGTGGCGAGCCTATGCCCGAGGGTATGCGCGAGAACGAGAAGTTCCCTCAACCCATTATCACGCCTACAACCAAGGCTGATGAGGGTCATGACGAAGATATATCGAAAGCCGACATTATAGCTCGTGGCATCGTGTCGAAAGAGGACTATGAGCAATTGGAGAAATATACTCTCGCTCTGTACCAACGTGGTTGCGAGATGGCAGCCGAAAAGGGCTTGATTCTTGTCGACACCAAGTATGAGTTTGGTAAGAAAGACGGAAAAATAATACTTATCGACGAGATACATACCCCCGATTCATCGCGTTATTTCTACGCCGAGGGCTACGAAGAGCGCCTCGCTCGTGGCGAGGAACAACGTCAGTTGTCAAAGGAATTTGTTCGTCAATGGCTCATTGCCAATGGTTTCCAAGGCAAAGAGGGGCAAACCGTACCCGAAATGACTCCCGAATATTGCAACAGCGTAACCGACCGTTATGTAGAGTTGTACGAGAACATTGTGGGCGAGAAGTTCGTTAAAGCCGAAGTTGCCGACGTTGCAGCCCGCATCGAAAACAACGTAACCGAGTATCTGAAAAATCGCTAATCACGTATGAAAGCCGAGGAGGTAAAACCCTACGACAACGATGCCGCCAAGACAGGACAAGTGCGCGAGATGTTCAACTCGATAGCACCTGCATACGATGTGATGAATCGTATGATGACCCTTGGTATCGACACTATATGGCGCCGCAAGGCTGTCGATATGGTGGGCAAGTACAATCCTCGTCGGGTGCTCGATGTAGCTACCGGTACGGGCGATTTGGCATTCCTTATCGACAAGCGTTTGCGCCCCGAACAACTATTGGGTATCGACCTCTCGGAAGGTATGCTTGCCATTGCCCGCGAGAAAGCCTTGCAAAAGGGTGTTGCCGACAGGCTCTCTTTTGCGGTTGAAGATTGCCTCTCGCTTTCGTTACCCGACAATAGCTACGATGCTATTACCGTAGCCTACGGTGTGCGCAATTTTGAAAATTTGAAGCAGGGCTTTGCCGAGATGTATCGCGTATTGGCACCCGGCGGTGTGTTGTGTGTCATAGAGTTATCGACACCCGAGCACTTCCCCATGCGACAGTTGTATAAGTTCTATACCTATACGATAATACCCCTTGTGGGACGTATTGTGTCGCGCGACAAGCAGGCATACAGCTACTTGCCTCGCTCGGTAGCAGCCGTTGCGCAAGGCGAGGAGATGCTCGACATATTCCGTTCGGTAGGCTTCAAGAATTGCCGCCTTCGTCGCCTTACGTTTGGTGCTTGTACCATTTATATGGGCGAGAAGTAAAACAGATGTGCGGTTTTGAAAAACTGAGATAGATGAAAGAATTTATACATACGCAGATGGCGAGCGAGCGAGCGGTGCTTGTAGGTCTTATTACAGCCAACCAGAATGAGGCAAAGACCAACGAGTACCTCGACGAACTTGCTTTCCTTGCCGAGACAGCCGGTGCGCAACCCGAGCGCCGCTTCTTGCAGCGACTCGACTATCCCAACCCTCGCACCTATGTGGGTACGGGTAAGTTGCAGGAGATTAAAGACTATATCGACCAGAGTGCCGAAGACGAAGAGGGTGGCGTGGGGCTTGTTATTTTCGATGATGAACTCTCGCCCAAGCAGATGCAGAATATCGAGCGCGAGTTGCAAGTGAAAATACTTGATCGTACCAGTCTTATCCTCGATATCTTTGCCCTTCGTGCGCAGACTGCCAATGCCAAGACACAGGTCGAGCTGGCACAATATCAATATTTATTGCCGCGATTGACACGTTTGTGGACTCACTTGGAGCGCCAACGTGGTGGTATAGGTATGCGTGGTCCCGGTGAAACCCAAATCGAAACCGACCGTCGTATTATCCTCGACCGCATTTCGCGCTTGAAAGAGGAGCTTCGCAACATCGACCGTCAGAAGGTGATACAACGCAAAAACCGCGGTAAGATGGTGCGCGTGGCTCTTGTGGGCTATACCAATGTGGGTAAATCGACATTGATGAACCTCTTGAGCAAATCGGAGGTTTTTGCCGAGAACAAGCTCTTTGCAACACTCGATACCACAGTGCGTAAGGTCATTATCGAGAACTTGCCATTTTTGTTATCCGATACGGTGGGCTTCATCCGTAAGTTGCCAACCCACTTGGTCGACTCGTTCAAATCGACCCTCGATGAGGTGCGTGAGGCAGATATGTTGGTACATGTTGTCGATATTTCTCACCCTGCGTTTGAGGAGCAAATAGAGGTGGTAAATCGCACGTTGCACGATATATGCCCCAACGAAGAGAAGCCTATGATTATAGTTTTCAACAAGATAGATGCCTTTACGTATGTAGAGAAGGCAGCCGACGACCTCACACCTCGTACCCGAGAGAATATTTCGCTCGACGAGTTGCGCGAGACGTGGATGGCACGTATGAACGATAGTTGCATCTTCATATCGGCTACCGAGCGCAACAATATCGAGGAGCTGAAAGCTATGTTGTACCAACGTGTCAAAGAGATACATACGCAACGTTTCCCCTACAACGACTTCTTGTTTCAGTATTACGAAGATACGACCGAAGAACAATAGTTATGGAAGCACCCTATATTTACGAACTTGAATTTAAAGTTCGCGACTACGAGCTCGATATGGAGGGGATAGTCAATAATGCCAACTATCAGCACTACCTCGAGCACACCCGCCATGAGTTTCTGCTGACACTTGGTCCGGGCTTTGGCGAGATGGTAGAGCAAGGCATATCGCCGGTGGTAACTCGGGTGGATATTCGGTACAAAACACCCCTGCGCAGTGGCGACACCTTTGTGTGTCGTCTGTACTTGCGCCGCGAGGGTATCCGCTATGTCTTTTATCAAGATATATTCAAATCGACCGGCGAGTGCTGTGTCAATGCCGTTATCGACACCGTTTTTACCCGCAACGGTCGTCCTACTCGTGGCGATGAATTTGCCTCGTACTACGAAAAAATTCTCAACCCATAAATTGTGATGGATACCTTTGCCGACGAACAATTGCGCTATCGCATAGCCTTGGCAGGAGTCAAGGGTATGAACCGATTGCTTGCCGAGACTCTTGTAGAGCTGACCGGCGATGTGTCGGCTTTTTTTACGCTATCGCAACGTGAGTTGACCGAGTTGACCGGTTGGAACAGTACTCTATTTAGCGAGGTAGAGCGAGGCAAGGCACTTTTGTCGGCAACCAACGAAATATCGTTTATTCGCAAGAACAATATCACACCGCTATTCTTTACCGATGCCGATTATCCGCAGCGGCTCTTGGAGTGCGACGATGCACCGTTGATGCTCTATTATAAAGGCAATACATCGCTACAAGTGCCGCGTGTAGTGAGCATTGTGGGTACACGTCATGCCACACCCTATGGCAAGAATTTTGTCGATACGTTGATGCGCGACCTTGCCGATGCTTGTCCCGACACGCTGATAGTGAGTGGGTTGGCTTATGGTGTAGACGTCGCAGCACATCGTGCCGCATTGCGCTATGGCTTGCCTACGGTGGGCGTGTTGGCGCATGGACTCAATACCATCTATCCCGCACAACATCGCAATACAGCAGTCGAAATGTTGGGTAATGGTGGCTTGCTCACCGAGTATACCTCGTCGCAGGCTACTCACCGAGGCTTTTTCCTTGCGCGCAATCGCATTGTAGCCGGTCTTGCCGATGCCGTTGTAGTAGTAGAGTCGGGGATAAAAGGAGGTTCATTATTTACAGCAACGATAGCCGGCGACTATCATCGCGATGTCTTTGCTCTGCCCGGTCGTGTGGGCGATATATCGTCGATGGGTTGCAACAACCTCATACGACAGAACAAGGCGGCACTGCTCACCTGTGCCGACGACTTGATAGAGGCAATGGGGTGGGGCAATCGTAGAGAACAACCGTCGCAAACGACGTTGACTGTCGAGCGCGAGGTAGACCTTACTGCCGAGGAACAGCGCATCATGCAATATCTGTCGCTCAACGGAGAAGGACAAATAAACCGCATGGCAGTAGAGTTGGATACACCCATTGCCACCCTCTCGGCAACACTTGTCGAGCTGGAGTTTAAGGGATGCGTAGTTGCATTCCCCGGTGGGGTATATCGTCCTATGTAACATTTCTATTATTGATAGACAATCTGATATGGTGGTAAATCTCTTATTTGCCACCCATGACAATATCTACCAGATATCCGAAAGATATAAACACAACAATAAACAGTATACCGATAAGAATACCTATCAGTATGCGGCTGCGCTTCTCATCATAGTCATTCTTTTGCCTGAACTTTCCCATACTCTATATATTAATGTATCGTATGTAAAACAATCAGGTTGTGCAAAAGTATTGGAGTATAGAGCTGTGTTTTATCTCTATAATTGCGGTAGAAGGAATAAAAAAATAGCAATTAATACAATTTAATAGCGATTTTGCAGTTATTATAATTGGTATATAATACAAAATGCGTCGCTTATTGCAACATATTATCCTCGTTGTTCTGTGTGTGCTGCCCTTTGCAGCTCATGCACAGATGGATATACAGTTGTCGCAGTATTGGGCAGCGCCATCATACTACAACGCAGGAGCTGTGGGACAGGGCGATAAGCTCAATATCTTGGCAGGAACGCGCCAACAATGGATAGGCATTGAAGGTGCTCCGTCGGCGTTCTGGGGGCGTGTAGATATGCCATTCAAAATATTGTCGAGCCACCATGGTGTAGGTATTACCTTCAGTAGCGGAACAGAGGGTTTGTTCTCAAATATGGTATTTGGAGCGCAATATGCCTATAAGTACAAGATAAAGAAAAGTTATCTGTGTATAGGTGTGCAAGCCGGTATTGTCAACCAAAAATTTGATGGGACAAAAGTAGAGATACCCTCAAGCGACCACCACACTCCTGCCGGCGAAGATGAAGATATACCCACAACCGAGGTCGAAGGCTTGTCGTTTGATATGGGATTGGGTATATATTATGTGCATCCATACTTCAACGTGGGTATATCTGTAACCCACCTTACCGAGCCTACCATACGCTACGATGATAGCAGTGGCAGCGGACAAAACGAGAATGGATTTGAAGTTTTTGTGCCGCGACAATTTTATTTTATTGCAGGAGGCAATATACCGTTAAAAAATCCGTTATATGAAATACAGCCCTCTGTGATGGTGTCGACCGATTTGAACGTCTTTACAGCCGAAGCGACGGTGCGATTGCGTTACAATAAGTTCTTTTGGGGTGGCGTAGGCTACCGTTGGAACGATGCGGTTTCTATCATGGCAGGTGCCGAGTACAAGGGATTCATCCTCGGATATTCGTATGATTTGCCCGTTACAGCAGTGCTCAAGGCAAGTAGCGGTAGCCATGAAGTATTTGTGGGATATAGCATGAAACTCGATTTATCAGACAAAAATAAAACAAAACATAAAAGTATTCGTATACTGTAAGTTATGAAAAAAAGTTTGTTGTTCTTAATAGTTGCCACTACGCTCATCGTGGCTTGTGCACCGGGTAATCAAAATTCGGGTGAAGTGACAGGCGTAGGTGGTATTACATGGGCAGAACCGGCTCCATATGGTATGGTGTTGGTGGGTCGTGGTGCATATAAGATGGGTCCCGCTGCCAGCGATAGTGTGTGGGGCGTTGCTAAAGATGCTCATGGTATTTCGGTAGATGCTTTCTACATGGACGAGACCGAAATTACCAACTCGAAGTACAAGCAATTTGTATTTTGGGTACGCGACTCTATCATCCGCGAGCGTCTTGCCGACCCTGCTTATGGCGGTAATGAAGTGTTCAAAATCGAGGAAGATAGAGAAGGTAATCCTATCAAACCCTATCTCAATTGGAACAAGCCTATACCCTGGCGCAACCCCAATGAAGATGAGGCTCGTGCTATTGAGAGCGTGTATCGCATCAACCCCATTACCGGACGAAAAGAGTTGGACGTAACACAGCTCAACTATCGCTATGAGGTGTTTGACTATACCGAGGCTTCAAAACGTCGCAACCGCTTAAATCCCGAGTTGCGCAACCTCAATACCGATGTTCCCGTCGACTATAATGAGATTATCATGATATCGAAAGATACTGCCTTTATCGACGACGATGGTAATATCCGTCGTGAGACCATCACACGTCAGCTCTCGAGCGAGTTCGATTTCTTGAATACATACATTGTTAATATATACCCCGATACAACGGTGTGGATTAACGATTTCGACAATGCCTATAACGAGCCTTATGTACGCATGTACTTTGCACACTCGGGCTACAACGACTATCCTGTTGTGGGTGTTTCGTGGGATCAAGCCAACGCTTTCTGTGCATGGCGTACACAATATTATAAAGCTTCGTTGGGTAGCAACCCCGTTATGGTAGAGCCTTTCCGTCTGCCTACCGAGGCTGAGTGGGAATTTGCTGCTCGTATGGGCGATAGTAAGAATATCTATCCATGGTCGGGCAACGATGCTGCCGACGACAAAGATTGCTTCTATGCCAACTTCAAGCCCGGCGATGGCGATTATGTGCGCGATGGTCATCTCATTACTGCCCGCGTGGGAACATATACCCCCAACGACTTCGGATTGTATGACTTGGCAGGTAACGTGTCGGAGTGGACTTCAACCTCATACAACGAGGCTTTGAGTCGCATCACAAGCGATATGAACCCCGAGTATAAATACAATGCAGCCAAGGAAGATCCCTATCGCATGAAGCGTAAGATTGTGCGCGGTGGTTCGTGGAAAGATGTTTCGCACTATGTTCGTTCCGACTTGCGTATGTGGGAATACCAAAACGAGCAACGCTCATATATAGGCTTCCGTTGTGTGCGCACGCAAGTAGGTTTTGCCAAAGGTCGTAGTAAATAATCGTTGTTGAAAAAGATATATTACCAAGTATTATGGGAAAATATAAGAAATATAAAAATAAAATAGCAGAGTTTTTGTCGAGCGAACGCGGACAACGTTTCTTTAACTTTGCTTACAGTATAGGTGCCGCAATCGTTATTTGGGGTGCGTTATTCAAAATCTTGCACTTGCCCGGTGGTAACTTCCTGCTATCGTTGGGTATGGGTACCGAGGTCGTGATGTTTATCCTCTCGGCATTCGACAATCCCGGTAAATCGTATCGTTGGGAAGATGTATTTCCTGTACTTGCATCGCACGACGAAGAAGACCGTCCGAAGTTTGGTGGTGGCGGAGGTGGTATCGTAGGCGGTAATGGCGGTACTATTGTCATCAATGGCGATACAAAAGCTACCCCCACTGTGAGCACCGGCGATGCTCGTCGTGCAGTAGGCATCCCCGAGGGTATCGACCTCAGCGATGAAGACTCAAAGAGCTTGAGCGAGAGCATCCAGAAGATGTCGGCTGCTGCCGACCAGTTGTCGCGCATGGCAGAACTTACCGATGCTACACAATCCTACTTGTCGCAGTTGGCTGCCATATCTACCCAAATGGAGCAATTGCGCACAGCTACCGAGTCGCTCACACAGGTGTCTAATACATTGCTCAACTCATACCAAGCCATTACATCCAACTCTGATGGCTTGAACGAGCAATCGACCGGATATGTCGAGCAGATGGAGACACTCAATCGCAATATCAACGGATTGAATACCATTTACGAAATACAGTTGAAGAGTGTAAGTTCGCAACTCGACAATATCGACCGCGTAAATGCCGGTATCAAGAACATCAGCCGTATGTATGAGAATGCAATGGGCGATAGCGACCGTTATTGCCGCGAAACCGAGAAGATGACTCAATACATACAGCAACTCAACTCGGTATATGAGAAGATGATTACTGCCATGACTATCAACATGTATCACCCCATGGGTGGTGCTGTTCAGGCTAATCCTATCGCTCAACAACCCACTACCGATAATACTCCCAAAGATATAACCGAAGAAAACGCATAACTCCTATGGCAGGAAATAATACAAAACTCTCTCCGCGGCAGAAGATGATAAACTTGATGTATATCGTCTTGACAGCCATGTTGGCGTTGAACGTTTCGAGCGACGTCCTCAATGGTTTCCGTCAGGTCGAAGAGGGTTTGGGTCGTACTACCTCTACTGCTGCTGTGCGTAACGATGCCCTGTACCAACAGTTGGCTGACTTTAACGAGCAAAACCCCGAAAAGGGTGGAGTGTGGTATAACGAGTCGCTCGAACTGCGCGAACAGACCTCAAAACTTTACAACTATATCGACTCTCTCAAACTGTTGATTGCCCGCAAGGCCGACGGTAAGGATGCCGACTTGAAAAACATAAAAAGTCAAGACGACCTCGAGGCTGCATCGTACGTGATGCTGTCGCCTTCGATGCGCCATGGTGGACGATTGCGCGAGTCGATAGACAACTATCGTACCTATGTGAGCGCTCTTATGCCCGACTCGGTGAAGAAAGCCACCGTCGAGGAGTGCTTGTCGACCAAGGTAAATACCCGCGCCGAGCAGATAAATCCTATTGTATGGGAAACAACTCTCTTTGAGAATATGCCCGTTGTGGCGGCTATAACCATCCTCACAAAGATGCAGAGTGATGTGTTGTATGTCGAGAACTTGGCTCTCAATACGCTCATTACCAATATTGATGCCAGCGACGTGCGTGTAAACAAGCTCGATGCGTTTGTTATCCCCAACTCCAAGAACATCATGCGCGGCAGTAAATACTCTGCCAATATCGTGTTGGCAGCCATCGACACCACACAAGTGCCCAACATCTATATTGATGGCAAGCAACTGCCCCAAAGCCACGACGGCTTGTATGAAGTGGTGTGTGGCAGTACCGGTGTATTCGATTTTACAGGATATCTCGAAGTGCCTCATGGCGACGGAACGATGACACGACACGACTTCTCGTCGAGCTATACCGTTGTTGAGCCTTCGGCTACCGTATCGGCAACGATGATGAATGTGATGTATGCCGGTATCTCCAACCCCGTCAGTATATCGGTACCAGGCATCCCCAACAATGCCGTACAAGCTACCATGACCAACGGTACACTCACTCGCTCGGGCGACTTGTGGGAGGCTCGTCCTACCACCGTTGGTGAGGATGCTGTCATTACCGTAACTGCTACCATCGACGGACGTTCGCAAACCGTAGCTACCACAGCGTTCCGTGTAAGACGTCTGCCCGACCCAACACCCTACATACCCTATAAAGATGCCAACGGACAAGAGCAACACTATAAGGGTGGCAAGCCTTTCTCTAAAGGATTGTTGCGTGGTGCCACTACATTGGGTGCAGCTATCGACGACGGATTGGTTAATGTAACCTTCAACGTAACAAGCTTCGAACTAGTTACATTCGACCAAATGGGTAACGCCTTGCTTGAGAAATCGGAAGGTGCCAACTTCTCAAAACGCCAGAATGATGCTATCAACCGATTGAGCCGTGGCAAACGTTTCTACATCTCGAACATCAAGGCTATTGGTCCCGACGGTGTGCCGCGCGACCTCTCTCCTATAGAAGTTATTGTAAACTGATAATAAACATAGATAAACCAACGCATAAATACATATCGTATGAAAATGTTTCGTGCTATCATAGTAACTGTTGCAATGGCAATGCTTGTCGTTACTACTGCCGATGCGCAAGTGCAACGCCGCTCGACAAGAGAAGATGCTGCCAAGAAAGAACAAGGCGAAATCAATCTGTCAGTAAGAGCACAAGGATTGTATAAATCGAACTCGCCCGCCGAGAAAGATATCCCTTGGCTCAAGGTGGTGTATCGTCAGCTCGACTTGACCAAGGATGCCAACTTGCCATTGTACTATCCCGAAGACCCCACAGAGGAGTTGCAAAACCTCTTCCGTATCATCATGCGCCTCTTGGCAGAGAATAAAGTTACTGCCTATGAGTACCTCGATGGTCGTGAGATGTTTACCGACAAGTACAAGATAAATGTACGAGAGATGCTCGACCGCTTCTCTATCATCTACACCGAGCAGAAGGGTAGCACCGAGAAAAATCCCCTCTTTGCCATCGACGAGAGCGACGTGCCTTGCTACGAAGTTTTGTCGTATTATATTATCGAAAAGTGGGCTTTCAATCGTGGTACATCGAAGTTTGATGTGATGATTGAGGCTATATGCCCTGTGTTGCATCGTAGCGGCGACTTTGGCGGTGAACCCTTGCGTTACCCCATGTTCTGGCTCAAATACGACGATATACGACCCTATATGGCACAACAATATATCATTACAGGCGATGCCAACCAAGTGTTGCAATATAACTACGACGACTACTTCAAGATGCAAATGTATGATGGCGATATATACAAAACACGCAACTTGCGCAACCAATCGCTCATGCAACAATATCCTACCGACTCGCTTTTGCGCCATGCACAAGACAGCATAGAGAATGGTCTTGCATCGTTCGACAAGCAGTTGTGGGTGCTCACTGCCGAGGAAAAAGCTGCTCTTGAAGAGGCTGAAGCCGGTACAGATACCGATGTAGAAGGCGATGATGCCAAGACCGAAAGTGTCAAGGACAAGAAACGCTCGGTAAAGAAATCGACCAAGCAAGAGGTGAAATCCGATAGCAACAAGGAGAGCAAATCGAGTGCGCGTTCAAGCCGCAGTGGTGCAAAGGCAAAGAAGCCCAAAGCACAGAAGTCGTCGAGCAGTAGCAGTGCTCCTGTTCGCTCGGTACGTCGCACCAAATAGACCCTTATAATTTCCCGAACATTTTTTGCGTTTAAATAATAGGAGCTGTGTCGAAATGAGAATTTTGGCGCAGCTCCTTCTCGTAGGAGTGTACCTTATTGGTTTACGATTAACATAATTTAGTGATTTGGTAAATAAAAATTAATGCATGCTATTTACTTTTGTGTGTAAAAGGTTATTAAAAAGAATACACTTTGTAGAACGAGAAAAATCATAGAGTATGCATAATCACATTTTTAGTGCCCTGAAAATCGTTTTGCTGTTTCTGGGTGTCATGGGTCTGTATATCCCGTCATTAGCCACCGAGCCCAATGTGTGGTTGTATCACGACGGAAGTGTTACGCACGAAATAGAAGCCGACAGTATAGCTGTTGTAGAGTCGGACGTGCCGGTTTTCCCGGGTACGAAAGGCTTGGTATGTATCGACCGCTATATCAATGACACCACTACAACCGATACCGAGCAGATATTGTATGTCGATGGCAAAGAGGTAGAACTGATAGACCCAGAAACCGGTATTGAATACATCCTTAAAAATGCTGCAGTCGATGGCATGGGTAATCTTTATATACTGGGCTATTCTAATATTGATTATGAACTGTCATTGACGCACCATTGTATGTGGAAAAATGGTGAGATATGGTGGAAGGAAACAGTGAGCAATTATGGAGGTTTTCTTGAAGATATAATTTTTGATGGTGAAAATGTATATACACATTGTGTACTTTACCCTTATTCCGATACCAGCATAAGAAAAGACTATTATTACAAAAAGAATGATGAGGAATTAATTTATTACTGTAGTAATTCTTACCCCAGAGAGTTTAAGGTCGTTGATGATATAATTTATTATGCTACGACAGTGGATGCCGATTGGAATGGTGGTTATCACTCATTAAACTCTTGGTATGGTTGGATACAATGGTTTTATATATATGATGATATAAATGGTGGTAGGTGGATTACACCTCCCGATTTTAGCTATTGGGGGTTCTGGAACGAATTTACTTTTCATAAAGGCAAATACTATATAGCCGGGGGAAAATACAATCGTGTAAGAGATAACAATATTACTTACTATTCAATCTTTTCTAATGATGGTGAGTCTGTATGCGATCATTATAAGCCACAAAAAGTGTACTTCGACGATAATGATAATATGTGGGTTCTCAGTTGGTTGATAGATGAAGATGAGGATGGTATCGACGACTACTATGGTCTTGAAACAAAGGGTGCTCACTTCTGGAAAAATGGCAGTTACTATGGACGTGTGCTGTATCAAAATCTTGTTACCGAAGATGAGAACGATACGGAGAATATCGAACAGATGTTTATGCACGGTGATGACTTCTACGCTATTATGAGAACTCCCCATTGGGACAATAATGGTAATGATCTACGAGCAAAATCGGCTCTCATTCGCAATGAGGAAACGATATGGGTAATTGATGGATTTATTAAAAAAGTTTTATTCTATTAGTCTATGAAAAAGTTTGATATAATATTGTTGGTGGCTCTATGTTGTATGTGCTTGTTGTCGGCTACGTCGGCGCGTGCCGAGGCTGGCATTACAATTGTGAGTAGTACTGCTGCCGAGCAGTTGCACTTGTTGGCTGACATCGGACGTTTGGAGGTTTCGATGAACGCTATCTCGCTTATATCGAAAGAGGGTGAGTGCTTGGCTACCGAGCCTTTAGATACAGCATTGAAAATAGTGTTTAAGACCTATTCTTCTGTGCCATCGCCGGCCGGCGATGGCACAGAACCGGTAGTATGGTTCTCGGAGCAAAGTGATAGGGTTGTGGTGCAAGGATTTGGCTCGTCATGTATTGTACGTATGTTTACGCTGACAGGGCAACTTGTTATGCAAGAGACACTGCCGGCGGGATGCGGTGAGGTCGATTGCAGTGCCATACCTGCCGGATATTATATATTACAAGCCGGCACACGTGTGATAAAGATATATAAGAGATAAAATCGTAAATATACAGAATATGAATCGTCGTATTGTTGCTATACTCATTGCCCTCGTTGCATTGTGGGCAGGAGCCGATACTTTCAAGAGTTTCGTTTTTTACAAGAATGGCGAGCCGGTGATTACAGTGCCGATTGTCGATGTAGATAGTATGGTGTTTGAGCAGCCGTCTGTTCTTCCCGATATACCTGTCGATCCCCCGGTAGATCCACCTGTTACGCCTCCCGATACAGTTCCCGATGTGCCGAGCGATACTATACCCGATATACCCGTAGATACAGTGCCCGATGTGCCGGAAGTGCCTCAATTTGAGATGGTAGATTTGGGCTTGTCGGTTATGTGGGCTTCGATGAATGTGGGTGCTACCACGCCCGACGATTATGGTAACTACTATGCTTGGGGCGAGCTTGAGCCTAAAGAGTATTACGACGTATCGAACTACGCGCACAATGGCGTATATCTGGGCGATGATATATGTGGCACAGAGTATGATGTGGCAACGGCTACCTATGGCGATAAATGGCGTATGCCTACACAATATGAGTGTAATGAGCTTGTCAGTCGCTGCCAATGGTCGTGGGAGCAGTATGGCGATGGAAATTGGGGTATCAAAATAACAGGTCCCAATGGCAATAGTATATTCTTGCCTGCCGGTGGTTATATAAACTATTCGGGCGAAAAACGCTGTGGTGAATATGGCTCTTATTGGACATCGACAGCCAATGGTACCGGCGAATCGCACTATTTATGCTTCGAATCGTCGCGCTTTGAGCAGACTTCGTGGGATGGAGCTACCTATGTAGGTCAGTTGGTACGACCCGTATATGGCGACAAACCTGCTGCTATTGAGGGGCTTCTTGCCGACTTCTTTATGGCTGCCAATGGCTATGGATGGACACATAAAGAGGGGTGGTTTACCGATGCACCGCTGTCGGAGTGGTATGGAATAGAAACCGATGCCGATGGTAATGTGGTGAAAATTTCGCTGCCCGACAACAACCTATCGGGTAAGTGTATTATCGACGAGCGTTTCGACCATCTTGTAGAGGTGGATTTTCGTGGTGCAAAATTTGATTACGTAAGTATTTGCCCCGGAGTCTCTATGAAGACCTTGGAGCTTGACAACTGCATGAATGCCGGTGGCAAGATAGAGAATATTGATGTCGAGAAATTTGTCCTGAAAAATGTTCCTGATATGGGTTCTGTCAGCGGTAAATGCGATGCTATCGAGGTGTATAATTGCAATTTCAAGAATACCGGTCAACCGCTTGGAGGCATCACTGCATCGTCTGTTAAGATTGTTGGCTGTGAGATGCTCAACATAGGAGGTTCTGCCGACGAAATATACATCGAAGATTCGCACGTTACCGAAACATGGTATTTTGTTACTCGTGAGAAGTTTACTGCTGTAAACAGCCGTTTGAGTACGCTTTGTTCGGGCGATTTCAATACAGGATGTCTGCTCACATTTGACAACGTGACGTTGTGGCGCACCAATTGGAAAGATGAAACCATAACGGTAACCTGCTCGTTTGTATTCGACTCTGATACTTGGTATGAGCATTTCCCTAATTAGTATCTGACTTTATGGCGGGCAACGTATAGTTTGCGCCTCTATATAAAACAGCCACAGCACCCTTGCAATGAGGATGCTGTGGCTGTTGTTTTTGAGGTTATGATGTTTTCTTTATGCCAACGCAAGTACCAAAATTTGTGCTGTGAGAATACGCAAGAACATCGTTAGCGGATATACGGTTGAGTATGCTACCGAGGGCGCATCGTTGTTGGCAACTTTATTGCTGTAAGCAAGTGCAGGGGGATCGGTGCAAGCGCCCGACATAAGACCCATCAAGGTGTAGTAGTTGAGCTTGTAATATCCGCGACCTACCGAGCCTACAATGAGCAATGGTATGAGGGTGATAAGGAAGCCCCACAATACCCACATAAGACCACCTTCCATAATAGTCTTTACAAACTCGCCTCCGGCGCTGATACCTACGCTGGCAAGGAAGAGGCAGATACCTACTTCGCGTAGCATGAGGTTGGCGCTTGTAGAGGTGTAGGTGGTGAGGTGAAATTTGTGTCCGAAACGACCTATCAAAATGGCTATGATAAGCGGTCCGCCTGCCAAGCCCAGCTTCATGGGTACAGGCATGCCCGGTATGGTAAATGGCATGCAACCAAAGATGATACCTATCATGATACCTATAAAGATAGTGAATAGGTTGGGGTGGTTGAGGTGTTTCATCGAGTTGCCCAACTTCTCGGCGAGGCGGTCGATATCCTCTTCTTTACCTACTACGGTGATGCGGTCGCCCATTTGCAGGGTGAGGTTGGGGCTTGCAAGTAGGTCGACACCGGCACGTGTTACGCGAGTAACATTGAGGCGATAACCCATGCGTAGGCGCATAGAACCTATCTTACGACCGTTGTATTCCTCTTTCGATACCAATATGCGGCGCGAAACGACAGGCGCTTGTATTGCCTCCCAATCCATCTCTATTTTAGGACCGATAAAGGCTGCGAGTGCCTCCTCGTCGGGCTCTGAAAGAACAGTGAGCAACAAGTCGTCGTCTTGCAGTACGGTCTTGGAGTTGGGGATGATTATCTCGTCGTTGCGTTTGATACGCGACACAACAAAGTTGCGATTTATCATCGACGATAGTTCACTGAGTGAACGACCCACGATGAGCTTGTTCTCGATGCGATAGGTAACGATGTGGGGAACCAATTGGCTATCGTTGTTTTCACGCTCAAGTTGCTCGGTCTCTTCGCTAAACTTCACCCGGAAAACGGCACGCACAATAATCATGGCAAGTATGATACCTACCACACCCAACGGATAGGCTACTGCATATCCGAGTGCCAATTGGGGCACTTCGGTAATAATGCCGTCGTTGTAGAGCTGTGTGAGCGCTTGCTCGGCAGCACCCAGCCCGGGTGTATTGGTTACAGCACCCGATAGGATACCCACTATCATCAAGCCTATGCTGTCGTCGAGGAAATATATAACGAGGGCTACAATGATGTTGAGTATAATGATGGCTATTGCAAGGATGTTGAGTTTGACACCTTCATTCTTGAACGATGCAAAGAAACCGGGACCCACTTGCAATCCGATGGAGAATACAAAGAGTATGAGTCCAAACTCTTTTACAAAGTGCAGGATGTCGTGGTCGACCGTTAGCCCGAAGTGTCCTACGAGAATACCCACAAAAAGCACAAATGTTACGCCCAGCGAAACTCCAAAGATTTTCACTCTGCCCAACAATACACCGGCAGCAATTACCAACGCATACAAGAACGCTGTATGCGCAATAGAACTGCCACTAATCAAGTCGGTGAACCATTCCATATTCTATCCGTTTTTAATGATGTTTTGAACAATTATTATTCCTATTGAAATCCGCCGCGAAGTTAGCCAAAATATATATCCTACACAACAAATAGTCGTTTAATATTTTTTAGAGAAGAAAGAAATAGGATAGAAATAGAGTAGAGTCTGTCTCGTTTAGATAAATAATCAATTATTTATTGTGTTGTTACAATGAGTTATTGATTAAAATACATTTATTTTGTTCTCCTCTCGGTTTGCACTATTTTGGCTAACGCCCAAGATAGGCTGCGCCTCGGGATAAAAAATAAATTGCATTTATTTTGTTCTCCTCTCGGCTTGCACTACTTTGGTTAACGCCCAAGATAGGCTACGCCTTGGGATAAAAAATAAATTGCATTTATTTTGTTCTCCTCTCGGCTTTCACTATCTTTGCCCCACTATGTATTAACACACCTTATCACTATGAATTACGGA
>JAFUOV010000023.1 GCA_017481745.1 Bacteroidaceae bacterium
GCAATTGCCCAGCGGCGCTGTACGTCTTGCTATAAACCTTGTTGAACATCCCGAAATGGACGGCAAAGAGGTGCTCCTTTATGGTAAGTTGACCAAATACTTTGGTGTTGCCGGTGTGAAAGAAGTGAGCTGCGCTATTGTAGACGGTGTAGTTTATGGTAAAGAACCCGTAGTGGTTGAGGATGATGTAATACTCAATGTCCCCTTCACATCGGGCTTGGGTGGCTTCGAGGCTTTCAGTATTGTGGGCGATCAAGCATGGCAATCGGATGCTACTTATGGTGCTAAGATGTCGGGCTATGCAAGTGGTAGCAGCCATGCCAACGAAGATTGGTTGGTATCGCCTGCGCTCAACCTTGCAGGTAAGAGCAATGTGGTATTGACCTTCGACCACGCTATCAACAAAGGCGACTTGGCAAACTTGAAGACCAACCACACCCTGTGGATTACCGACAACTATGCCGGTGGCGACCCCAACAGCACAACATGGCAACAAGTAGAGATTACAACCTATCCCGACGGCGCAAGCTGGACTTTTGTATCGTCGGGCGAGATTGTTATTCCTGCCGAGTATTTGAAAGACAATGTGCGCATAGCCTTCAAATATTTGTGTAGCGACAGCGAGTCGGCTACTTGGGAAATACGCGATTTGATTATGCAATAACAGCATCATTATTATAGCGAAGCAGCTCCCGCCGGAATTTCCGGCGGGAGTTTTTTTGTTTTGTATAGTTGTTTTGTTTGTTAACAATTAACTATTGTGTTTGTTAAAATGAGAAAAAATTTAAGTGCGATTTAAACCTTGTAGTTGGTGGTTAGTCATAATGACAAACGCAACGAGATAAGCAAATAATAAACAAATGATTATAAACCTAAAATTGTAGAATTATGAAAAAAGTATTTTTGTCGGCACTTGTAGTATGTGCCATGTCGATGTTGAGTGTAGCATTTGCCCAAGAGTCTAAGGCTGTCGAAGGCAAGCAACAAGATAAGAAAGAACTTATGCAGAAACGTCAAGATAAGATGGCAAAAGAACTCAATCTTACCGACGAACAAAAGCAACAAATAAAAGCCTCGAAAGAGGAGATGCGCAATACACAAGCTACTGCTCGTCAAAAGCATCAAGCCGATATGGATAAAATCCTCACTCCCGAGCAGAAAGCCAAGATGAAAGAGATGCGCAAACAAAACCCCGAAAAGAGAGAGATGCGTCGTCGTCATGGCATGCACAAAATGGGTGCCGATAGCATGTGTCCCAATCCCCAAATGATGGATAAATGTCGCGCCAAGGCTGCTAAATGCCGCGATATGAAAAAGGGTAAATATGTTGAGGTGAAAGGTCAATGTGCCGAAAAGCAAGGTCAATGCCCGCAAAACGCCGAAGATTGCAAAGTGGCTAAACCCGTTGAAGAAAAGAAATGATTTTTGTAAGATAATAGTAGATTAGTAGTTGTTAATAATTGATTGATTGCGCTAATGCAACAGACAGGCGAGGACGTACCGCAATGCCGGTGCGCCTCGTTTTTTTATGATGCTGTTTGTGAATGTGTATTGTCATAGTATACATTTTTTATTGCAATTTTCACTACAATGAGTGATGCCGGGGTATTAATATACCTAAAAGAGGGTATGCTCGAAAATCGAAATTTTTCTTATTTTTGCATCAAAATGCAAAAGTCGGTTACACGCTGATGGTAGCTTGTGATGAAGCGGCTGTTGTTGCAATATTTTGCACCGAAAATATGATTATGAAAGATAGAAATATACCATTGTATACTACTCGGATGAAGGTTGCCGAACTCATTGAGTCGGACTATAACCTGTTGCTGTTGTTTCCGCGCTTTGGCTTGGAGCTGGGTGTAGGCGATAGCACCGTATCGGAGTTGTGTATTCGTCAAGGTGTTTCGCCTCAACTCTTTGTAATGATGTGCAACATCTATTCGCATACCGATTATATGCCTTCTGCCGACGATGTGCGACAACTCGACGTGGAGCAGCTGTTGGGCTATCTCTCACGCTCGCACACCTACTATGTTGTGTCGCGTATAAAGCCCATCGAAGAGCAACTGAAAGCCCTCTCGGCACAATGTTCGCAGGCGCATAGTGCGGTGTTGCAACGTTTCTTTGCCGAGTATGAGCAAGAGGTGCTCAACCACTTCTCGTACGAGGAGAATACGGTATTCCCTTATATACGCACACTCATGGCTTGCCACAAAATGCAGCCGACTTACGATATAGAGACCTTCAGCCACAATCATAGCAATATAGACGATAAGTTGTGCGACTTGAAGAATATTCTTGTTAAGCATTTGCGAGGCATCGGTATGGCAGCGCAAACAACCGAGTTGCTATTCCAGATATTCTCACTCGAGGAGGATTTGAGCCGCCACACTTTTATCGAAGACGTAGTGTTGATACCCTTGGTGCAACACCTTGAAAAGACAGTTTATGACAACTAACAAGCGAATAGTTATCATCGAACCCTATGCCATGATTGCCCAAGGCTTGCGGTTGATGATAGACGAAATAAAGGGCTACGAAGTGAGTGCCATCATTGCCGATGGACACTACATCGAGCGCATCATTCCGTTGCGACCCGATATTGTCATTGTCAACCCGTCGATGATTGATATAAAGAAACGTGGTGAGCTCGACGATATGGCTCAACGACTGCCTAACGCCGCTTTTGCAGCATTGGTATATCAATATGTCGACCCCGATGTGTTGCGCTACTTCAAGACAACGATCGATATATCCGACAGCCGCGAGAAGGTAATTGTAAAGTTGCGTCAGCTGCTTGAGACAAGCGAGCCAACGACCGAGTCGACCGAGCTATCCGACCGCGAGAAAGAGATACTTGTGGCAGTGGCAAAGGGGTTGACAAACAAAAGCATAGCCGAGCAGTACCACTTGTCGGTGCATACGGTTATTACACACCGCAAAAACCTTACGCGCAAGACAGGTATCAAGTCGGTATCGGGATTGACGGTTTATGCAATACTCAACAACCTCATTGATATAACCGAGGTGGAGTAATTATTAAAGAGATATTGAAATGCGATTATCGGAACTGAAGATAGGTGAAAAAGGTATTGTGGTGAAGGTGCTGGGACGTGGCGCTTTCCGCAAACGTATTATCGAGATGGGCTTTGTTCGCGGACAAGAGGTTGTTGCCGAACTGAATGCGCCCATGCGCGACCCTATCAAATTTAAGATTATGGATTATGAGGTCTCGTTGCGCCGTAGCGAGGCTAATCTTATAGAGGTTGTTACAAGCGAAGAGGCAGGAGCTGTGGAGCCACCTGTGTCGCATGGTACAACTGCCGAGGAGTATACCCCCGCTCGCGCTGCCGAGTTGAAAGGTAAAACCATCAACATCGCTCTTGTGGGCAACCCCAACTGTGGTAAGACATCGTTGTTCAATGTAGCATCGGGAGCCAACGAGCATGTAGGAAATTATAGCGGCGTAACGGTCGATGCCAAGGCTGGACACTTCGATTATAAAGGCTATCGCATCAATATTTTCGACTTGCCGGGTACTTACTCGCTCTCTACTTATACGCCCGAAGAGCTTTATGTGCGCCGTTATCTCAGCAACGAGATGCCCGATGTGATTGTCAATGTTGTCGTAGCATCCAACCTTGAGCGCAATCTGTACCTTACTACCGAGTTGATTGACATGGACCACAGCCTGGTTATCGCACTCAATATGTACGATGAGTTGGAGCGTAGTGGTGCACATCTCGACTATAAGTTGCTGGGCAATATGATAGGTGTGCCTATGGTACCTACTGTGTCGCGTACAGGTAAGGGCATAGAAGAACTTTTCGATACCGTTATCGACGTGTACGAGCGCCGCAACAAATCGGTGCGACACGTGCATGTCAATCATGGTCCTGTTATTGAGGAGGGTATCAACGAGTTGAAAGAGGAGTTGCGCAACTGCAATACTGCGCTACAATTCTCTCCCCGTTACCTCGCCCTCAAGATGCTCGAAGGCGATAAAGAGGTATATTCGATGCTTGCCGAGAATGACAACTTCGAGGCGCTCAAGGCGCATAGCGAGAAGTTGCGCGCTGAGATAGAAGATACCTTGCACGAAGATATTGAACAAGCTGTTGCCAACGAAAAGTATGGCTTTATATCGGGTGCTCTGCAAGAAACCATGACACAAGGCAAGCCCGACGAGCGCAGCGTTACCCGCGTTATAGACTCTCTTGTTACCAATCGCGTGGTGGGTATTCCCATTTTTATACTGCTCATGTTCCTCATGTTTGAGGCTACGTTTGTGTTGGGCGCTTATCCGATGTCGTGGATTGAAGACGGTGTTGCAGCATTGTCGTCGTGGTTGCATGGCATTATGTCGCCCGGACCGCTCAAAGACCTGCTTATAGACGGTATATTGGGTGGAGTAGGAGGTGTTATCGTATTCCTACCCAACATACTTATTCTCTATCTTTTCATATCGCTCATGGAGGACTCGGGCTATATGGCTCGTGCTGCATTTATCATGGACAAGGCGATGCACAAGATGGGATTGCATGGCAAGTCGTTTATTCCACTTGTCATGGGCTTCGGTTGCAATGTGCCTGCCATTATGGCAACGCGTACAATCGAAAGCCGTAGCAGCCGTCTCATCACTATCCTCATCAATCCCTTTATATCATGTAGCGCACGACTGCCTATCTATATACTTTTTATCGGTACATTCTTCCCTAAACATGTAGGTTGGGCATTCTTGATACTCTATCTGTCGGGTATTGTAGTGGCATTTGTTACAGCCAAGTTGTTGCGCCGTTTCCACTTCAAAGAGGACGAAACCCCCTTTGTCATGGAGTTGCCACCTTATCGCATACCCACCCTCAAAGCCACCTGCCGACACATGTGGAGCAAGGCAGAACAATACTTGCGCAAGATGGGAGGTATTATACTTGTGGCATCGGTTATCGTGTGGGCGTTGAGCTACTATCCGCGCCCCGATGTAGAGGGTGAGCTCACTGCGCAACAAGCTGTAGAGCAGCGAGCCGACTCGTATATGGGTCGTATAGGCAGGGCTATTTCGCCCCTTGTTGAGCCTCTCGGATTTAATTGGAAAGTAACGATAGCCCTTATCTCGGGAACAGCTGCCAAAGAGTTGGTTGTAAGTACACTCGGTGTGTTGTATGCCGGTGGTGATGAAGCCCCTGAGGCTTTGTCGGAAAAACTTATGCAACCCGATGCGGCAACCGGTCAGCGCGATTTTACCCCCTTGGTAGCAGCTTCATTCCTCATATTTGTGTCGTTGTACGTTCCGTGTATAGCCTCGATAACCGCAGTGGCAAAAGAGAGCGGTAGCTGGAAGTGGGGCGCTTTTTCGGTTGTATACAATACGCTTGTGGCTTGGCTTTGTGCCTTTGCAGTATTCCAGATAGGTTCTCTATTCATATAGCTATGACAGCCGAGGTTCAACAGATAATAGTGTATATTATATTGGCTATTGTGGCAATCATTCTTGTGCGCTACATCGTACGACGTGTGCGCCATCGAAATGACGTAACATGCTGTAATTGTGATGAATGTCCCTACTCGCAATGCCCAACTCAAAAAAACATTTCAAGAGAATGTAAAAAAAAGGACAAAAACATTGCACAATCCGATAAATAGCATTACCTTTGCATCGCTAAACAAAGGGTGCCTTGTCCGAGTGGCTAGGAGCCGGTCTGCAAAACCGTTTACGGCGGTTCGAATCCGCCAGGCACCTCAAAAGATGTCAGAAAAGTCTTAGACCATTGGTTTAAGACTTTTTTTGTGCCAATACACTTGTATCTTCCCTTTTTTTCTTTACCTTTGCTATTTACCGAAATTGATATTAAACCTTAAAAATTAATGATATGCTAAACAAGATTAATCAAACTGCGGCTTACCTCAAAGCTATGGTAAGTTATCGCCCCGAAACAGGTATTATATTGGGTACAGGTCTTGGTCACCTTGCCGACCATATTACAGATAAAGTTGAAATTCCTTATGAGAGTATTCCTCACTTCCCCGTTTCTACTGTAGAAGGTCATAGTGGCAAACTTATCTTCGGCAAATTGGGAGGCAAAGAGGTGCTTGCCATGCAAGGTCGTTTCCACTTCTATGAAGGCTACGATATGAAACAAGTTACCTTCCCGGTGCGTGTATTCAAGGCGATGGGTATCAAGACTCTCTTTGTATCGAATGCAGCCGGTGGTATGAACCCCAACTTCAAGGTGGGCGATATCATGATTATTACCGACCATATCAATCTCTTCCCCGAGCATCCATTGCGTGGCAAAAACCACGAGGAGCTGGGCACTCGCTTCCCCGATATGAGCGAGGCTTATTCGCCCCGTCTTATTGCCAAAGCCAATGAGATTGCTGCTCGCAACGGCATCAAGGTGCAACATGGTGTATATGTAGGTACACAAGGTCCTACATTTGAAACTCCTGCCGAGTATCGTTATTTCTATCGCATTGGTGGCGATGCAGTAGGTATGAGTACAGTGCCCGAGGTGATTGTAGCTCGTCATGGCGATATGGAGGTATTTGCTATATCGGTTATCACCGACTTGGGTGTTGAGGGTATAGTTGAGAAATGCTCACACGAAGAGGTACAAAAGGCTGCCAATGCGGCTCAACCCCTTATGACTCGTATCATGCAAGAATTGGTAACCGAGTGCTAATATTTGATTATGCAAGAAGAAAAAAGAACAGAAATTGCATCATTGGGTGAGTTTGGTCTGATAGACCGACTCACAGCCGAGATGCCTATCATAAACTCCTCGACATGCAAAGCCGTAGGCGATGATGCTGCCGTACTCAGCTATGGCGACAAACAGACACTCGTTACTACCGACTTGCTGCTCGAAGGTGTGCACTTCGACTTGACATACGTTCCGTTGACTCACTTGGGTTACAAGGCTGCTATTGTCAATTTCTCCGATATTTACGCCATGAATGGAACTCCGCGACAGATTACCGTTTCGCTGGGCGTTTCAAAGCGTTTCTCGGTAGAAGATATGGAACAACTCTATGCCGGTATCCGACTGGCATGTGCCAACTATAATGTCGATATCGTTGGTGGTGATACCACTGCCTCGATGACAGGTCTCACCATCAGTATCACTTGTATCGGTGAAGCCTCACCCGAAAAGATAGTATATCGCAACGGAGCGCAAGAGAACGACCTCATTTGTGTCAGTGGCGATCTGGGTGCCGCCTATATGGGTTTGCAACTTCTTGAGCGCGAGAAGTGTGCTTTTGCCGGTCAAGACGACTTTACACCCGAGTTTGGCGGTAAAGAGTATCTTCTTGAGCGCCAACTCAAGCCCGAGGCTCGTCGTGATATTATTGATGCTCTCGACAAAGCCGGCATACAACCCACAGCCATGATGGATATTTCGGATGGACTCTCGTCGGAGTTGCTCCACATCTGTAAGCAGAGCAATGTGGGTTGTCGAGTATATGAAGATCGTATCCCCATCGACTACCAAACAGCGGTTATGGCAGAGGAGTTGAACATGAATCTTGTTACAGCAGCGCTCAATGGTGGCGAGGATTACGAGTTGCTATTTACCGTACCCTTGTCGATGCACGATGCCGTAAGTGCCATTCCCGGAGTGAAGGTCGTGGGGCACATGACAGCACCCTCGTTAGGCACCTATCTCATAGCCCGCGACGGTAGCGAGATACAACTCCGCGCCCAAGGTTGGAACTCGTTGGAGGAGTAGAGAAATATTTAATATAATCTAAAAAATGCCACACCTTATGTTTGACTTAAAGTGTGGCATTTATTTATATTATAAGATTGATTCCGTTTGAAGTTAGAGTATTTTTAATTTGATTTGCTATATGAAAAGCAAGATTTACGGGAACGGCATTGCCAATCATCTTGTAACCGTAGTCAAGGTCATTATATATGAATTGAAAAGAATCGGGGAAACCTTGAATACGAGCAATCTCTCGAATAGTCATTCGTCTGTATAAATGTTCTTTACCTTCAACAAATTTATGTAGGTTGGCTTCTATTTTTTTCATTTTAGGTGCTTGTGGATGTAGTTGGCATTGTCTTCCACTTGCTTGTACCGTAAAGGCGGGTTCATCCCATCCTCTCACTCTGTTCCTTGACATAAAAATAGGAGAGTATGTGCCTATATAATATTCGTGATTGGGTATGATACAATCATTCCCATTTGTTTTGTTTTTTTCCTTTGCGGGGAGCGCATTGTCTTTTAAATCCCATATACAATCTTTTAGGTTGGGTTTCTCTTGTAATGGATTTGGAAAATTAAAACTAAAAATGTTGAGATCTTTTCTGAAACCTACATAGAAAACTCTTTCTCTATCTTCCGCAACATTGTAGTCATGGGCATTTAATAACTTCATAAAAACATTGTATCCGGCTTCGTCAAATAGATTGAGAAAACTTTTAACCGCATCTATATGACGTTTTGAAAGCATCCCTGAAACATTCTCTGCAACAAAAAATAAAGGTTGCTTATCTTTTATAATTCTGATGTATTCATAGAAAAGTTGACCTCTTGCATCTCGAATGCCCTTTAAAGTTCCGGCTTCGCTCCATGATTGGCAAGGAGGACCACCAATAACACCTACAATATTATTGGGAAATTCATTTGAAGATATTTTTCGTATATCTCCTTCTATTAATTGAGTCTCAGGAAAATTCTTTTTGTACGTCGGATATATGCGGGGGTCGTACTCGTTTGCAACTATTGTTCGAAATCCCGCTTTATGAAATCCTAAATCCAATCCTCCGGCTCCGGCAAAAAGACTTATTATATTCATTGTTCCCAAATACAATTTATAGTTAATAATGTTGTTGGCATTCCAACAATTTGAATATCAAATTTTAGTGATGGAACAACTTTCTTTTCGGCATTATGTATTCTGAATGTAAATTGCCAACCTGCATCCATATACATTTCAATAGTATTATTTCTTTCTGGTACAAAATCCATTTTTACGATGCGTGTTGGTAATAATACACTTGGTATTATTATTTCCGGTTTTTGTCTTGTGCCTGATTGATTAAGTGTACCGTGTAAATTAAAAGCTTGAATTTGTGTTAGTTGTTTTTTATCAATACTTACCAATTTGTAAAAATCAAATTTTCCTAAAAGATATTCTACCATCTTCCGTGGTAAATTCTTATCTTGGGTATACTGCCTTGATATTTCAGACATAAAAGCATTTAACAATGGGATATATACGTCATCTTCTTTATTGGGTAAATCTTTAAAAAAACTGCCTTTTTGTTTTTCCTTATTTAAATATTCAAATACAGGATTTACATCTTTCCAATATTGTTCAGAGCAAGGTATATTGTACCATGATGCGCCAAAGTCTAACTTGTTACTCAATCGACTGTGCTTTACAGCAAAATGGTTATGCTTGACACTCAATCCTATTTCCCATGTTAGACTTTTTCTGATTATTAATATATCTCTAACATCTCCAAGAGTTCCTTGTTTGTCTGTTTGTATAGACAACTCTAAAACATCGTTATTACTTTCTATAATTCTTGGTTCGGATTTAAGGATAGATGCTGTTGCTGATATGGCACTTATTTTATAAAGATTTTGATTATGAGTAGGAATAGTGTCCCATGCTCGTTTTGCTGCTATTAAACTGCTGTTTTTTATTATAGAAACTGGACGTATCTTTGATATGGTTTCTTTCAATGCACAAATGCATGCATATTCAAAAGCTCTTCCTTGATTGTTACTTTTTGTACTCATTAGATTATTGCTTGTTATTTGCAAAGATAATGAATGATATGAAAAGAGTAAAAAGATATATAATTTTATTGTTGTTCTAAATTCCTACATCGACCGAGAGGCGGGCTTGCCAGCGCTCGTTTGACAGGTAGGCTGATGTAGCACCGGTGGCGTAGTTGTAGGAGAAGTCGGCATGTACTTTCAGGTTATGACCTATAAAGTATTTGCTCACAGCGACTGTGGCTTGATTTTTGCTTTTATAGCCTTCGTAGTTGGCTGTGGCAGCATCGGGTAGGAGTGAGGAGTGGCGCACTGCAACCTCCCAATTCTTGCGGAAGGTGTAACTTGCCTGCACATTGACACCCCAACCGGTATAGATGCGTTGTGCTACATTGCCATTGTCATCGTTTACGACCGGACTGTTACATAAGCGACCCATAAAGTCGGTGTAAAATGCAAAACCTTGATATTTGAATATCACGTCGGCAAACCATGATTGCAGCGAGCGACGATTGTCGTCGACAAGCAGGCTGCCTTTCTGACCCTGCACGCGACCTGCGCGGTCGTTGTAGCTGAACGCTCCTGCCAGCGCAAGCTTGGGTGTGCTCTCTCGGTAGAAATCGCCCTCACTTACTTCGCCTCGTGAGCTGAATTTTCCCAACGGATACAACTCTACGCGGGCTGTGTAGGCAAGTCCGCTCTTTTGCGATACAGTGAAATTGCGACCATCGCCGGTTGTGATAGAGGCTTTGATGGCATAATTGAAATTCTTGCCAAATTTGTTGTGGAACTCGGCAAAGATACCAAAGTCGCGGTCGATGCTGAATTGTGAATTGACAATACTGCGGTCTACAAATTGCAATGCACTCGACGAGTTGATGTTGGCACGACCTCCACGCAGTTTGGTCTGTCCGAAACCAATGTTCCACGATGAAGACGGAACGTAGTATATCATAGCATCGCGCAATATGTTAATACCTCCGTCGGGCAGCTCCTTGGCATCGTAGGGAGTGTATCCAAGCTGTATCGAGTAGGCTACTTTGGGTGTAAAGACGTGTCCGTCGAAGCGCAAGTGCAGGCGTTTGATTGAAGCCTCTGTCTTGCTTACGCCCCAATCGTCGTCGAGTGTTACGCCCACCATGCCTTGCAGTCGCAGTCGCATGGTCATTTTGTAGCGATTGTCTTTGCTCTGGAATGAGATGCCTTTTCCAACCTCGATATTGGGCATGTTGCGTAGCAATTCTGTTACCTCGGCATCGGTGTATATTGTTGTGTCGTTGTGTTGTTGTGTCTCTTGTGCCGATGCTTGCATACCCGATAGAAGCATGGTGCAGAGCGACAAGATAAATAATACCTTTTTCACGTTTATTAGTTTTAAGTATTGTTGTGATACAATTGTTTTCTTTTTGCAAAGTTAAAGTAATATTTCTTATTTGCAAATTACAAAGGTATTACGATTGTCGCAAGGCTGCTTTTGTTGCCTTTTTGGGGGAAAGCAATGCTTCCATTTTGTTATTCTCTATCAATGGTAATGGTTGTTTGTTGCAAAAAATGCCCCCGACCGCGTGTGTGGTCGGGGGTATATACAACCGCGCATGACGGTTGGTGTTACTTATTATTTTTCACCTGCAACTACTCTTGTGGTTGGGTGTTTTCGTTGGTGAGCAGTTGACCGTTGTACTCGCCGGTGAGGGTGTTGAGGAAGGCAACAATGAGTTCTTCCTCATGGTCGGTGAGTTCTACTCCCGATTGGTATGTACCCATCTTGCAAACGGCCTCTTTGAGCGATGCTTGGCTACCATCGTGGTAGTAGGGCCATGTGAGGGCAACGTTGCGCAAGCCGGGCACTTTGAAGCGGTGGCGGTCGCGCTCGTCTTGTGTTACTTTGTAACGACCATTATCCTCTACGGTGAGTTCGGTGCCACGATCGGCAAAGTAATGACGGCGCAAGCCCATCAGTTCGTACGATTCGCCTCCCAAGTTGATACCTACGTGGCAAGTGGCACAATTATATTTCTTGAAGAGTGCATAACCTTCCAGTTCGTCGGCGGTGAGCGCTTCATCATTGCCGCGTAGATATTGGTCGAAACGCGAATTGGGTGTGATAAGTGTCATCTCAAAAGCCTCGATGGCATCGGTGATGTTCTTCTCACTCCATCCGTCGGGATATACGGCGGTAAACGCTTCGGTAAGTTTCTTATCGGCTTGCAACTTGGCAATGATTTCGTCGAACGATTGCGATGCCATTTCGATAGGATTTAGCGGAGGTCCTGCAGCTTGCTCGGCAAGTGTAGCGGCACGTCCGTCCCAGAATTGTACAAAGTTGAATACGGCATTATATACCGTAGGTGCATTCACTCCACCCAATTGTCCTTGCACACCCTCCGAGTATTGCTTGTTGTCGACACCGGCAGTATTCAGCCCATGACAAGTGGCACACGATACGGTATTGTCGCTCGAGAGGCGCACGTCGTGATAGAGAATGTTGCCCAACTCGACCTTACGAGCATCGACATCAGTTGTGTAAGGCAGCGGACGAATAGGCTCATTGGCACGTTCACCCTCCAATCCGTCAGCATAAAATTCGGTGCGGTATTGCTCTACCCAATCGACAACAATGTCGCGCTTGGCTTGGGTCATCTCGCTACCCCAATGCACCAGATAGTATTGTGCGGGAGGCATTGTGCCATCGACAACTACTTTTTCTACTTTAGCCACATCTACCGGACGAGGCATTTCGCCTGCCTCCATGGCTGCCATCATCGGAGCCATATCAAACATACGATAGCCTTCGGCTGCATCTCTCTTTACCATATCGCCCACGAGAGGTACTTTGGCATAGAACGGTAGCTCGGGTGTAGCACTATGACAACTCAAACATCCACCTTTAATAAAGATAGCTGTTGCTTTGGCTGCATCGGAATACTCTTCGCCCGATGGAGCTTTTACGCTGATACGATAAATGACAAACAATGCCACTATCAGTATCAATACACCTATAAGCAAATTTCTTTTCATAATAGTGAGTATTTAGTTATATAAATGGTTATCTGTTATATATATGAACACTATCGGCTGCCGATGGTAGGTAATTGACTCCGTACCAACACATCTGTAACGCCAAGAAAGCAATCAGTAGCACCGCTGCCAACACCCATTTGCGTTGCCAACCTGTCATGCGTAGGTGCACAAACAGCAGATAGAGCATCCACGTAGCTGCTGCCCATGACTCTTTGGCATCCCAACTCCAATACTCGCCCCAAGCCTCTTTTGCCCACAAAGCTCCGGTAAACATGCCTATGGTAAAGAATGCCAACCCTCCGTACACCAACTGCTCGATAGCAGGGTAGAGGTCTTGACGTGTGAAAAATTGACCTACCGCCAGCAGTGTGGCACAACCCAACAGGGCATATGAGAACATATAGACTGCTACGTGAGGAATAAACCATACACTCTGCAAGGCTGGCATAAGGGTGTGGTCGTGTATCTCGGGACGTGTTACGTTGATAATCATAAACACAGCAGCCATAAGCGTAGAGAAACTCAATATCCACCTATAATGCCAGCGGCGATAGGTTATGGCTCCTGCCACAAACATAAAGAAAGAGTACCACAGACGTGTCTCGCCCATTGTGCGCATGGGTGGGCGGTGCAGAGTTACTCCCAATGCTACAATAAATACCGCAAGCACACCCACTGCAGCCAGCGTAAACCACATAGCCGCGCGGTTGTAGGAAGTGCTGCGCAGAGCTACCCCTGCTCCTATTATAGAGAGTACAACCGATAGGATAGCCACCCAAGGAAATATGTTCCAACCTACTATCATACGCTACGTCGTTTAGGTCCTTGAACAAACATCATCACAGCGCCGGCAATGAGTATAACAATGCCGGTAGCCATCACCCACTTCCATGGTTGTCGCACTATCTGTACGATGCAAGCCACACCGGTATCGTATGGCTCATATCCCACCAAATATATATCCTCGGCAATGGTGCGGGGGTAGGGATGATTGACAGCAAGAGTTACTTGCTTGCCGTCTACTATCACATCTGCTTCGTATGCCATAGGAGTACCGTTGTCGTACATATCGGCTCGGAAGTCGGTCAATCTCATCTCATAATCGAGCGTGGTTACGCAACCGTCGGTACGATAGGCCCGATTGTTGGGCGCATCGGCAATAACCATCAGGCGCATTACATCGGTGTCGGGAGCGCCCCAAAAACCTGCGCCCACAGCAAGCCACAAGCCCACATGGTTGCAGATGAAACGCCAACGAATACCCTGTGCATTGCGCCATCCGCGTAGCACTACCATTGTCAGTTGCGATAGAACAAAAAACAGCGCCAAGACAAACGGATAGGACGTTGTGGCAGGGTGGCGTTGCAGACCCGCTATTGCGCATGCCGCTATCAGCAATATTACCGATAGGATGGTGGCCTCGGTCGAAAGCAAATATTGAGCCAAAGCATTGCGTTGGCGGTTGCGATACAACTCGTAAAGCACATAGCACCACACCAGCAGGATAATGATATTGAGCGGAAAACGAAAAATATCGACGGGGAAGTTGCCGACCGATAGTTGTA
>JAFUOV010000024.1 GCA_017481745.1 Bacteroidaceae bacterium
AGCCAACAGTACACTCTCATTAACAGCATCGGGTGGTGCGGATATACACATCAAAGGCAATCCCCAAATTGTACATTGGGATGTATCAGGCGGCGCGGATGTGGAGTTTAATTAGGTTATACATTAAAGTTATACAACCCTTAGGTTTATCATAACCCATAGCACCACAAGGACTCTCGAAAACTATACTCCAGAAACAAGAGGCTGTGTCAAAACTTCCTTTTTGACACAGCCTCTTGCGTTTGGGGATGATATAGGACTGTTTAAGTCTATTCTTTGTTTTTCTCTTTGGCTATATCCGATTGCCATATTACACCTTTGTTCTCGGCATTGCGGAAGAAGTTTATCTCTTTCTCGCTCTTTCGGCGTGGACCGCCCAGTGTGAGGTACTCCTCGCCATTGGCATCGTATATGGTGGTGCGGTTCATATCGTACGACTTTTCAGGCCCTTTTACAAATACCGAGTAGTATGGTTGTCCATCTATCTCAAAGAGAGTAACTTCGCTATATCTTTCGTTGAGCGTGGCAAGTTTCTCTTGCAACCAAGGTGCGTATTGCGACGATGTTGCAGCCTGTTTGCTCTTGCAAGCTGTCATGAGCAATGCTGTCGATAGAACGACCAATAGAGATAGAACAATCTTTTTCATAGTCTTAGGCTTTATATTTTATCCATTTAAACAATTCTTTGTACGAGGGCTTCTTGCCATAGAGCAAGATACCTACTCGATAGATGCGGGCTGCTACCCATGTCATACCTATTGCCGATGCGTACAGCAATGCAAGCGACAAGATAATCTCCCATACAGGCACTCCAAAGGGAATACGCACCATCATAACGATGGGCGAGGTGAAGGGTATCATCGAGCACCACCATGCCATGCCGCCCTCGGGATTTTCGGCGCTGAATACACCTACATAGAAGGCAAAGAGGATAATTACGGTGATAGGTATCAAGAATTGGTTGGTGTCTGCCTCATTATCGACAGCCGAGCCGATAGCTGCAAACAGCGATGCGTAGATAACGTAACCACCTATAAAGTAGAGTATGAGGCATACAACAATCTGTGTGAAATCAATCCCGGCAAGTGTCTGTATTGCATCAAGCATCTCGGGGTCGATGTCGCTGTTCATGGCTGCACCGCCCATATTTTGTGCTTGTGTGAGCATTTCTGCCTCATTGCCCGAGAACAAGGGGATGCCAATCAACAAGCTTGCTCCCAAGCCCAAGCCAACGATGAGCACTACCCAAATACCTATCTGTGTCAACCCTACAAGCCCTACACTGATGATTTTGCCCAGCATCAACTCAAAGGGTTTTACCGACGATACCATCACCTCGACGATGCGGTTGGTCTTCTCTTGCATGACACTCGACATCACCATGCTGCCATACATAAATAGGAACATGTAGATGAGGAACGTCGATAACATTCCTACTACGGTGGCAAGACCGGCAGAGGTCTGTGTGTCGCCCTTTTCGTCAAATCGGATAGAACTGACATTGATATCGACATCGCTCTCATCTATGATTTGTTGCAGATTGGGTATATCAAACGAAGCAAGTTTCTGCTCGTGCAGATACTCTTCCATGCGGTCGGTTACCTCCATTTCAAAGCCTGCGGTTGTTTGCTTGTGCGAGTATATGGTCATCGCATTGGCATTTTGCAACAGATTGTCGGTGATGACAATATAGGCATAGGGCTCTTCATCGCTACGCATCTGCTCGGCAGTTGTTTCACTATTGAGGTAGGTGTAGGTATATTCGTCGTTGCTTTCGTATACATCTTTGTATAGCCCTGTTTGGTCAACAATAGTAACATTGCGCATATCGGCACCCGAGAAGAGTGTTATAACTGCCGGTATGCAACATAGCAATACCATCAGTACCGGAGTGAGTAGTGTCATTACGAGAAACGATTTCTTTCTCACTCGCGACATATATTCGCTTTCTATTATTAGGGGTATCTTACTCATAGTCTTTCTGTTTCGTTGGTTTATACTTCGGCATTGACGGGCTCGCCTACAGTGTCGATAAATATCTCGTTCATAGAGGGGAGTATCTCCTCGAAGGTGGCAAGTTGATTGCTCTGCATCAGTGCATTTATCAGTTCGTTGTTGCTTGTCGAGCTGTCATTCTTGCGCACGATGGCTGTATGATAGCCACCTGTTATGTTTTGTTCTACAATCTCATACAATGAGTGGGGCTTGATGGGCGACTCGTCGGCGAATGCTACCTTAAACAAGTGTTTCTTGTGCGATTGGCGTATGCTGTTTATCTCGCCTTGCAGCACCGCACGCGAACGGTTTATAAGAGTTATCTCGTCGCATATCTCCTCTACCGAGCTCATGTTGTGGGTCGAGAAGATAATGGTTGCACCTTCTTTGCGCAACTCTATGATTTCGTTCTTCAGCAAGTTGACGTTTACAGGGTCAAATCCGCTGAAAGGCTCGTCAAAGATGAGCAACTTGGGACGGTGTATGACGGTTGCGATAAACTGTATTTTTTGTTGCATACCCTTCGACAACTCTTCAACTTTTTTCTTGTCCCAGTCGGCAATGTCAAATTTTCCCAACCAATATTTTATGCGTTCTTTGGCATCGAGGCGCGACAAGCCTTTGAGTCGTGCCAAGTACATCAGCTGTTCGCCTACTTTCATTTTCTTATACAGACCTCTCTCCTCGGGAAGATAGCCTATATTTTCTACATCGGCGGGTACCGATAGTCGACCATTGATATACACTTCGCCACTATCGGGTCCTGTTATGTGGTTGATAATGCGTATCAGTGTAGTTTTACCGGCTCCGTTAGGACCTAAAAGTCCGTATATTGAGTTCTCCGGAACCTGTATCGTAACATTGTCGAGTGCCTTGTGCGAGGCGTATTGCTTGACAATGTTTCTTGCTTCAAGATAATACATAGGTGTATTTTATTAATTAGATGTTTAAACAATCTTTACCTTATTATTTTGCTACCGAACAACGCTCTTTGCTTCAATCATTGTCGTTGTGATATGTGGTTATGAGAAGTTGTTGGGCAAAAAACTGTGCAATTTGGGGTTTGCACAGTTTCGTCTGTTTTTATCTCTTCGAGTGTGTTACCAATTGGTGTATGTGCCATATTCGCCCCAGTGAGATGATTGCATAAACAGCACATCGTTATATTCGTTGGTATAGTCTCCGTGGAATTTATAATACAATTCGATATTGCCATTTTTCAATACCATTTTGTAGCTTATATAATCATAATTGATAGTGGCATAAGTATTGGGGATATAAACGGCTGTTGCTTCGCCTGCCGATTCCGAGCCATCCATACCTATGATGTAGTTGTAGCTGCCATTGCGGTATCCCACTCTCCATTTGCCATATATCACCTCATCGACTAATGTTACAACCAAGCTATTGCCGGTGGGCTTTTCAACCTCCTTTTGTTCTATTCCATCGTTGGTCTTGAACATTACCAACAATCTGTTATCTCCTATATCCTGTATTTTGATGGCTTTAATAACAGATGTTTTCTTTACTGCATTCCAAACGCCCTCAAATGAAGTCTCTTGTGCCTTAAGCGTCAGTGAGCTCAATAGTACCGCTATTAGTAGCATTGTAAGTTTTGTTCTCATAGGTCGATTATTTTATAGTTGGTTATTGGTTGTTACTCTTTACCTATCACAAAGGAAAATATTATTTTGCGATTGAACAAGATTTTAGTAAACATTTATTGCTGTTGAGTAGCAATCGTTTGCTATTCGTGAGCCGGCTCTTTCTTGGGAGCATCACCAATCAGTATCAGTAGAATAATTCCGCATATCGGCGATAAGAACCAGAAGAGAAGTAGGGTGGCAATAACACTGCGACCTCTTTTCCTCGCCATGCCGATGGGGAGGAATATGTATAACCACGCTAAGAAAAGTGTTAATAATATGAAGCCGACTAAAGCCACTATTACCATTGTAGAATCTATCATATCTTTGATTTTTTAATTTCTTAATTTATGCCGGTGCTGCTCGTGTGTAGCACAACTATGCAGTTGCCAATTTGTTACTTGCCGCCTTTGGCAGGCACGATGCGCTCGCCAAGGTATATAGCAAGATTACGGCGCACCTCCATATAGCGGGCTATCTCTTCCATCACAAATATCATGTCGTCAAATACTCCTGCCGATTGCATTTCGCGTATTGTGCCTCGCAGGCTCTCGATACGGCGCATCAAAATGGCATCTTTCAACTCAAATACGGCACGTGGTACCAACTCGTTAAGGCGGTCGATGTCGCGCTCTACCACTTGATATTTGGTGTGTATCTTGCTCAACTGGTGGCGGTCGCTCACCAAGTCGATGGCTTGTGCGCTCAACTCCATATCGGGGCTGTTGACAAACGTGTGTCCGATGTACGATACCTCAGCCTCATAGCGCACTTGCTGGCATGCCTCTTGAAAGCGCTCTTCTGCCATCTTTATCAACTTCTCGTCGGGCTCTTGGGCTTTGTTTATCTCGTCCAATTGTTGTTGCAGTGCCTCGCGCAGTCGTGGCAGATTGTTCTCCAATTTCATCTCGCCATAGTGCGTGGCTGCTTCACGATCTATCGAGTGAGCCTCGTCGAGGATGCGGGCATAGATGGGGTGATTGATTGTTACCTCATCGGCAGCCAACTCTTGTGTGATGTAGTCTATAACCTCACACTCCGATGGGTTGCCTTCTTCATCATACTTTTGCACCTTGGCATAGCCGTAGCGGAGCAGATAGCGAGCTATGGTGCGTTCACATTTCTCTATTATCTTATCCTCTTTCGATGCCTTGGGCAACTCTACACGCAACGGCTCGGCTTGTACTGCCTCGGTTGGGGTAGGCGGTATGTCGTATTGGTCGAGAGGTACATCGGCAACAGGAGCATTGGCATCGAGCTGTGTAGCATTGTCGGGTATAAAGACTTGCTCGGGCGGCGCATCTTGGGGCGCAGCAGTAGGCGGTACGCTCTGTTGAGCCGACCGATTGTAGGGTCTATCTTCTCGTTGTGTGCGATACTTGTTGGTGCTGGGGGCAGGCTCTTGCTCGCGCTTGTCGCGACGTATCTTGTTTACCTCGCGCATGAGCATCTTCTCGTCGACGTCGAGTAGTCGGGCGCAATCCTGCACATATACCGAGCGCAATATATTGTCGGGGATAATGGCTATCGAGCGCACAATATCGCCAATCAATGTGGCGCGCTTGATGGGGTCGTTGCCCGCGCCCTCGAGCAGCAAGTTGGTTTTGAAGCGTATAAAGTCGGTTTCGTGAGCCTTGATGTATGCGGTAAAGTCGCTTGCACTCTGTTTCTTGGAGAAAGAGTCGGGGTCGTCGCCGTCGGGCAACAACACAACCTTGATGTTCATTCCCTCTTGCAAGATGAGGTCGATACCGCGCAACGATGCCTTGATACCGGCAGCATCGCCGTCATATAGTACAGTGATGTTGTTGGTAAAGCGGTGTATCAATCGTATTTGTCCCGGTGTGAGTGATGTTCCCGACGAAGCTACAACATTCTCTATGCCGGCTTGGTGCATCGACAACACATCGGTATAGCCCTCTACAAGATAGCAAAAGTCGTTCTTTACGATGGCTTGTTTGGCATGATAGATACCATATAGCACATCGCTCTTATGGTATACCTCCGACTCGGGCGAGTTGACATACTTGGCTGCCTTCTCGTCTTTTTTCAAGATACGACCACCAAAGGCTATTACCTTGCCCGATAGGCTGTGAATAGGGAAGATGACACGACCCTTGTAGCGGTCGTAGAGTGAGCCTTGTTGCGACTCAAGGCATAAGCCGGTCTTTACCAGATACTCTTTCTTGTAGCCTTTGCGTACAGCCTCTTGTGCGAGGGCATCGCGTTTCTCGGGAGAGTAGCCAAGCCCGAATTTCTTGATTATATCCTCGCCAAAGCCACGCTCTCTGAAGTAGCCCAAGCCTATCGAGCGACCCTCTACATTCTCCAGCAAGTTGGTGGCAAAAAACTTCTGTGCAAAATCGTTCACGATGAGCATACTCTCGCGGTCGGTCTTGCGTTGTTTCTCCTCTTCGGTGAGCTCTTTCTCTTGTATCTCTATGTTGTATTTGCGAGCAAGGTATTTAAGCGCTTCGTAGAACGAAACCTGCTCATGCTCCATCACAAAGTGAACCGAATTGCCACCTTTGCCACAACTGAAGCACTTGCAAATACCACGTGCCGGCGACACCGAAAACGAAGGTGTCTTTTCGTCGTGAAACGGACACAGACCTACATAGTTGGCACCACGCCGGCGCAGCGTAACAAAGTCCGATACCACCTCCACAATATTGGCAGCATCGAGAATACGGTCTATGGTATGTTGGTCTATCATTGTCTGTTCGGCTTTTTATAATGTCTTGCCCGGTAGCTACATAGGCTAACTTATGCAAAGGTATGAAAAAAGTAGATATTTCGGCTGATAATTATATATAAACTTATTATTGCAATTTGGATAGATTATAAAAAACGCGATTTGAACCCCAAACAGATAAAAATAAAAGAGCAACCAATATAACTTGGTTGCTCTCCTTTCGTATTCTATCTCAAACGATTAGTGCTTGGGTTTGATGTCGAACTTAACGGGGTGCAACATATTCTCGGGGCTGAGGATAGTGTCGAGCTCCTCTTTGGTGATGATGTCGTGTTCGAGCACGAGATCGTATACGCTGCGACCTGTTTCGAGAGCCTCTTTGGCAATCTTGGTTGAGTTCTTGTAGCCGATAACGGGGTTGAGGGCTGTAACGATACCGATACTGTTGTGTACCATTGTGCGGCAGTGGTCGGCGTTGGGGGTGATGCCCTCGATACAACGTGTTACAAGTGTGTCGAAACCGTTGCGCATCAAGTCGATCGACTCGAAGCAGCATTGTGCCATAACGGGCTCCATTGCGTTCAACTCCATTTGTGCAGAGTCGCCAGCCATTGTTACGCACAATTCGTTACCCATAACTTTGTAGCATATTTGGCTCATTACCTCGGGGATAACGGGGTTTACCTTACCGGGCATGATAGACGAACCGGGTTGCATAGGAGGCAAGTTAAACTCTGCCAAGCCGCAACGAGGACCGCAAGCAAGCAAACGAAGGTCGTTACATATTTTGTTTACTTTCACAGCCAGGCGTTTCAAAGCCGATGCATAACCTACCATGCAAGAGGTATCGGATGTAGCACCTACGAGGTCGCCCGAGAGTTTAAACTCAAGACCTGTAATATCGCACATAGCTTTCACACACTTCTCGGCATAGCCCGGCTCGGCGCAGATACCTGTACCAATGGCAGTAGCACCCATATTGACAGTGAGGAAGTCCTCGGCTGCGTGGTTAAGGTGTGCAATCTCGTCGGTGAGGATGCTTGCAAAACCATGGAATGTTTGTCCCAATGTCATGGGCACAGCATCTTGCAATTGTGTACGACCCATCTTTATCACGTGAGCCATTTCATCACCCTTCTTGTTGAGGGCATCGATGAGGCGTTGCAAGTGGGGCATAAACTCTTGGTGTGAGTAGTAAAGACCTACGTGGATAGCTGTAGGATATGCGTCGTTGGTCGATTGAGCGCAGTTTACATGGTCGTTGGGCGAGCAGTATTGGAACTCACCACGTTTGTGACCCATGAGGTCGAGGGCGCGGTTGGCTATCACCTCATTGGCATTCATGTTGGTTGTAGTACCTGCACCACCTTGTATCATGTCGATGGGGAATTGGTCGTGGTGTTGACCATCGAGTATCTCTTTGCAAGCAGCGATGATAGCTTTGGCTTGTTCGTCGGTAAGCAAGCCAAGCTCATGGTTTGCCATAGCGGCTGCCATCTTGGTTATTGCAAGACCGTTGATAAACTTGGGATACTCATTCAAGTGAAACTTGCTGATAGGGAAGTTTTCGATACCACGAAGAGTTTGTACGCCGTACAAAGCATCTGTGGGAATTTCACGCGCACCGAGCAAGTCGCTCTCAATGCGAAATTCTGTCTCTTTCATGTCTGGTTAGATATTTAAGGTTAAATCTGTTCTTTCTTTTGCAGCGCACCACAGACGGGTTGTCATTACCCTCGCTTAGCCTCACTGCACTTTGCTTTGCAAAGTTACACCCAAAGAGTGAATAAAGCAAACTTTATCGACAAATTAATTTGTGTAAAGTGCAAACTATAGTCATAACCACTATAAACACCTATCGTTCAACTTAAATATCGTATCAATTCGAGTTGGACTATTCTAATAATTTTTCTAATTGCTGATGGAATGTCCTTAAAATATAAATTGTATAGATATGAGAATAATGTTTAACATTAAAGTTTTAAGATTTTTAATTTTGACACTAATGGGCTTTTTTATTTTCTCATGGAGTGCATGTGATATTGAGAAAATCGAATATCGACCCACTAATGGTAGTCGGGCTTTTGTCATTAAAGAGAAAGACGGTAAGAAGCTATGGGGGTTGGTTCATGAAGACGATGTGAATTCATTTTATATACCCTGTGAATATGACAGTATCTTTTCTACCTACGGTGCTCCATATAATTTGAAAAACAAACATTTGTTTATTGCGCTGAGAGGTGGTAAAATGTATGCATGGCACTATGATGGTAAGCAATTATTGGATGGAAAGGGGTTTACTAAGTTTGTATCGTACTACCAAGAGCATTTGTTGCATAATAACAGCCATGTAGGAGATGGCTTGTTTAGTGAATGTTATACCGATGATGGTATTATGTTCATAAGTTATATGCGAAGTATAAATTCTGAATATCGTAAGTGGTTTGAATTGGGTCCGGCAGAAGCGCTGCTCTGGACCAACTATAACGTACTAATAAAAAAAGATGGTAAATGGGGTGTCTTATATGGTGAATACGAAAATGAAAAATACCGACATGTAAAATTCCCTTGTGTTTATGATGCTATTATATGTGTGAGTGATGTCTATTTTTGGGTTAGAAAAGATGATAAATGGATGACGATAGATAATAAAGGCGAACTTATATCGAAACCTAAATATCTGTTAGATAAATACCTAAATCTTCCGAGCCTGACATATGAAGAGGTATCCGGAGAATACCGTAATGAATTGTATAGAAAAACATCGGTTCAAGAAGCTGCTTATATAATACTTGATCCTTGGAATCGTGAATATTACGAATGGTAATAATTGACTTTTTCACTCCACCACAAACAGGTCGCTGATGATGCTGTCGCTGATGAATAGTCCTTGTCGGGTGATGCGCAGATAGCCGTCGCTGCGTTCCATATTGCCACAGGCTATGTGTGGTGCTGCCATGCGGTACATGTTGTCGATGAGGTGTGGGGCATGATACGCTTTTGCTTGCGCCTCGTCGATGCCTTGTCGTGTACGCAGGCGTGTGAGCAGCATGTCGTTGTAGCGGTCGGTTTCGGTGAGTAGTTCCTCTTCGTAGCAACACTTATGCTGCTCTATTGCACCTATGTAGGCGCGTGTGTCGGCAGGGTTGTAGCGGCGTGTCGTGCCGTCGTAGCTATGGGCAGCAGCCCCCAAACCAAGGTAGGGCGTGTCGTTCCAATACGATGAGTTGTGCGCAGCCTCGCGCGAGGGTAGGGCGAAGTTGGATATTTCGTATTGCCGGTAGCCGGCTTGTTCGAGACGTTCTATGAGCATGCGATACATTGCCAGCGACAACTCGTCGTCGCACTCGGTTACCTTGCCTTGTTCTTTGAGGCGCATCAGTGCTGTTCCTTCCTCATATATGAGTGCGTATGCCGATATGTGCTGTATGCCCAACGATAGTGCGGTGTCGATGTTTTTCTGCCATGCCTCGAGCGATTGTCTGGGCAGCCCGTATATGAGGTCTATGCTGATGTTGTCGTATCCGGCAGCTTGGCATCGGGCAATGGCTTCCATAGCACCTTGCGCCGAGTGTCGGCGACGGAGAAATCGTAGGTCGTTGTCGTCGAAACTCTGTATGCCCATGCTTATGCGGTTGATGGGTAGGGTGCGCAGTGTGGCGATGTATTCTTCTGAAAGGTCGTCGGGGTTGCACTCGATAGTAGCCTCGTGGCATTGTTGCCAATCAATATACTTGCTCAAGTGGGCAAACAGCTGTTGCAATGCAGCCGGTGATAATTGCGACGGTGTGCCACCACCTATATATAATGTGTGTATGGGGGCTTCCTGCAACTCGGCTATGCGCATATCCAACTCGGCGCAGAGAGCACCGATGTACTGCTCTTGCACCGACATATCGGTGCCCGAGTGAAAGTCGCAATAGATGCAACGTGTGCGACAAAACGGAATATGTATATACAATCCTGCCATAATGACCAACCGATAGTGTGCAGGCAGCAATCATGTGAAGCTATTGCCTATCTTGGTGCTACCTATCGTATAACGGATTCTCTTTATTATTATTTTGTGGTAACTAACTTTATGAACAGGTTTTTCTTGTTCGCCCGCCCCCCCCTATATCCTATATATAGGTAATATTCTTTCATTTTAAAACCTTATCAAATAATAGAATATAGCTTTTATAATTCGTAAGGTTAAAAAAATATGTTGTTTAACATATTATTGAAACTTGCATATTGTCGGTAAAATTTCTAATTTGCGACCGCTTTTGTAAAAATTGACCGAAAGCAAAGAAATGAACCAATCTTAAAACCTTAAAAAATAATATTATGAAGGTCTACAATTCGCACGAAATTAAAAACATTGCCCTTTTGGGTAGTAAGGGAGCCGGTAAGACCACACTCGCCGAAGCAATGCTTTACGAGTGTGGTGTGATAAAACGTAGAGGTACTATCGAAGCTGGTAATACCGTAACAGACTATTTCCCCGTAGAAAAAGAGTATGGTTACTCAGTATTCCCCACAGTATTCTATGCCGAGTTCCTCAATAAGAAATTGAACGTTATTGATTGCCCCGGAGCCGATGACTTTGTAGGTGGTGCTATCACAGCTTTGAGCATTACCGATACAGGTGTTATCGTTGTCGATTCGCAATATGGTGTTGAGGTAGGTACTCAAAACATTTTCCGCACTGCCGAGAAGTTGAACAAGCCTATCCTCTTTGCCATGAACCAACTCGATGGCGAGAAAGCCGATTATGACAACTCATTGGAGCAATTGCGTGAGGCATTTGGTAACAAAGTTGTTCAAGTACAATATCCCATCTCTTGTGGCGCATCGTTCAATGCTATGATCGACGTGTTGCTCATGAAGATGTATAGCTGGGGTCCCGACGGTGGTGTGCCCACTATCAGCGACATTCCCGAGAGCGAGATGCCCAAAGCATTGGAGTTGAACCAAGCACTTGTTGAGGCAGCAGCTGAGAACGACGAGACATTGATGGAGAAATTCTTCGACCAAGGTTCACTCACCGAGGATGAGATGCGTGAAGGTATCCGCAAGGGTCTTGTTACTCGCAGCATATACCCCGTATTCTGTGTAAGCGCATTGCGCGACATGGGTGTACGTCGTATGATGGAATTCTTGGGTAACGTAGTGCCTTTTGTAGACGATATGCCTCTGCCCGTTACAAACAACGCCGAGGAAGTTGCTCCCGATGCAAACGGTCCTGTAAGCCTCTATGTATTCAAGACAACTGTTGAGCCCCACATTGGTGAAGTTTACTACTTCAAGGTAATGTCGGGTACACTCAAAGAGGGCGATGACTTGGTGAATATGAATCGTGGCAGCCGCGAGCGTATGGCACAGCTATACTGCGTATGCGGTCAGATACGCAACAAAGTAGAACAATTGGTGGCAGGTGATATAGGTGCCAGCGTGAAACTCAAAGACGTGCGCACCGGCAATACACTCAATGAAAAAGGATGCGAATATGTATATGACCTCGTTCAATATCCTGCTCCCAAATATCAACGCGCCGTACGTCCTCAAAACGAAGCCGATGCCGAGAAATTGAGCGAAATACTCACTCGTATGCACGAGGAAGATCCCACATGGGAGGTTGAGCAATCGAAAGAGCTCAAACAAACCATCGTTTCGGGTCAAGGCGAGTTCCACTTGCGCACACTCAAATGGCGTATCGAAAACAACGATAAATTGCCTATCGAGTATCAAGAGCCTCGCATACCTTATCGTGAAACAATCACCAAGGCTTCTCGCGCCGACTATCGCCACAAAAAACAATCGGGTGGTGCAGGTCAATTTGGTGAGGTACACCTCATTGTTGAGCCCTACTACGAAGGCATGCCCGCTCCCGATACTTACAAGTTTGGCAACCAAGAGTATCGCATGAGCGTACGTGATACTCAGACTATCGACCTCGAGTGGGGTGGTAAACTCGTTGTTATCAACAGTATCGTAGGTGGTGCTATCGATGCACGTTTCATCCCCGCTATCGTGAAGGGTTTGATGGATCGCATGGAGCAAGGTCCTCTCACCGGTTCGTATGCACGCGACGTACGCGTATGCATCTATGACGGTAAGATGCACCCCGTTGATTCAAACGAAATCTCATTCCGCTTGGCAGCACGTAATGCCTTCAGCGAGGCGTTTAAGGCAGCCGGTCCCAAAATCTTGGAACCTGTTTACGATGTAGAAGTACTTGTTCCCAGCGACAAGATGGGTGATGTAATGAGCGACTTGCAAGGTCGTCGTGCCATCATCATGGGTATGACCAGCGAGAAAGGTTTCGAGAAACTCTCTGCCAAAGTGCCTTTGAAAGAGATGGCTTCTTACTCAACAGCTTTGAGCTCGTTGACCGGTGGTCGTTCGTCGTTCACTATGAAGTTTGCTTCGTACGAGCTCGTTCCCGGCGACGTACAAGAGAAACTTCTCAAAGCATACGAGGCTGAAGAAAAAGAAGACTAATCGTAACGCTATAATAATACTGACGTTATGCCATAATTATGGTGTAACGTCAGTTTTTTTATTTTCAAATGTGTGTTTTAGTATGCCAAACTAATCTTTTGTTTTAAATATTCGGGTTAAAAATAATAAAATTTCGCAGAAATGTTAACCGTCGGCTTGCTTGTTAAACATTTATTTGTTAATTTTGCAGTGAATTGTTAACGCAAAACGTTTTTTCTGAATGATAAAATTAAACATAACTACAAAATAGTTTGTTTATTTCATAAAAAAGCCTTGCGGTAGTTGTATTTAATAAAACTCACAAACGAGTACGGTATGAAAAAGTCGACGATATGGTTTCTTACGATAACGATGGTTGTAACCTTCGTCGGGCTGTTGTTTACGCAATTCATGTATATGGAAGACATGATAAGGATGCGTATGGAGCAGTTTAAAGAGGCTGTGCAGCGCAGCTTATATACCGTATCGACCTTGTTAGAAGAGGATGAGGCGCAGGAGTTTCTTACCGAGGCGATAGAGAATGATCTGCTCTCTTACGGTAGCGATGATGTGAGCGAAATTATCGTGCAACCACAGCTCTCTATCACCAACCCCGATGGCTCGGTTACGACCTATACGTTCAACTCTTTTAAAGAACGTGTCAAGGCATTGCAGAGTGCTCCGTCGTGGAAGGGCATGACAAAGGTGCCACCGCCTATGATGATAGCCTATAAGAATATGCACGACATGCTCAAGAGTCAATACTTGTATCAACGTGCGCTTATAGACGATGTTATTATCAACTTGTTGGGACAAGCAAGTACACGACCTATCACAGAGCGTGTAGATACTCGCAAGTTGGGTACATACCTGAAGACCGAGTTTGAGAACAATGGGTTGAACTTCCCCTTTGAATATGCCCTAATCGACAACAAGGGTAAGGTGGTATACCACAGCAAAGGATATGATGCCGCTGTGTCGGACAAGATGCTCTTCTCGCAGATTATCTTCCCCAACGACCCTCCGGGACGTCGCAATGCCTTGCGAGTATATTTCCCCACGCAGAACGATTATATACTCGACTCGGTGCGTTTCATTATCCCCTCTATCATCTTCACGCTTGTGATGTTGGTAACATTTACATTTACGATAATTGTCGTATTCCGTCAGAAGAAGCTCACCGACATGAAGAACGACTTTATCAACAACATGACACACGAGTTCAAGACACCTATCTCTACCATATCATTGGCAGCACAGATGCTCAACGATCCTGTCATGACCAAGAGCCCTGCCATGTTCAACCATATATCGGGCGTGATAAACGACGAAACAAAACGCTTGCGACTGCAAGTTGAGAAGGTGTTGCAAATGTCGATGTTCGACCGTCAGAAAACGCAACTCAAGTTGCATAATGTCGATGTTAACGACCTTATAGCAGGTGTCATGAGCACCTTCAAGATAAAGGTAGAGAAGTTTGGCGGAACGATTGATGCCGACCTTCCTGCCGAAGATATGATTGTAGCAGTAGACGAGATGCACTTTACAAACGTTATCTTCAATCTGCTTGACAATGCGGTGAAGTATCGTCGCGAGGAGGTGCCTCTATCTCTCTTCATCAGTACCCGTATCATTGCCGATGATAAGGTAGAAATATCAATCAGCGACAACGGTATAGGTATCAAGAAAGACGATTTGAAAAAAATATTCGATAAGTTCTATCGCGTATCGACCGGTAATCGCCACGATGTGAAAGGCTTTGGTTTGGGCCTTGCCTACGTCTACAAGATTATCAAAGACCACAAAGGCGATATACGTGCCGAAAGCGAGCTGAACTCCGGTTCGACATTTATAATTACATTACCATTAATAAAAGATTAAGACTATGGACGAAAAATTGCGTATTTTGCTCTGCGAAGACGATGAAAACCTCGGTATGTTGCTTCGCGAATATTTGCAAGCCAAAGACTACGATGCCGACTTGTATTCTGACGGCGAGGCTGGTTATAAGGCTTTTTTGAAAGGGAACTATGACCTGTGTGTATTGGATGTAATGATGCCCAAGAAAGATGGTTTTACTTTGGCTCAAGAAATCCGCGCAATGAACGCCGATGTGCCTATTATCTTCCTTACAGCCAAGTCGTTGAAAGAGGATATTTTGGAAGGCTTCAAAATCGGTGCCGACGATTACATTACCAAACCCTTCTCTATGGAAGAGCTTGTGTTCCGTATCGAAGCTATCTTGCGCCGCGTGAAGGGTAAAAAAGGCAAAGAGGTAACATTCTACCGCATTGGTCAGTTTACTTTCGATACCCAGAAACAAGTGCTTGCCATCGGCGACAAGACAACCAAATTGACTACTAAAGAGTCGGAACTTTTGAGCCTGCTTTGCGCACATATCAACGAGATATTGGAGCGAAACTATGCCCTCAAGACCATTTGGATTGATGATAATTACTTCAACGCCCGTAGCATGGACGTGTATATCACCAAGTTGCGTAAGCACTTGAAAGATGACCCCTCTATCGAGATTATCAATATCCATGGTAAGGGTTACAAACTTATCTCGCCCGAGCCTGCCGAAGTGAAAATCTAAAACTTCCGATATAAATATAGCAAGAGGTTGTGTCAGATACATAAATATTTCGACACAGCCTCTTGTTGCAAAAATAGCGCACATGTATAAGTTTCTGCACATACTATTGTTGTGCTCATTTGTCATATCGGCACACGCATCGGATGTCTGTGCCTCATTGTTGTCGGGCAGCAAGATGCAACACGCCTCGGTGGGTGTGCACATTGTCGATGTCGATACACGACAGGTCATTGCCTCGTACGATGCCGACCGAGCCCTTGTGCCGGCATCGGTTACCAAAGTTGTAACGGCTGCATCGGTGTTGAAATGCTACCCCGATACTACGCGCTGGTATACAACAATGGGCTATGATGGGCAGCTCTCGGGTAGTACGTTGCAGGGCAATATCATCGTCAAAGGTGGCATAGACCCATCGTTGGCGCACGATGCCTTGTCGCAATCGCGGCAACAGCTGCTCGACTCGTTGGTAGGTGCCATACAGCGTGCCGGAATAAGACGTATCGAGGGCGATATCATTGCCGATGCCTCGTCGTGTGCTATGGCGGTAAATGGCAGTTGGATGCTCGAAGATATTGGCTTTTATTATGGTGCCGGTTGTTATGGACTTAACTATTGTGGCAACGAATATGACTTATACCTTCGTGCCGACACGTTGGGTAGCCGACCGGCTATATCGGGAACATCCATGCCTCTTTATCCCATAGAATATCGCAACCACCTTACGGTTGGCAGGAGCGACTCGGCATTGGTTATTGCAGCGCCATACGCAACAGAGTGTATGTTGTTGGGTACAGTGCCACAACGGAGCGAACCCTTCAAGTTGCGATGTGCCATTACCGACCCACCACGCCTCATGGCAATGCACCTATATGATGCGTTGCAGGCTGCCGGAATAGAAGTTGTCGGTGAAGCAACTACCGACCGTATGTGTGTAGAGAGTGGCGAGCCTATACCGGTGTTAAATACCACTTTGTATAAGCATGCATCGAGTAGCCTGTCGGAGATGCTGCGCTATATGATGCACAAAAGCAGCAACTTATATGCCGAGGCGATGTTGCAGTATGTAGCCTTGTCGCAAAATGCTGTGGCACAGACCGAGCAAGCGTTGCAGATAGAACGCGATATGTGGCAAAACGAGGGCTTGGACATTTCGGCAATGGAATTGTACGACGGCTCGGGAATGTCGAAGAAGAATACAATGACACCTCGTTTCATCGCCTCATTGTTGGTAGATGCCTATCATGACAAGCAGTTGGGCAAAGACTTTGTCAACCTCTTTCCGCAAGCCGGCAAGGAGGGCTCGGTACGCTCGTTCTTTGCCAAAAATCCGTTGCCCGGAGTGTTGCGTGTCAAGAGTGGCAGTATGCGAGGAGTATTTTGTTATGCCGGATATTATACCCATGCAGGCAAGACCTATGCGCTTGTATTGATGAGCAACAATCACACCTGCAAGGCATCGGATGTGCGACGTAGTTACGAAAAACTACTTCGTGGCATTTGGCAGACAAAGAAATAGCATCATGACAACAAAAAATAATGGTCATTCGTGATAGAGTTGTTTCAATATTAATTATTTTTGTAGAATAAAGACAACGAAAGAGATGAACAATACACAATACATAGCCGAGCAGTTGTCGCAGTTGCGCGACCTGCTCATTGTTATAGAGCGTGGTGGTGATAAGTCGCCCGATGTGCTGTATAAACTTGCTATTGAGAAGTCGCAGAAGATAACTCAACTTGTCGAGCAGTGGCGCAATGAGGCAGCTCCGTCGCAAGTGGAAGTGCCTGCCGAGTATGCCTTGTGGTTGGATGGTAAAACCGAGGAAGAGGCTGCCGCAGAGCCCCAAGCAGAGTTGGAAGAACAATCAATAGACATCGAGCCTATATCAATGCCCGAGCCCGAGGCGGACGCTGAGTATGTAGCCCCCTTTGTAGAAGATACCATGCCTGCGCAGCAATCTGAGGTCGAGGAGAAGGCTATCGACATCGAGGAAACTCCGGCAGTAGAAATGGTGGTAGAAGAACCCGAAGTTCCTGCCGAACTCGTCGAAGAGAAAGAGCCCGAGCTTGAGGTTGTCGAGTTTGCCGAAGAAAGCAACGACGAGGTAGCCGACTTTGTAGAAGATGCTCCCGAAGAGGCTTTTGTCGAAGATGAAGTGGAGGTCGTGGAGTTTGATGTCGACGACGATAAGTATGGCTTTGTAGAGGACGATGACGATATGGCTGTCGTTGATGAAGAGCAACAGTTTGATGACGAGGATATAGAAGAACAAGACCTATATAACCGAGGTGAGCCGTTGGATAGCGACACAGCAGTAACCGTAGGCGAGATGATGAGTGTGCGCCAAGCAAAAGAGTTGCGCAAGGCTCTCAGTCTCAATGACCGTTTCCGCTTCCGTCGTGAGTTGTTTGGCAATAGCGATATAAATATGAACGATACGCTCAATCTGCTTGACACCATGTCCGACCTTGCCGAGGCTCGTGAGTATCTGTTGCAAGACCTTGGTTGGAGTACCGACGACCCTGTCGTGCAAGAATTTCTTACACTTGTTGAACGCCATTTCAAATAAAAATGAGTAAACTATATTTGGTACCTACTCCCGTAGGAAACCTCGAAGATATAACATTACGAGCCCTTCGCATCTTGCGTGAGGTCGATACCATATTGGCAGAAGATACCCGTACAAGTGGTGTCTTGCTCAAGCATTACGACATACAAGCACGCTTGCAGTCGCACCACAAGTTCAACGAACATAGCACTGCCGATGCCATTGTAGCACGTATACAAGCCGGTGAAACGATAGCTCTTATCACCGATGCCGGAACACCCGCCATATCCGACCCGGGATTTCTTCTGGTGCGAGCATGCTGTCGTGCCGGCGTAGAGGTAGAGTGTCTGCCCGGAGCTACGGCGTTTGTACCGGCATTGGTCATGTCGGGGTTGCCCAACGAGAAGTTCTGCTTTGAGGGTTTTCTCCCGCAGAAGAAGGGGCGCAACAGCCGTCTTGAGGTGCTGGCAACAGAGGAGCGTAGCATGATTATATACGAGTCGCCCTATCGTCTTGTCAAGACCTTGCAGCAACTTGCCGAGGTAATGGGCGAGGAGCGCGAGGCTGCTGTGTGTCGTGAGATATCGAAATTGCATGCCGACACGCAACGGGGCACACTCGCACAGTTGGTTCAACACTATACCGACAACGAGCCCAAGGGCGAAATTGTTATAGTCGTTGCCGGAGCACCCGAACAGCCCCGCCAGAAGAAAGACAAGTATGCCCATAAAAAAGAGAAAAAAGATAATGTCGAATAATTCAAATAAAAACAGACCTATGAAAAAAAGTTATTTATTTATCGTTTCAGCCCTATTTATGCTCACAGCATGCTGGGGAAACAAATCGACCGAAAACGCCGCTGCATTGCAACAAGAGAACGACTCATTGCGCCAAGCCAATGCCGAGATACGTAATTACTACGAGGAGATAGTAACCTCGATGACCGAGATAGATGCCGACATGCAAGCTATCAAGAGTGCCGAGAACTTTGTTATCGAACAACGCAACGATACCGGCGATATATCGGCTTCGACACAGAGCCGCATTAAGGCCGATATTGAGTTGTTGTCGAAGACACTCGAGCGCAATCGTGAACGTATTGCCGACTTGGAGAAGAAACTGAAATCGAGCATGGCAAACTCTTCGGCATTGAAGAAAGCCATTGAGCAATACAAGTTGCAAATTGCCGAGAAAGACTCGCTTATCGTAGGCTTGCAAGCCTCGCTTGCCGAGCGCGATGTACGCATCAAAGAGTTGGATGTTGCCGTAGGTAATCTGTCGGCACAAGTTACCGACCTTACCAACATCCGTCAGAAACAAGAAAATATCATCGCCTCGCAAGATGTCGCTCTCAACGAAGTCTATTATGTATATGCCTACACCGATGCTTTGCGCCAAAACAACATCCTCACCGGAGGTGGCTTGTTCAGCAAAACCGATGTGATGAAAGGCAACTTCAATAAAGACTTCTTTACCAAAGCCGACCGCCGTAGCCTCAAGTCGATTTTCCTCGAAAGCAAGAAAGTGAAAGTGTGCACCTCACACCCCGTTGACAGCTACGAGTTGGTAAAAGACGACGAAGGTTTCTATACCCTCAATATCCTCGATACCGACAAATTCTGGGCTACATCGCACTACCTCGTGGTAGAGCTCAAGTGATTGTTGCTGGTGTGAATAGAGTAGAGATATTCACAGTGCATACAAAGAATAGACAAACTAAAACTCCCAATATCGTTTTGTGGTATTGGGAGTCTTTTTATTCGTTTTTGATATCTTTTATCTTCACATCCTGCAGGTTGATTAGTTTGTTTACAATAGCATAAATTGTTAGTCCTGCCGATGTGTGTATTTGCAGTTTGTTGCAGATGTTGCGACGGTGAGTGGTAACGGTGTAGACCGACAGATATAATTCGTTGGCAATCTCTTTATTGGTAAGTCCCTTCGCCACGCAGCACAAAATTTCTTTTTCGCGGTTGCTCAATTCGGCTCGTTCTTGCTTGTTGTCGGGCTCGTCTGTTTCGCTTGGTTGTGTGTCTACGTCTTGTGTGCGCAACTCTTCTTCCAATAGTTTTACCGCCGGGACAAACAATTTGTCTTCAACGAGGCAGTGTGCTGTCAAATCCTCTTCACAACTCATTATGTCGAACAATACCGAGTTGAGGCGGTCGTTCTCCTTGCCGGGGTAGTAGCTGATGATAATCTCTTTCAGCTCGTTGAGCTTGCTGCCTATATGATTGTGCTTGTTGGAGAATACGTCTATCGTATAGTTGCTGTCTAAATGATTTTGCAACAATTTCTCTACGTAGCCAAAGACAGTATCATTCTCGTAGGTCATGTGGCGGTTTACTTCTGTAACGTATTCGTCGTAAAAACGCAGAATGAGAAATGCCACATCGTCGGTCCCCGAACAATCTATAGCCTCGATAAGTCGTCGACGAATGGTAGGCAGGTTGTAATCGAGAAAGTAGGTGTGTGCTCGCTTGAGGTAATCCATAAGTGTTGCAAGCGAAACGTCTACGTAATCTATCTTGTTGTGGCTTATAAAGTTGGCTACCGATAGAAATGTATTCATATCGACACCTTGGCTTTCGCATATCTCTTTGACACTCTTGTTGCCAAAGCCCAATGAAATACCGAAGCGGCTCATGACCATCAGTATAGAACTATTCTCTTTGATGACATCGCGCAGCCTCGACTGTGATGTGTATAGTTTGCTATCTTTCATCGTCTTACATACCATTTTGGTACGCTGCAAAAGTATCCACATTATTAATATATGACAATACCTAAAAATGATGAAAATGTTGTATAAAACTCTTCAATAAATACCCTAAAATTAAGTATTGTAGGGCAGTCGGCAGCGCGGTAATTTTGCATCGTGAAAAGTAATGCATTTCAAAATAGTAACGATGTATAGAGAAAATATGAAAAAAACGCTGTTAATAGCTTTTGTCCTATTATTTGCAATATGCCCGTCGGCTATGTCGCACGAGGTTGCAACACCCGGTGCTGTCGATACACTTGTTCAAGAGCAGAAACCTCGTAAAAAATCGCGCCTTACCATTGGTGCATACGGCGAGGCTGTAATGACCTATAACTTCTTCAGTGATAAGTATCTGCGTTATACCGATGCCGAGACATATCGCAACTCAGCCGGTCATGGTCGCTTCGACCTACCGCACGTTGTAGTGTACTTGGGTTACGACTTTGGTAAGGGTTGGAGTGCCGGAACAGAAATAGAATTTGAGCACGGTGGTACCGAAAGCGCCGTTGAGATAGAGGAAGAAGAAGCCGGTGAGTATGAAGCCGAAGTAGAACGCGGAGGCGAGGTGGCTTTGGAGCAATTCTGGGTGCAAAAGTCTTTCTCTAAAGCGTTCAATATCCGCTTGGGTCATATTATAGTGCCCGTTGGTGCTACCAATCAATATCACATGCCCACACAATTCTTCACCAACTATCGCCCCGAGGGTGAGAATACCATTATGCCTTGTACATGGCACGAAACAGGTGTGAGCTTGTGGGGTCTTGTAGGCGATTGGCGATACGAGGTATTGTTCCTTCCGGGACTTGATTCCGATCGTTTCGGTCGTCAAGGTTGGATACATGACGGAGCCGGTAGTCCCTATGAATTTAAGATTGCCAACGCCTTTGCCGGAGCTTTTCGTGTCGACAACTTCTCAGTCCCCGGTTTGCGCATGTCGGTGAGTGGTTACATTGGTAACTCATTTGCCAATACGCTCAGTTCTACCGAGAATGAGAAATATAAGAGCGTGAAGGGTACGGTAATGATAGGCGCATTCGACTTTGCTTACGACGACCATAACACCATTATTCGTGGTAACTTCGATTACGGACACCTTACCGACTCCGAGATGATAACCCGTTACAACATGACCATGCGTAAGGACTCGCCTTCACCGCAACAAGCCGTTGCTTCCGATGCGATAGCAGCCGGTATAGAGTGTGGTTACAACTTCTTCGGATTGTCCAAAAATCATAAAATTCGTGAGCAGAAGTTCTTCCTCTTTGGACGTTATGAATACTATGATTCGATGTTCCGTACCGAAGGCGGTGTGCAAGACTATGAGTGGTGTGGTCGACATCGCATTGCTGTGGGTGTCAACTATTATCCTATCAAAGATATCGTTATCAAGGGCGAGTATAGCTTAGGTATGCTTGCACCCCAATACAACAACGAGCCTGCCATATCGCTCGGTGTAGCTTATTCAGGTTTTTTTATACCGTAAATAATTAAATAATAATCAATTATAAATTTTAACTACAATGAAACAAAAAAGACTTTTTGTGTGGCTCTTGTGTGGAGCTTTGATGATTACCGGTTTGGCGGCTTGTGGAGACCCCGATGGCGGTGATGAGCCCCCAACAGGTAAAGAGGAGGCTTTTAAAAATGCCATAATTCCTTATGTCGATCATACAGTAATACCTACCTACAAAGGCATGGCTGACAATGCTATCCTTATGTCGGAGGCTTGTGATGAGATATACGATGCTTTTAAAGCCGGTAATCTTACAACCGACATGGTGAAAACTGCCGGGAAATATTGGAATGAAAGTCGTGCTTATTGGGAGAAGAGCGAGGCGTGGCTCTATGGTCCTGCTGCCGACTATAACATCGACCCCCATATAGACTCTTGGCCTCTTGATAAAGTGGCTATGGATGGGCTCTTAAAACGCTTGAACAATGGCGAAGAGTGGAGTATTGATATTGCAGGATATGGCTTGCTCGGTTTCCATGCCGTTGAGTATATGTTGTTTGAGTTGGATGCTACAGGCGACAATTCTTTGCCCCATAGTACCAATTACAGCGAGGCAGAGTTGATATATCTTTGTGCTGTTGCTGCCGACTTGCGCGACCAATGTTTGCTTCTTGAGTCGGCTTGGGCTGGTTACGACAACATTACTGCTGCCAAGCAAGAACTTCTTACCGAAGCCGAGCTTGTAGTAGGAGTGAACTATGGTAGCTACATGAAGAATGCCGGTCAGCCCGGAAGTATCTACAAGACTTATCAAGCTGCTGTTGAAGACTTAATTCAAGGTTGTGTCGACATTGCCGACGAGGTGGGTAACACCAAGATTGGTCGTCCTGCCAATGGTTCATCCACGGAGGATAAAAACTACATCGAGTCGCCCTATAGCCTCAACTCTATCAATGATTTTTACGACAACATTATCAGTATAGAAAATGCCTACGCAGGCTCTCGTGAAGGCGATGCATCGGTGAGCGACTATATCAAGAGTGTAAATGCTGCTCTCGATGCCGAGGTGCTCGATCTTATCAAGCAATCGAAAGAGGCTATTCGTGCTATACCCGAGCCTTTTGCCAAAAGTGCAACAAGTGCCGAGGCGGACAAGGCTGTAACTTTGGTAGGTACCGATCTTCGTGACAAACTTGAAGAAGTAATGACCGAACTTTCTAAGTATTAATAATATAATTACACACAAACGGCGAAGACCAAGGCTCTTTATAAGGTCTTGGTTTAGCCATATAAAACAGTTTGCTATGAAAAAAAGACATCTTTTATTTTTGCCGCTTTTGTTTGTTGCTATGGTGGCGTGTGAAGACCCGCTCGACGATGGTAAAGATAACAGCACTGAGGGCGAAACTCCGGTTGAATTGCCCGACTATTACTATGCAGGTGGCTTGTTGGGTACAACACACCTCTCTACCTACAATGCTTATGAGCAACCTACCGAGGCTGTGAATAATGCAGGTATGTATCAATCGTTTAAGAACGGTGAGGCTCTTTTTGAGAAAGTGTTTATGAGCAATCATAGTGGTGTACGTCATGGCTTGGGTCCTGTATACATTCGCACATCTTGTATGCACTGTCACCCCGGTTATGGTCATGGCAAGCGCATCGAAGCAGGTGCTTTTGATACCAACGAGATGGGCAATGGCTGTTTGTTGGTAGTATATACTCCCGACGACGACCAATATGTATCGTGGTTGGCAGGTATGCCTCAAAGCCATGCCGTAGAGCCTTTTAAAGCACCGGTTGATGAGAGTCAAATTGTTGTTCAATGGATCGACTATGTAGACGAATGGGGTAACAAATTTGACGATGGTGAGACATATGAGTTGCAATATCCCGAGGTTAGAATGCCCGAGAGTGCTATCTATGTAGTTTCGCAAGGTTATCAGATACCCAAGGCCTACGAAGTTAAGTTGGAGTCGACTATCGGTATTTATGGTACAGGTCTTCTCGATGCTATCTCTGACGAAGATTTGAAAGCCGAGTATACCAAGCAAGAGAACGACAACTATATGCCCCATGGTATTAACCCCGCTATATTTGCCGGTGGCGAGTGGAAAAAACAATATAGCAACAAGTTGCAAGGCGATGGTACTCAATATCCGTTGCGTTATACTTATGCTCTTTCGCGCGGACCTCTGCAAGATGCTGCCGGTGCCAATGCTATATGGAACATTACCAACGTAACTCGTAGCGACCGCCGTTACCACTACTTGGACGGTGCGGGTACTTATGCCCAATATTCATCGAAAGACCCCGAGGTACAAGCCGGCTTTGAAGAGTATATTGCCAAGGTCGACCCCAACAAAGAGCATGAGGCTTGGTGGAATGGTACTATGGAAGAGCGCATCTATGCCTATCTTACTGCCAAAGACCTGCCTGTGGAGATGAGTGATGAGGAGTACACCGACTTGATGGTGTGGCATCGTGGATTGGCTGTGCCTGCTGCTCGTAATGTGAATGACGAAGACTTTTTGTTGGGTAAACAGAAGTTTGAGGAGATAGGTTGTGCCTATTGTCATCGTCCATCGTGGAAGACCGGCGATGATGAGATACGCGACCCTGCCAAGTTCTTCACTTCAAACAATCAGTTGCCTCGTTATCCCAATCAGACCATCTGGCCCTATACCGATATGATACAACACAAGTTGTGTATGATCAATGACATTCGCACAGGTTGGTGTCGTACTACTCCATTGTGGGGTCGCGGATTGCACCAAAAGTGTACCGGTTCGTACACAGCCGACCGTCTGCACGACTGTCGCGCTCGCAATGCCATGGAGGCTATTATGTGGCATGGTAGCAAGGATAGTGATGCTCGCCAGAGTGTAGAGAAGTTCCGCGCGTTGTCTAAAGAGGAGCGCAATGCTATCATAAAGTTTGTCGATTCTATTTAAAAATTCTATCTGATCAAGATGGGGGTGATGCTACAACTTTATGTGTGCATGCCCTCATTCTTGCCTATTATAACGTTATGAACAAAGAGAGAAAACTATTTCGTAATATCGCATTTGTCGTATTAGGAGTGATTATATTGCTCCTTATGGTAGCAACTATTGTAGAAAAAATGTATGGAACTACCATTGCGCAAGACAACATTTATACTTCACCGCTGATGATTGCTTTGTGGGCAGTACTTGCCATTACGTCGCTTGTCTACCTCGTAATGCGAGGCGTGCATCGTCGTGTGGTCGTTATGATGTTACATCTCTCTTTTGTTCTTATATTGTGTGGGGCGCTTATTACTCATATATGGGGCGAGCAAGGAAAGCTGCATCTGCGACAGGGAGAGCTCCCGGTATCGCAATTTGAACCGACCGATGGCGGTGCGAAAGAGTTTCCTTTTTCAGTGTCGCTGATCGATTTCTCGCTCGAATATTATCCCGGAACATTTGCTCCGATGGATTATATCAGCAACATTGAGATAACCGATACACAGGGGCATAAGCAACAGGGTAGGGTATCTATGAACAAAATATTCAGCTATCAAAACTATCGTTTCTATCAGTCGGGCTACGATACCGACAAGAAGGGTACGATACTTTTGGTAGCACATGACCCATACGGCATTGCTGTTACATATGCCGGTTACCTTCTTCTGCTGCTCTCGATGATTGCATTTTTCTTTGTGCGTGCTACGGCATGGCGCAGCTTGCTGTCGCACAAACTACTGCGACGAGCCGCAACGGCGTTCGCTCTGTTTATTCTCTCTACTGCTACATTGACGGCTGCTCCCAAGGTGCTCTCGCCCGAAGTCGCCGAAGAGTTTGGCAATCTCTGTGTCTATTATAACGACCGAGTGTGCCCCATGCAGACGTTGGCAAAAGATTTTACTGTAAAACTCTATGGAAAATCGTCGTATAACGGTTACACTCCCGAGCAGGTTCTCACCGGCTGGTTCTTTTTCTATGACGATTGGAAGCAAGAGCCGATGATTAAGATAAAGGGCAGTGAGGTAAAAGAGTTGTTGGGTGTAGAGGGTAAGTATGCCCGACTGTCCGACTTCGTTTCGGTGGAGGGTTACAAGCTCGATGTAGCATTGCAAAACCAAGATGCGCGTGTCAATCGCGCCAATATTGATGCTGCCAACGAGAAGTTTAATCTTGTCAGTATGCTTGTTACAGGCTCGCTTATAAAGATATATCCCTATAACTCCGGCTCGAACGACCCTGTTGTATGGTATTCGATGACCGATAACCTGCCGTCTGATATGCCCAATGACCAATGGTTGTTTATCCGTCGCAGCCTCAGTTATGTGGCTGAGCAAGTGGCCATCAACGATGATGTTGCCGTGGTAGAGCTACTGCATAAAATAGCACAATATCAAGAGAAAGTGGCTGGTGATGCTCACCCATCAAAGGTGCGCTTGCAAGCCGAGAAACTATATAATACTACTTCCTATGCACGACCTTTGGCAATGGTATTCCTCACTATCGGTTTTTTGTCATTCTTCTTTTGTTGTCGGGCAATGGTGCAACGAAAGTCGCTGCATCGCATTGTAGTTGTGGCGCTCAATGTTATAATGATTGCGGTATTTATCTATCTGTCGGTGCATATTGCCATGCGAGGTTACATAAGCCGTCATGTACCTTTGTCAAACGGATACGAGACAATGATGTTTATGGCTTGGTGCAGTATGCTCTTTGCGCTTATTGTGCAACGCAAGTATGCCATGGCACTGCCCATGGGGTATATCTTGAGTGGTTTTACACTGCTTGTGGCTATGATGGGTGAGGCAACTCCTCGCATTACCAATCTTATGCCTGTGTTACAATCTCCATTGCTGAGTATTCATGTGGTAGTGATTATGATATCCTATTCGTTATTGGCGTTTACGATGCTCAATGGCTTGACAGCCATTGTATTGCGCATTACCGCCAAGAAAACGACCGATGAGGTAGAATATCTACAACTCATCAGTCGCATACTTCTGTACCCTGCCATATTCCTCTTGGCAATAGGCATTTTTATAGGTGCTGTGTGGGCAAATGTGTCGTGGGGACGCTATTGGGGTTGGGACCCCAAAGAGGTGTGGGCGCTTATCACAATGTTGATATATTCGTTGCTGCTACACACTGCATCACTCAAGTGGTTGCAACGCCCTATGGTGTTTCATGTGTTCACTGTGCTGGCATTTCTATCGGTGTTGATAACCTATTTTGGTGTCAACTTTATCTTGGGCGGTATGCACAGCTATGCCTGACGATAGCTTGTCGGGCAGTTATTTCTTGCGAAGGAACTTGCCGAGTACGATGAGCAATGCTATCGTGGCTGCGGTACTGATGGCAAATGTTAGTGCCGAGGGTTCTTCGCCAATCCAAGGCATTGTTTCTATGCTCTTGTCGTAGTAGGCTGCGACAGCTACGCTGTTGTTCAGTGCGTGTGCCAATATGGGTAGCCATAGGCTGCCACTCCATACAACCAGATATCCGAAGTATGCGCCCAACAACATGCGAGGCACAACACCAAATGCTTGCATGTGAACGACACTGAATACAAGGGCACTAATCCATATTGCTGCATGTACGTTGATTTTCTTCTCGAGCAACAATCGCTGCAATGAACCTCTGAACAAGAACTCCTCGCCAATGCCGGTGAGTACGCCCACCAACAGTATGGCAACGACAAGTTCGCCTACCGACGATAGCGACATCATCTGCTCGGTAGCTGCCATGGCAGCATCTTCCATTTCGCGCAGCCATGAGAGCCATTCGGGTAGTTGCCAGCCTTCGTTCCACAACACTATGCCATTCATCATAGGGGCAGAGGCTACGTAGATAGCCAATACCAAGAGCACTTGCCATAGACTCGGTAGACTGCTTATTTGCATCACTTTCATGGTCTTTCCCGGGTTGAAGATGCGAGCTGTGATAACAGCCGGAATGATGAACATACCGATATTTTGCAGTGCTGTCATTGCCATCATCAGTCGCCATTGTTCCACACCTTTCATCTGGAAGATGACCATTGATACCATTACAAGTAGGTAAAAAAGCAGAACAAGTCCTAACAGACAGAATATTTGTGTACTGAATTTTCTTTTCATATTGCTGTGGGGTATATAAACTTCAATCTTCGCAGGTCGTGCGTTGGCTCGCCGAGAAAATAGAAGTAGGGTTGCTAAATAGTCATGCAAACATACAAAATTACTGCAAATAATATGTAACTTTGCCTCACATAATTTTAATACTATGAAGATTACAAAACCATCATTACTTGTTCAGGTGCTCATTGCTGTTGCATTGGGTATAATAATGGGACAATTCCTGCCCGAAGCTATTGCACGTATTTTTGTTACGTTCAACTCTATATTTGGCAACTTCCTTGCCTTTGCTATACCGCTCATTATCGTCGGGCTCATCATTCCCGCCATTGCCGATCTTGGTAAGGGTGCAGGTCGTATGTTGTTGCTTACGGCAGTGATGGCGTATGCCTTTACGCTTTTCTCGGGTTTCTTTACATTCTTTGCGTGCGAGCCCATATTCCCATCTATGATAAATCATGGACAAGGTGTAGCTGCTGTAAGTGAAGCCAACGAGGCATTGAAACCCTATTTCACAATAGCCATGCCACCGTTGATGGATATCATGACAGCGCTGTTGCTGGCTTTCTGTGTGGGCTTGGGGCTCTCGGTTATCGAGGGCGAAACGTTGAAACGTGCCACTGAAGACTTCCGCGATATTGTTACGCTGATAATCACAAAGGTCATCGTGCCTTTGTTGCCTTTGCACATCTTCGGTATATTCCTCAATATGACAGTTACGGGACAGGTCGTTTCGGTCATGTCGGTTTTCCTCAAAATCATCATTGTCATATTTATCCTGCACGTCGTATTGCTTATCCTGCAATTTACCATAGCAGGTATTGTGGGTCGCAAAAATCCCTTCAAGTTGTTGAGCAATATGTTGCCGGCATACTTCACCGCATTGGGTACACAATCGTCGGCAGCCACTATACCCGTTACGTTGCAGCAAGCTATCAAGAACGGAGTTACTCCCAATATCGCAACCTTTGTCATCCCTCTGTGCGCAACAATACACCTATCGGGTAGCACCATGAAGATTGTAGCTTGCTCTATGGCTGTGTTGCTCATGAATGGTATGGGGATAGACTTTGGCAGCTATGCCGGCTTTATATGTATGCTGGGCATAACGATGGTAGCTGCTCCCGGAGTGCCCGGTGGTGCTATTATGGCTGCTCTTGGTGTGTTGGAGGGTTTCCTCGGATTTGGCGAGATGGAGCAGGCTTTGATGATAGCCCTTTATATTGCCATGGATAGTTTCGGAACAGCTTGCAACGTTACAGGCGACGGTGCTATAGCTGTTATTATTGACCGCATATCGGGTGGTGGCGCAAAAAGCATCGACGATGCAAAGGAATAAGAACCGTTGCATCTCGTAGCGATAGTGGCAAATAGGCATTTGCACGATAATGACAAAAATTTGTATATTTGCATGTCAGACGTTACTCTGCAATGATATAGTAAATAATCAAACCAATAGTAGATATGAAAAAAACATTAGTTGACCTTTTTGAACAGTCGGTACAACTCTATCCCAACAACACCTTTTTGTTGGAAAAGACCGACAAGGTATTTGAACCTACCACCTATACACAAGTAAAAGAACAAGTATATAGGCTGGGTGCCGGTCTGCAAGCTCTCGGCGTGAAGAAGGGCGATACAATGGCATTGCTCAGCGAGGGTCGTAATATGTGGATTATAGGCGAGTTGGCTATGTTCTATGCCGGTGCTATCAACGTGCCCCTCTCTATCAAGCTCGAGGAGAGCAACGACCTGTTGTTCCGCCTTATACATGGCGATGTTCAATATATCATGGTGTCGGGTCAACAACTCAAGAAAGTGCGCCTTATCAAAGATAAGTTGCCCGAGGTTAAGAAGATAATCGTATTTGACGAAGTGAGCGAGTATCAAGAGCGTGAAATGTCGCTTGCCGAGTTGCAAAAGTTGGGCGACGAGTTTTTGGCATCGCACACACTCGACGAGTTCTTGGCTGTAAGTCGTTCTATCGAAAACGACGATTACGCTACTATCACTTACACCAGCGGTACGACTGCCGACCCCAAGGGCGTTGTGTTGACACACCGCAACTATACAGCCAATGTCGAGCAGGCTCTCACATTGGTTGCCATAGACGAAACATGGCGTACCCTTATCATCTTGCCTCTCGACCACTGCTTTGCTCACGTGGTAGGTTTCTACATTATGATGTCGCGTGGTGCTACCGTTGCTACGGTGCAAGTAGGTCGCAATCCGCTTGAGACACTCAAGAACATACCCAAGAACATCAAGGAGGTGCGTCCTCACTTCATCCTCAGTGTGCCCGCTTTGGCAAAGACCTTCAAGAAAAACATCGAAGGTGCTATACGTGCCAAAGGCGCAACAACCGAGAAGTTGTTCAACCTTGGCTTGAAAACCAAACAGATATATTACGGCGATAGCAACCTCGACCCCAAAGGATGGCGCATCTTGTTGGCTCCCGTTGTTGCCTTGTTCGACAAAATCATTTTCTCGAAAGTGCGTGAGAACTTTGGCGGTGAGCTACGCTTCTTCATCGGTGGCGGTGCTTTGCTCGACAAGGACTTGCAGAAATTCTATGTGGGTGTAGGTATGCCTATGTATCAAGGCTACGGATTGTCCGAGGCTACGCCTGTTATCTCGTCTAATGGACCCGAGAAATATCGTTTCGGGTCGAGTGGTAAGCTTGTGAAACCTATCGAGTTGAAGATATGCGACAGCGAGGGTAAGGAGTTGCCTCTTGGTGAAATGGGCGAAATCGTTGTCAAAGGCGAGAACGTTATGGCAGGATATTGGAAAAATCCCGAGTCTACTGCCGATACCGTACGCGACGGCTATCTCTACACCGGCGACCTTGGTTATATGACAGCCGAGGGCTTGCTCTACGTTAAGGGTCGTTTCAAGAGCCTGCTCATATCGAGCGATGGTGAGAAATACAGCCCCGAAGGTATCGAAGAGTCGCTTGTAGAGTTGTCGGAATACATCGACCAAGTGATGCTCTATAACAACCAATCGCCCTATACAACTGCCCTTATCGTGCCCAACAAAGAGCGTCTGCGTGCAGCACTCAAAGAGCAAGGTCTGGGTCTTGATACCGAAGAGGGTCGCAAGGCAGCTCTCAAGTTGATAGATGCATCGGTTGCTCGCTTCAAGAAAGGTGGCGATCTCGAAGCCATGTTCCCCGACCGCTGGTTGCCCACCGGATTGGCTGTACTTGCCGAGCCGTTTACCGAGCAAAATCAGATGATAAACAGTACCATGAAGATGGTGCGCGGTAAGATCGAGAAAGCCTATACCGAGCGTATTGCCTACCTTTATACCCCCGAAGGCAAGCAACTGCTCAATCAACAAAATATCGATGCATTGAAGTAAACAAATGTAAATAATCGCTATATTTATTGTAAATTTTAAAATTGTATGCCTATGTAATATAAAAAAAAGACATATGGATAAAAAGCGTTAGCTTATATTCTGGCTTTCTAAAATCGGCAAATTTGAAAAAAGCACCAAGAGTAAAAGTTAATGCCCACGGTTTATTTGTGGGCTATTACTTGTGTATGGTGCGTAGGTGTTTGCCGATACCTTGAAAGCGTAGACAAAGTAATTAGTCCACGTTTTTTATTGTCTATACTAAGGGAAAGGACTATTTTATGAAGATTAAGGCAATACCGGCAAAGCCATAAGAGTCGGAATTAAAATTACACACTATGAAACATACAAGATTTTTAGTTTTTATTTTAACATTTTTCTGTGCATTAACTACTTGTATTGCACAGAAAAAGACAATACACGTTCTTCCTGAAAATGCCAAGATTTTCTATAATGGACAAGAAGTAGGAAATGGCTCGTACGAAATCAAATTTAAAAGAGGTGATGATTTTGTTGTGCTTCGTTTTGAAGCTCCCGGATATATAACACGAACAGTAAGGTTGTTTAGAGAAAATCCCAAGAAAACCATACTCTATGAATTGTATCAAGATGAAGCAGAAATGAACTCTATGGGTGCAGGAGAAGGTGTTGATATTGCAAATAAATATTTTACCGTTACCTGTCGCGAAGGAATGTCGGAAGATGTCGTATGGAAGCGTCTTATGAATATTGCAGTTTTAAACTTTGAGAATGTTGAAATTCGTGATAAAGCTGCCGGATGGATACGTACAGCTTGGGTACCAACTACTTTTGCATATCAGATTGTAAGGACACGAATGGAAATACGTTTACAATTTGCCGGAGAAGGTGAACTGGTATATCAAGTAAAACTTTCATCAGAGATAGCCGACAAAGACTGTGGTGGAAGTGACCAATGCTTTGAGCGTTATGATCGTATCTTACGAAAGTACGAGGGAGTTATAACTGAATTACAAACAACATTAGGTAGTAACTTGTAATTTCTATTATGAAAAAGATATTTGCTTTTATAATCTTGATGTTACCGTTGTGTGTGGTCGCTCAAGATAAGTTTGTTATCACTGATACATTCGACGGTGGTAAGTTTCAATGGGATGAAGCCTTCGAAAAAGACTATACAGTGTGTATTATGGATGGCTACTATCTGGTTGAAAATAAGGATAACAACCGTTCTGTTTTCGGTACAGCCGATATGCCTATTGAAGTCGGAAAGAATTTTAAGTTGAAAGTCAAAATTAATGTACCCAAAATAAAGAAAGATAAATATTGGGGCATTATATTCGATTTTGTTGATGAAGATAATTTTTCTGCCTTTCTTGTTGCTGAAAAGAAATGTAAGATTGTTAATATAATAGATGGTAGATCAAGAAGAGTCCGACAACTTCCTATTATCCTATCAGCCAAGAAGAATAAAGATGTCGTTATTGAAGTTGAGAGGAAAAGCAATAAACTTACATTTTCTGTAGATGAAATGGAGGCTGCCACCATAACTCGATTATTGTCATCAACCTGCTTTGGTTTTATTGTCGATGGTGAAAATTCTATTAAGGTCGATGAAATATCAATCGAACAAAGAGTGGATTAATCTTTCCTGATTCAAAAGAATGAATAGGTTGTGTCAAAGGTAAGCTTTTGATTCAACCTATTTTTTATTTATTATGTAGTATGGCGTGCGTGCCAAAAAAATTCGTATCTTTGTTCTATTAACCTTAAAAACTAAAAGCTATGTACCCTTGGAGTGATGAAATGAACTGTGCCGTAACGGTATGCGATACCGAAGGCATTATATTGTATATGAACGAAAAAGCTCGTCAAACATTTGCTCGTCATGGCGACCTTATTGGTAAGAATATGTTCGATTGCCATAACCCTGCATCGCAAGAGAAGATACGCCAACTGCTTGCCACCGGCGGCTCTAATGCCTACACCATTGAGAAGGAGGGGCTTCATAAAGTGATATATCAGACTGCTTGGCGCGAAAACGGCGAGGTGAAAGGTCTGGTGGAAATATCAATGATTGTTCCTGCCGAGATGCCCCACTATGTGAGATAATACAGCATACATATAGGATATAAAAACCAATCGCACAGCCACCGGCTGTGCGATTGGTTTTTTAGAGAACCTTTGCAATAGTAGCAACCACTATTCGGTTGTTGTTCCCGACCACTTGCTTACAAATGGTATGGGGATGCGACGGTATATCTTGAGGCTGTTCTTTATACCCTTGCGAATGGTGCTCCACTTGGGATGGATAGCCGAGGGTCGTATCGTATCGGTTGCCACTGCCAACAGCATTACTATCATTAAGATAGCTATCATCAACAACCAACCGAATATTTCCTTCATCGACACTATCATGGCGTGTTGTTGCACAATGCCATAGAGTTGCCCATGCGGAATGTGCGTAGCAATGGTATTGACAGCCGTCATCTTGCTACCTATGAGCATGGCATTCTTTGCCATCGTATGCTCAAATATCTCGCCCAATATGGCAGGACCTATGTTGCTGCCCAATACGGCACTTGCAAAACCGTTGATGGTGAGTGCTTGCGCAAAGTTGGGGAAGGGCAGCCCGGCTTGCGATATGGCTGTGAGAAAGCATATCGAGCATATTACAACCGCAGCCCCTCGGCAGAATAGGGGGATGATGAGCATCTCTTTCTCGAGGTTATAGTCGATAAAGAAATAGAAGTAGGCGAGATATACTGCTGCAAACGCAAAGCCTATGATGGTCATGGTCTTAAACCGCCAACGGCGTTTGGCAAACACGATGTAGCAGAATATGCAACTGAATATCACGCCGGCAAAAACATACCAATTGAGCGATATAGCATTTACCGCATCATAGCCCAAGATTACTTCGCCGAAGGCGTGTTCAAACACATGCTCGGTCGATACCAGAAAGTCGATAATGATATACAATATCGTGGTCTTGATGATGATGTGGTTTTTCCACACGATAGGGGCTATATATGGGTGCCGCAGCAACTTCATGCGCCACACATTGATTACTATACCTATTATGGCAAAGAGTGTGGCTGTGCGTATATGCACCGAGTACCACCAATCGTAATGGTCGCCGTAGAGGCATATAAACACGATGCACAGCATTACACCGCCCCACAATGCCGAGCCGAGCCAATCAATACCGAACAGAGGCAACTTGGGCATGCTGCGGTGGTGGCGTATGAGTAGTGTTGTGAGCATAAATACAACACTCAACAGCCCTATAACGAGCCAATGTATATATCGCCACGAGCTCCAGAAGGCAGTGTATACCGTAATGATACCATCGAGCTGCATGCTGCCTTGCACTATCAGGTAGATAAAGCAGAACCACTCTGCCATGTCGCGCTTGGGGGTAATCCACAGCTGTATGGTGGTGTTGCAGGCAAACGTTCCCCACATCCTGAACCAGCCTGCTATAAAGCAAGTGGTAACAAGCAGAGGTACATTGGTAGTGTGTAAGCATATCAAGTTGCAGATGATGAGTGCCACACTACACGTCTTGAGGCTTGTGCGGAGAGAGAATCGGAATTTCAGCCTGAACATCACAGCAAAGTTGAGCGACATGCCCACCAGCGAGGCATATCCTGCCATCATGATGTCTTCGTGCATCAATGCCGTTGCGCCCACCATATTGGAGGCTGCTGCCAAGTATACACCTCCCGATAGTTGAAATATCAACACAAAGGCAATGAATATCCAAGGCTTCAGCTTCCGAGGTACAATACCCCTAACGTCGGGGATGTCGAAACATCCTTTCTGTATCAATGGTGCTCCCATTAGTAGTTAACTTCACATTCTACATTAAGTCCGGCGCGAAGGCGTTTCATATCCTCTGCCTTGTTCTCTTCAGTAAATTCTATACGCACCGGCACACGTTGCTCTATCTTGACAAAGTTGCCTGCCGAGTTGTCTTGAGGCAGCAGCGACACACTTGCACCGGTCGAAGCCGACAGCGATTTTACCACACCTTTGAAGGTTACATTGGGCACAGCATCAACCTTTATCTCTACGTCCATGCCTACACCTATGTTGGCAGTTTGTGTCTCTTTATAGTTGGCTATCACCCACACCTCGCTCTCGTCTACGATTTCGACCATAGTCTGTCCCGGCTGAACAAGCTGACCCTCTTGTATATTCTTGTGTGAGGTATATCCGTCGCAGGGGGCAGTGATGATGGTATATGAAAGGTTGAGGTTTGCCAAATCGAGTGCCGCTTGAGCCAGCTCGATACCGGCGTTGTTCTGTGTGAGGCGTTGCGACAACTCCTCGCGGGCGAGGGCAGTCGATTGGCGTTGGCGTTTCAGTGTTTCGTATTTGGCTTTCATAGCCTCATAGTTGGTCTTCACACCGTCATATTGTTGGCGTGTAACAGCCTTTTGCGCCAACAGATTTTCGTAGCGGTGAAAGTCTTTCTCGGCATTTTCCATCACGATACGTGCCTCCTCGATGGTAGCCTCGTTTACAGCGATGTTGTTGCTGATGGTCGAGATGGTGCTACCGGTAACGTTACGCCCGGCAAGGGCGTTTTCATAGTCGGCTTTGGCTTGCGCAAGGTGCAGACGGAACTCGCTATCTTCGATGATGACCAGCGTATCGCCCTTCATAACGTGAGTATATTCTTCAAAACGTATCTCTTTGATGAAGCCCGGTACACGGCTGTTTACGGGGACAATGTGTTGGTTGATTTGAGCATTGTCGGTATACTCTACATTGCCCAGATGTATAAACTTCGATGCCACCCAGGTAACACCTATCAATAATACTAAGATTACCAATATTCCCGATAAGATTTTTTTTACTCTCTTTTTCATAATACTCCTGTGATATATAGTAGTTTGTAATAATAGTAAATAATGTTGATTTGTGCGTTGACCAATTTTTGCTCGGCATCCAACTTGGCATTAGAGGCGTCGAGCATATCGGTGATAAGAGCCATGTCGTTGCGATAGCGGTTGGAGGTTACGTCGTAGTTTTGCAAGGCAAGTTCTACGCTTTTTTGTTGTGTCTTAAACTCCTCCAGCGACTCCAAGTAGCGTGTGTAGTCGGCATTGATTGCCAATGTAATCTGCTCTTCGGTAGCATCGTATTCTTCCATGGCTTTGTGTGTGGCAGCGCGGTTGCGGCTCAACTTCTTGTTGGTCTTGAACAGCGATGAGATATTGTAGTTGACACCAATGCCCACATACCAGTAGTTGAAGTTTTTGTCGATAGGGGGTACTTCTATTGTGATAGGTCCATCCATCTTGTAACCGGCAAAAAGTGCTATGTGGGGCAGGCGCTCGGCTTTGATAATCGACTCGTTTTTTTGGCTCATTTTTACGCCGGTTTCTGCCATCTTCAGTATAGAAGAGTTGCTCTTGGCATTCTCCACCCAATAGTCGTAGTTGGCACTCGGGATAGAAAGTTGCAGGATGGTCGAGTCGGGGATGATGGTGTAGTTGTCCGAGAGCCCCAGCGTGGTAGTCAAGTTGCGATTTAAGATAGACAGAGTATTGTCGATCTGTGTGAGTTTGAGCTCGAGGTTCGACAGTAGAAGTTCGTAGCGTGTAATGTCGTTTTTGAGCACAATACCCTCTTGCTCACGTGCGTTCATGTCTTTGATGACCTCACGTGTTTGACTGATGTTTTCTTCCAATACAAGTCGCATATTGCGGCACTTATAAAGGTCGAGGTAGTAGCCGATGAGCATAAAGTGTAGCGCATTTCGCTTGTCGTCGACTTGTAAGCGAGCCATGTCGCGTTGCAACTCGGCCATTCCTATACCATGTTTTATGGCACCGCCGGCAAATACTACCTGACTTGCTTCGAAAGCAAAGTTGTTGCCCAAGTGGGGGATAGGTGCATTGGTAAAGTTAGAGAAGTCGCGGTCGGTTATAAAACCATCACCCAGATAGCTCACCGACACATTGGCGTTGAGGTCGGGCAGGCGACTGGATTTTGCCACTCTGATACCCTCCTCGGCTTCTTGCAGTCCGCTCACCAACGGGCGCAGTTGCTTGCTATTGGTGTCGGCAAGACGAAACATCTCGTCGACTGTCAGGATGCCGTCTTGACAATCGGTAGGAGCGTTCTGTGCCGTTGCCATGTCTTGTGGCAAGGCTGTTTTGGCGCATAGCGTTATGCAACATAACACTATGAGCAATCTTAAATTGTTCATAAATAATAGATTATAATAAGTAATAATGATAACGATGTGAAGAGATGTAGGTCGCTGTTGTCAACCTACATATATCAAGCTGTAAGATGTCCTGTACTCTTCCACTTTTCCATGCAACAATGCTTGGGTAGTATATTACCCGATAAGAGGTTGAGTGAGTGAAGTTTGGATATTGCTTGTTTCATCGTTTTGTATTGAACTATGCGTTCGTAAATCGCCGCAAAAATAGTTAAAATTTTGCAGTTAAGCAAGAGCTATTTTAATTCTGTATATGATATTCTATGTTATAATATACTGATTATCATATCTATAAATGCTTGCTGCGAAAGATAAATAAGTTGAAAAAATTCCCTTTTACAAGTAGACGATATATAAAGAAAAAATCAAACAAGTTTGTTCTTTGTTGTCTTACTTTTGCTATCTTTGTACGCTTATATATAGAGAGATTTATTTATGTCTAATTTGAAAAAGATATTTACATTTATCTCGCTATCATTAGCCTTGATTGCGGTAGCAGAGATGCCCCGAGATTACTATCCCGACAATCTCGAGGGACGTAATAAAGAAGATCTTAAGACTGCATTGCACAAGCTTATAAAGGTGCATACTCGCATTGAGTATGGCAGTAAAGGTACGTGGGTTGTATTCCGCGAAAGTGATGTGCGCGACGACGGTAGTATATGGGATATGTACTCCGATGTAAGACGCTTTTTCCCCTCGTCGGGAGCGCACCGCGATATGAATATAGAGCATAGTGTGCCCAAGAGTTGGTGGGGCGACGACTATCCCTATACGGTCGATGCCTCTTTCGACTTGCATCACCTTGTCCCCTCTGATGCCGATGCCAATTCTGCCAAGTCAAATTATGCACTCGGCGAGGTACAAGGTACTCCCAAGTTTGATAACGGTGTGTCGAAGGTGGGCAAGGCTACCGGCTATTCGCACAATGTATTTGAACCTGCCAACGAGTATAAGGGCGACTTTGCCCGTATGTATATGTACTTTGTTACTTGTTACCAAGACTATACATGGGTGTCGTCGGGTCCTATCATGTTTACAACCGGCGCATATCCTACGCTCAACGAGTATTCGCGCAATTTGTTGCTCAAGTGGCACCGCCAAGACCCGGTGAGCACCAAGGAGATACTACGCAACAATGCTGTATACAATCACCAGCACAATCGCAACCCCTTTATCGACTATCCGCATTTGGCAGAGCACATCTGGGGTAACCGCACCGAGTATGCCTTTATGTTTAATGGCGAAGATGTTGTAGCTCCCGAGCTCGATGTCAAGACGGGTAATGTCATATCGCTCGGTAGCGAGATATTGGGTGGTAGCCATACCTTGCTCTACACAATAAAAGGTGAAGATATTTCGGTCGATATAGACCTCTCGGTAATCGACGATTATAACAACTTCAGTATCGCTGCCAATACATTGAGCGCCGACGAGTTGAATAGCTCGGCGGGGGCAACGGTGGCTATACACTATCATCCCCAGAGTTATGGTACTCATACCGCACAATTGTGCTTGTCGAGTAAAGATTTTCCCGACGATATAGTATTGCAGCTGCGAGGATTGTGTATGAACCAAACTCCGCAGATTGTGATGGTAGACAACCTAAAGGCTACTTATAAACAGACCGATGCCGACATCAGTCTTGAGCTTCGCAATTGTTCCGAAGTTGTTACATGGTATGTCGACGGCAAGCAACTTGACGGCAATGTGTTGTCGCCTTCACAACTTGCTGTAGGTATGCATAAGATTTCGTTCAAGACGGCAAATGTCGCCGGTAACGTAAGAATTTCTATAACTGCAAAATAATTTTCAAGATGAAGAAATTTCAAAATATAATATCTTTGGCTTTTATGTTCTTGTTGGCAATATCGTTGCCGGCATGTAACGAAACCGACGACTTCTCTCTCTCGTGTGGCGAAGCACTTACTATTGCCGAGGGCTCTTCCGATGTGATAGAGGTGCGAGGTACTATCGACTTTTCTATAAAAACCGACAACAACAATGTTGCCTGTGAAAAGAACGGTTCTACCATTACCGTTACCGGTGTAAAGGTAGGACAGACTCGACTCACCGTCAGCAACAACGAGGGACAACAGCTCTCTTGTGTCATTACGGTAGACAGGAGCGAGTTGCAGAAAAATTTTGTCAACGACCGCACGCCTCGTATCGAAAATTGGATGCATCAAATTATTCGCACCGAAACGACTGCCGGCTTGCAAGTTACGCGCGAAAACAATATTGATGCCGATGGATATGTGTCGGAAGGTACAACATCCTTTGGTTTCTGTTTTGTCGAAACGGGCGATTTCTGCCGCCTCTCGGCAAAGGGCGATTTTGCTTCGCGCGGTGTTTACCAAGACGGTAAAATAGCCATTTGCAGTGATGGCAAGACCGAGTACTATCTGTGTGAGAAAGTCGATGTGCAGAAAGTTTATGAAGGGCACGTTTGGATAGTAGTTACTTGTAAGGAACTGCCCGAGATACGTATTGTAACCGAAGTGTTTTAATCCATAATACATACGCATTATGAAACCCGAAACTCGCAAAGCTTGGATTGATGCTACTCGCCCGTGCACGTTGCCGGCATCGGCAGCTCCTGTTGTTGCTGCTACGGCATACGCATGGTACGACGGTGTGTTGGTGTGGGGAGCTGCTCTTTTGTGTCTGGCATTTGCCTTGTTGGCGCAGATTGCATCGAACATGGGCAATGATTACTTCGACTACAAAAAGGGTGGAGATACCCCCGATAGAGTAGGTCCTCAACGTGCAGTAGTATCGGGTCTTATTTCGCCACGAGCCATGCTGGTAGCTACACTTGCAGTGTTGTTGACGGCGTGCTGCGTAGGATTGTGCTTGGTCTATTATGGTGGATGGCAACTCATTCCGGTGGGTGCTGTTATTGCCATTTTTGCGTTGGCATACTCGGCTGGTCCGTTCCCCCTTTCGCGATATGGATTGGGCGATGTTACGGTCTTTATCTTCTTTGGAATAATCGCTGTAAACTTTACCTACTATGTGCAATCGGGCGTTTTCACGATGCCTGTGTTTCTTGCATCGGTAGCGCAAGGTGTTCTGGCAATAAATATTTTGTTGGTAAACAACTATCGTGATATGGAAGAAGATGCCGCTTGCAACAAACGCACAACGGTAGTCCTGTTTGGTCGTCGTTTTGCCTCGACTTGGTATCTGCTCAATGGCTTTGTGGCTACAGCCTGCACATGGCAAGTGTGGTGCGCGGCATCATATTGGTTGCTGTTGTTGCCGGCTCTCTATCTGTTCATGCACATAGCAACATATCGACAACTCGTACAACTGCGCGGTACAGCTCTCAACCCGTTGTTGGGACGAACATCGGTCAACCTCCTTTGCTTTACGCTTCTGATGTTGTTGGCTATGATATTAAATAGGACGATGTTATGAAACCTTTTCTACATCAGGTAGCCGAGACATTTTATCGCAACGAAGGCGATAACTTGCAGCACATTGCATTTGTATTTCCCAACCGACGCAGTGGCAGGTTTTTTCAGAGTTATCTCACCGAATTTACCGGCGAGAAGCCTCAGTTTTCACCTCGCATCGTTACTATCAATACGCTTGTAACCGAGCTATCTCGTTTGCAGCCGGTCGACAAGATAGAGTTGCTCTTCTCGCTTTACGAAGAGTATATTGCATTGCGACAGACCGACGAGTCGTTCGACCACTTTGTCTTTTGGGGTGAAATGCTCATTGCCGACTTTGACGATGTAGACAAGTATATGGTCGATGCTCATAAGCTGTTTGCCAATATCAAAGACCTCAAAGACCTTGAGCAGCTATATCTTGAGCCCGAGCAGATTGCTATCATAAAGAAGTTTTGGGATACATTCTTTGTACCCGATACCGATAGTGCCAAGAAGGTAGAGTTCAACTCGTTGTGGAGTATCATGTATGCGCTCTATACCCATCTGCGAGAGCGATTGAGCAGCCAAGGTGTGGGCTACGAAGGTATGTTGTTTCGCCAAGTGGCAGAGGCTGCCATGCGTGGCGAATTGCCCCCGTTACACACGCTGCACGCTACGTCGCATTGTAGCAAGGTGGTCTTTGTCGGATTTAATGCTATTACCGAGGCAGAGCGCATCATTATGGACTATTTCAAGAAGAATGTCGATAGTGATTTCTATTGGGACTACTATGCGCCTACCTTGCAGCATGATGATGAAAATCGTGCCAACTATTTCATACAACGCAATATAAAGCAGTTCCCATCTAAGTATGAGTTGATAGGCGGTCATGTCATCACGTCGGCGCCAACATTGACCGTATTGCCCGTATCGTCGGCAATAGGACAAGTGAAACAAGCCGGTGAGATACTGCAAACCCTCATTGAAGAAGGTGTTGTCAATGCGCACAATGCCATCAATACGGCGGTCGTTTTGCCCGACGAAGAGTTGCTCATGCCTATGATATACTCGATACCGTCGGCTATTGACGATGTAAATATCACGATGGGTTACTCGCTGCGCAATACATCGGTGGCATCGTTGCTTGATGCGGTATTCAAGTTGCAACGTCGTGTGCGTTGGTCGGGAGGCAAGGCTCTCTATTATCATATAGAGGTTGCAGCAGTGCTCAACCATCGTCTGGTGCGCATGCTGGTCGAGAACGAGAAGGTCGATGCTATCATTGCAGCCATGAACCGCAAGAACATGGCTTACGTCTCTGCCGATTTTCTTGCAACCGAGCAACATCCTTTGTTACAACTCATATTTACCCCTATTACCCAAGATACCGATGCCGGCAATTATGTAGAAGACATCGTTCAATACCTTGTAGGTGCTACCTACGACGAGCTGGTAGACAAGCAGGATGATGTGCCGGTGAATGTACGCAATCTTGAGCATGAGTATGCCTATCACTATGGTAACATGGTTTCGCGCCTCAATGATGTGATAGAGGAGCATACCGCTGTGTCGATGACAGCCAATACCTACTTCACACTATTGGGCAAATTGTCGCTCTCGATACCCTTCGAGGGAGAGCCGCTATCGGGCTTGCAAGTCATGGGTGTATTGGAGACTCGTGCGCTCGACTTCGACAATATCATCATTCTCTCGATGAATGAGGGCGTATTTCCTGCCAAGAGTATTACCTCGGGATTTATTCCGTACAACTTGCGGCGGGGGTTCAATATGGCAACAACCGAGCATCAAGATAGTATCTATGCCTACTATTTCTACCGCATGATAGGTCGTGCCAAGCGCGTATATATGTTGTATGATAGTCGCACCGAAGGGCTCACTCGTGGCGAGATGAGCCGATACATCTATCAACTCAAGTACCATTATGCACATCTTCTGCCACAATACAAGGTCGACGAGTATGCTGTGGTACATGGTGTATTGGTAGAGAAGCCTATTGCCATATCCATACCCAAGACGGGTGGCGTAGCTATGCGTTTGCGACAATTCCTCAAAGACGGCGCATCAGAGGCTCGACCTCTATCGGCAAGTAGTATAAAGACTTATATCAACTGCCCCTTGCAGTTCTATCTGCAGCATGTAGAGCGTATGCGCACCGACGACGAGATAAGCGAGTTTGTCGATGGCGGTGTGTTTGGTAGTATCTACCATAATGTTATGGCAGATATTTACGACGATATGAAGGGTACCGATGATACCGTCGATGTAACACGAGCCATGCTCGATAGGGTGATTGCCGACGAGGCTTACATCAAGCGAAAGATTGAGGAGCAGTTTAATATTGTATTCTATCGTCGCGAGAAGAATGAGCCGTTGCGCAAGTTGTCGGGCAAAGACCATATCACAGCTCACACCGTATATACATATGTATTGCGCACACTTGAGTATGACCGCGAAAAATTTGCACCGTTTACCTACGTCGGCTCCGAAATGCGCCTTGAAAATGAGTTGTATCTGCCCCTCGGTAGTGGAAAGCAAGTGCGTTTCAAAGCATTGATAGACCGTGTCGACAAGATGATGATGACCGACGAGTGTGGTGGTAAACAAGAAGTGATACGCATTATCGACTATAAGACCGGTAGCGATGCTGTTGAGGTAGGCGAAATAGCAAAGCTATTCGATAGGGAAGAAAAGCATGGTTTTGGGGCAATGTTCCAAGTATTCCTATATTGCAAGTTATTCCATATAAAGTACCCCGAAGTGCTTCGCGACAATATCCCTCTGCTACCGCTCATATATAAAGTGCGCAACGCTTTCTCCGATTTTGTGCCGTTGTTGCATGTAAACAATCTGCCTGTTGAGAGTTACGATGACGTGAAAAAAGAGTTTGAGCCGATGCTCGAGGCTTGTCTTGAAGAGATATTTGATGAAACCATCCCATTTGAGCAAACACAAGTATTGGAGCATTGCCAATATTGCGACTTCAAGACTATCTGTAAGCGAAATTAAGGAAACACCTACTTGCTAACAGCCTTGTTTATTATGCCTTTCGCAGGGTGAATAGGATGTCCAATCCTCCACCTTGAGCATTTTTTGCCATAATCTCACCATTGTGGAAGAGAACTGCATTCTTGACAATGGCAAGCCCCAGACCCGTACCGCCAAGTTTGCGTGAGCGCCCCTTGTCTACGCGATAAAATCTTTCAAACAAGCGTTGCAGGTGTGCCTCTTCCACGCCCACACCGTTGTCGGCAAACGAGATGTAGTAGTACTTGTTGTCTACAAGGTAGCAGTCGATGAGTATCTTTGTGCCTTCGCCGGCGTATGCTATGGCATTGTCGATGAGGTTACGGAAGATAGAGTAGAGCAGCGAGTGGTTGCCCACCAGCGGCATCGACGATGATATGCCTTGTGTAGTTATCTGCATAGATTTGTTCTCGAGAGCTGTGGCAGACTCGGCAATAGCATCTCGGATGATATGTGCAAGGTCGAGGTCTTGACGGTCGAAGATATCGGACGTTTCGTCCAGACGGTTGAGCATTGATATATCGTTGAGCAAGTCTGATAGGCGGCGGGCTTGTGCGTAGCTGCGTTCGATAAACAATCTTTGTTTGTCGGCATCAATCGTAGGCATTGTGAGTATTGTCTCCAGATAGCCGCGTATGCTGCTTACAGGTGTCTTGAGCTCATGAGCAATGTTCTGTGTGAGTTGTTTCTTGAGCAAGTCTTCACGCTCACGCTCGGTATTGTCGAAGATTGATATTTCAAAGGAGTTGTCGTGAAACAATATTCCTTTTATCACAAAGAGCATGCCATTTTTATTTATGCGTATTTGCTTGATGGCTGCGTTGCCCTTGTGGGTAAAGTGGTTATAGGGTTGTGCTACAAAGTTGGTTACTTCGCGCAAGGTGGGTTCTGAAAATATCAGACTCAGGTCGTTGTCGATGGTCTTGTCGGTAATGTGGTTCATGTATTGAATAAAGAGATTATTCGATACAATCATCTGCTTGTTGTGCTTGAAAATAGCGATGCCCTCGCGCGAGGTCTGTATGTGAGCCAATAGCTTCTCTTCCTCGAGTGCAAGAGCTTCACGTGCCATGCGCAGTGCTTCGTAGGTCTTGCGCAAGTTGTGTGTGATACGGTTCAATGTGCCCGATGCTGTGGGCTTGAATTGTAGAGGACGGTTCTGTTCGGCTATTTGAGCCAACTCGTCGAGTTCCGATATTGACTTACCCAATCGGTAGCAGAAAAGAAACAATGCGAGGACAAACAATAGGGCTATACCCATGAGAATGTAGCGAAACCATGGGTCGACATGCAATATACTCGATATCCGCTCGTCGTAGGGCATCGACGAGCGAATGATATAGTTGCCATCTCTCATGGCGGCATAGAAGTATGTGTTGTACATTGTCTCGGAGTAGCGTATGGAGTAGGCTTTTGACTTGCCCTCTATGGCAGCCTTGATTTCGGGACGGTTGAGGTGGGGCGACTCAATCTGCGCATCGGTGCTGTTGTCCAAGATTACTTTGCCACTCGTTATATCTATGAGTGTGAGGCGGTAGGGATAGTGGCTGAAAACACGCAGTATGCTATCATTGTCGGTTATAGCGCTGTCGGGTAGTAGTTGTGCTACATATTGGTTGTGTTCTTGCAGCACACTGTTGAGGTTGTCTTGGCGAATATTCTTTTCTTGTATATACTGCAACGAAACAGTAATGGCAACAAAGACGATGAAAAGTCCTCCAATGGTGAAAAAGAGGCTTTTGTGAAAGGGTATGTCAAATCGTCGAGTAGCCATGCGTATGTAGTTGATAAAGTGTTATTGTTCAAAGCAATAGCCATATCCCAGTCGGGTAACGATGCACTTGCCATAGTCGCCTATTTTCTTGCGCAGGCGGGTGATGTTTACGTCGATGGTGCGATCGAGCACATACACCTCGTCGCTCCATACTTGAGCAAGTATCTCTTCGCGCGAGAATACCTGTCCGGGATGCTCCAGCAAGAGGCGCAGTATCTCAAACTCCTTCTTGGTGAGTGCCGCATCGACATTGTCGATGTAGCACTTCTTGCGAAGTAGGTCTATGCGCAATGTTTCGTAGCGTAGTTCGCTTTTGGTATTCTCTTCGACCATCGAGGTGCGGCGCAGCAGAGCCTTGACACGAGCCTGCACCTCGCGTATAGAGAACGGCTTGGCTATATAGTCGTCGCCACCGATGTTAAATCCGGTGAGTTTGTCATTCTCGCTATCGCGGGCGGTAAGGAATATAATGGGTATGTGTTTCAGATGCTCGGTCTTGCGTATTATCGAAGCCATCTTGAAGCCACTCATTTCGCCCATCATTACATCGAGCAATATGAGGTCATACACTTGCAAGTCGAGCGCCATAGCCTCCTCGGCAGAGTGTGCTGTATCGACGATATAACCCTCTGTTTCGAGGTTAAATTTCAAGATTTCGCACAAATCTTCTTCGTCGTCGGTTACCAAAATGCGATGTTCGTTCATAACTTTTTTGTTTTATTTTCGTTGCAAAGGTACAAACGAGATGCTACAATAGTGTGTCAAAATGGGTGAGTTTGCATTTTTATATGCAAGTTTTACCAATGCTGCATTTTATATTGCAAATTTAGTCATTAATCAAAATTTTCTATCTATTTTTGGATATAAAATTCAATCTTCGATGAAACACTTTCTATCCTTATTATTGGCATCGGTTGCAATATCGTTGTGGGCAACATCTCCCGAAAAAACTTTCGAGTTGCAACGTGATATGCCTGTATATTACGAAATCCTGCGCGAGGAACTGCAATACCCCGATGCATGGGGAAATAGCGAGATAACCGATTACGACGATTGGCGCGAGTATGCTCGCGGGGTGCTGTTGCAACAGCTGCAATACCAAGCCGACGACACTCCTTTCGACTATCAAGTTGTCGATACCGAGCAGCGTGATGGCTATACAGCCTATCGTATAGAGTTGAATATCAATCGCTATGTGCGCATATCGGCATTGCTGTTGCGACCCGATGGCGATGGCGTTTTTCCGGCTGTTGTTCTCTTGCACGACCATGGTGCAAAATTTGAGATAGGAAAGGAGAAAAATATTCGTCCTTTCGCATCAGATACGGCAGCACTTGCCATTGCCGATGCTTGGGCAGAAAAGTGCTACGACAACGTATACACCGGCGACTATTTGGCGCAGAATGGTTATGTGGTGTTGGCTATTGATGCTCTCTTCTGGGGTGAGCGCGGCAGAAAAGAGGGTGTACGATACGACTCGCAGCAGGCGTTGGCTGCCAATCTGTTGCAGATGGGTCGCTCATGGTGTGGTATGATAACTGCCGACGATATGCGCAGTGCCGATTTCCTTGCCACATTGCCCTATGTCGATGCCGAGCGTATAGGTGCTGTGGGATTTTCTATGGGTGCGCACCGGGCGTGGATGCTCTCGGCTGCTACCGATAGGGTGAAGGCTGCTGCCGCAGTGTGCTGGATGTGTGTTACCGATGCGCTCATGACACCTGCCAACAACCAAGCCAAGGGTGGCTCGGCATACGCCATGATAGTGCCCGGCTTGCGCAATCACCTCGACTATCCGCATGTAGCCGCCATTGCCTGTCCCAAGCCAATGCTCTTTATCAATGGTAGTAAAGACAAACTTTTTCCCGTCGATGGGGTAGAGGAGGCATATGCCTATATGCACAACGTATGGGATGAGTGTGGTGTCGACGACCACCTTGTAACGACTCTCTACGACACGCCTCACACATTCAATAGTGCCATGCACACACAAGTGTTGAATTTCCTTAATAAGTGGTTGAAAGTCGAAAAATAGAGCACTATTTGGTTGATGTAGTATTACCTTTGTAAGCAACGAAACGACGATGAAAGATATAAAAGATATACAACCCATAGTTCCTGTCGAGCCTCTTGTGGTGAGTGTGCTTGAGGAGGCTGTTCCTGCCGGATTTCCCTCGCCGGCACAAGATTTTGCCAACGAGGGTATCGACCTCAATAGAGAGTTGATACGGCATCCGGCATCGACCTTCTGTGCCCGAGTGGCTGGCAACTCGATGTGCGATAGCGGTATTGACGATGGCGACCTGCTCATTATAGACAAGGCTATCACTCCGCGCGACGGCAGCATTGCGGTATGTTTTGTTGATGGCGAATTTACACTCAAACGCATCTCTATACGCAGCAACGGAATATGGCTTGTACCAGCCAACCCTCAATATCCCGAGTTGCACGTTACCGACGGCAGTAACTTCCAGATATGGGGCATCGTGTCGTATGTGGTGAAAAGTGTGTAAAAAATTAGACTATTTTCATATTTCCCCTCGCACTCAAGTTTTATGTATGCCCTGATAGATTGCAATAACTTCTTTGTGTCGTGTGAGCGGTTGTTCAACCCTTCGCTCAACGGTGTGCCTGTTGTTGTGCTCAGTGGTAACGATGGGTGCGTAATAGCGCGTAGCAACGAGGCAAAGGCGTTGGGTATAGCTATGGGGCAACCAGCCTTTGAGTTGCGTGAGCTTTTCGAGCGTGAGAGGGTTACAATATTTTCTTCCAATCACATTCTTTACGGCGATATTTCACGCCGAGTGATGTCGCTGTTGGCTCGTTTCTCGCCCGAGGTAGAGGTGTATAGTATCGACGAGGCTTTCCTCTCGCTCGATGGTATCTCTATGCCTTATGGCGCCGAGGTGTATGGGCGTATGATTGTCGATGAGGTGATGCGATGCGTAGGAATACCGGTGAGCGTGGGTATTGCTCCTACCAAGACTCTGGCAAAAATTGCTTCTCATCGAGCCAAGAAGATGCCTCGTTATCAGGGCGTTTGTTGTCTTGCTACGCCCGACCAACGGGCTATTGCTCTTATGGAGACTCCCATTGGCGATGTGTGGGGTATAGGACGTCGCATTGCACCGAAACTGCTTGTAGAGGGTGTGGCTACTGCTTGGGATTTTACCAAACTCGGTTGTGAGTATGTACGCCGTACATACACCATCGGTGGCGAGCGCACGTGGCGCGAGTTGCAAGGTGTGGTGTGTTATGCTGCCGACGAGTCGCCCGAAGGACGGCAATCTATCACAGTGTCGAGAACGTTTGGGCGTGCAGTTACTACCTTTGACGAGGTGTATGAGGCTGTTGCCAACTTTACAGCCACAGCCGCCGAGCGCCTGCGACAACAAGGCTCGGCAGCGGGTTCGGTCATGGTATTTGTCAAAGGAAGCGGATGCCACCCCAATCGCTATGTGGGCGCTCTGCAACGGATGTTGCCTGTGGCATCCGATAGCACAATCGAGTTGATGCAATATGTGCGTCAAGTATTGGTTGCATTATATCGTCGAGGCGAAAACTATAAGAAGGCAGGTGTTATATTGGGTCATATCGTGCCTCGCGACCACGTGCAGTTGAGCCTTTTCGATACCGTCGACCGCGAGAAACATCATCGCCTGATGCAAGTAATAGACAACGTAAACCGTCAAGCCGGATACAAAGCCCTGCGTATAGGTGCCGAAAAAGGCTCGCAGTCGTGGCATGCACAAAGCAAGCATCTCTCGCCTTGCTATACAACATCATTTCGTGATATTTTGGTCGTTAAAGCCGATAAGTAATTTTAGCGAAACCTTCCGAGCTACTTTGGTGTTTTATCTATAAAAATACTTGGTATGAGAATAGATGAAATTGTAGCTCGTGAGATACTCGATTCACGTGGCAATCCTACCATAGAGGTAGATGTGATATTGGAAAATGGTGTGATAGGTCGTGCAGCTGTCCCCTCGGGAGCTTCGACCGGCGAGCATGAAGCCATCGAATTGCGCGACGGCGATAAAGCACGTTACGGTGGGAAAGGCACCTTGCGGGCAGTAGAAAATGTCAATAAAATTATAGCTCCGGCTCTTGTGGGCAGGACGGCATTTCGTCAGCGCGATATTGACAATGCGCTGTTGTCGCTCGATGCTACCGACAATAAGCGGGTACTTGGTGCCAATGCCATCTTGGGTGTGTCGCTTGCTGTGGCTCGTGCTGCCGCCAAGTCGTTGGGTATGCCTCTGTACCGTTATTTGGGAGGTGTAAATCCGTATGTAATGCCTGTTCCTATGATGAATATTATCAATGGTGGTTCGCACAGCGATGCTCCTGTGGCATTTCAGGAATTTATGATACGACCTGTTGGGGCAACCACTTTCCGTGAGGCATTGCGCATGGGTGCCGAGGTGTTTCATGAGTTGAAGCGTGTCTTGAAGGAGCAAGGTAAGAGTACGGCTGTGGGTGATGAGGGCGGTTTTGCCCCGGCTCTTGAGAGTAATGAGGCTGCTCTCGATGCCATTATATACGCCATACGTCGTGCAGGATATGAGCCGGGTAGTGATGTAACGATAGCACTCGATTGTGCTGCCTCGGAGTTCTATCACGATGGTAAGTATGACTATACAAAGTTTGAAGGCAATAGGGGAGTGCTACGTTCTACTTCCGAGCAGATAGACTATCTTGCGCAGTTGGTAGAGCGTTATCCTATCGACTCTATCGAGGATGGCATGAGTGAGAACGATTGGGAGGGTTGGGCGCAACTGACCGCCCGCATAGGTAATCGTTGTCAACTTGTAGGCGATGACCTCTTTGTTACCAACGTGCGTTTCTTGGCTGAAGGCATACGTCGTCATTGTGCCAATTCGATACTCGTGAAGGTCAATCAGATAGGTACTCTCAGCGAAACACTCGATGCCATTGCGTTGGCTCAGCGTAATGGTTACACAACTATTATTTCGCACCGCTCGGGCGAGACCGAAGATACCACCATTGCCGATATTGCCGTTGCAACCAACAGCGGACAGATAAAGACCGGCTCGTTATCGCGTAGCGACCGTATGGCAAAATACAATCAATTGCTTCGCATTGAAGAAGAGTTGGGCGCAACAGCCCGTTATGGTGTGATGTAGAGTGTTTGCAATAAGAGGGTGTCTCTACAAAGAGGCATCCTCTTTTATATTTCGTATATCGCTTCCAATCGTCGTGTCATAAAGTATTGGAATACGCCACGCAGCACCATATATGAGGTGAAAGCAAGCCACAAGGCGTTGTTGCCGATAATGGGTTGCAGGCTGTAGAACAATGCGAAGAAAGCTACCGTCGATAACAGCATGGCATCACGCATCACACGCGTTTGGGTGGCGCCTATCATCACACCGTCGAGTAGGAAGGGCACAGAGCAGGCTATGGGTATGATGATAACCCAACCGATATATGAGCCTGCCAAGTCTATCAATGCCGATGCATTGGCTTGGTTGGAGTCTACAAAGATGCCCAACAACTCGCGCCACCAACCCAAGTATGCACCTACAAATACAAGCGCTATACCTATGCTCCAGCCGATGCACAGGCGCACACAACGTCGCAACGAGGGGGCATCGTGAGCACCCGTAAACCGTCCTGTCAGTGCTTCGGCAGCAAAAGCAAATCCGTCGCTCATATATGAGAATAGGGTAAACAATTGCAGTAGCAAGGTGTTGACAGCCAATATCTGTTCGTCCATACGTGCCGATATGGCAGTGAAGAATGTATAAACAATCACGATACAGAACGTGCGTATCATGATGTCGCCATTCACAGCAAAGAACCTGCCGAAAGCGTGGCGGTCGAAGACCTCGCTACGGCTCACAGCAACAAATGTGTGGCGGAACTTGGCAAACAACAAGATTGTAGCCAATGCCACTCCGCACCATTGTGCCACAACCGATGCACGTGCCACACCTACAATGCCCATATCGAGCGTAAAGGCGAAGAAGAAACTGCATATCATGTGTATGACATTGACGACAACTGCTACCACCATGGGGATGACAGCATTCTGCATGCCTGTAAACCATCCGTTCAGTGCAAACAGCATGATGCCGGCGGGTACAGCCCACACGCGGGCATAGAAGTACTCGGCTACCAAGTCATTGCCATTCATAGCCCACAGCGACAACTCACCCAACGGGTATTGCAGCAGGAGTACTCCAATGCCCAATACCACTGCAATAAAGACTGCGCGTAGCAACATGCGAGTACATTCGGCACGATTTTCGGCACCGTATGCTTGTGCTGTAAGTCCGCTCGTACCCATGCGCACAAAGGCACAATTCCAATAGATAAAGTTGAAGATAGACACGCCGATAGCCAGCGCTCCAATAGTTGCAGCCGAGTGATTGCTGTCGTAATGACCGGCAATGGCTGTGCTCACAATACCCATCAGTGGCACTGTGATGTTCGATATAATGTTGGGGATGGCAAGGCGTATAATCTCTCTATTCATTTTCATGCTGCGAAGGTAATACAATTTATGCTAATTCCCTCACACGCCGCAATTCATATTCAAATAAATGTGCTCGATTAATAAAAAAACTATAAACACCCCAATATTTATACAAAATGAGTATCTTTGTAAGTTAAATTGTAATAGCAACTGATATGAGCGAAATAACCGAAAGAAAATCTCTGCTTATTTATAGCATGGAAGGCGGCGCATGGTTGGGTGGATACCTTGTGCTACGTTTTATATGCAGCGTAGCGGGGACGTTGTCGCCCTTGTTCGATGCCTTGGCTCTTCTGATGTTTGCTTTCACTCCGTTTGTGCTCTATTACATTATGTTGCGTTATCATCGAGAGAATGGATATCTGTCGGGTTTCTCATTGTTGTGGATGATGGGTATCATGCTGTTTTTCTTTGCATCGCTCATCTGCGCCATTCCCGAGTATGTTTTCTATCAATATATCAACCCCGACTATATAGCCAATGCCATGACTCAATCGGTAAAACTCATTGAGGATATGGGCTTGATGCAGAACGACGAAACATACAACCAAATGCGACAACTTATAGAAGAGGGTACAACACCTACTGCCTTACAGATGATAATGTCGTCGATGTGGTCGAATGTATTTTTCGGCTCGTTGCTCTCGATTGTTGTTGCCCCTATAGTAACACGCAAGAAGAATAAAGCATAACACTAAAATTACAATATATGGATATTTCATTGGTAATTCCTTTGTATAACGAAGCCGAGTCGCTGCCCGAGTTGGAAGCGTGGATAGCTCGTGTAATGAAAGAAAACAATTTCAGTTACGAAATATGGTTTGTCAACGATGGCAGTACCGACGATTCTTGGAAGGTGATAGAGCAGTTGCGCGAGAAAAATCCTTGTGTCAAAGGTATCTCGTTCCGTCGCAACTATGGCAAGTCGCCGGCTTTGCATACCGGCTTCGAGAAGGTGCAAGGCGATGTCGTTATTACAATGGATGCCGACTTGCAAGATAGCCCCGACGAAATACCCGAGTTGTATCGCATGATTATGCAAGATGGCTACGACTTGGTATCGGGTTGGAAGAAAAAACGCTACGATCCTCTGTCGAAGACTATCCCTACCAAACTTTTTAATGCTACCGCACGCAAGGTAACAGGCATCAAGTTGCACGACTTCAACTGTGGCTTGAAAGCTTATCGCCATGAGGTTGTCAAGTCTATCGAGGTGTATGGCGACATGCACCGCTATATGCCATACTTGGCAAAGAATGCCGGTTACAAACGCATCGGCGAGAAGGTTGTGCAACATCAGGCTCGTAAATATGGTACAACAAAATTTGGCTTAGACCGCTTTGTAAATGGTTATCTCGACCTGATGACATTGTGGTTCTTCTCAAAATTTGCTGTAAAACCCATGCACTTCTTCGGTCTGTTGGGTAGCTTGATGTTTATCTTGGGATTTATTGCTGTGCTCGTTGTCGTTATCATGAAGTTGTGCGACTTACGCACAGGCGTTACCGATTCGCCCTACTTCTATGTGTCGCTCACTTCGATGCTGTTGGGTACACAGCTTTTCCTCACCGGATTTTTGGGCGAACTTATCTCGCGCAATGCTTCGGAACGAAATAGTTATCATATCGCAAAAGTGCTTGATTGATATATGGACAATAAGAATATGCTTGCCTTGGCGCAACAAAGATACTCGGTGCGTAGTTTTACGTCGCAGCCCGTAGCCGACGAGGCATTGCAATATATACTCGAAGTGGCACGCTTGGCACCTTCGGCGGTCAATCTGCAACCTTGGTCGTTTGTAGTGGTGCGTGAGCGCTCGATGCTCGATAGCCTCGCTACCGTCTATGCCCGCGAGTGGTTTGCATCGGCACCTTGTTGCATCGTTGTGTGTGGCAATCACAATGAGGCTTGGCACCGTCGTTACGATGGTAAAGACCATTGCGACATAGACATTGCCATTACTACTGAGCACTTGGCTTTGGCTGCTGCTGAGCAAGGCTTGGGTAGCTGCTGGGTATGCAACTTCGATGCCGCTGCCTGCAAGCAACTATTGCAGTTGCCCGAAGGGGTTGAGCCTATTGTGTTATTGCCGATTGGTTATCCTGCGCAAGACAGTGTGCCCGAGAAGAAACGCAAAACATTAGAAGAGATAGTTACATGGCGATAAGGCGCTCATATATATTACTGGCAGTTGTGTTGTCGTTGCTGCTCACACTCTTGGTGGGTTGTGGGGGCTCGGGCTGTCATGAAAACCGCAGTAGCATACCGCAAGCAGTCCTGTATGCCTCAAACTATCCCGACAAGAAAATAGCAATAGATTCTATATCGGTGTATGGCGTGGGACAGTCGCAAGGCTCGCTATTGCTCGATTGTGCAAGGGGCGTTTCGTCATTCAAGTTACCTTTTCGCAATGATGCCGATACGACACAGTTTGTCATTCGCTACGAAATGAAAGCATTGGCATCATCGCAATACAACGATACGCTCACATTTATTTATCGTCGTCATCCCTATTTCATCTCGGGCGATTGTGGAGTAGTATTCAATTACTACATTGATGCTTTGCACTACACCCACAACGTGCTTGACTCGGCTGTGGTAGTTGCCAAAGAGGTCAATAATGTAGAACAAGAAACTGTCCGAATATACTACTATGTGGCAAATTAAGACAAAAATACTCGCCATTATAAGTGTTGTGCTTATATCGTGTGTGTGCCTTCCTGTTGCTGCACAGCGGGTGGTTACGCCTGTCGAGAGCAACGACCTGCCCATAGAGTTGCAAAAGAAGGAGGCTGCCAAAGCCTCTAAAGCGGCTAAAGAGCAAGTAGAAAAGGCTGCGCAAAGCAAGAAAGACTCGGTCGATGTTGCCGCAACGGATACAACTCTTGCCGAAAAGAAACAAGAAGAGGTGTTTCGTGGCATTTTGTTGACTGCCGATATTTCAGCACCTATAATGAATCTTTTCGGAACACAATATGGCAACTACGAGGTGGCACTCGAGGTCGACCTTTTGCACCGTTTCTTCCCTGTCGTAGAGGTAGGTGTGGGACACGCCAATTATACGCCCGAGGGAAATAACTACACCTTCCTATGCAATCCATCGGTATATGGACGAGTGGGTCTTAATTACAACTTCTTCTACAAGAGCCCTGCCAATAGTTTCATTGCTGTTGGTGTGCGATATGGCTTGTCGGCTTTCTCGTGTTCATTGCAGAATGTTACACTATCCGATCCCTATTGGGGTATCGACTATGTAACAAATACCCCGCAGCAGAACGCCTTTGCACATTGGGGCGAGTTGGTGGCGGCGTTGCGAGTACAAGTATATAAGAACTTCTATATGGGCTTCAGTGGCAGATACCGCATACTCATAGGTTGTAGTGCATCGGACTATGGTGAGCCATATTTTATACCTGGATTTGGTCCTAAAAATTCGGGATTTGGTTTTACATATGTAGTGGGTTACAATCTGCCCATCGGTACAAAAAAGAAAGAGATAAAATTACCTTGATATATGGAAAATTGGCGTACAACCTTGTTGGGTTGGTTGCATATAACAACCGACCAATTGTCGTGGGTAGAGCAGTTGGCATATGCGGCTATCATTCTGCTGGTGGTCGTGTTGGTCGATAGAATTTCAAAGATAATACTCAACAAAGTGTTGTCGAAGGTGGTGCGTGCCTCTAAAGCCAAGTGGGACGATGTACTGCTTGACCAAAAGGTGCTCGATAAGCTTGTTGCCATTATTCCTGCTATATTGTTGGTGTTGTTCTTACCTTTTATATTTATGAACAGCGAGGCGATTTATACCCTTGCGCAACGCTTGTGCTGGATATATCTGGTAGGTGTTGTTCTGGCGTTTATCGTATCGGCATTGTCGGCACTCACACATATCTTGGAGGATAGCGATACCTTCCGAAACAAGCCCGTCAAAGGTGCTATACAGATGATACAAGTAGTCTTTATATTGCTGGGTATCATCATCATGATAAGCATCATGTTAGACAAGTCGCCAACATATCTGCTCACAGGTATTGGTGCCTCGGCTGCGATATTGATGTTGGTTTTTCAAGACCTTATTCTGGGACTTGTTGCCGGCATACAACTCTCTGCCAACAAGATGATGCAAGTGGGCGACTGGGTAGAGGTGAAAGACAAAGGTATAGATGGTACGGTTATTGAGATTACGCTTACCACTGTCAAGGTGCGTAATTGGAACTATACCGTCTCGACCATACAGCCACAAGCCTTGGTCAATGGCTCGTTTGTCAATTGGTCAAACATGTTCCGCTCGGGTGGACGTCGTGTTGCCCGCGTGGTTAATATAGATGTGCGCTCGGTGCGTTTCATGACTTCCGAAGAATTGGAAGTATGGCGCGAGAACAAGCTCTTGTCGTCGTTTATTGCCGACAATCAGGAGCGCATGGCAAAGGCGATTGAGAGTGGCGATACTGTTACTGCCGATGCGTTGCGTATTACCAACCTTACGTTGTACCGTAACTTTGTGCAGAGTTATGTGCAGTCGATGCCTACCTGCAATAAGGACTTTCTCTCGATGGTGCGCCTGATGGAGCCTACGGCTCATGGCATACCTATGCAACTATATTTCTTCACCAACGATACAGCCTGGGTCGTTTATGAAGGAATACAATCGAGTGTCTTTGAGTATATTATCGCCATTGCGCCCGAGTTTGGCATCCGCTTCTTCCAGCTGCCTACGGGTGGCGACTTGCAATCGCAAGACAATGCAATAAAGCAATAAGAGTTTCTTACAACAACTGCTCGTAAGTAGGAATGTCGGGTAGGAAAGTGCACTGCCGTTTTGCATAGTCGATGTGGCAGCAGTAGTGTGTTATTCCGTTCGATACAATGATATAGGGCACTTGATATACCATGTTGTACCGTACAATCTGGTCGAAAACCTCTTGTGATATTGCTACGTGTGGTGCTTTATACTCAATGAGTACAAGTGCATTGCCCTGTGCATCGTAGGCAATACTATCGCATCGACGAGGGCGACCATTGAGCGTGAGCGATATCTCATTGCCTATACGACCCGACGGAAAGCCGCGATGTGATGTAAGGAATGCCACAAAGTGTTGTCTCACCCACTCCTCGGGGGTGAGTGCTACGTATCGGCGACGGGTAGCATCCCATATAGCTATGCTTTTGTCGACGTTCTGTTTGAGGCGGTAGTCGTATGTTGGCAAATTGAGTTCTATCATGTTGCCCTAAAAATTTGCGAGTTCGTAATCTTATATGTAATTTTACCCAAAATTACACCAAACATCTGTTTTGTGCAAATAATGTAGTAAACTTTTGTCGCCATGGCAAAGAAAGATAGCAACCTCTACTTAGAGATATTAAAGGATATTCGCAATAAAAACTTCAAGCCTGTCTACTTCTTGATGGGCGAGGAGAGCTATTTTATCGACCTCATTACCGATGCCATTATCGAAAATGCACTTACCGACGACGAGCGCGATTTCAATCAGACGATTATGTATGGCTCGGATGTCGACAATTATGCTACGGTGGTCAATGCTGCCAAGCGCTATCCTATGATGGCTCAGCGCCAGCTGGTTGTAGTGAAAGAGGCGCAACAAATATCCAACATCGAGCTGCTGTCGTTCTACCTGAAGCAACCGCTTGCCAGCACTATATTGGTTATCAATCACAAGCATGGTGTGGTGAAGAGCAAAAAACTGCTGAGTGAAGTGGAACAAGTGGGTGTGTTGTATGAGTCGAAAAAGCTATACGACAATCAGTTGCCGGCATTCATCAACAACTATGTGGCTGCATCGGGACGTACTATCGAAAACAAAGCCATGCAGATGATAGCCGACTTTATAGGCAGCGACCTCAATCGGCTGACGAGCGAGTTGGATAAGCTACGTATCTCGATGGGCGAAGCAAATACACGTATTACGCCCGACGATGTTGAGCGCAATGTGGGTGTAAGTAAGGACTTTAACAACTTCGAGCTGCTCAATGCTATCGTTACCCGCAATGTCATAAAAGCCAATCAGATAGTAAATTACTTCGAGCGTAATCCCAAAAGCAATCCCTTTGTGGTAACAATCAGTGTCTTGTTTGGATTTTTCTCCAACTTGATGATAGCCTACTTTGCAACAGACAAGAGTGAGCAAGGCTTGATGCAGGAGTTGAAGTTGCGCTCAACCTTCCAGGCGCGCGACTATGTAACGGCTATGCGCAATTACAACGCCTTCAAGTGTATAGATGTGATTGCTTTGTTGCGGCAATATGATGCCCGGTCAAAGGGTATAGGAGCTACAAGCAGCACTACCGAGGGCGAGTTGCTACGTGAAATGGTGTATAAAATTATGCACTGATTGTTCCGTCTACCATATGCGGAATTGGTAGGCAAGGCTCACAAGAAAACCTCTATTGGCAGATGAACCATAGAATACATCGCTCTTACGGTTGCCGTAGATATCGCCCAATCCAAAGTAATAACGACCTTCCAATATAATAATGTGGCGGTTGAGGCGCAACTCAACACCCAAGCCTCCTGTTATACCATAGTCGAAGATATTCTTTACGGGCATATTGTATACCTCGGGTATCTTGTTGCGGTCGTTGAATGTGGGTGGGTTGTTTATATCGAAGTTGCCCTCTTTGTTGTCGTTGAGTAATATTCCTACTTGAGGACCTAAGTTTACAAATCCATGAACCTTCTCGCTACCAAAGTATATGTGTGCCAAGAAAGGTATCTCCAAGTAATTGAGTGTGCGGCGATAGTTGTAAGGGTCTTCCTCAAATGTTTCGTCCCAACCGCGTTGTGAAAAGTTGGCTTCTACAATCAATCCGAATATCTTCTCCTCGATATAACGCATCGTTACACCGGCAGTAGTACCTACCCATGTGTTCTGTTCTATTGAAGGCGAGAATGCCATGCTGGGTAGCGTTACACCGCCCTTTACGCCCACCGACAACTCTCGCTTGAAGTTGGGGTCGCGTACCTGTGCCGTAGAGAAGGCATAAGAGCAGAGTAGCAATATTGCGGTTATGATTATACTCTTTTTCATCTCTTATTCGCTTATCTTTTCAATCTTCATGTTGGGCGACAAGTGTACGAAGTAGAACGACTTGTTGATAAATCCGCTCCAATTGTTGATGCGCTCAAATCGGAAGTCGGTCTGTATAGAGTTCGATTTGCTCTTCAATTCGTAGTTGGCAAAGTTCTTGCCATTCTCGGCTATCGCGCTCATAAAGTACATGCCTGTATCGAAGCCTAAGAGTGCATATTTGGGGCTTGCATTTTTCATCTCTTTGTTGTACCAATAGAGATATTTAAGGCTCAAATCGTACATTCGGCTATCGTCGGGTGTTGCATAAAAACGTGTGTATATGTATGTGTCGAGGCGATAGAACTCGTCGAGGTTACGATTGATTTGGGGTACCCAACTCGGGTGTCCGAAGAGCGATACTTGGCATTGTGGTGTATTCTCTACAAAGTAGTTGAGCGAAGGAAGTATCTGTGCAGGGACTTCTTTCTTGTTGGAAGTGGGAACAAATACTACCGAGAGTGCATTGCCTATTGTTGTCAAATCCTCGGGCTTGAGCGTGTTGCTGTATTGGCAAGTCGAGTAGGGGATGTGGCGCTCATTGAGCTCACCCTTCAGCAACTCGATAAACTCGTTGTTGCTATCGGCACTCTCTTTATCTTCCAAGAAAACAATATCTCTGTTTCTGAACAACTTGACAAAACGTGCTACCGTCTCGGCATATAGATATGCACCCGGAATATTGGTTTGGAATACGCGCGAGTTGGTGTTTATTTTCTCATTTTTCATCGAGAAGGTATTCACTACGTTGATGTCATATTGTTCGCCAAAGTCGGCTATAAGGTCTATTGCTTCGTCTTGGTCGGGTGCGATAATGAGGTCCATTGTAGTCATTTGGGGGCGTTGCAAGATGTTGCGAACAACCTCGGTCGAGCCCTCGCTATCGTATGCCGACAGCATGATTGAGTAGCCTTGACGTTTCAAGCTATCGACTGCGAGGAGAAATCCTTGGTAGTACTCGGTATACAACTCCGATTTTAAGTTATTCTCTTCTTTGAGCATGAAGGGCAGTATAACCGCTACGTTGATGTGGTCGGCATCCTTGCGGGTGTATATGCGGTTGTATAGCTCCTCGAGATATTCGGTGGAGTTTTCGTTATTGGCTTTTGCAGTTTCAGCCTCTTTCACCGGCTCTATCTCGGGCAGATTGATTACTGTTCCCTCGCGTACTGTGCGTATGGAGGGGTTGACAGCTCGCAAGTCGGCTATTGTTACGCCAAACTTTTGTGCGATGCTGTAATATGTCTCTTTTTTCTTGGCAACATACGTTTCATACACTTTCTCGGGTTCTGCCTCTTTTACACTCTCTTGTGTGTTGCTCGGTGTGGTTTCTACAGGTTTTTCTGTTGTTTCTGCAACTTCCTCTTTAACAGATGCCTTCTCTTGCGAAGGTACTCTGATAACCGAACCTCTTGCCAGCTTCGACGGCTTGATGCCGGGATTGGCGCGCATGATGCTTTCAACGTCCGACTTATATTGACGGGCTATTGCATATAGCGTTTCGCCGGCTGTGATGGTGTGGTAGATGTACGATTGATTGTCGCTATTTGTCTTTTTGCTTTTCGATGTCGATTGTGCTGTTGTTGATGATGCCTTCTTGCTGCCTTCCTTTTGCGGTATCAGCAATTTGTCGCCGGCATTGATGCGCTTGATTGAGCCGGGATTGAGCTGGCTTATCTCGTCGACGGTTACGCCATACATCTTGGCTATGGCATAGAGCGTTTCGCCACGCTTGATGGTGTGCTCAAAGGGTGCGGTTGTTCCGGTACTCTCGGTCGATGCGCTATCGTCTACCTGGATGAATAGTATCTGACCGCGCTTCAATCCATTCTTTGCCGAGGGATTGTATTTGATAATATCCTCTTTTGAGATATTGAGTTTCTTTGAGACATTATAAAATCCTTCGCCTTGTACTACCTTGTATACATAGTACTCCTTGCCGTTCATTGTCTTGGTGGGCAAGTTGCTTAATTGGGCTGCTACACTCATGGCAAGGCAGCACAGAAGGCTTGTTATGGCTATTTTTATGTTCATGTTTTACTCTTAAGACAGCGTTTGTTCAAGTATATATTCCCGACAAAGTTACAAATAATTCGTTGCTTGTGCAATGAAATGGCGGTGCTTTGTATATAAAATTATTTTTAACCGATGTTTGCTGTTTCTACGATTGCGATATGGAGTAAATTTACTAACTTTGTTCTGTTGGATATTCAATAAACTGCCATATTCTGCGTTAGAATATATAGATATAAATGTAGACAGATGAATAGAATAGCAAAACATATATGGGCGACGTTGCTGTTGTTGGTGGTGGCACTGCCTACTGTGGCGCAGCGTTTCTCGGTGCAGGGTGGCGATGGCTTGTATAGTACCTACATCGAAGATTATCGCTCGACCGATGGCATAAACGCTGTGATTGTGGTGTATGGCACTGCCGACAAGGTGTTGCGATTTGATGCACCTTCTGCCGAGCCTATTACTTGGTATACTTACGACGATGTAGTAAACCCATTGCCAGCCACGCAAGTCAACCATTACTCTACCACACCGCTTTCTCGCACCGAGTGCGGATATGTAGTGATGCATGGCGACCATCCATACTATCTTTATGTGGTCGACTACATAAAGCATCCCTTGGTATTGTCGAGTGTGAGTGTGCAAGAGGGTGCAGCGATGTGTGATGTTGTTACGCTCGATATAGAGGGTAGTGGCAAGGAGATGACATATTATGCCTTCAACAATATGTATCCCTATAAGATAGAGCGTGATATTGTTATCTCATACAATACCCTGCAATGGAACGAGGAGGCTCTCGCTTACGACGAAGTGCCGACGGAAACAACGCTCAAGCAATTCTCTTCGACCTATCCCGTAACGGCTCCGTTGTGCAATACAACTTTTGCCGTTACCGGCGACCGTTTCTTGGAGGAGTGGGGCATGACACAAGAAGTTGTTACCGATGAGTTTATAACCGTAGCTGTCGAGGCGCAAGCCAAGGCCAATCAGATATACCGTGAGGCAGAGAATGAGTTGGATCGTCATCCCGAAGACTTGGGTGGCTCGGCTCCTGTTGAGATAGAGTTTAACGCCTATTACACCGATGCAGTTACGCACGTCGAGTGGCAATTTGCTACCGATGCCCATTTCAATGATGTAACGCATCGCTACAACGACGATGTCTTGCGCTATACTTTCCGCGAAGATGGTACTGTTTATGTGCGCCTTACCGTATCGAGTTACGACGAGACTTGCATATATGAGTGCGAGCCGTTGGTAGTGAACATTGGTACTTCGAGCCTTGAAATACCCAATGCCTTCTCGCCCGGTACGATTGACGGCAAAAACGACGAGTGGCGCGTGGCTTTTAAGTCGATTGTCGAGTTCCGTTGCTGGATTTTCAACAAACAGGGTGTGCAGCTCTATTACAGCGAAAATCCCGGCGAAGGGTGGGACGGTACACATGGCGGTCGATTGGTTGCTCCCGGTGCATACTATTATGTGATAGAGGCGCGTGGTGCCGATGATGTCATATACAAGCGCAGCGGACATATCAATCTGATGCACTCGCGCAAAAATCGCACAGCTACCGATGGTAAAGAACAACAATAGAACATATTTCGATAGGTTTGAGAAAGATGAAAAGCTTTATTCTGAACATTTTGGCACTTGTATCCCTCGCAACATTGTTAGTTGTCGAGCCTGCCATGGCGCGTGATACCCAACAGAGTGGATTTAACGAGGTTTATTGCACACCGCAAGTCCCTGCCAAAACAACATTTGCCGGTAAGGAGATAGACCTTACTCGCTACGATATGTATGAGCGTTATGAGCGTGAGTTGACAACCGCTTGCTATATGCACAGCACAACGATGTTGACCCTCAAACGTGCCAACCGCTATCTGCCCGTTATTGTACCCATTCTCAAGCAACAATCTATACCCCTCGATTTCATCTACTTGGCAGCTATCGAGAGTGCCTTCAATCCACTTGCCTATTCGCCGGCAAAGGCTGCCGGAATATGGCAGTTTATGGCTTCTACTGCGCGCGAATATGGTCTTGAAGTGAACGAAGATATCGACGAGAGGTACAATGTCGAGAAGGCTACGGTTGCCGCATGCAAGTATCTGCGCAATGCCTACAAGAAGTATGGCAGTTGGGTCAATGCTGCCGCTGCATACAATGCGGGTACCAAACGCATCACTGCCGAGTTGGAGCGTCAAGATGTCGACGAAGCCTTCGACTTGCATCTTGTGCAAGAGACAAGCCGATATGTTTTCCGTATATTGGCTACCAAAGAGGTGTTTTCGTCGCCACAGAAATATGGTTTTCATCTGACCGAAAAACAGCTATATCAACCCATAGAAACCCATACGGTAGAGGTAGATACTACCATTACCAACCTCGCCACATGGGCGCAGGAACAAGGTATAACCTATCGCGAGCTCAAAGAGTTCAACCCTTGGTTGCGTAGCCGCAAGTTGCCCAACAAGAGTGGCAAAAAGTATAAAATATTAATTCCTGTAAAAGCAGATATGTACTATACCGACAAGCGCCGATATAAGACATACGACAGAAACTGGATTGTTGAATAATAGCACTGCTACAAGGTAATGAAGAGTATCGAAGAAGACAAAATAGAGGTGTATGGTGCGCGTGTGCACAACCTCAAAAATATTGATGTTACCATCCCGCGTAATTCACTCACCGTTATTACCGGTTTGAGTGGCAGTGGCAAGTCGTCGTTGGCTTTCGATACGATTTTTGCCGAGGGGCAACGTCGCTATATCGAAACCTTCTCGGCGTATGCGCGTAATATGTTGGGAAACTTGGAACGCCCCGATGTCGACAAGATAACGGGATTGAGCCCTGTTATTTCTATCGAACAAAAGACAACCAATCGCAATCCGCGCTCTACCGTAGGTACTACTACCGAGGTTTATGATTTCCTGCGTTTGCTCTTTGCCCGCGCCGGCGAAGCCTATTCGCACCTCTCGGGCGAGAAGATGATTAAATATACCGAGGAGCAAATTCTCGATCTTGTTATTTCGCAGTACGAAGGTCGCAAGACCTACATCCTCGCGCCACTTGTGCGCAACCGCAAGGGACATTACAAAGAACTCTTCGAGCAGATGCGACGTAAAGGCTTCCTGACCGTACGTGTCGATGGTGAGCTATGCGAGATATTGCAGGGCATGAAACTCGACCGCTATAAAAATCATAATGTAGAGTTGGTGGTCGATAGGTTGATAGTTTCTGCCAAGGATCGTGAGCGAGTGAAGAATAGTGTTCGCACTGCCATGAAGCAGGGCGACGGACTTATTATGATACTCGATGCTGCTACCAACGAGTTACGCCATTACAGCCGCGCCATGATGGATCCTGTAACGGGGCTGTCGTATAGCGAGCCCGCGCCGCATACTTTCTCGTTCAACTCGCCATTGGGTGCATGTCCTCGTTGCAAAGGCTTGGGTTACATCAATGTTATCGACCGAGATAAGCTCATGCCCGATATGACCAAGTCGATATATGCCGGTGGTATTGAGGCGCTTGGAAAGTATAAACGTTCACTCATCTTTGGACAGATTGAGGCTATCTGCGAGCGACATGGTTTTTCGCTCAAAACACCGCTCGACGAGTTGTCGGAGGAAGCACTCGACGAAATACTCAATGGTAGCGACGAGCGCTTGGTGCTCAAAGACGATCCCGAAGGCTATTCCGATTACTTCCTCACTTTCGATGGCTTGGTCAAGTATATCGAAATGCAACAACAGAGTGAAGCCTCTGCCACAGCACAAAAGTGGGCTGGACAATTTGTTTCGGTGGTAACGTGTCCCGAGTGTCATGGACAACGTCTTAATATCGAGGCATTACACTACAAGATTGCCGGGAAAAATATAGCCGACTTGGCTGCCATGGATATTGCCGACCTTGCACAATGGGTAGATAATGTTGAGCAGTATCTCAACGAGCAACAACGACAGATTGCAACCGAAATTCTGAAAGAGATACGCAACCGCCTCAACTTCTTGATGCGTGTAGGGCTTGATTATCTCAACCTCAATCGTGGTTCGGCTACATTGTCGGGCGGAGAGAGTCAGCGTATACGATTGGCTACACAGATAGGCTCTCAACTTGTCAATGTGTTGTATATACTCGACGAGCCGAGTATCGGATTGCATCAGCGCGACAATGTGCGCCTCATAAAGTCGCTCAAGGAGTTGCGCGACATAGGAAATACCGTTATCGTGGTAGAACACGACAAGGATATGATGCTTGAGTCGGACTACCTGATAGACCTCGGTCCCAAAGCAGGACGTCTGGGTGGTAATGTGGTATTTGCCGGAACGCCTGCCGAGATGATGCAGAGCAATACGCTCACAGCCGAGTATTTGCGACCCGATAGTGATATAAAAATAGCTGTACCAACTACTCGTCGCCCGGGTAACGGTAAGATGCTCACGCTACGCGGTGCTACCGGCAACAACCTTAAAGACGTTACCGTATCGCTACCGTTGGGATGTTTTATATGTGTTACCGGTGTGTCGGGTAGTGGCAAGTCTACACTTATCAATTCGACGTTGCAACCCATTCTCAATCAACGTTTCTATCGCTCACTGCAAGACCCATTGCCCTACAAGAGTATTGAGGGCTTGGAGTATATAGATAAGGTAGTTACCGTAGACCAGTCGCCGTTGGGTCGCACACCGCGTTCCAATCCTGCTACTTATACCGGTGTCTTTTCCGATATTCGCAACCTCTTTGTAGAGTCGCCAGAGGCAAAAATTCGTGGTTATAAACCCGGTCGCTTCTCTTTCAATGTGTCGGGCGGTCGTTGTGAGGCTTGTGGCGGTAATGGCTATAAAACCATTGGTATGAACTTCCTGCCCGATGTCTATGTGCCTTGCGAGGTGTGCCATGGCAAACGCTACAACCGCGAGACACTCGAGGTGCGATTTAAAGGAAAGTCTATTGCCGATGTGTTGGATATGACAATCAATCAGGCTGTCGAGTTCTTCGAGAATATCCCCTCGGTGCTCAACAAAATCAAGGTGTTGCAAGACGTAGGCTTGGGTTATATCAAGCTCGGACAGCCTTCGACAACGCTATCGGGTGGCGAGAGCCAGCGTGTAAAACTCGCTACCGAGCTTGCCAAGCGCGATACCGGCAAGACGATGTATATACTCGATGAGCCTACTACCGGATTGCATTTTGAAGACATTCGCGTATTGCTCGGTGTGCTCAATCGCCTCACCGACAAAGGCAATACCGTCGTGGTGATAGAGCACAACATGGACGTGATAAAGTGTGCCGATTATATTGTCGATATAGGTCCTGAAGGAGGTCGTGCCGGTGGCGAAATAATGGCTTGTGGTACACCCGAGCAGATATGTAAGCAAGAAACCTACACGACACAATACCTGCGCAACGAGCTTTATCCCGAGACCTCTTCGTCGGCTCAATAAAAACATTCTATCGCATTACCACACAAAGGGTAGCAGTCGCCAACGAACCTTTTGGCAATACTCGTCATACCCATTCAATTCCTTGTGCAAGAGTTTCTCTTCGTCGAGGATGCGAATAACGATAAGAGGTATATAAAATGCTATAATCGCCAACGACCACCAAGAGCCCAGCACAAGCGGCATTGCTACGAACATTATCAATGTGGCAATATACATAGGGTGTCTTACAATGCCATACAATCCGGTACTGATGACACTCTGTTCGCTCTCTACCTTCACTATGCGCGACAGCCACACATTCTCGCGTAGTACCTCGGCATATAGTGCATATCCTATCAAGAAAAACAGGGTAGCTGTGTGGACTACTGCATGGCTCATGTGCGACCAACCCAAGCGATAGTCGAGTCCTGCAACAACAAATCCTATGATAAATATCAATCCCGAAAAGCGTATCACGCCTTGCTGGCTGCCACGCTCCTCCTTTGCATCAAGACGTCGTTGCAACAACTCGGGCGACTTGACAAGCATGATGCATCCCAGCACAATCATAGGTATAAACAGTGCGCCCATCAATAGCCATGCACCGCGATAATATATTGTGCCGGCAGCAGGAAATAGCAGCAGTGATAAGGCAATAAACCCCATCACACACTTGCCAAGAGCCGCAAATAATAGTTTTGTCCTTCCTCTGTTCATAGGTATATTTTTACAATACAAAGGTAGTTAATGGAAAGAATAAAACCAAAAAAACCGAGCGCCCGTTGTGAGCGCTCGGTTTTGCTTTATTGTGTAAGAACTATTTCTTATGCTTCGATAGCAGCCTGTGCAGCAGCTACGCGAGCGATGGGCACGCGGAAGGGCGAGCAAGATACATAGTTCATACCGAGGTTTGCACAGAATTTAACCGATGAAGGCTCACCACCGTGCTCACCGCAGATACCAACTTTCAATTCGGGTTTGGTAGCGCGACCTTTCTCAACACCCATCTTCACGAGTTGACCTACACCTTGTTGGTCGAGAACGGCAAATGGATCGGTCTTGATGATACCGAGCTCTTTGTAAACTTTCAAGAACTTGCCGGCATCGTCGCGAGAGTAACCAAATGTCATCTGAGTCAAGTCGTTAGTACCGAACGAGAAGAAGTCGGCAACTTCGGCAATTTGGTCGGCAGTTACAGCAGCACGAGGAACTTCAATCATAGTACCTACCTTGTAAGCTACTGTTTCACCACGCTCGGCAAATACCTCTTGTGCTACGCGGTGGATGATACCGGCTTGCATGCGCAACTCGGTTACCATACCTACAAGGGGAACCATGATTTCGGGGTGAACGTCTATACCTTTAGCCTTCACGTTGAGGGCAGCCTCGATGATAGCGCGAGCTTGCATCTCGGTGATTTCGGGGTATGTGTTACCAAGACGGCAACCGCGATGACCGAGCATGGGGTTGAACTCTTCGAGTGCATCGCAAGCGAGTTTTACATCGTCGAGAGTGATGCCCATTTCGTCGGCAAGCTCTTTCATAGTTGCTGTTTGGTGGGGTACGAACTCGTGTAGAGGAGGATCGAGCAAGCGGATAGTTACACCGTAGCCGTCCATAGCCTCGAAGATACCCTCAAAGTCGCCACGTTGCATGGGGAGCAATTTGGCGAGAGCGCGACGACGACCTTCCTCGTCTTTCGAGAGAATCATTTCGCGCATTGCTTTGATACGGTCGCCTTCAAAGAACATGTGCTCTGTACGGCAAAGACCGATACCTTTTGCACCGAAGTCGCGTGCTACCTTGGCATCGCGGGGTGAGTCGGCGTTGGTACGAACATCGGCTTTAGTGTATTTCTCGCAGAGGTTCATGATAGCACCGAAGTCGCCGCTCAAGTCGGGCATACGAGTGGGAATTTGACCATCGTATACATCACCGGTAGAACCGTTGAGCGAAATCCAATCACCTTCTTTGTATGTCTTACCACCGATTTCTACGGTGCGAGCTTTGTAGTCAACTTTTATTTCACCGGCACCCGATACGCAGCATTTACCCATACCACGAGCCACAACGGCAGCGTGTGATGTCATACCACCACGAGCGGTGAGGATACCTTCGGCTACGCTCATACCGCGCAAGTCTTCGGGCGATGTTTCGATACGCACCATAACGACTTTTTTGCGGTTCTCGTGCCATGCCTCTGCATCGTCGGCGTGGAATACGATTTGACCTACGGCAGCACCCGGTGATGCGGGAAGACCTTTGGTAATAACTTTGGCGCTCTTAACGGCTGCAGCATCAAATACGGGGTGCAACAACTCATCGAGTTTGTCTGCCTCCATACGACGGAGCACTGTCTTCTCGTCGATGATACCGGCACGGTGCATATCCATAGCGATTTTTACCATCGCTGCACCGGTGCGTTTACCGTTACGAGTTTGCAACAACCACAATTTACCATCTTGGATAGTAAACTCAAGGTCTTGCATATCTTTGAAGTAGTCTTCGAGTTTTTGTTGAGTTTCGATAAGGTCTTTAGCGCAAGCGGGCATAGCCTCTTCGAGTGAAGGATATTTAGCAGCACGCTCTTCTTCGCTGATGCCTTGCAATTTTGCCCAACGACGTGAACCCTCGGTAGTGATTTGTTGAGGTGTGCGGATACCGGCAACAACGTCCTCACCTTGAGCATTGATCAAATACTCACCGTTGAAGATGTCTTCACCTGTTGCGGCATCGCGAGTGAAGGCAACACCTGTTGCCGATGTATCACCCATGTTACCAAATACCATGGCTTGTACGTTTACGGCTGTACCCCATTCTTCGGGGATTTGGTTCATGCGACGATAGAGAATAGCACGCTCGTTCATCCAGCTATCGAATACAGCGCAGATAGCACCCCACAATTGTTCCCAAGGACAGTCGGGGAAGTCTTTGCCTGTGCGCTCTTTTACAGCTGCCTTGAAGAGTTTTACAAGATTTTTGAGGTCTTCTACATCAAGTTCTGTATCGAGTTTTACGCCTTTCTCTTCTTTTACTTTATCCATTACCTCCTCGAAGGGGTCGATGTCGTCTTTGCTTTGGGGTTTCATGCCCAATACTACGTCACCATACATTTGTACGAAACGACGGTATGAGTCCCATGCAAAACGAGCGTTACCCGACTTGCGTGCCAATGCTTCTACTGCACTGTCGTTCATACCCAAGTTCAATACTGTATCCATCATACCGGGCATTGATACACGTGCACCCGAACGAACCGATACCAAGAGGGGGTTTGTTTCATCGCCAAATGTTGTGCCGGTGAGGCTTTCTACGTGTTTGATTGCAGCATGCACGTCTGCATCAAGCAATTTTACTACTGCTTCTTTACCTTGTTGATTGTACTCTGTACATACTTCGGTTGTAATGGTGAAACCCGGAGGTACAGGCACGCCGATGAGGTTCATCTCTGCCAAGTTAGCTCCTTTACCACCTAACAAATTTTTCATGTCGGCACGACCTTCTGCTTGTCCGTTACCGAATGTGTAAACTCTTTTCATTTCCAAATATGTTTTAGTGTTGTTACTTTCTTACAAATGACTTGCAAAGATAGTACAAATATTCATTTTTCATATAGTAGATTGCTATTATTTTTGCCTTTCTGTTATTTTTCTTGACCTATGTCGTCTATCTCGGAAATTATGACTAACTTTGAGCGAATTTGTATTTACTAAAAAACTATATTCTTTTGGCACGCAAAAAACAACCTCTACCATTGGTAGAAAATATAGACATTACAGCTGTCGCTGCAGAGGGTAAGGCTCTGTGTCGACTGGATGATAAAGTGATATTTGTTCCTTTTGCTGCTCCCGGCGATGTGGTCGATTTGCAAATCATTCGCAAGAAACATAGCTATGCCGAGGCACGTATCGTTGCCATGCACAAGCCTTCGCCTTTGCGCGTCGAGCCTTTCTGTCCCCATTTCGGGGTGTGTGGCGGTTGTAAGTGGCAACACTTGCCCTACGACTATCAGATTGAGTGCAAGCAGCAACAGGTGGTCGATAACCTCACTCGTATAGGCAAGATTGAGTTGCCCGAGATTTCGCCCATCAAAGGTTCGGCAAAGACTCGTTGTTATCGCAACAAGTTGGAGTATACCTTTTCCAACCGTTCATGGCTCACGCCCGAGCAGATGCAGCAGGAGGAGGTCTACACCGATCGCAATGCGTTGGGCTTCCACATTCCGGGCATGTTTGACAAGGTGCTCGACATCAAGCATTGCAGCCTTCAGGACGACATATCCAATCGCATACGCCTCGATGTGCGTGCCTATGCCATTGAGCGTGGTATGACGTTCTTCGACTTGCGCTCGCAGGTGGGCTTGTTGCGCAATATGATTGTGCGCACCGCTTCGACCGGCGAGATTATGCTCATTGTTGTTTTCCACGACAACGAGCCCGAGCAGATTGCCGATATGATGCAGCACATAGCTGAGCGCTTCCCCGAGATTACCTCTCTGTTGTATATTATCAACCAGAAAGCCAACGACACGATAACCGACCAAGAGGTGGTGTGCTATCGTGGTCGCGATTATATACTTGAGCAGATGGAGGAGTTGAAGTTTAAGGTGGGACCCAAGTCGTTCTATCAAACCAACTCGGAGCAGGCCTACGAGCTATACAAGGTGGCTCGTGAATTTGCCGGACTGACAGGCGACGAACTTGTGTACGACCTCTATACCGGTACGGGTACTATTGCCAACTTTGTGTCGCGACAAGCGCGTAGGGTAGTGGGTATCGAGTATGTACCCGAGGCGATAGAAGATGCCAAGCTCAACTCCGAGTTTAATGGTATCGACAACACCATCTTCTATGCCGGCGATATGAAGGACATCCTCACGACCGATTTTATCGAGGAGCATGGTCGTCCCGACGTAATCATTACCGACCCGCCACGTGCCGGTATGCACGACGATGTGATAGGGGTGATACGCTTTGCAGCCCCCGAGCGCATTGTATATGTGAGTTGCAACCCTGCCACACAGGCGCGCGACCTCTCGTTGCTCGACGATATGTATCGTGTAACACGAGTGCAACCGGTCGATATGTTCCCGCATACACATCACGTCGAGAACGTTGTTTTGCTCGAAAAAAGAAAATAAATAAATCAAACAAATAATCAAACTAACAACAATCAAACTATGACAGAAGTAATTAAGAAAAAACTCAACGATTCTATCGTAGCTCGTTGGGTGGCATTGGTGCTTGTGGCGCTGATGATGTTTTTTGCCTACATGTTTGTCGACGTAATGTCGCCTCTCAAATCGCTTGTAGAGACAAATCTCAAATGGGATAGCACTGTATTTGGTACATACGCTGCTTCGGAATACTTCCTCAACGTATTCTGTTTCTTCCTCATCTTTGCCGGTATTATTCTCGACAAGATGGGTATCCGTTTCACCGGTATATTGTCGGCATCGCTCATGGTCATTGGTGCTGCTATCAAGTTTATGGCTATTACCGATTGGTTTGCATCAACAGCATTGTGCCAATGGCTCGACAGCTGGTGGGTAGCTCTTCCCGGTAACGCCAAGATGGCTTGCTTGGGCTTTATGATATTTGGTTGTGGTTGCGAAATGGCTGGTACAACAGTGTCTAAGTCTATTGCAAAGTGGTTCAAAGGCAAAGAGATGGCTCTTGCTATGGGCTTTGAAATGGCGATAGCTCGTTTGGGTGTATTTGCTGTGATGTGGATTGCTCCTATCATTTCAAACCAATTTGATGCATCGGTTGTAGCACCCGTAGGTTTCTGTACTGCACTCTTGCTCGTGGGTCTTATCTGTTACATTGTATTCTCTATCATGGATACAAAATTTGATAAGCAACTCATTGCTGCCGGCGAGTTGAGCGAAGAGAAATCGGACGAAGACGAGTTCCGCCTCAGCGACCTTGGCAAGATTTTCTCAAGCAAGATGTTCTGGTTGGTAGCTCTCTTGTGCGTGTTGTACTATTCGGCTATCTTCCCCTTCCAACGTTTTGCCCCCAACTTCTTGGAGACAACCCTTGGTATCGGTGCCGACGAGGCTTCGCAACTCTTCAGCTTCTTCCCCATCTTGGCTATGGTGCTCACTCCCTTCTTGGGCGCATTCCTCGACTATAAAGGTAAAGGTGCTTCGATGCTCATGCTCGGTGCAATCATCATGATATGCTGCCACTTGAGCTTTGCATTCCTCTTGCCTATGTTCCCGTCGAAAGCATTTGCCATGACACTCATCCTCATCTTGGGTGTGTCGTTCTCATTGGTTCCTGCTGCTTTGTGGCCCTCTGTTCCCAAAATTATTGATGCTAAAATTCTCGGTTCGGCATACTGCCTCATCTTCTGGATACAAAACATCGGTTTGTTCCTCACACCCATCTTGATTGGTGCTACTCTCAACTCGACAGGTGGATATACCGTTCCTATGATTATCTTCTCTTCATTTGGTGTATTGGCTCTCTTCATCGGTATCTACCTCAAGATTGAAGACCATCGCAAAGGCTACGGTCTTGAAAAACCCAATGTTCAGAAGTAACGTTGCATTGAAATAGGTCTTGCATGTTCTTGCCGAGCATGCAAGGTCAAGAAATAAGAACGGCTGCTCACGATTGAGCAGCCGTTCTTATATACATATATAAATATAATTGTTATCGCAATTCTTGCAGTGAACGAATGGCAGCGGTGCGGTCGGCTGCACTCACCACGTAGTTGCCGGCTACAAGGGCATCGGCTCCTGCCTCTACCAGCATACGTCCTGTGCGCTCGTTCACGCCACCATCAATCTCGATAGTTACATCGTAACCACCGTCGGTTATCATCTTCTTGAGCTTGCGTACTTTCTCTACCGAGGTTTCTATAAACGCCTGTCCGCCATATCCGGGGTTAACCGACATGATGAGGATAAGGTCGACATAAGGCAGAATCTCTTCCAATAGGCTCACCGGTACGTGGGGGTTGATAGACACGCCGGCTTTCATGCCTGCTGCCTTTATGGCTGCAACGGTGCGATGCAAGTGGCGACATGCCTCGTAGTGAACGGTTACGATATCGGCGCCAAACTCTTTGCAACGGTCGATGTAACGATCGGGGTCAACAATCATCAAGTGCACATCAAGAGGTTTGTCGGTGTTCTCTTTTACGGCTTTGATAATGGGGAAACCGATAGAAATATTGGGTACAAAAACACCGTCCATGACGTCGATATGTATCCAATCGCAAGCCGAGATAGATTGCAACTCATCGGCAAGATGACCGAAGTCGGCAGTAAGAATTGAGGGTGATACGATGATGCTCATAGTTGTTATTTAAGATATAATTAAGGTATTACATTATTCATATTGCAAATGTAGCGAATATAACCGATGTAATGACAAAAAAATGTATAAAAAAATGACTGTCGACATTACCATGTGGACAGCCATACTACCATGAATAATCAATTTTTTCTCCTTGATTGAAGAACGAGAGCTTTTGTTGTGTTTGTTTTATTGCTTGAGTAAATTCAATCTCATTATTCTTCTGCAAAAATAGTGCTTGATGCGAAGTTTTCAACCTCCGTACCCTATATTTTAAAAAAATAATGGTGCAAACGATTGCCTGTGCTGTTATCTGCCTATCTTACGAATGTTCTGCCACAACTCGTTGAGGATGTCGTTTTGCAGATAGCGGTTGACGGCGCAATAGAAGATGATGCACACAGCGATTTGAACGACAAAGAGCAGATAGATGTTGTCGATGAAAAATTGTGCAGGGTAGGCAAAGCATATCATCAGCAGTGCTGTGGCGCACGACGGCATGATGTCGAGCAGTTGTTGGTTCCATGTATAGCCTACGCGCCGTCCTATGGTTACGATGCTCACGACATATACTATCACGCGTGTAGCTACCATACCCCACAGCAGTTGTAGGATGGGCAGATGCCATGTAAAGAGCAGTACAATGGCAAATAGTGTTACCTTGAAAATCTCCAATCGCAATACCAACCGAGAGTTGCCTTCGATGCGTATGTAGTTGCCGTTGACGGTAGTGAGTACGGTGAAGATGCCGGCTATAACCAACATCGAGAACATAGGTATAGACGTAGCCCATTTATCGCCCAACAGTATGAGGATGAACGGGCGAGCCGTTAGTGCCAATGCCAATAGGGTGGGAAAGGTGATGAAAGCGGTGAGCTTCATAGTCTTGCGATAGCTGCGTAGCAACCGCTCGCGGTCGTGTTGTATGGCGCTGAACAGTGTGTATGTGCTGTTTTGTATCACACCGTATAGTGTGCTTACACCCATTTCGCTCCATTTGTTGGCTTGTGTGTAGTAGCCAAGATCGCGACTGCTGTATAAGCGACCGATAATAGCTGAATAGATGTTGAGAAACAACACATTCAGTACATTGGCAAGCATGATGTTTGAGCCAAAAGCAAACAACTCTCTGAACGACTGCCACGAAAACATCCATCGAGGTCGCCAACCGCCCCAAGCCCATTGCATCACCATCTTTATAAACGATTGTATGACGAGTTGTGCTACCAATGCCCACACGCCGTAGCCTGTGTATGCCATCCATAGAGCCACGATACCCGATGTTACGATGGCGGTGATGTTGATGCTGGCTACCTTGCGGAAGTCTATCTCTTTCACCATCTTGGCATTCTGTATGAGACATAGGGCGTTGAATATGAATACCACAAACAATACACGCGAGATGGGTATGAGTATGGGTTCGCCAAAGAAGTTGGCTATGGCAGGAGCAGCAAAATAGCCTGCCACATACATGGCAGTCGAGACGAAGAGATTGTAGTAGAATACGGTGTTATAGTCGGTCTCGCTCACGTGTTGTTTGCGCACCAATGCTGCCGAAAATCCGCTATCGGATAGCGATTGAGATAGAGCTATGAAGATAGCCAACGCACCTGTAAGACCATACTCGGCAGCACCCAAAGTGCGTGCAAGCGCTATGCCCACAACTACCGAAATGAGTTGCGAGCCTACGCGGTCGAGCAAATTCCATACAAATGCACTGCGCGTCTTTTTCTGAAACTCTTTCTCTTCCACCTTTGCTATTGTTGTTGCATAAATGCAGCTCGTTCTTGCTGCAACTCGGCGTGTAGCTGTGCCGAGTTCCATTGTACGTTTGTAGGTGTCAGTCCTGCCTTCAATGCCACCGGCTCGATACCTGCTTGGCGATATTGTGCCAGGAATGTACCCAACATCTCTTGATCAAATCCCTTGAAAATAATCATTTCGTCGACAAATGCAGGAACAGCTTGAGGCTTACCCTGTGCCGCAAATCCCGGTATTTGTGCTATGTAACCAATGTATTCGCCATACTCATGGCTATCTACATGACGACACTCGATGCCTTGGCTCAGGCACAACAACTCTATGTGTCGACCCTTCTCGTTGCGAAGGTTATAAAGATATAGTGTTTGTTTCATGGGTGAAAATCAGAGATGATAATTTTGAGCATTGAGGTGAGGGCTTAGAGATAGAACATAACCTTGTTCCCGGCTCTAAACTCTCACCTCTATCTCTCAACTTTTATTTTACTTCCGAACCGGGTTTCACCTCGTCGGCAGGGGTTATTACTACCAAGCGTCCGTCGGCATCTTCGGCGCTGAGTATCATGCCTTGCGACTCGATGCCACGCAACTTGCGTGGTGCAAGGTTGGCAACAAAACATACGTTCTTGCCTACCAAGTCCTCGGGGTTGTAGTGCTTGGCTATACCCGATACGATGGTGCGACCACCCAAACCATCGTCGATGCGGAATTGCAACAACTTGTCGGCTTTGGGTACTTTGGTGCACTCCAATACTTTACCTACGCGGATGTCTAACTTCATGAAGTCGTCAAACTCTATATTCTCGCGTATCGGATTGGCTTTGTGCTCGTTCAGTTCGTTAGCTCTTTTGGTGTCTTGCAACTTCTGTATTTGTGCGTCGATGGTTGCATCTTCAATTTTCTCAAACAACAACTCTGTTGCAGCCAACTCTGTGCCTTCGGCAAGCAATGTGCTTGAGCCCAATTGCTCCCAACGGCACTCGCTCATGTTGAGCATGTGGCGCAACTTGGCTGCCGAGAAGGGCAAGAACGGCTCGAATGCGATGGCGAGGTTGGCAGAGATTTGCAATGCCAGGTTGAGGATAGTAGCAACACGCTCCATATCGGTCTTGGCAAGTTTCCAAGGCTCGGTATCGGCAAGGTATTTATTACCGATGCGTGCCAAGTTCATTGCTTCGCGTTGTGCATCGCGGAAACGATAGTTGTCCAAGTAGCTTTCGACGGTAGCCTTCACGTTGGTAAACTCGGCAAGTGTAGCGCGGTCGTAGTCGTTCAACTCGCCGGCAGCGGGAACTTTACCGCCAAAGTATTTGTGTGTCAACACCAATGAGCGGTTGACAAAGTTACCCAAGATGGCTACCAACTCGTTGTTGTTGCGAGCTTGGAAGTCGCGCCAAGTGAAGTCGTTGTCCTTGGTCTCGGGAGCATTGGCTGTGAGTACATAGCGCAACACGTCTTGTTTGCCGGGGAACTCGCGCAGATATTCGTGCAACCATACTGCCCAGTTGCGCGAGGTTGAAATCTTGTCGCCTTCGAGATTTAAGAACTCATTGGCAGGCACATTCTCGGGCAGGTTGTAGCTGCCTTCTGCCTTGAGCATGGCGGGGAACACGATGCAGTGGAATACAATGTTATCTTTACCGATGAAGTGCAACATCTTGGTTTCGGGGTCTTTCCACCACTTCTCCCACGAGTCGGGTAGCAACTCTTTGGTATTCGATATGTAGCCGATAGGTGCATCGAACCATACATACAACACCTTGCCATCGGCACCCTCAACGGGTACAGGTACACCCCAGTCGAGGTCGCGGCTTACGGCACGAGGTTGCAAGCCCATGTCTATCCACGATTTGCATTGTCCGTAAACGTTTGAGCGCCACTCTTTGTGTCCCTCAAGAATCCATTCGCGCAAGAAAGGCTCCCATTTGTCAAGGGGCAGATACCAGTGCTTGGTGTCGCGCAATACGGGTTGGCTGCCGCTGATTGCCGATTTGGGGTTTATCAAGTCGGTAGCATTGAGCGATGTGCCGCATGCCTCGCATTGGTCGCCATAGGCGCGCTCGTTGTGGCAATGGGGGCAAGTACCGGTTATGTAGCGGTCGGCGAGGAATTGTTGTGCCTCCTCGTCATAGTATTGTTGCGATACTTTCTCGATAAACTCGCCTTTGTCGTAGAGCTTGCGGAAGAAATCAGATGCCATTTCATGATGTATCTTGCTCGATGTGCGAGAATATATATCAAACGAAATGCCAAACTCCTCGAATGACTCTTTGATAATCTTGTGATAGCGGTCTACAATATCTTGGGGCGAAACACCCTCTTTGCGTGCTTTGATAGTAATGGGCACTCCGTGCTCGTCGGAACCACCGATGAGAAGTACCTCTTCGCCCTTCAATCGCAAGTAGCGAGCATAGATGTCGGCAGGAACATATACGCCTGCCAAGTGTCCGATGTGTACAGGACCATTGGCGTAGGGTAGTGCAGTTGTTACAAGTGTACGTTTAAACTTATTTTCCATATTATTTCGGTTTTATTGTTTCGCGTTATGTGTTATTTGGGAGCCGTCCTATACAGGAATATGGCTATGATTGTATACAATATATTGGGTATCCATTGCGCTACAAATGGCGATGTGGCACCGCTTACGGCAAAGGTCGAGGTAACGGTAGAGAAGAAGATATACGAGAAACTCAACAGCAACCCGATACCTATGTTTATACCCATACCACCCTTGGTCTTGCGCGACGATAGCGACATACCTATGGCAGTGAGGATAAATGCCGCAGCTACCATGGCATAGCGCTTGTGATACTCTATTTCGAAGCTCTTGATATTTGCCACACCGCGCTCACGTTGGCGGTTGATATACTCGCGCAGCTGAGGCGAGGTCATGGTTTCGCAATCGGTGGGCGAGATAAGAAAGTCTGACGGCATCACCGTTATGATGGTGTCCAACCGGCTGCCTCGGGTAATGGTTTCGCGCATACCGTCGAGATTGCGAATGACATAATTATTGACGTGCCATTGATATGCCGAGTCGTAGGCAATGGTTTGTGCCGTAAGACGCGACTTGAGTGTCTTACCCTCAAACTCCTCCAACGAGAAGCGGTAGCCCATGCGGTTGCTATTGTCGTATCGTGCTATGTATGCAACAACATTGGGTTCAACCTTAAATTGTATATTGCTACCATAGTCTACACGCTTGTTGCGCACATAGGTGTTGGTAAACTCTATACGCGATATATTGGATGGCGGTATGATGTAGCAACTCAGCGCAAAGTTGAGCGAGGCGATAATGGCTGCCGAGAACATGTAGGGGATGAACAGCCGCTTGAAGCTCATACCACTCGACAGCATGGCTATTATCTCGCTGTTGTCTGCCAACTTCGATGTGAAAAAGATTACCGCAATAAAGACAAACAACGGGCTGAACAGATTGGCAAAGTAGGGCAGGAAGCTTGCAAAGTAGTCGAAGATAATGGCATCGAGCGGGGCTTTCATAAACGAGTCTAACTTCTCGTTGGTATCGAATACTACCGTAATAGCCAATATGAGCAATATTGAAAAGAAGTACGAACCAAGAAATTTCTTGATTATGTACATATCAATAATTTTAAACGGGTTCTTCAACTTCATTGCTCAATTTCTTTGCTTCTACCTTATTACAGACGTGTTGTTACGCGCTCCATCATCTCGCGTTTCCACGAGGCAAATGTGCCGTCGATAATATGCTTGCGTGCCTCTTGCGACAACCACACGTAGAAGGCGAGGTTGTGAATAGAGGCTATCTGCATTGCCAATATCTCGTCGGCAATAAACAAGTGGCGCACGTAGGCCTTGGTGTATGCGCTGTCGACATACGATGTTCCCTCCTCATCGAGCGGCGAGAAGTCGTCTGCCCACTTCTTGTTGCGCATATTCATGATACCGCGCGATGTGAATATCATACCGTTGCGACCATTGCGGGTGGGCATCACGCAGTCGAACATATCGACACCGCGGTCTATACCCTCAAGAATATTGGCGGGAGTACCCACGCCCATCAGGTAGCGGGGCTTGTCGGTGGGCAATATTTCGTTTACCACCTCAATCATTTCATACATCTTCTCGGTGGGCTCACCTACGGCAAGACCGCCTATGGCATTACCATCGGCACCGAGGTCGGCAACGTATTTGGCTGCCTCACGACGAAGGTCGGGGTATACACAACCCTGCACAATGGGGAAGTAGGCTTGTTTGTAGCCATATAGTCCCTCGGTCTCTTGATAGCGTTTCCATCCGCGAGCCAGCCAGCGCTGTGTCAGTGCCAATGATTTCTTGGCATAGCTGTAGTCGGCATCGCCCGGGGTACACTCGTCGAGTGCCATCATAATGTCGGCACCAATGATACGTTGTGTGTCGACGTTGTTCTCGGGTGTAAAGAGGTGCTTCGAGCCGTCGATGTGCGAGCGGAAGTGTGCACCCTCCTCGGTGAGCTTGCGAATGTCGGACAAAGAGAATACCTGAAAGCCGCCGCTATCGGTCAGTATAGGGCGCTCCCAACCGTTGAACTTATGCAAGCCGCCGGCACGTTGCAGTATCTCCAATCCGGGTCGCAAGTATAGGTGATATGTGTTGCCCAAGATGATTTGAGCCTTGATGTCTTCGCGCAACTCGCGCATGTGAACAGCCTTCACAGCGCCTACAGTGCCCACAGGCATGAATATAGGTGTCTGTATCTCGCCGTGGTCGGTCTTTATTACACCGGCACGTGCATTTGTTCCTTCGGCTGTATGTTGTAATGTGAAATTCATCTTCTTACCTATTTAAGGGTACAAAGTTACGATTTTTATGCAAATAATCGACCTTTGTAATGCAAAAACCTCGCATCCAATTTCAAAGGCGAGCCAAGTATCGCCTCGACTGTTGCAGTGTAATAAAAAATAAAGTGTTGATAATTCTCATTATCAACACTTTGCATATTGTCGGGGTGACAGGATTCGAACCTGCGACCCCCTGGTCCCAAACCAGGTGCGCTACCGGACTGCGCTACGCCCCGAACATTGGTGCAACAACTGCACGTTTTCTGCTTTTACAAATATCGGATTGCTTCGAGATTTGAAC
>JAFUOV010000007.1 GCA_017481745.1 Bacteroidaceae bacterium
AATAAAATATAAAGAGTTTTTTGCGTTTATTCTGCCCAAATCACCCCTACAACACACTGCAAGGGGGAATGAAAGATGAAAGATGAGAGTTTAGGGTTTATAGACATAAGAATATAAGAATACGAGCTGAAATGCCGTCTGTAAGACGTGTCGAGGGCTGAAAGCCCGAGTATGGATAACCCCCAACGAATGAGCCGATAGGCGAATGAAGTTGGGGGATGCTACCAACCCACCACGCCACCGTCTGTAAAGACGGGAAGCCCCATCGCAATCCTCGCCGGAAACAGCCATATTGCCATGCCCGACCCACCGCGCCGGCGAGTGTATTATGAGTAATGTCCCCCCAACTTCGCCGTCGCTTCGCTCGGCTCGTTGGGGGTTATCGTATTCTCGCATCCTACGGTGCTCGACCCGTCCTTCGGACGATTTTCTCAACGTGCCACCGGCATGTCCCTACCTCTCTAAACTCTAAACTCTCAACCCTAAACTTTCATCACGCCCCACCGGCACGTCCACACTCTAAACTCTAAACTCTCAACCCTAAACTCTCAACCCTTAATTATCTACAATTCCGTTCATGACGGCGTAGAGGCTGAGTCCCGATACGGTTTTTATGCCCAACTTGGCTACGATGTTTTTGCGGTGTGATAGTACGGTGTTGATGCTTATGTGCAGCTCGTCGGCTATCTCTTTGTTGAGGAGACCGCGTGCTACGCCTCGCAGCACGTCGATTTCGCGTTGGGTGAGTTCTTCTTGCACGTCGGCATTCTCGCTATTGCGGGTGATGGTACTCACACTCTTGTCGAGGGTTTCTACTACCTCTTCGAGTGGGCGGTGTGTGCATAGTGTCATACCGCTCCAAGTGTCGGGGGTGGCATCGTCGAGCAACATGACGACACGCGACTTGCGGGGCAACAGCACTTCCATGCACGCTACAAAGGCTTCGGCAGCGACAAAGTAGCCGTCGTACTGCTCGGGGTGCGATGCCAAGAATTGTGCAGCCGACGAGAAGCACTCGGTAGCGGCATCGCAGTAGGTGCGCAGTAGGTGTCGCAACCCTATTGCCTTGAGGGTGTCGGGGTGTATGATGGCGAGTGTCATGAGCGCGATATTATGGGAGAGTCGCACTGCAGGGCTATGGCTACGGGGCGTAGTATGCGGTTGCGTATGCGATTGTGCTGCTTGATGTCGTTGCGCAGGCTGGTGAGTGCAAAGATGACGGCGTGGCACAGGTTGATGTCGTAGTTGCCCGATAGGTGCTTGACAATGAGGCTGAGCAAGTCGTTGAGCTTCTCCTCGACGGTATCGGTGGCGGGCATGGGTGTTGCGGCATCAACGTGCAGGGGTTCGCTACAAGCGCCCAGCGATGCTTGCAGGCGGGGAAACCACTGCTTGTGGTCGGTGTCGATGCGCTGCAAGAGTTCGTCGCGCACTGTCATGAAGAAGTTATACACGCGCTCGAGGTTGTTTGCCTCTTTGCCACTCAGCTCTATGAGGCGCACAAAGTGTCGCTCGATGTTGGGCAGCTGAAAGCGTGCATAGTAGGCGTTGGTCTTGGTGAGATAGTCGATAATGGGCTCTATGCAGAACGATTGCAAGTGTCGCTCGGGGAAGAAGTCTTCGTTGATGTAGGTGTTGAGTATGGTTACAAAGAAGTCGACATCGAGGTCGTGCTCGTTGCAAACGGTAGCGATGCTCTTCTCGCCCATGCCGAGGCTTACGCCAAAACGAGCCATGACGGGTATGAGCGAAGTGTCGCGGAGGATAGCATCGCATAGACGGCTATCGGGGTGCAGTAGTGCCATATTATCGTTGTTTGTTAATGGGTTTCCACATAGAGGTAGGTGCGGTATAGTCGACCAGCCATCCGTCGAGGGTATAGCGCAAGGTGAGCTCGAGGGGGTGCAACTCGCGCTCCTCGCCATCGGGTTGCGCCACGAGTACCTTGCCATGCACGACGTTGACGGTGTCGGCAGGCATGAGCAGCCGGGCATGGGTTATCTTGAAACGCACACGATCGGTATCGGGGTTGTAGGCATGGCTGCCCATCCAAGTGGCATAGAACATGATGTCGTCGACCGATTGCGGCGTTGCCAGGGCGCATGCCTCGTTGTAGCGGGCATGTATGAGGTGGTGGGCAAAGGCTCGTGCCACGCGCATGGGCTCACTCTCGCGCTGTCCAGTGCCTATGAGCCACACGCAAGGCAGTAATATCACCAAGAGGGTTATTACGACCTTGAAGATGCGTATCTGCGACCGGCGACGATTGCGCCGCGATGTTTTACTACTCTTTCTTGCCATATCGACGACAAAAGTAAGCAAAAAAGCCGAGAGATACGTTGCGTTATAATGATTATTAACAAGGTAACAGCTTGCGCGCCACTACTGTCTGCGATGTGGCAAGGCGTATGATAGCGGGCTGGTCGAGCGTGAATGTAATTGTATCACAACCCTTTATCACCGACTTGAGCGCACCCGAAAGGGTGTAGATGTAGAGTGTAGCCTCGCCATCGAAGCCGCCGATGGTGTAACGTCCGGCAGCATACGAGAGTTGCACCGGGGTGTGGCGGGTAGCATCGACAGCAGCATCGGTGTAGCGCGGATATACCTCGGTGAGCCCTGTTCCGTCGCTTTGACAAGCACGCACAATATTGTCGACAAGGCTGTGCAGATAGACCTCGAGGGCTGTGTAGCCTGTGCCATCGTGCCACAAGAGGGCTGCATCGCTGTCGTCGTCGGGGTCGAGGTTATTGAGTGTCTCCCACGCATCGGGTATGCCATCTTCGTCGCTATCGAGGGGTGCTTCGGTAGAGAGCAACTCACTCCAACCGCCTACGTCGGATGTCTTGTCGATGATGCCGTATTGTCCTGTCGACGAGCCGGCATAGGTGTAGCTGCCGTTGCGTATCTCGTCGGCAATGCGGGTGTCTTGAGCATCGCGCGAGAGTGAGGCTCCGGCATAGGCAACTACCTTGTCGAAGGCTGTGGCTGCGGTATGTGTGGTAACATCGCCGGCATCGTATTCGGTGGTCGACTTGATGCCCTCGGCAGGCAGGGCTGCATTCTTGGTATTGGGGTGTATGCCGTTCCAATTGTCGGCATTGGTGGCGGCAATCATATCGGCTCCGTCTTGCACATTGTCGTACGGAGCAGAGCCGTCGACATAGTTGCCTGCAACGTAGAACGTACCCCACACGCCCTTGAGCTGTTGGTTGGTACCGTCGTCGGCATTGGGCTGGAAGATACGTGCCACGATAGACTTCTTGGTGGCAGGACCGGGCTTGTAGTAGTTGTTGACAAAGTTGTAGGTGCCACCCTCGGCGGCATATCCGCTGTTGGTATTACCCCAATTGTAGATGACGTTGTTGCGGAAGTCGACATTCTCCAAGTCGGCACGATTGCTGTATCGGCTGCCACACATGCGGGGGTTGCGGCTGTCGTGGTGTGCCAAGATGTTGTGGTGGAACGAGGCATTCTTACCGCCCCATATACCACCGTAGCCATGGTTGCCCTTGGCATGGACACTCGCCTTGAGGCTCTCGGCAATGAAACACCACTGCATGGTGAAATGGGTATTGTCGTAGAACGAGGCACACTCGTCGGTACTGAAACTCATGGAGCAGTGGTCGACGATAATGTTTTTGTGCCCTTGTCCCTCGAAGGCATCGCGGGCATCGGCAGCCATCTCGCCCAAGCGGCAACGGATGAAACGTATTATCACGTTGTCGGCATCTATCTTGAGACTGTAATTCTTCAGGCAGATGCCGTCGCCCGGGGCTGTCTGTCCGGCAATGGTGATGTCGCCCGACGAAATGACAAGGTCGCTTGCCAACTCTATTGTACCCGATACGTCGAAGACTACCGTTCGCACGCCCGACTTGCGCACCGCATAACGCAGCGTGCCCTTCGAGCCATCGTCGGTGAGCTTGGTAACATGATATACCTTGCCACCGCGACCGCCGGTTGTTGTGTAACGAGCATGTCCCTCGGCACCGGGGAAAGCAGCTGTTTGCGCCCACAATGCAGGAACTGCAACAGCCAACAATATGAAGAAAGCTACGACTCTTCTCATAAGACTTTTTATAGGGTAAAATGACCAATGCAGCGGGCTGCATTGGTCATTGTGCTGTTAAGAAAAATATTTATTCAATCACAATAGGTTTGTACTTGGGCACGAGGGCTTTCATGACAATCCAACCGATAAGATATGCCACAGCACACACACAGAAGATGATAAAGTAGCCCGACTCAACGCCCTTGAAGCCCATGAGTTGCATCTCGGTCTCGGCAGCGTGGTCGAAGAGTACACCCGACAGCTTGTTAATCAAGAACGAGCCTACACCACCTGCCATACCACCTATACCGGTGATGGTAGCAACGGCGCTCTTGGGGAACATATCGCCTACGGTAGAGAAGATGTTGGCACTCCACGATTGGTGAGCCGCACCGGCAATACCAATGATGATGACGGGGAACCATACCGAATAGCCACCGAGCGGCTGTGCAAACAACGCCAACAAGGGGAAGAAGGCAAAGATGAGCATGGCACGCATACGAGCTGCGTAGGGGTCCATACCGGTCTTGTTGATGATGATAGAGGGCAACTTACCGCCATAGATAGAGAGCAGCGTGATGGCATACAACACAAAGATGAGAGTCATACCCATGAGGCTGTCGGAGGTATATCCATATACGTCGCTGATGTAGGCAGGAGTCCAGAAGAGGAAGAACCACCACACACCGTCGGTCATAAACTTACCAAATGCAAATGCCCAAGTCTGCTTGAAGCCCAAACATTGCCAGAAAGAGAGTTTCTTCTCGGGCTTGTCGTCGGTAACCACCACTTCATCGCCGTCTTGGTTGATATACTCGAGCTCGGCAGGGTTGACATACTTACTCTTGGCAGGTGCATCGTACATAAACAACCAGAAGCCCATCCAAATGAAACCGAGAGCACCAATGATGATGAAGGCAGCCTCCCAACCACCACCCCAACCGATGCTCTTGAAGTAGCCTGCAATGGTGGGAATAGTGAGCGGAGCAACCAATGCACCTACGGTAGCACCGGCATTGAAGATACTTGTGGCATAAGCGCGGTCTTTCTTAGGGAAGTATTCGGCAGTAACCTTGATAGCAGCCGGGAAGTTGCCCGCCTCGCCTACTGCCAAGATAAAACGTGCAGCAATGAAATAGTAGACACTGGCTGTAGAGATGCCCAACGCCACAGTACCGGTAGCATTTATCATATCAGTAACATTCTCCAATCCGCAAGTATATTGAGTAGCTACACCACACACAGCGTGGAGGCATGCACCCAACGACCACACACCGATAGCCCAAAGGTAACCCTTCTTGGTGCCCATCCAGTCGACAAAACGTCCGGCAAAGAGCATACTGACGGCATAGAAAATAGAGAACCACGCGGTAATGTTACCATAGTCCTCATTGGTCCAGTGAAACTCGGGAGCGATAAAGTCTTTCCAAGTGAGCGACAAAACTTGTCGGTCGAGATAGTTGACCGTAGTGGCGACAAAGAGCATAAGGCACATCATCCACCTGAAGCTGGTCATCTTTTGATTTTTGGTCATAATAACAGAAGATATTAAAGGTATTAAAATGCGGTTTACGCGCTCTCAACACGACCGAGAGCACGCAACAAAAATAGCAACTATAATTTGATTACACAAATAAAAGGGTTATTAACAATTATATTATTCAGCCAAAATTATTTACTTTTGTCGCATTATTTTGCGAATGATTTTCACAATTTATATATTCGCATTACTAAACCTATTGTATATTGTAATACCTAACACATCAATTCTTTATGAAACGACTATCGCTTGTTATTATCACCCTCTTTGTTATAACAATATTCTCGCATACACATGCCGCCGAGAAGAGTGCCTCGTGGGCAGTGCGCATGGTGGAGAGCGAGATAGCCCGCAACCCCGAGGCATGGCAACTCGACTTTCAGCCCAAGTTGAAGTGGGACTATTGCCACGGACTTGAGTTGCGCGCCATGCTGTATGTGGCAGATAAGTACCAACGCGAGGATATACGCGAGTATGCCCTATCGTATGCCGACACGATGGTAAACGAAGACGGCAGCATCAAGAAATACAAGATAACCGATTACTCGCTCGACCGCATCAACTCGGGAAAATATCTCTTTGACGTGTACGACCTCACCGGCGAGGAGCGATACAAAAAAGCCCTCGACCTGCTACGCAGCCAATTTGACCGCCAACCGCGCAACGCCGACGGTGGTTTCTGGCACAAGAAGATATATCCGCACCAAGTGTGGCTCGATGGCGTATACATGGGCAGCCCCTTCTTGGCAGAATATGCCCTTCGCTACGAAAGCGGTGAGCAACAAGCTGCCGACTATGCCGACGTCATACTGCAAATGGTCATGGCATCGTATCATACCTACGACTACGAGTCGCGCCTCTATCGCCACGCTTGCGACGTGAGCCGCCAAATGTTCTGGTGCGACCACATTTCGGGACAATCGAAACACTGCTGGGGACGAGCATTGGGCTGGTATGCCATGGCTATTGTCGACAACTTGGAGCTATTGCCTGCCAATTGCCCCGACCGCCAGAAGGCAGTCAACATCATGCTACACATCGCTGCCCAGCTCGAGCGCTATGCCGATCCCGCCACCGGCTTGTGGTATCAAGTAATGGATCGCAGTGGCGACGAAGGCAACTACTTGGAGTCGTCGGCATCGTGCATGTTTGCATACGCGCTATACAAGGGTGTGCGCATAGGTATACTCCCCTCGCACTACCTCACCGTAGCCGACAAGGCTTGGCAAGGTATCCTCGACCGCTTTATCAAAGAAGATGAACAAGCCTTGATAAGCATCACCGAGGTGTGCGCCGTAGCCGGTCTGGGAGGTAAGAACAACCGCCCGGGCGACTACGACTACTACATCAACGAGATGAAACGCGACAACGATGCCAAGGCGGTAGGTCCATTCATCCTTGCAGCACTCGAGGTGGAACGTTTACAACAGAAATAAACTATCTGCCACCAATATTGTCTAAAAATAGTAAACACAGCATATATGAAAACAAAAATTGCACTTCTGATGTGTGTGCTCCTCGGCATGAGCCAAGCGTGGGCACAAAGCGATGAAACAGCGACAGCCGCATTCCCTGGTGCCGAGGGTTATGGCAAATATACAGTGGGCGGTCGTGGAGGAAAAGTCTATGTAGTAACGACACTCGAAGATTACGACAAAGGCGAGAAACCCATCGAAGGCTCGTTCCGTCGCGCGGTAGAGAAGAAAGGTGCACGCACCATCGTATTTGCCGTAGCCGGTAACATCACACTTAAACGCAAGCTCGACATAACCAAGGATAGCATAACCATAGCCGGGCAAACAGCACCTGCACCGGGTGTGTGCATAGGCGGTCATCAAGTACGCATCAAAGCCAATCAAGTGATACTGCGCTATCTGCGCTTCCGCTTGGGCGACACCAACCAAGAAGAGAGCGATGCCCTATCGAGCAATGCCTCAACCGAGAAGGGTCAATTCAACGATATCATCATCGACCACTGCTCGGTAAGTTGGAGTACCGACGAGTGCGCATCGTTCTATGGCAACGAGCGAATAACCTTCCAATGGAACATCGTATCGGAGAGCCTTCGCAAGAGTATTCACGCCAAGGGTGAGCACGGCTACGGCGGTATATGGGGTGGAAAAGGTGCATCGTACCACCACAACCTGCTGGCACACCACGACAGCCGCAACCCGCGTTTCGACCACCCGGGCGTAACCGATATATCGGGTGTGATAGACTTCCGCAACAATGTCATCTATAACTGGGGCAACAACAGCTCTTACGGCGGACAATGCCGCACCATCAACATCGTCAACAACTACTACAAACCCGGACCTGCCACTACCAAGAGCAAGCGCAACCGCATCTTTGCCCCCGAAGCCGGCATCAACGATACGCACTATGGCTACGGCGAATACTACGTAAACGGCAATGTTATTGTAGGCGACAAGACTGCGACCAAGAACAATTGGGCAGGTGGTGTGCAACAAATCAAGAAAGACATCGACCCGCTTGTATTCAGCTACGATACAATACGCATGAAAGAGCCATTCCCGTTTGCCAATCTGCCTTACAGCGATGCCGAGACTGCATACGAGCAAGTACTTGCCAACGTAGGCGCATCGTTGTGGCGCGACGAAGTAGATAGCCGCATCGTAGAGGAGGTGCGCAAGGGCAAGGCTACATACGGCGAGAAGGGATTGATTGACAGCCAAGAGCAAGTAGGTGGCTTCCCCGAATTGGAGCAGCTGGGCATCGCACAACTCGACTACGACCTTGACGGCATGCCCGACGATTGGGAAGTGTTGAAAGGTCTGAACCCCGAGAACAAAAAAGATGCCAACGGCTACGACCTTTCGCCCCAATACACCAACATCGAGGTTTATATCAACTCACTCGTACCCGACGAGGCGATGACTATAATACCCTCAAAGAAGAAATAACATAGGTGGCACGCCCATAAGGCTGTGCGGCAATCCATAAAGTTCAAGACAAAGAAGAGGCTCATACTTGTTTCGCAACAAGTATGAGCCTTTTTCAGAGAATTATTTATAACCTTTTCTGCATATATCTTTGTTGTTGGTGAAAGGCAACCATTTATTACATTCCACCTTGAGCACCCATGCCTTCCGACGAACCGCCTACAATATCGTCGTTAACAATACTGCGGTTGGCTTTCTTCACTTGCGCCTTGAGGCTACCGAAGGTATACGACACACTCAATGTGAGTTGTTGTGCCAGCGTACCGCCCTCCGATATATTTTCAAAGCCATCACCGATAGTGCGCACACGATAGCGATTGTATTTATGGAACAAGTTGTTGGCTGACAAGGTAACCTTGAGTTTGTCATCAAAGAAACGTTGCGTTACACTCATTCCATAGTAATACCACATCAATTCGCTCTCGAGCTGTATGTGTCCGTCGGGCAATCCGCCTCCGGCATTGACACTTAACGTACCGTTTTTCCATGCAGTCCAATTAAATCCGGCAAAGAGCGAGCCACCCCAACGTTGGTCCTTCATCTTGAGATGCGGTGCATTGAATATCTTGTAGGCAGGTTGCAAGTTGACATAGTAGTTGAACTTGGGCGAAGGTTGCCCCGATATGTATGCCGCCAAACCGTAAGTTTGCACCGTAGCGATGTTGCCATAAGTAGTGTGCGAAATACCACTCTCGGCATCTATATAATCGAGGGGCGTAATAGCATTGTTTGATATCTTTGCCATCCACTGCATATTGAGGTTGAACTTGCCTTTGAATATCGAGTAGGCAGCCGTAATAGAGTGTGTTACCTCGGGTTGCAAGTCGGGGTTACCCGATAGAACACTGGTGGGTGTAGTCCACTGCTCATAAGGCGACAGGTAGCTGATACCGGGACGATTGATGCGTTGTGTATATGACAAGCGCAACGACTCCATAGGCGACAAGTTATAGTTGATTGAGGCGTAGGGCACGACGTTTCCGTAGGGTTTTCCATAGTCAACTCGTTCATTGCCATTTTGAAAAGTAGCATCAATAAAGGTAGCTTCGTAGCGACCGCCTACGCGAAAGCCCCAAGTAGAGCGAGTAAAACCATATCCGGCATAAAGGGCGGCTATCTGTTGTGTATAGTCAAATTGTTGCGCCATGCCCAACGACTTCCATTCACCGTTTTGCAACATCATGTAGTCGTCGTCGCTGTGGTTAAGACGTGCTATATATTTGGCTCCCGCCTCTATCGAGTGCTCGGCATTGATAGGGTTGTTATAATCGAGCTGTACGGTGTGCTCCTGCGAGAAGGCATTATTCTCGTTTTTCTGACCCTCCATAGGAGCATTGAGTGTGGCTTCGTCAAACATGATAGAATCGCTATACAACGACCCATTGGGGTTATACTCGTAACGATATGAAGCGGTGAGCGTGTGCATAGGACGATTGAACGTGTGTTGATAGTCGAAGTTGGCAGATGCCCCACCCCACGTACCGCCTTGCGTGATGCGGTCGATATAATGTATCTTTTGAACACCGGCTTGGCTGAAAGTCTTGTTCGAGGCATTGCCTTCGGCTCCATAAAATCCTAAGTTGCCCGATACACCCAGCGTAAAGAGATTGAGCGAATCCAACTCATAGCTACTCTCAAACGTCAGGAAGTGAAACTGTCCGCCTACTTTCATATCGCCAAAGTCGCTGGTATTTATCTCGGTATAATACATATCGGGGTTGTTATAGTTATATCTTACCGCATCGCTATACTGGTAGTTATTGAACTTGCCTCCGAAATAGTTGAGCGAAGCCGTAAACTTCTTGTGCTGCATAGTTAGGTAGGCATTGCCGCCAAACGAGCCTTGCAATGCATTGCAATAAGCCGACAACGTACCGGTTACACCTGTAACATCCGACACTTCCGAGCGCACCGTAATGATGTTGATAATACCGCCTGCACCCTCGGCATCGTAACGAGTTGAGGGGTTGGTCATCACTTGAATATCCTGCACACCCGATGCCGGCATGGCTTTAAACACCTCTTTCATATTGTTTTTTATCATGGTCGACTCCTTACCGTTGATGAGCACCTTGAAGTCGCCCGAACCGTTTAGCTGCACATTATCCTCGCCATCGACAGTTACCATAGGTACTTTGCGCAGCATATCGAGCAGTGTTTTGCCATCGGACTCGGGGTCGGCAGTTACATCGTAAGTAATCTTCTCGGCATCCGACTTGATAATAGGTTTCTGCGATACGACTACCACCTCCTCAAGTTCGGTCGACGACTTCAATACAATATTGCCCATATCATAAGCCGATAAAGCGGGTACTTTTACCTCGGTGCGATAGGGCGAATATCCCACCGAAGTGATTTCGATGTTATACTTCTTACCCTGACTGAGTTGCATGGCAAATGTGCCATTGGCATCGGCAGCCAATCGTGTTACATTCTTTGTGCCTTCGTATGCACCTACCGTAGCATAGGGCACTGTCTCGCCTGTTGCATCTACCACGACACCCTTTACTTGGCAGGCATCTTGAGCCATAGCAACCATACTTGCAGCCATGCAACAAGCGATGAGCAATGTTTGTATAAACCTTCTCATAAATTAAAATTTTTATGTATGTATTTGATTTACAATTACTACTTCACTTTCACGCCACCGACTCCTATATTGACAACTTCTTCGCCATTTTCTCTCACCACCACACCGGCAGGCGAAATTGCAACCTTGGTATCCTCGCTATCGACAAATACTCCGGCAGGCGATATATTTACCTTGTCGCCATCACTCTCCACATGAACGCCACTCGGCGAGATGTTCACAACATCCGACCCCTCGGCATCGTCGTCATCCATTTTATTATCCTCGACGGTAATGTCTATCACCTCTTCATTCACCCTCGACACGATAGAGCAGTCTTTTATCTGCGCAAGGGCGCTGTTGGCTTTGTTCCATGAGCATACACCTATACTGCTATCATTCAATTTTATGGCACTGCATGTACCGGCAATCGTCATGGCACCTACATTCGAGCCGTTGACATCGAGCGAAGTATTTGCGCCATTCAGCTTCAAAGCTCCTACGTTACAACTTTCGAGCACCATTGTTGCCGTACGCGTTGTATCACTGCTCAACAAAGCACCGAGATTGGTGGCTCGTGCAAGGAAATCGCCCAAAGAGTTAATACGCAGGGCTTTTATATTGGCAGAGACGACATGAACATCGACCGTCGGCACGCTGTTCTCGACAAGGAGTTTCGAGTTCTCGGGCAACTCGACAGTAAGCACCAAGCCATCGGCAGTGAGGTCGCTGACATTCTGCAGATTGACAATGATAGAATCACCCTCGAGCACAGCCTCGACGCCCATAGCAGGGTCGACAAAATTGACCGATGAGAGGGTATCGACTTTACCCGAATAGGTAGTAACAAGAACGTAGCAATCGGGCACACTACTGCGATCGGGCGATGTTACCTTCATGTTGTAGGTGTAGGTCGTATTGTCGGTCGAATTCATAACCTTGCTTACCACATCACCCAACGAGGGCAGTTTGGTAGCCATAATGCCTATAACTATAACCGGTGCCAAGATGACAACAGCCAGAACAATTATCATTAATATAGTTGAGCGTTTCATATTCATTGATTTTTAGAGTGTTATACAGATAAATTTTCGGGGGGATAAATTTCGGTTTTATTGTTTTTGTGTTCGTCGAGGTATTGTGCGTAATGTGTTTCAATCTCCTCGACCGATATACCCAGCGTATACAATCGGTTGAAGAACAAAGGCAGTTCGTCGCTGAAGAAGCGCTCTCGGCGCAACGCTTTGATACGATGCTTGCCTTCGGGCGACACATAGTAGCCTATACCACGCTTATTGAAGATGATGTCTTGCTGTTGCAGCCACTCGTACGACCGCACCACCGTATTGGCATTCACTTCGACCAGAGCCGCATACTCGCGAATAGAGGGTATTCGCTCGCCGGGTGGGAACTTATTCTCCAATATTTCATCGCAAATGCGCTCGGCTATCTGCAGATATATAGATTGATTATCGCGAAATATCATAGCTATATCATTTTTTTGTTTCGTTGGTTTCCATTTCACACATACGCATATATCCAATGAAAAGGAATAGTATTATCATAATGACCGATATGACATATCCTACATTCTGGTACACGCCAAAGTCGGTATCGGGTAGTTGTTGCAACCTCTCCATGGCAGCCAAGTTGACCAACTGCAACGTGCCGGTTATCGCCACCAACATAGAGATGATAAAGCCCAGAAGCATCGACAATCCTGTGGTCTTCAAGAAAGCATGACGAGTAAATATCATGGCACCCATCAGATAGAACGCAGTAGCCGAGAAGTATGAGATGAGATAGGGACAGAGCAACTCTTTGTTAATCTCAACACCGGCATAGGGCATAGTGAATTGTGGCATTGAAAGGGTAAAGAGAGCTGTTACCAATATGGCTACATACTGTGCTATAAACAACACAACAGCAAACATAATAGGGACTACTACATAGAGGTGCACCACCATTGCCATGAATTTCTCCAGTTGCGACACCGGCGTGAGCATAAACTTTATCTTGTTGGCTTTTGTATTGAAAAATGCCGAGAAGCTACTTGCCAACACAATCGCAAAGATAAACATGGCAGCCGAGAGGTTAAAAAAGTTGATAGAACCGCCCGAGATGCTCATCAAGGCGCCAAAAACACCGGCAAGGATGATTAATTGCAGTCGGATACTACGATTTTCCGAAAAATACTTTTTCAGATAGGCTGTAAAACGACCGAAAGAGAATATTTGATTTTCCATAATTGACACTTATAAAAGATTAGATAAACAGACTTTTTACCACTTCGGGGTTGGTTATAATACTGTTGAACAGCACTTCAAGGTCGACCGAAGTCTCTATACCATCGAGATTGGGTCGCACACCCACAAAACCTTGCGGAGTGAATGTCGAGTAGATGCAACCCTGCAAGTCGTCCTTCGAGGTTGTGTGCACAAACTCCATCTTCTCGGCAATCTTCAACACACTCTCATTGAGCAAGATAGTATTGTCATGCAACACCAATACGCGGTCTATCATGCTCTCCAAGTCGCGCACTTGGTGGGTCGATATCACAATACTGCGTTCATCGCTCATACCCAACGCTATCGCTTTGCGAAATTGGCTCTTCGAGGGGATATCCATGCCATTGGTAGGCTCGTCCATAAAGAGCAACGGAGTGTTGGTAGCCAGCGCAAAACTTACTATAAATTTTTTCTTCTGTCCCATCGAGTATTGCGATAGGTCTTTAACTTGAGGCAACTCAAAAATCTGCAAGAAATTGTCAAATTGCTCACGATTGAACAACGGATAGAACGAAGCATTATTCTTGACATAACGCTCTGCCGATACGGCGGGCAAGTCAAACTCCTCGGGCAACAGATATATATTTTGCAACGTCTGAGGCAAACGCTTACCGGCAGATACACCATCAATCGTGATAGTACCTATATGAGGAAACATCAGACCGGTCAATAGATAGAGCAATGTAGACTTGCCCGAGCCATTCTTTCCCAACAATCCATATACACCACCCGGTGTGATATCGAAGTTGAGCTTGTTGAGCAGATACTCGTTGCGACGATACGAGAATGCCATTTCTTCTACTTTCAGCATAATTGTAAGTATTTGAGGGTTTATCAATTTCCACTTATTACAACTACAAGGGTTGTATTGTTTGAGTGTATTAGTTTAATAGTACACTGCAAAGGTAAGCACTTTTTTTATTTCTCCAAAAAAAATCGCAAAAAAATTTTAGTTTTTTGCAATTTTCGTCTACAAGTAGTAATTTTACGGTGCAAAACCGCAAATACACATTATTAATTATAATAAAGATTAATTATGAGCCAAGACAACGATTTCTTTTCATTCGACGACGACAAAGCAGTAGAATTTATCCGTCCTCGTCTACCCCAAGAGATACAAGATAAGTATAGCGACAACGAGATTATATACATCGGCGACATCGTGTACGACTACTACGAGCAAAAAGGCTTCTTCGAAGAGAACAACAACGACGAGGTAGACCTCGATGTTGACGAGCTGATAGAGTTTGTACGCAAATCGCTGAAGAAAGACAGTGGCGCCGAGTATGCCGACGAGGATATAGAGTTCCTTGTACGAGGCGAGCTCGACTACGAAGAATACTTAGGCATGTGGGAGGCATAACAGATGAACAGAAGCAACCTTCTCATAGCCCTCATATTCACACTATGCTACGCAATAGCTCCCATCGGCGCATCGGCACAAGATAGCTGGATAGACAAGCTCTTCGGCAAGAAAACACAAGCTGCTCCCACCGAGCATCCCGAGCTTACCGAACTGACCGTCGACGAGAACCTGCTTATACCCGAGCTCACCGACAAACAGGCTATACAGGCGCGCAAGATACAAAAGAAAGAGGCCGACCGCATTGAGGCAAACCGCAATATAGCCGTCGAGTTGATACGCGACGACGAGGTTATACAAGCCACAATACCGGCATCGTTACTCTTTGCGCCCAACGAAACAAGCCTGCTCGACTCGTCGGATGCCATCTTGCGCACGCTGCTACCTTGCCTGCGCACCCCCGACTATTACCACGTGCTATTGGTGATGCACAGCGACAATACCGGCAACGAGGAGTATAACTATGCCATCACTACCGAGCGTGTATTTGCCATATACGATTGGTTTGAGAGCAATGGCGGTTGTGTAGAATATGTCGTTCCATACGCAGCGGGAGCTTTCGAGCCCATAAAGCCCAACAACACCGTAGCCGGCAGAAATGCCAACCGTCGCTTGGAGGTTTACATCATTCCTGCCGAGCAGATGTTTACCAAGTAAAAAACATACAACAACCGATATGTGGAGAAATAGCCTCACAGGGCAATTTCTCCACTTTTATTATATAAATCAAACGTTTTTATCGAAAAACGATATTTTTTTATTGAATTTCCTTTTGCCATCAAAAATATATCATTATCTTTGCAGAAGATAGGATGCGGCTCGGATGAACTACAAACAAGTTTGTATTCTTCGCTCGCCTTTCACTACCTTTGCAAAAGATAAATAGAATTATCAAACATTTTTTATAACACATAAATATAACAATCATGAAGAAATTTTTCACTACAGCGTTTGCCTGTACATTGGGAACTCTTATTGCCGGATTGCTACTCATGATTCTGCTCATCATAGGTATGACAGGAGCAATAGCATCGTCGGTTGCAACAGGAAGTGAAGTATACATTCCGCAAAAGAATACTGTACTCAAACTCGAGTTATCGGGCAGCTTGCAAGAGCGCTATATGGAAGATCCTATGCAAGAGCTGATGTCGAATGGCTCGGCAGCCCAAGGTCTTGACCAAATGCGCAAAGCTATAAAAGTAGCTACCGAAAACGAGAACATAGTGGGTATATACATTGATGCGCGCGGCTTGTCGGCTATGCCTGCATCGAGCGAAGAGATACGTCGCTTGCTCACCGAGTTTAAGGAGAAGTCGGGCAAATGGATTTATGCCTATGCCGACAACTATACACAAAATGACTATATCATAGCATCGGTTGCCGACTCGGTTATCATCAACCCCATCGGTACAGTAGACGTACATGGCTTGGGTGGCTTGCAAGTTTTCTTCCCGGGTTTGTTCGAGAAATTGGGTATCGAATACCAAATATTCCGCGTAGGTACATACAAATCGGCTGTTGAGCCCTACATGTGCGACAAAATGAGCGATGCCAACCGTGAGCAAACGATGGCATACCTCAACACCATTTGGGGTACTTTTGCCGAGAACGTAAGCCTCTCTCGCGACTTTACAACCGAGCATTTCAACAATGTGGCAAACGAGATTACATCTATGCGCCCCACCCGCGACATTCTTGCATACAACCTTGCCGATACAACCATGTATCGTCCCGAGTTTAACGAATGGCTCAAAACAAAAGTGGGTGTAGAGAAAGATAAAGAGGTGAACTTTGCTACCGTTGCACAATTGGCTTCGGTTCTTGAGAAAGAAAACAAATCGAAAAATACAATCGCCGTAGTATATGCCGTAGGCGACATTACCGAGAGCGGTGGCGAAGGTATCAACAGCGAAGATCTTGTACCCGAATTGACCAAGATACGCAAAGACGACAACATCAAAGCAGTTGTTTTGCGCGTGAACTCGCCCGGTGGTAGCGCCTATGCTTCGGAGCAAATATGGGCTGAATTGGAGGCTATACAAGCTGCCGGCAAGAAAGTGGTCGTATCTATGGGCGATATGGCGGCTTCGGGTGGTTACTACATCTCTTGCGGTGCCGACTATATCTTTGCCGAGAATACTACACTCACAGGCTCTATCGGCGTATTTGGTGCTATGCCAAGTGCCGAGAAGTTGATGACCGAAAAACTCGGTTTGAAATTTGATGCTGCCCGCACTCACAAATACAGCAATGCTATGAGTGGCGAGTTTATCTTCCAAAAGTTTGGCGAAGGTGAGCGTTTGGCTATACAAGGCATGATTGAAGAGTGCTATGACCTCTTCACAAAACGTTGTGCCGAAGGTCGTGGCGTATCGCAAGAGAGCATCAAGCAGATTGCCGAGGGTCGCGTATGGGTAGGTAAAACTGCCGCCGAATTGGGTCTTGTCGACTCTATCGGTAGCATCGACGATGCCATTGCTTATGCTGCACAAGCAAGCGAATTGGCAGACTACAAAGTTGCCACATATCCTGCAATGAAAACTTCTTTTGAAAAATTGATGGAACAATTTGGCAGCACATCGCGCTTGAGCATTGCTTCGTGGATATTAGGTGAAGATGTCAAGTACATACAAGCCTTGCGCACCATCGAGAATACCGACCTCATACAGTGTCGCATGGATAATATCACCATCGAATAAGCATGAAACGCAACAACCACATACCACATCTGTATAAGCCACTGCTACCATTGGCATGGCTATATAACGCCGGTGTGTGGACAAGAAACAGACTCTTCGACCGGGGGTTACTCCCGGTCGAAGAGTTTCCCATTCCCATCATTTCGGTGGGCAACATTAATGTAGGTGGAACAGGCAAGACACCTATGATAGAACACCTTATAGAACTGCTCTCACCACATGCACGAGTAGCTGTGTTGAGCCGGGGCTATCGCCGCAAAAGCAAAGGTTTTGTTCTTGCCCATGCACAATCTACGGCACAAGAGTTGGGCGACGAGCCATATCAGATACATTGCAAATATAAAGATGTAACCGTAGCTGTCGATGCCAATCGTCGTCGCGGCATAAAACGCCTGCTGCAATGTAACACTCCTCCCGAGGTAATTCTGCTCGACGATGCACACCAACACCGATATGTGCGCCCTACCCTCTCTATCGTATTGTGCGATTACAATCGCCCTCCCTATGCCGACCTCATGTTGCCGGCAGGACGACTGCGCGAGCCATTGAGCGGACTGAAACGCACCGATATGGTGGTACTCACCAAGTGTCGTCAACAACTCACTGCCGACGACTACGGGTTTGAAGCTCAAAAACTACATATCGCACCACAACAACTCTACGCGGCACACATCGAGTATGGCGCACCCTATCGTCTTTTCTCGCAAGAGCAAGCCGATATTGCAACCATTACCCACAATCGCGAGGTAATCATACTCACCGGCATTGCCAACCCGCAACCATTGGTCGATTACATTGCTCAATATGCTACAAAGACCACATTGCTCGACTACCCCGACCATCACGACTTCACATCGAGCGATATAAAAGAACTTGAAGAACGCATCGGACAAACTTCCAATGCAACAATCATCACCACCGAGAAGGATGCTGCAAGGCTCGATGCAAAGAGTTTGCCTTCAACGATAGAAGCCTGCTGCTACGTATTGCCCTTGAAAACCGTCGTGCAACCGGCTCCTTATGCACCAACATTTGACCAAGAAATTCTCAAAATTCTCTCTATCGCAGCCGACAACCAATAAGTGAGCGTACTTTAGCACCGTAATTAAACGGTAATTCTTATGAACAACAATCGCATCACTTTTATTGGCTCATCTCAACAAAAATCGGCACGTAACACAGAAAACGGCGAGTGTCATCGCATTGTCAACTTGCGACAACAGAGCAACAGCTTGACTTCGGTAGGCAACAATCCTATTGATTTTGTTCTTGCCGATACGTCTCGCATACTCCTATACGTGCACACGTGCAATGAGCAACAGCACTTTATATCGCAAAGCCTACAAACACTCTACCACGAGTCGGACTACTCGACTATCGACGGCACAAGAACCAATGTCAACAAGGTTATTATCACGCTCGACGAAGAGTTGTGCAGCATCACCTCGATAGGCACAACACTTATTGCAACAACTACATCAAAGATATACTATATCATATACCGAGAAGGGGGTTACAAAATATTGGGTAACCACCCACCCATGCCCATCATCCGGTTGGAAGATAATATAGACAACCGATGGGGTAAATACTTATCGAGAATAAGTTACACCGGCAAAGTAGACAAGTCGAACACCGAGGCTATAAAGTCGCTGAACAATACCATCATGAGCACATTCTACGAACTGAGAGAGAAAGCCTACAAAAACAACTACTTCGCTCAACCTATTGTAGCTCGATACGCTTTGAGACTATACGATGGCAGCCACATACTGCCATCGCCACCTATTGCTCTATGCACGCTGAGTTATAGCGAAACGGCTCTATCGCGCAAAGCAAACTTTGTGTACCATCCCGACTATGATATAACCAATATGGATACGATAGACATAATGGTAACCGGGTTCAACCTAAGGTATACCATAGAAGACTACCAACTCGACGATTGGCGCGACATCGTAACCGGTATTGATATTTTCGTATCAAAAGAGATACCGCTTATAAAAGATGGTGATATCGACGGCGAGTTTACATTGGATGAGGGCAATAATACCACCTACCAATTTACCCTGCCATTGACAGGTAAAAGTTTTGTAGAGAAAAGTGCTTGCGAAGAGACTCTTTTCTACAAATTTACCAGCATCGACTTGAATAGCATAGAGATAGGCGCTACCAAGGATATTGAAAACGAAATACGCCCCGAGGATATAATCTACGAGCCTCGTCTCGAGGTAGACACATCGGGCTTTTATCATATTGGAGCACAAAAATCGTTCGCCTACAATGGTCGCTTACACCTTGCCGACATAACTCGTCAGCTTTACGAAGGCTACCCTATCAATCTATTTATCAACTCCTACGACAATGATGCAAACCCTGCCATGACCTACATTCGCACAACAATAGCCAACGCCAATGGCAGTGTGAGCGAAGTACTGACGTATGCCAAGATACCTTTCTTCAACTACACATTATCGGCATTGCTATCCTATCCCGACAGCAATGCTACCTCGATGAAGATTGCTATCAGACATGACGGACATGAGTATAGCAAGACATTCGCTTTGCGAAGCATAGGCAACGAGAACCGGGCTACATACGTCAATTCGCAATTAAGCAACATCAATGTAATGGATTGGTATTGCAAAGATGTTACGCCCAACAACGTTGAAGATTTTCCGACAAAATCGCAAACGTGCACCCGTCAATCGCGCAACGAAATGATAGTTTCGGAGCTTAACAACCCATTCTTTTTCCCCTCGGAACTCACATTTAATATCTCTAACGGCATCATCGTAGGCATAGCAACAACAACCATAGCTCTGTCGCAAGGTCAGTATGGAGAGTTTCCACTATACATCTTCACCAACGAGGGTATATGGAGCATGCAGCTGGGCGATGGCAATATATGCTACAACCGATGCAACCTCATCAACAATGCCAACGTCGACAAAAGCATGCCTACCATTACCACCGAGAGGAGTATCATATACAGGGCAGGGAATAATCTGTACTACCTCAATGGCTCCGATAGCAACATACTGCTACCCCTCACATCCATGAAAGAACAATACTTCGAGTCGTGTATACCCGCATTGTTAGGCAATACCAACAGCGCTTTTATTGACAAAACCTCGTTGGCAGACTACCTTTCGGGCGACATAAGTATGGGCTATATAGACATGTATAATGAATTAATTATTTGCAATCCCGCATACAAGTACTGTATTGTTTTAGGCTTGCAATCGGGGCATATATATCGCAAAGAGTGTTCTATAAGGCGCATTGTTCAGAGTGGCAACCGACTATGGGCTCAATCGAGCAACAACGCCATATACGACATAGGAAAGGAGAATGACTCGATGTCGACAATGTGTCTTATATCGCAACCTATCCAACTTATACCCGATGCCTATGCACGTGTGCAACAAATTGTACTGCGCATGAGTTGCAGCAATGCCAACATCACCATGAAGGTCATAGCAGCACACGAGCCCGATGGGACATATAACAACATCTACACAGCATCGTACAACGGAACTATAGCAGGGCATCTGCCACTACGATTGCTTGCACCGGGCTATAAGCACTTTAGAATTATTATCTATGGAACGGTCTCGCACGACTTTATACTCGATTGCGCCGACATCATGTTTGAGCCGGTCAATGTCAACAAGTTGCGATAACAAAAAGTAAGGAACAAAACAGAGATTGAGAAGTGTGGCAGAAAATCACACCCGCTTCACCTTGCCCGAATAGGTCGTCTCGAAGCAAGGCATAAAGCGTATTTCGCGTGGCATCTCATACCGAGTGAGATGCTGCGCAAGATTTTCGCGCAACTCGGCAAGTCGCGTATCATCATACGCATCAGCCTCTATCACCAACACGATACGCTCGCCCAACCTACTATCGGGCGACGATGTGATATAATAACGCGCCGATATGACCGACGATATTTTGCGTTCAATCTCCTCGGCGCAAAATTTCAGTCCGCCACTCATTATCACATTGTCATAACGCCCCTGCCATACAAAGTGCTTGCTATCGACAAGTTGCACCACGTCATTAGTAACAAAACGACGACCACTCAATTGGGGCGCATCTATTACAAGGCAACTACGGTCGTCGGTCGTAAACGCGACATCGCCGATCGCAGTGTAGCAAGTATCACCCATTTGTCGCAGCGCAACATGCGACACCGTTTCGGTCATGCCATACGTGGCATACACATGCGTAGGCAGCTGCAATAGCTGTAGCTCAAGGTCGGTACCGATAGGCGCACCACCCACAAGCAACCGCTCAATTTGCAACAAGCGTTTCGCACCATCAAGTTGCTGCAGGGTAGCTGCCACTTGCATAGGCACCATGGCAGCAAGCGTTATCGGGCAAGTAACACTATCGAGAGGTGTCGATGACGGTTCTACTACATAGAGATGCGCTTGAGCCTCCAAGGCGCGTACAATCATCATCTTTCCGGCAATGTAGGCAGGCGACAGGCATAGCAACATCGTTGCATCGCGATCTATACCCAGATAGCTATTGGTGAGCCTTGCCGATGCTCGCATATCGCTCTTGAGCAACTCTATCGGCTTGGGAGCACCCGTAGAACCCGAAGTATGCCCTATAACAAACGGAGCATCATCATACCACTCGCGCAAGAACGACACCACTGCCGACGGCACACAGCCCTCCATAGCATCGAGCGAGGTATACAACACATTATTTATCTTTATCTCCATGTTAACGTCGGATATTGCCACTCACTGCTTACATTATAACTCAACAACTCGCCCGCTTGCACCAACGGCGAAGGAATATTATTGGTGTAGAGAGCCCCTGTTCCAAGCCCTTGCGGCATCTCTACCGACAAAGCAGCCGTATATCGTGCAATAGCAGCCAAGCCTACATTCGACTCCAATGCCGAGGTAATCCACCAGCCTATACCACGCTCATTAGCAGCATGTCGCCAACAATCGGTACCCGATAGCCCGCCGGTTAGCGACGGTTTCATGACAATATATTGAGGACGTATGGTGTCGAGCATCGCAGCAACATGGGCAGGTGTTACACATCTACACGCCACCAACTCCTCGTCGAGAGCAATAGGGATAGGCGTGTTGCTGCACAAACGTGCCATCGCCTCCCACTGCCCCACCTTGATGGGTTGCTCTATCGAGTGAAGATTGTAACGCGCCAACGCATCCAACTTCGACATAGCCTCATCGGGCATGAAAGCACCATTGGCATCGACACGCAACTCTATTTCATTGCGCGAGAAGCGACTGCGCACCATGCGCAACAAGTCGAGTTCGGCATCGAAATCAATAGCCCCAATCTTGAGTTTCACACAGCGGAAACCAGCTTGCAGCTTCTCCTCTATGCGGCGTAACATCGTAGCCTTATCGCCCATCCATACAAGTCCGTTGATAGTAATGGGCTGCTCACCGGTATCAAACCGAGAGGGATAGTCGCGCCAACCCGTCAACTCCTGCCATGCCGTTTCAAAGCCAAATCGTATAGAGGTATACTCCGACAACGTTGCCAAGAAGTCAGCCCAAGGCATAGAGCCCACACGACCACATGCCGCAGCCAGCACAGCCTCATACTCGGAACAATCGTCCGAACCAAGACCGCGAAACAATGCACACTCACCCCACCCTATACGCTCGGGGCAAGCATCATCGTATAGCTTTATAAAGAATGTATCTTTATAGGTCAACACACCGCGCGATGTACCGCTCGGCTCTTTAAACTGCAAACGATATGGCGCATAGCAGGCGTGCAACATATCAAGGGAATTTGGGGAATTGTTGGAAATCGGGGTCGCGCTTCTCAAGGAACGCACGTTTACCCTCTTGCGCCTCTTCCATCAGGTAGAACATCAACGTTGCATCGCCGGCAAACTCCATCAATCCACGTTGTCCGTCAAGTTCGGCATTCAAGGCACGCTTTATCATACGCACAGCCATAGGGCTGCGTTTGAGTATTGTTTCGCACCACTCTACGGTTTCATCCTCCAAGCGCTCGAAGGGTACTACTTTATTCACCATACCCATCTCCTCTGCCTCTTTGGCTGTATATTGACGGCACAAGAACCATATCTCACGAGCCTTCTTTTGTCCTACGATACGAGCAAGGTATGACGAGCCAAAACCACCATCGAAGCTACCCACCTTAGGACCGGTCTGTCCAAAACGGGCATTCTCCGAAGCGATAGTCAAGTCGCACACCAAATGCAACACATGACCACCACCAATGGCATAACCATTCACCATGGCAATAACAGGCTTGGGAAGCGAGCGAATAGCCTTATGAAGGTCGAGCACATTGAGGCGAGGCACACCATTCTCGTCGATGTAACCACCTGTACCCTTCACATTCTGGTCGCCACCCGAGCAGAATGCCTTATCGCCAATACCCGTAAAAATGACAACACCAATATCGGTACGCTCACGACAGATAGCCATAGCATCGAGCATATCGAAGTTGGTCTGCGGACGAAAAGCATTATACACTTCAGGGCGATTAATCGTAATCTTGGCAATACCGCCATACTGCTCAAAAAGGATATCGCTATACTCCTTTATCGTTTTCCATTCTCTTGTAGCCATATTTGTATGTTTTTTGTTTATTTCGTTTTAGACCTCAAAGTTAACAAAATCTTCACGAAGAACAAACACACAGCCCCAAAACAATTCCCATAGTTTCGCCGGAGGCGTAACAAAGTAAAATATTATTCGTACCTTTACAGTGTATTTTAAAGGTATGAAAGATGAAAAAGACTATTCTACAAGTTCTTAAGTTTTTAGGCGCGTTTGTTATAGGTGGTTGCATTGGTTTGTTGGGTGCGACGATTATTGTTGTACTTTTCACCGAAACGACGTTTAGCGAATTTCTATCGAAATTTATTGACACCGATTGGGCAGAGATTCTTGGAGTTGCTACATACTCGCTACTATGTGGTGTCATTGCTATATTTGCACACATTATCTTGCACGAGGGTGGTCACTTGGTAGCAGGCTTGATGTCGGGCTACAAGTTTGTATCGTTCCGCATAGGCAGTTTCACACTCATTCGCAACAATGAGAAACTGCAAATAAAGAAATTCTCGATAGCCGGCACAGGCGGACAATGCCTGATGATGCCTCCTCAACGTCCCATCGACAAGATACCCACAACATTCTACAACTTGGGCGGTATACTTTCCAACATTATTTTCTCTATCGCAGTATTGGCTCTTCTGCCTATTCTCGATAGCGCTCTCGCATGGGTTTTCATTTTCATTTTTGCGATGTTGGGTATTCTGCTTGCGCTTGTCAACGGCATACCTATGAAGGTAGGCGGGGTGAGCAACGACGGCAACAATGTACTATACCTCAATAAAAACAAAAAGGCTAAAGAGGCTTTTGTATATCAACTCATTGCAAATGCTTTTATTCAAGAAGGCAAACGTCCCAAAGAGTTGCCCTGCGAGTATCTCACATTCGATACCGACATCGACTATAAAGACCCGTTTCAAGTCAATCACCTGCTAATGTCGGCATCGGTTCTACTCGACAAGATGCAATATGAAGAGTGCTACGAGATGCTCTCTACCATGATGCAACACAAGTCGAGCATCATACCATTGATGGTCAACGAAACAGCATGCGAACTCATATACACCGCACTCGTTACCCAACGCATCGACGAGGCTCGCGCACTCTACGATGAACAAATACAACAATATGTAGAGCAGCACAAAAACGTGATGAGTGCCAAGCAACGTCTGCTTTGTGCCATCAGTTATTTCATAGACAATGATACACAAAAGGCACAAAACATCTACGATGCAGTAGCTACCAACCGCAGCAACTACCTCATGCAAGGCGAGGTTGCAATGGACATAGCTTTGATGCAAGAATTTTTGTCAAATAAAAATTAATAATAAGTGTACATTATATAAGGCATTTTTTGTAAGTTTGCACACAGAAACCAATTTTACCAAAATACTGAAAAACATGCTTACAATAGACCGCATTCGTCACGCTGCAGAAGTGCTTAGTAGTGTTGTTCGACGCACCGACTTGATACGTGCGCCCCGCATTAATTGCGACAGCGAAGTATATCTGAAAACCGAGAACTTGCAAGTAACCGGCTCTTTCAAAGTGAGAGGTGCTTACTACAAAATATCACAACTCACCGACGAAGAGAAGAAACGCGGTGTGATAGCCTGCTCGGCAGGTAATCACGCACAAGGTGTTGCCCTTGGTGCTACCAAGAACGGCATCAAATCGCTCATCTGCTTGCCGGCAGGAGCTCCCATCTCGAAGATTGAAGCTACAAAACGCCTCGGTGCCGAGGTGTGCCTCGTAAATGGTGTATACGACGATGCCTATGCCAAGGCATTGGAGTTGCGCGATAAACATGGCTACACATTTGTTCACCCATTCGACGACGAGTTGGTAATAGCCGGACAAGGTACTATCGGTCTTGAAATCATCGAGCAACTGCCCGACGTTGAGGCTGTTATCGTTCCCATCGGTGGCGGTGGTCTTATCTCGGGTGTGGCAGTTGCACTCAAGACACTCCGTCCCGACATCAAGATATACGGCGTACAAGCAGCCGGCGCACCGAGTATGGAAGTATCGGTAAAAGAGAAAAAGATAATACGTCTTCCCTCTGTATCGACCATTGCCGACGGTATAGCAGTGAAAGAGCCGGGTGTAAATACATTTGAATATTGCAGCAAATATGTCGATGAAATAGCCTCTATCACCGACGAGGAGGTAGCAAGTGCCATCCTCGCACTTATAGAGCAACACAAACTTGTAGCAGAAGGCGCAGGTGCTATCGCCGTTGCAGCCGCCATGCTCAACAAGTTCCCCATCCAAGGCAAGAAGACAGTGTGCCTCGTATCGGGTGGTAACATCGACGTACCCATCCTCTCGCGTGTAGTGAAGAGCGGTTTGGCACACGTTGGTCGTGCATTCACAATGCGCGTCGAGTTGCCCAACAAGCCCGGCAAGTTGCGTTCTATCTTGGAAATCGTTGCCGAGTTGGGAGCCAACGTACTCACCGTCAACCTCAAAGACAGCTCGGTAAACGGCGGTTATGTAGAATTGCGCCTCGAAACACGCAACCACGCCCACATCGCCGAGATACAAGCAGCTATGCTCGAAAAAGGATATACAATACTATAAAATAGATATCATTAACACCACAAGCTGCCCGCACAAGGCAGCTTGTGGTGTTTAAGGAGAGAACTTCTAACAACAATAGATTATGGCAACATTTCTTCTTATCGCAGCAATTGTACTATACCTGTTGGGCATAGCAGGGTGCATACTGCCCATGCTGGCAGGACAACCATTTTGCTACGCAGCAATGCTATTGGCACATTGGAGCGGATATGTACACTTGAGCACTACAACACTTGTTGTGTGGGGTATTGTTACCCTCGTACTCACCATATTGGAGTGGTTCTTAACGCCTTGGATGACACGTCGATTTGGCGGTAGCAAAGGCGGCGAATGGGGCGCAATAGCAGGATTGTTGTTAGGCATGTTTCTGCCTGCACCATGGGGCCCGCTGTTTGGTCCTTTCGTCGGAGCATTGATAGGCGAGATAATTGTATCGCGCAGCACTACCGACGTCGCCATCAAGGCAGCCCTCGGCTCGTTCCTATCGTTTTTCCTGGGTATAGGCATCAAATTGCTTGCCTGTGGAGGCATGCTGGCAAGTGTATTGGCAGCACTTTAAAATAAAACATTTGTTAAAACGTCTTATATATAAGGCAGAGGTAGCAAAAACCATTATCTTTGTATGATTATATCATTTCCAATCGCTCTATTTTTAAAGAGTTTTGAAAGGACAATAAGCAACGGAATAACAAAGATGACTTTTAAGAAATACTATAACTACATACTTTCGCTTGTTATCATGCTACTGCTTGGCGCTACGGCTTATGCCCAAGACAGCGACATGGAGCAACCCGATTTCAATGCTATAAAAAAAGAGGTAAACGACCCTCGTTCGCCCTACTACTATCCGACACTCATACAGAAGTATAACTCGAACGATACGACGATGACCGACGACGAGTTTCGTTACTACTACCTCGGCTACACATTTCAAGAAGATTACAATCCCTATCGCACATCGGAGTTTGCTCATCAGATAGACCATCTGTACAAGCAAAACAAGAAACTGAGTGTTGCAGAGTATGAAAACTTGGTGAAATTTGCCAAGCAGACACTCGACGACGATCCTTTCGACTTGCGACAAATCAATATCCTCATTCATGGGCTGAAAGGTCTGAAGCGCTACCGCGATGCTGCTGTATGGCAATACCGCCTCGACCACCTGATAGATGCCATCATATCGACCGGTGATGGTACAACCCCCGAAACAGCGTGGCACGTCATATACCCCAATCACGAGTATATCATACTGAACTGTTTGGGTATGAAAGGTGTTGATTTTGTTTTCGTAGAACCCTACTACGACTACGTTGAGATAGAGAAAAATACTCGACGAATAGAAGGATTTTACTTCAATGTGAAACGCATCTTGGATGTATACGCCCAAAAGTATTGCTACGAAGAGGGCACCGAGATAGAGAAATAAGAAATATTAATAAACAAAATAATAGAAAAAGCTATGAAAATTGAAACCGGTAAATGGGTAGAACTACAATATGAGTTGTACGCCTTCGCCGATGGCGAGCCCGAAGAGTTGATGTTTGGCACAGAGGGCAATCCCGAGTGCTTTGTATATGGTATCGACCAAGCTGTTGTTCCTGCCTTTATGGAGAAAATAGCAGGATTGAAAGCCGGCGATAAATTTGACTTTACACTCAACGTAGAAGAGGCTTTCGGACCTCGCAGCCAAGAGCACATGATGAAACTCGATCGTGCTATCTTTGCCGACGAGAAAGGCGAGCTCGACAAGCGTGTATATCCCGGAGCACAAATACCCATGCGCACAACCGAAGGTGCTGTTGTGTATGGCATTGTATTGATGATAGAAAAAGACGGTATTACCCTCGACTTCAACCACCCCCTTGCCGGCGAGAACCTACACTATAAAGGCGAGGTAACACTTGTACGCGAGGCTACCGAGGAAGAGCTGCACCCCAAACATGGTTGCGGAGGTTGCGGAGGCGGTTGTGGCGACCACAGCTGCGGCGACGGTTGTTGCGACGGTTGCCACGGCAACTGCTAATATTAGCACAATAACACACCGATATCCGGGGTGTCAAAGCCTGTATCTTATGAGCAGCGAGGCACGAAAAGGAGCTATATACAACTACATCAACCTACTGCTTATCAACGCAGTAGGTATAGTTCTTACGCCCTTTATCATTCGCCATTTAGGACCCTCGCAATATGGTCTTTACACCCTCATCGGGGCAGTTTCTCCATACTTGGCTTTGTTTGACCTGGGCTTGAGCAAGACCATCACTCGATATGTAGCACACTACCGCGCCCATAACGACAATACAGACGAAGCTCGATTTCTTACCACAACGGCATATATCTACCTCTTCATTGTAGCTATGTTGCTCGTTTGTGGTATTTGTTTATACCTCAACGTCGACAACATTTGGGGCAAACACTTCACTGCCGATGAGCTGAACGATGTGCGACAAATGTTGCTTCTTATTGTTGCCACGCAAGCCATTATCATCCCAGGAAATGCTTTTACGGCAATATGCAACGGCATGGGCAAGTTTGCCTTTCCACGCGGCATACAACCAATCAAATACAGCATACGCGCCCTTTGCGTGATAGGCTTGCTCATATACGGTACCAAAGCTATCGCCCTGATTGCCGTCGAAGCACTGCTGTGCATAGGAGTTGTTATCGTAACATTCTTCTATGTAAAGCGCAACATTGGTCGCCGACACATCTACTCGCCGGAACGAACAGCCATACGTCCCATACTCGCCTACTCGGGGTGGATTGCGCTGTATGCTACCACGTGTGCCTTTCAATGGAACATAGGCAACATTATAGCCGGCATGACCTGCGACACGACCCATGTGGGTATATTCGGAATAGGTATTTTATTGGGTAGCATGTATGGCTACTTTGCCGAGACCATCAATCGTATGACGTTGCCTCACGCCTCAAGATTTATCAAAAACAGCCCCACCGGCAAGGAGATAACCAATGAGATGATACGCGTGGGACGTCTTGTTGCCATACCACAAATAGGCATTTTAGGTGGTTTTGCCATATTCGGGCAGATGTTTGTAACGCTATGGGCTGGCGAAATGTATAGCCCGGCATACTACATTGCCTTGATAATGATGACGGCATGGACCTTGCAACTATCGCAAGAGTATGGCACATCGCTGCTCGAGGCCAAGGGTACGGTGCGTGCTATATCTATTATCAATTTTGTTTGTATCTTTGTAGGTGTCGTTGCATCATACTTTGCAGCCCAACACCGAGGCATGGAGAGTATCATATACGCATTGGCGGGAGGAACAATATTGCTGACAATAGCCAACAATGTATATTACCATAGCCGATTGCAACTCAACAATAGGCTGTATTTAAAGCGGGTTTTTGCCCGAGTACTCACCGTAACCGCCTTATGGATTGTAGTATATAAAACCATCGAGAGGTTGTGCATCGCATCGCCCTCATGGTGGTGGCTCGTCGCAGGAGCTGTTACATACGTTATAGTATACGCCTTTACCGTATACCGCTTTGTACTCACACAAGAGGAACGAGAATTACTATTCAGTCATGCACACAGATAGAAACAACACCCCTCTACAACGCCCTCCGCACGTAACAGTAGTTATGGGCATGTATAATTGTGCAGCTACCCTGCAAAGAGCCGTAGAGTCTATCATCAACCAGACGTACAGCGATTGGGAGTTGATTATGTGTGATGATGCTTCGACCGACGACACCTACCATATTGCTTGCCAACTCGCCGAAAGAGATAGCCGCATAAAGGTATTGCGCAACACCCAAAACATAGGTTGTAATGTCGTGATGAACCGCTGTATTGAGGCAGCTCAAGGCGAGTATATTGCTGTCATGGATAGCGACGATATATCACTTCCACAACGTCTTGAACGCGAGGTCGACATATTAGACAATAACCCACAATATGCCATAGTAAGTACCGGAGTCATTTTCTTTAATGAAGAGGGCGACTTCAGGACAATAATGGGCAAAGAGATACCCCAACCCATCGACCTTGCCCACTCTATTCCCCATAGCCACCCGGCGTGTATGGTACGTCGAGAGGCGCTCATGAAGATAGGCGGATACTATACAGAGAAGGGCATGCACCGTATAGAAGACTACTACATGATGGCACGCCTATATGCCTGCGGATACCGAGGCTATAACCTACAAGAGGTTCTGTTTCGCTACTACGATAACCGCGAGGCATACGCGCGACGCACCTGGCAGGTACGCATGAACGAGGCTCACACATATTGCAAGGCGATGAAACTCCTCAAACTACCAATATACACTCGTCTCTACCTGTTGCGCCCATTCTTGGTAGGCTTGCTACCCCTACCCCTCTACGACTACTTGCATCGTCGTCCTTGGAAAGTGAAAAAATAATGCTATCGCATTACCTCTATTATAAGGATTAAAAATAACAATCTCTACGTCGCATACCACCATATAGCATAAATATATTGTGCATGGTGTTGGCGACAGCCTCCTCATAGATGTTTTGTTGCTGCAAAGCCACCTCGGGCAGTTTATGTTCATACCAACGAGCCAAAACATAAGCTACGAAGGCGCGTTGCAATTCCTTCATTATCAATGTATCATACTCAGCCTTGCGACGCTCAGGCAAGAACAGTTGAATAGCATACACATCCTCGTCGGCAGCCGGTTGATTGGCAAGGTATGCCGATAGGCGGGTAAGCATAGCAGTATGCGCCTTAGACAAAGCCGCGCGCACAAAGGACGCTTCGTCGTCGGTAATAATAATTGCCGACAACGGCTTATCGGCACTCGGTACGGCAGAACCCACCGACACAGCAACATAGGCACTCTCGGCATGGATAGATGTCATCAAGGCATCGAAAGTATAAGAGAAAAGAACCTCTTGAAAAGCAGAATTAACAGTATTCATCAGGCAGATTTTTTAGTAAGATTTTTACGACACATATTTCTATATTTGCGCTGCATGGCGCACAGCAGGTTATAAGCACTCTTCTCGGTAATGTAAAATCTCGGAGCCGGATATTCCGACAAGATAGTCATCAATGCCCCATTGAAATCGTCTGCAAAACTTTTGTGACGGCGCTGGTAGTCGATGGTAAGCCGAGCAATGTCGGCATACATCTGCATCTTGAGTTTATTCCTACAATCGGCACATTTACCTCTCAACAACGCACTCACATTACGCCGAGCCATTTCGTATGTTATATAAAACTTGGGAGCACCTCCCATAACAACTTGTGAAACAAATTCGTAGCGCGGTTTCAAGTACACATCCTTACCACTATCGCGTATGACACGATGGTAGGCTTGCGCCAGATCGCGCTCAAATTCGTTGCGGAAATACATCTTCATATTATTTGTCCATTTTATAGCATTACACATTCTTAATAGATAGTCGACAACCACATCGACCGGACAAAGATAATACATAAATGGTAGTTTTACCAAATAAATTCAAGGTATTTTTACCATATATTTTTGTTTTTAAAAAGTAACACTTAAAATAGAGGAGTTTAACACAATTATGTCGCAAAAAATAGCTACTTTTGAAGTTGAAAAAAAGTAAAACATGAAGTGGAGCACTCCCATAACAATAGAGAAACAAATAGGCTATCTACAGCATGGTAGCCCGATATTGCTATTGGGCTCGTGTTTTGCCGAGAACGTGGGCGAATACCTTACACGTTGCAAGTTTGACATCGAAGTCAACCCCTTCGGCACATTATACAACCCCGAGTCGATAGCCAACGGATTGGAGCGACTCATAAACAAGCAGTCATTCGACAAAAGTGAGTTGTGCCACGACGGCAATTTATGGTATTCCTACCATCATCATGGTAGGTTTTCACAAGCAACCGCTCAAGCCACACTCGACAGCATCAACAGCAGCTACAATAGAGCAGCAGAAATGCTCACACGATGCCAACGACTCATTATCACCTTTGGTGCTGCCTACGTATACCGCTTGGCAAGCAATGGAATGACCGTAGCCAACTGCCACAAGCAACCCTCAGCGCTCTTCAGGCGCGAGCGTTTGTCGGTCGAGGAGATTGTGCAGCGTTGGGATAGCATCATCGCCCGTCTGCAAGCTATTGTGCCCCATTGCAAGATACTCTTTACCGTCAGTCCCATTCGCCACCTACGCGATGGTGCACACGACAACCAACTGAGCAAGTCGACACTGCTACTTGCCATAGAGCAGTTGTGTAAGCACCATAACGACACTTGCAGCTACTTCCCTGCCTACGAAATAGTGCTTGACGAGCTACGCGACTATCGTTTCTATGCCGACGATATGACACACCCTTCGGCACAGGCCGTATCGTACATATGCAGCAAATTGGTCGACACATATTTCACCGACGAAACACGTCGCATAGCAGAGCGTTGCGAGAAGATATACCGCAACTTACAGCATCGCCCACTGAATGGGTGTGATAACAATGCCTATCGACAATTTGCCGAAAAGCTTGCTGAACAAATGAGGGATATAGAGAGAGAATATCCCTGCATATCATACCAAGAGGAGTATAACAAATTGAATAAACTAACTACACTATAAAATGAATTACAATACATCGCAAATAGCTACCATCATCAAAGCCGCCGGTGAGATACACGCCGACAACAACCTATCGGTGCTGCTCACTGACAGCCGCTCACTAACCTTCCCCGAGGAGAGTATATTCTTTGCATTGGTAACTGAGCGCAACGACGGACACAAATACATCAAAGAGTTGTATGACAAGGGCGTACGCGACTTTGTCATTGACCACTACCCCATAGAAGCCGACCAAATGCCCGAGGCAAACTTCCTGCGAGTAGCCAACACATTGGCAGCCATGCAGATGCTGGCGGCACACCACCGCCGACAATTTGACATACCGGTGATAGGTATTACCGGCAGTAACGGAAAGACCTCGGTAAAAGAGTGGTTGCATCAACTGCTGCAAGACGACTATAACATCGTACGCTCGCCTCGCAGTTACAACTCGCAAACCGGTGTACCTCTATCGGTATGGCAACTCAACGAGAAAACCGAGTTGGCACTATTTGAAGCCGGTATTTCACGCCCCGACGAAATGAACCGCCTGGAAGAGATAATACAACCCACAATAGGTCTTATCACCAATATCGGCGAGGCGCACCAAGAGGGATTTGCCTCGATACAACAGAAGTGTATTGAGAAGCTCACCCTTCTGCAAGGTTGCGATTGTATCATATACGACGGCGACAACGAGATAGTGAGCGATTGCGTAGAGAAACTATGTTTGGGTGCATACGAGATAGCATGGTCGCGCAAAGACCGCGACAAACCTCTATATATATCGTCGATAGAGAAAGGCGACCACACCACCCGCATCAAGTACACCTACTTGCAATACATGCTCGAGGTAACTATTCCCTATACCGACGATGCCTCGATACAAAATGCCATACACTGTCTGGCTATCATGCTATACCTCAACCGCACTCCCGAGGTAATATCGGAACGCATGGCGAAACTCGAACCGTTGGCAATGCGCATGGAGGTAAAAGAGGGCAACAACAACTGCCTCATCATCAACGACAGCTACAACAGCGACATGGACTCTCTTACCATCGCGCTCGACTTCCAAGCCCGCAGAGCTGCCAGCAGCAATATGAAACGTACTCTCATCCTATCGGACATATTCCAGACAGGATTGCCACCTGCAACACTCTATCGCAAGGTGTCGGAGTTGCTCAAACGCAAAGGCATCGAGCGCCTCATAGGTATAGGTCCTATCATCTCGGACAACGCCTATCTGTTTGATATCGAGAAGGAGTTTTACTCGGGCACACGCGAGTTTGTCGAGCAACTCACCCCCGACATGTTCCATAACGAGTTGATACTCATCAAGGGTGCACGCGATTTTCACTTTGAGCTTATCTCGGAAGCCCTCGAATTGAAGCAACACGAAACCATCTTGGAAGTAAACCTCGATGCGTTGATAGACAACCTGAACTACTACAAGAGCTATCTCAAACCCGAGACAAAGGTAGTCTGCATGGTCAAGGCATTTGGTTATGGGGCAGGCTCGTACGAAATAGCCAAGACACTGCAAGATCGCGGTGCCGACTACCTTGCTGTGGCTGTAGCCGACGAAGGCGCCGAGCTGCGCAAAGCCGGTATCACAATGCCTATCATTGTGATGAACCCCGAGATGAGCAGTTTCCGCACCCTGTTCAGCTATCGCCTCGAACCGGAAATATATAGTTTCAACCTTCTGAATGCCCTACTTGCCGAAGGCGAGAAGTTGGGTGTTTCGGGCTATCCCATCCACATAAAGATAGACTCGGGTATGCACCGATTGGGCTTCACCGAAAACCAGATAGACGAACTCGCCGGATTGCTACAATCGCAAATCGTATTGATGGCACGCTCGGTATTCTCGCACCTTGCCGGTAGCGACGAGGCTCAACACGATGGTTATACACTACAACAAGCTGCGACATTCAATCGCTGTGCCGACAAGATACAGGCAGCATCGAAACACAAAGTGATGCGCCACCTGCTCAACACTGCCGGCATAACCCGTTTCAGCGAGTACCAAGCCGATATGGTGCGCTTGGGCATAGGATTGTATGGCGTATCGCCTATCGACGAAAATCAAGGCTTGCGCCCCGTCAGCACACTGAAAACCACTATTCTACAAATACACGAATACGAGGCAGGCGAAACCATTGGCTACGGTCGCCATGGCGTTTTGACCCGCCACTCGCGCATTGCTGCTATACCCATCGGTTATGCCGACGGATTAGACCGCCACTTGGGCAATGGCAATTGCGAGGTGCTCATAAACGGACATCGTGCCCCGATAGTAGGCAATATATGCATGGATATATGTATGATAGATGTTACCGACATAGCTTGCAACGAAGGTGATCGCGTAGAAATTTTTGGCGAAAACCTGCCGGTGCAAGAGTTGGCACAGCGCCTCGACACAATACCCTACGAGGTGCTAACCTCTATTTCCAACCGCGTAAAACGAGTATATTACAGAGAATAACGAGATTACTATCTGCACGATGACACGACAAGACGTACATTGGCAGGCATAAAAGAAAAATCGAAATAAGATTATGGAATCAATACCTTTTATACAATGGTGCATCGAGAACCTGAATGAGTGGACAATCATTCTTTTGATGACAATTGAAAGTTCGTTTATACCTTTCCCTTCGGAAATTGTTGTTCCACCCGCAGCCTACTTTGGCGAGATGAGTGTTATCATGGTTGTGCTGTGTGCTACGATAGGTGCCGACCTGGGTGCCATCATCAACTATTTCTTGGCTCAATGGATTGGTCGCCCCGTTGTATATAAGTTTGCCGATAGTCGCATCGGACATCTTTGTCTACTCGACTCCGGCAAGATAGCTCGCGCCGAACAATTCTTCAACAAACATGGTGTAATCTCTACATTGATAGGTCGCCTTGTACCGGGTGTGCGCCAACTCATCTCTATTCCGGCAGGATTGGCACGTATGAATTTTGGCAAGTTCATCCTCTATACAACCATAGGAGCCGGCACATGGAACCTTGTTTTGGCTCTATTGGGTTACGGTCTACGCTCGGTTGTATCGCCCGAGCAACTCAACGCTACCGTCGACGAGTTCAGCCACATTATCAAGATTGTGATATGGGGATTGTTGGCTCTTGTAGCATTGTTCTTTGTAGTGCGTTTCTTTACTCATAAGCAGAAACCTACTACCGATACCACCCCTACTCAAGAGTAATTCCTTCCTGCTTGCCTCGGCGCAGGCACACAGCAAAACGCCATCGGAAAAGTGCTGCCACGGTGAACAATCCCACCGGGAAGCCCATCCACACCCCTACTACACCACCTCGCAAAGGGAAACCACACAGATAGGCAACCGGGAGTGCCAAGCAATAGAATGCCGCAAGGCTTATAAACATCAAGGCACGTACATCAGCCAAGCCACGCAAGGCATTGGAGTAGTTTATCTGAATGGCATCGGCAAATTGGTAGACAATAAGAGGTATTATAAGCATCTTCACTACCTCTATAACCTGCTCGTCGAGGGTAAACCACAAGGGTACAACATTGCGCAACGAGTATAACAATATACTCACAAAAAGTGCTTGCAACAGCAACAAGTGCGCACCGGCAACGACCGTTGTACGCACATTGTCATAGTCGGCACGACCATTATAACGGCTCACTTGCACTGCGACGGCTGCACCCATGCCCACGTACGCCATATACCCAATATTACCCAAGGTAACGGTAATCTGATATCCTGCCAACTCGGCAGCACCGAGCCATCCTATCATGATAGCACTGAGCGACCATGCCGAGCTCTCCAGAGCGAGTTGTATACCCAACGGCAAGCCCAAGGTGTAGAGTCTTTTCACACCCGCAACCGATGCAGCCGATTGATTATAACCGTCTTTATAAGGGCGATATTTATCGGTGCAATGAAATACGATGACAAAGGCAAAGAACATAACAACACGCGAGATAAATGTGCTGACACCCGCTCCGGTCAATCCCAAAGCCGGCATACCCCAAGCACCATAGATAAGAGCATAATTGCCTATGATATTCAGCACATTACCACCTATCAAAATCCACATTCCGGTGCGCGAGTCGGTAATACCTTCGGCAAACTGCTTGTAAATCGAAAAGAGATATATAAACGGTATTGAAGCCAATTGCAACAGATAATAGGGCTGCGCGTAGGGTATAAGTTCGTCGGGCTGCCCCATACAATCGAGAAACGGATATATTACCAACATTACTATAACAACCGTAGCCGACAGCAGGACGTTGGCAACCAAGCTATTGCGTACAGTAGCACCCACACCCACATTATCGCCACGCCCCGACATCGCTCCTACCACCGGCGTTATGCCCGATGCAAAGCCCGTACCAAAGATGAGCATCAGCGTAAAAATCGTGTTGACAAACGCCGAAGCTGCCAACTCCTCGGTGCTATGTCGACCTATCATCAGCGTATCGGCAAAACCCATAATGACGATACCCAATTGTCCCAAAACGATAGGTAACCCCAATGCAAGCAGCTTGCGGTAGTGCGGTATGTAATGCTTTATATTCATATAGTCTACAACATAAGATATTGTAAAGGTACAACAAAAAAAGAATAAAAAAGTGCAACAACTCTATAATATTTTTCGGTCTGTTCTTGCAGTTGCATAATGGTTGTTGTGAAATAAAAAAGCGACCGCACACAATCGTGCAGTCGCTCATGCGTATGTATACCGTTATTATTTTACACGCTCAAGATAGTCGCCCGAACGAGTGTCGATGCGCACTTTATCACCTGTGTTGATGAAAAGAGGAACGCGTACCTCGGCACCTGTCTCAACAGTAGCGGGTTTCAATGTGTTGGTAGCAGTATCGCCTTTGATACCGGGCTCGGTGTAAGTAACCTCGAGAACAACATTGAGAGGCATCTCGCAAGTGAGAATTGTATCGGTAGCTGCGTGTACCATAGCCTCGCAAATATCGCCTTCTTTCAAGAATTTCACACCGTCGATGCTCTCGCCGGGGATAGATACTTGCTCGTAAGTTTCGGTGTGCATGAAGTTGTAACCCATATCATCTTTGTAGAGATATTGGTAAGGACGATGCTCGATGCGAACCTCCTCAACTTTCACACCCGAGTTCCAAGTTTTGTCAAGAATACGACCTGTAACAACGTTACGAAGTTTTGTACGTACGAAAGCAGGACCTTTACCGGGTTTTACGTGGAGAAATTCTACGATAAAATAGAATGTACCGTCGATGTCGAGGCACATACCGTTTTTAAAATCAGCTGTAGTTGCCATAAAATATCTATTTATTTTTAATTTATAAATTCCTCTATTCGATGCTCTCAATATGAAGCCGTGCAAAGGTACAAACTTCCGCCCTATTTTGCAACAACCCGACGGGGTTATATTGCAGTTTTATTGCAAGTTTCAACAGAAAACTATTCTGCCAAGCCTCATGCTGTATCGAAAAAATGTGTAACTTTGGCAGAGGAGAAAGACTATGAACATCATGCGACAACTTATTTGTTTACTTATACTCGTTCTTGCACCAATGGCTACTATGGCTCAAACACAATATCCCATACACGAGGATTTCAGGGCAGCATGCCGTATCACCGCACCCCTCGGACGTGGCGTGCTGGGCATAGGTAACGCTTTTCTTGCAGCAATGCCGAAGGGCATGCGTTCCAACAACGATTTAACAATCGACAAAATAAAAATCACCTCAACGGTCGACGGCAAGGGGTTTGGTGCATGGGTAATTACGCCAAAAGGCAACGATGTGCTACGCCCTGCAATACTCTTCCTGCATGGAGGAGGGTTTGTGTTTAAGGGTGCGCCATACCACTACGACCTCGCCAAGGAGTATGCTCTGCGTAGTAATTCGGTGGTTGTTATGGTCGATTACCGCACCGCACACAACACCCCCTATGGCACCTCGCTACAAGATTGCATGGATGCGTGGCAATGGATGATTGCAGAGGCTCAAACACTCGGTATCGACACAACACGAACTGCTATTGTAGGCGACTCGGCAGGCGGTTTTCTCGCCATAAAGACAGTGCTCGATAGTGATATTTGTCCCTCGAAATTGATGCTGGTCTACCCCGTTGTCGATTGCTCGATGCGTACCGAGAGCATGGCAGAGTTTAGCGATACCCCGGTATGGAACAGCGAGTTAAACCAAAAGATGTGGGAGTATTATCTGCAAGGCGCAACAGAAAAGTCGCTGCTTGACCTTACCACCGACCAACTGCAAAAGATGCCTCTTACCTATGTCGAAACGGCAGAGTTTGATTGCTTGCGCGACGAAGGCAACGAGTTTGCAAAGATGTTGCAAAACGCCGGCATACCAACAACTCATATCCAAACACATGGCACAATGCACGGCTTCGACATGGCACAGCGCAGCGATATAACCCAACGACAAATCACCTGCCGCAGCAAGTGGCTCGGAGAGTGGTAAAAGAAATTGAATATATTTATTGTAAAAATGAAAAATATACGACGAGTATTTGTAACAGGAGCCGGGCATGGTATAGGACGTGCCATTGTTGAGGCTTTTACTCAAGAGGGTCATAAAGTAGCATTTTGCGATATCAATCCAGAACGAGGCAGAGAGGTGGCAACGGCAACAGGTGCAAGATTTTTTGCACTTGATGTATGCGACAAAGATGCTTTGGAGAGAACGGTGCAAACCCTTATAGACGAGTGGGGAGACCTCGACATTATTGTCAATAATGTAGGTATTGGCGGTTTTGAGCCTATTACAGCAACGACGGTCGAACATTTCGAGATGATTCTCAATACCAACCTTCGCTCGGCATTTATCACCTCACGACTGCTGGCTATGCATCGTGAGAAGATGGGCGCGACAAATCCCTATGGTCGCATCGTAAACCTCTGTTCAACACGCTATTTACAGAGCGAGGCAGGCACAGAGGCTTATGCCGCATCGAAGGGCGGTATATGGTCGTTGACCCATGCCTTGGCGGTGTCGCTTGCTCCTTATCACATTACCGTAAACTGCATTGCTCCGGGCTGGATAAGCGTAAACGCGGAGGAGGTTTTACGCCCTGAGGACCACGCTTTTCACCTCTCGGGCAGGGTTGGTCGTGCCGAGGACATAGCCCACACTTGCCTCTTTCTGTGCAACGAAAAGAGCGACTTTATCAACGGACAGTGTATAACGGTCGACGGTGGTGTAACAAAGAAAATGATTTATCCCGAAGAGTAAATATGAAAAAGATAGTGATTGTGGATGGCGGTCCACGCAGGAATATGAATACCGCACAACTGTTGCAGCGATTTGCCGAGGGGGCAAAGTCGGCAGGCACTGATATCAAGGTAAAGACCGTACGACTTTACAACCTTGATTATAAGGGTTGTATATCGTGTATGGCTTGCAAGTTAAAAGGCAATGCATCGAACATCTGCCACTTTAACGATGCGCTGACACCACTCTTGGAGGATATTGCCGATGCAGATGGTTTGGTACTTGGCTCGCCCATCTATTTCGGTGAGGTAACAGGGCAGATGCGAGCCTTTTTGGAGCGATTGTCGTTCCCATGGCTCTCGTACAACGATTACAGCCTTACTGCACCCAAGCGCATGCCTGTGGTACTTATTGAGACCATGAACGGCAAGCCCGAGCATAACAACAGCAACCATTTCGGCTCGATGGAATGGTGCATCACGACGGCACTTGGCGAGCCACAGCGCATCATAGGATACAACACATGTCAGGTAGCACACTACGACCGCTACGAACTTGGCAGCTTCTCGGAGGAGGCAAAACACGCTTGGCGCGATGCACATTGGGAGGATGACTTGCAAAGAGCCTACGATGCCGGCAGAAAGATGGCAGAGGAATAACAGATACAAAAAAGCAAAAAGAGAAAAAGTTTCAACTTTTTCTCTTTTTATGTTATATGGCAAATAATATTATTTCAGTTTCAAAATCAAGAAACTAAAATTATTAAAAACGCTCGAGTCTATGTAGCTCGAGCGTGTGTTTATCCTATCAATAAATCTATAAGCATCAACAAGGCACGTTGGGTGGCACGCTCGATGATGTAACTGCGAGAGCCACTGAAATGTGCACACTCGACATGCTGCTGATCTCGACAACGCACTGCTATCCACACCGTACCTACGGGCTTGTCGGCAGTAGCGCCTCCGGGACCGGCTATGCCCGATGTGGCTATGGCACAATCTACATTCATAGCCTGCTGCAAACCGGCTGTCATAGCCTCTATGACAGGTTGGCTCACCGCTCCATGTTCTTGCAGCACATCGGCAGGAACGCCCAACAATCGGTTCTTCACATCATTGCTATATGCAACAACCGAGCCATTGAAGTATGCCGAACTGCCGGCAACGGCTGTAATTTCATGGGCTATATTACCGCCGGTGCAACTCTCGGCAGTGGCAAGTGTCAAGCCACGTTCTTTCAGCAGTAAACCCAATGCACCTCCGAGGGTTGTATCTTCATTGCAGAAAATATCTTTACCAAGTATCGCATGGAGCTTATCTACCATTTCATCGAGTTTTTTCACCAACTCGGCATCATTCTTGCCACGCGCAGTAAGGCGCAAACGCACCACTCCGGGCATGGGCAAATATGCCAATTTTATATAGGAAGGTAGCGACGCCTCAAAGTCGACAAGTCGCTCAGACAACCCCGACTCGGTATTGCGAAAGACCATGAGTGTGCGATGCAGAATGGCATCGTTTTCACCGGCAAAGCTACGCAAGCGACCCAAAACCTCGTTTTGCATAGCCACGCGCATCTCGTACGGCACACCGGGCATGGCAACAAGTACCTTGCCATCGCGCTCAAACCACATGATAGGAGCTGTTCCTACGGGATTGGGAATAACGGTACACACATCGGGCACCTCGGCTTGTCGGCGAGTCGACTCGTTCATCTGCAAGCCACGACCGGCAAAGTAACGAAGATTTTGCTCATAAACCTCTTGCGAGAAAATCATTTTACCACCAAAGTATTGGCACAATACAGGCTTGGTAACATCGTCGGATGTAGGACCTAAACCACCGGTCATCAACACTGCATCGACACGCGAAAAAGCCGATGAAATGGCACTTTCTATCGCTTCCCACTCGTCGCTGATGGTAGCGATGTGTGTTACATCCCAACCTTGTTTGTTCAACTCGGTAGCCATCCAAGCCGAGTTGGTATCGACTACTTGCCCAATGAGCAGCTCGTCGCCAATAACAATTATCTCACACTTCATTTTGTCGTTCTATCACAATTCGACACGAGCAAAGGGTGCTTTACTCATATCGCAAAAATCCTTGTCTTGATATTTATAGTAACCCGTAATAGCCACCATGGCAGCATTGTCGGTAGTAAACGACAGGCGCGGCAAGTGTATACGCCAACCATATTTTGCCGCATACTGCTCAAAGGCTGCTCGTACAGCCGAGTTGGCAGATACGCCACCTGCAACGGCAACCTCCTTGATGCCGGTCTCTTTCACTGCCTTATACAGTTTATCCATCAAGATGGCAACAATGGTCGATTGGAGCGAAGCGCAAAGGTCGCACTTATTTTTTTCGATGAAATCGGCATCTTCTTTGAGTCGATCGCGCAAGAGATAGAGAAACGAGGTCTTCAATCCGCTGAAGCTGTAATCCAACCCGGGGATGTGAGGCTTGCTCAATGTAAACGCCTTGGGATTTCCATCACGAGCCAAGCGGTCTATAACCGGACCACCGGGATACGGAAGCCCCATAACCTTGGCACACTTGTCGAATGCCTCACCTGCTGCATCGTCAATCGTCTGCCCTATCACCTCCATTTTGTCGTACGAGGTTACTTTGATAATCTGCGAGTTACCACCCGAAACCAACAAGCATAGGAACGGGAACTTAGGCGGGTCAAACTCGGCATCGGGTTGTTGAATAAAGTGCGCCAAAACATGCGCTTGCAAGTGATTGACATCGACCATAGGCACGCCAAGAGCCGATGCAAGACCTTTGGCAAACGATGTACCCACCAACAGTGAGCCCATCAATCCGGGACCTCTTGTGAAGGCAATGGCATCAATCTCACTCTTGTCGATGCCGGCACGTTTGATAGCCTCCGACACCACCGGCACAATATTTTGCTGGTGCGCACGCGAAGCCAACTCCGGCACAACACCACCATATGCCTCATGCACAGCCTGTCCGGCTATGACATTCGACAACAAAACACCGTCGCGTATCACTGCCGACGAGGTATCGTCGCACGACGACTCTATTCCTAATATTGTAATACTCATATTCTATCGTTTTAGGCAAATGCCAACTTACATTTGGCAATGCAAAAATAGCTATTTTATGCGAAAGAATAAAGGATTAGAATGGTCGTATAACAAAAAAAACGTAACTTTGTACGCTTATACGACGATGAGAAAATTTTTCAAAATCATAAAACGCATATTCCAAATCTCAGTTCTCACGCTGGGCGCACTCTACACATTGCTATATGTCGTTATCTCATTGCCCGTTGTTCAAGACAAATTGCGCTCAACCGGCGAAACATTGCTCGGCGAAACGCTCAAAGTCCCCGTCAATATATCGAAAGTAGAGTTCTCGCCATTCAATCGCATAGAGCTTTTTGATGTTACACTACCCGACCAACAAGGCGACACTTTGCTGTACGCCAAGAAAATAGGTGCGGGTATAGACTTGAGCGAGCTCATAGCCGATGGTCGTATATGCCTGAGAAATATACAGCTCTTTGGACTTGATGCTCACATCACGCAAGCTACGCCTACCAGCCCCACCAACTTGCAGTTTATCATTGATGCCTTTGCGCCGAAAGAGAAACGCGAGCCCAAACCCATCGACCTATCTATCAACTCGGCAATAATACGTCGCAGCAAAATTCGCTACGACATCGAGTCGGAGCCATACAAAGGCGAGGGTATTTTTGATGCCAATCATATTGCGATAGAAGACCTCACTGCCAACCTTGCGCTGAAGGCATTCGACAGCGATACGATATCTGCCCACATCAAACGTCTCTCTATGAGAGAGCAATCGGGCTTGAAAATCAACCAATTAGCCCTACGCATTGAGGGCAACCGCCAGCAAGCCAAGCTATCAAAATTCTTGCTACAACTACCCAACTCGCAAATATCGACCCACGAAGCCAAGGTAAATTGGGGTGGAATGAACAAAATTGCGCAATTTGCCGACAGCGCACATATCGCACTCGAGATAGCCAATACGCAAGTCGTTCTATCCGATATAGCACCCCTACTGCCGGCATTGAGCAACTTTCATTCGCCCATAAAATTGTCTTGCCGCATAGAAGGTGATGCCGGCGACATGAACATTGAGCACATAAACCTCGACATGGCTGAGGGCGCAGTGCAATTCAACACAAAAGCCAACGTACGCAACCTCTTGCATCAGGATAGCGTATATATCAAATGTAGCCCCATACGCATCGCAACAAGCCCGACAGGCGCAAGGCTCGTTGGCGAGAACCTCGACATCCGGGATGAGAAAGTGTTGCAAATACTGCAAAATCTGGACAAAATAACATTCAACAGCAATATCGAAGGTTACATTTCAGCCCTCGACGTCTATGGTACATTGTATAGTGGCATAGGAGATGTTGAGTATAAAGCAGCGTTGGGCACAAACACCCAACTCTCCGATATACAATGCCGTACAAAGATAGATACAGACGGTGTAAATCTGGCAGCAATCTTGGGTGAGCAAAGCCAACTCGGGATGTTAGCTTTCAACATCGACCTCAACGGCTCAATAGAGAATAAGAAGCTACGAAAAGCCGAGGTCAAAAGCCACATCGACCGCATCGACTATAAACAATATAGTTATAGCGACGTAGCTATAAACGGCAGATATAGCAACAATGAATACGAAGGAAAAGTTACCCTCAACGATCCCAACGGATTGGTTGCTATCGAGGGTCTGATGCAACTAAAAGGCAAGAAATCGCACACCGACATCAAGGTTTCTTGCAACGATGTAGACTTGGCAGCGTTCAACCTCGTGCCACAAAGCCAAGGCAACAAGCTATCATTCAATATCAATGCGCTATTCTCGGGCAACAACATCGACAACTCCAATGGTTACGTACACATTGACGACTTTACCTACGGCAACGACTCCGAGATGTTTGTATGGGACGAGTTGCTTTTAGAGGCTCACAACGATACTTTCCCGCAACAAATAACCATACAATCGGACTATATAAACGGTGCTATACAAGGAGAATATGAGATAGCAACTTTGGCATACACCCTGCAAGAGATGATGCACCCCATTGTACCATCGCTACTGCCGGCACCTGCCCAAAAACAAAAAGCCGTTTCAAGCAGCAATGACTTTGACTTGTATCTGAACTTCAAGCCCAACGTCAAGATGTCGCAAATATTCAAATTGCCCTTTACACTCACCGACACTGCTTGCATCGAGGGTTATGTATACGGCACACAGAAAGAGGCACATCTGCATGTTGCAGCACCCAATATATGGCTGGGCAAAACACACATGGAAAAGATGAGTGCCGAGCTGACTCAGCGGGATGGCAAGATGAACCTTGCAGCCCAAACAGGCATCATCAACCACTTGAAAGAGGTTACTACAACTTGGCGTGTTACAGGTAATGCACATAACGACGAGATTGGTTTAGGCGTTAATTGGGATAGCGACACCGAGACAAAATTCAACGGCGACGTAAAACTCAACGCACTGCTTGCACACAACAAAGAGGATAATAGCAAGTTGGATATCAAGGTCAATGTGCTACCCACAACCATGACCATGAACGATACAATATGGAATATCAAACCTGCCGAAATCTCTATTAAAGACCGAGATATAGCAGTAAACCAGTTAGAGATATCCCGACCCTCACAACACATATATATAGATGGTAAGATTTCGACCAATGCCAATGACACCCTACACGTCGACTTGCAAGATGTAAACCTCGATTATATATTTGAAACACTCAACATAGACTATGTAACATTTGGAGGTAGAGCAACCGGTCGTGTCAATGCTGCCGACGTATATAGCAAATCGCCACATATCGCCACACAGAAACTCGATATACGCGACTTCAGCTACAACGATGCCGTCTTTGGCGACTTGTCGATACTGAGTATCTTCGACCTGAACGACATGAGTATATTGCTCAAAGGCTTCATCACCAACAAGCGCGGACAAGAGAGCATTGTCGATGGATATATTTTCCCCACACAAGACTCTCTCTCTATAGCCTTTGACGTAGACCACATACCGCTGAAGTTTATCCGTCCGTTTGTAGGACAAATATTGACAAATGCCGATGGAGAGGCTTCGGGCGAGATTGTCTTGGAGGGTAATTTTGCACGTATCTATATATATGGTGATGCCTACGCACACAACTTCTCGTTTGGTGTACCCTTCATCAACACCCACTACACCCTATCGGACAGTGTGCACTTCACGCAAGATCAGATACGATTTGACAACGTTACCGTCTACGACGACTATGGAAATAGTGCCAAGGCTCGAGGCGAGCTCAATCATAAATACTTCACGCAACTCGAGTACGACATCAATATATACGACACCGACAATATGCAGGTATTCAACATACCTCGCACACCGGGCGCAATGTTCTACGGCAACGTTTTTGGTTCGGGCGATGTAGCCATCAAAGGTAACGACTACCGCACCGATATCAGTGTAAACATGACAACCGACAGAAACTCGGAATTTACCTACGCCCTCACCAACACCATGAGCGCAGTAGACTATCCGTTCTTGTCGTTCACCAACAAACGTGAGCCGCAAAAGCCTGTTGAAACGGCATCGGGCATATCACAGACCGATAGCACCGTAATAGTAAATAACATGATTGTGCTGAAGGCGAATAAGCCCCAAGTGCCACTCAACACGCTGTACCTGAACATCGAAGCCAATATAACGCCGGTTGCCGATATAACCCTTGTCATGAACGAAATGACAGGCGATGTGATGAGAGCCAATGGCGAGGGCGTATTGAGAATGGAGTATAATACGGCTTCAAACGAAATATTGATGTTTGGCTCGGTGGTGATAGACCAAGGTAGCTACAACTTCAGTATCGAAGATGTCATCCGACGCAACTTTACCATCAATTCGGGCAGCTCGGTATTGTTCCAAGGCAACCCCATGAATGCCCAACTAAACATTGATGCCACATACGCCCTGCAAGCCAACCTTGCCGACCTCGACGAGTCGTTTGCTACCGACAGCGAGTTGACTCGTACCACCGTACCGGTCAACACCAAGCTGCTCATACAAGGCGACTTGATGAAGCCCGAAATAGGTTTTGACATTGAGCTACCCACACTCAGTGCCGACATGGAGAGCAAGATGCGCAGCATCGTAAGCACCGAGGAGATGATGACTCGACAGATTATTTATCTGTTGGCACTCAACCGCTTCTTTACCCCCGAGTTTAACACCGGCACAGGCAGCAACAACGAGTTGAGCGCCATGGCAGCCTCGGCACTTTCGTCATCGTTGGGCTCGTTGATGGGACAATTTAGCGACAAATGGAATATCTCGCCCAACCTGCGTAGTGAGCAGGGCGACTTTACCGACCTCGAGGTCGACTTGTATCTATCGAGCCAACTTCTCGACAACCGCCTCATATTCAACGGAAACATTGGTTACCGCGATAGCCGATACAGCTCGACCAACTTTATCGGCGACTTCGATATCGAATATCTGCTCAACGAAAGCGGAACGTTGCGCTTGAAAGGTTACAACCACTTCAACGACCGCAACTACTCGATGCGCACCGCCTTGACAACACAAGGTATCGGATTGATATATAAGCACGATTTCAATTCATGGTCAAACTTCTTCGAGTTCTACAAACGCAAGAAACGCACCGACAACACCGAAGAGGAGGAAGAATATGAGTATGAATATGTGTACGAGGAGGAAGAGAACCTTGTACTTCCTACCGACACCGTTCTCACCACCGTTCCCGACATGCTGGAATAATACTCTCGCACCACATAGAGCACAAAAAATGCCGCACGAATAGGTGCGGCATTTTTTGTGTTGAGTATAATATATCAATCTCTATTTTCCCATACGCTGGCGCACCACTTCATACATCATTACACCGGCTGCTACCGATACATTGAGCGAACCGATATTACCTCGCATGGGGATGGCAACCATTTCGTCGCAATAACGCAATACCGCAGGCGATACACCTGTATCTTCAGCACCCATAACAATAGCGACAGGAACAGAATAGTCGACCTCGGTGTAGTTGCGCACCGACTTTTCCGATGCTGCCACGATGGTAAATCCGCTATCATGCAAGAAACGCACCGCATCTTGAATACTGCGTTCACGACATACAGGCAATGTATGAAGTGCTCCGGCAGAGGTCTTTACAGCATCGGCATTGACCGATACACTGCCACGCGCCGGTATGACTACGGCATGGGCACCCACGCACTCGCATGTACGAGCTATTGCACCAAAATTGCGCACATCGGTTACACCATCGAGCAATATGATGAATGGCACTTCGCCGGCTTCATACAGAGAAGGTACTAACGACTCGAGTGTATAATACTCTACTGCCGACACAAAAGCTACAACGCCTTGGTGATTTTTGCGAGTAATGCGATTGATGCGCTCGACGGGTACACGTTGCACCGGCACACCTGCTGTACGGGTGGCAGCAAACAATTCTTGCGCCAAATCTCCTTGCAAATCTTTCTTAACTAATATCTTATCTATCTCCTTGCCGGCTTCTATTGCTTCAATGACAGCACGAATGCCAAAAATGTAGTCGTTTTTTTCCATATATTATCGTGGGGATTATTCTTGTAGTTTGAGCAACTCACGCGCATTATTGAGAGCAGCATCGGTGAGAGTCGTACCACTGAGCATGCGAGCTATCTCTTCAACACGTTCATTATCATTCAATCGCAACAATCGTGTGTGTGTTGCCACGTCATCACTATCTTTATACACTCTATAATGATTGTTGCCCGTAGCTGCAACTTGCGGCAGGTGCGTTATGGCAATAACCTGCATATGTTGCGACATCTCTTTCATGATACTACCCATACGGGCAGCTATATCGCCCGAAACACCGGTATCTATCTCGTCAAATATAATAGTGGGCAATGCCAAAGCACCGGCAATCAACGACTTGATGCACAGCATCAGTCGAGAAATCTCACCACCCGACGCGACCTCCGATACCGGCAACAGGGGTTGATTTTTGTTGGCAGAGAAACGTATAACAATCTGCTCGGCACCCATTTTATAGAAATCGCAAGGCTCTAAATCGACCGATACTTGTACGTGAGGCATACCCAATGGGCGCAACTCCTCGCACAGACGAGCCGACAAGGCAGGGGCTTGTTGTGCTCGAGTCGCCGTAAGGGCTTGTGCGCACGATCGACATTGTGCTTGCGCCACAGCAAGATGCTGCTCGATGGCAGCTACTTCCTCCTCGCTGTTGTCAAGTTTGTTCAATCGCAGTGCATAGCTATCGCGCAAAGATATAAGTTCGTCAACGCTTGCCACATGGTGCTTTTGTTGCAACATATATAGTGTTGCCAATCGCTCCTCTACCCAAGCCAATCGCTCGGGGTTGACCGACAGGCTGTCGTTCCAATCGGCAAGTGTTGCATCAATATCTTTCAGCTCTATATATGCCGATTGCATACGCTCAATGATAGAAGCAGCCTCGGGGTAAATATTCTGAAGTGAACGCACACGCGATAGCACCGAGTTTAGGGCAGACAATACGCCACCACCCTCGCCCTGCATCTGCGCATTTGCCTCATATAGCAAGTCTTTGATATCTCCGGCATGAGCCAGCAACTCTTGCTCTTGCTCAAGTTCCTCTTGCTCGCCGGCTACAAGTCGTGCATCGAGCAGTTGTGCATACTGAAAGCGTATATAATCTTCGTCGGCAGCAGCCTCGGCTATGCGACGACGTGCCTCGGCAAGTTCTCGCGCAAGCTTTTGACACTCACTATATGCCTGTTGATAGGCAGCAAGTTCTTGAATATTGCGCGCCAAGACATCAACCAATCGCAACTGAAATGCGCTGTCGGCAAGAAGTAAGTTCTGGTGTTGCGAGTGTATATCTATCAATCTATCGCCCAGCTGCTTGAGCAGGGCTACTGTAACCGGGGTATCGTTGATAAAGGCACGCGACTTGCCCGTAGGCGATATTTCACGACGAATAATACAATCGGCAGCATCATACTCAAGGTCGTTCTCCTCAAAGAAATCTTGCAGATTGTATTGAGCTATATCGAAACTACCCTCAACAAGCGTTTTAGCCGAAGTATCGGCAACAACTTTTGTATCGACACGCTGTCCCAATATAAGCGACAAAGCTCCCAAGATGATAGACTTACCCGCACCTGTCTCACCGGTAATAACCGAGAAGCCTTGCGAGAAATCTATATCGAGCGACTCGATAAGCGCGTAATTGCGAATAATCAATTTCTTTATCATACGTTGCTATCGGCTTGCTTCTTTTATTTTTTCAAGAGTGCGGTTCTCGGCAGGATATATTCCTATCAAGAGGTCGTACATATCGGACTTTTCGGTAGCCGAGGCTTTTGAGTAGATATTGATAATCTCGTCGAACTTTGCCTCCTTAAACATAGGGAACAACACAGACGTAGAGTTGTTGCTATACAAATCGGGCAGAATTGCCAACGACTTGCCTATTGTAGCACGCGCCTTGGTAGCACCCAACACCATCTCGTCGAGCCCCATGCGATGATAGTTGTACCACATCTCTCGGAACGACTTGGTGGCAGGTTCGACAAATGCCGACAGCATGGCACTGCGATTGCGACGATTTTCAAAAGCCTTCCAACCTATCTCTTGGGTAGACTGACCCAACGACACCATTGTTCGAGCCATCTCGAAGAAGGGATCGCCGCCATAGAGTATGAAGCTATCGAAGTCGATACCTATAATAAGATAGGCATAAAAGTTGAGTATACATGTAAGGTTGTTCTCGTAGGTTGTTGCCGAGAAAACCAATGGGTCGTACTCTTTATAGTTGAATTGCACTTCGTTGTCCTGAAAGTTGATAAGAGTTGTCGTGTACGAACTATTATATACAGGACGTCTTGACTGTATTTGCAACGAACACTCCATGCGCTCGTCGGTATAATCGGATACAATAAATTGCAACGTACACTCTATGCGCTCGACAGGCGACAACTGCACAGTTGTAAACTTGGTATCATTCATATACTCGGTTACAGCCTGTTGCAACGTATTGAAGACCTCCTTGTTCGTACCTTGTATCTTATCGCTGTTGACTACGACACGACAATTGAGCTCTTGCGCCAACAATGCGGGTATAGAGACCAACATGAAGAGAACTATGAGAATGTAACGTTTCATTATTGCATTAAATACTAATGGTTTAAGTATTGTGCCAACAGCGCTACTATATCGGCAGCAACTTCACTCTTGGGTTTACAAGGGAAATCGGTCTGCTTGCCATTGCGCTCGATGATTGTTACCTGATTGGTATCATGACGGAAGCCCGCGCCGGGATTTTGCAAAGAGTTAAGCACCACAAAATCGAGATTTTTTTTCTGCAACTTGCTTTGTGCATTACTCTGCTCGTCGTTAGTTTCCAAGGCAAAACCCACCAAACACTGGTTATCACGCTTGATTGCACCCAATGCAGCCGCAATATCACGATTGGGCACCAACTGCAAGGTAAGGTCGTCTGCCGAGCGCTTCATCTTACGGTCGCAACAAGTTGCCGGCTTGTAATCGGCAACGGCAGCACACATAATAGCGGCATCGCTCTGTGCAAAGGCAGCCACCGCAGCATCATACATTTGGTCGGCACTCTCTACATCTATGCGTTTGATGGCAGGATGTGTAGTCTTGAGCGATACCGGACCGGCAATGAGTGTAACCTCGGCACCTGCACGAGCGCACTGCTCGGCAATGGCAAAACCCATCTTTCCCGATGAGTAGTTACCTATAAAACGTACAGGATCGAGTTTTTCATACGTCGGACCGGCAGTTATCATCACTTTTTTTTTTGCCAACGTCTGTTGCGCGGCAAAAAACTGTTCTATAATCTCTACAATGCGGTCGGGTTCTTCCATACGACCCTTACCTTCGAGATGACTTGCCAACTCGCCCGAGGTGGGTTCTATGATGTGATTGCCATAAGAACGCAACAAGTCGAGATTGTGCTGCGTAGTGGGGTGTGCAAACATATCCAAGTCCATAGCCGGAGCGACAAAGACAGGAGCTTTGCTCGACAGATATGTGGTAATGAGCATATTATCGGCAATGCCATGAGCCATTTTACCTATCGACGATGCAGTAGCCGGCGCTATCACCATAGCATCTGCCCATATACCCAAGTCGACATGGCTATGCCAAGTACCATCGTTGGCGGTAAAAAACTCACTGACAACAGGCATTCCGCTCAATGCCGAGAGTGTAACAGGAGTGATAAACTCTTTACCGGCAGGTGTAATGACCACTTGTACTTCGGCACCTTTCTTAACGAAGGCTCGCAGCAAGTAGGCAGCCTTATAGGCTGCTATACTTCCTGTTATGCCCAAAACGATATGTTTACCTTTTAAAGACATAGGCTATTTGTTTGTATTGGAGTTAAGACCACGCAAGCGCAAGCGTGTTATCACATTCTTGGTATTCAAGGGGAAATCGCCTTGCATAATCCAGCTGTAATATCCCGAGTCGCGTGCCATCACCTCGGCAACAGGCATACCTTTATACTTGCCGAAGTTGAATATCTCGACATCCTTGTCGTTGTATATGATGCGCCCTGCAAAATCGACATTGCGGTTTTGTGTCGAAAACTTCGACAAGAACTCTATGTTGTTCTGCAATACGTCATAACGATCGAGCTGAGCCATGAGCACCTCGTATGTAGCTCGCGTATCGGCATTGGCAGAGTGTGCTCCATCGAGTTCTTTGCCACAATAGAATTGATATGCAGCCGACAAGGTGCGTTGCTCCATCTTGTGAAAGATGGTTTGCACATCAACAAAACGACATTTTGTCAAATCAACATTTACACCTACTCGCAACAACTCTTCAACCAACAAGGGGACATCGAAACGATTGCTGTTAAAACCGGCTATATCTACGTCGGTAAAGACAAGAGCTATATCCTTGGCTACTTGCTCAAACGTAGGAGCATTGGCAACATCGGCATCACTGATGTGGTGTACGGCTGTTGCCTCGGCAGGGATATGTCTGCCCGGATTGATGCGCAAGGTTTTGCTCTCCTCTCGACCATCGGGATAGACTTTTATATACGACAACTCTACAATGTGGTCATCAATAATATTGGTACCCGTTGTTTCGAGGTCGAAAAATACGATTGGTTTTTCGAGTTTAAGTTCCATCAGATGCAATATTACTTGTTGAGCAACATGGGCATGAGCAACATAAGCAACTCTTCGTTCTCATCGTTCTCGAGCGGGCAGATAACACCTGCACGACTTGCATCAGAGAGAGCCACTGTTACTTCGTCCGATTGGATTGTATTGAATACCTCAATGAGCTTGGGTGCGTTGAAACCAATAGTGAAGGGAGTACCTGCGTAGTTGCAATCGACAGTCTCGGTAGCCGAGATTGAGTAGTCGATATTTTGTGTAGATACTACCATGTGGTGGTCGTCAAAAGCCAACTCAATCAAGCCGAGAGCTTGGTCGGAGAATACCGATACACGACGCAACACGTTGACAAAGAGTGCGCGGTCGATAGTGAGCACATTGGGACTGTTTTGAGGTATAACCGAGTTGTAGTTGGGATAGTTACCCTCGATAAGACGACAAGTAAGTACAAAATTGGAAAGAGTGAAGCGTGCACTCTTTTCGTCGAAGAGCACTGTTACATCGCCACTCTCCTTGGGAAGTATGGCTTTGAGCAAAGTAGCAGGCTTCTTGGGCAAGATAAACGATGCACGAATACCCGATTGGATAGAGAGGTCGCGGAAGCGCACCAATTTATGAATGTCGGATGCCACAAATGCTACATTGTCGGGGAAGATATCGAAGTTGATACCGTTCATGATAGGACGATAGGTATCGTCGGCTGTAGCAAAAAGAGTGTATGCAATACCTTTGAGCAAGCGCTCGGCGGGCATTGTAACGGTTGCAGCAGCTTCACTCAAAGGACGTGCTTGGGGATATTCGCTACCGTTAACACCCATCAAGTTGAAGTGTCCGTTTTGGTAGTTGATGAATATTTCCAAGTTATCATCATTGATTTCAAATGCGAGAGGTTGCTCGGGCAACTCCTTCAAGGGGTCGAGCAAAATCTTTGCCGATACTGCAAAACAACCCTCACCCTCTGCCTCAATCACTTCGATTGTGGTTGTCATGGTTGTTTCTTGGTCTGATGCCGTTACAACAAGGTTGTTACCTTTCAATTCAAAAAGGAAATTTTCAAGGATTGCCATCGAGTTTTTCGAGTTGATGACACGGCTGATAATTTGCAGATGCGAAAGCAGCGCTGTACTTGATACGATGAATTTCATAGTTGTATATTTTTTGTTTTTTTTATTTTTCTATCCATGTTCAGAACGCCCCGAGAGGGCATTGCTTAAACACACAAATATAGATATTTTTTTTTACACTACATAGCGTTAATGTAAAATTTTACTAACTTTGTGTCATGTTGAGCAAACGCGCTATAATATACCACATTACGATTGCCGTAATCCTGCTTGCAGCTATCACCGCAGGCTGCCTTCACTATGTTTCTCAGCAACGACAAGCCAACGAAATTTACAACAACTGCAAGCCCTATCAATATATCGCCTCGCCACAAGAGGCATACGTCTACATAATAGGCAATCACCACAAGTTGGCATGGAACTGCCTACCCCTACTCAACCCCGCATCACTACCCCACAAGGATATATTAAAAAGCCGCAGCACCGATAGCTGCCAGCCGCTATATATCGCCCAATACCCCGACGATAACGCTGCAATATGGTGCGCTATACGCGACCACGAGAGAGAGCAAATAGCAACCTACATAACCGACAGCCTATGCAATGGCTACACCCCTATCAAAGAGAAATTGGAACATGGCACAATACTGCACTTCTCGACACTCTACAACCGTTTTTTACACCTATTCTACAACGACGGCGTGATGGGTATCAGTTATAGCGAAAAGTTGGTAATGCACATACCCGATAGCAACAACTTTTGCACATATATAGAAAGCCAACATAATATTGCATACAACCGATTGATATACAACAACAACGATTACAAATATTGCAGACTATACTCAACGACAGATCAGAACGAATTACACTTTACAACCAAGCAGTGCGACATCGCAACTCTATCGGAAGCAGCACCCATCGACACCACCGTAATTTCGACATCGGCAAAGGGATTTATCCAGATGCAAACCACTATAAATAAGCACCTTGCGCCAACAGCCACACTGATATACAAACCTTCAATCGAAAACCCCGACACACTTGTCGATATATACACCGCACGCATAACCGACCGTCGCAAATTGCTGCAAGAATTGTATTCTGTTTACACACGTTATGGCTATCGCACCGACAGCACAACCGCCACTCGCTGGATACCCAAGTCATTCATATCGCATAGCAACTATTGGATAGCTGTAGGCGACAGCACAATGTATGCCGCACACTCCTACAAGGAGTTAAAGAGTTACATCGCCGAGATACAACAAGGCAAATGCATAAACATACCGCGGGACAATCAGGCATCGCTCTATATAGCCTCCTGCGACACCGCAACCGGCATACTGCCCCAAAGCATCACACAGCATCTTCCCGCAATAGCACAAGAAGCCGACACCATCATTGTCAACAAGACAAGCGAAGGCTACAAATGGGTGCTACGATTTAACAGCCACACCGACAAACAATAAGCTCAAGATTTTATATAGCCACCCGAGAAAGCGCCACAAAACGCAGCGTTAGAGAAATAAAAAAAAGGAAACTGCTATTGCAATTTCCTTTTTCTATTGTGTCCGAGATGAGATTCGAACTCACACAGGCCTACGCCCACTACCCCCTCAAAGTAGCGTGTCTACCAATTCCACCACCCGGACAAGTATCATTTTTCACTATGTTGCGGTAGGCTGAGTGCCCAAAACAGGACTCGAACCTGCACGACCTTTCAATCACTAGAACCTGAAACTAGCGCGTCTACCAATTCCGCCACTTGGGCTTTGATACTCGCGTCGCTCACATAGTGAGAGCGAAAGACGGGACTCGAACCCGCGACCCTAACCTTGGCAAGGTTATGCTCTACCAACTGAGCTACTTTCGCAATAAATTTTCAATTTTAGTCGCCCACTCTCTCTTGAGTAAGTTGAGCGAAAGACGGGACTCGAACCCGCGACCCTAACCTTGGCAAGGTTATGCTCTACCAACTGAGCTACTTTCGCGATTGCGGTTGCAAAGATAAGACATATTTTCGGTTTGAGCAAATATGCGAAGCACTTTTTTTCAAACTTTTTTATGTGTATTTTCTTATCGTTTGTGAATGAAAGCCTTACAACGACTGTTTATCTATTCAACAAACGCAAGAACTCGGCTCTTTTCGCCTCATCGGCAAAACAACCGGTATATTCGAGTGTTGTTGTTACAGCACCTTGTTTCTCTATGCCACGCATCTGCATACATAGGTGTTGTCCCTCAATCATCACGATAACGCCATGCGTAGAGAGGGTTTTAAACAAGCTATCACAAATCTCTTTGGTGAGGCGCTCTTGTACCTGCAAGCGACGTGCAAAGACCTCTACAAGACGAGCTATCTTGCTCAATCCCACCATACTGCCATTGGGCACATAGCCTATATGCACCTTGCCAAAGAAAGGCAGAATATGATGCTCGCACATCGAATAGAACTCTATATCACGAACAATGATAATCTGCGAACCGGCATACTCGAATATTGCCGACTTTATAACATCATCGTCGCTCTTGCGATAGCCATGTGTAAGGTAGCACATAGCCTTTGCTGCACGGCGAGGGGTCTTTTTCAAGCCTTCGCGGTCGGGGTCTTCGCCCAATAGCGCAAGAATACTACGGTAATGGTATTCGAGTTGTTCGAGGGTTTTCTCGTCGAGAAGTGTGTCGTTCTTGTATTCCATAGTACCAATCAATCATTTGAATAGTCGCGAACTTGCACATTGACACGCTCGCGTATTATGAGCATACCACGCTCAAAATCGGGGAACTTATTTTTAATAAGATATTGCATTGCATTCGCCTCTTCGTAGGTGCGATATTCGCCCACGCGAAGGCGCCAGAACGGCGAAACATAGCTCACATTGGCTGTCAAGTCGGGAAATTGCTTCTTCACCTCTTGCGCCAACTTCTCGGCTTGTGCCTTGGCATTGCTATGATTTGACGAAAAGAGTTGTATGCGATATATGGGCACTTTGACCGAAGTCTGCACTCCGCCCTCGCCCATACGAGCCACTCGACGAGCCAGCTCGGCAGGCTGTGTTATCTGCACCAAACCGCCCGTATTACTACGCTCGAGATATTGCACTATTGATGTGTCGGTTGCAGTAGCTTGTATGGCATGCACTTGAGCATACATCAATGGTGTACCCGTCAATACAGACAATACAACCAGAAGCAGATTTTTGTACATTTTTGGCATAACTCCTCTCATATAAATAATAAAGTCTGCAAAAATAAGCATTTTTCTTATTCTTGCAGACTTATAAGGTCATCTATTTTTATTAAAAAGCAGTAATAATGCCCATGAACGAATCTGCCTTGAGTGCAGCGCCACCGATAAGACCACCGTCTACGTCGGGTTTAGCAAACAATTCGCCGGCGTTAGAGGGCTTGCAGCTACCACCATAGAGGATAGAAGTATTGTCGGCTACTTCGTTGCCATACTTCTCGGCGATAGTTTGACGGATAAAGGCGTGTATCTCTTGTGCTTGATCGGCAGTAGCAGTTTTGCCTGTACCGATAGCCCAAACAGGCTCGTAAGCGATAACAACTTTAGAGAACTCTTCGGCAGTGAGGTTGAAGAGAGACTCTTTTACTTGAGCAGCAACAACATTGAAGTGCTCGCCAGCCTCACGCTCCGACAATACCTCACCTACGCAGAAGATGGGAGTAAGGTTGTTTTCGAGAGCCAAGAGAACTTTTTCTTTCAAGATTTCGGTAGTTTCGTGATAGTAGGCACGACGCTCCGAGTGACCCAAAATTACATATTTAACACCTGTCGATGCTACCATCTTGGCAGATACCTCGCCGGTGAATGCGCCTTCGCTCTTGTCGGCACAGTTCTCTGCACCTACGCCTATTATCGAGCCTTCAACAGCAGCAGCAACCGATACCAAGTGGGTAAAGGGAGTAGCTATCACTACATCACATTTTGTCTCTACGCCGTTGAGAGCGTCTTTAATCTCTTTTGCCAACGCAACACCCTCTTGAAGGGTTGTGTTCATTTTCCAGTTTCCTGCAACAATGTTTTTTCTCATACCTTAAAAATTTTTTAGTTATTGATTATATTGTTATTTGTTTCTTCTTCAAGTTGTTTGCGACGTTCTCTTGCGCGACGGAAACTCCGCAAGAAAAAGAGTGCCACGCGCTCAGTAAGGTATAGCAGCAATATAGGCACTACCAACGCTACCACAAGGAACGCAATACGCATTTTTTCATTATAACGCGCCGGTGCGCCATGATACTCTATCTGCTCAAACGGGCGGTCTAAAAGTTCTTCGCCGGGCAATTGTTTGATAGGATATTTGTGGTATATTATGCCATCTTTCATAATGAGCACATAAGGATTGTTGCGTGCTATCGTTACGATTGATGTTTTATCCATAAAGAGGAACGAATATTCTCCGCCGGTATTGTGCAGCCACTCGTCAATCTCACTTGGCGACGACGAGGTAATGGCGTAGAAGGGATAGTTATACAACAGACAATAGTCGTACAACTCGTGTATCTTGTGCACATCGTCGTCATCGGCCTTGGTAAGGTCGGGCGAGAACATCAAGAAGAGATAGCCCTCTTGCTCGAGAATTTCTTCTGTTACATCTTCGTTGCCATCGTATATCACAAAGTGGTCGATAAGCGAGGTATCGTCGGCTATATCGGCACCTGCAAGGGGAAGTCGTTCTACAAACTGCCATCCTTCTGTTTCATCGGGCAGATTGTCGAGCGTAAAAGATTGACGCTTGCCATCTTTTTCGTACACAAACTCATATTCTACTTCTGTCATCCCCTCTCCTTGATAGGCTGCCAGAATATTGGTTTCGAGCTTGAAGGGACGGAAGTCGAGTATGGGCATATATGTGAGTGCAAACCACACTACAAAAGCGGCATATATAATACCCCATATCACTGTGAGCGCTTGTACTTCACGATGAAATACCGACTTGGCTCGGGTATAATACTTACACAAGAACAATACAAGCAGCAACAAAACCACGTTTTTGGCAAACGTCTGCCAATTGGTCAGCACAACGGCATCGCCAAAACAGCCGCAATCGGGTATGGGGTTGGCAATAGCCAGATAGAGCGTGAGCGGTGTCATCACCACCATAAAGGCAAGCAACAACTTGGGGGTTGTACGCAGATATGAACCGAGCAAGGTGTCTATGCCCAGAATAAACTCGGCGAGCGACAGCGCAACCGATGCTACAAGTGCGACAGGCTGTAATGAAGCCATATTCATCACCGCCAGATAGTCTTCTATCTTGTACATCGTGCCCACCGGGTCGATGAGTTTTACCAATCCCGAGAATATAAAAGTAAGACCTACAACAATGCGCACCAATATAACAGCTACCGACAACCACTTATTGATAGGAGTAGTTGTCGGCGTAGCTGTCAATTCTACAGGCTTGCTATGTTGCGTATCCTTATTCGCCATATTCTATTCTGATAAGCCCAAAGAGTGCATAATTGACCATATCCATATAGTTGGCATCAATGCCTTCCGATACGAGTGTTGCACCTTGGTTATCTTCTATCTGCTTTGTACGATGTATTTTAGATAGTATCAAGTCGGTGTAAGATGTAGGACGCATCAAGCGCCAAGCCTCGTCATAGTCATGATTTTTGGCATACATCAGTGTCTTGGTTTGAGTCATAAAGCGATCGTACAATTCGAGCGCTTGCTCTATTGTAATATCCTCGCGCTCGGCATAACCCAGCTCAAGTTGTATAAGACCTATAATACCATAATTAACGATACCGATAAGTTCGGAACGAACACCCTCATTGATACGACTCTCGCCCTTCGTCTCGATAGAGCGAATACGATTGGCTTTGATAAAAATCTGGTCGGTAAGCGACGTTGCACGTAATATACGCCATGCAGGACCGTAATCCTTTAATTTCTTGGCATATAACTCGCGGCATATGCTTATTACGTGTTCAAATTGTGCTACTGTATCGGTCATCGTACAAATATTTTTAGGAATGAGCGCAAAGGTAATAAATTTTCACCAATCACGCGCATAATATTTTCCTCTTGTTTACTTGTTTACATCATTATCTTTCACCTCTTCAAAGTCTATATATTCAACCGTACTTTGGTCTATAGGTTTATCGGGGTGAACTGTCGATGTATCTTGCTCCTTTTCGGTATGATTTATCGTGTCATCGTTCTGCTCACGACGGTGCACAGTGTTATTTCTGTTACGTCCGAAAAACGACAACATGAGTATTACAGGCAATAACAATACGAATAATATTATAATACCGAAACTTTTAAATAAACATCCCATTTTATTTGTTTTTAAGTACGCAACTCATATAGTTCAAAATCCGTTCCAAAACTTTACAGATGCAAAATTGTCATCCGACAGAGGCGAATAATGCTATTTTGTCGCAATTTTTTGTTTGTTATATGTCAACAATGAAAGTAAAATATACAACCCTATAACGGCAGCAAAACCGGCTATGCCTTGCCATATCAATAATACCACCGAAGCTGCAAGAAACACATATCGCACCTCATTGCCATGCCAACCCAATCCGGCAAACTTCAACGAGAACATAGGCAGGCGACACACCATCAAGAAGGCAAATAGTGGTATTGAAGCCACAAAGAGTATCAAGCCCGCCTCGGTGTGCGATTGATTGATATACAGGTCGCAAGCGCCCAACCACCACAATGCATTGGCAGGAACAGCCAACCCTTTGAAGGTTGTTGCCTGAGTATCGTCTATATTGAATTTTGCCAAACGCAAGGCAGCAAAAACAGGTATGAGCAAGGCTACATATGCCACCGCCCCCCACTCTTGCGGAAGCGAGGTTTGCAATAAATGATATACCATAAGAGCCGGGGCAAGACCGAAGCTCACCAAATCGGCAAGCGAATCGAGTTCTTTACCCATAGGCGAGTATGCCTTGAGCAATCGGGCTGCCAAACCATCGCAGAAATCGAATACTGCCGATAATGCCACACACACTACCACAGCCATAAAATTGCCCGACAATGCCGAGATTACAGCCACACAACCCGAAAGCAGGTTGAGGCTTGTTATCGTATTGGGAATATGCTTTACCATAACCATAAATTATATATGTGGCAAAGGTAGAGTTTTTTCGTGTAATATCAAGGAATTACGCACGAGAAACTTTGCATTGCCATGCAAAAGAGTGCATAAAAAAGTGCGCCCCTTCGACAAGGAACGCACTCTCGATTATAATGTCAAGACAAGATTACATCATGCCGCCCATGCCACCCATACCGGGAGCGGGCATAGCAGGTGCATTTTCTTCTTTCTTGTCGGCAATAACACACTCGGTAGTGAGGAACATACCGGCAATGCTTGCAGCATTTTCAAGTGCTACACGAGTAACCTTGGCGGGGTCGATAACGCCTGCCTCAAAGAAGTTCTCATAGTTGCCTGTGCGAGCATTGAAACCAAAGTCGCCCTCGCCTTCGCGTATCTTTTGAAGGATTACAGCACCCTCAAGACCGGCATTAGCCATGATTTGGCGCATGGGAGCTTCGATAGCGCGACGTACAATCTCGATACCGGTTGTCTCGTCATCGTTAACACCCTTCAAGCCTTCGAGAGCCTCGATGCAACGAATGTAAGCCACACCACCACCGGGGACAATACCTTCGGCGATAGCTGCGCGTGTTGCACTGAGAGCATCATCAACGCGGTCTTTCTTCTCTTTCATCTCAACCTCCGATGCTGCACCGATATAGAGAACAGCTACACCACCTGCCAACTTGGCAAGACGTTCTTGCAATTTCTCACGATCGTAGTCGCTGGTAGTAGTTTCGATTTGAGCCTTGATTTGAGCCACACGCACTTCGATAGACTCTTTGCTACCCAAGCCGTTTACAATCACAGTATTGTCTTTGTTTACTGTAATCTTCTCTGCGCGACCCAACATCTCTACAGTAGCACCGTCGAGGCGCATACCCTTCTCTTCCGATACAACGATACCGCCGGTGAGTACGGCAATATCTTCGAGCATCTCTTTACGACGGTCGCCAAATCCGGGAGCTTTCACAGCACAGATTTTCAACGAACCGCGCAAGCGGTTTACTACCAATGTAGCAAGCGCCTCGCTGTCGACATCCTCGGCAATGATGAGCAAGGGACGACCACTTTGAGCCGAAGCCTCGAGGATGGGGAGCATATCTTTGAGTGTAGAGATTTTCTTGTCGTAGATGAGGATGTAGGGATTTTCCATTTCGCACTCCATCTTCTCGGTATTGGTTACGAAATAGGGCGAGATGTAGCCACGATCAAATTGCATACCTTCAACAACCTCAACGGTAGTATCGGTACCCTTAGCCTCTTCAACGGTGATAACGCCATCTTTTTTCACCTTGCGCATAGCCTCGGCAATGAGTTGACCTATCTCCTCGTCGTTGTTGGCAGAGATGCGAGCTACCGACTCTATTTTACCGAAGTCGTCGCCTACCTCTTGTGCTTGCGCACGTATACCCTCAACAACCTTGGCAACAGCCTTGTCGATACCACGTTTCAAATCCATAGGATTGGCACCGGCAGTAACGTTTTTAAGACCTACGTTTACAATAGCTTGAGCCAATACGGTAGCAGTTGTAGTACCATCACCGGCATCGTCGCCTGTTTTAGAAGCCACCTCTTTCACGAGTTGAGCACCCATGTTTTGGAAGGGGTCTTCGAGTTCTATCTCTTTGGCTACTGTTACACCATCTTTTGTGATGTGAGGAGCACCAAATTTTTTCTCAATAATAACATTGCGACCTTTAGGACCGAGTGTTACTTTCACAGCATCTGCCAAGGCATCAACACCGGCACGCAACTCTTCACGAGCTTGTGTATTGAATTTTATCTCTTTTGCCATAGTTATATATGTTTATGTTTTACAAACAATTAGATAATAGCTAAAATATCAGATTGACGCATGATGAGGTATTTCTCGCCTTCCAACTCCAATTCTGTTCCGGCATATTTGCCATAGAGCACAGTATCGTTGGGCTTAACCACCATCTCTTCGTCTTTTGTGCCGTTACCAACAGCTACTACAGTACCTTTAAGGGGTTTTTCTTTGGCTGAATCGGGGATGATGATACCACCGATTGTTCTTTCTTCGGCAGGAGCAGGCAATACCAATACTCTATCTGCCAACGGTTTAATGTTCATTGTTGTGATATATTTTATTTATTAATACTTTTTATATTCATGCCTTGCGTGTGGCACATCCATAATATTACCAAATCCGTGCCAAAGTGGCAAAGACAGCATTTCGGACAAAATGGCAGAAAAACGCCTCGGATGCGCCGGCTGCCACCTCGACCGTATGACAATATGTATAGCAGGGTTATTTATCGGTCTCTTTTTCTTCCTCGGGTTTCGGGGTGTCGTGCTCTTTCTCTTCGAGCTCACGCTGCTTGCGATCTCTTATCTGCTCTTGCTTGCGCATTGTAAAGAACAGTATTGTGATACACAGCAGTGTAACAATCAAGATACCAAAATATTCCAAGTAATTACCAGCCAAGAGTTTATCTCGACCCATATATGCCATTATTGCCAGATAGATGAGCAATAATGATGGTATAAAAACCGATTTTCTGATACGTTTCATATTACATTATTTATATTTTCACCGTCCTCGACCGGTGCTGTATAATAAAAAGGAGCGCCCTCTAGCAAGGTTTGATATATGCGCAGACACGCCCACGCATCGAGGGCAGCATAGTATTGTTGCGGCACAGAGAGCGTTGGTGCCTCCCAATTGGACAGACGTTGCGACTTGGATATTTTCTTACCAAAAACAATGGCATATATCTTCTGCAAACTCATATCTTGTATGCCATACTGCTTCACAATATTCTGTAAGTCGATATAGTTGTGAGGCTCGAAATCGTCTATCTTATGCAACACCTTAAAGTCGTCGTGCAACGATAGCCCTATCTTGGTTATGCTGCGGTCGATCATCAAGTTGCGCAACTCGTCTATAAAGCCTATCTTGTTGATACGAAACAGATAACAATCGGTATCGGTAGAGAGTTGCACCAAAGAAACTTTATTGGTTCGTCCTTTGCGAAACGATGGTTTTGTCTCGGTATCAAGCCCCAACAAAGTATGATTGTGCAGTTTCTCAATAGCCTGCTTGGCAGCATCTACACTCTCTATGACATGAATACGACCTGCAAAACTTTCGATAGGCAATCGGTTGATTGTCTCTTTGTCGATAGTTATGCCCGCGGGTGATGTCATTACTGCACTATTTGATTTGTTATTATTCATCGTGGCAATGGCAATGTTCGTCATGACAGCAATGTTCATCCTCCTCGTCATGCTCGTTACACTCGTCTTGATTGAATGCAATAGCGTGCAAGGGGCGCATCACATTGACCAACTTCTGTCCCCAATATGTAACAAAGTTATTGCGGCAACGGGCTATTGCCATTTGCGACAACTCCTCATTACCTATGCGATATATTTCGAGCAGGTCGCGAATATCTTGATATATGTCGGCAAGGCTCTCCGATACCGATGCTGCAAGCGGAGTCTCGCTATAAGCCATATCGGGCTCAAACACCTCGAGATAGTCATCGCCCTCGCCCAGCAGTTTTGCCATTATTTCGCGCAGATATTCGTATTGCTCCTCGGTTACATAATTTTCCAAGCTATCCATATCGTCATTCTCCTCTGCCGGAAGCAACGTAGCCTTGATATAAAGCAAAGGAAGGATACGCACCAATTTGGTAACAAAATCTTTACGCTCGGCTTCTGCTGCACGCTCTACAAGCGAACAGAACTCGACTCCTACGGTAACAAACTCTACTATATCTTTTGAATATACTTGTTGATTCATCATTTCTGCTTATAAAGATTGTTCTTTACAATATAACTATATACGCCATGAGGCAAGAATGCTGTCATATCTTTTCCGGCAGCTACCCCTTCTCGCACCCAAGTAGACGACAGCTCTACAAGAGGAGCCGGTACATAGCTCACACGCTCGGGCAGTGTATCGGGCTCTATTTCATATCCGGCACGCGGATATATACACACTCTATATTCGTCGATAATGCGTTGCCACTCATACCAGCTGTCAAATATTTTCCAATTATCGGCACCGATAATGAGGGTAAATTCGTGCTCGGGATATTGTCGGCGCAATGCCTCAAGCGTAGCAATGGTGTATGATGGCTGCGGTAGCGAAAATTCTATGTCGCAATACTTGACCCGAGGTATCTCGCTGACGGCTGTCTGCACCATGGCGCAACGGTGCGCATCGTCGTCGGCAGCTACACGCTCTCGCAAAGGATTGTGAGGCGATACCGACAACCACACCTCGTCAAAGCCACCATACTCTACACAGTAGCTTGCCAAGATAAGGTGTCCCATGTGTATGGGATTGAACGAGCCCGAAAAGAGACCTACCTTCATAACCTATTAACGATTGATAAACTCCTCGACCAACGCAAGCACTTGTTTTTGAGCCTCTTCCAAGACATCATTCACAACAATCTTGTCGAACTTGGGTGCATAAGTAAGCTCCTGTTCGGCCTTTGCCACGCGGGTAGCAATCACTTCGGGCGCATCGGTAGCACGTCCTACCAGACGTTCACGCAAAACCTCGACCGATGGGGGTTGTATAAATACCGACATAGCCTCGTCTTGATAGAATTGCTTGATGTTGACACCACCTACTACATCGACATCAAAGATGACATGGCGACCGGCATTGCGCAATCGCTCCACTTCACTCTTCAGTGTTCCATAGAATTTACCGGGATACACCTCTTCATACTCCAAGAAGTCATCGGCAGCAATACGACTGCGAAACTCATCTTCCGAGAGGAAATAGTACTCCTTGCCATGTTGCTCTGTACCACGTGGTGCTCTACTTGTTGCCGATACCGAGAACGACAAGGGCAATCCTTGTTGCATTAGATAGGCGATAAGGGTCGATTTACCCGAGCCCGACGGTGCCGAGAATATAATAAGTTTGCCTCTGTTTGCCATACGTACTACAATTTACATGATATTGAGTACTTGCTCCTTAATTTGCTCCAACTCGTCTTTCATGCGCACAACGATACGTTGCATCTCGGCATGGTTCGATTTTGAACCGAGAGTATTTATCTCACGTCCCATCTCTTGAGCAATGAAGCCCAACTTCTTGCCTTGTCCGCTGCCATTCTCCATGGTTTCGGCAAAGTAACGCAAGTGGTCGGCAAGACGATGCTTCTCCTCATTTACATCGAGTTTTTCGATGTAATATATCATCTCCTGCTCCAAACGGTTCTTGTCATAATCAATCTCTTTGATTTTCGACAAGCTCTCAACGATGCGGGTTCTTATCTTCTCTACACGCTCTTGTTCATAAGGCTCTACCTCCTTGAGCAACGCGGCAATATTCTCCAACTTGCGGGTAAACATCTCTTGCAAGCCCTTACCCTCGTGCAAGCGAAACTCCACCAATTGGTCGAGTGCTTGACTGACAGCCTGCATCAATGCCACAGCTTCATCCTCGGGCAGCTCGGCGCTCTCGGTTACAAGTATCTCGGGCATGCGCATCAACACCGAGAACCAATCTTGCGGCACATCAATACCGGTGGCTGCAGCAGCCTCGACTATCTGCGCATGGTAGTTACGCATAGCATTCACGTTGATACGTGCCGATGTCTCGGTAGAGATATTTTCGGTACGAATAGTAAGTTCCACCTTACCACGTTCCAATCTTCGAGCCACTTCGCTACGTATCTCCATCTCCTTCTCACGATAGAGCGATGGTACACGTGTCGACAAGTCGAGTTGCTTGCTATTGAGAGATTTAACCTCAACAATTATTTTCTTATTGGATAATTCGGCAATACCTTTGCCAAATCCTGTCATGGATTGTATCATAGTCTTTTGAAATGTTTGTGCAAAATTAATTTATTTCGCGCTTAAACCGTCCATAAATTGCAAAAAAAGAGTTATTTTTGTGCATCATATTGTAAAATGAGTATTATATGCCCAATATATTACATATAGAGACCTCGACCGAGGTATGCTCGGTAGCCCTCTCGACCGATGGCGTGGTAAAATTTCATCGACAAGACTTCGATGGTCCATCACACGCAGCGCTGTTGGGAGGCTTCGTCGAGGAGGTCATCGCATTTGCCCGCCAAAACAACATAGAACTTCATGCCATAGCCGTCAGTGGCGGTCCCGGCTCATACACCGGTCTGCGCATCGGTGTTTCCGAGGCAAAAGGCTTATGCTTTGGCATGAACCTGCCATTGATAGCCGTCAGCACACTCGAGCTATTGTGCTGCACAGCCATGTTTCGTGTAGACATCGAAGACGGTGCATGGATATGCCCTATGATAGATGCTCGTCGCATGGAGGTATATGCAGCCGTATACGACGAATGCCTCAACCCCGTCATGCCCGTAGGTGCATACGTGGTCGACGAGAATACCTTTGCCGACATATTATCGCAACACAAAGTCATCTTCTGCGGTAATGGTGCCGACAAATGTCGTGAGGTAATAAACCATCCCAATGCTATTTTCGTTGAGGGTGTATATCCGTTGGCAAGCAACATGCTGGCTCTTGCCGAGCGCGCCTTTGCCCACAACGAATTTAGCGATGTGGCATACTACGAACCCTTCTACCTGAAAGAGTTTGTAGCCACAACTCCCAAGAACAAAGTTTTTTAAGAATATAGAACATATTGTATGTTAGAGTATAATTCGCAACAAAAACAATTGGTATTGCCCGAGTATGGGCGCAATGTGCAACAGATGGTCGACCACTGCCTCACCATCGAAGATCGCGAGGAACGCACTCGTTGCGCACACACCATTATCAACATAATGGGCAACTTGTTTCCGCACCTGCGCGACATCGACGACTTCAAGCACAAATTGTGGGACCACCTTGCCATCATGTCCGACTTTAAACTCGATATAGACTATCCTTGCGAAATCATTCGCAAAGAGAACCTCGACACCCTACCCGAGCGCGTTCCATACAGCACATACAACATACGCTATCGCCACTATGGCAAGCTCACCGAGCAGATGATGCAAAAGGCTCAAATGATGTCGGAGAGCGAGGAGCGAGAGGTGTTGGTGAATATGCTTGCCAACTACATGAAACGCTCGTACCTGACATGGAACAAAGACAACGTCGAGGACGAAAAGATATGGCAAGATGTGCGCGATTATACTCATGGCACTATACACATCAACACCCCTTTGATGCGGGCAAAAGAGCTTAAAGAGAACAACACTCAACCGCAGCAAAAACAAAACAACAAGAAGAAAAAGAAAAAATAACTACATCACAATACCATACTTAACACACCAACAACTATGGCATCGTTTATCGTAGAGGGCGGTCATCGCCTACATGGAGATTTGACACCGCAAGGCGCAAAGAATGAAGCTCTGCAAATCATTTGTGCCACACTGCTCACTGCCGAGCCCGTAACTATAAAAAACGTCCCCAATATACGCGACATCAACAACCTCATTCAGCTGCTACGCGATATGGGTGTTGAGGTAACCCACGATGCCGTTGACACATACACGTTTTGTGCTGCCAACCTCAACATGGACTATCTGCACGGCGACGAGTTCCTTGCCAAATGCACAGCCTTGCGAGGCTCGGTGATGATGTTAGGTCCGTTGGTAGCCCGATATGGATATGCTCGCATGCCCAAGCCCGGAGGCGACAAGATAGGTCGTCGCCGATTGGACACTCACTTCCTCGGTATACAGAAGTTGGGTGCTTCACTCTCTATCGACATGGAAAAGGGAGTGTATGAAATAAAAGCCGACCAACTCAAAGGCACATATATGTTGCTCGACGAGGCATCGGTAACAGGTACTGCCAACATTGTGATGGCTGCCGTACTTGCCAAAGGCACTACTACCATATACAATGCTGCTTGCGAGCCCTATCTGCAACAACTATCGCGCATGCTCAACAGCATGGGCGCCAAGATAGAGGGCATCGGCTCGAACCTGCTCACCATTCATGGTGTAGACTCGCTGGGCGGATGCACACACACCATACTTCCCGACATGATTGAGGTAGGCTCTTTCATAGGATTGGCAGCCATGACAGGCTCCGACATCACTATCAAAAACGCTTCGGTCAACAATCTGGGCATCATACCCGACAGCTTCCGCCGCTTGGGTATCACCATAGAACAGATTGGCGACGACCTGCATATACCCGAGCACGACATATACGAAATAGAGACTTTCCTCGATGGCTCAATCATGACATTTGCCGATGCTCCTTGGCCCGGACTTACGCCCGACCTGCTCAGCGTATTTCTCATCGTTGCCACGCAAGCCAAAGGCAGTGTTCTGATACACCAAAAGATGTTTGAAAGCCGCTTGTTCTTTGTCGACAAACTCATTGACATGGGTGCACAGATTATCCTTTGCGACCCGCACCGCGCAGTAGTGATAGGTATGGCACACGAACACCCGCTGAAGGGTTGCGAAATGGTATCGCCCGACATACGCGCCGGTGTAGCCATGCTCATTGCAGCCATGAGTGCCGAGGGCACAAGTCGCATCCACAACATCGAGCAGATTGATCGCGGATACCAAGAGATAGACCGCCGCCTCAATGCTATCGGTGCACGCATCACCCGCTTGTAAAAATCGCTGATATGATACGTCGAGAAGAACTCATCAAGATAGGACAGTTTAACAAACCTCACGGCGTGAGAGGCGAGCTATCGCTCACCTTTACCGACGATGTATTTGACCGCGCCGAGTCACCCTACATCGTGTGTTGTATAGACAACATTTTTGTACCCTTCTTTATCGAGGAGTATCGTTTCAAGACCGACACAACTGCCTTGGTAAAACTTGTCGATGTTGAGAACGACAACGATGCCCGCGCATTTGCCAACTTAGAGGTATTCTACCCCAAGCGCTACTACATCGAGAATGAGGAGGAAGAGACTCCCGACGACTACTTTATAGGCTACACCATCAACGACATAACCCACGGCGTGCTGGGTGAAGTAGTAGCCATCGACGATAGTACAATCAATGTGCTTTTTGTAGTTGAAACGCCCGACAAAGAAGAGCTACTCATTCCTGTGCAAGAGACCTTTGTGTGTGCCATCGACGAAGAGAAACGCATCATACACATGGACTTGCCCGATGGACTGATAGAGATATAGCAACCCTCTCGCACATTACAAAAGAGATTGCGCCCCTATCGTCAAGATCGCTCTACCAACTACTTTTGTCCACATCGCCCCTACTTGTCATGAAATAAAAAAGCCTCGCACCATACGGCGCGAGGCTTGTCTTTATAACGTTTATCGTAAAGATTAAGCGTTAACCGAAGCCATGTGAGCGATGAGGTCGAGCACTTTGTTAGAGTAGCCAATCTCATTGTCGTACCAAGATACAACTTTCACGAAAGTATCTGTAAGAGCGATACCGGCTTTAGCATCGAAGATAGAAGTGCGAGTGTCGCCGAGGAAGTCTGACGATACAACAGCATCTTCAGTGTAACCGAGGATACCTTTCAATTCGCCTTCCGAAGCCTCTTTCATAGCAGCGCAAATCTCAGCGTAAGAAGCGGGTTTAGCCAAGTTTACAGTCAAGTCAACAACCGATACGTCGAGAGTGGGGACACGCATAGACATACCAGTGAGCTTACCGTTGAGCTCGGGGATAACTTTACCTACAGCCTTAGCAGCACCTGTCGAAGAGGGGATAATGTTGCCGGCAGCAGCACGACCACCGCGCCAGTCTTTCAAAGAAGGACCGTCAACAGTTTTTTGAGTAGCAGTAGTAGAGTGAACTGTAGTCATCAAACCGTCAGTGATACCAAATTTGTCGTGCAAAACTTTGGCGATAGGAGCCAAGCAGTTAGTTGTACAAGAAGCGTTAGATACGAATTGAGTACCTTTAACGTATGTTTTCTCGTTAACACCGCAAACGAACATGGGGGTGTCGTCTTTAGAAGGAGCCGACATTACTACATATTTAGCACCAGCCTCGATGTGGGCTTGAGCTTTTTCTTTAGTCAAGAAGAGACCTGTAGACTCAACTACATACTCTGCACCAACCTCATTCCATTTCAAATCGGCGGGGTTACGCTCTGCTGTTACGCGGATAACGTTACCGTTAACGATAAGTTTGCTGTTTTCTACGTCAGCCTCGATAGTACCGTCAAATTGACCGTGCATTGTGTCATATTTGAGCATATATGCCAAATAATCTACGGGGCAAAGGTCGTTGATACCTACGATTTGGATATCGTTTCTTTTTTGAGCAGCACGGAAAACGAAGCGTCCGATACGGCCGAAGCCATTAATACCTACTTTAATCATTTTGTTAAGATTTTAATGTGTTATTATAATCTGTTAGTTTCTGCAAGTTAATTATTAATTTTTTCGCAAAATTTCACTATCTTTGTCGCTGTCGAGGCTTGGTTATTGTGTATAACAAACATCCTTGGCAGGTGGCTCAATGACGTCTTAAAGTTTTGCGCAACAAAGATAGTAATTTTTTTAGAGAAAATCGCTGCAAGTTTTGTGAATTTTAATATTGTTATGCAAACTTGTGCATTACTTACCGGTCGTTTTGCCAACTCGACCTTACAATGGGCTGTAAATTAATTGTATAACACTAAATATAATGTAATTATGAGTTTTTTGAGTGATTTTAAAGCGTTTGCCATGAGAGGCAACGTAATCGACATGGCTGTCGGTGTTATCATCGGTGGCGCATTTGGTAAAATCGTTACTTCTGTTGTTAACGACATCATCATGCCTCCTATCGGCTTGCTCGTAGGTGGTGTTAACTTCACAGACTTGAAGTGGGTGATGAAAGCTGCCGAACTGAACGAAGCCGGCGAGGAAGTTGCTGCTGCTGTTACCCTCAATTATGGTAACTTCTTGCAACAAACTTTCGACTTCCTTATCATCGCCTTCTCTATCTTCTTGTTCATCAGCCTCATCAAGAAGGTTACAGAGCGCAAGAAAGCCGAAGAGCCCGCTCCCGAGCCTACTCCTGCTCCCGAACCCGAGCCTTCTAACGAAGAGAAACTTCTTGCCGAAATTCGCGACTTGTTGAAAAAACAATAAGAATTTCCGATAACAAACCAAACAGCCCGCACTATCGAGTGCGGGCTGTTTGGTATATACGATAGCCAAAACGGCATTCTATTTATCTTCAAACGATATTAATATTGCTCCTTCTCGTTGGGGAAGTCGTGGCTTTTCACATCTTGAATGTATTGTTGCACAGCCTCGGTAATAATGGTATTGAGGTCGGCATAACGGCGCAAGAAACGCGGTGAGAAGTTCTTGTTGATACCCAACATATCGTGCATAACAAGTACCTGACCGTCTACACCACCGCCGGCACCTATACCTATAACAGGTATTGTGAGTTCTTGTGCTACGCGGGTAGCCAAGTCGGCAGGAATTTTCTCCAATACGAGTGCAAAGCAGCCAAGCTCTTCGAGCAAGTGCGCATCTTCTATAAGTTTTTGAGCCTCAGCCTCTTCACGTGCACGCACAGCGTATGTTCCAAATTTATTGATTGACTGCGGCGTGAGTCCGAGGTGTCCCATAACAGGTATACCGGCACACAAGATACGCTCGATACTCTCACGCACCTCCGAGCCACCTTCGAGCTTGATACAATCGGCATGGGTCTCTTTCATAATGCGGACAGCCGATGCCAATGCCTCCTTTGAGTTACCTTGATATGTACCAAAAGGCATATCTACAACCACCAAAGAGCGCTTAACACCTCTTACAACCGACTTGCCATGATATATCATTTGGTCGAGCGTCATAGGCAATGTGGTAACGTTACCCGCCATGACATTTGAAGCCGAGTCGCCCACTAGTATAACATCCATACCGGCTTGGTCGATAATCGAAGCCATAGAATAGTCGTATGCGGTGAGCATCGAAATTTTCTCGCCACGTTGTTTCATTTCAAAGAGGCGATGTGTAGTTACCTTGCGGTTATCTTCTACGTAAGTTGACATTCTCGATTACAGTTTTACGAGTGTCTCTCGATATTGTACGTTAGTATGTGTTATAACTATATGCAAAGGTATAGCTATTTTTTGAAATAGCACATCTTTTATATTAAGAAATAACACCCAGCAACTATGCAGGGTGCATAATTGTTTTAATGGTATAAATTTGTATTTTTGCAAACGAAATAAATAGAGCAATGGAAAATCGCAACACCAATACCTCTCGCCCACCCCGCCGCTTTGTAGCAGTGCTTGTCATCATGTCATTACCCATATTGGGCTACCCATTCTTTTGGGCATACCTCAAGGGACACTCCATTATAGGCATTGACAATGATATGATGCAATTTCTGGTATATGCACTTCCCGTATATATTTTAGCCTCGCAATGGATGAGCTATTGGATATACAACGAGCGCAAGAATGTGGCATGGACACTGCAAGCCATACTGCTTATTACCTACGGGCTGTGCCTATGGATGCTGCACCTTGCCGGTGCTTTCTGATGCAACAATTGTTATTGCTCTTTCTTGCTTGAATGTTCTCCAAGGCTGCATGCTGCCAAGCAAGTTACAGCCAATGCCAAGAGATAAAGTGCCTCTGACGAGTCAATCTGTTTCATACCCAAGAGGGTGAGGACACCAAGACCCAAGCCCAATGCTACGCAACGAAATATAAGAAGAGGGAGTTTTTTATCAATTTTCATAATACCTATATTATATATAACCAATCGTAAAATAAAAAAGAGTGCACCTCTCGGTGAGGCGCACTCAATTATGCTGTATCAAGACACAGTGAGTATCGGGAATTATTCAGCATTTTCGGCGGGAGCTTCAGCAGCTTCCTCTGCGGGAGCCTCTTCTGCGGCAGCAGCTGCAGCGGCCTCGGCAGCAGCACGAGCAAGCTCGGCTTTCTTGTTAGCCACACGCTCAGCGATAGCTTTGTTAACCTCTTTTTCAGCCTCAAGACGAGCAGCAGCAGCAGCTTTTGCAGTCTCGCGGTTTTTGTTTTTCAAAGCCGATGTAGCGTTGTTTTTGTTCTCCAACCAAGCTTGGAAACGTTGCTCAGCAACTTCCTCGGTAAAAGCACCTTTCTTCACACCGCCCAAGAGGTGTTTTTTCAACAAAACGCCTTCGTGAGAGAGGATGTTACGAACTGTGTCGGTGGGTTGAGCACCTGTGTTGAGCCAATACAAAGCACGCTCGAAATTCAAATCTATTGTAGCAGGATTAGTGTTCGGATTATATGAACCTACCCTTTCAATAAATTTGCCATCACGTGGCGCCCTGCTATCGGCTACTACGATTTGATAGAACGCATAGTCTTTACGACCGTGGCGTTGTAATCTGATTTTTGTTGCCATTTGAAATTTGTTTTTTAATTGTTATTTTGCATTAGCGGGTGCAAAGATAATGACTTTTTGCGAGTTGAGCAAATTTTAACACACAAAAATCGCCACCGCACCAATTTGTTGATTGCG
>JAFUOV010000008.1 GCA_017481745.1 Bacteroidaceae bacterium
ATGAGCGCTCTCGATGTTGATAATCTTGGCAGTGAGAAATATTTCGTTACTATTAATCATAGCGCCTTCGGCCACAAGTATATAGTCGGCACCGGTCATTTCGCCCAACTGCTTTATCTGACTGTCGTCAACCATACCGGTGCGTTGAAAATTCTGTTCGTTGATTATCGACGTAACATCTACGCGATCAAGACCTTCATAACCGGGAGTATTGGTTATGGCATTCTCCAGATTGCTGCGAAGCATCAGTTTTATGCCATACGAAATCTTCTCTTCACGGTCTACAATATCCAAAATAGCCACTTTCTTAACTTCATTGCTCAAAGCCTCAATTGGAAAAATAGAGGCTGCCAACAGTAGGAGTAGAATAAATTTCGTTTTCATTGTTTAATTAGCACTTGTATGTTTTATAAATCAATAGCCTTCGTTGCTAATACTTTATACGTGTTTTGTATGTTGATATTTATTGCAAATTAAAATGTTTATTCCTCTTTAAAGTTCCGGCCAATGGCGCTTTAAAATGAAAATGAAATACCATTGTTGTGTGACTTCTCTTTTTGCTCACGTGAATCATATACCTTAGCACCGTTAATATATCGGACGGCGGCTATTGGTATTTTGATTCCGGCAACATATATAAATACATTGCCATGCAATTTCCCATTTTTGTATTTTTGTTTCTCATAATTGCCATTGCTGTCGTAATATGTCCCTTTTCCATGCTTTTGATCTTCAAGCCAGTTACCTTCGTATTTACTTCCGTCCGGCCAATATATATTTCCTTTGCCTTGTTTCTTGTCATTTATCCAGTAACCTTCGTATCTGCTGCCGTCTGACCAATAGTAATTTCCTTTTCCGTGTCTTGTCCCATCCAACCAGTCACCCTCGTATCGATCCCCATTGGCGTAATAATATGTTCCGTTGCCATTCACTTTGTCTTTTACAAAGTCGCCTTCGTATCTATTGCCATTTGTCCAGCAGATGATACCTTTACCATGTTTGCTATTATTTACCCAATCGCCTTGATAACTCTTTCGGATAAGTTTATCTTCTTTGGGGTAGTATAGAGTACCTTTGCCGTGTCTTTTTCCGTCTACCCAATCGCCTTCGTATCTTTCGCCATTTGCCCAATAGTAGGTTCCAGATCCATTGGGAACCTCATCTTTTAAATCTCCTTCGTATTTATCGCCGTTTGTCCAACAGAAAGTACCTTTGCCAATTTTGTTGCCATTTATCCAGTTACCTTGGTAACTTTTTCTGCCTTCTATGTCATTTTCGGCGTAGTAGATTGTTCCTTGACCGTGAGGTAGTCCATTTTTGTGTTCTCCTACATATCGGTCTTCTCCAATCATTAGTTCGCTATTTACAGATCCAGTTTCCATATCTACCATAAACAGCTTCTCGGACAAAGTACGGCAGTTATTCTCCAACTCTTGATTGGTAATAAGGCTTTGTATATTGGCAGTGCTTTCGATCTGTGCACTCTCAATATTGATGATTTTGGCTGTCAGAAATATATTGTTAGCGTCGAGCATGGCTGCTTCTGCCAAAAGTATATAGTCGGCACCAGTCATTTCGCCCAACTGCTTTATTTGGTTTTCATTTACCATACCAGTGCGTTGGAAGTCTTGTTCGTCCATAATAGCCGATACATCGACACGTTCAAGACCAATATATCCCGGTGTGTTGGTAATAGCCAATCCCAAGTAGCTACGCAACATCAGTTTGACACCATATTCTACTTTATTCTCATTGTCAATAATCTGCATAATAGCCACTTTCTTGACGTCATTGCTCGAAGCCTCTATCGGAAAAATAGAGGCTGCTAATAACAGAATTAGAATAAACTTGGTTTTCATAATTTATATTTTTTGTTTGAGGGTTCTGCATTGTGTAGAATGGTTGGTGAGTTTGCTGTTATTTGTAAAATTTTTCTCGTTCTTTTACACCGTCTTTATATGTAAAGACGGCAATACGTTTCCCTAAACTATTATAGCGTGTCAACTTTCCATCTAACTTTCCATTTATATATGTGTGGTTTTCATAACAGCCATCCTTAAAATAATATGTTCCTTCACCACTTCTTTTGTTATCTGTAAAGTTACCTTCGTACCTATCTCCATTGGCATAATAAAATGTTCCTTTACCATTCATTTGGCCCTCTGTATAAGCACCTTCATATCTGTCTCCATTTGCCCAGTAATAAGTCCCTATACCTTTTATTTTGTTACCCTCAAAAAAGCCACTACACATATCTCCGTTGCTATAATAGTAAGTCCCGATTCCATTTGGAATACCATTTGTACAGTAGCCTTCAAATTTATCTCCGTTTGTCCAAATCAAAGTCCCTTTACCACTCATTTTGCTATCAACCCAATCGCCTTTGTAGAGTTTGCGACCTTCTATGTCATTTGAGGCGAAGTACATAGTACCTTTACCCTTCATTTTATCATAACTCCAATCTCCTTCGTATTTATTGCCGTTTGTCCAGTAGAAAGTTCCTTTGCCATTTTTGCTGCCATTTATCCAGTTGCCTTGGTAACTTTTTCTGCCTTCTTTGTCATTTTCGGCGTAGTACATTGTTCCATAGCCATGAGGTTGTCCATTTTTGTGTTCTCCTATGTATCGGTTTTTCCCTATTATTAGTTCGCTATTTATAGTTCCTGTTTCCATATCCACCATAAAAAGTTTTCCTGCCAAAGTGCGGCAGTTATTTTCTAATTCTCGATTAGTAATAGGGCTTTGTATATTGGCAGTGTTTTCGAGTTGGGCACTCTCAATATTGATGATTTTGGCTGTCAGAAATATATTGTTAGCATCGAGCATGGCTGCTTCTGCCACAAGAATATAGTCGGCTCCGGTCATTTCTCCCAACTGCTTTATTTGGTTTTCATTTACCATACCAGTGCGTTGGAAGTCTTGTTCGTCCATAATAGCCGATACATCGACACGTTCAAGTCCAATATATCCCGGTGTGCTGGTAATAGCCAATCCCAAGTAGCTACGCAACATCAGTTTGACACCATATTCTACTTTATTCTCATTGTCAATAATCTGCATAATTGCCACTTTCTTGGCATTATAACTCAAAGCCTCTATCGGAAAAATAGAGGCTGATAATATGAGGAGTAGAATAATTTTGTTTTTCATACAAGTGTGTGTTGTGTGGATAAAAGAGTTATGGTTTCAAACCTTTTTACTGTTTGATATTTCTCGAAATGGCTTCACCTAATTGTTTCTTGATTTTTTTATATCCATCTTTAGCGGCTTGGGTAAATCCTGTGGTGTGTCCACCCTTGATGGTTATTTCGTCTTCATAAATGCGTTGCGATGTAATGACCTTATCTATTACAATCTGTGCGTTTACGTATGCAAAATAGGTTGTTGTATTTCCGAAATTGTTGCTGGTGTATTCTGTTGCATAACAGTATATTGTTATAGCCCAATCGGCTTCTGCCGGATTGTTGGTAAAACTACATCCGTCGGTAGCTAAAATTCCTTTTAACTCGTTCTGAAGTTTAGTGTATGTGGTGCCAAAAAGGTCGGCTTTGCACGATAAGTAAATAACCGTACCATACTCTAAATCGGCAAGCTTTTGTTTTATTTTTTGTTCGGTGGTGCTGAAACTATTTTGCCATTGGCTTATTTCCGATTGTGATGTACCAAATAAATTGAGCCATAGTATATTATTGTCTATGGGCGCAAATAGGTTTAGAGATAGATTTAACTCGGCTTGAGCTTTGGATTTGAATCCTGCACCGATATAGCTTTCGGCCAAAAGAATCGAATTGTTTATTTTATTGAGTATGATAGATAATTCGTTCCTATAAAAGTCCTGTGCAACTTCGCGATTAATATAGGCTATGGCATGACCGGTTTTGGACGAAGCATCGTAAGTCGTTTTTGTTTCGACCAATTTCATATCGACATTAGTCGAAAAACTTGTAAGTGATGAGTAGGTAATAGAAGTAGTGCCATTTATAGCCTGTTTTTTAAGGGCTGCATAATCTTCTACCTTTACATGTATTTGTTTTGCAAGGTTGGTTCGCGCGATATTCAATAGATAGTTTTTAAAATCAGTTTCGGATTTATCTAAAGTGTTTATGTCGCTTTGAATATCGTACATATACTTTTTATCTGTATATTTTTCCCATTCGGTAGGGTACTGTTGCGCGATTGAATATAATGCAAGGCTGCACAAACAGACGATAAATGACACTCTTTTCATATTGATTATGATTTATTATCTAATACGAGCTGCTTCCATAATAGCCTTGTTGGCTTTTATAAAGTCTTCTAACTCTTCTTCGTTAAGATCTGTTGGCTTGAAGTCGCCGGCTGAATTGAGTAACTTGTTGAAGAGGTCGCCTCTGATTGCTACTTTGGCTGTGGCAGAGTACATTCTTGTTGAGGGGTTATATTCGACACTGATGTTTCCAAAAGGCTCACAACCCTTTTGTAAGCTTATGCTTATTTGCTCCCAATGAGTTGTTAAGGATTGGTTTATTTTACCATTATTCCCCACATTGCCAAGTTCGGCTCCGTCTTTGACCGCATTATTCAGTATACGCGAGATAGTGGCGTATGCCTCTCTTTGTGCCAACTCGATGGCTACTTGCTTGTTGTCGGCTTCGCCTCTTCCAGCGTACCATTTATAAGGTCGTTTGATTAGCTCTGTTCCATCATCATTGAGGGCTTCAGCTGTTTCAAAACCACTTTCTTCTACTGTTTCGACTGAAACTTTTACGCCTTCAACATTGGTCTTTGTGGTTATCGAAGACTTAACTGCGGGAGGTACAACCGCATTTTTACTTGTACTGCATGACATGAGTATAAGACCTAATAGGCTCATGAGTGTAGCATTAAAAATAATTTTCATAATTTTGTTTATTAAATGATTAGTAAATATTTTGTTTTTTAAGTCTAATGTGTATTGTGCATATATAATTCGCAAAATTAAATATCTTTTATCCAATTACCCCCCTATGGTTAAAAGATGTTAATTATCAAACTTTTGATATGATGCGTTTGTTTACTTTTTCTCTAAAATGATTGCTGTGTATAGATTGTAGAGTTTGTTGTTGTGAATTTTATACTCTTTTGTTTCTTTATTGATATAGGGTTGCCCAGATTGTTATTTCATAGCTATTATATACGATTTTGTTTATATGTATAGGCGGGTTTAAATTCTATTTTCTATCTTCGTGGTGCGAAATGTAAAATTTGTGATATGCTATATCTTATAACAGCCATTCTGTTTGGTTCGCTTTTTGCAATTCTCTTCAAGATTTTTCAGCAACGAGGCATCGACTCTTTGCAGGCTATTGGTGTCAACTATGCTGTGGCATTGTTGCTTGGATTGTTGGGCAATGTAGCTTTGGGCGAGGCGGTGGCGGTGGCTCATTGGTGGCTGCCGGCATTGTTTGTTGGGTTGTTTATGATGGGCGGTTTCGTTACGATGAATAGTGCCACTCGCACGCATGGTGTGGCTGTGGCTACAATATCGGCGCGTGTGTCGTTTGTGGTGCCGGTGTTGTGTGCCTATATTTTCTTGCAGGGCGACGAGCCTCGTTGGGTAGCTTCGCTATTGGTTATTGCAGCGTTGTGCCTTATCTTCTCGCAGCGTAGTCGTGGTGAGCGTGGTGGCGTTGTGCAGTGGATATATCCGTTGTTGGTATTCCTGTGTTATGGACTTGCCAATTTTATGCTCAAGTTGAGTCAGCAACTTGTTGCCCAAGCCGGCGGTGGTGATGCCGATTTGAGCCTGCTTACGAGTGTGGCGTTTACAGCCGCTTTGATTTATACTATTATATATTATTGTGCGCAGCCTCGCTGCCGGCGTCAACCCCTGCGGTGGCGCAATGTGTGGGCGGGTGCTGTGCTGGGCGCTGCTAATATGGGATGCACTTATTTTCTCTTGAAGGCGTTGATGGTGATAGATAGCGGAGTGTTCTATCCGGTGTATAATATTGCCATAGTCCTTATTGCCACACTCGTGGGTCGCCTATGCTTTGGCGAAAAACTATCGTGGTGGCAGTATGCAGGCATAGCCGTAGCCATGATGGCTATTGCGCTTTTCTTTGTGTAGATATTATTTTTTTAGTTGAGGTTGGGCTCGGAAGGGCATAGCAGCCAAGCGCGATATTCGTCGCCGAGTTGTGCCACTATCTCCTGCCAATAGTTGCTGTCGTGGGCATTCATAGCCGCAGCAGAGTCGGGTAGGGGGCTGATAGCCCAAGTCTTTTCGGCTATCTCGCGGGCGAGTTGACCGGCAGTCCAACCGCTATATCCCGCAAAAAATTTGATACAACGCTCGTCATACTCGTCGCTGTTGATGTATTGCAGCACATCGTTGAAGTCGCCCCCTATATACAATCCGTTTTCCAATGCTACAGCATCGCGCAGGCGATTGCCCAAGGTGTGCAGGTATAGCAGACGTCCGTGTTCGACGGGACCGCCTATGTGCAGAGGGATGTCGGGACGGCAAGTAGCATTGCGTAACACATCGTTGAGTTTTACATTCGACCGCTTGTTCAGTACCAGCCCCACGCTGCCCTCTTGGGTGTTGTGGTCGACAAGCAGTATCACCGCACGACGAAAATGCACTTCGCGTAAGAACGGTTCTACCACAAGGATATCGCCCGGTTGAGGATCGCGCTCCTGCTTGGGGGTGTCGAATATGTCTTGAAGAGAGTCCATCGAGTGATGCTGCGATTGGTTGTTGTCGTTTTAGAGTACGAAGCCCAATTCGCGCAGCACAGTAGCGTTGTTATCGCGTGCACCGGTTACGGTATAAGCGTGAAATTCGCGACGGATGCCGTATGAGTTGCGCAACTTCTCGAAGTCGTGAGGTTGGCGTTTGAGGTTGCGAGTTTCAAATAGCGGATTGTAGCTCGACAGCACTGCCGTAACAATGGGATCGCTGTTGCGCGCCAACGACAGCGTGCTCACAGGCGGAGTGGGAGGAACCAATTCCGAGGTGTCTATCGTAACACCCAACTCCTTGCCTACAGCCTCTACTATCATGCGTGTGGCGTTTGCCTTGCCGTCGGACGAGTAGCCGGCAATGTGCGGAGTTGCAATAAACGAAGCAAGCATCAGCGCGGTGTTGAGGCGCGGCTCACCTTCCCACACATCCATTACGGCATCACCCACTTTCTCGGTGTTGAGTGCTCGCAGTAGAGCATAGTTGTCGACAACAGCTCCGCGCGAAGTGTTGATGATGAGCGGGCTGCGCTTGAGCGAGTCGAAGAAGCGCGCCGAGCCCAAGTGGCAAGTGGCATATTCGCCCTGCATGGTGAGGGGTGTGTGGAAAGTTACAATATCGGCATTATCGGCTATCTCGTCGAGCGAAACAAATTCGCCCTTGCCCTCAACAGCAGCGCGAGGAGGGTCGTTGAGCAACACATTCATGCCTATGGCGCGGCAATGTTGAGCCACGATAGAACCCACATGTCCTACACCTATTATACCAATAGTCATATCGGCGACGTTGCGACCCTTTGAGCGAGCCCACAACAAGATAGAAGCCAATACATACTGACCCACCGAGCCGGCATTACAACCCGGAGCATTCACCCAACGAATACCGTTGGCGTTGCAATATTCGGTGTCGATGTGGTCGTAGCCAATCGTGGCAGTGCCAACAAATCGGCAGCGAGAACCGGCAAGCAGTCGCTTATCTACGCGTGTGCGTGTGCGTGTCAATAGTATATCGGCATCGCGCATTACGGCATTGGTTATTTCGCTTGGCTCATAGTAATTTACCTGCGCATAAGGCTCCAATATACCGCGCAAAAAAGGTATCTTGCTATCTGCAACAATATGAATATCGGGATGGGTCATACTCTATATCAATTTTAAAAGCAACGCAAAAATATATTTTTTCTGCGAATTGGCTATACTTGAAGACTCATTTTTTATTATCGGAAAGGTCGTTTTATAGTAAAAATGTTGAGCCGGTGTGTCGTTGGTTACGATAATATAATAATGTGTAAATATTTTGGCGGTTTGGATTGTTGGTGCGAGGTTGTAGTGTTGCGAAAGTGGTTGTGAGAAGTGTCCGGGTAGCCTTTTATGCACTATTCGTTATGTAACAGCAGAATAATCAATGAAAAAAATGATTGAAAAATATTTGATTGTAAAATAAAAAGCACTACCTTTGCAGTCCGATTATTAGCCAAAATAAACAAATTTGCGAGCAAATTACCGTTCCTTTGGCCGGGAAAGTAATGCGTGAGCATGATTAACTAATTAATTATTAAAACTTTAAAGCAGTGAACACTTTAAGTTATAAGACAGTATCAGCTAACAAGGCTACAGTAACCAAAGAGTGGGTCGTAGTAGATGCTACCGATCAAGTTTTGGGTCGCCTTGCAAGTAAAGTTGCCAAAATTTTGCGTGGCAAATACAAACCCAACTACACACCTCACGTAGATTGTGGTGATAACGTAATCATCATCAACGCCGATAAGATCATCCTCACCGGTAAGAAGATGACCGACAAAGAGTATATCGATTACACAGGCTATCCCGGTGGTCAACGCGTAAAATCGCCTGCCGACTTGCAAGCCAAAGGTGCCGATCGTCTTGTACTCCGCGTAGTAAAAGGCATGCTCCCCAAGAACAAACTCGGAGCGCAATTGTTGCGTAACCTCCGCGTATATGGTGGTGCTGAGCACGATCACGCCGCACAAAATCCCAAAACAATAGATATTAACCTCTACAAGTAATAATATATGTATCTTCTCGAAAAAGCTGTAGTAGGCCGTCGTAAAGCAGCGGTAGCTCGCGTATTCATCAAAGAGGGTAATGGTGCTATCACCATCAACAAACGCGACTTGACAAATTACTTCCCCTCGTCGATACTGCAATTTGTTGTAAAACAACCCCTCACTACACTCGGTGTAGCAGAGAAATATGATATCATGGTAAACCTTACAGGTGGTGGCTACAAAGGTCAAGCCGAAGCTCTTCGTCTTGCTATTGCTCGTGCCTTGGTTGCCTTGAACCCCGAAGATAAAGCCGTTCTCCGTCGCGAAGGCTTCATGACTCGTGACCCCCGTGCCGTTGAGCGTAAGAAACCGGGTCGTCCCAAAGCTCGTAAACGCTTCCAATTCAGCAAACGTTAATCTTATTTGTAAGCTTCGAGCAACAAGTAAACCGACGTTTAGTATCCAAATCGTCGCGACTTGGCAGGCAGCATGATGTTGCAGCTTAACTACCCGACGATTGTTAAAGTAGAATGTAAACGAAAAAATAAAAAAGAAAAATGGCTCTTACATCATTTGAACAACTCCTTGAAGCAGGTGTACACTTTGGTCACCTCACAAGAAAATGGAATCCCGCTATGGCTCCCTACATCTTTATGGAGCGCAACGGTATCCACATCATCGACTTGTATAAAACAGTAGCAAAGGTAGACGAGGCAGCTGCTGCTCTCAAATCTATCGCAAAATCGGGCAAAAAAGTACTTTTTGTTGCTACTAAAAAACAGGCTAAGCAAGTTATTGCCGACAAAGCCACTTCTATCAACATGCCCTATGTTATAGAGCGCTGGCCCGGTGGTATGCTCACCAACTTCCCCACTATCCGCAAGGCTGTGAAGAAGATGACCACCATCGACAAGATGACCAAAGACGGTACTTTCGACAACCTCTCAAAGCGTGAGAAACTCCAAATCACTCGTCAACGTGCTAAACTCGAGAAAACTCTCGGTAGCATTGCCGACTTGAACCGTCTCCCCGCTGCTTTGTTCGTTGTTGACGTTCTCAAAGAGCAAATCGCTGTTCGTGAGGCTAATCGTCTTGGTATTCCCGTATTCGCTATGGTTGATACCAACTCTGATCCTTCAAACATTGATTTTGTTATCCCCGCTAACGACGATGCTTCAAAATCTATAGAGGTTATTCTTGATGCCCTTTGCGGTGCTATGGCAGAAGGTATTGAGGAGCGTAAGATCGAGAAAATCGACGAAGCTCCCGCCGAAGAAGTTGCTGCAGCTCCCAAACGCGAGCGTAAAACTCGTATCTCTCGCCGTAAGGTTGAAGATAAAGAAGAACCCGCAGTAGAGAAACCCGCTGAAAGCGAAGAATAATTAATCGCATACAAAGAGCGAGCCTTTCTCATGTAAGGCGCGCTCTTTGTCTTTTGTATCGAATATTAACTTCTAAAAAATATACAACTATGGCAGTAACAATGGCAGATATCAGCAAGCTCCGTTCTTTGACCGGTGCCGGTATGATGGACTGCAAAAAAGCATTACAAGAAGCTGACGGCGATATCGAAGCCGCAAAAGAAATAATCCGCAAAAAAGGTCAAGCCGTAGCCGCTAAACGCGAAGACCGCGAAGCAGCTGAAGGTTGCGTATTGGCTAAAGCTAACGGTAACTATGCAGCTATCGTTGCTTTGAAATGCGAAACTGACTTCGTTGCTAACAACGAGTCATTTGTTGCCTTGACAAACCGTATCCTCAACGCTGTTATGGAGGCTAAACCCAAAACTCGTGAGGAAGTGCTCGCTCTTACTATCGACGGCGTAGAGGTTGCTACTCTTATCACCGACGAGATTGGTAAAACAGGTGAGAAAATGGAGCTCGGCGATTTCAACTACATCGAGGCTGAACACACTACTGTTTACAACCACCAAAACAAAAACCAACTCTGTACTATCGTAGGTCTTAACAAGGCTAACGACGAGGCTGGCAAACGTCTTGCTATGCAAATCGCAGCTATGAACCCCATCGCTATTGATGAGGATGGCGTTTCGGAAGAAATCAAGAATGCCGAGATTGCTGTTGCTGTTGAGAAAACTAAAGCCGAGCAAGTACAAAAGGCTGTTGAGGTTGCATTGAAGAAAGCTGGTATCAACCCCGCTCACGTTGACTCGGAAGACCACATGGAGAGCAACATGGCTAAAGGTTGGATCACAGCCGAAGAGGTTGCTAAAGCTAAAGAAATCATCGCTACCGTATCAGCTGAGAAAGCTGCCAACTTGCCCGAGGCTATGATTCAAAACATCGCTAAAGGTCGTCTTGGCAAATTCCTCAAAGAGGTATGCTTGCTCAACCAAGAGGATATCTTGGAGGCTAAGAAATCGGTTCGCGACGTTCTCAAAGAGTTTGATGCTGACTTGAAAGTTGTTGCTTTCAAACGCTTCACTCTCCGTGCCGAATAATAATAGCACCAAACGATAAATATGCGGTCGCCAATAATTATTGGCGACCGTTTTTTATTCTTGTCGAACTATTGCGGTGTTATTTCGACCTATTTCATTATCTTTGTTGTGATTTTAAATAGTAGTATGTTATGAATACAAAAACTTTAATGTTGGGGCTTCTCTTCTCGGCGGTGGCTTTTATGGCTGTAGGACAGGAGATTGCATTGCCCGAACCCGCGTTGGATGCCGAGGCTTCGTTGAAAGAGGCTTTGGAAAATCGCTGCTCGTCACGCGAATATGTAAATTCTCCTATCGACTTGCAGACGATGTCTAACATCTTGTGGGCTGGCTGGGGTTACAATCGCGAAGATAAACGCACTGCGCCATCGGCTCTTGACCGTCAGGAGGTTACGCTTTATGTGTGTACAAGAGATGGTGCATATCGTTATGATGCCGAAAACCAATGCCTTGTCATGGTGTCGGATAAAAATATCATGAAATTAACAGGCAAGCAACCTTTTGTTGAGACTGCCGCTGCCAATATATTGTATGTAACCGACAAGTCGAAGAGTGCGAGCCCCGAGATGACGGCTGTGTGCTGTGGCGCCATATCGCAAAATATCGCGCTGTATTGTGCTACTGCCGGGCTTGGTACGGTGGTGCGTGGCTCGTTTGATGCCGAACAATTGCATCGCTTGTTGAAATTGCCTGTCAATCAGAAGGTCGTTTTGGCGCAAAGTGTAGGTTACTTGGCAAAATGATAATGAATAGATTTTTCAACATATTGTTGAGCTTCGTTCTATTGCTTGTGTTGGCGGCTTGTGGTAAGTCGTCCGACAACGGTGTTGTGTATGCCGACGACGAGGATATACAATATGTCGAGAACGATAGCCTCTTGGCAGAGAGCGAAGTGGAAGATGTGCAGATAAGCCGCCACCGCAAGTTGTCGAAGGGTTATAGAAGAACATTCAACGATAAGAATGATGTGCATCTTGCTGTTGCACGTGAAATAGGAATAGAGCCACTCGATAGTTTCGAGGCTGCCGAGTTGTGTCGTTTTGAGCAGTTGGCAAGGGTAGATAGTTGCAAATACTATGCGATAAAGCCTCTTACACACTCTGCTCCGTATCTTACACCTCGTGCCAAGTGGATGTTGATGACCATCGGAAAGAATTTTCAGGACTCGCTGGCATCGCATGGCGTTGATGGTTACCAGATTGTGGTAACAAGTCTGTTGCGTACCGACGATAGTATTCGTCGCCTGCGCCGTCGCAATAGAAATGCAAGTGCCAACTCGGCGCACCGCTTCGGTACGACTTTTGATATATCATATATCAAGTACAACCGCACCGATAGTGCGACTTTTATGCCCGAGTATCGCCTGAAGGAGACTCTTGCCGAGGTGTTGTATGACCTACGTGCTATGGGGCATTGCTATGTGAAGTATGAGGTGAAGCAGAGTTGCTTTCATATAACTGCCAAGTAATAGATGGAGTAAAGTGAGATGAAACGATTGTCCCTATATATTGCCGCGTTGCTGTTGCTATTGTGCCTGATGCCGGGTTGTAGCAATGGCTCGTCGTCCGATGCGACATTTCAAGAAGAAGCTCTTGAGGTGCGTTATGCAGCAGGTTTTCGGTTGGCTCAAGGCGAGGGGTATCGTCGCATCGACATTGTCAATCCATGGGATACTACCAGCTTGCTGAATACTTATATCCTTGTAGACCGCAATGAGGAAGTACCGCAACGACTGCCAAAAGGCTGTTTACTGCGTACACCATTGCGCAACTCGCTCCTATTCTCGTCGGTGCATTGCGCGCTGCTGAAGGAGTTGGATTGCCTTGATGCTATTGGTGGAGTATGCGATAAAGATTATATTTATGTCGATGAGTTGCGCAGTCGCTTGGCTGCGGGCAAGCTTGTCGATGCCGGCAGTTCGGTAGCTCCCGATATAGAGCAGATTATCGACCTTGCCCCCGATGCTATCTTACTATCGCCATACGAGAATAGCCGATACGACCGATTGGGCAATAGCAATATACCCATTGTCGAGTGTGCCGACTATATGGAAACATCGCCTCTCGGACGTGCCGAGTGGGTGCGAGTATTTGGTTGGTTGTATGGCAGTGAAGCGGTTGCCGATTCGCTCTTTGTAGCTGTCGAAGAGGCTTATAATATGACTTGTGAGCGCATAGCGCAAGTCGATACCCATCCCAAGGTGATTACCGAGCGCCGTACAGGAGCTGTGTGGTATGTACCCGGCGGGGAGAGTTACATGGCAAAAATCCTTGCCGATGCCGGTGCAGAATATCCGTGGCGCGGTAATGAGAGTTCGGGCTCGATAGCCTTGTCTTTCGAACAAGTATTTGCCGAGGCGCAGGATGCCGACTTCTGGTTAATCAAGCATCACAGCGACGAGCCGATGTCATATCGTAGTTTGGTAGAGGAGTATGCTCCTTATGCTCGTTTCAAAGCTTTTGAGAAGAAACAGATTTACGATTGCAACTCGCGCTACTATCGTTATTACGAGGAAGTGCCTTTCCACCCCGAGCGATTATTGCAAGATTTGGGTGCGATATTTCATCCGCACCTATTTGAGAATTATACACCCTATTATTTTCATCCTATCGCATTATGAAGCAAGCACGCCATATATCGCATAGTACCCTTCTCATCCTATCGTTGGGGTTGGTTGTTGCCATATTGTTGGTAGCCAATCTCTTTGTAGGGTCTGTATCTATCCCTGCTCGCGAGGTGCTAAATGTGTTGATGGGACAAGAGTGCGAGCGTGAGAGTTGGCGTTATATTATTCTCGAGTCGCGTATCCCGCAGGCTGTAACGGCATTGTTGGCGGGTTGCAGCCTTGCTGTGGCAGGATTGCTGTTGCAGACAACTTTCAATAATCCCTTGGCAGGACCTTCTATATTGGGTATTGACACCGGAGCTGCGTTGGGTGTAGCTGTGGTTATGCTTGCCGGCGGAGCAGCTCTCGCAGGCAGTGGTATGTCGGCTTTTCTTGCCTCGATAGTGGGCGCTTTTGTAGGAGCATCGACTGTTATGGCGGTGATACTTTTCTTCTCGACATTTGTACGCAACAACTTGATGTTGCTCATTATAGGCATGATGGTAGGTTATCTTACGTCGTCTATCATTTCGTTGCTCAATTTCTTTGCAAGTGCCGATCAGGTGCATGCCTATACTATGTGGGGTATGGGCAATCTGAGTAGTGTATCGTTGCAGCAATTGCCTGTATATTCGCTTACAGCTGTGTGCGGACTTGTTATCGCGTTTCTGCTATCAAAACCCCTCAATGCTATGTTGTTGGGTACGCGCTATGCCGAGAATTTGGGTGTAAACATATCTATGACACGCAACCTATTGCTCTTGGCGACAGGATTACTTACGGCTACAACGACAGCCTTTTGTGGACCAATAACCTTCATAGGTCTCTCCGTTCCGCACATTGCCCGCTTGTTGCTCAATAGTAGCAATCACAATACGCTCTTGCCTGTAACGATGTTGTGTGGTGGCGTTGTGTTGCTATTGTGTAATATGATAAGTGTCCTACCCGGTAGCAACGGTATTATACCCATCAATGCCGTAACACCGCTGATTGGTGCTCCGGTTATTATCTATGTTATTGTCAACCAGAAGAAGATAAGCTATTTCAACGGATGAAATCGACTCCTGTCATATCGGCTCAGCATCTCGATATAGGTTATCGTGAGGGTGGAAATGGTGTCAAGTGCGTGCATCGCAATCTTGATATTGCGCTGTATGCCGGCGAGTTGACTTGTCTGTTGGGTGCTAATGGTGCAGGAAAATCGACTCTGTTGCGCACTCTGTCGGGCTCACAACCGCCTTTGACGGGCGATGTGTGGGTGAATGGAACACTCTTGAAGGGATTGAGCCGACATCTTCTCTCGCGCACGATAGGTGTGGTACTGACCGATAAAACGGCTATTGGCGGGTTGACGGTGCGTGAAGTGGTAGCTTTGGGTCGACAACCTCATACGGGTTTTTTCGGGCGACTTTCGGCACACGACCGTGAGGTTGTAGACCATTCGTTAGAGGCTTGTGGTATTGCCGACAAGCAGGCTCGATATATGGCATCGCTATCGGATGGCGAGAGGCAGAAGGTGATGATAGCAAAGGCATTGGCGCAGGAGTGCCCTATCGTGCTGCTTGATGAGCCTACAGCCTTTCTCGATATTGTAAGCCGCATAGAGGTGATGTCGTTGTTGCACCGTATAGCGGTAGAGCATCAACGAGCCATCCTTCTCTCTACCCACGATATAGAGCAGGCGCTTGTTTTGAGCGACCGTTTGTGGCTACTCTCGCGCGAGAATGGATTGGTAACGGGTGTTACCGAGGATCTTATCCTATCGGGCAAATTTGACAACTTGTTTCCTCATACCGACATACATTTCGACCCTTTGCATGGCAGCTATTACCCTACGGTGCAACGACGTAAAACAATCGTTGTAGAGTGTACAGATGAAACACTGTTGCACTGGGTTGTCAATATGCTCAACCGCAATGGTTATGGAGTCTCTTTCGACGGTAAAAAAGTAGCAGTACCACTGTTGCGTGTGGTCGATAAGCAGGAGTTGTTGTGGGTAGAGGGTGATAGCATGAGCACCTTGCACTCTTTTGATGAGTTGGCGCAGTTCTTGCGTGGGCGTTAAGAAATCCTCTAATTTTTTCCTTGTATGCGTGCTATCGCATAGCGAAAGGCAAATCCGATGTGACGTAAAAAAGTAGGTATGCTGCCATAATGGTGGCACATTACGGCATAGCGCTCTTTGAGCGATGCGCGGTGGTTGCGAGTAGTTGCACCTTCGTTCAGATAGTCGATGAGTGTGAGGTGTGTATTTAGCAATTCGTCGGTCTGTTTCATGCACTTGATGCACCAATCCACGTCGGCAGAGAAGCGATATTGCAAGTCATATTCCGGCGCAATATCTCGGCGGGCGATGAAGGCTTGATGACACACCAACATGCCTTGTGCAAAGCTGCGCCAAGTGAGTTGCTCGGGTGCTTTGAGACGACGCATCATCAGAAATCGGCGCTCGGTATCGACAATGGCAGTTTCGCCATATACGACACCCGGTCGATTGTCGCCTATTGCATCGGCTATCTGTTGTAGCGTATCGTCGCTGTGAAAACTATCGCCGGCATTCAAGAAGATGAGATACTCGCCTACTGCCATCCTTATACCCTTATTCATAGCATCGTACAAACCTTTGTCGGGCTCGCTCACCAACCGGGTGGCGAGAGGCGATTGCTTTACCAGCTCTACCGTATTGTCTCTCGATGCACCGTCTATTACGATATACTCGTAGTCCTTGAAGCTTTGTTGCTCAACACTGCGCAAGGTTGGAGGCAATGTAGTGGCAGCATTGTAGGTAATGGTGATGATTGAAAAGAGTGGTGAGTTGCTCATAATATCTATTCTGATAGCAGGGATTGGTATAGTGTAATGTATTGTTGAGCGACACTCTCTTCGCTGTATTCAGCCAACACCTTTTGGCGGGCAGCCTTGCTCATCGTGTCGTGGTTGTCGCTATGCAGTACCTTGGCAATGCCGGTTGCCATATCGGTGGCATCTTTATATCGGGCAACATATCCGTTTTGAGCATCAATCATTTCGGGAATACCACCTATCTCAAAACCCACGCATGGAGTTCCGCAAGCCATTGCTTCCATAATTGTGTTTGGCAGATTATCCTCGAGCGAAGGTGTAACGTATGTATCGACAGCACGATACATGCACCTGATTTTTTCAGGGTCGCTCACGTAGCCCAATGATGTGCATGGATAGGGCATGCTATCCAACGGCATATTACCGGTGTTGCCAAAGACAACCAACTCGATACGGTCGTTCTGTTTGCCATATTGTTTGCGCAAGGTGTGTAGTGTTTCGATGAAATAATCTATGCCTTTGCGTTTGTCGGCTGCATTGACTGCCCCAAAAAGTATCAACAACTTGTCCTGAGGCAGATTGAGCGCTTGGCGAGCTGCTACCTTGTCGTCTGGACAGAAAAATGAGGTGTCAATGGGGTTGGGTATGTTGCGCACAGTGTCGGAGGGCTTTATCAGCGCGCTCTTTGCTGCCAACTTGCGTAGCCATGCGCTGCACGTTACAAAATGGATGGGTACAGTGTTGTAACAACTTCTTTTTTTGTTGAATGTGCGGTAAGCCAAGTCTTTCTTTTTGTGGCCGTTGAGAAACATGCAATTGCCGCACTCTTTGGCGTAATTGTTGCAGGTACAAGCATAGTGGCATATACCTGTAACCGCCCACATATCGTGCATAGTCCATACAACCGGCTTGCCCAACGATAGGATGCGTTTCAGCCCATCAAGCGATAAAAAACCTTGATTGACCCAATGCAGATGTATTACATCGGCATCTCTAAGGGCTGGGTGTGATGCAATATCAAGTCCGTCGGAAGCTGTCGAAACGGCAAAAAGATTGTTACGAGAAAATCCATTCTGCGCGAAGATGCCCAACCGCTCCCATAAAAACGCCCATTTATAGCGCAGACGTTTCCATGTCGAAGTGCAATATCCATCGACACTGTCGGTATCGGCAGTAGCCACAAGCATACGAGCCTCTACGCCGGCTTTACCCAAAGCCTGTGCCAGCCTGTTGCATGCAATCGCAGCACCACCACGCCGTTCGGAAGTATTGATAAGGACAACTTTCATACCGAATGTATATTGACAATTCTCATTTCAATAGTACAAAAGTACAAAAAAGCTATGAATAGATAGAGCCGTTATGGAAATATCTTGTAAGAAAATTACTCAAAGTAGAATGTGAGAATAATCATGCTTGAGCGCATTTTCTTGATGGAGTTGGTGTATTTGATATCCAACGGGTCGGGAAGGTCGCGGTTGCGGTCGAGTGCATCGGTGATGCCTATGCAGAATTTTATTTCGGGAACGAACTTGAAGTAGGGCAGATAGGTATCGCATCCGAAGGCAAATGTCAAGTAGCAGTCGAGTGGGTTCATCTTCAGGTACGAATTTTCTTGTTTTGCCACGTCGAGCGTACCCATGACACCCGCCGAAATATAGGGGCGGATATTGTCCCATCGCTTGGCGCTGAACTTGAGGTCGAGGGGTACTACTATATAGTTCGATTTGATGTTTTGTGATATGATATCACCCGAGTGTTCCTCGCGGAATTTTACCACTTTGTTGCCAAAGTATATTCCTGGCGATAGGCGCAGGTTGAGGTGTGGGCACAGATAAAGGTCTGCCAACAGATTTACGCAAAATCCCGGAGAGAAAGAGGGTACTTCCATATACCAATTTTCGCCGTCGGGTGTGGTATAGCCGTTGTGGGTAAATGTAAGGTCTTGTACGTGCATACCCACCGAGAAGCCAAAGTGTATGCGCTTATAGTCGGCAAAAGGCAGATTTTGTATCTTGCGACCTTGTCCACCGCCACCGGGTTGTGCCATTGCGGCGCAACAACTGACGATGACAAGCACTGCCACCAATATCTGTTTGATATTTCTGCATATTACCATACTATGCTATAAACGATAAAAAAGGTGCTTTATTGTTTTGATGGGTGTAAATTGCGTGTATAAAAAAGTTGTGCCCAAGATATTTCATTTGGGCACAACTTCTTTTCTGCTATTGAAACTATTCCTATGGGAATATCTTGTTTACTCTCCTTTGTGGCTGAAGTAGTAATCGAGCACGTCGTGTGCTGCGGTGAACGAGCTTTGCATATTGGTGAGGATGCGATGCTCTTTCTCGTCGAGCATTTCGCGAATGATAGGATCGTTGTAGAAGTGATTGCGCAACTTCTCGTCGATGGTCTCGTACATCCAATATTTGGCTTGTTCTTGGCGTTTGTGCTCGAAATATCCGTTTTTGTGTACAAAGTCGAGATACTCGTATATCATATCCCACACCTCGGCGATACCCAATTCGTAGTAGCCCGAGTAGGTGAGTACTTTGGGCGACCATCCCGATGGGGGAAGGGGGAATAGGTGCAGTGCATTGCGGAATTGGGCTTGAGCCAACTGTGCACGCTCTATATTGTTACCATCGGCTTTGTTGATGACTATACCGTCTGCCATCTCCATGATACCGCGTTTGATGCCTTGTAACTCGTCGCCTGTGCCGGCAAGTTGTATGAGCAGGAAGAAGTCGACCATCGAGTGTACGGCGGTTTCGCTTTGACCCACGCCTACGGTTTCTACAAATATATTGTTGAAGCCGGCAGCCTCACATAGTACAATGGTTTCGCGTGTCTTGCGGGCTACACCACCCAACGAGCCTGCCGAGGGGCTGGGGCGGATGAAGGCATCGGGATGTACCGATAGCTTCTCCATGCGAGTTTTGTCGCCCAATATACTACCCTTTGAGCGCTCGCTGCTGGGGTCGATGGCAAGAACGGCAAGTTTATTGCCCGGTTTTTTCAGTACATGCAGTCCGAAAGCATCAATAGATGTACTCTTACCTGCACCCGGTACACCGGTAATACCTATGCGCACCGACTGGCATGTGTGAGGCAAGCACTTCTCTATCACCTCTTGTGCCAATGTGCGGTGCTCATATAGGTTGCTCTCTACCAACGTTACGGCTTGGCTCAATAGCGAGAGGTCGCCTTTGAGTATACCCTCGACATATTCGCCGGCAGTGTATAACTTGCGGCGGGCACGTTTCTTGAGGTATGGATTTATCGAAGGGGGTTGTTCTATTCCTTTGTTTACGGTAAGACCTGCGTAGAGGTCGTCATTCTCGGGATGTTCCATATGTGTGTTTTTGTTTGATTGTCGATATGTAGGTTATTGAAATTCGGCTGTTATGCGCACTGCTTGCGACGAATTGCTTGGGTCGTTGCTGACGAGGTATATCTCGTTTGTCAGTGTATTTGAACGGGCGCGCATCGGGTCAACCTCGATAACGAGCAGGGTAGATTGTCCGGGCTTGATTTTGCCCTTCTTTACGTGTGCTTTGATAGCACTGTTCTCACAACGTACCTTGTGTATCTCAAGGGGTGTAAATCCGGCATTGACTACATACAATTGGCGTTGAACTTTCTGTGTGCCTTTGATAACTTTGAAGTTTACTTCGCGACTGCCCACAACCAATATGGGGGCTTTTTCGCGTTGCTCGTCGGTATAGCTGTCAAAGTCTTCTTGCAATACGCCCGATATGGTGATAGTGTTGTATTGAGCCTCGGTGTCGGGTGTGATACCTACCGAGCCTTTTTCTATGTTAAATTCGTCGCGTCTGTAGCCCCAATCGTCAATGGCATCGGGGTTGTAAGTAATCTTGAGGATGCCACTTTGCCCTCTATCCAATATTGCGGGGATAAACTCGGCTGTAATATGTGCAGGGAGATTTTCTATCTGGGGCATAAGGCTCTCTCTGCCCACATTGGCTACCTCTATCGAGTCGGTAGTGATGCGCCCTTTCACAATCTTCTTGAGCGGAAAATGCAGCGATTTGAGCGCCAGGTCGCCTATGCGGTAGGCATATTGGGTATCCAAACGTTTTATGGTGCGCACTACTTCGCCCATAATGCGTAGGATGGTGCGCTCGGGGTCGGTATTGGTGTGTACGTAGATGCTTTTGCTGAATTTGCCCGGACGTCCTGTCGGGTTGAATGTTATTCTTACAATGCCGGTACTATCGGGAGCTATGGGCTCTTGCGAGTATTCGGGGGCAGTGCAGCCACATGAGGTGCGCACGTTTGATATTATCAGAGGCTCGTTGCCGGTGTTGGTAAAGGTGAAGTCGTGTGTAACATTGCCATCAACCTCTTCGATTGCACCAAAGTCGTGTCGTTTCTCATCGAAGGTTATTGCCGGCTGGGCTACAACACCGGTTGTAGTCAATGCAAGTAGCCATACGTATATTGCGCGGATTGTCTTCATATAATGCTTTTATTGTTTTCGAGGCATTACCATGCCTTTGATGTGTAGACGGGTTTTCTTCTTTTTGGCGTTTGATTTGACGATAATCTCTTTGGCAAACTCGCCGGGGTTGTTCTTGGGGTCGAAGGTTATTGTAACCTTTCCTTGTGCTCCCGGGGCGATGGGCGCTTGCGGATAGTCGGCAACGGTGCAACCACAATTGGTTGTAACTTCAAAAATCACCAAAGCGGCATCGCCTGTATTGGTAAACTGAAAATCGTGCGACACACGACCATCCTCCTCGGCAACGAGTGCAAAGTCGTGCATGGTGTTGTCAAATTTTATCTTGGCACTCTCTCCACGAGCCGATAGGGCAGTGAGTAGCGTAGCGCATATCGTTATAAGAATTGATATTCTTCTCATACAAAACATAGTTTTAGGCAAATTTACAACTTATTTTCTTAATAACACACTACAACCTTTGCTATATTTCATCATTTATGATGTTTAACAGTTTGTAAAAACTTCTGCGTTAAAAATAAATAATGTGCCGGTTTATCTCTCTGTTTCGCTATATTTATCGTACCTTTATAGCCGATTTTTTATAACACCATAGCATCATGCGAAAAATAGGGCTTTTACTATTTGTTGTATATTCATCATTACTGCGCCTTGCAGCTACTCCTGTCGGTCATGAAGCGGCTGATAGCATCGTGGCTGATACCTTGCGTATAAGCATTGTAACGTGTGATCCGGGTCCCGATGTATATCAAATCTTTGGGCATACGGCTATACGTGTGCAGCGCAGTGGCGTGGATGCTGTGGACTTGGCATTCAACTATGGTATATTCTCTTTCCAAACGGGCAATTTTATTTACAAGTTTGTAAAGGGAGAGACCGACTATCGGTTGGGCGTGTATGATTTTACCTACTTTATGCCCGACTATGTAATGCGTGGCTCGACGGTGGTAGAGCAGGAGTTGAACCTTACGCAACAGGAGAAACAGCAACTCTTCGACCGCCTGCTTGTCAATGCCATGCCCGAAAACAGGGTGTATCGTTACAACTTCTTGTTTGACAATTGTGCCACTCGTCCGCGCGTGTTGACAAAGGCTTCGTTGGGCGACTGCGGTGAGCATATTGTCTTTGCCGAGCCCTACTCGTCGGTGTCGTTTCGCGACATTATAAGGCACTATGGCAAGAACTATAGTTGGCTGTTGTTTGGTATAGACCTTGCTCTGGGGCACGACCTCGACAGAGCGGCTACGTGGGAAGAGCAGATGTTTATCCCCATCATTTTCCGCGATGCTTGTCGCGATGCTCGTATCGTCGATGCCGAGGGTGCTGAACGTCCCTTGGTGAAACAAGAGACATACTTGTACGAGTCGGATACGGTGGCAGTACTGCCTCCTACGCCTTGGTATATGACTCCTATGGCATGCACCTTGTTGCTACTGCTTGTAGGTGCTGCGATAACATGGTGCGATATGCGCAAGAAGAGCGTGTCGCGTTGGTTCGATACGGTGCTCAACCTGTTGTTCTTTGTAATGGGTAGCATTATCTATTTCTTGGTGTTCTGTTCTGAACATCCTGCTACGACAATAAACATCAATGCATTGTGGCTTACACCATTGGCTATACTGCCTGTTTTTGTGCCGTATATGCGATGCCATGGTGTGATGCGCGTGTATCATATAGGCAACCTTGTGTTGCTGGCATTGTTTGCCATATTGGCTCTGTGTCGTGTGCAAGTTATCAATGTGGCTTTCATCCCATTGGTATTGCTATCGGCATTGCGCTCGTTCAATTATCTGAAATTTCTTAAAGCAAAATAACACTCATGAATAAGGTAATAGCATCATTATTACTCTCATTGATAGTCGTTCCCGTTCAAGCCCAGACGGCTGCCGATGCACCACAATTGGTAGTAGGAATTACCGTCGACCAGCTGCGTAGCGACTATCTGTACGCCTTGCAACAACTCTTTGGCGAGAAGGGTTTCAATAGAATGTTGCGCGACGGAGTTGTATGTGATGAGGTGCTTTATGATTTCCCCTTGCTCGACCGGGCTATCTCGACCGCAGCCATATACACCGGAACTATTCCGCTATACAACGGTGTCGTTGCCGATGAAGTATTTGATGTAAAAACGCGCAAGAAACGCCATATTCTCTACGACGATAACTATATGGGCAATGCTACCGAAGATAACTTCTCGGCAACCGCCCTTCAGGTATCGACATTGAGCGATGAGGTGAAGATTGTGGGTAATGGATTGGGTCGTGTATATTCGGTTGCCCCCGATGCTACCACAGCAATACTTGCCGGAGGACATATTGCCAACAGCGCTCTGTGGGTAGACGACAAGACAGGACGTTGGGTAACGACAACCTATTATTTCGATGCTCCGGCGCACATTGTTCATCCCTACTATGAGCATACACCGGCGCAGTTGCTCGACAATACTTCTTGGGCTCCGCTATTGTCGGCAGAGCAGTATACGGCATTGCCCTATCAGATGCGCACCATACCTTTCAAGCACTCTTTCGCGCGTAATGATATAAACCGTTACAAGGTCTATAAAACCACTCCGCTTGCCAATGTGGGTGTTACCGATGTAGCTATCGACCTGCTGAAGAATGCTTCGTTGGGACAGCGTGGGCAGCTTGATATGATAAATATCGGTTATACACTTGCACCCTATAAGAACGGTACGGTGCAAGAGTATGGGCTCGAATTGCAAGATGCATACGTGCGGTTGGATGCCGAGCTGGCGCGACTCTTTGAGGCTATTGATGCCACCGTAGGTATTGATAAGACTCTCTTCTTTATCACATCGACAGGATATTTTACAGGCGAAGGTCGCGAGCCGTCGTTCTATAAGATACAATCGGGCGAGTTCTATCCCAAGCGCGCCGTTTCGTTGCTCAATATGTACCTGATGGCGTTGTATGGCAATGGCGATTGGGTGATAGGCTTCAGTGATAATCAATTTTATCTCAATCGCACACTCATCAAAGACAAAGCTTTTGACCTTGAAGAGGTGCGCGACAAGGCAGCACAATTCCTTATGGATATGCAAGGCATACAAGATGTATATACCTTGCAACGTATCTTGTTGCGTAGTACCAACGAGAATACCGACCGCTTGCGCCGCGGACTATCGGCACAATACTCGGGTGATATATTTGTAGAGCTTGTGCCCGGTTGGGAAGTGGTGTATGAAGACCATGAGAACACCCGCGAATATATACGCCACAATGCGGTAGCTACGCCGTTCATGCTGTTGGCTCCCAATATTCCGGCGCAAAAGATTGACTATCCGATAGATGTAACACAGATAGCCCCTACCGTAGCGCGTATTTTGCGCATACGCTCACCCAATGGCAGTACGGCGCGACCCATTCATATAGCCCGATAAAAATATATCAGGGCAATATTGGAGGGAGAAGGACTAAAATTTGTCGTATCTAATAGCCTATTTATTAGGCACTGCCGAAAAAAATCACTACTTTTGCATCCGTTTTTGGGACAAAAATGCCCCTATTAATCACGAAACAAATAAAATCATATATATGGGATTTAATGATTTTCTGAAAAAAATATTTGGTAACAAGTCGCAACGCGACATCAAGGAGGTTGAGCCTTATATCAAAAAAATCAAAGCCATCTATCCTACGCTCGAAGGCTTGTCGAATGACGAGCTGCGCCAGCGTATCGAGGTTGTAAAACAAAACTTGCGCGACCGAGTTGCACCTGAGCGTGAGCGCATCGCAAGCATCAAGACCGAAATTGAAACTATCGACTATGACAAGCGCGCACCTATGTGGAGCGAGGTTGACAAGTTGGAAAAAGAAATTCTCAAGAAACTCGAAGAGGGTCTTGACGAGGCATTGCCCGAGGTGTTTGCCGTAGTGAAAGAGACTTCGCGCCGTTTTGCCGGCAACGAGGAGATTGTAGTTACAGCCAACCAATTTGACCGCGACCTTGCCACAACACACGATTTTGTGCGCATCGAGGGCGACAAAGCTATCTATCAAAACCATTGGCTTGCCGGTGGTAACGAGGTAACATGGAACATGGTACACTACGATGTGCAGCTCATTGGTGGTGTGGTATTGCATAAAGGTAAGATTGCCGAGATGGCTACCGGTGAGGGTAAGACACTCGTGGCAACACTGCCGGTATTCCTCAATGCATTGACAGGAAACGGTGTGCATGTCGTTACTGTCAACGACTACCTCTCGAAACGTGACTCGGAGTGGATGGGTCCGCTATATATGTTCCATGGTCTTTCGGTCGATTGTATCGACAAGCACCAGCCCAACTCGCCCGCTCGTCGCAAAGCATACGAGGCAGATATTACCTTCGGTACAAACAATGAGTTTGGTTTCGACTATCTGCGCGATAACATGGCGGGTTCGCCTCAAGACCTTGTGCAACGTCCTCACAACTATGCTATTGTCGATGAGGTCGACTCGGTGCTTATCGACGATGCTCGTACACCGTTGATTATCTCAGGTCCTACCCCCAAGGGCGAAGATCAGATGTTTGAGGAGTTCTGCCCCAAAGTCGAGGAACTTGTCAAGGCACAACGTACACTTGTAACCCGTATGCTTGCCGAGGCAAAAGAGAAAATAGCCTCGGAAGACAAGAAGACCAAGGAAGAGGGTGCAATCCTCTTGTTCCGTTGTTTCAAGGGTCTGCCCAAGAACAGTGCATTGATACGCTACCTGAGCGAGCCGGGTATCAAAACGCTGATGCTCGAAACAGAGGCTATCTATATGGAGCAGAACAACCGTCGTATGCACGAAATTACCGACGACCTCTACTTCGTTATCGACGAGAAAAACAACAGCATAGACCTTACCGACAAGGGTATTGATGCCATGACCGGTAAGAGTGCCGACCCCGAGTTCTTCGTGTTGCCCAACATCAGCGAGCAGCTTGCCTTGCTCGAGAACGAGGATATTACAACCGAGGAACGTCAAATCAAGAAAGACGAATATTTGCAAAACTATGCCATCAAAGCCGAGCGCGTTCACACCGTGCATCAGTTGTTGAAGGCTTATACTCTCTTTGCTCTCAACGACCAATATGTGGTTATCGACAACAAGGTGAAAATCGTCGACGAGCAAACCGGTCGTATCATGGAGGGTCGTCGTTACTCCGACGGTCTGCACCAAGCTATTGAGGCAAAAGAGCGCGTGAAGGTTGAGGCTGCAACACAAACATTTGCTACCATCACGCTGCAAAACTACTTCCGTATGTATCACAAGCTTGCGGGTATGACCGGTACTGCCGAGACCGAGGCTGGCGAGTTCTGGGATATCTATAAGCTCGATGTGGTAACCATCCCCACCAACAAGCCCATTGCACGTATCGACATGAACGACCGCGTGTATAAGACCAAACGTGCCAAGTATAATGCTATTATCGAAGAGATTGTAGAGATGGTGGCTCAAGGTCGTCCGGTGCTTGTGGGTACTACTTCGGTAGAGATTTCGGAGTTGTTGAGCCGTATGCTCACACAGCGCAAGATACAACACAACGTATTGAATGCCAAGCTGCACCAAAAAGAGGCAGATATCGTGGCTCACGCCGGTGAAAAGGGTGTTGTAACCATTGCCACCAACATGGCAGGTCGTGGTACCGACATCAAGCTCACCCCCGAGGTGCGCGAAGCCGGTGGTTTGGCTATCATAGGTACCGAGCGCCACGAGTCGCGCCGTGTCGACCGCCAGTTGCGTGGTCGTTCGGGTCGTCAAGGCGACGTAGGTTCGTCGGTATTCTTCGTATCTTTCGAGGATACCGTAATGCGCCTTTTTGCTACCGATAGCGTGGTGAAGATGCTCGACCGTCTGGGCTTCCAAGAAGACGAAATGTTGGAACACAAGATGGTAACCAACTCTATCGAGAATGCACAACGTCGTGTCGAGGAGAACAACTTCGGTATTCGTAAACGCTTGCTCGAGTATGACGACGTGATGAACACCCAACGTAGTGTCATCTACTCAAAACGCCACCACGCCTTGATGGGTGAGCGTATTGGTATCGACATCCTCAACACCTTCTACGATATGATAGAGTCGCTTGTGAGCGAGTATGATAGCATTACCGACTATGACGACTTGTCGATGGAAGTGTTCAAGATATTTGCTATCGAGATGCCCGCCGATGCCAATACATTCTACGGCTTGCGTAAACCCGAGCGTATCGAGATGCTCAACACTGCCGTTGTTGAGGCGTTCAAGCGCAAAGGCGATCGCATGGCAGAGATTGCTCACCTCAATATCAAACCATTTGTCGAGGAGCGCAACCTGCAAGGTCTTATACGTGTGCCCATTACCGATGGCAAGCGCGTGTTTGGTATCCCTTGCGACTTGCAAGAGGCCTACGAGTCGGAGTCGCGCAGCGTAGTGAAGAACTTCCAAAAGGCTGTGATGTTGATGACAATCGACGAGGCTTGGAAAGAGCACTTGCGTGAACTCGATCAATTGCGCCAATCGGTACAAAATGCCTCTTATGAGCAGAAAGACCCCTTGTTGATATACAAACTCGAGTCGTTCAAGCTCTTTGAGGAGATGCTCAACAATATGAACCGCAAGGTGATAGCATTGCTTATGCGCGGTCAAATACACGTGCGTGAGCCGCAAGACATACGCCAATCGGCACCCGAGCAACGTCGTGCTACCCCGCAATACCGCGAGAGCAAAGAGCAGTACCCCGGCGCCGGTTCGATGGAGGCTGCACGCCAAGCATCGGCACAACGCGCGCCCCAACCTCGCACCCCCATCGTGGCTGCACCCAAGGTAGGTCGCAACGATCCCTGTCCCTGTGGTAGCGGTAAGAAATACAAAAACTGCCACGGTCGCGAAGCGTAATCTATTTTGATATATATGTAAGACGAGGAGCTGCACCAAAATCGTGTGCAGCTCCTCGTCGTTTTATGTGATGAAAGGTTATATTTGTGAGGTTCGTTTTAGAATGTAGTACATTTAAAACGTTGTAGTTCTGCGATTTTTTGGGGAGGGGAATTTGCTGAATCTATTTACAATATGTAAAATCAACGCCCTACTTTATTCTTATGAAAGCATAGCCTTTAGGTTGGGTATTACTATATCATTGATAATATACAATGTGTTGCCGATAACCGAAGTAGAAAATAATTGCGATGCTTTAAATCCGGCGAAAGGGACAGCTATGCATAGCACACAGAGTATAAATGTTATAGAATTTCCGCACACCTTATTGTGTTGCATAAAATGCGATACACTATTACTTGTCGTGCTTATGAATGGAATATTTAATTGTTTTTTTAAAGAGAGTAGTTGGAAGCAGATGAAAAATGAAGTTAAAGTCCAATACATAATGATGCGTTTTAAATCGCACGATAGAAACGTGAAAAGGGGGAGCAGTGATATGAATTGTATAATCAATACCTGTGGTAAATAATTTTTTATGGGATGGTTGTTGGGGGGCAATTCATATTTAAACAGCCTTATCTTATTGACATTAATACACAAATAATATACCATGATGTAGATGATAGACCACATAATAGGTTTGTAAATGACTATTCTATTGTTTGGTATCAAATTTATATCCCATAGTGGGGTTGATGTGTAATTGAGACGAAAATGTGTTATGAAAGTATCTCTCATATCCCAATTTAGAGCCTCGATGCCTTTGCCTAAAGGTTGTATCTCGCCAAATCGTTGTTGCATATATGGTCCCCATGATTGCCAAATATTCAGACCGACTGTGGCATCCCCTTTATAGTAGCATGTAGCGATGAATGTAATGATCAGTGGTGATAAGAAGATTGTTGCTGAAGCAATGCGGTTGGTTAGCGGTTTCTTGTCGTTGTCTTTGTATAAGTAATATATAAAAATAAATGGGACAAAGCAGAGGAAACCGGCTTCGTGAGTGAGAATTACCATTATTCCACTTAGATAGAATAAAATATGTAGCAGCCATTTAAGACTTGTACTTGATAGGTATTTACGATATGTGTATAAAGTCGTAAATATCATCAGTAGCATGAGCGCATCTCGTCTAAACCATGTTAGGTCTGTGCTGGCATAGCAGCCGAGCATCAATACGGTGGGTAGTAAAAGGAATGATAGTTTGTGCTTATAAAATTGATAAAAGAATAAGATGAATAGTAGGATGGTAGTTGCAAAAGTGATAATGTATATAGTTGTTATAATGTCATATGGCATTATATTGTAGCATTCTAATAGATTTTGTCCAATGAAGCCTCTCCTAACAAATCCTCCTTCATAATTGATAAGCCAATCGCTTATGTTGAATGAACAAAAATCTTTATCTTGTGGACTGTTTAAAAGCGTTATCGAGTGGAATATGGTTTCTACAAGTATGAGGAAACAATATGAGATAAAGGCATAGCGTGCAATTAGTTGCAGTGTTTTCTTATTCATGGATTTTTGATTAATAGGCTATATCGGTATACAAAAGTGACAAACACAATTTTTTCTGTTGTTGCTGTTGTTTTATTTTGCTATATCAATACTCTTCCTCGTTGAAGAAGTGTTTTGGGTTTATAAGTTGTTGATAGTCAATGACTATTTTGTGTTGTGCAAGCATGTACACAAGTTTATATGATAGTTTATAAAGGCTTTTTGCTTGTTATATTGCTACTTAACTCAAGATGCTTTCCCCAATCGGAGTTGGCATACGCCTCCTCGCAACCTGTTGGGACAATCAATTTCCGTTTACATCTACCAAAGGTAGTGAATTATTTTAAATATGTAAGAAGATTATAAGAAGAAACAGAAAACAATGATAGAAAATCAATAGCACCCCTGCGAGGATATTGAAAATACACAAGAATATACGGTGCTTATTTAACAAAAAAAGGAGGAATAAGAAAATAATTCTTATTCCTCCTGTTGATAATCAGTGATTTGTGTTCGATTGTTTTTTTTAATACTCCTCCTCGTTAAAAAAGAAATCTTCTTTGCTGGGATAGTCGGGCCAGATGTCTTCAATACATTCGTATGTCTCGCCTTCGTCTTCCATTTCTTGCAAATTTTCAATCACTTCGAGGGGTGCTCCCGAGCGTATTGCATAGTCGATAAGCTCTTCGCGTGTTGCGGGCCAGGGTGCATCTTCAAGTTTTGAAGCTAATTCTAATGTCCAGTACATTGTATTATTTTTATAGGTTATTATGTATCATTTTTTCGTTGCGCAAAAATAGTGCTTTTCATTACAATTCTTGCCTTTTTCGTGTAAAAAAGCTACCTATATATGCGATTATTTTGTTAAAGTATGTAAATCGAGTTGACGTTTTGTTTTTATCAACGCCATTGGGTGGTGAGTCTCTCTGCCTCGGCAATGAGCCAAGATGTGTAGCGATGTTGACGTAGGCGCTTGGGGATGGCGTGGTGGCGTGTTTTCTCAAATATTTCGCCACTGCAGGGGGTACGATAGGCTGTCAGTGCGCTCAATGCTCCTTGCCGGGGTGTGCTGATGATGGGGCGGAATAGCTTGTCGGCAAGTGGGTCGAACCACGCATCCATGCGTATCATGCCGGTGTCTACCACACCGGGATCGGCTGCATTGACGTGTATGTTGCGTGCCGATAGCTTCTGAGCCAAGTGGGCGGTGTAGAGTGTGGTTGCCAACTTGGAGCGCGAGTAGGCTCTAAATCGACCGTAGTTGTCGGCTGTAAGGTCAAAGAAATGCTCGTCTACTGTACCGATATATCGTGTGAGTGATGTGGTGAATGTGATACTTCCGCCATCGACGATTGAGGGCAAGAGTAGCTCGGTGAGCAGGTATGTGCCGAGGAAGTTTACACCAATGGTCATTTCGTAGCCCTCGTGTGTGGTGCGATACTTCTTGTTCATCACACCGGCGTTGTTGATAAGGGCTTCTATGGCATAGCCTTTGTCTTTGATGTTGTCGGCGAAGGATTTGATGCTATCGAGCGAGGCGAGGTCGAGCTGCATGATTGTTACCGTACCGGGGCACTCCTTGTCTATCTCTTGGCACAAGGGGGTGTCTTTGGCAACGTTGCGACATGCCATTATTACGTTGTGCCCTTCGTGGGCAAGGCTACGGGTGATGGCGCTGCCTATGCTGCCTCCTGCACCGGTTACTATGATATATCGGTTGGTATTCATCTTGCCGTAGGGATATCAGTCTACTCTTTTGAAGAACTTGCGACGTATCCACAGGCGCAAGGGTGGGGGTAGTAGTGTTACAAAAACAAGCCCTATGGGGTTGATAATGCCGGGGATGGTCTGTTTGCGACGACCGAATAGCGCGCGCAGTGCATCCTTGACAAGTCGCTCGGGTGTTTTCAGTACGCACAGGTTTACACCCAATTTGAGCAGGTTGTCGGGTAGCCCGAGCAGGCGTGTAGCTACACCACCGGGGCATACTGCTGTGGCTACTACGTTGTAGTCGTGCAGTTCCCAATATATCGAGCGTGTGAATACGCGGATGTATGCTTTGCTTGCCGAGTAGAGAGCGATGCCAAAGTTGGGTATGTATGCCGAGAGCGACGACATGTTGAGTATCCAACCTCTGCGACGCGCACACATGTCGGGCGAGAAGTAGCGACACATCTGTGTAACTGTGAGTATGTGCAGATTGACGAGTGCTTCGATGCGGGCGGGGTCGGTATCGTTTACGTCGCGAAACATAAACATGCCGGCATTGTTGATGAGGATGTCTATCTCGTGTTTCTCGCTGCAACACCAATCGTATAGCTCCTTGGCTGCATCGGGTTTTGCCAGGTCCATGCACTTGGCTGCTACGTTTACGTTGTATTGTTGTTGCAAGTCGTGGGCTACGGTGTGTATAGCCTCTTCGTTGCTGACGATGACAAGAGCACAGCCTTTTTCGGCGAGTTGGCGGGCGTATTCAAGACCCATGCCAGAGCTTGCACCGGTGATGAGTGCTTTCAGTGTGGTGAAGTCGGGATATTTGACGAAGCACATATTGTTATCCTTTTTTCTTTATTTCTTCTATTTCGCGTTTGATACAGGGTGGCAGCGAGCCGTCGGGCATGTGTTGGTGGCACACCATATCGAGCGAGTACATGCGGGCGATGCAGTAGTTTACGTGGTCGCATCCGCAGCGTTCACGACCCTCTTCCTTCATGCGGTTGACAAAGTTGGGCTCGTTGATGAGTGCGCGCCCCATCTGAACAAATTGGAAGTCGTTGTTGAGTGCCTTTTCAATGCCTTCGCGCGACACGCAACCTCCTACGTAGATAAGGGGCAGCTTGAGTGCGGCGCGGAACTTGAGGGCATCGTCGAGGAAGTAGCATTCCTTGAAAGGTTCGCTCTTAATCATATATTTGCCAACGGCTTTTACGCCATATTTGAGCCACCAGGGGTGCATATAGTGAGTCATAGACTTCAGAGGCATTGCGCCACGCATCACCACCATGGGTGCTCGGCTGACAAATCCGGCACTCAACACGAGGGCGTGTGCGCCGAGTTTCTCCAACTCTTGTGCTATGGTGATGGCTTCGGGTATCTCTATACCGCCTTTGAAGCCGTCATACATATTGGTCTTTACGGTTACGGCTATGTCTGAGCCGGCAGCTTCCATAACCTCGTTCATGCACATGCGCATGAAACGCATGCGGTTGTCGAGTGAACCACCATATTCGTCGTGGCGGTGGTTGGTATAGGGCGATAGGAATTGGCTGATAAGGTATCCATGACCGGCATGTATCTCGACGGCATCGAAACCTGCTTCACGAGCCAGATTGACAGCTTTTCCGTAGTCCTTGGCTACCGAAATAATCTCTTTCTTGTTCATGCCTCGCACGATGGTGGGCGAGTAGAGGTTAAATCCGGTAGAGGCGCCAATGGGTATCTGTCCGGCGGTAGATATGTGTGTCATGTTACCGCAGTGTCCCAATTGGATAGAGGCTGCAGCGCCATACGAGTGTATCGAGTCGGTGATACGGCGCAATCCCGGGACAATCTCGGGGCGCATCCATAGTTGCGACTCAAACGATAAGCCACTACGCGACACCGAGGCGTAGGCGAGTGTGGTCATACCTATACCACCTGCAGCAACGCTTGTGTGGTAGTTGAATAGTTTTTCGGAGGGAGAATAGTTCTCTGCCATACCCTCGAAGGCAGCCGAGCGAATGGTGCGGTTGCGCAAGGTGAGGGGACCTATCTTTGCCGGTGTAAACAACACCGAGTTTTCGTATTTCTCTTTTGTTTCCATGATATCAATAGATAAAGGGGATGATGCGTTTGCGGTTTTCGCGAGTAAACTCTTCGCCGAACTCGTCTATATAGCGATTGTATATCATATGTGCGCGGGGTGCAAGGTTGGCAAATGTCCACCATACAAATACTACTCCTGCCCACGACCATGTGAGGATGGCAAAACCTGTCCATTCGAGCAATTCGCCAAAGTAGTTGGCTGACGATACATAGCGGAACATTCCACCACGAGGCAGGTAGTGCTTGGTGTCGCCGGGCTTGCGCAGGTTGCGTATGATATGGTCGCTGTGCAAGTTGATAAACATGCCGGTGAAGAATACTATTGTACCGATGATAAATTGCGGAGAGGTGAGCCATGCCGAGGTGTAGTAGTCGGCAGGCGATACATAGAACAACCAGCCGCCTTGCATCACTGCGTTGAGGGTGTTGAATATCACACCGCACATCATGATGCTTATTGCCATGCGGCTCTTACCCTTAAATAGCAAAGGGAAGATAAACGAGCGCTGGAAATAGTGTAGCTGGAACATCAAGAACATGATGAGGCGCACCACGTCGTCGGTGCGGTCGCTTGTTGCCCACAAGTATAGCATTACGATGAATACCGGTGCTTCCATGATGACCCATCCCCAACGATTGGAGATAGAGGGACCCCACTTTGAGCTGAAAAACACACCATAACCCGCCTTGACGAAGAATAGCGCTACAAATACTATCGCGGCTATTGCAGCCATTGCGATGAGAAACCAATTGAAGTATATATCCATAAGGATTGTTTTTGTATAGTTTGCTGTCTTAAATAACACGCAAATTTACAAAAATTATTCTATAAAAGTTCTCATGTTGCGAGAAAAAGTAGTGGGCGGTGGTGGCTTTTTGCGCGATGCCTATTGAGTGTGTTAGTATGGCGTTTTTGATGTGCAAAAGGGAATGCTTATTGCAGTATTTCCAATGCGCGACGGGCATCGTTTGTGAGGGCTTGTTGCAGTGCGTGGAGCGAGGTGTAACGTTCTTCGTTGCGCATAAAGTCGACAAAAGTTATTTTGATGCTTTTGCCATATAGGTTGCCTGTGAAGTCGAAGAGGTGGGTTTCCAATGTAATACCCTCGTTGCCGTTGATGGTGGGGCGACGACCTATGTTCATCATACCGTTGTGTATCGAGCTGTCGGGGAGTGTGGCTCTTACGGCATATACACCTATGCCGGGTAGTAGCTTCAAGGGGTTGTTGGGGACGATATTGGCTGTAGGGAAGCCCAATTCTCTGCCCAATTGATGTCCCTCGACAACGGTGCCTGTGAGCGAGTAGTCATATCCCAGCAGGGTGTTGGCTTGCTTGATATTGCCGGCAGTAAGAGCCTTGCGTATGACCGACGACGAGGGTGTTCCGGCGGTAGTGTCGAAGGGTTTTGTCTCGATGATGTCCATACCCACTTGCTTGCCGTAGGCTTGATACTCGGCAAATCCTTCGCTACGATTATGCCCAAATCGGTGGTCGTAGCCTATGTATAGTCCCTCTATGTGGTAGTCGTTGTGCAGTAGGGTGATGAATTGCTGTGCCGAGTGTTGAGCCAACTCGGGGGTGAAGTCAAATACTATGGCATAGTCGATGCCTATGTCGGCAAGCAGTTGCATGCGCTCGTCGTAGGTGGTGAGCAGTTGTATGTCCGATTGAGGATTGAGCACCAATCGCGGGTGTTTGGCAAAAGTGATAACAGCCGATGCGATACCTCGTGATGCTGCTGTCTGCTTGATGTGTTGCAGCAGCGAGCGGTGCCCCGAGTGCACGCCATCGAACATCCCGATAGTAGCTATCGCGGCTTGCTCTATTTCGTGGGGATGTTGTACTATAATCATAGGCTGTTCTTTTTCCGACTGCGAAGATACAACAATCTTGACTTGTAACCAAAGTCGCAGACCTTATTTGCTTGAAATTTGTTAGCTATAAAAATTAATAAGGAGTTTCTTCACAGAAACTCCTTATTATTAGGTTTTCAATAGGTATTAATTTTAAGGTAAAAAAGATTGTTTTAGGTTAGTGCGACAAAGGTAACCCCTTTTGTTTTGCTTTTCCAAGAAAAAAGATATGTTTTAAAATATGTTTTTTATTTTGCTTTTCTCGGGTTTTATTTGAGGTTGTCTTTAATATCTTAAAAATCAAATATTTACCAATTTTATTTTGTTTTGTTTTTGGTTTGTGAAATAATGTTAAATTGGGTTTTCGGGCAGTAAAATATAGAAAATTGTAACTTGTTATTTGCTATTCTTCGTTGTTGAATAGTTCAATTACTAAATTTTTCCCGTCGAAAACGGCGTAAGAAAAGTGGTTGATCCAGTCGCCCAAAATCACCATGCGACTGTTGCGCGAAATCATCAAGTCGAGCAGAATATGTCGGTGCCCGAAGATGAGATATTCAACATTATTTTCTTTGATATATTGCTTGGCAAAACGCACAAGTGGCTCCTGGTTTTCGCCTTTGAAAAAAGCCTCTTTTGTATCTTGGTTTTTCTTACGGCTCGATGCCGACCATTTGTGTGCCAATATCATGGTGAGGTCGGGGTGTATCCACGAGTAGCACCATTGTGCCACCTTGTTGTGGAATAGCCATTGGATAAAGCGAAATCCGGCGGCTCGCTCGCCCACATCGTCGCCATGCGATAGGAAGAATTTGTGTCCGTCTATCTCCATGGTGGTGTTGTGGCGATGCAATGTAATGCCCAGCTCTGCCGGCAGGTAGTCAAAAATCCATATGTCGTGGTTGCCGGTAAACCAATGTATCTCTACGCCGAGGTCGCTGAGCTCGGCAAGTTTGCCCAGAAAGCGCACATATCCGCGAGGTACGACATGACGATACTCAAACCAATAGTCGAGCACGTCGCCCAGCAAGATGAGGCGTTGTGCATCGTGCTTGATTTGGTCGAGCCAGCACACAACACGTTGCTCGCACTCTTTGTTGTCGAGGTAGCTAGCTCCCAGATGTAGGTCGGAGATGAAGTATGTCTTATTGCGGTTGCTCATGGGTGGTGTGTTGTTATAGAAATCCGAGGTCGAGTTTTGCCTCTTCGCTCATCATGTCTTGGTTCCACTCGGGCTCAAATACCAATTGTATGTCGGCATACTCTATGCCCTCGATGCTCTCGACCTTCATGCGTACATCTTCTATAATAAAGTCGGCAGCCGGACAGTTGGGGGCTGTGAGGGTCATGTCGATGTGTGCGGTAGTGCCCTCTATCTCTATTTTGTAGATGAGCCCCAAGTCGTATACGTTGACCGGAATTTCCGGGTCGAATACCGTGCGGAGCATCTTTACAATTTTCTCTTGTAACTCTATTTCGTTGTTCATGATTTCAATAATTAATCAATCGACGAAGATACAAATCTTTTTTGTGTCGTGGAAATAAATTATGCCAAAATCAACTTTATTCGTTCTCGGTTTGTTGCAATGTTTGATTAATTATTTACCTTTGCAGCCTATTAAAAGAATATATTTATGAAAAAAACATCTGTAATATTTATGTTGGTATTGGCTATGGTGGTAGCTATGCCGGCGCAAGCCAAGATACGTATGGGTGTCAAGTTGGGCGCTAATGTCAATGTGTCCGACTTTGGTATGGATGCCAAGAATTTCAGCTTTGAAAATACTTCGTTGGCAAACTTTACCGGTGGTGTTACGCTCGAATGGATTATTTTTGCCGGTTTCGGTATTGATGCCGGTGCGATGTATACTGCTCGCGGTACAGAGTATGCTATAGGTGCCGACTTTGACCATGTCATTGCCGGATTGATGGGTGGTACGATGAAAAACAATATTCATTATATCGAAGTGCCTGTCAACTTGCGATATAAATTGGAGATACCGGCTATCGAAAAGATTATAGCCCCCTTTATTTATGCCGGACCGAGTTTTGCCTTCAAGGTGGGCGAGTCGGTCGATTTCAGTAAAGACCTTTATAAAGAGATTGTCGATATAGTTAATAACGATGTCGCCTATGCCCTCAATGTGGGATTGGGTGTAGAAATCGTTGAGAAACTGCAAGTTGCGGTGCAGTATGGTTGGGGTATCGGAGCGGCATCGGAACTGAAAACTGCACTCTCGGAAGAGAGTTTGGCAAAGGCTAAGTCGGGTACATGGACGGTTACGGCAGCTTGGTATTTCTGATACATGTAGACAGCATTGTTGCGCCGTAGCGCAACAACCGATATAGAGAAGGTTGCGGCTTTTGAGCTGCAACCTTTTTGTTTTTCGGTGCATAAATGGCAAGAATGGTGCGTATTCTCTAAAATTTTCATTTTGTCGGGTGTGTAAATCATTCTTTTTTTGTAAATTTGTATCACGAAAGATTTGTGCAATAAACACTTATGGACAACATAGATATAAATGCAACCCCCGAGGGGTTGGAGTATGGCTCGGATGCCATACGCACGCTTGATTGGAAAGAACACATTCGTCGTCGTCCCGGTATGTATATCGGTAAGTTGGGCGATGGCTCGCACAGCGACGATGGTATATATGTATTGCTCAAAGAGGTGCTCGACAATGCTATTGACGAGTATATGATGGGCTTTGGTAAGCAGGTCGTGGTTGAGGTGGCAGACGGCAACGTGTCGGTGCGCGACTATGGTCGTGGTATACCTCTTGACAAGGTGCGCGATGTGTCGTCAAAGATGAATACCGGTGCCAAGTATGACTCGAAGGCTTTCAAGAAATCGGTGGGTCTGAACGGTGTGGGTATCAAGGCGGTCAATGCTCTGTCTACCAGCTTCTTTATACAAGCCTATCGCGACGGATATTGCAAGTCGATAAGTTATTCGTGTGGTGAGGTGCTCGAGGAGAGCGAGATAGTGCCTACCGACGAGCCCAATGGTACATTGGTGCAGTTTACGCCCGATAGCAGTATCTTCTTGAATTACGAGTATAAAACCGAGTATATCGAGCCTCTTATCAAGAATTATGTTTTCCTGAATACAGGTCTTTCTATTCTGCTCAACGGTCATCGCTACTTGTCGCGACATGGTCTTGTCGATTTGCTCAACGAGTATATGACTGCCGAGCCGCTCTATGAACCTATACACCTGAAGGGACAGGATATCGAGGTGGTTATCACGCATAGCAACCAATATGGCGAGGAGTATTACTCGTTTGTCAACGGTCAGCACACCACACAAGGTGGTACACACTTAGCTGCTTTCAAGGAGGCTATTGGTCGCACTATCAAGGAGTTTTATAGCAAGACATTTGAGTATACCGACATTCGTAACGGTATCGTTGCAGCCATCAGTATCAAGGTCGAAGAGCCTGTGTTTGAGTCGCAGACCAAGACTAAACTTGGTTCGCGCGACATGGGTCCCGAAGGTCCTACGGTCAACAAGTTTATCAACGACTTCTTGAAGAAAGAACTTGACAATTACTTGCACATCAATGGCGAAACAGCCGAGGTGATGTTGCGCAAGATAGCCGAGAGTGAGCGTGAGCGCAAGGCGATGGCAGGTGTTACCAAGTTGGCACGCGAGAAAGCCAAGAAGGTGAGCCTGCACAACCGCAAGTTGCGCGACTGCCATGTGCACTACAACGACCCCGAGGACAAGCGTAAGAATGCCGTCGACCGTCGTGAGGAGAGTTGTATCTTCATCACCGAGGGCGACTCGGCTTCGGGTACTATCACCCACGTGCGCGATGTCGAGACGCAAGCCGTCTTCAGCTTGCGAGGTAAGCCTCTGAATAGCTACGGACTCACACAGAAGGTTGTGTATGAGAACGACGAGTTCAACCTGTTGCAAGCGGCACTCAATATCGAGGAGGGCTTGGACGGGTTGCGATATAACAAAGTAATTATTGCTACCGATGCCGATGTCGACGGTATGCACATCCGATTGCTGTTGTTGACATTCTTCCTGCAATTCTTCCCCGACTTGGTGAAGAAAGGACACGTCTACGTGTTGCAGACACCCCTGTTCCGCGTGCGCAATAAGCACTTCCAACCCAAGAAAGAGCCTCGTCGCAAAAAGTCGAAAAAGGGCGAAGTGGTTGAGCCGGGCGCACCCGAGCAACAACCCGGACAAGAGGTGTACTATTGCTACAACGACGAGGAGCGATTGGCAGCCATCGAGAAGTTGGGCAATAATGCCGAGATAACCCGATTTAAAGGTCTTGGTGAGATATCGAAAGACGAGTTTAAGGGCTTTATTGGCGAGGGTATTCGCCTCGACCGCGTGGTGTTGCGCAAGGAAGACCTTGTCAATAAGTTGCTCGAGTACTACATGGGCAAGAACACCATGGAACGTCAGAATTTTATTGTTGATAATCTGGTGATAGAAGATGACACAGAATTGTTGTAAGAAAACAGCCATATTCCCCGGCACATTCGACCCCTTTACACGTGGGCATTATTCGGTGGTAGAGCGAGCTTTGAACCTCTTTGACGAGGTGGTGATTGCCATAGGTGTCAATGCGCTGAAGAAACCCCTGTTCACCGCCGACGAGCGTGTGGAAATGTTGCGCCGACTATATGCCGACGAGCCTCGTGTGCGCGTGGTGGTTTATAGTGGCTTGACAGTCGACTTGGCACGAGAGTGCAACGCTCGATATATCTTGCGCGGTGTGCGCTCGATTATCGACTTTGAGTACGAAAAGTCTATTGCCGATGTCAATCGCGAAATATCGGGGCTGGAAACAATTCTGCTCTTCACCGAACCACAATATGCCCATATCAGTTCTTCTGTTGTAAGAGAACTGATGAGCTACGGGCGCAACGTCGAGGCTTTCTTGCCCGCACAGATGGTGTTGCCCGAGAAGTAATCTGTTAGTATATAGAACGATGAAAAGAATATATCTGTTGGCTCTCCTGTATGCGATGAGCCTTATGGTCAGTGTAGCCGTTGCGCAGGTGAGCGATGCCATGCGCAAGCTCAATACCGCCGTTTTTGCCGTCAAAGAGTTGTATGTCGATACCGTTAACGAGGAGAGTATGGTAGAGGATATGATGCGCCATATGCTCAAGGAGCTCGACCCTCACTCGTCATACTCCACCGCCGAGGAGACAAAAGAGATGAACGAACCTCTCGAAGGAAACTTCAGCGGAATAGGCATACAGTTCAATATCAATAACGACACCCTTATCATCGTGCAAATCATAGCCGGCGGACCCTCGGAGCGCGTAGGCTTGCAAGCCGGCGACCGCATCATTGCCGTCAACGACAGCGTGATAGCCGGTGTGGGGCTGAAGACATCCGATGTGCGCAAGCTCCTGCGCGGACCCGAAGGCACGAAGGTCGATGTAACAGTGATGCGTCGAGGAAAGAGTAAGCCTATCGACTTCCGTATCACCCGAGAACAGATACCCATCTATAGCATTGATGCCTCGTATATGGTCGACGACAAGACAGGCTATATACGTGTGAGCCGCTTTGCAGCCACAACGCACGACGAGCTGGTAGAGGCGATGCAGAAGCTTACCAAGCAAGGCATGCAGCAACTCATTCTCGACCTGCAAGACAACAGCGGCGGATATCTCATGAGCGCCATATATATGGCAAACGAGTTTCTCGATCGTGGACAACTCATCGTCTATACCGAGGGCAGCAAGTCGCCCCGTAGCGATGCCGTAGCCCAAGCCGAGGGTATGTTCCGTAACAACAAGTTGGTCGTGCTCGTCGACGAAGGCAGTGCCTCGTCGAGCGAGATTGTGGCAGGAGCATTGCAAGATTGGGATCGTGCCGTACTTGTAGGACGTCGCACCTTTGGCAAAGGCTTGGTGCAGCGCCCCATACCCTTCTCCGACGGCTCTATGATACGCCTCACCGTATCGCGCTATCACACCCCCTCGGGTCGTTGTATACAGAAACCCTACGACAAGGGTGGCGACGAATACCACAAAGATATATACGAGCGCTATACACATGGCGAACTGATGCATGCCGATAGCATACACTTTGCCGACTCGCTGCAGTACAAAACCCTCGTAACAGGTCGCACCATATACGGCGGCGGTGGCATTATGCCCGATGTATTTGTGCCACTCGACACCACCTTATACACCGACTATCATCGCGACATCGTGGCAAAAGGCACGCTCGCCCAATACGCCATGAAGTATATTGACCAAAATCGCAAGCGCCTCGAAAAGCGATATAAGAAAGTAGACGATTATGTGCGCGAGTTTGAGGTTGACGACAAGATGATGCAAGAGCTCAAAGCCATGGGCGATGCCGATAGCGTAGAGTACGATGCCGACGAAGCAGCCAAGTCGCACGACATGATAGCCCGTCAGCTCAAAGCACTCGTTGCCCGCGACCTCTTCGATATGACAGCCTATTTCATCGTGATGAACCCCGTCGACCCCCTATACCTCAAAGGTATAGAAATCATCAACGACGACCGGCGCTACTACGAGTTGTTGGGAAGATAACCCCCTCAGATATTATATTGTGTCTACGGCAATGACTCCAGAGTCATTGCCGTAGTTTTATTTATGTTCATTGCGCCATTGTATTCTACCTCTTGTCATTTCCTCTTTAATGCCTCCATTTTCAAGGAAATCTTGTTTTATGCGGTCGAAGTAGCGCTTCAGCAAATAGTCGGTTTGACGAATGAGGATAATAGCAATATTGGCAATCGTTTCATCTGAACGCTCCTTTATGGCGTTTTGGTAATATTCAGGTTCATTGTGTGTCGCACAAACTCGGCGAGCCTGATTGTGCTTATCGCTCGATTCGGTCCATAATTGCAAGCCTCGTACCCTCAAGTAGTCTTTGTAATCTTCGAGTAGTTCTTGCAAACTTGCTTTAGCAACGTTTAGTAATTTTATTTCTGTTTCGGAAGAAGTTGTAGAAGCCGAACAACCCTCAACAATATTCTGCTTACCCGAGCGCGCAGCTTGTATCATTTGGTCGATGGTGCGGTCGCCTTTCTGTAGATATTTATGCGCAAAATAGAATGTAACATCATATATGCACACCGACTTCTTGTAACAAATTAAATCTTCATAGTTGCCTTTTTGTCGGATAAAATATCGAGGTTGCAAGGTTGTTCGTTTTTTGCAAATGTACAGTACGTGTATCAATTAGGCAAATAATTACTCCTATTTTAGTCCTTTATTCCTCTGTTAGGGTTTGTTAATTGTATCGTATACTGCTCTTTATGGGTTTTAGTAGCGAGTGCTGTTTTGTTAAAAAAAATAGCGCAGATGTTTGTTTTTTTAATAAATTATTGCATATCTTTGCAAATATGAATAATGTGCTGAATAACATATTGCAAAATTTGCATGTGTGTAATGTTTGTATAAACACACACACACACACATTTTCTTTATATATAATATGTAAAGAGGATATACAGTTTGGTATCTCTATATGAGCGTACATTGCCGTTTGGCGATGTGCGCTTTTTTGTCTTTAAAGCAAAACTTCCCAAATGTGATGAATAATAACTAATAATAAAGATATGAAAAAACTGAATTTTAAATTCTTATCATTTAGATTGGTAAGTGCTGTGATTATTCTGTTTATTATGTGTATCACACATAATAAAGGAAATGCACAAGAACTGAGGTCGTCAAAAGTTTCTGCAACGATTGCAAATGCAGCCATTAGTCAAGATGTGATGCCTATTCATTTAGCAAATGAAGCTAATAATGGTATTGCTAATAAAACCTTTAGTAATTCTGAAGCTATCTTTCTGTCAGATTATGAGAATATTACTAATGTAGGAAGCCAAAACTTGACAAAAAGAGAGCCATTGACCTCTTATGAGATGCCCCAAATCCAAAAGAAAAGCACAAAAAGTGCTACGTCTAAAGCTGTGAATGTGTCTGGAATAATTGATGCAAGTACATTGGAGGATAATGCAGAACTTGTTCTAACGGGTAATACAAATCTTTTTATGGATGTAAATAAAACCCTTAAATGTATCAGTGGCGATTATACACTGACTCTTAGTGGTGGAAATATCCTAACCCTTAATAATCCTGAAGATTATGCTATAAATGTGTTATCTATTACTATCAGTGCTCCTTTAATTGTAAAATCATCAAATGTTGCTATTTCAGCAAAAAATGATATAACAATCAATAATACTGTTAACGCCACATCTACCGATACCGGTATAGGTACTGTAAATGGAACTCTTACAATCAATGGCGATGTAACAGTTACAACAAATAGTTCTGCCGCAATACTCAACCGAGGCTTGGAAAATGGTGGAGATATAATTATCAATAATGGTGTAATTAAAGCCACAGGAGGTAATTCCGGTATATGGGCTTATGGTATAGCGGCACGTGGAAGTATCACATCGCAAGCAGG
>JAFUOV010000009.1 GCA_017481745.1 Bacteroidaceae bacterium
GATGACTTTTCAAATCTTAAAATCTCATCAATTCAGAAGAAATTAAATAGACGCCCAAGAGAAAAATTAAATTTCAAATCTCCTTTAATATGCTTTTTTAGCAATCTTTCTTAATTTTGCATTTGCTGTTGGACTCTACAAGGACATAATAAATAAAACAAATAACACATTTTTTGTTATTTCATGCTTTGCCGTTAGAGTTTTTTGCATATATTTGCACGATAATATTATTAATTTGTGATGAATAAAAAATCTTAAAATCTTAAAACCTAAATGTATATCTTATGAAGAAAAAACTACTTTCTCTCTGCTTGGTCGGTGTTGTAGCTACAATGCTACTCTCTGCCTTTGCCGAGCAGCATTTGACGCTCAGTGAGCGTTATGGCAACCACATGGGGACAACCATGGCGGTGCAATCGCGAGATTTTTACTTCCACAATGCACAGGGCGATGTGGTACGTCGTGTAGAGTTGGCTGCCAAGGTTGATAATACCTTCGAGGTGAAAAATGTTTATTACTACAACTACGACGACAAGGGTCTGTTGCAGAGTGTTGTAAACTATCAGTGGAAGCCTGTAAATGTCAAGTGGGAATACATTGATAGTATAGCCTATACATACGATGCTCAAGGTCGTTGCATCGAAGAAATGGGTGGTAGAAACACCTACAGATATGAGTATGACAATGCCGGTAATATGACAAAATACACCGACATTGTTACCGCAACAGGTATGGAAATACAAGTTATTACCTATTCCGACTTTATCGAAGGTGCTGTAAACAAGCCTCGTAAGTATGAGTCGAATAGTAATGCTTATACTACCAACGTGTATGACGGTAAAATGGAGTACGATGCACAAAATCGCCTCATTACCGATAGCCAATTCTCGGCTGTCTCGGGTGCAAAGAAAGTTCGCACCGAGTACAAGTATGACGACTTGGGTATTTGCATCGAAGAGTTGTTCCAAGAAGCTCCCGAATGGTGGACAGTAGATGATATTGTAGCCGGTAGCGAAGCCGATACCTTGTGCAACAGAAAACGCACCGTACGCACCGAGCTTGGTATGGGTATGTACGAAAAGACCGAATCCTCATACGAAGACAATGGCTTTGGCGTGTACGATTGGGGTAATCCTACTTCTTATGTAAGAGAATACTATGTCGAAACTGCCAAATTGGCTGCTCCTACAAGCCTCTCGCTTGTGAATGTATCGACCGACGAAAATCCTAACAGCGTGAAGATTACAGCCGTAGCTCCTGCCGGTACCGGCGATTATTCTAAATTTGTTATTTGGCGCAACTATACTCCCATCGATACCGTTGCGGCTGTTGATGGCGTTATCGAGTATACCGAATCGGGTGTACCCAGCGGTGTACAAACCTATTTCGTTCAACATATCGACACCTACTTTGGCTTGCACTATGGCACAACCGACTTGGCTTCGATAGATATGAATGTCGATTTGGCTCCTGTTACCAACCTTCGTCTGATGGGTGGTTACAAAGGTACATACAGCGATGCTCAACATGCCGAGTATGAAACATACTTCATCAAGCTCGCATGGGATGCTCCTGTGTGTGACTATCCCGTATTGGGCTACAAGATTTACGAGAAACCCTTTGTGATACCTGCCGGTGAGGTAGCCGGCGATGTGCTCACTTTCGATGCCAATGTCCCCAACCTTACCAGCGGTGAGTTCCGTGTAGATGTGGTATATGCATTGGGTACTGTAGTAGGCGAGTGGGTGCCTTTCACTTGGGACAATACCACCGACTTCGACGTTAATGGCTCTGACGATGCCGATGGCGAGCTCTTCTTGGTATTGAAAGATGGCAGTGGTAAGCGAGTATATAATATGTACGACGCAAACAACAACCTCTATCGTGCCAAAGAGAATGACTCGGGCAGTGGCATACCTTTGTACCAATACTTCTACAACTATGATAATGGCTTGCTCTCGGAGTACTACTTCACTCAGTACAAAGACATGGGCGAGTGGACCGAGCCCAAGAACCAGACTTACTACACCTACAACGATAAAGGTCAATTGGTAAGTGAAGAGAATACCTATTCGGTACGTCTCAAAGAGTATGTATACGATGCACAAGGTCGTCTTGCTTCGGTTACCGAGAAGGGTAAAAACTACGGCTCGGAGGTATACGACAAGCTCTATTCTACTACCGAGTATGTCGAGTTCGATGCCAATAACAATCCTACTCGCGTTGAATACTTGGATGGCTTGTATGCCAATAGTAGCTACTATACCATCTTTACCTATGACGATAAAGGTCGTTGCATCAGCGAAGTGGCATATAGCCTCGAAGATGCTCCCAAGTATAAATATGAGAACGAGTATAACGACCAAAATATGGTAATAGACCGCATAAAATCTAATGTTTACGACGGTGTGTTTGTATATGCTTCTCGCGAAACTCGTACCCTCAGTGGCAACAATGTTTACACACTCACTACTTACAACTATGACGAGTATGACCAAGTGTGGATTGAGTATCGTATATATACCGAGAATTATGTTGCTCTCAAGGGCGAATATGCACCTCGCAACCTCGTTGTTACCGATGCTTCAACAGCCGATGCACCCAACAGCATTACACTCACTTGTGATGTTCCCGTCAAGGAGGTGCCCAATGCACAATACATCATCTGGCGTGCAGGTACACCGCTCGACACCGTTCCCGCTGTGAATGGTAAAATTACATATAGCGAAACATATCTTGAGAATGTTGAGCATGAGTATGTTGTGCAATCTTACGATGCTGTGAATGACGTCTTCTACAACGTGTCGAATGCTGCAGCGGTTGAGTTCTCTATCGAGTTGCCCACTATTACCAACCTTCATTACGTAAAGACTACCGAAGGCTATGCAATGGATGCCCAAGGCGGTCGCATGCCTTGCTATTGGGTACACTTCGAATGGGATGCTCCTCAAACCGATTTGGAAGTCCTACACTACAACATCTATGATGCAGGCTGGATGGTAGCCAACCATACGACTGTCAACACTACCGATAGCGTATTTGTATATCGTGAGAAGGATTTCAATTCACCCGACCAAGAGAAAGAAGTTGGGGTAGAGGTGTCGGTCGTTTATAGCTATGGCGAGTCGGAGCGTGTGGCTGCAACATTTACTGTTGAACCTACCGCAGTAGAGAACGTTACTGTATCGCAAACATATCTTGCCGGCGACTATCTTGTTACCGATGCTGCTGCCGAAGTGGCTCTCTACAACGTTGCCGGTGCGCTTGTTGCAACCTATCGCAATGCCGAGCAAATATATCTTGGAGAATTGCCTTCGGGAGTATATCTTGCCCGCGTGAAACTCGATGGTAAACAGCAAGTTATAAAGATAGCTCGTTAATAGCTTATTTAAACTTTAATATATCGTCGGAGGGCACACCACAACGGTGTGCCCTCCGTTGGTTTACACCTCTTAATTTTGTACCCTATTATAGGTGTTAAAATATGTAAATACTCCCATATATATAAAGTATAATCATTATTTTTGGCACAGATTTATTTTATTTAACCTAATCTATTGATTTATGAAGAAAAAACTACTCTCGTTGGGTATGAGTGTGCTCGTTGCAGCAACCGCCCTGACAGCAAGTGCCGAGCTTCAAATGACAGCCTCTTACAAATTGGGCGATAGCATGGGAGCTTCTGGTGTAACTGCTAAACAATTAAATTTTTATGATGAAGAGAACCGTTTGGTTCGCGGTGTAAGTGTTGCCACCGACTACAATGGCAATAGCTATACCGAGGGTGTTTATTATTATGAATACGATGAGAACGGTCTTTTGACAACAAGTTATAACTATCAATACCTTCCTGCTTACGAGCGTTGGGATGGTCCCAATGACAAGATGACCTATACTTACGACGAGCAAGGTCGTCTGCTCTCAAAAGAAGACCCCACTCGTGGTACATCGTACAGATACGACGAGCAAGGTCGTATGACTTACGAAAACTACTATCCCATCAACTCGGCTTCGGGTGTTACAATGATTTACGAAATCTTCTACTCCGATTACGATACCAATGGCAACCCTACTACTTGCGAAGGTTCGGGTATGTCGAGCGATTATCGTTTCGAGGGTACACTCGAATACGATGAGCAAGGTCGTCGTGTCGCTTTCAAGAAATTTGATTTGACAAGTGGTGCCAAGAAAGCTCAAATCGACTACACCTACGATGCTTTGGGTGTTTGCACCGAAGAGTTGCACTACAAAGCCGGTAGCTCAAAACCCGACACCGTTGTAGCAGGTAGCGAAGCCGATACATTGCGTTATAGCAAACGTATCACTCGTGATGCTAAAGCCAATGGTTGGTACAACCGTCAAGACTGGACTTACAGCCAAATTTCTTACACAAAGCCCTATCAATACCTATGGACTAAAAACCCGGTTTCTTACGACGAGTTGTTTGTTGACGTAAAAGGTGCGTATGCTCCCTCTAACTTGGTTGCCGAGAATATCTCTACCAAAGAAAATCCTCAAACTGTTAAAGTAACATTCGATGCTCCCGCAACACTTCCTTGCGAGAATGTAAGCTATATTATCTGGCGCAGCGGTATGAATGTAGGTACTGCTACTGCTGTTGATGGCAAAGTTGAATTTATCGACAGCGGTATGAATGTAGGCACATACGACTATATTGTACAAACCTACGATGCTACCAACGATGTATATTACAATTCAAGCGATATCGTTTCGGTTGATGTTACATTGCCTTTGACTCCTGCTACCAATGTACGTGTTGAGGGTGGCTATTGGGGCAAATACTCTGATGCTCAAACTCCCGAGCACGACTCATTCATCATCAAGCTCGCTTGGGATGTAGTTGACAACGATCTTCCTATCCTCGGCTATCGTGTATGGGTATATCCTTGGGCTTATCCTATGCTCGAAATAGAAGGCGATGTGAAGAAATGTGAGCTTCCCATGACCGATGCCGAGTGCGCCGACATTCGCGTTGACGTTGTTTACGAGCATGGTATTAAGAACGGTTCATACACTCCCTTGTTCTGGAGCACTGCTGCCGACTTCGAGGGCGAGCCCCTTCCCAAATACTACCTCACTCACGAGGTGAAATATGGCGACCACATGGGTGAAGCCAAGGGTGCTACTGGTATCGAATACTACATCTACGACTGCAACAGCAATATCTCGCGTCGTATCGACTATGGTTACAATACCGATGGAACAACATCGCCCCTCTATCACTACTTCTACGAGTACAACGATAAGGGTCAGATTATCTCGGAATACTACCGCCAAAGAAATGCTTTGGGCGAGTGGGGCAAGAACAAAATGACTTATGTTTATACCTACGACGAACTCGGTCGCCTCGTTTCTAAAGAAGATACTACAAGCAATCGTATTTATGAGTACACATACGACTTGGTAGGTCGCCTCTCAACAATGACCGATAAAGGTAAATCTTGGGGTCAAGATACATACGACAAGTTGTATTCTACTACATATTATAAAGAGTATGACGACAAGGGCAATGCTACCTATGTCGAGTTTGTACATGATATGTATGCTTCGAGCTGCTACAATACAACCAATACTTACGACGAGCAAGGTAATCTTGTTGTTGCCGAGTCGCGTACTCCCGAAGGTATGGCTTACGAGAAGATTGAGTACACTTACGACAAGTATGGCGTAATTACAAGCTTGACTAAGTCTAAACCCTACTATGATCCCAGCACATATCAAGCAACAGAAACTTTTGAGTACTCTACTCGTACTATCCGTGAGGCTCAGGGAAATGGCGCTTATAAGAAATATGACGAGAACTATAGCTCTAAAACAGGTGCTTGGGCTGCAAGCAACACACGCTACTCTATCGAGACCTATTCACCCCTAAATGGTAGCATGGCTCCTCAAAACCTCGTTTTGAAAGATATCTCTACTCCCGAGCACCCCAATACTATCGAGGTAGAATGTAACTTCCCCAAAGTAAAATTGGCTGATGCTCAATACATCATCTGGCGTGGTTGCACTCCCGTCGATACTGTAGTTGCTACTGCTGCTCAAGGTATCATCCGTTATGTCGACGTTGATATCGAGAATGGTACATACGAGTACATCGTTCAAACATACGATGCTGCTACCGACCAAGCCTTCAATGCTACTGCACCTTCTGTATTTACATTGGAAGTAGAGCTCGCTCAAGTTACCAACCTCCACAAAACAGGTCAAACCGAGGGTATATACGATGATCCCGAAGTAGGTGAGCTTCCTGCATACTGGATACACTTCGCTTGGGATGCTCCTGTTACCAATCTTCAAGTGCTCCACTATAATGTTTACCAAGACGGTTACAAGGTGCCTTTCTCTACAACTACCAACTGCAACGACTCGGTATGGGTATATCGCAACTCTGAAGAAGAAATTGCCGATCAACAACTCTCTACTACCGTGGCTATTGGTGTAGTGTACGGATTAGGTGAGTCGGAGTGGACCAACGAAGTATTCTCTATCGAACTTTCGGCTTTGGAGAATGTAACACTCGAAGGCTCGGCTTATGTAGCAGGTAAGACACTCTATGTCGAGCCCAATGCCGAGGTTACTATCTACAACGTAGGTGGTAGCGTAGTAGCTGCTTACAACAACATCACTGCTGTCGACCTCGCTAATATGCCTGCCGGTGTATATGTTGCTGTAGTGAAAGTGGGCAATACCAACCAAGTGTTGAAAGTAGCTCTCTAATATTGCGAAATGAACCTTTAACTATATGTGTATGAGAGTGCGCCTTGGCGTACTCTCGTGCCTATTTAAAAACACTATGAAAAATTTATTGCTTGTTTTACTATTTTCAAGTCTGTTTTGCTTGACGGCTTTTGCCGACAATCTCTATTTCAGTACCGATTTTGAGTCGGGTATACCCAAGGGTATAACCTTCCTCGATCGCGACGAAAATCCTTCTAAGAGCGGACTTAAAAACATAGACCTCACCGGAGGCTCTTGGACGATTAACCTCATTCACAACAAAGACAACCATGCCATCCTCAGCTCGGCATATTGTTCGTACGACTACGAGGTTGAAGACTGGATGATTTTACCCCAAATTAAAGTTGAAAACGCCTCGGCTGTGCTCTCATGGGATGCCTATTCGGTATACTATGACTTGCGCGAGGAGTATAAGGTTATGATTTCAGATGGCGGTAATAAACCTGCCGACTTTGTTGAGGTATATTCGGTTACTGAAGAAGAATACTTCCCCCGTCGTCGTGCCATTTCGCTTACCGACTATGAGGGAAAAGATATATACATCGCCTTTGTACACACCGGTAAGGACAAGTTCTTGCTGGGTGTAGACAATATAAAAGTGGGCGAATTTTCGGGCGATTATGCTCTTGTCAATGCAACAGATGTTACTACCACCGGTGGTGAAGAGTTGTTGGTGCATGGCGTTGTGCGCAACCTCTCGAACAAACATGGTTTCAACCCCGTTCTCATTGCCGACGGTGTAGAGTATAAAAACGAAGAAGCGATTGCATCTGCCGAGTGCGAAACCGATGCCGAGGTGCCTTTCTCTTTTACTATTCCCACACCCGAGGAGGGCAAGTTGGAATATACCATTGCCGTAAAGGCCGGCGATGTATTTGTATGGAGCGAGAATGACGTAGTGTATTGCTCGGCATTTCCGCACAATGTACTTGTAGAGGAGTTTACCGGCACATGGTGCAATGGTTGTCCTGCCGGTACTGTTTCGATGCACAAGTATGAGCATCGCTTGCGCAATAACATTATTCCCGTTATTGGTCATAGCTATCCCGATGTGATGTATAACAATACATTCCATAATGGCTTGGTATATTGGTTGGTAAACCTTCCGAGTATGATTTACGACCGTCGCGACTCTTTCAAGTCATTGTCGGCGCAAGATGATGGCAACCTCGAAGAGTTGATGGGATTGCCGGTCACTACCCAAATCGTATCGTCGGTGCGTTATACCAGCGACCAGAAGTTTGAGGTAACAAGTACAGTACGCTTCTCGACCGAGGTAGATAATGCCAAGGGCGACTATCGCGTAGGTTATATTATCACCGAGGATATTGTGCATGTAGAGGCTACAGAGTACAACCAATCGAACAACGTCCAACTTGTATCGAACAACGAGTATTATTTCCTCCCCTCGGAGATTCCTGCCAAGATGATGTACTATCATGATGTGGCACGTGGTACCGAGAGTGCCTTCCTCGGTGTAGAGAACTCTCTCCCTGCCGAGACATTGATGCCCGGTGTAGACTATCAAGTGGTAGACACCATTGAGATACCTGCCGTAAACGACCCCAATAACTATAAGATAGATCCTCGCAACATCTCTATCACAACAGTAGCTTTGCGCAATCGCTCTCGTATGGCTCTCAATGCTTGTCGCGTGCGCAATAGCGAGTTTGATTGGACCGAGAACGTTGAGGCTGCATTGCAAGAGCAACTGCCCGTACAAGTAACAGTTGTAGGCAACAATGTAGTTGTAGAGGGTGTTGATGGTCGCGCGAGTGTTGTGCTGTATGGTGTTGATGGTCGTATTATCGACACTGCTAACGGTGTGTCGCAAGTGATAGTCGATGCTGCTCACTATCAAGGTGTTGCTATTGTAGCCGTAGAAACTGCTGCCGGCAAGACCTTCCGTAAAGTATTAATCAAATAACAATCATAACAATCTTATCTTTTAAAACCTATGAAAAGAATATCTATTCTATGCATGGCAGTGCTCATGTCTTTGTGCGCTTTTGCCGAGAAAGGTGCTTTGGTGCTTCATAGCCCTGCCACTTTTCAAGTAATGTCTGTTTCGCCCAATGGTAAGTGGGCATGCGGTATCATTGGTGATGGTACATATACCTTGGCTCAAGGTATGTTGGTAAATATTGAGACCGGTGAGTTTACTTATCTCTCTACTATCGACAAATCAACTGCCTTCGATGTTACCGATGAAGGTATGGTAGTAGGTTCTTATACCGACTATGAGGTAACAGGCAACGGTATGGGTACTACAGTAGCCGGTTACTATAAAGACGGACAATGGTATCGTCTTGACAACTCAACTATCGAGGGTGTGTTAGACCTTGAAGGTGAGGCTCATGCTGTTTCGGCAGACGGTCGCACTATTGTTGGTTATGTAATGGATGGTCCTAAAGATAGCGACCTCGCTCCCGCCAAATGGGTAGACGGCAAGTTGGCTCTCATCTACGACCACGACGAGACTGTAGGTAACGTTAGTACAGTATCGGCCGATGGTACTCGTGCTGCCGGTTGGTCGTACAAGAAAAGCGATATGAACCGTATCACTACTATTTGGGCAGGCGACTCTACTACCTACATCAGCGAGTTCTCTTCGGCTTTTGAGGTAGGTTACAGATTTTCGCCCGATGGTAACAAATTGGCTTGTAACCAATGGGGTTATCCTTATATCTATGATATGAACACCGGCACAAAACAATTATTGCCTTCTGTTGCCGAGGAGTATTGGAGATTTCAGATTTCTTATGTAGGTAACGATGGCGTTGTGTTTGGTGAAGAACAAGGCATGAACCAATATGGTCAATCTTACTATGGTTATGTATATGATGGTGAGAAACCTTGGAAAATGCACGAATGGTTGAAAGAGACCTACAACGTAGACATCGACCAAAGCAAGTTTATGATTGCAGGTGGTGTTGACCGCAGCGACGATGGCAAGGTGATTGCAGCTTTCGGCTACTTGGAAACCGGCGAATGGGCTTCAGTATTGATCGTTCTCGATCAAGAGGTTACATACGCCAAGCCTGTAGCTGTAAAGGCCGAGAAGATGCAAGGTCTTAACAGTGTGCGTGTTACATGGAATGCTCCTTTGATGAATGCCGAGAATGTATTGGGTTACAACCTCTATCGCGATGGTAAAGCTGTTGTAGAAGGTACTACCGACATGGCTTACATTGATGCCAACCTTGCCGAGGGTACTTATTCATACACCGTTGCTGCTATCTATGAGGATGAGAAAGGCGAATTGTGCTACTCGGAGCAATCGGCTGCTGCTGTTGTTGAAGTTGCCCCCGATGCGCTCAAGCAGGTATTCAATATCCAATATCATGGCGTAAACTACAACGACTTGAAGTTGCGCTGGAGCGCTCCCGAGTCGAACTTGCCTACTGCAACTTACTTCGATCCTCAGAAACAACTCTCGGGCTTCGGTGGTGGCGTTATGTCATTCTCTGTTGCTGTCTGCTTGCCCTATGACATCGTGAACAACTATGCCGAGCATTACAGCATTGCACGTGTTGCCTTCATGCCCCGCAATGTTGAGGCTCTGTATACTATCAAGATTTATGTAAACGATGCCGAGGTTGCCAGCCAATTGGTTGATAACACTACATTGCGCTACAACGATATGAATGTGGTAGACTTGACACAACCTGTATCGGTGAAAGCCAACGACAAGGTGCTTGTGGCTATTGATGTAGATGCTTCTAAATTTAATATCGCTTCAAACGATGTTATCGGTGCCAACTATGGTTATGTGGTAACAGGCTACTCAGACTTGTTGCGTCAAGCTACAGAAGCCGAATACTACTCGTTGAACCAAAGCTCTATTGATGCCGGTTATGGCGAGATGCCTATGAGCTGGGCTATCACTGCTATCTTTGCTCCTGTTGCCGAGGATGGTAAAGCCAACTTGGCTTGCGACGAAGTTGTAGGTTATGATGTATACCGCAACGACGAGTTGGTAGGTTCTTCTCAAACAGCCGACTTCTTTGATAAAGGCTTGACCGCCGGTAATCAAACTTATGGCATTGTTGCCAAATATGCCGATGGTAAGTCTTCAGAGCCTGCTGTCAAGACTGTAAGATTTACTCCCAACGATGCTGCCTTGTTGCCTGTTGATGATTTGAAAGTTTGCTCAGACCTTACTTTTGTAGAGGCTTCATGGGAAGCTCCTCTCAACAACGACACTCGCGTGGTATCTTATGCTCAAGGTGCTTCTTCGGGCAAAGGTATGACTATGTCTGGTGCTACCGAGTTGATCGAGTATACCGTAGGTCACGAATATCCCTATACCTACCTCGAGTGGTACACTGGTTACAACATCGATGCTATCCGTTTCTATCCTTCGGCAGAGGCTACATTTGCTGTTGCAATTGAAGAAGATGGTGTTGACTTGGAATTTATCGTATTGGGCGAAATGGGTGCTGAAGATGGTTACACCCTCAACACTTGGAACAACGTGAAGTTGGAAAATCCTGTCAAGATAAAAGCCGGTAGCACATATCGCATCAAACTTCTCTGCTCGGAAGTTGACCCCTCTACTCGCCCCATCTGTATGGATAACGGCGTGGGTGAGATTGGCGTTACCGACCTCTACTCTTGGGATTATGCAAGCTACAGCTCTGCTATCTCTGACGGTAGCCTCTCGGGTAGCTGGATGATTGGTATGCTCATCTCTAACGACAATAACGAGCCTCTCCCCGTTGAGGCTTACAAGGTTATTATCGACGGTGATCGCGACAATGCCGACGTTGTTACAGAGACAACTTATCGCAAAGATGGCTTGAACTGGAACGACCAAGAAACACACCGTATCAGAGTAAATACTGTATATGAGATTGAAGGTGGTACAATCGAGGTCGATGGTGCTCAACAAATCTTCAAAGTAAAAGCCGGTGTAGAAAGCATCGAGGTTAACCGCGTAAGCGTATATCCCAACCCCGCTACTTCGTTCATTAAAGTCGATGGCGATGTTGAGAAACTTGTCTTGATTGACATGGCTGGTCGCGCTGTTGCCGAAACCAATGCAACTACATTGGACGTTACTTCACTTCCCGTAGGTAACTACTTGCTCAATATCTACAACAACGGTAGCGTTTCTACTGTAAAAGTACTTATTGTGCGATAACCAATAAAACATCACTCGGAGCACATCCGAGTAACCTCAGGGGCTGCATCATGCAGCCCCTTTTTTATTGCTCACTTCAACATAATGCGCGTGCCATGGCACATAAATGCCGATGGCATGTTGATTATTTATCGCTACTTTGGCTATCGCCCAAGATAGCTACGTTCGGGATAAAAAATAAATGTAATTTATTTTGTTCTCCGCTCACTTATCGCTATCTTTGTCAGATATAATCAAATTTTAATTCTCCTTAATTTATTACCATGAATAAAGCTTTTATTTCTTTTTGTAATCTATTTCTTATTCTTACCATTTTTACGTCGTGCTGTGAAAAAACTTCGGTGCAATCTGGACGTTGGGAAGTGTCGTACGACGATAGTACAGCTGCTGTAGACGTGTATAAAGATGGTACTTTGTTGTTCGATAATCTTTATGCAACTTATCGCGATAGTAGTACTATCGTCTCGTCAAAAGATTATTCACGTAGAGCCTTCGACGTAAAATCGGTCGATAATCATTTGGGCAAAGGCATCTGCTATTCGGTAGAATACACCGACGACAATATGCCTATGCTCGTTCAGTCGTTCTATCTCTATCCCGAGAAAGACTATCTGCTCACCGATATAACGCTGCAAGCCGACACCGAGGTGGCTACCAACTATATGGCTGCTATCAATATAGATACATTTCCTGCTGTGCTCGAGCCTTGCGCTTGCAACCGTATGTTGTTTGTTCCTTTCGACAACGATTGTTGGATAAGATATGCTTCGCATCGCCCCGACTTTGCAACCCTTACAAGCTACGAGGTTACAGCCTTGTTCAACAACAGCACTCGTCATGGTGTGGTAGTTGGTTCGGTTGAGCATGACAATTGGAAGACCGGTATTACAGCTACTTGCGATACCGTAGTCCAATATTTCGCCACGTTGCAATGTTATGGTGGTGTTGCCGATTCGCTCACTCGCGACAGCAAGCCTCACGGTACTATCACCGGCAAGGCTGTGAAGTCGCCACTCATGATGTTGGGCTACTACAACGATTGGCGTGATGGTCTTGACGAGTATGCACAAGTAAATGCGATGATAGCACCTCCCAAAGCATGGGACAAAGCCGTTCCTTTTGGTTGGAACAGCTGGGGCGCTTTGCAGTTTGACCTCACATACCAAAAAGCCATTGAGGTGTCTGACTTCTACCGCGATCATTTGCAATGCAATAACTTCCACAATGCCGATACACTTGTATATACAGGACTTGACTCGGGTTGGAACAGCTTCACCGAAGAGCAACTTCGCGCCTTTGTAGAGCGTTGCAAGGCTAACGGACAAGTTGCCGGTATCTATTGGACACCCTTTGTTCATTGGGGGCGCAATCCCGAGCAAGTAATAGAGCATGGAGGCGGATATAAATTTAAAGATGTATATCTATATGCCAACGGCAAGCATCAGACTCTCGATGGCGGTCGCGCTATCGACCCCACGCATCCGGCAATAGAAGAGACCATGAAATATTTCTCCGACCTCTTCCGCCGATTGGGCTATGAGTATGTAAAACTCGACTTCATGACACATGGTGCTATGGAGGCCGACGATTGGTATCGCCCCGAGATAGAAACCGGTATTCAAGCCTACAACTATGGCTTGCAACTTATCGAAAAATATTTTGGCGATATGTATATCAACTTCTCTATCTCACCGGCATTTCCTTCGCAATATGCACAATCGCGCCGCATTGCTTGCGATGCATGGAATAAAATCAAAGACACCGAGTACACGCTCAATGCTCTCTCATACGGTTGGTGGCTCGATAAGGCATACCAATTTAACGACCCCGATCATATCGTATTGCGCAATGCTACCGAGGGCGAAAATCGTGCTCGTGTAACCTCGGGCGTTATTACCGGTATATTTATCTGTGGCGACGACTTCAGCGACGGTGGTGAGAGTGAAGCCAAGGAGCGCGCCAAGAAATTCTTGACCAACCCGCACATTATAGGTATTGCCAACGGTGTGTCGTTCCGTCCTGTTGAAGGTGATGGTGCAAAGAGCGAAAATCAATTTGTTCGCATTGATAATGACTCTACTGCCTATTTGGCAATTTTCAATTATACCGATGCTCCCACAACTACAACCATCAAAATGGAGCGTATAGGACTTGATGCCGCGACAACCTATCAATTGCAAGAGTTGTGGAGTGGTGTAGAGGGCACAGCTACAACATCATTCGATGTAACTGTACCTGCTGCCGATGTTGCTGTATATCGTATTAATAAATAACACAAATCTTAAAACCGATGAAAAGAATTTCAATTTTATGTGTTTTACTCTGCATGGGCATTTATGCCTTTGCCGAAAAAGGTACTATGATTTTGACAAGTCCTGCCGGATTTCAAGTATTAGCAGTATCTCCCAATGGTAAGTGGGCATGCGGTATCTCGGGCGATGGTGTAACAACCACCGAGAAAGGTGTTCTGTGGAACATGGAGACAGGCGAGTTTACCTACCTGTCTACTTCGGGCAGCTCTACAGCCTACGATGTTGCCGATGATGGTACAGTAGTGGGCTCGGGTGGCTACTATAAGGATGGTCGCTGGCGCTCATTTGACAATAGTACCATTCCCGGTGCCGGTGGTGGTACGGTATTCTCTATCTCTCAAGATGCTCGTTGTGCTGCCGGATATGTGATGCACAATGGCAAGTACACACCTTGTAAATGGGAAGATGGCAAGCTCAAGTTGTTATACCCCTTCAACAACTCGGGTGGTCAATGTTATACCATATCGGACGACGGTAAGTATGCTGCCGGTTGGGATTACACAACCCTTGGCAGTGCTACCGAAAACCGTACTATCGCATTGTGGACCGACTCGACCGTACAATACCTCAGCGCCAAAGCATCTTTTGCCGAGGCTGGACGTCGCTTCTCGCCCGACAACTCGAAGCTCGTATGCGAGGCTTGGGGACACAAGATTGTGTATGACCTCAACAAACAAGAGAAATTTGAGTTGCCTTTTGTGAGCGATTTCTGTTCTAACCAACTCGTTTGCTACGTAAACAACGATGGTTTGGTGCTCGGTGGTGAAGAACTGTACGACCCTATGACCGGTAGCAGTGATGTCTATGGCTACGTGTGGACAGGCGAGAAAGCCATGAGAATGACTTCTTGGCTCAAGGAGACACACGATGTAACGATTGACACTTCTAAATACTTGGTATATCGTGGTGTCGAAATGAGCAACGATGGCAAGGTGATAGCCATGCTTGCATACGTATTGGAAGGTGGTATACCCACAGGCGATTATGTCTCTATCATTGTGGCTCTTGACCGCGAAGTCGATTTATGTCCTCCTGTTGCACTCCGTTTGGAGAAATTGCGTGGTGTAAACAGCGTGCGCCTCACTTGGGATGTACCCTTGATGAATGCCGAGGATGTGTTGGGTTACAACATCTATCGCGATGGAACTCTCATTGTAGAAGGTACTACCGATATGGCATATATTGATGCTGTTCCTGCCGAGGGCGTTTATACCTATACCATTACTGCTTTGTATGAAGGCGAAGGCGGCAATTTGGATGAGTCGGAACATTCGGTTGCTGCAACCATCAATGTTGTTGATGAGCCTATCAATAAAGTACGCAATATCGAGACTCATACCTACAACTACAACGATCTGAAGTTGCGCTGGGCTACTCCCGAGTCTAACTTGCCCGCTGTAACATATTACGATTACGATGCTGCGGCTGCCGGATTTGGTGGCGGTGTATCATCGTTCCTTGTGGCTATCCGTTTGCCCTACGACATGGTTGCCAACTATGCTGCCAACCACGCCATTGCTCGTGTAGCTTTCATGCCGCGCAACCCCGAAGCTATCTACTCGGTTAAGGTATTTGTCGATAATGTAGAAGTAGCAAGCAAGAAAGTCGATAACACAACATTGTTGTTCAACAACATGAATACTATCGACCTCGATACTCCCGTCGAGTTCACCGCATACAGCGATGTTTTGGTTGCCATAGAGATCGATGCTTCCAATTTCACCATGTCGTCAAACAACTCGATAGGTATGTGCTATGGCGATGTGGTAACAGGCTTCTCCGACTTGTTGCGCCAAACTACCGAGTCCAACTTCTATTCGCTCAATCAATCGTCAATCAATGCCGGCTATGGCGAGATGCCTGTATGCTGGGCTATATCGGCTATATTGGCAGAAATGGTTGATGGTAAAGCCAACGTCGAGAGCGACATCGTAGCAGGCTACGACGTATATCGCAACGACGAGAAGTTGGCAACTGTTACCGAGCCCAATTATCTCGACAAAGGCTTGTCTACCGGTACACACGTTTATGGTATCTCTGCTATCTATGCCGATGGCAGTGTGGCTGAACCCACTACGGCAACTATCCGTTTCTCACCCCGTACAGCTACTTTGAAACCCATCAACGATGTGAAAATTGCTGCCGACCTCACTTATGTCGAGGCTTCGTGGAATGCTCCTGTAAACAACGACGAAACCATTATTTCTTATTCTGCCGAGACTTCTTCGGGTAAGGGTATTACCGAGAGAGGTGCTGTCGGTCTTATCGAATATACCGTTGCACACGATTATCCATATAGCTATGTCGAGTGGTACGATGGATACAATATTGAGGCTTTGCGCTTCTACCCCTCTGCCGAGGCTGTATTTGCCCTTGCCCTTGAGGTCAATGGAGTAGATGAGGCGTTTATCGAATTGGGCGAGATGGATGCCGAGGATGGCTATACACTCAATACTTGGAATGTCGTTAAACTGCCCGAGCCCGTAAAGATTGAAATGGGTAACAGCTATCGCGTGAAGTTGGTATGTGCCGAGGTTGACCCCTCTACATATCCCATCTGCTTAGATAACGGCAGAACTCGCGCCGGTGTTTCTGACTTGTACTCGTTTGACTATTCGTCGTTCAGCTCGGCAAATGCCGATGGTGGTGTGTCGGGTAGCTGGATGTTGGGTATGATTATTGCCAACGAAAATACCGACTTGTTGCCTGTCGACTCTTACAAGGTAATACTCGATGGCGATAGCGACAATGCCGAGAGTGTAACCACTACAACCTACCGCAAGGAGGGCTTGAATTGGAACGACCGTGAAACACACCGCATGCGTGTAAATGTCGTTTACAACATGGACGGCAACACAATAGAGGTAGAGGGTAATCAACAAATATTCAACGTAAAAGCCGGTGTAGAGAGCATCGAGATAAATCGCGTGAGTGTTTATCCCAACCCTGCCACTTCGTTTGTGAAAGTTGAAGGTAATGTCGACACTCTTGTCTTGGTAGATATGTCGGGTCGTGTTGTTGCCGAGAGCAACTCGTCGGTAATAGACGTTACATCTCTTCCTGTTGGCAACTACCTGCTCAACGTTTATAACGAGGGCAAGGTTATGACCGTAAAAGTTCTTGTAGCAAGATAAGACATTAGACCGTCTGCTCCGTAATATGTGCCGAGGCAACCTATGGTTGTTTCGGCACATTCTTTTCGTATCTTTATGGTAAACCATGAAGATACTTGCACTCGCTGTAATAAATATTCATGCAAGCTTGATATTTCTCGCTCGTTTGTTGCTATCTTTGTCATACATTTTCTCGTTTCAATAAATTGTCGTACCTTTACAACCACTATGTATGCCAATATGAAGAACAACCACATACAACTCCCTGCCGAGTGGGCAAGGCAGAGTGCTATACAACTCACTTGGCCCCATAAGAACACCGATTGGGCATATATGCTCGATGAGGTAGAGGCTTGCTTTGTCAATATTGCGCGAGCCATTGCCGACCGTCAGTTGCTGCTGATAGTAAGCCCCGAGCCCGAGGCGGTGCGCCGTCGCATTGCATCGGAGGTGAATATGACAAATGTGCGCTTTGTTGAGTGTGCTACCAACGACACTTGGGCACGCGACCATGGTGGTATCACTGTTATGATAGGCGGCGAGCCGGTGGTTTACGATTTTGCCTTCAATGGTTGGGGTTTGAAGTTTGCTGCCTGTTACGACAACCTCATTACCTCGCATTGCTACGAAGCCGGTGTGCTGAAAGCTCGCTACCAAAATCGCTTGAATTTCATTATTGAAGGTGGCTCGATAGAGAGCGACGGATGCGGTACGATGCTCACAACAAGTGAGTGCCTCTTATCACCCAATCGCAACGGTGAGTGGGGGCGTAACCACATAGAAGAGTATCTCAAAGAGGCGTTTGGGTTGCAGCAAGTATTGTGGCTCGATTATGGCTACTTGGCAGGCGACGACACCGATAGTCATATCGACACGTTGGCACGTTTGGCTCCCAACAACACTATATTGTATGTAAGTTGCAACGATGCCGACGACGAGCATTATGAGCAACTGAAGGCTATGGAGAGTCAGCTACGCACATTCAGCACATTGCAAGGCGAGCCTTATCGACTATTGCCGCTGCCTATGGCTGCCGCTGCCTACGACGAGGACAACGACCGATTGCCGGCTACTTATGCCAACTTCCTTATCCTCAACGATGCCGTATTATATCCTACATACGGTCATCCTGCGCTCGACAAAGCTGCCGGTGAGGTGATTGCCGAGGCTTTCCCCGGATATGAGATTATAGGTATAGATTGTTGCGCCTTGATACGTCAGCATGGCTCGTTACATTGTGTTACAATGCAGTATCCCGAAGGTGTGATTGAATAAGAAATTTAGAAAGTTATGAGCAAAATATTGAAAGTGGGCATTGTGCAACAAAGCAACACTGCCAACATACAGCAAAACATGGCTGCTCTGCAAGCCGGTATTGAAAAGTGTGCCGAGCAAGGTGCACAATTGGTCGTTCTGCAAGAGCTGCACAACTCGTTGTACTTCTGCCAGACCGAAGATACCAATCTCTTCGATCTTGCCGAGCCTATACCGGGACCCTCGACCGACTTTTACGCCGAGATAGCACGTCGTTGCCATGTGGTTTTGGTAACATCGCTCTTCGAGCGTCGTGCCCCCGGCTTGTACCACAATACGGCTGTCGTATTTGATAGCGATGGCTCTATTGCCGGTAAATATCGCAAAATGCACATCCCCGATGACCCTGCATACTACGAGAAGTTTTATTTCACCCCCGGCGATTTGGGCTTTGAACCTATTGCAACATCGGTAGGTAAGTTGGGCGTATTGGTATGTTGGGACCAATGGTATCCCGAGGCTGCTCGATTGATGGCATTGCGTGGCGCCGAGTTGCTCATCTATCTCACAGCGATAGGTTGGGAGAGCAGTGATACTGATGCCGAGAAAGCACGTCAGCAAGGCGCGTGGGAAACCGTACAACGTGGTCATGCCGTAGCCAATGGATTGCCCGTTGTTACCGTCAATCGTGTAGGACACGAGCCCGATCCCTCGCAACAAACCCGAGGTATACAATTCTGGGGACATAGTTTCGTGGCAGGACCTCAAGGCGAGTTGCTATTCCTTGCGCCCGACGATGCTCCTTGTACGACGGTTGTCGATGTTGATATGACACGCAGTGAGCAAGTGCGCCGTTGGTGGCCCTTCTTGCGCGACCGTCGCATAGAAAATTATGGCGATATAGTGAAGCGATTTAGAGATTAATACTTCGTTATACAGCATACAACAATCCCTCCGACAGATGGTTGCTCAACCTGCTTCGGAGGGATTGTTTTGTTATAATAACGCCACCTATTTCTTTTTCTCGTAGGTATCGTTTATAGTCTTCAATTTAGGCGAGTTATACAAGTCGACGGGCGCTACAACAAGTTGTTCGGGGTGTATTCTGTGAGCGCTCAAGTATGGGATTATTTTCTCAATATGATAGTTCTTGATTGGTTGAGGCTCGCAGAGCTCTATGCCAAATTGCTCCTTGAAGATGGTATATACAAGTTCGGCACTATAAAATTTATTATCACCCGGGCGCAAGAAAATATCTCTCGAGCAGCCCAAGTACATTTCGTAGTCGATTTGGGCTTTCTTGGGAAGCGATGCACGCTTGATGCAGAACTTATTATTACGTCCCGAGTTAATAAATTTGTCGAGCGGGATAAGTTGCACTTGGTTTCCTACCGTAAGGACATACAATTTTTCATCCTCTTTGGCAACCACGATACCACAATTTGATATAGGCGATAGTGTTGCCTGATGTATCAATGCAGCCTCTTTGCGCGGTGTAGTTTGAAATATTATATCGCCTTCGCGTGGTGATAGGTCGTTCTTGCAACCGGTGAGCAGTAGTACAAGCAGTAAAAAATAGATTTTTTTCATTGTCGGGCAATTATATGTATTGTTGATAGATAGTTTTCGATACACGAAGGTACATATAATTCTCGATATTTGTCTGATATTTTATGACAAAATGGCTGTCGAAACTGCAATTTTGTCCTATAATCAACTGATAATCATGACTTTTTGTCTTTCTTGAGACTTTGGTATCTCTTTTGAATTTATTGTTACGAACATTGCCCCATTCAATGTGTTAAACATAAATATTAATAGAAAGGAGATATAAAATGAATTTCAACAATTTTACAATCAAATCGCAAGAGGCTTTACAAAAAGCGGTCGACTATACCACGCGTAGTGGTAGCCAATCGGTCGAGCCGGTACACTTGTTGCGAGGTGTAATTGAAGTGGGCGATAGCTTGGTAAATTTTATATTCCAAAAGTTGGGTGTCAACAAGCAGTCGCTATTGCAATGGTTAGACCGCTCGATAGCCAATCAACCTCGCGTGAGTGGGGGAGAACCCTATCTGAGCCGCGAAGCCAATCAGGTGTTGCAACGTGCCACCGAATATTCCGACCGTTTAGGCGACAAATATGTGGCTTTAGAGTCGTTGCTCATGGCACTCTTTCTGGTCAAGAGCGAGGCTTCTACCTATATGAAGGATGCCGGAATTACCGAGAAGGAGTTGGGTGCAGCTATTGACGAGTTGCGTCGAGGTAAGAAAGTTACCGAACAAGGTGCCGAGGACACCTACAACGCCTTGTCGAAGTATGCAGTAAACCTCAACGAGCGCGCCCGTACCGGCAAGCTCGACCCTGTCATCGGTCGTGATGACGAGATACGTCGTGTACTTCAGATTTTGAGCCGTCGTACCAAGAACAACCCCATATTGATAGGCGAGCCGGGTACTGGTAAAACTGCTATAGCTGAGGGATTGGCACATCGTATCGTGCGCGGTGATGTACCCGAGAACCTCAAGTCGAAACAGATATTCTCGCTCGATATGGGTGCGTTGGTGGCTGGTGCCAAGTATAAAGGCGAGTTTGAAGAACGCCTCAAAGCTGTTGTCAATGAGGTTGTAGAGGCAAATGGCGAGATAATTCTCTTTATTGACGAGATACACACACTTGTTGGTGCAGGCAAGGGCGAGGGCGCTATGGATGCTGCCAACATCTTGAAGCCTGCCTTGGCACGTGGCGAGTTGCGCTCGATAGGTGCTACCACACTCGACGAGTATCAGAAATACTTTGAGAAGGACAAAGCCTTGGAGCGCCGTTTCCAAATCGTCATGGTCGACGAGCCCGACGAGTTGAGCACCATATCAATCCTTCGTGGACTGAAAGAGCGCTACGAAAACCACCACAAAGTGCGTATCAAAGACGATGCCATTATTGCTGCCGTACAGCTATCGCAACGCTATATCACCGACCGTTTCTTGCCCGACAAAGCTATCGACCTGATGGACGAGGCTGCTGCCAAGTTGCGCCTCGAAGTAGACTCTGTGCCCGAGAGCCTCGACGAGATAAGCCGCAAACTCAAGCAGTTGGAGATAGAACGCGAGGCTATCAAGCGCGAAAACGATAACGATAAGCTCGACTCGCTCGGTCGCGAAATAGCCGACTTGCGCGAGGAAGAAACTCGCCTTCGCGCCAAGTGGACTGCCGAGAAAGAACTTGTCAATCGTATTCAACAAGACAAGATAGACATCGAAAACCTACGCTTCGATGCCGAGCGTGCCGAGCGTGAGGGCGACTATGGACGTGTTGCCGAGATACGATATGCCAAGATTAAGCAGAAAGAAGACGACATAGCCCACGTACAACAGCAACTGCGCGACATGCAAGGCGACAAGGCTATGATCAAAGAGGAAGTAGATGCCGAGGATATAGCCGATGTCGTATCGCGTTGGACAGGAATACCTGTCAACAAGATGTTGCAGAGCGAGCGCGACAAGTTGTTGCACCTTGAGGAAGAGCTGCATCGTCGCGTAGTAGGGCAGGACGAGGCGATACGAGCCATATCCGATGCCGTTCGTCGCAGTCGTGCCGGACTTAACGACCCACGTCGCCCCATCGGCTCATTCATCTTTTTGGGCACAACCGGTGTGGGTAAGACCGAGTTGGCAAAGGCACTTGCCGAATACCTCTTCGACGACGAAAACATGCTCACACGTATAGACATGAGCGAGTATCAAGAGAAGTTCAGCGCAACACGCCTCATCGGTTCGCCTCCCGGATACGTAGGTTACGACGAGGGCGGACAGCTCACCGAGGCAATACGTCGCAAGCCCTACTCGGTAGTACTATTTGATGAGATAGAGAAGGCTCACCCCGACATATTCAATGTGCTGTTGCAGGTACTCGACGATGGTCGATTGACCGACAACAAAGGTCGTTTGGTCAACTTCAAGAACACCATCATCATCATGACCTCCAACATGGGTTCGCAACTCATACGCGACAACTTCTCGCACATGACAGCCGACAATCGTGAGCAAGTGATAGACGACACCCGCAACCAAGTGTTGGCAATGCTGCGCAAGACCATACGTCCCGAGTTCCTCAACCGTATCGACGAGACAATCATGTTTACGCCACTCGATCCCGAGGAAATTCGTGAAATCGTACAGTTGCAGATAGACGGCGTATGCCGCATGTTGGCAAAGAACGGCGTGCAACTCAATGTTACCCCCGAGGCGCTCACGTACCTCTCGCAAGAGGGATACGACCCCGAGTTTGGTGCTCGTCCCGTCAAGCGTGTCATACAACGTCAGCTGCTCAACACCCTGTCGAAAGAGCTCCTCGCCGGCAAGGTCGACAACACACGACCCATCACCGTCGACCTCCACGACGGCAAGCTTACCTTTGGCAATTAGTGCCAGCTTACCGCCCTATAACACAACAACCGCGCCACAATCTTGTGGCGCGGTTGTCTTTATGGGATATACCCTCATTTATGCAAGCTGTGAGGAGGGCAATCCGTATTTGGTTTAAGAAACATTTTTAGTCCAAACGCTCACCGTGTTTGCATTGAGTGCGTTGCTCGAGTGCCAATGTTACGGTAGGTTGGTCGCATACCTCGGTAGGACCGAAGTATTGTATAGGACCGGGATATACATACATTGTTTCGTGAGCCCAGCTATCGCGGTGTGCTGCAAAGTACTTGAACGGCTCGCCATCGAGCTCTACAAGTGCCTTTTGTATAACGGGTTTCATCTCGCCATGACGACGCTCCATGTTCATCATCATTGTTACGGGTACACCACCGGCAATCCACTCTGAGGCAGGACGTGTAGTGTTGCGTACGCTCGACATGTAACCTGTCTTACCCTCGCCAATGAGCAACGATGCTGTGTAACCGAGCGAGTAGCAATAGTCGGCATCAAAGTTTGAAGGAGTGGCGCAACGACCTTCGTAACCAAAGAAGTGGTATTGTGTAGAGAACTTACCTACAAACTTGCCTGCCTCTTTCATTTGAGCCAATTTGCGACCTACCATTTCGCCGAGCAACTTCTCGGTCTCGATGAGCGACACTTGTACGTTGCCGTGGGGGTCGCGGTCGAGGGTGAGCTGGCGAGCTACACGCTCGGGAAGGCTGGCATAGATAGCTGCATTCTCGGGCGAGATGTGGTTGATGATATATTTGATTTGCTCGTTACGAGGTACCATGGCAAACTCGGCAGCGTGGTGTGCCAAGAAATCGTTCAACTCGCTGATGAGGTTCTTCATTGCGGGGATAAACTCGATGATACCCTCGGGAATGAGTGCTACACCATAGTTGTTGCCTTTGGCAGCGCGTGCAGCTACGATATTGGCAATGTAAGTTACAATGTCGTCGAGTGTCATTTGTTTCTTCTCAACCTCCTCCGATACAAGGCAGATGTTGGGTTGAGTTTGCAATGCACACTCAAGGGCGATGTGCGATGCCGAGCGACCCATCAACTTGATGAAGTGCCAATACTTCTGAGCCGAGTTGCAGTCGCGTTGGATGTTACCAATCATCTCGCCGTAAACTTTACAAGCTGTGTCGAAACCAAACGAAGTCTCGATCATCTCGTTCTTCAAGTCGCCGTCGATAGTCTTGGGGCAACCTATCACTTGCACACCGGCATTTATCTGTTTGTAATACTCGGCAAGCACGCAAGCATTGGTGTTAGAGTCATCACCACCGATGATAACCAACGCCTTGATGTCGAGCGCGCGGAGTATCTCAAGACCGCTGTCAAATTGTGCTTTGGTCTCCAACTTGGTACGACCCGAGCCAATGATATCGAAACCACCGGTATTGCGATACTCGTCGATGATATCGGCAGTCAACTCTTTATATTTATGGTCGATAAGACCGGCAGGACCCAAAAGGAAGCCAAACAAGCGGCTCTCGCTGTTCATAGCCTTGAGTCCGTCGAAAAGACCCGAAATAACATTATGTCCGCCGGGAGCTTGACCACCCGACAAAATAACACCTACATTGATAGCAGGATATTGGCGCACCTCGTCGCTCTTTTCAAAGCGAAGAACAGGCATACCATAAGTATTGGGAAATAATTCGGCAATCTCTTTTTGGTCGGCAACCGACTCGGTAGCAGCGCCCTCTGTGCAACGTACACCGGCTTTTATAGCTTCCGGCAATTTAGGAGCATAGCAGGCTCTGGCTAATTGCAATGCACTCTTTTTCATTGGATGAAAACTTTATCTTAAAATTAATACTCAATTTCAAGGTGCAAAGATACTTCTTTTTAGTATAAAAAGCAATATTATCGCTGCGAAAAACGTGCAACTTTGGCACAAAACGTTTGCCCTTGTGTAATAAAAGTTTTAAGGCAGTTAATATTGTGAAAGTTCAAAAAAAATTGTACCTTTGCGCTCAAATGCGACAAAGCGTAGGCTATGCTGTAAAAGCCACCGACCCAGCCACGCTATGTGCAGAAAGGTAAAAAACAGACAGATTTTCGATCTCGAATAGGTAAACTAACATTCATATAACATTAAACGTTTAAGTTATGATTTATTCACACGAAGTAGAACACATGTGTGTTGTAAAAAAAGGAGCCAATCATGGTCCCGCACCCATACCCGAAGAAGGTCGTTGGGTGAAAGCAAAAGAAGTGGTAGATATTTCGGGCTTGACACACGGTGTAGGTTGGTGCGCACCCCAACAAGGTGCTTGTAAGCTCACCCTCAACGTCAAAGAAGGTGTCATCCAAGAAGCTCTCGTCGAGACAATCGGTTGCTCGGGTATGACCCACTCGGCAGCTATGGCATCTGAAATTCTCCCCGGTAAAACAATCCTCGAGGCTCTCAATACCGACCTCGTATGCGATGCCATCAACACAGCCATGCGCGAGTTGTTCTTGCAAATCGTTTACGGTCGCACACAATCGGCTTTCAGCGAAGGCGGCTTGATGATTGGTGCAGGTCTCGAAGACCTCGGTAAAGGCTTGCGTAGCCAAGTAGGTACCATGTACGGTACACTCGCCAAAGGTCCTCGCTACCTCGAAATGGCTGAAGGCTATTGCAACCGCGTAGCACTCGACGAAAACAACGAAATCATCGGTTACGAGTTCGTTCACCTTGGCAAATTCATGGACATGGTGAAAAAAGGCGAAGACGCCAACGAAGCGCTCAAGAAAGCAACCGGCACATACGGTCGCTTCACAACCGAGCAAGGTGCAGTTAAACATATTGACCCCCGTCACGAATAATATATAGGAGGAAGAAACTATGATAAGAGAAGTAAAATTTGAAAGCCAAGACCGTCGTATCAAGCAAATACTTGCAGCATTGAACGAAAACGGCATCAAAGACATCGAAGAGGCAAACGCAATATGCGAGTCTTACGGTCTCGACCCCTATAAAACTTGCGAAGAAACACAACCCATCTGCTTCGAGAACGCCAAGTGGGCATACGTAGTAGGTGCAGCCATCGCCCTCAAGAAAGGTTGCACATCGGCTGCCGATGCTGCCGAAGCAATCGGTATCGGTCTTCAAGCATTCTGCATCCCCGGTTCAGTAGCCGACGACCGCAAGGTTGGTCTCGGTCATGGTAACCTCGCAGCACGCTTGCTCCGCGAAGAAACCAAATGTTTCGCATTCTTGGCAGGTCACGAGTCATTCGCAGCCGCCGAAGGCGCTATCAAAATCGCTGCCAAAGCCGACAAAGTACGTAAAGAGCCCCTCCGTTGCATCCTCAACGGTCTTGGTAAAGATGCAGCATACATCATCTCACGTATCAACGGCTTTACATACGTACAAACCGAGCTCGACTATGCAACAGGCGAGTTGAAAGTAATCCGCGAAGTACCCTTCTCGCAAGGCGATCGCGCCAAAGTAAAATGCTATGGTGCCGACGACGTACGCGAGGGCGTAGCCATCATGTGGCACGAAGGCGTAGACGTATCTATCACAGGTAACTCTACCAACCCCACACGCTTCCAACACCCCGTAGCAGGTACATACAAGAAAGAGTGCAACGAGCGCGGTAAAAAATACTTCTCAGTAGCATCGGGTGGTGGTACAGGTCGTACACTTCACCCCGACAACATGGCTGCCGGTCCCGCATCATACGGTATGACCGACACAATGGGACGTATGCACAGCGACGCACAATTTGCCGGTTCTTCATCAGTTCCCGCACACGTCGAGATGATGGGCTTCCTCGGCATCGGTAACAACCCCATGGTAGGTTGCACCGTAGCATGCGCCGTAGACGTAGCAACAGCACTCAACAAGTAATACACCGCGACACCGTCGCAACAACCAAGTAATAACATTACTTACAATATTACGCCCTCGCCCACTCGGCGAGGGCGTTTTTTATGCTAATATATCGCTGCTTTTGGGTTGTTTTTGTAAGTCTGTTACAAAATAGTGTTTTTTTTATTGCTTTTTTTGTCTATATATTCTATATTTGCAAGTGAATTGCAAAACAAAATAATATGTTATTAGAATTTAATGTACAGAATTATTTGTCTATTAGAGATAGACAAACCTTGTCGTTTCGAGCAAATAAAAATATTAATCATTTAGATGATTATTATACAACAACTGTTTTAGACGAGCGAGTGTTAAAAATTGCTTTGATATTTGGAGCTAATGCTTCTGGTAAAACAAATGTTTTATCTGCATTGGATTTTCTTCGGTCTTTAATCTTACATCCTAAAACATCAAAGACAGAACATCTTGATTGTACCCCTTTTTTGTTAGATGACAAAACTTGTACAGAAAATTCGGTATTTGAAATATTATTTATATGGAATGCTACAAAATACAAATATTCTATAGAATTCAATAACAATTATGTAGTAAAAGAAATATTAAAAAAAGGACATAAGAAGCAGTTGAAAGAGGTCTTTATTAGGACAACAGATCCGATAAAACAAATTTCTAAAATTAAATTTGTAGAAACAGTCAAGATACCCGAAACAAGTGTATTGTCTTTAACGGATAATACATTATGGAATACGACTGTTATTTCGGGATTTAATAAGACAAACATAGAATGCCAGGAACTTAAAGATGTATACGAGTGGTTTAGTTATTATCTCAATTTTTTAATTCGACCAAACAGAGATTTAAAAAATTTAATATCAAAAAAAATTGACAGTGGTGAAATAAATAAAGATAAGCTGCTTCCTATATTGCAACGAGCCGATTTTAATATAGCCGATATTTCTTTAAAGAAAGAACAAGAGGATGTGCCGGAGAGAGTTGTTGATTTTATTTTATCAGCGTCGCCAAATCTTTCTGATAGTGCAGTAAAATATCTAAAATCAGCCAAGACAATATCAACAATAGATGTCCGATTTTTACATTTAGATACAAATAATAATGCAAATGATAAAATACCTTACGATATGGAATCGTTGGGTACACAACGTTATTATGGGTTGGCAGGTTTACTCTATCTGTTAATAAAAAAATCTAATTGTTATATGATAGACGAATTGGAGTCATCTTTGCACCCAGATTTATTTCAACATTTCTTACTCTCATTTTGTGTCAATGCCAATCAATCTCAAATCATAGCTACGACTCATAATAGAGAAATATTAAATAACAAACGTATTTTTCGAAACGATATGATATGTATTGTTGATAAGGATGATAATTGTGGTACAATCCTATATAAATTATCCGATTTCGATACCTCTGTTATTCGCGACACAAGTAATATCCTCAATGCTTATAATTCGGGTAGATTAGGAGGTATTCCTAATATAGGTGATTATTATATAAATATTGATGGTGATGAGATTGAATGATAATTATGCTTTTGTAGTGGACGGTGAAACGGAAGTTTGGTATTTAAATATGCTTAAGCGTAATAATCCAAAGGTTCGGATTACTATTAAGCCCGAATTGGCAAAAAGTTCTTCTATTGAAGAACAGTATCAACAAGTTTGTTGGTTGGCACAAGACTTCAAAATTGTATTTTGGATAGTTGATACGGATGTAATAATAAAAGAAAAAAATGAAGGCTCTGATTTGAAATATAAAGAGTTATGTAAATACTTCAGAAAATTGCCTAAAAATGTGAAATTCATAGCAAATACACCTTGTTTGGAATATTGGTTTTTATTGCACATGAAAAAGACATCATCATATTACCCGGCATATAACAATAAACTGAAAAGAGATCTTAAAAAATATGATATCCTTAAAAACTACGAAAAATCAGAAAAATACTACACTCAAAGTAATGATATATATAAACGATTAATGCCTTATTTGCAGGATGCAAGAAATAATGCCAAAGCCTTACCAAAATTTAATATGAAAAACATAGAACAAGGTATATGCGAAATGTACAAAATATTTGATGAAATGGGATTATAACTATTCTATACAATTTAATCACCCCGCCGAGTATCCTCGCCGGGGTGATTTTTTTATGGTGGCAGTATGTGTCGTAAGCGCCGATATTATCTTCTATGCTCGTTTGCGTAGTGGGTGAGGATATTTTGGAGGTGTTTTGCTTGTCGGGCTTATTTTTCTGCTAACTTTGTGGCGGTAAAACTATAATATAATGGAACGTACAAAGTTATATTGGATTTTGGGCTTCGTGGGGGTGCTGCTCTCTATGACAGGCGATTTGCTTCTTGGTGCACATGTTCACCCCGATGCCGCCGATGCTTATACAAGGCTTATGTTGGGTTGCAGCCTAGTGCCTCATCACTTCGTGGCTCTGGGCTTGTTTGTAGGCGCTATAGGTATTCCCATGCAGTATTTTGGCTACGAGAGTGTGCTATCGGTTGTGCGCTCGAGTGGGCGTTGTGCTACGCTGTGCCGACTTATACATTGGGGTAATATCTCTATTGCCTTTTGGGGTGCAAGTGTGCATATTCTGTGCAGCATTTTGATGCTTATGATGAAGTTGTATCCTATTTCGCCCGAAATGTTGGTGGGTAACAATATGACCGATATACTTGGCTCGTTGCCTCCGGCTCTTGTCGATTTTACACTCTACTACTTGATGCCTATCACAGCTGTGATGCTACTATTCTACTACCTGATGGCGGTGTCGTTGTTCCTTGCCATTGTGCTGGGTAAGACGTCGTTGCCCCGATGGGCATGCCTGTTCAATCCTATGTTGGTTGAGGTATTGATGAATTGCTTGCCCAATGTCAACAATGCATTTGTCAACGGCTTGTTGATGTCGAACATGGCTCTTGGCGGACTTATAACGTTCACAGGCATACTATTGACCCATCGCCTTGCCGGGCGTAGCAATACGTGCGCACATAGTTAATACTATATTTTTCGCTTGCGATGACACGTCTCAAAGTCATATTAGTAACCCTTTTATGCCCGCCATTGATGGTCGTAGGCTATGGTATGAGGAACATCATGCTCGTACTGTTGCTTACGCTGTTGGGCTGGCTGCCGGGCATTGTGGCATCGTTTATCATACAATCGGGCGATATACCCGAAGATACAATATAACGTTTTGTGGTGATGAATACGAGTAAAGCAATAGGACACCTCGCATGCTTTGTGGCGTATGCAATCTTTGGCGTGAATATAATCGTGTGCAAAGACCTCACGAGTAGTCATCTCATTTCGCCCTTGGCATTGTTTACGTTGCGCTCGATAGGAGCGGGGTTGCTGTTTTGGATTATCTCGCTGTTCTTGCCCCGCGAGCGTGTACGTTGGAGCGACCACCCTCGCATATTGGCGGCATCGGTGTTGGGCTTCTTCCTCACACAGATAACATTTCTCGTTGCCATCCCCGACATCACACCCATGGATTGCGCCATTGTCAGTGCTTTGTCGCCCATATACACGATGTTTATAGCAGCCATCGTGTTGCGCGAACCCATTACTTGGCAGAAAGCCGGTGGTGTCGCTCTCAGCTTTGCCGGTATTATATTCCTGATAGTCAATAGTGTGCGCGGTGGTGGCGCCGAGCATACAACAACCGTTGGGCTCGTACTGATGATATTCAACAGCCTCTGTTTCTCGCTCTATCTTGGTATCTTCAAGCCGCTGATAGGCAGATATTCGGTCGTAACATTTATGAAGTGGATATTTTTCTACTCCACCGTCATGGCACTGCCCTTTACGATAGGCGAGCTCGCCACCTTGCAGTATGATGCCTTACCTCGCAATATAGTTGCCGAGTTGCTATTTCTTATACTCTGCTCAACATTTATTACCTACTTTCTCATCCCCGTAGGGCAGAAGCGCATACGCCCCACATTGGTGAGTATGTACTCGTACGTGCAGCCCATCATAGCCACTGCCATAAGCATATATGTAGGCATGGACACACTCGGTTGGCAGAAGATAGTAGCAGCCATAACCGTCTTTGTCGGAGTCTTTGTCGTCAGCCGCAGCCGCGCCAAAGAGGCGTGAAAAATAGTTGTTCTGTTTGTGCATTAAACTATTATACCGTAAAATTGTCTAATTTTATAGTCGTATATATGTAAGCCTTTTTTAATACTATTACTCATGAAACGTCTTGTATATATCCTTATATTGTTAGCTACAAGTTTTGTAGTTGCCCATGCTGCTACGGGCGATAGGTATGTAGAGAAACAACAACAATTGTTGGAGCAACCACGCACCGTCTTGCGCGAGGCACGCCACTCGGTGGGTGAGGCTTTGCGCAAAGGGCACTCGGCGGAGTTGGTTGATGCTTTGATGCAACTGTCTGCCGCACAGTTGCTTATAGATAGCGATAGTATTGCTACTGTTGTAGCCGAGGTGGAGCAGACGATGGGTCGTTGCACCAACGATGTCGACCGTAGTGTCATTGCGCTATATCTGAGCAGCCTCTATCGAGGATATGCCAACGACTGTTACCACCTGCGCCGTCGTCCCTATATCGCAGGAAATAAAGATATTAATACGTGGAGTTATAGCAACTATATCAATGCAGCAGACTCTTTGTTGCTTGTGGCTGCCAAGCCGGTCGACCTGCTGAAGCAGACACCCATAAGGCGTTATCGCAGTGTGATACAGATTGATGGCTACAACGGCGTAGATGCGTGGCGCATTGTCGAGCGGAGTATGCCCACGATGTACGACTTTGTTGCAGAGCAAATATATACCAACGGATGCTACGATAGCGAGAGGGAAGATACCATACGCCAACTTCTCGACGATGTGATAGATTTTCATAACCAACGCAAGGAGTGGCGGGCGGCATTTGCTTGGCAACTGAAGCGCGTGCAGTTGGGTACATTCTCGGCGAAAGACTATGCTCAAACTATTGCCCCGCTCGATAGCCTTATTACTTGTAATGCCCGGCATGACTATGTGATAGATGCAGTCATTGTACGCGATAATTGGTTGGCTTATGACGATGCGCCTGCCACAACACAACACCGTTACGACGAGTTGCAGACGTGGATAGCTCGTTATCCGCGTTACTATCGCATAGACTGTTTGCGCAGTGCATGTGCTACTATGGCGCAAGCTGTTATCAATGTCAAGCTGCCTCTTGTCAACTATCCCGATGCGCCTGTTGTAGTGTCTGTCGAGTACAAGAATGTCGATAAGGTGCAATATAGGTTGGAGCAGATAGATGGTGTAATGTTTGATCGTTGGGGAAATACCCCCAAGCGTGCAGCCGGCAACGTAACTACTTTGTGTGCCGATACCGTTCAACTGCGCGATGGAGAGCTGCTTACGTTCGATTGGCATCAGGGCAATATCGAGTTGCCCAAGTTGGCAGCCGGTGTATATCGCCTCGTAGTGTATGCCGGTGCGCAGGTTCATAGCGAGTGCAACTTTGTGGTTACACCCTACATGCTATTTACCGTTCAGCCGGCAGCCGACCATCTGATGGCTGTGTTGGTCGACAACAAGAGTGGGCAGCCCGTCGAGGATGTTGCAATAAATCTTTTAGATAACCGGGGCTCGGTTTTGCAACAAGTGCCTACCGACTCGTTGGGTATATCTGTTTTTACGCGCTCACAAACCCACCGCCGACTATATGTGCAACTTGCCGATAGCAACCTCTATCCGATAAAGTTGCCAACCGATTTCTATGCCGAGTCGAAGGTCGATGCCGAGCCTCAAGCCACAATCTTTACCGACCGCTCGTTGTATCGCCCCGGGCAGAAACTCTACTTCTCGGCTGTTGTATATTACAATGACAGCAAGGCGCAGCAAGTAGTGCCCGATGCGCGTGTCAGAGCCCGATTGTTAGACCATTCGCACAATGAAGTGTGGAGCGATACGCTATGTACCAATTGTTTTGGCATGGTGAATGACTCTATCATTTTGCCCGAAAATGCTGCTTTAGGTAGTTGGCGATTGATTTTGGACGGCGATAAGCTTTATACTTCTCGTACAATTGAAGTGGCGGAATACAAGCGTCCGCAATTTCGTGTAGTGTGCAACCCCATTGAGGGTGAATATACCTATGGCGATAGTGTGCAAGTAACCGGTATGGCAGAGAGTTATGCCGCTGTGCCACTGCGCTATGCTGCTGTGAGTTACAAGATACGACAAATAACGTGGTATCTCGGTCATGAAAAAGTGATAGACGAGGGCAATACCACGACCGATGAGAATGGAAAATTTGCGTTCAACTTCAAGACGTTACCTCCCGACGTTAGTTCTTGGCGCAAGTGGGGCTCGCGCTATGTTATTGAAGCAACGGTAACATCATCGACCGGCGAGAGTCAACGCGGCGAAACCGTTGTATCGGTGATGGGTACAGCCATTTCGTTCCGTTACAATATACCCGAAACAATACTCAAAGAAGATGCCACCCCCTTTGCCGTTACCATTACCAATAGCGACGGTACGCCGTTGCAGCTTGCAATGCAACTATCGCTATATCAACTTGATAATGGCAAGGTAGATGAGCCTTTCGACCGTTGGCAGGTTCATGGCGGAGCGGTATGGTCGCATCGCTATACCCATGCAGGCGATAGTATTTTGCTGCCCTATGCACAACTGCCATCGGGCGCATATCGCCTCTATTTTACTACCCGCGACCGCAATAACGAAATCGTAACCGATAGTACACATTTTGTACTCTATTCGCATACAGATACTGTACCGCCTGTACCCACAGCATTGTGGTGTCCGACAAACAAAGTGGTTGTAGACAATGGCGATACAGCACGCATCGTTATAGGAAGTTCTTTCCATGATGCCTCGTTGTTATATATTGTTCAAGACGGCAATCGTGTGTTGGCGTGTCGACGTGTGGCAATGAACAATAGCCTCACTACTATCGAGATACCCTATCAGACCGATTATACCGATGTCCTTCAGGTGCAGCTTGTTCTGGTACGCGACAAGGTGTTGTACGAGAAGAGGGTAGGTATATATCGCCGTCAACCCGACAAGACATTGACGATAATTCCCACTACTTTCCGCGACAAGACCCGCTCGGGTAGTCGTGAAACTTGGCAATTCTCTGTCAGGGATGCTTTGGGCAATCCTGTCGATGCCCTCTTTATGGCAGAGATGTACGATGCTTCGCTCGATGCTTTGCACCGTCATTCGTGGTATTTCAATCCGCAATATACTCCGCAACGCCCCTACGTTTCGTTGCAGCAAATGTGGAGTTTCAGCAACTTGCAGCATGCGGGTCTTTACTATTGGAACACGCCCTACAGCAATATGCAGTGCCATCAGATACCCACACCCCGATTGGCTACATATATCTATGCCGAGCCATCTATTGGTATTGTAGGTCGTCCCATCATGGTAAGGGGTAGTAATGCCATAGCGTATGAAGAGTATGCTGCTGCACCTATGATGACCAAAGCCACGAGTGCCGACATGGATGCTGTTGCTGCCGAGGCAATCGTCGAGGAGAGTGCTGTTGATGCTCTGCCACAGAGCGCACCTGCCGAGGTGCCGATTTCCTATCGTGAGAACATGAACGAAACGGCATTTTTCTATCCTCACCTTGTTACCGACCCATCGGGTAATGTTGTCGTGAAATTTACCGTTCCCGAGTCTAATACCACTTGGAACTTCTTCTCTTTGGCTTTTACGCCCGACTTGTATAGTGGTATGCACAACGCTCAAGTCGTATCGTTAAAGACTCTTATGGTTTCGCCCAACATGCCTCGTTTCTTGCGACAAGGCGACCATGCCACCATCTCCATGTCGGTGCAGAATACCACAAAAGAGGCATTACAAGGTACTGCTCGACTCACACTTTTCGCTCCTGCCAGTGAGAGCGAGATTATAACTCTTGCCGAGCCTTTCAAGGTCGCCGGCGACAGTTCTGCAACAGTTACATTCGCCTTGACGATACCCGATACACTTTCAATGGTAGGTGTGAGGGTAGGGGCTTCTACTCCGTTATATAGTGATGGCGAGCAACATCTTATAGCCGTATTACCTTCAACGGCATTTGTTACCGAGAGTTGCCCATTCTACCTTGCACCCACAACCTCCGATACAACAATTACATTTGATGTTATGCGCGATAATATGGAGCGCACAAGTGTGCAAAACTATGGTGTAACTCTTGAGTATTGCGACAATGCGATGTGGTATGCTGTGGCTGCCTTGCCTCCGCTTGCCGAGCCCGAGGTTGACAATGCTACCTCTATTGTGGCATCGCTTTATGCCAATGTCGTTGCACAGGGCATAGTGCGACAAAATCCTATCATATCGCAAGCTATTGCCTCGTGGAGCAAAGCCCAATCGGCTGTCGCATCGCCTTTGCAACAGAATGAGGAGCTAAAGTCTATCCTGCTCTCGCAGACTCCTTGGCTGCTCGATGCACAATCTTCGACCGAGCAGTTACAACAATTGGCTACCTTGTTAGATACATGTCGAGCTAATTCGTTGCGCCGAGAGGCTGTCAAGAAATTGAGCGAATTGCAGCACACGTCGGGTGGTTGGTCGTGGTTTAAAGATATGCAACCCTCATATTGGATGACGTTGAATGTCGTCTCTGCCTTGTCGCGCCTATCGGTATGGGGCGAAACCGACAGCGACGAGAAGATAGCCATGATGACAATCGACGCCCTACGTTATCTCGACAATGAATATGTGCGCCGCAACACAGAGCAACCTCGTGTCGTCGACTATAACGATATATGTTATCTCTATGTGCGTAGCGCTTTTACAGATATACCGTTGAACGATAAGGTGTTGGCTATACATCGTGCTCAACTTGATACCCTCAGCCGGTCGTGGTACAAGCTCGATGAGATAGAGAAAGCCTATACTGCCATTGCCATGCACCGATATGGCTATTCGGCAGCTGTCGATATTATAGGCTCACTGCGTGAGTATGCCACTATCAACCCCTCGCAAGGAATGTTCTGGGCAAACAATCGCAGCCATTCATTCTATCGCAATAGTGCCGTACAAGTGCATTGTGCCATCTATGAGGCATTTGCCGAGATAGCACCCAAAGCAGATGAGTTGGATGCCATGCGACAATGGCTGTTGTTGCAAAAGCAGACCAACCGGTGGTGCAATGTTCCCTCTACGCTCGATGCTATAAATATACTGCTCAACTCGGGTAGCCAATGGCTTGCCCAAGGGTCGACGTCGCATATACAATGGGGTGGTACTCTGTTGCCTCAAGATGTTCAAGCCGATGCGATAACAGGCTACATCAAGAGCGTGCGTAGAGGTGCAGCTATAACTCCTGCCGATGCTACCGTAGCAATAACACATCACGATAGCAAGCCCTCGTGGGGCGCTCTTTATTGGCAATATTATGACAGCCTTGAAAATATTTCTCAGCATGGCAATGCAGCTATAAACATACGTCGCGATTACTATGTAGAGCGTGATGGTAAGTTGGTGCCAATTGATGCGGCAAATCTTCAAGTAGGCGATGTTGTATCGGTTCGGTTGACTCTATATGTCGATCGTGATATGCAATTCATCACTTTGACCGATGCCCGACCTGCTTGTTTCGAGCCCCTCGAACAGCTACCGCGCTACTACTATGGTGATGCAGCCTTCTATTATGCTGTACCGAGCGATGCTGCAAATAACTTCTATTTCGACCACATCTCACGCGGTACTCATGCGATAGAATATAGAGTTTATGTCGATCGAGCAGGAATCTATCGTGCCGGTTTGGCAACGTTGCAGAGCTACTATGCTCCGCAATATGTAGCGCATACAGCCGGATGTAGTATATATGTAGAGGATTAGTGTGTAAAATATCTCCTTTTTTTAGCTTTATTTAAGTTTTTTACCTATTTTTGCAAAGTGCTTTTAACACAAATATTGCAACGAGAATTGCAAGTTGCAATAAACGAGAGAAAGGAAAAAAAATTTATAATTAATCACATTATGTCTTTTAAAAGTAAGTTGGCTCGTAATATCGGTGCCGGTATTGCGTGTTTCTTTGTCGCAACGATGATAGTTGGCTGCGATGAGTCGTATGATTTCAGTAAATTGGGTGGAGATATATCACTCTTTGAAAACGGTATCTCTTTGCCGGTTGAGAGCGACGTGAAGATTACTGTATCCGAGTTATTGACAAACGAAGAGATGGGCGACATGATTGTTATTGATGAACAAGGTCGCTATTCGTTGAACTTTAGTGGTACGGTCGACCCGGTACAATTTGATGTTCCGGTATTTAATTTTGAAACGATTGATCCGACAATAGCTTCGGCTCACCTCGATTTCATGGAGTCTATCGAGAATGATCCTGTTTTCGGTCCCATGTTGGAAGTATTAGGTTATCAAGGTGGTGCGTTGCCCGAAGTTCCCGAGCTTGTTGTGCCTGAGGATGTGGTGCATGCTCCCATTGTCGATGCAACCGAAGAGTATGATTTCACAATGAATGATATCCCCGAGGAGATCATAAGTGTTAGTTCTATAACGCTTGCTGAGGGTGCCGCTGCAACACTTTCACTTCATGCCGAAGGTTTCCCTGTCGATATAGATAGTGTAACTTTCGAATTTATTCTGCATGCTCCATCGCAAATGGTCATTCATCCCGAAGAAAAAGATATTTGGAAAGATGACAAAGGCTATTTCCACATTGAGCACCAATTGCCTTGTGTCGATGGTAAGCTCGACGACGAAGTACATTTCTATATTGATAGCCTCGTTTTCGAGCCGGCTCTCTGTAGAAGCGAAAATGGAACAATTGATATTGAATCGGAGCTACAATACTCGGGTACAGTGCATATCACCGAGTCTTTCTATATGGGTGGTTGGGTTCCTCAATTCGACCTCAATGTAGGCTTTAAGATGGATGGCTCGAGTGCAAAGTCTATCACTGCTACCGTACAAGCCGATGTTGACGATGTCGCTATTGAGCAAGAGATAACCAATGTTCCCGATCTCTTGAGCTCCCCCAATACTTGCCTCGACTTGCAGCAAGTATATGTATGCTTGAATGTCGACAATCAAGTGCCTCTTCCTCTTTATGCCGATATCGAGATGCAATCGACATTCTTTAATGGTACTACTTCGCCTGTTATTGCCACCGAAGAGCCTGTGCACATTGCTGCATCTTTGGCACAAGAAGTGGTCATTACAAATGATGCTCAATATTCGGGCGAGAATGTTACAATTATTCCCAACCTGCCCGAGCTCGTTAAGAGTGTACCTCAATCGGTGAAATTAAAGGCTGCTCCTTACGTTCCTGTTACCGAGGTAACACTCGAATTGGACAAAACATATAGTGTCGACATGAGTTATGCTCTGCAAGTTCCCATTGTTGTGGGCGATGAAGTAAGCCTTTACTATGAAGAGGCTATGGAAGGCATTTCAGAAGACCTTCGCAGCGTAACGACATACATCAGTTGTGCACAAATACAAGGTGTCCTTGAGAGTACACTGCCCGTAGATGTCGATTTGGAACTTTTTGCTGTCGATAAGAACGGTACTGTAATGAAAGAGATTACAATGTCGGGTGCTCTTACAGCCAAAGCCGGTCAAACAAATCCCTTTAACGTAAGACTCGACATCGTGCCCCAAGAGGCTACTTTCAACAAGTTGGATAAGATTATTCTCACCGTTTCGGCAACTTCCGATAAAGTGAGAGAGTTGCGCCCCGAGCAATACCTGCGCCTCAAGAACTTGGCTTTGAGATTGCCCGAAGGCGTAAAAGTGGCTGAACTTTAATCCTATTCAAATATAAGTGTAAATAAATCTCTTTATAAAGAAAAACGATTATAAGATGAAAACATCATATATAAAATTAATGGCAGTAGTGAGTGTTATGAGTTTTGCTCTTGCAGCAGTGGCTCAAACTCCTCAATCGTCTTATTTCTTGGAAGGCATGGTGCAACGCCATGAACTTAATGCTGCCTTTGGTGGCGAGTCCAATTATGTCGCTATCCCCGGTTTGTCGGGTATGGAAATAGGTTTGTCTACCAACTTTGGCGCAGGAGATTTCTTCTTCCAACGTGGCTCTGAATTGGTTACAGGTCTTTCGTCGCAAGTATCTGCCGAAGAGTTTTTGGGTGGTTTGCCAGCCAACAACCGCTTGGAGTTGAATTTTGAAATGCCCATCCTGTCGGTGGGTTTTAGAGGCATGGGCGGTTTTAACACCATCGTGCTGAAAGAACGCACTTTCCTCAGTGCCAACGTTCCCTCTACGCTGTTTGAGTTCCTCAAGGTGGGTGAAAACATATCGACCCCTATGCCTGCTGCGCATTACGAAGTAGAAAATCTCTCATTGTATACCGACAACTTTGTGGAGATTGCTTTGGGTCATTCGCGCAAGTTAGCTGCCCTCGAAGGTTTCTCGTATGGTGCTAAACTGAAATTCCTTGCCGGCTTGTTTAATGGTGGAATTAACATGCACCACATGGATATAAACTTGTCTGCCAACGAGTGGACAGTAACCTCACAAGGCGAAGCCCACTTGTCGAGCGGAATGGAATATGTGTATGACGAAGAGGGTAACTTGTCGGGTATTGAAATGGTAAGCTACCGCTTGGGAGGTTATGGTTTTGGTGTAGACTTGGGTGTTGCCTATACTCCCGAAGCTCTGCCCGGACTTACAGTCTCGTTGGGCGTTAATGACCTCGGCTTCATCTCTTGGCAGAAAGTTGCAAATGCGGTGTCTGAAGGTAGTTACACCTTTACAGGTTTTGATATTTTGGGCGACGATGCCGCTCCGATTGAAGATCAATTGAGCGAGTTGGCAGATGATGTTGTAGATATGTTCAATCTTAAACCCACCGACCCTGTCAATCATACTCGAATGTTGCAAACTACCCTCAACGTTGGTGCCGAGTACTCAATACTGCAACGTAAGATATCGTTTGGTATCCTTTCATCAACTCGCTTTGGTGCACCCTATACCTATGCCGAGGGTATGGCTGTTGTCAACTTCCGTCCTTGCCATTGGTTCCAAGCAGCCATCAACGGCTCGGTGTCTAACTTAGGTGCTGCTGTTGGTGCACTTATCAACATCTGTCCCAACGGTGTCAACATGTTTGCTGCATGCGATTACATTTCGCCGCACATGAAGTTCTCTAAAGAGGGTTTGCCTCTCACCGGTATGCGCTTCAACTTCCGCGCAGGTCTTATCATAGCCTTTGGTAAAGTGAAAAAATAAGTTTATCGCAGATTATAATAAACGGTAGTGAGTGATTGCTCACTGCCGTTTTTTGTATAGAGTTGTACCGAGAGTTCGGTAATAGAAAAAAAATACGTACTTTTGTCCGTTACAAAAAGGAGTATGACACTTCGTTAAATAGAACCGATGAACAACCAACTGCTACGACCCAATATTTCACCCTTGTTGCGCGATGAGAACAGCTTGGATATTGTGCGTTATTATCTTACTTTAGCGGTGTTTTTAACTCACTTCTGTGAGTTGACCGGCATTGCAAATTATTTTCCTACGCCGGGTCATACTGCTGTTGGCGGCTTCTTTATATTGAGCGGATTTCTCGTTTTTTATAGCTATATACGTTGCAAATCGTTGGGCGATTATTTCAAGCGCCGCGCCCGTCGTATATTACCGCCCTATTTAACTATTGTGTTACTCTGTGCAATCTGTGGTGTGTTTGTTACCGACTTGTCGGCAAGCGACTATTTCACTTCATCACAATTCTGGCAATACATGGGTGCAAACCTTACTTTCGCCAACTTCCTGCAACCCTTGCTGCCCGGCGTTTTTGTGGGGCATATACATGAGGCTGTCAATGGCTCTCTGTGGACTATGAAGGTCGAGATTTTGCTATATATCACGCTACCTATTGCAGCGTGGCTCTTGTCGCGACATAACAAGGTCTGGACATTGGTCATCATATACGTGTTGTCCTATCTGTACAAACTGATAATGGGGTATATGTATGAAGAAACCGGCATAGGGATGTATCGTATCATGCAACGTCAGATTGGTGGTCAATTGCTGTTCTTCTATTCGGGAGTGGCATTGTTGCTCTACTTCGATTACTTCCAGCGATATGTCAAGTGGTTGTTCCCCATAGCGTTGGCTATTGCCGTAGCCTCAAAGTTTGTCAATTGGTTCGATGCCATCGAGCCACTATGTATGGCTATTGTCATTATAGGATTTGCTTACAACTGCCGATGGTTTGAGTGGATGCGCAAGTACGACAATATCGCCTACGATATCTATCTTTTCCACTATCCGGTTATACAGTTGGTTGTATATTGGGGATTGCCCGAGCGTAATATCTATTGGGCGTTTGCCGTAGCATTGGGCATGACAATAGCTTTGTCGCTCGTCTCTTGGTACTTTATCGAGCGACCTATCATGCGGCGTAAGAAATAATCTCTCGGTTTTTCCTATTCTTTTGTATTCATTGCCACTTTTTTCTTGGCAAAGGCGGCTATCAGTTCGGCAGCACATTGTGTGCCTATTGCCGACGAGTTGATGCACATGTCGTATGAAGCACCGTCGCCCCACACCTTGTCGGTGTAGAAGTTGTAGTAGGCAGTGCGTAGTTTGTTGCGTTTTTGTGCCAACTCGCGTGCTTCATGCTCGCTTATTCCGCAGTTGCGCGATACGATGCGTTGCACACAATCGTCTATATTGGCATGAATAAATACGCTCACACAGCCCGGATAGTCGCGCAGAATATAGTCGGCACATCGACCCACTATTACAGCCGACTCTCTATCGGCTATATCGCGTATAACGTCCGATTGTACTTTGAATATCATCTCGTCCGACCAGCCTCCCGATGAGGGTATGCCACTCGCACCACTCATCCAACCTTTCGATAGCGCATTGAGAAAACGATTGGGCGCTTTCTCGTCCGACCGCTCGAAGTGTTCGGCACACAATCCGCTTGCCTTTGAGGCTTCAAGTATCAGCTCCTTGTCGTAATATTTAAGGTCTAGCATTTCTGCCAATATTTTTCCTATTTCGCGACCTCCGCTACCAAATTGGCGACCGATGGTGATGATGAGATTGTTTTTCATGACATCTATGTTTATCTATGATATACAAACGTACAAAAAAAGCGCGAAATATCGTGCCGTTGATAACAAAAAATATAATTTTTGTAAGCTTGTTTTCTCTTTTACTCTTCTATGACGATGTATGCAAGGTAGTGCGTGTCGGAGGTAACGGGGGTGAGTGCAAGATATCCGCCGGCAATTTTGTGGTTGTCGATGCGCAATGGATGCTCTTGCGCGAGTGTGGCATGCAGCTCTTGCAGACGATAGCCTTCGGGCATATACGCTACATGATATTTGCCATGACTCTGGGGTGATAAATATCGGTCGGCAATGATGCGTGCCACCATACCCATGCTCATGCGCAGGTTCAGTTCGATGCAGGGGTGTAACAAAATTTTGTTCGCTTCGTTGCGATAGAGTATCATATCTATACCCATATATCCCTTGTAGTGTGGCGCAACAATCGTAGTGAGAACCTCTTCCAAGGCGCTTTGTGTAGCGTGCAGATGTTCTACCTCGATGTATGTAGCAAGCCGATGTTCTATATCGCTGTTCGATGCGAGTATGTTGCCTTGATATGCCCCTCGCTCGTCGGTTTTGAAGAGTGAATATCCTGCAAATTCGACCGTTGTTCCGTCGCTGTAAAACTCCATTGCCAAGTCTACAACCTTGTCCAATAGTCTTTCGCCCATGATATATCCTTGCTTGCGTATGATGCTCTCGGCATATCGGGCGGTCGATGTGTCGTAGCCCTTCTCTACGTTCCACACGCCTCTACCGCTGCTCGACCATGGCGATTTCAATATCGAGGCGGGTTGCGATGCGATGTACTGCTCTACATCGAGGGCTGTGTGTAGTACCTCGGGCAAGGGTGGTAGGGGATAGCCTATATTGCTTTGTTGCAGTGCTTGTAGGATATGCCGCGAAGTGGCACGACCCGATAGTGTGCGTATCTTGTCTATTGCCTCGTCGTCGGGCAGTAGGTGGCGGGCTACACCCATGCGGGCAAGTCGCTCAACGATATATGCACTCCAGCCCCAAGGTCTGCACGCCATGTCGTGGCAAGGTAGTTGTGTCGTTGCGTAAGATGTTATACCCAATGCTATGAGTACCTCGCGCATCTCGTCGGGTATCTGCTGCTCGCTCCATACTGCGGCATTGTCGCCGGCTGCGTACCATAAAGGCAACAGCGACAAGTCGTGTGCGATGCAACGCCCCACCGGCGCAGGTGTGTAGTACTTGCCACCAAAGGCAAGTGCCATATCGTTTTCGGGAGCAAAGAGGTATAATGGTTGCATAGTCGGGTAGTAATATTTAGGGTAGCATATCGGTCGATATGCTACCCTAAATTATTGTGGATATTGTCTATTTAAACAATTTCTCGGGATACTCTCCGGCATCTACGAGTGCCTGTATTTTAGCAACAACAGAGGGACGGTCTTCGGCATAAGTTACGCCAAACCATGTAGCTGTAGTGTCGAGTACCTCAACGGTCGATGTTCCGGCTTTGATGAGGTTGTTCACTACGAGAGGAATGTAAAACTCCGACTTCAAGTTGTCGATGTTGGCATTCAAGAACTCTACAAAAGCAGCATCTGAATGTGCAAAATAGTCGGGGGTAAAGCCCCACATGTTCATCGACACAGGAGTATTATCTTCGATAGCTACCCATTGGTCGTTCTCGTCTTTATATTTTACCACACCGTCGATGCGCTCTATCTTGGTACGCTCTACAACGTCGGTAAGCATGCGGTTGTTGTCGGTTGCACACACACCGCGCGATACGCTACCACTCTCCGAGAGAGTGTTACCTACGCGGTAGCCCACCATGCAGTATTGGTTGGTTTTGCCTTCCATTTGGCTCAACCATTTGCCCAATACGGCAAAGCTGTCGCGACCATAGAAGTCGTCGGCGTTGATTACGGCAAAAGGCTCGTTGATGGCTGTTTTACCCATCATTACTGCGTGGTTGGTTCCCCAAGGTTTCACGCGGTCGGCTGGGCAAGTAAAGCCTTCGGGCAACTTGTCGGGCGATTGGAATACCAACTCTACGGGGATGTGGTCGATGTATTTGTTGAGAACTTTCTCGCGGAAGTCTGCCTCAAAATCTTTACGGATGACAAATACAACTTTTCCAAAGCCACCACGAATGGCATCGAAGATAGAGTAGTCCATGATAGTCTCGCCATTGGGACCCAGACCATCCAGCTGTTTCAAGCCACCATAACGGCTACCCATACCGGCAGCCAAAACAAAAAGTGTAGGTTTCATATTATTTTCTGTTTATCTGTTTTTAGCAAAGTTTGCGTGAGCCGTCCGAGATTACTACATCATATACCTTGGGCAATTTGCCGTATTTCTCGCGGTATGCAGCCTTAGCGCGGGCAATGAAGTCGTCGTACAACTCCTCTTTCACGAGGTTGATAGTACAGCCACCAAAACCGCCACCCATTACGCGCGAGCCGGTTACACCGCACTCTTTGGCTATATCGTTGAGGAAGTCGAGCTCTTCGCAGCTCACCTCATACAACTTGCTCATGCCGTAGTGTGTCTCGTACATCTTGGCACCAACGGTTTCGTAGTCGCCTTTCTCAAGGGCTGCACATACATCGAGTACGCGTTGTACCTCGCCAATAACATATTCGGCACGCATGTAGTCCTCGGCAGTAACATCGGCTTTCACCTCTTCGAGCATTGCCATGTTGGCATCGCGGAGGAACTCAACCTCGGGATGGTTTTTCTTGATAGCAGCTACAACCGTCTCGCAGCTTTGACGACGTTTGTTGTAGGCGCTCGATGCCAACTCGTGTTTAACAACCGAGTCGAGCAATACAAGACGGTAACCTTCGGGTTTGAAGGGGAAATATTGATATTCGAGGCTGCGGCAGTCGAGGCGTATCAAGCTGCCTTCTTTGCCAAATACCGATGCAAATTGGTCCATAATACCACACTTCACACCGCAGTAGTTGTGCTCGGTTGCTTGACCCACTTTTGCCAACTCAAATTTGTCAACTTTGTTTTCACCGAAAAGGTCGTTGAGTGCATAGGCATAAGTGCTTTCAAGAGCTGCCGACGATGACATACCGGCACCAAGGGGCACATCACCTGCAAATGCAGTGTTGAAGCCTTTAACGTCTACACCTCTTTTTATCATTTCGCGGCATACACCAAAGATGTAGCGTGCCCATGATGTGCGGGGTGCATCTTCTTCGTTAAGACCAAACTCTACGTAGTCTTTCATATCTATTGAGTATGCGCGTACTTTATTAGTACCATTGGGGCGCAACTCGGCTATCATGCCTTTATCTATAGCTCCGGGAAATACAAAACCACCGTTATAGTCGGTGTGCTCTCCAATCAAGTTGATACGGCCGGGCGATGCATATACCGAGCCGGTGAGACCATCAAAGTGTTTGATAAATCTGCTTCTAACAAATTCGATATCCATGATTTTCTGATTTTATAAAAATAAATTATTTGTTTGTAAAGATATATGTCGTGCGTGATTTAAATACCTCCCCGGGGTTGAGTCGGGTAGTGGGGTATTGCGGATGATTGGGCGAATCGGGGTAGTGTTGTGTCTCCAAGCAGAACGATGTGCGAGCCATATAACGCTTGCCATGCTTGCCGGGATATTCGCCATCGAGCCAGTTGGCAGTGTAAAGTTGTATGCCGGGCTCGGTTGTATATATAGTGAGTGCTATACCTGTGCGAGGCGATACGCAGTGTGCGCTCTCGGCATAGATGCCGTCGCCTTTGTCAAGTGCGTAGCAATGGTCGTAACCATGACCAAATATCAACTGCTCAAACGGCTCGTCGATGCGCTCGCCTATGGTGTGCGGTGTGTCAAATGCCATAGGTGTACCTTTTACCTCTACGGGATCGCCATAGGGGATAGCAGTATCGTCGGCGGACAGATAGTGCGATGCGTTGATGGTGAGCACATGGTCGTCGACGGTTGTTCCGCTTTCGACACCCGATAGGTTGAAGAATGCGTGGTTGGTCAAGTTTACAACCGTAGGTTTGTCGGTCGTAGCTTCGTAGTATACGTCTACGCTGTTATTGTCGTTGAGGTGGTAGGTAACGGTTACTTTCAGTGTGCCGGGGAAACCCTCCTCACCGTCGGGCGAGGTGTAGCGAAGTACCAATGTTTGCTCGTCGGTTTGCTCGGCATCCCATACTTGCTCGTTAAAGCCTTTTACGCCACCATGCAGGTTGTTAGGACCGTTGTTTATAGCAAGTTGGTCGTATACATTACCGTCCAACTCAAAGCGTCCGCGGGCTATGCGGTTGGCATATCGTCCGCACACTACACCAAAGTAGCGGTCGCCACTTGCCAGAATATCTTCGATAGAACCATGACCGGTTACAACGTCTGTCATTTTGCCGTTGCGGTCGGGTACCAATAGAGAGATAATACGAGCTCCGTAATTACAGATTGTTAATTCACATCCCTTTTCGTTTGTCAGCGCGTACAGATAGACTTCTTTCTCGTCTATTTGCTTGCGAAAGTCTTCGTAGCGCATGCCCGAGAGTGTTACTTCATTATGCATGTGGTATCAGATTATAGTGTAGGTTATTATGTTATTTTATTATATTCCCCAAAGTTAAGCATTTATTTGATAAGTATATTACAAATTGTAATTTTAAAATTAAAATTTTACAAATTTCTTGCAAATCACGTTGACAGGGACGTCGTTTTACAGATTTTTCGATGCTAAAAATTCCTCGGCTACCTCGCATAGCGTGTTGTACCAATCTTCTCCAAATCGGCGAATGAGCGGTTCGCGCAAGAATTGATACACACGTACTCCTTCACGTCTGCCCAGCACCTCGGCTGCCTTGCATATCTTCCAGCGATGATAGTTGAGGGCAGTATAGCCGTTTGACCACTCTTGCAATCTTACAGGGTAGAGGTGGCAAGATAGAGGCTTGTAGAAGTCTGACCGCCCCTCGCGGTATGCCTTTTCAAGAGCACAATAGCACATGCCGTTATTGCCGTAGCAGGTGAAGACACAGTCGCGACCATCCACAATAGAGGTTACAAGGTCTGCCTCCTCGTCGATATACGATACGCCTTGTTCTTTTATTACGGCTTGTGCCGCCGGGCTTAGGTCGTCCCATACCGCCGGGAGTGCCTTCTCTATCTCTTTCTGCTCCTCGGGAGTAATGGGCGCTCCGGCATCACCGTCAATGCAACATTCGCCCTTGCAAGCATCAAGATTGCACAAAAAGAAGTTTTCCAAAATATCGAGGGTTATGATGGTGTTGTCTATCTGTATCATAGCCGTTCTGTGTATAGATGGTTGTTGTCTGTTTTTTTGAGAAGAAGGCGACTACTTGAGAGAAGTAGTCGCCTTCAATTTTGTCTTACAATGAGATTATTCGGTAGGAATATCTTTGTTTACGTTTTTCGAGCCAACCAATGCGTAGAACAACAAGTATGCAAGGGCTATGATGATAACCCAGTAGCTACCTATAAAGCCTACTTTGTCGGCTACTACACCTTGTATGAAGGGCAAGATACCGCCACCACATACAAGTGCCATGAAGATACCCGATGCTGCGGGAGTATATTTGCCAAGACCCTCGGCTGCAAGGTTGAAGATTGAACCCCACATTACCGATGTGCAAAGACCGCAAAGTATCATGAAGAACATGCTCAAGGGTACTTCGGTATTGATGAAAGGTACTGTCATGCGCACTGTGTCGGGTGTGAACATCAATGCCAATACCAATGCCAAGCAAAGAACCGAAACGGTTGTGAGCATAGCTTTGCTGGTTACTTTGGCACCTATTGCACCACCGATAAGGCGACCACACATCATCAAGAACCAATATACTCCTACTACCGATCCGGCTATGGCAGGACCTACCCAATCCAATTCCGACATGTAGAGGTTGGCAATATTGGGGATACCTACTTCGATACCTACGTAGAAGAAGATAGCGATTGCACCCATTACAAAGTGGCGGAATGACATAGGACCATGAGGGTCTTTTTGTTGATTACCACTCAAGCGAGCTGCTTTCTCCTCGGCTGTTTCCATGTGAGGCTCGGGTATCTTGGTCATTGCAATGATTACAAAGGCAAGAGCAAAGATAGCCATTGCGATAATCATAGCGGGAGCGACGTCGCTTACACTGGCTGTGTCGATAGAACCGCCAATGAGATAACCCAACAAGATAGGAGCTATTGTACCTCCGATAGAGTTGCAAGAGCCACCCAATTGCAAGAGTTGGTTACCGCGTGTGCCACCACCACCCAATGTGTTGAGCATGGGGTTGACAACGATGTTGAGCATACACATTGAGAAGCCTGCTACGAAGGCACCCAATACATATACCAAGAACGACTCGGCATAGCCCGAAAGGAATTGAATACCAACACCTATGAAACCTACGGTTACAGCTGCCAATGAGGTGAACTTGTAACCTTTACGTTTCAAAATTACTCCCGCTGGAATACCCATACAAGCATAGGCAATAAAGTTTGCCAACGAGCCCAATTGCGAAAGGGCGTTAGATGCTTGAAATTGGTTTTTTACGATTACACCCATTGAGCCGGCAAAGTTGGTAACGAATGCAATCATAAAGAAGAGTGCAAACATCACGGCAATGGGAAGCGCATAATTTTTCTTTTGTTCCATGATTTAGATTATTTAAAGGTAGTATTGTTTCTCGTTTAATCTTTGATAAGATCGTTACCGGTCATTTCCGACGGTATGGGCAAGCCCATGATGTGTAATATCGAGGGTGCTACATCGGCAAGAATACCGTCGCTTACAGTTGCATGCTTGTTCTCGGTTACGTACACAAAGGGTACGGGGTTGAGCGAGTGTGCTGTGTTGGGCGTATTGTTGGCGTTGATAGCGTTGTCGGCATTACCATGGTCGGCTATGATGATAGCTTCGTAGCCGGCAGCCTTGGCAGCCTCTACGGTATCTTTCACACACTCGTCTACGGCTACAACGGCTTTCTCTATTGCCTCGTATATACCGGTGTGTCCCACCATGTCGCCGTTGGCATAGTTTACTACGATAAAGTCGAACTTCTCACTCTTGATTGCCTCTACGAGTTTCTCTTTTACTTCGTAAGCACTCATCTCGGGCTTCAAGTCGTAAGTGGCAACCTTGGGCGATGCTACGAGGATGCGCTCTTCGTTGTCGTAGGGTGTCTCACGACCACCGTTGAAGAAGAATGTTACGTGTGCATACTTCTCGGTCTCGGCAATGTGAAGTTGTTGCTTACCTTGCTCGGCAAGGTATTCGCCAAGTGTATTCACTACGTTCTCTTTGTCGAAGAGAATATGTACGCCCTTAAACGATGCATCGTAGGGAGTCATACAGTAGTATTGCAAGCCGGGGATGGTGTGCATACCTGCCTCGGGCATATCTTGTTGTGTGAGTACGATAGTAAGCTCTTTGGCGCGGTCGTTGCGGTAGTTGAAGAAGATTACCACGTCGCCCTCTTTGATAGTACCGTCAAAGTTGGCATTGACAATGGGTTTGATAAACTCGTCGGTAACGCCCTCGTCATACGACTCTTGCATAGCTGCTACCATATCGGTTGCCTTCTTGCCTATACCCTCTACGAGTAGGTCGTAAGCCTCTTTTACGCGCTCCCAACGTTTGTCGCGGTCCATGGCATAGTAGCGACCTACGATAGATGCTATCTTGCCGGCGCTCTTCTCGCAGTGAGCTTGCAATGCCTCGATAAAGCCCTTTCCGCTCTTGGGGTCGGTATCGCGACCATCCATAAAGCAGTGGATGAAAGTGTTGTCGATGCCATACTCGCGTGATATGTCGCAAAGCTTGAAGAGGTGGTCGAGCGAGCTGTGTACGCCACCGTCCGATGTCAAGCCCATGAAGTGTATGTTCTTTTTGTTATCGCGAGCGTAGGTAAATGCCGATACAATCTCGGGATTTTCCATAATGGTGTTTTCGCGGCAAGCCTTGTTGATTTTTACCAAGTCTTGATATACAACACGACCGGCACCGATGTTGAGGTGACCTACTTCCGAGTTACCCATTTGTCCGTCGGGCAAACCTACATTTTCGCCACTTGCTTGCAGTTGTGAATGGGGGTATGTTGCTGTGAGATAGTCCCAATAGGGGGTAGGTGTAGATGCAATAACATCGGCACGACTCTTGTCGCCGATACCCCAACCATCGAGAATGATTAATAATGCTTTCTTACTCATAGATTATTTTTTTGAAAATTATACCTTAAAATTAATTCGCTTGCGAAGTTAGTAATTTTTTGTCTATTATGAATGTTCTATTCATTATTTTGTTCGCAAGTAAGATTATTTGACTATTTATAGAAAACGTGCACAAGTAGTCTTTTCTGCAAGATACTACCTGTGCACGTCGTTCAGTTTGGAGTATGTGTATTTTTTATAGTCTTTGTTGATGGGGTAGGCAAGCCATTTTTTTAGAACCTCATAATGTTTATTTTACATCCTCGTCGTGCAGTGGTACGTCGTTCATGTAAAATTTTTTTTGCTATTTTGTATGTGTTTTATAGTTAGTGTCTTACAAAGTGCCTAAAACTGCTGAAGTAGCAGACCGATTTATTCTTGAGTATAATAGCATGATTGTGTTGTCTTAACCGCGTTGAGTTGCACTTGCACATTTCGGCTTTATTTGCTTACTTTGTGCTATGGTTGCTGTGCCTATGAAATTGGAAGATAAAATATCATTTTCGCCTCGAGAGCGTGCCGAGATAGAACGCAAGTTGCTTTATCTCGATTTTGTTGCGCGGCGACCATTCTCTTTGCCTGCCGATGACGATAATATTGTGGCTACATTCCTCTCTGTTTCTACTCTCACCGGGCGAGCATATTCTGCCGAAATATTGTCATCGGTGCTTGCCGATACTCATGTAGCGCATCCCGATGCTCACTTTATCTCTGCCTATTACCTATTGATTGATAGTGCCTTGCAGTCCGAAGCGGTTGGAGGTGTTGTCGACGAGTCGCATATTATGGCTATTGTAACAGCATTGCGCGACACCCGCAGCGAGGCAGCTCACGAGCATCGTACCTCGTCGGCTCACACTCTCTCGACAAAGGTTTCGCCAGCTTTGAGTGAGCTTGTAGAGTGGTTGCTGGTGCGCCCGCAACAAGACGAGTTGCATCGACTGCTTGTGGTGGGAATATTCCTATATGAGTTTATGGCGCAACATGCTGTCGACGATTGTTGCGAGGAGGTGATGCACATTCTTGCTCTTGAGTTGTTGCGCCGTTGTGGCTGTAGGTGGGTCATGCACTATGCACCGTCGCGCATCATGGTGGGCGATAGGGTAGCATATCATCGAGCTGTCAAGAGCCATGCCAATGGGCAGTCGACACTCTCGCAATGGTTGGTATATTGGGTCGATGTGCTGTTTGCTGCTGCAGTGAACGCTTGCAGGGGTATAGCGCCTCAAGTGCCCTGCAAGTCGCCATCATATACTTCACCGCTCAACGAGCGACAGGTGCGCATACTGCGTTTTGTCGAGCAAAATCAGCCGGTGCGCTTGGCTGCCATAACAAAACATCTGCACAAAGAGTCGGTCAATACGATAAAAAAAGATATGTTGCTGTTGCGTGAGTTGGGGTTTGTTATTGCCGAAGGTGTGCCCCGAGCAATGCTCTATTATAAGTCGTAAAAATTCTTTTTATCACACTTTGTCCAATTTTCGCCCAAAACTATTATCTTCGCGCATCAAAATAATGTGAAGATATGATACTCGATTATATTACATGGACCGTAAATCCTGCCATTTATAGCGGCGTTGTTGAGATACGCTGGTACGGGCTTTTCTTTGCCATCGGTTTTGGCTTGGGTTATTACATTGTCAACAGAATGTTTAAGCACGAAGGTCGACCCGAAGCGTGGGTCGATACACTGCTTATCTATCTGATTATTGCCACCCTTATAGGTTCGAGGTTGGGGCACTGCTTTTTCTACCAGTGGGATTACTACTCGCAGCACCCTCTCGACATCCTTAAGATATGGGAAGGCGGCTTGGCAAGTCATGGCGGCACTATCGGTATCATTATTGCCATGTGGCTCTTCTCGCGGCGTGTTACAAAGCAGAACATTCTGTGGATACTCGACCGCATCTGTGTGCCTGTCGCTTTGGTTGGAGCAATGATACGTATGGGCAACCTGATGAACCATGAGCTATACGGGCACGTTACCGACTTGCCTTGGGCATTCTCGTTCATCACCAATGTGCGTGGCTGGATGAATGGGGCAGAACCCATCTTCAGCGAGCCGTCGCACCCCACACAGATATACGAGTCGCTCACATACCTCACACTCTTTATCATCCTCTCGTTTATGTATTGGCGACACCACGCCGAGCAACGTCAAGGCTTGTTGCTGGGTGTATTCTTCATAGGAACATTCCTATCGCGCATCTTTGTCGAGATGATAAAAAATGCTTCGGTATTTATCGGTTCGGGCGAAAACCTCAACATGGGACAATTCCTCAGTATCCCCTTTGTCATTGCCGGTATATGGCTCATTATCCGCGCCATGCGCCGCCCACCAGTGCCCATCAAGTATGCCGATTGTTGATGCACTCTAAACCCTAAACCCTAAACTCTAATCTCTCAACTCTCAACACTCACCTATTTCACCAAAGAGAGTTGGATAGACACACCGTAGTTGCTGTTGGTTACAGGATATGCCGACGACGACACGAGCGGAGTGTTCACTTGGTGGTCGAAGTACAAGCCCAGCGTGATGCGCTTGCTCAAGATGTAGTTGGCTGTAGCCTTTATCGACCATGTGTTGGTACCTGTTGTGGCCTGTGTATAGTTCTCGTCGATACGGCGTATGAGCGAGATAGTATTGCGCCACGAGAAGTCGGCATTGAGCGTTAGGTCGTTATTGACACCGGTTTGTTTGCTACCTATCTTTATTATCTTATTGAAGTTGGCAATTTTGTAGCTTGCACCAATGGTAATATCGGCGGTGTTGGCCTCGACAATCTGTCCTGCACCCGAGTTGAGTGTAAGCACGCGCGAGTCGTTATATTCGGCGCGGAATGTGATGTTGTTCTTCATCGTTACGTTCATACCGATAAGGGGGGCAAATCGCTCACTGATAGTAACCGACGATATGTCGAAAGGCGACGAGGGGATGGGGTTGCCCGATAACTCGTCGAGGGTGAAGCCCATATATTCATCGCCTGTACCTATCCAGTTGAGGAACGACGAGTATGAGCCTACCGAGTAGGTACATTGATAGGCATGGTTGAGAGTAAACGATTTGAAGTGTTCCTTGAAGAAAGGTATCTGCATCAGACCGTCGTATGTAACACGCCAGTTGGGCATTATGCTCGACATATCGGGGAAGGCAGTGAGGTCTACCTTGCCTGCATCCAAGCCCGAGTAGGCTGCCAAGAATGCCGGTATCATAACGTCGGGCGACGAGTGGCTTACACCATTGTTGTTGCGGCTGTATGGGCTTCCGGCAAGGGGGTGTCCCTCCATAAATCCGCTCGACGGATAGGTTGTTCCGGCATATTTCTGTTCGTAGCGCTCGGCTATGACTTGGCGGTTTTTCAAGAATTGCTCAAACGCTGCCGATTGGTAGCCGTTGTCGGCAGAAGAGTGGCGCATGGCGGTGAGTATTGCCAAGTGCGACTTGGTGTAGTTACCGCCATATATGGTAGGATTGTTTTCAAACATAAATTGTATCTGACTATTGTCGGTCTTGTTCCAGTTTCCGGTCAGTTTTATCTTCAATCCTGTGATAGGCTCTATATCGACGTCGATGTTCAACTCGCGAGTCTTGCCGGTAATGGCAGGGTTTATTTGCAGTTCGTCGCGGATGAGCCAGTTGTTGTCTATGGCGCGTTGCACGTAGCTTTCGTCGGTAAAACCAAAGGCAAAGTCAAGACCCGGCGCCATAGCTCCGTAGGCTTGTGTCTGTCCAAATCCGTCGCCGATTGTGGGGCGGAACAAGGGCAGGTTGAGCGAGTTCACCTCACGATAACGAGCATTTACGCTGCGCACCATCATCAAGAAACGTGCGCTGTATTGTGCCGCCTCGCTCCAGAAGGTCTTTTGCTCCTCGGGTATCATCACTTTTACTTTGATTTGTCGTTTGCCACGAGTGAGTATTTCTACATTGTTTTCGTCAACAATGCGGCTCTCTATGGCAAAACTTTCGCCCTTGAGGTTGGTTGCTGTTACGTTTACCTTCTTGTTCTTGAGGTTGTGGCGCACAACTACGGTAGTATCTTCTTTGAGCGTTATGGTGCGTTCAAACTTGTTCTTCTGTCGTGCATTCTTGTTGCCGCGGCTGTTGCTGCTCTTGCTGCCGGTGAAGCGCTTGTTTACCTTCTCGAGATAGGGCACTTTATTGTATAGCTTGTCGAGGGCAATGCGACCGTCGAAGTTCCATTGTGCTTGGTTTGAAACCGAGTTACCCATATCTACGCCCTCTATTTCAGTACCTTTTTCCCAATTATAGGTGGCGTTATACTTCACCGAGAATGTGAGGAAATCGAGTGCCGGTATCTTGTTGAATGGCGCTGTCCATGATGCGTTGAATGTCTGGTTATACTCCCATGGGCTACCCAATCCCTTGATGCTGTTCCACACCGAGTCTTCCCATTGAGCATACTCGTTGGGGAATAGTTGCTTGTTAACTGCTCCGGCTGTCTCGTCTACACGCGCATTGGTCATGGTCTGTAGCGAGAAGTTGAGCGACTTGGTCAAGTTCCATTGTATCGAGAATTGACGATCCCACAAGAAGTTCTTGCTTACTGCCACCGGCAGTTCTATGCCTTTTATACCCGATACGATGGCATTGAGGTCGCGCACTTGTTGCTCGTAGTAGTAGCGCGAAATATTGGTGCTGAAAGAGATGTTGGTGGGTACATAGTTCAGCTCCCACTCTTTCAGGAATTTGGCGTTTTTAGACTTGCTATTTATCTTCTCAAACGGCTTGAAGGGCTTGACGTACGGTGTGTAGCTGTATGTCAGGCTGCCTCGGTGGTCGTATGTATTCTCGTAGTCGGTAGTGGGGTCTTCGTTGCTTTGGCGGTTATACGAGTAGTTGAGTGTAAAGTTGGCAGGGTCGTAGGGCATCGGGTTTTTGCTCTTGATGTTTACCTTCACACCACTCACACTCAAGCTCTCGACCTTGCGACGTTCTACGGCAAGCGAGTTGATAGAATCTTTCTCGGCTTTGGTCTCGGCTGCATCCAAGGCATCAGCCAACTTCACGTCTTCGTCGATAGGATTGTACTTGGGCGAGGTTATTTGTTCGGAGTACGAGTAGTATACAGGAACCGATACCTGCGCCTTCTCGGGCAGGAAGCGACCCAAGTCTATCTGTGTGGCAACGTTGTATTGGTAGTAATCGTCCATGCGACGTTGTGTGAGGCTCTGGTCTATCGAGCCGAAACCCGATGTCTCAAGGTTACCGCCCACATTGATGGTGGCAATATCCGATATGCTCAGGTTGACATTTGCCTTGGCAGCCCAACCGCCATCTTGGTCGAAGTCGGTGAGGCGCAACTCATTGACCCAAACAGTACCATTCTTGGTGCTACCCGAGTTGTTGCGCACACCAATGAGCATGGTGCGAATGTTTGACAATGACGGGTTACCCACCACAGTCATGCGGTTGCGTTCGTTGGCGGGGTCGTATATCGAGTAGGGCTCGGCAAACGAGGCATTGGAGCTATTGGCACGCTTGTCGTTGTTGCGTTGTGTCTTCAATTGAGGCAGACGATCCAGCTCTATGTCAAACATATTCTCTACGGGCCATACGGTATATTGGTCGCTCGAATTGTAGGTGCTGTATATGCCCTCGGGGGTGAGGGTAAGAGGTATCTCATACTCATAGTAGTTTGAGCGGCTGTCGCTACCCATACGTATGAAGATAGAGAGGTCGCCATTCTTCAAGTCGGTATAGTCGTCTATCAGTTGCTCGGCGTGAACAAACATCTGTAAGCGCTTATAGTGGCGCAAGTCCATATTGATGTTTTTGTATACGGCACGTGCATCGCCCGATTGCAGGTCGGTGATTTTGAGCGAGAGAGCCTGCTCATTGAGCTGTGTGGCTTGTGTCTGGCTGGGGTCGACAATACGTGTTACACCGGGAGGCAACACATAGTTGACGGGGCGTTGTCCGGCATTCTCCTCAATATTCACTACACCCATGTCTATGTCGCCTTGTGCGGGTGCCTCGCCTCGATTGTTGAGCGAATATTTATATTTGCGCCACTCGCCGCGTACCAGCTCGAATGTGGCAAAACGCAAGTGGGTGGGTTTCTTAAATCCTGTCATGAACATACGCATGAAACGTATGGTCTTGAAGTCGTTGATTGAGCCCACGCGGCTTTCAAACTCCGATACGGGTATCTTGAACTGATACCATACGGCACGACCCTTCTGACCGTTACGCAGGGTTACTTCGGTAGAGGTCGAGTCGGTAATAAAATTGCGACCCACCTTCAAGTCCTCGGGGCGTATAGATATGCGGTATTGGAAGTATCGCTCATATTCGTTGAGGGTGTTATCTTGGTTTACATCCTCTACGTCGGGCACACTACGTGCCGATTGGTAGTAGATATCGTCAACATCCTCGCTCGATGCCGAGTTGCCCTCTACACCGTTGTATCGTTTGTATCGCTCGAGTACCGACAGCTGTTGGTTGTCGTAGTCGACACCGCGATAGAAGTGGTATTTGTCGCCGGCAGGGTCGTTGTAGGGCGAGAATTGGTCTTCGCGCATGCGCGCTTGTGCTGTCGCCGACAACTTGTTGTTGAGCTGCTCTATAAAGTTGCGATAAGTGTCAAACGAGTACTCCTCTTCGTTGGTAAGACCATCGATACCTACGTCTTGTTTTTTGCGCGAGCCGGCAGTATTGTCAAAGGCATAGGTGAGCGATTGGTTGCGCGACACCTTACCCCAATTGGTTGTTACTACGTGTGTAGTATCCTCGTCGATGGGCAATCCGTTCTCAAACGATTTCATACCATCCTTCAGTACATCTTCCGATATTTCACCCAAGTTGATATAGAAATCACCACCCTCATAGTTGTCGTTCTCGGGGTCGAGGAAGGGGTCCATCATCCAGAATCGTATTGTTTCGATGTTACCTGTCTCAAAGTCGGTATTGTCCATCTTGCGCATAATACCACCCCAGCGCTGTTCGGGATTTAACAAGTTGCCCTCGCTGTCAATTTGCTCGGCATCAACGTTGTACGGACCACGTTCCTCGGGATAGAACGACAGGTTGAGTGTCTGTATGGTCGTGCTCTCGCCGTATGTAAGCTCTTTGTTGGGGAACATCTCATGGATGCTCACTTCGCGAACATAAGGGTTGGAGAGTTGGTCTAAGTCGTTCTGTATATAAGTAGGTGCAAGCGAGGTGTGCTTGTCGGTAAACATGCGGTCGATGTAGTACCATGACAACAAAGCACGATTTTTGCCATATTCGGGGTCGTTATTGAGTTGCGACTCGGCAAACATTGAAGGGGTAGATGCCAAGTTCCATGCATAGGGCGAGCGCAAGTCTACACCGGTCTGGGTCGACTCGAAGTCGTCGAGATACGACATGCCCTCTTGGCTGCCCTGCTTGGCTTTGTGGGTTACAAGGTTGGCAAACTCGCCGTTGATTGAGAGGGTCGACGGCGCGGTTGCATTGACCGTAGGTATGGCGTTGAGCCAGTTTGTAAGCCAGTTGAACTGCGTATTGTACGAGAAATTCATACCCCACAATGTATTGTTGAGCAACTCATCGCCGGTATTTACTTTATTCGTAATAGGCTTTTCCGACAGGTGCAGGATAGTACCTCCCACCTTAAAATCTTTGCTGAATGCGTATGTAAGGTCAAGACCCAACATCGTCTTGCGTTGCATGTTGAAGAGCGATTGGTTCTCGAGCGATACATTAATAGGTGTTCCGGCATCAATAATACTCTGATTGAGTATTCGCACCGTACCCATTGTATAGTCTACGGTATAGTCGCTGTTCTCTACAAGTGTTACACCTCCGGCTGTTACCACAACCGAGCCTCGGGGAACATTCATTGCACCCAGACTTATCTCCGAGCCCGACGAGGCTTGATATTCGCCCATGATGACAAACTTGTTTCTGTCCGAAACCTGTTGCGCTACGGTGAGGGTCGAGTCGTACAGCTCTTGGAATATATATTTCTTGGCTATCTCTTCATCGCCGATAGCTTGGGCAAGATGGCTGCCAAAAGGTTCTACAACAGGGAAGATAATACGTCCGTTGCTCGATTGTACGGTGTAGCCCTCGATATAGTCGAAGATACCGTCGGGATTGCTCTCTTGGTTGGCATCAAGGCGGTCGAGGTTCATCGCTTGCAGCAATGTCTTGTTTGAGATATTGCCGGCAGGAATGTAGTTGAGCAACACACCTGTGGTGTCGCTCAAGTACTTGATATCGAGACGGAAGTGGTCTTTCTTCAGTTGATAGGCATTGAGTGAATAGACGTTTTTCATCATCAAGTCCCAGATGGGCAGTTGAGGCGAAACGGTTACACCTTTCAGCAGTTTCAAGTAGAGACTTTGATCTATCGAGGTGATGTCCGATGCAAACTCACCTACTTGATACACTTGTCCGGCGTAGGTATATTCGTAGGCAACAGCCACCATTTCGTCGCTATTGAGCGCTACCTTCAGCGAGATGTAACCCAATGCGCTGTTGAGGGTGTATTCGTTGGAGTTGAGCTTGCGGGCGCTCTCAATCTTCACGTAGTCTTGTCCGCCCTCGATGCCATATGCAGCAAGTCCCTCGAGCGCTTTTGAAACATTGTTGATGTTACGAGCGTCGGGGTACTGTGTTTTTATCTCATTCATCAAGGTGTTGGCATTGTTGGCGGGTAGGGGATTGCCCGAGCCTTTCCAGTGGCTGTTTTGGATGTGTTGGCTCTCTGCCAAGTCCATGAAGCCCACAATGTTACGCGCTTGGTCGTAATTGCCTTGCTTGTTGGTTACCCATACCTCAATGCGGTTGATGGTGATACCCGATTGTACGTAGGGCAGTTTCGAGGCAAATTGGTCGTAGTTGTCGCGGAAGTAGTGCGCCAGGAAGAAGTGGCGGTTCTCGTCGTAGGCATCGGCGTTAAGCTCAAAGGGGGTTGTCTGTACGCCACCACTTGTACTTACACTCTTGCTCTCCGATTGTTGTTGCGATACAAGGGCTGTTGCCGTCAACTTGCCATATTGCAGGGTCGTCTTGAAACCAAACAACGATGTGCTACCTCGTATAAGCGACGAACCGGTAGTCATCGACACATTACCCGCCTCAATATTCTTGATGATATCGTCTTCTTCGCCTTGAAATTGCAACTTCAAATTTTGCGAGTCAAAGGCAAATGTCGCATCGGTGTTGTAGTTCATATTGAACCCCAATTTGTTACCCACCTTGGCATTGATAGTGGCTTGTATCTTGGTGTCGAAGTCGAAGTAGGTCTTTGAACGCGCCTCGACCGATAGGGCTGGGTTGTCTATCTTGTTGTATTTCACACCCATGTTCAGCTCTACGCTACCTTGGGTTTTCAGTTGCACACCACCGGGACCGAATACCTTCTCGAGAGGACCCAAACTGAAGTTCATATCGAGAAAGTCAAATTTGTTTTTCTCGGCAGCCTTGGGGTCGAAGGCATTTTTCTCGCGGTAGAATGCCTCCATCGACTTGCGGAACGAGTAGTCTTTATACTCGTCGGCTGTCATCATATAGGGGGTAGAAACCTCGGTCTCGCCCACGCGCGTACGCAAAATGTAGCTATTGGTCGATGGGTCATACTCGATGTCCGACTTGATGTTGTCGGGCGTATGCAAGTCTACCGCACCTTTTTCGCCTATCTCTTCATAGTTTGCGGGTACGGTCTTGGTTACAGGAAAGCGCACAGTGCTATCCGACACAGCTTTCTGCGACGAAGCCGAGCCTTGAGCATGGGTAGGAAGCAATGCACTTGCCAAACCCACTGTGAGAATAAGAATGATTAGAAATCTCTCTATTTTTTTCATCTATGCGTGCGCCTTAACTTTATACCAAGTCGAGCGTCATAACATCTTCAATGCCTGTTTTATGACATCCTCGACCCGTATACCCGGCGTATCTTGCAATAGCTTTTGAACAACCTTTTGCGATGCTTGGGGCGGAAATCCCAGCATTGATAAGGCGGCTACAGCCTCCTCGTAAGTTGCCGATACTTGGGGCATACTACTTACTAACGGAGAACCTACCGCTTTTATTTTATCTTTGAGGTCAACAATTATTCTTTGTGCTGTTTTGGCACCTATTCCTTTTACCGATTTTAGCAACCCAACATTCTCTGTGGCAATTACTTGCTCAAACTCTTCGGGCGATAATCCCGATAAAATCATACGTGCAGTATTGGGACCTACACCCGACACCGATAGCAGTAGCTGAAACAATTCGCGCTCTTTGCGACTCTTGAAACCATACAGGATGTAGGCATCTTCGCGGATTGCCTCGTGTACCAACAATCGTGTTGCCTCTCCTTGTTTCAACCCCGAGAATGTATTGAGTGTTATATGAAGCAGATAACCTACTCCGCCTCTGGTCTCTATTACTGCCGATGCAGGGGTGAGTTCTACCACTTCACCTGTTATATATTCTATCATGATTGTTCTTGTTTCTTATCTTTTATATAAGCAAAGGTAATACAAAGATTTGTATTAACAAAGTCCTCCTATTTAAAGTAGCTTTTTACCCAATATCTTCCTGCCAATATACCCACAATAGCACCGGCTGCATTGGCGATGAAGTCGAGGTAATCGCTGTGGCGACCTATGCCCATGTAGTCTTGTATCAACTCTATTGCTCCACCCATGGCGGTGGCAATGAGGGCTGCCACAACAAGTGCTATGCCTTCCTTTGAGCAGTTGCCACGACGGTAGTAGTCGAAGCAGAATGTACCGGTGAGCCCGCCATACATAATGAAGTGTATCACCTTATCGGCTCCGGGGAATAGTAGCAGTGGTATTTCATCGGGCATAGGGTCGGGGGCTAACGATATGTATAATATCGCTATAATAACCAATGCTGTGGGCAGATAGGGTGGTATGTTGCGTATCAATCGGAGCATGCAGTCTGTTTTAAAAATACCTAAAAACCAAAATTTTTTATTTTAACGCAAAAGTATTAAATTTGCCGATAATAGCATAAAACTATTGTCGAAAATAATGCAACAGCCATGAACAAAAACAATATGCTCGATATGTGGATGACGATACCTCGCGGACAACGTCGGGTATTGATATTGTTGGTGTGCATCATCGTTATATTGTCGGTTGTGCAAGCGGTTGTGTCGCTGCAACGCAATAGCAGCGAAGAGCCTGCTGCCGACTACTCGCTCTTGGAACAAGAAATTGCCGACTTTCGTTCACAACTCGATACCATTCCGCTCGACGAGCGCCGTCCGGTGTATGTACGTCGCACCAATGTCGAGCCCGATACGGCTGTCAATGCGCAACAAACAAGACGAAAATACAAGCGTAACACCTCAAATAAACAACAACACACGCCTCGCGCAATAGAATCCATGCAGCGCGTTGGCGATGCCGAAAAATAGCCGCTCGATTTCTATAAAAAATAAATGCCGTTTCGTTGTGGCTGTTTCGTATAAATGTTGTAACTTCGCTTGTTCTAATGCTTGATATGGGTATATGCTTATAGATAATTGCAATAAGAAACTCTCTCTCAATGTAGGAGGTCGCTTGCTCGACTTGTCGCGCCCGCAGGTGATGGGTATACTCAATGTTACCCCCGATTCGTTCTACGACGGCAGCCGCTGTCCCAATGACGATGCGGTAGCTGCTCGGGTACAGGCTATTCTTGCCGAAGGTGCCGATATGATAGATATAGGAGGCTATTCGTCGCGCTCGGGTTGTGCCGATGTGAGTGTCGATGAGGAGAAGCGCCGTTTGGCAATAGGACTTGAGGCAATACGTCGTCAGTCGCCCGAGGCTGTCGTTTCGGTCGATACGTTCCGTGCCGAGGTAGCTCGCTGGTGTGTCGAGCAATATGGTGTGCAGATTATCAATGATATATCGGCAGGCGAGTTGGACGATGCCATGTTCGATACAGTAGCACAACTGCAAGTGCCATACATCATGATGCACATGCGAGGTACGCCCACGTCGATGATGCAGAGTCAATATCTGCATTACGATGATGTTGTGGCAGATGTCTTGCAATACTTTGCAGCCAAGATAGACCGCCTTACTTACATGGGTGTGAACGATATAATACTCGACCCCGGTTTCGGCTTTAGCAAGACTGTCGACGACAACTATCGCTTGATGTATCATCTCGACGAATTTGCCCGCATAGGCTTGCCTCTATTGGTGGGAATATCGCGCAAATCAATGATTTACAAACTACTCGATATCACTCCTGCCGAGAGCCTCAATGGCACAACAGCCCTCAATGTGTTGGCATTGTTGGGTGGTGCCAATATCCTGCGTGTGCATGATGTAAAACAAGCTGTTGAGGCAGTGAAAATTGTTGGTAAAACTATTCAATAATACTCAATTCAATACCTGAAGTTTTATGATAGAATTTGGAATAAAAGATGCCATAGATATTCTTATAGTAGCCCTCTTGCTATATTATCTTTTCAAACTGATGAAGGAGTCGGGTGCTATTAAGATTTTCAGCGGATTGATAGCCTTTGTCATCGTATGGGTGGTATGTCGTCTTATCCTCGATATGCGCTTATTGGGCGCTATTATGGATACTTTTATGAACATTGGTATCTTGATTATTGTTATACTATTTCAGGAAGAGATACGACGGTTTCTCATCGAGCTCGGTTCGCGCAATCGTTGGAAGTTTCTGTTGAGTATTTTCCAGAAGAATGATAAAGAGCAGGTCAAGCCCTATGTAATGCCCATTGTCTATGCCTGCATGAGCATGGCAAAGACCAAGACCGGAGCTCTTATTGTATTGGAACGTACCACTCCGCTCGACAAGTATGCCCGCAGTGGCGAGCCTATCAATGCCGATGTGAACGCCCGCCTTATTGAGAATATATTCTTCAAAAACAGCCCATTGCACGATGGCGCGATGATTATATCGGACAATCGTATTGAAGCTGCATCGTGCATATTGCCGGTATCGCACAATACCGATATACCCAAGTCGCTCGGTTTGCGACATCGCTCGGCTTTGGGTATCAGTCAAGAAACCGATGCCATAGCTATTATTGTCAGCGAAGAGACCGGCAATATATCGGTGGCGCATAATGGTAAATTCCAGCTGGCTCTCTCTGCCAAAGACTTGGAAGACCTGCTTGCCAAAAGCTGATGCCTAATCTGCCTTTTTTATAAATGATTGTGTATAAATAAATTTTTTACACATTCACTTGTAATTTCAATATTTATTTTTACCTTTGACACGACCTTAATATCTTAATCTTATGAGAATACACAGTTTATCACCCGAAGAGTTGGCTGCTTTGGAACAATTGGCAGCCGGTGGAAATCGCGATGCACAACTCGATCTTGCCGACTGTCTGTTGGTGGGTCATGGTTATGAGAAATGTCCCGAGCGAGCATTCGAAATTTACAACACGATATATTATAACGGCGTGTCGGCATCGACCGAGAACAACCATTACGACCGCGTGATGGATGGTCTTATATACTGCTATAATAATGGTGTAGGTGTAGACCGCGACGAAGACAAAGCAAGCCGTTTGAGTGCCGAACGACACAATTCGTGGGATGCCCTCGACGAAAAGTGATTGAAATAATTGATGTTGAATAAACGAGGCGGTGTCAAGAAGTTTCTTGACACCGCCTCGTTTTTGGTATGCTCACATTTATCAGAATGTAAATACTGCATTAGCACCAAATGTGATGGGGCGACCTTGTTGTGCAAAGGCGTTGGGTTGTGCAGGATTTACGGCATTGGTTGTCTCAAAATAGAAGGTGTTGTATTGTGTGCAAGTGAGGTTCTTGCCCCACAAGCCTACCTCCAACCAGCGCCACTTGTATGTGAGTGTGGCATCGAGTAGGGCGTAGAACGGTTGCTTGACACTGTTGTCTTCGGTCCAATATATATCGCCGTGTCCCGAGCCGAGTACAGCCAATGTCAAGGCGTGTTCTCGGGCAAACTCCCATGTGTATGCTCCGCTCACCGACAACGAGTGCATGGGTGCAAAGGGTACATATTTGCCGGCATAGTTGATATATCCGAGTTTGCCCTCTTCGCCCAGTTCATACTCTTTGAATGTGGCATGGGTGTAGCCATAGGCTGCTGTAAATCGCAGATTGTCGATAGGTGTGATACCTATCGAGGCTTCCAAACCGTAGCTTTCGGTGCGACCCGAGTTGCGTGTTACACGACCGTAACCGCTCACTGCCGAGAGTTGTTGGTCGCGGCAATCAATATAGAACAAGGTGAGTTCGGTGTTGATGCGTTTATTCCACATATTGCCACGCACACCTACCTCGTAGTTCCAGCTATATTCGGGCTTGTACGCAATGGCATCCTCAACATTTATATCGCTGTTATTGCCTGCCAAACCGCCAAATATCTTGTCGATTTGGGCAATGATACCTTGTGTCATGGGGCTGTCGCCCATCATATTGCGTATGGTCTCGGCTGCGTTGTCGCCTACCGAGTTTATCATGCCTCCTCGCATCTGTGCTTGAATGAGGTTGGAGAAGGCTTGATAGTTGTAGCCTCCCGAGCGATAACCGCGTGCCACCGAGGCGTATGCCATAAAGTCTTTGTTCAGTACATATTTAAGTTCCAATTTGGGCAGGAACTCAACACTCTCTTGTTGCAGATTTCCGTCAAGACCCAAGTCGCACGAGTAGGGGATGGGCATGGGGTTGGGTCCCATGGCAATATTGGCAACTCCTGTAAGGGGCTCGGCGGTGTAGGTGTTGTGCATAAGTTGCATGTTTTCATACTCTACGCGAGCACCGAGCGTTGCCGAGAAGTTCGAGCCAAAGATGCGTTTGGCTTCAACCTGTCCAAATGCTGCCAATGAGTATGACGGGGTATAATATTTGCCTTCTATGTTCAATGTGTTGTTGTGCACATCTATAGTTATGTCGGGCATCTTGGGATTTTGTGCCTTGGCGGCTGCCATAGCGGCATTGGTAGTGCCTTCTATAAGATAGGTGATACCGTCTTCAAGAAAACTTACCGGTGCATCGACGTGAAGGTCTTGGTATGAACCAAAAACACCGGCTGTCCAACCCCAGTGTTCGTTGCCATATCCGCGCAATGCAACCTCTTGAGTTATAGTGTGTAGACGTTGTTTCTGTCCGAGGGTAAAGACACTCATCGCAGTGAAGTCTTGGTCCATGCGCATCTCGTCGTCGAGGTGTTGATAGCCTGTGGACGAGGTCAAGTAGAACTTGTCGTGGCGATACTCCATTTGCAAGCCTACGTTGAGCAGATTGCGCAAGTAGCTCGACGGTGAGTTATATGCGATCTCGCCTGTTGTATATGAGGCGTAGGGGTAGCCGTCTTGATAGCTATGCTCAAAGCTGGTGGTAAGACTCCACTTCACGCGGCTCGACGAGCGCCAGTCTATTTGCAGGCGACCATTGGCTGTATATCGGTCGCCACTTGTCTTGCCGGTGTATGTGTTCTTGTAGAAGCCGTCATACTCCTCATATTTGGCACCTACCGATATTGCCAAGTCGTCGGTGATTTTCTGGCTTGTCAGAGCCGAAACATTCCACGATGCATAGTTGCCGCCACCAAGTTGTATGCGAGTACCTTGCTTGTGTAGGGGCGAGTGGGTGTATATGTTGATAAGACCTGCCATGGTATTACGACCATAAAGCGTGCCTTGCGGACCACGCAGCACCTCAATGCGAGCCACATCAAGAAAGTCCATATCGTAGGCACTCTTGTCCAAGTAGGGCATGTTATTGACGTTGACACCTACTGCCGGCGAGTTGATGCGTGAACCTATACCGCGAATGTATGCCGAAGTGATGAGGTTCGACCCATAGTCGGGGATATACACGTTGCCTGCTACTGCCGGTATATCTTTTACCGATGTTATATTGTATTGTTGCATGGCTTGTTCGCCGAGCAATGTAACAGATGCCGGCATTTCAAAAAGTTCCGACTCGATTTTTGGATTACAAACAATAGTGATTTCATCGAGCGTGTATGAACGAATTGATGTTGTATCTTGTTCTATAACGTTGCTCCATACATTCAAAGCAAAAAATGATGCTACGATAGTTAATAGAGTGTGTCGTGTGTTGAGCATATTTATAATATTATTAAAAATTTTTGCTGCAAAGTAATATCTTTTTTCAAATTTCTACAATCACTATTTGTTGTGATATTTTTAAGAAATATTGAAAGATTGCATTTATTGACAAGCTATAAATATGACCGAATATTGCGGTCGTTAATAATATTTTTAGTATCTTTACACCGTCTTAGTGTGAGTTTTCACATGGGAATATTTTTGTTTATAAAATATTTTAAACGTATTGACTTGAAATTGAGTGTGTTACACTGATTTTGAGGAGCCAAAAGTATGCTCTCCACTCCCCGGGCGGGTTTCGAAGCTAATACGATAATACATAATATGGTAGATGTTGACAAAGATACAATTCCGATGTGGTATGCCTTGAGTGCTCCGTATCGTAAAGAATTGGAGGCTCAACGACTGCTCGAAAAAAATGAGGTGCGCAACTATCTCCCTATGCATTATCGCATCTTTACCATGAAAAGTGGTAAAAAGGTGAGAAAGCTTGTGCCGGTGATCAGCAATCTGCTTTTTGCATATACCTCTAAAACTCATCTGCAAGAGATAAAACAAGGCGTTCCGTTTCTGCAATATCGCACACGTCCCGAGGGGGGCAGAAATGTCCCTATTATCGTGCCGGACAACCAGATGCAGCAGTTTATGGCTGTATGCGAAACTCATAACGAGCGCTTGATATATCTGCAACCCGATGAAATAAATCTTGCCAAAGGTACACGTGTGCGTGTTATAGGCGGTCCTTTCGATGGCGTAGAGGGCATATTTGTCAAGGTGAAAGGTGCGCGTAGCAAGCGTGTGGTTGTCCTTATCAATGGTATTACAGCTGTTGCAACTGCCGAGATAGAACCCGAGTATATCGAGGTTGTGAACGAAGATAGTGATATTTGAAAGTGATTTAATTATAAAGTTTTTGACATTATGAAAATAGCCGTAGCAGGAACAGGTTATGTAGGCTTGTCGATAGCCACATTGCTTGCCCAACACAACGAAGTGGTTGCGGTGGATATCGTTCCCGAAAAGGTCGATTTGATAAACAATCGCAAGTCGCCCATTCAAGACGAATACATTGAAAAGTATCTGGCAGAAAAGGAGTTACACCTGTGCGCGACTTTAGATGCCCGTGCAGCTTATGCCGATGCCGACTTGGTTGTGATTGCTGCCCCCACCAATTACGATAGTCAGAAGAACTTTTTTGACACATCGGCGGTAGAGAAGGTGATAGACCTTGTCATTGAGGTCAATCCCGATGCTATAATGGTCATTAAGAGTACTATCCCCGTAGGATATTGTCGCTCGTTGTATGCCAAGTATGCCTTGCGTTTCCTCGCCGAGCCGGCTCTTAAAGGTAAAAAATTCAACCTGCTCTTTTCACCCGAGTTTTTGCGTGAGAGCAAGGCGTTGTACGACAACTTATATCCAAGCCGCATCATAGTGGGTGTGCCCAAGCTCATTGAGAATTTTCAAGAGGAAAATCGAGCCATCGAGGCTATTGCCGACATCGAGCGCCTTACTCAAGCGGCTCAAACCTTTGCGCGACTATTGTGCCAAGGTGCTTTGAAAGAAGACATTGATGTGCTCTTTATGGGCTTGAAAGAGGCAGAAGCTGTAAAGCTCTTTGCCAATACATATCTCGCGCTGCGTGTTAGTTATTTCAATGAGTTGGATACTTACGCCGAGATGAAAGGTCTTGATACACAGGCTATCATTACCGGTATTGGGTTAGACCCTCGTATCGGCACACACTACAACAATCCCTCCTTTGGTTACGGTGGCTATTGCCTGCCCAAAGATACCAAGCAGTTGCTTGCCAACTACAACGACGTGCCACAAAATATGATGACTGCCATTGTCGAGAGCAACCGCACGCGCAAGGACTTCATTGCCGATCAGGTGTTGGCAAAAGCCGGCTACTACACCGCCTCGAGCGCGTGGAATGCTGCACGTGAGCAAGAGGTAACGATAGGTGTCTATCGCCTTACAATGAAGTCAAACTCCGACAACTTCCGCCAAAGTGCCATACAAGGTGTAATGAAACGCATCAAAGCAAAGGGCGCAAAGGTTATTGTTTACGAGCCTACACTCGAGGACGGAGCTCTGTTCTTTGGTAGTGAGGTGGTAAATGATTTAGCTACATTCAAGTCTCGCTCGCAAGCCATCATAGCCAACCGCTACGATGCTTGTCTTGATGATGTGTGCGAGAAAGTATATACACGCGATATTTTCAAACGCGATTAATGCATAATTGACGTTATGGCAGATAGTTACAAATACCATATCTTTTCGCCCTATCGTGTGTGCCCATTGGGTGCGCACGTCGACCATCAACATGGATTGGTAACGGGCTTTGCATTTGACAAGGGTGTCGACTTCTGGTTCAACCCCACCGACGATGGTATGGTGCGCTTGCGCAGCCTCTCTTTCAGTGGTGCAGTAGAGTTCCCTATATCCGATACGGTGCGTATCAAGCAAGGACATTGGGGCGACTATGCACGTGGTGCCAAGTATGCGTTGTCAAAACGCTTCAAGTTGCATCGTGGTGTAGAGGGCGAAATAAAAGGCTCGTTGCCCGTTGGAGGCTTGTCGTCGAGTGCTGCCGTATTGGTTGCTTATGTAATGGCTTTTGCCAAGGCGAATGATATAGAACTCACCAAGATGGAGGTGATACGCATTGCCTCGGAGGCTGAGCGCGAATATATCGGACTGAACAACGGTATCCTCGACCAATCGTGCATCGTGTTGAGTGAGAAAGATTCGTTGTTATTTCTCGATACAGCTACGCAAGAATACCGGGTTATCGAGAAAAATCGGAATATGCCCGATTTCCACCTCGGAATATTTTTCTCGGGCTTGACACGTTCACTCGTTTCGAGCGACTATAACTTGCGCGTGAGCGAGTGCAAAACCGCTGCGTGGAACATGTTGGCGTTCAACAATCAACCGCTCAAAACATTAGATAAGACCTTCTTGCGCGATATACCCAAAGAGCTATATGAGCAGACACGCGACCGTATGCCGGCTCGTTTTGCTCGTCGTGCCGAGCACTTCTATTCCGAGTATAAGCGTGTACGTAAGGGCGTTACGGCTTGGGAGACTGGTAACTTGAAACTGTTTGGTGAGCTTAGTTGCCAGAGTTGCGACAGCTCGATACACAACTATGAGTGTGGCTCGCCCGAGTTGATAGCTATTTACGACATTATGCGCAACCTCGATGGTGTGTGGGGTGGTCGCTTCAGTGGTGCCGGTTTCAAGGGTGCTTGTATCGCTCTTGTCGACCCTGCCAAAGAGGATGCCATCAGAGAAAAACTTACAGCCGAGTATCTGCGACAATTCCCCGAGTACGAAACAACATTTGAGGTGCACTTCTGCATGACCGACGATGGCGCACGATTTATAACAGAAAATTGATAGTATGATTAATATAGTAATAGCTGCCGGCTATGCAACACGTTTGGGCGAGTTGACTCGCAATTTTCCCAAACCTTTGCTCAAAATAGGAGACAATACCATACTCGGGCGCATGCTCGATGATATTGATACAATCCCCGAAATTACCGAGCATATCATTATTACCAACCACAAGTTTGCCCCCATTTTCCGAGAGTGGGTCGAGGGGTTACATTATACCAAGCCCATCACAATCGTCGATGATGGCACTTCGACCAACGAAACTCGATTGGGAGCTGTGTGCGACCTGTTGTATGCCATCAAAGAGCGTAACATCAACGACGACTTGTTGGTCGTCGCTGCCGATAATATCCTGTTTTTCAGCTTTAAAGAGTTTGTCGATTTTGCCCTTTCAAAACAGACAAGCTGCATTATGTGCCACGAACAACCTTCAATCGAGAAACTGCAACGCACCGGTGTGATTGTCGTTGACGATAATTGGAAGGTGCTCAACATGGAAGAGAAACCCATCCAGCCCAAGAGCCATTGGGCTGTGCCTCCCTTCTACATCTATCTGAAAAAGGATATTGACTTGGTGCTTACTTCTATTGACAACGGTTGTGGCAAAGATGCGCCCGGCAATTTGGCACATTATATGGTCGAAAAAACCGATATGCACGCATGGAAAATGAGTGCCGGTCGTTTTGACATCGGTTCGCTTGATACATATCACGAGGCTTGCCAACGGTTTGGCTCAAAATAATTTGTAAGATAATTAAGAAATATATAATGAAAGTTCTTGTAACAGGTGCTGCCGGCTTTATCGGCTCAAATCTTGTGGAACGATTGCTCAACACCGAGCCGGGTGTTGAAATTGTCAACCTCGATAGCGTTAACGACTACTACGACGTGAGTATCAAAGAATATCGCCTACGTCGTCTTGAAGATATTGCCGCACAGCATCCCGAATGCAAATATACATTTGTCAAAGGCAATCTTGCCGATCGTGCTCTCATCGACCAACTCTTTGCCGAGCATGATTTTGAGATTGTTGTAAACCTTGCTGCACAAGCCGGTGTAAGATACTCTATCACCAATCCCGATGCGTATATCGAGAGCAACCTCATCGGTTTCTACAACATATTGGAGGCTTGTCGCCACAGCTACGACAATGGTCGTCGTGGTGTGCAACACCTTGTGTACGCCTCGTCGAGCTCGGTATATGGTAGCAACAAGAAAGTACCTTATAGTACCGACGACAAGGTCGATAACCCCGTCAGCCTATACGCTGCTACCAAAAAGAGCAATGAATTGTTGGCTCACTCATATAGTAAGTTGTATAACATACCCTCTACCGGGTTGCGCTTCTTTACCGTATATGGTCCTGCCGGACGTCCCGATATGGCATACTTCGGCTTCACCAACAAGTTGCGCAAGGGCGAGACTATCGAGATATTCAACTATGGCAACTGCAAGCGCGACTTTACCTTTGTCGATGATATCGTCGAAGGTGTTCAACGTGTGATGCACCATGCTCCGCAAAAGCGCACCGGCGAAGATGGCTTGCCCGAGCCTCCCTATGCTGTATATAATATAGGTAATAGCAGCCCCGAAAATCTGTTGGACTTTGTCGATACATTGCAACAAGAACTTATCAGAGCGGGAGTCCTTCCTGCCGATTATGATTTTGAGGCGCACAAACGCCTTGTTCCCATGCAGCCGGGCGACGTTCCCGTAACGTATGCCGATACCACTGCATTGGAGCGCGACCTCGGCTTCCGTCCCTGCACACCGCTTCGCACCGGCTTGCGTGCATTTGCCGAGTGGTACAAAGAGTTCTACGGATAAACGGCGAATAAAACATTTGCTACATGAAGATATTGTGGTTGTCCAATTGCATACTCACCCACGAGCATACCAGCTCGACCGGTTCGTGGCTACAAGCCATGTCGGCTGCAATATCCGAATGTCCCGATATAGAGTTGTATAACATCACTTTTGGCGCAAAAGGCAAGGTTGAACAACGCGATTGTGGCAAGATACGTCAATGGCTTGTGCCCAAAGGTCGCCTTGTCAATGGTGTTATCCCTCAAGATATTGCAACGACTATATGTGGCTTGATAGAGCACGTAAACCCCGATTTGGTACATATATGGGGTGTCGAGCATTATTGGGCGTTATTGTCGGCAAGAGGCTATATCAAGCAAAGAGTGCTCTTGGAAATTCAAGGTCTTAACTATACTTGTGCCGAGGCTTATTATGGTGGAATGACCCGACCGGATATAAAGTCGTGTGTCAGATTGCGTGATTATATATTGCCTCGTCGTCGCATCGAGAACATACAACGCTCACACGAAAAATGGGGCGAGTATGAAAAAGAGATGTTGGCAGCACACCGTTATATTTCAACACAATCGCAATGGGTGCGAGCTTCTATTGCGCCATATTGCAACAAGCAAGCACAGATATACCATACACGCATGGCGGTGCGCGAGGAGTTTATGAATACCGCTCCTTGGGGCATACCGCAAGAAGATGCCCCCATACAGCTCCTCAGCCTCTCTTCAAGTGCACTGCCATACAAGGGTGTGCACGTTGCTATCAAGGCTTTGGCAATTCTCAAACAATACTATCCAAACATTTGCCTCAAAATAGCCGGCAATTATCAGAACAATCGCAAAGCTATTAATAAGCATGGCTATGTGCGTTTCTTGGAAAAACTGATACAACGCCTCGGGCTCGAAAAGAATGTCGAGTTTGTAGGCGCTTTGAATGCAGAGGAGTTAATTGCCTTGATGAAGCAAACCCATGTTATGATACACTCGTCGTTTGTCGAGTCTTATTCTCTTGTTTTGGCAGAGGCTATGGCAGTAGGTGTGCCGAGTGTGGTTTCTTATGCCGGTGCAATGCCCGAGCTGACCGAGTATGGAAAGGCGGCTTTGCTTTATACTCCTACCGACTACCGCATGTGTGCACATCAGGTTCGGCAATTACTTGAGGACAGAAATCTGGCAAGCTCCATTTCCGAGGCTGCTCGCTGTGTAGCTATGGAGCGTAACAATATAAATTCGGTTGTCGAAAGACAACTTGAGATATACAACCAAGTACTTATTAGTTGATATATGCGCACGATAGGTTTGGTCGTTAGTCATAAGTCGGGTGAAAAAAGAAGAGCAGTATTGCCCGATGATATAAAGAGGAACGTAAAACATCCCGGTCAACTCTATTTTGAAAAAGGGTATGGCGAGGCTATTGGTATTTCTGACGATTGTTATACAGCCTTGGGATGCCACATCGTGTCGCGCGATGAGGCTTTGTCGTGCGACGTTATTGTCGACGTGAAATTGGGCGATGCCGATTATTTGGAGCAGCTAACACCCGGAAAGATATTGTTTGGTTGGGCTCATGCAGTACAAAATGTCGATTTTACAAGCAAGATGCTACATGCCAACCACACCGTTATAGCGTGGGAAAACATCTTTGAACAAGGACGATACATTTTCTACCGCAACAGAGAGGTTGCCGGCGAGGCTGCCATCATGCATGCCTATCGTTATTGTGGAAAGATGCCCTACGACACCAAAGTGGCTATATTGGGTAATGGTCAGACTGCCAAGGGTGCACTGCGCATATTGCATGGTTTGGGTGCCGAGGTCGATGTATATAACCGTCGTTTGGAGAAGTTGTTCCGTGAGAGAATGTATGAGTATGATGTGTTGGTAAATTGCATCTTATGGGATACCACACGTCAAGACCGCATCATCTATCGTGAGGACTTGTCAAAGATGAAACCCGGAACACTCATTATCGACATCAGTTGCGACCCTTATCTCGAGATAGAAACTTCGCATCCTACAACAATAGACGACCCGGTGTATGTGGTGGATGGTGTGATACATTATGCCGTTGATAACACACCGGCAATGTACCCAATCACCGTTTCAAGAGTATTGAGCGAGGGCATTTCGCGTTATCTCGACATCGTTGCCGGCGAAGATTTGAAAAACTATCCTCCATCGCTGGGTAATGCTGTAGCAATCGAGGCAGGACATATTTGCGACGAACAGATACGTATTTTCAGAGAGAATAGAAACCTCTTCTGTAAGTAGGCTGCTTTGTAAAAAGGAAGAAGGTAGGTCGATATGAAAAAGTTGAGCAAGAAAATCAAACTCTTTATTTCGCATTTTCGCAGCATCTTCTCGTTGTATTCGACACTGCCTATCAGAAAACGTTTCGCAATTCTATCTGACTACCGCAAGTTATATAAAAACAAAGGACTGAATGTCGATGAGTATTACGAGTATGGCTTTGAAACACAAAGCAATCATTTCAAGAAAACATTCTTGGGCGTAAACGAGCAACGTTTTTATCTCGACTTTCTCAATCCTATTAAATATTACATCTTATCACGCAATAAATATTTTACCCACAAAATATTAGAAAACACAGGTATACGCAAGACAACGTTGTATTGCTACTACCGACCCGAGGGTGTGGTAGAGCACAGCAACGAGGTGGCAACAAACATCGCCGATGTAGTGCGTATCTTGCAACAACGCAATGTTGCCTCTTGTGTCATCAAAGACACCGAAAACTCGCATGGCGAAGGGGTGGTGGTTGTTAAACAAATAACCTACTTCGATAACGATTGTTTGCTACATCTCTACAATGGCGAGAGGGCGCATCTGTCGAGTATGCTGGGCAAGCATCCGCTTATATTTGAGAGCCTTATAAAGCAAACACAGCAGTTGGAGGCTTTTAATAAATCGTCGGTCAACACCATACGGTTTATGACAACGCTCTATCCCGATGGTGAGGCTCGTTTGGTGGCAACTTTCATAAAGATTGGTCGCAAAGGCAGTTGTGTTGACAATGCCGGTAGTGGCGGAAATGTAGATGCTTGTATTGACACAGAGAGTGGTGCATTGAAGTATGTGATTAGATACGACGGCATGCGCGATGTTACCGATATCACTCGCCATCCCGATACCGACGTACAGCTATCGGGTGTCGTGATTGAGAATTGGGACAAGATAAAGGCTCAAGTACTTCAATATCAAAAGGCTTACCCCTATGCCAAGGCTGCCGGTTGGGACATCGCCATAACCGACGAGGGGGCTGTGGTGATTGAAGTAAACGATATGTGGGACCGCACAGGACAGCTTTTTATACGCACCGGATGGCGCAACGAAATAAGAGATTGCTACAATGCTTGGCAACAGACCGGCGCAAAATATATCCTCTACCGTCAGCAGAACGAATTGACATTAAAGCATCTGTTGAAAATATCGAAACAAGAGTGCGATTGAGATGCTAATATATTCTGCACTGCCCGGTGAAATGAGGATTATGCAAGCCCCACAGAGCGAAGGCGTTCATAAATTAATTATGAAAAGTTTGTAATTAATTATTCAGGACAATAATGGAGGTTAAAATATTCTTTGCCGGCGACTTTTGTTCAAAGCCTTCGACCCGTAATATCTCGGTTGATGACAGCCTGAAGAATATAATTACGGATAGCGATATAAGTGTTGTCAATTTTGAAGTACCTCTCAAGCCTCATTGTTCCAATCTGCCCGAGGTAGAATATGAGCGTTTCTTTCAGAACGATGATACTATCGAGTTCTTGCGCAACTTGGGTTTCAATCTCTTTTCTATTGCCAACAATCACATTTTCGATTGGGGCGTAGAGGGCTACAAACACACAGCCGATGCACTGGGCGATGCTGCCTTTGGTGCAGGACAATATGATGAGGCTTATAGCGTAAAAGTCGTCGAGTGCAATGGCATCCGCATAGGGTTTTTGGCTCTCTGTTATGCTGCTCGTCATGGCGTATTTAACGATGTAGCCGACCATAGCGGTTATGGTTGTGCTTATCTGAACGATCTGAAGGTAAACCACATAATACATGCCGAGAAGAAAAACGTCGATTATCTCTTTGTTTTGCCTCATGCCGGTCTTGAGTATAAAGATGCTCCCATACCCGAGTTGGTGGCACGATACAGAGACTTTATAGATTGGGGTTGCGATGGCGTTATTGCTTCACATCCGCATTGTCCGCAAGGGTGGGAGGTATACAACGAGAAACCTATCTTCTACAGCTTGGGTAACCTTTTCTTCAATAGCAAAGATACGGTCGACTATGTTGCCGACAAGCCGCATTGGTATGAAGGAATGTGCGTGCAGTTGGTTCTATGCGATAAGAAGATAAAATTTGAAGTAATCAATACGCTGAATATTCGCAACCGACAACTTGTTGTCGACACATCGCTCGAGCGCGACAATCATAACAACTATCTCTGCCGGTTGCTGTATGATGCCGACCTCTATAAACAATATCTACAATCGTTGCTGGTCGATGCCGAGGACGAATATCTGCCTCTCTTATATCGTGCCTTCGTGCCCACGACAGGTAAGAAAATATTGAAGAATGCTATCCGCATGGCTCGCATGGCGCACAAAGGAAGGTTGTTGTCGCTACGCCTTCCGGCTCGTCCCATCATCATCGACGATGCCAAAAATGCCATGTTGGTGCGGTTGTTCAACACGAAGTATAATAAATAACAGCACTGCCTATTATCTGTTATGGCTCGTTTTTTTAAGCAAATAAAGGAGTATATCCGTACAAATATTACCCACTTGTCGCCCACACTCAATACTCGCATAAGGTATTGGCGTGCATTTCGCAAGCCTATCGACTTGAAGAACCCTCGCACCTTGGACGAGAAGATACAATGGCTCAAGCTCAATACCTACTATAAAAACCCTTTGGTAACGCAGTGTGCCGACAAATATGCAGTGCGCGACTATGTTAAGGATTGTGGTTGTGGCGAAATACTCAATCCCCTATATTTTGCGTGGGATAGTGTCGACCAGATTAATTGGGACGAGCTACCCAATAGTTTTGTGATAAAATGGAACTTTGGCTGTGGCTACAATCTGATATGCCGCGACAAGTCGCAACTCGATATAGAGCAAGCCAAGGCTAAACTTTGCGAGTGGCGTAAAGGTCATAAAACATATTACCTGACATACTCCGAGATGCAGTATAAGGATATAAAACCCAAACTCATCTGCGAGAAACTTATCGAAACAGCCGATGGAAGCCTGCCACAAGACTATAAACTATATTGTTTCAACGGTCGAGCCGAGTATATTCTCGTATGCTCGGGGCGCGACGATGCAGGTCAAGGTGCCAAATACTACTTCTTCGACTCGCAATGGCAGCTGCAACGCCTCAATCGTGCCGGTAAGGCTGCTCCGCAAGACTTTACATTGCCCAAACCTCAAGGTATTGAACAATTGTTTCACTATGCCGATGCGCTATCTAAGCCCTTCCCATTTGTTCGTGCCGATTTCTATCTCGAAGAGGGTAGGGTGATATTTGGCGAACTTACCTTTACGCCTTGTGGCGGATTGGACAATAATCGTCTGCCCGAAACACAACTGCTCTTTGGCGACAAGGTGAAACTTTAAAACTACACAGCACCATGTGCAATCCCAATATAGCAATAGTAGTTGTAGGTTACAATCGGGTCGATTCGATTGCTCGATTGCTCGATACGCTCGATAAGGCATACTATCCGCAAGTCTCAGTACCCCTTATCATCAGCATAGACAAGAGCGATACCGATGCCGTAGAGCGCTATGCCGACGGCTTCGATTGGCAGCATGGCAGAAAGCAAGTGGTCAAGCACGAGCAACGAATGGGGTTGCGCAACCATATACTCAGTCTGGGACAGCACTTCGACCATTACGATGCCCTCATTGTGCTCGAAGACGACCTCTCGGTGTCGCCCAACTTCTATCTCTATGCCATGCAGGCAGTAGAGAAATATCACGACGACGACCGCATAGCCGGCATCAGCCTCTTCAGCTTTGCCATAAACTACCAGACGGGGCACTTCTTCCAACCCATCAAAGACCACAACGACGTCTACTTCATGAACTGCGCCCAATCGTGGGGACAAGTGTGGATGAAACGTCAATGGCTCCGTTTCTACGAGTGGTACAACGACCATACCCACTTCCCCCAACAGTCGCCCCTGTTGCCACCATATATATGCACATGGCCTGCGACGTCGTGGCTCAAGTATCACACACGCTATTGTGCCGAGGAAAATCTCTATTTCGTGTATCCCTATGTAGCATATACCACCAACAATGGCGATACAGGCACACACAACGGCGGCTCATATATCAACCTCAACCAAGAGCGATTGCAACGAGGTCGCATCACAACCCTGCGATTGCCCCATTTCGACGAAGAAGAAACAGTGTGCTACGATGTCTTTTTCGAGAACAAAAAGCTCGCTCAAGTGTTAAACCTCGACGACGACCAATGTTGCGTAGACCTCAATGGCGAGCGAGGCAACAGAGAAAACAAGCGATATTGGCTCACAACCAAGCAGTGCAACTACAAGATTTGCCGGCAGTTTGGTGTGCGCTATCGCCCCATAGACGAGAACATTTATGCTGCAACACCCGGATGCGAAATATATCTCTACGACACAACACAAGTCGTCGAGAATACATTCAAACGCACATTCTCGCACCTGCTATACGACATACGCATCGACACCATATCGCGCGTAATACGCACCTATGGCAAGAAAAGAGCCATTCGCGAAGCCATCAAACGCCTTTTCCGCCGAAAATAACGCTATAAATTATGCCTTCAATCATCAAATACATACGTCGCAAAGTTGAACTCGCACGGCTCAAAAAACGCCATGTCATCATACACAAGCACGCCGATTTCAACCGCAACACACAATGCGAAGGCTATAACATCGTACACCCCGGCTCGTCGGTAAAAGACACCACACTCGGCTATGCCACATACATAGGGCTCGATAGCAAGCTCGAAAGATGCCGTATAGGACGATTTTGCTCCATCGGCGGCAACGTATCGGTAATAGACTCGCGCCACCCCACCGACACATTCGTGTCGACACACCCCATATTCTTCAGCCCAAACAAACAATGCGGCAGAACATTCACCGACCAATTGCTGTACCCCGAAATACTCAGCGTAGACGGCTATGCAGCCATTATAGGTAACGACGTGTGGATAGGCAACGACGTGAGAATAATGGGCGGATGCACCATTGGCGATGGCGCCATAGTAGCAGCAGGAGCAGTAGTAACCCGCGATGTACCACCATACGCCATCGTAGCAGGCGTACCCGCCAAGGTAATACGCTACCGTTTCAGCCCCGAGCAAATAGAAACACTCCTCAACACACAATGGTGGAATTGGTCAGTCGACAAGATACAGCAACACCACAGCCAATTCCTCAACATCGACCAGTTCATAGCCGGCAACCCAGCCACATAACACATGAAAGAAAAAATATACAACATAGTCATCAAAATATTAGTAACCCTGTTTGGACGTCGATTTGTTTACGCCATACGATACTACAGGCTGCGCAAGCGTTGGCCCAATTTCGACCAACCGCAAGACCTCAGCGAGTATCTCATAAACAAAATAACAACCAACCAGACCCACACATACGCACCCCTCGCCGACAAAATAGAAGTACGACAATACGTCGCCTCAAAAGGACTATCGTCGATACTACTGCCACACTACGGCTATTGGAGCAATGCACACGACATCAACTTCGATACACTCCCACCGAAGTTCGTACTCAAAACCAACAACGGCGTAGACTCGCAAAACGTATACATCTGTCGCGACAAATCCACATTCGACATCCCGTCAGTCTGCAAGAAACTCAACAAAGCACTCAAGGAAAAGTCAGTCTACGAGTACCACTACAACCTTATCGAACCCAAAATACTCTGCGAACAACTCCTGGAGACCCAACAAGGAACACAACCCACCGACTACAAGTTCCTCTGCATCAACGGAAAAGTAGTAGACATAATAGCCACGATGGACCGTTTTGAGCACAAGCGATCAATAATAATGACCCCCGATTGGCAATACGTCGACCGTATGTATCACCAATACATCCCCGATACATTACCACCACGACCCAACCAATTACAACAAATGATAAACATAGCACAAACCCTCTCGGCAGACTTTGACGTAGTACGAGTCGACCTATACAACCCCGGCGAAAAAATATACTTCGGCGAACTCACATTCACCCCCTCAGCCGGACTCCTCGACGCCCGCACAACCCAAGCCATAACCCACTACGCCACCCTGCTAAGGGGATAAAATAGTTTACTAAATAAAAAATAAATATGAAAAACAGAATCGCAATTATAGCAGTATATTTTGGTCCGTTACCTAATTATTTACCCCTATGGTTAAAATCTTGTGAGTATAATGATTTGATCGATTTTTATTTAATAACAGACCAAAATGTAGCACAACATCCATCTAATGTCATAGTAAAACCTATGACATTAGGAGAGATGAAAAATCGTGCTCAATCAATCTTACAATTTGATGTTAGTTTGGAAAGACCTTATAAATGTTGTGATTTTAAAGTAATATATGGATTGATTTTTCAAGATTATGTAAAGGATTATGATTATTGGGGACATTGTGATCTTGATTTAATATGGGGAGATTTGTCATATTTTTTCCAAAAGTACAATTTGTATAATTATGACAAATTCCTCGTTCTAGGGCATCTATCTTTATATAGAAATACAGATGATGTTAATAATGCCTTTAGAAAAGACGGTTGTTCAAAAGATTTTCATACAATTTTTTCTAATGATAAATCTTATGGTTTCGATGAGAAAAATGGAATTTATAGAATAATGCTTCATAATAATTATAAGGTCTTTGATAGAGATATTTATATAGACATTACTACATTGTATAAGCGTTATAGATGTAATGCAGAATGTTATAATTATCAAACATATTATTGGAAAGAAGGAAAAATATATTATATATATTATGATGAAAAAGTTTTGAATACCAAAGAATATATGTATATCCATTTCCAAAAAAGACCTAATTATGAACTGACGTTTGATTGTAAAGATGTAAAAGAATTTTATATTACAAATAGTGGCTTTTACATCAAAGATAAAGAACCCTCTATACCCGAAATAAATAAGTTAAACCCTTATAGAGGAAAGTTGTATGAAATGATAGAAAAGACCTATAATGTATATAAGAAGCGTATAATGTTAAAATTAAAATCGTGGAAAATACTACACTAAAGTCTTTGACGGCTCAAGCAACAAAATGGTCTTCTGTGACAGAGATTGCAAGCCGTCTAGTTTTACCATTTATTAATATGGTGTTAGCAAGATTGTTAACACCAGAAGCTTTTGGTGTAATAGCAACAGTCAACATGATTGTTAGTTTTGCAGAGATATTTACAGATGCTGGCTTTCAAAAATATCTTGTGCAACATGATTTTGAAGATGAAGAAGAACTTGACAATAATACGAATGTAGCATTTTGGACAAATCTCTTAATATCCGTTGTTTTATGGCTATTGATATTTTTTTTCTCAGAGCAACTTGCTATATTAGTAGGGAATCCGGGTTTAGGAAATGTTATAGTTATTGCATCTTTAGTTTTGCCGGTTAATGCTTTCAGTAGTATTCAGATGGCTCGCTATAAAAGAGATTGGAATTTTAAGTCATTGTTTTATGTGCGTTTAGTGTCTATATGTGTTCCTTTATTTGTAACATTGCCATTAGCATATATAACAAAAAGTTTCTGGGCGTTAGTTATTGGAACATTATCAGGAGCTGTTGTAAATGCTGTCATTTTAACTTGCAGGTCTCGATGGAAACCTAAGTTGTTTTTTTCAATAAAGAAATTGAAAGAAATGTTTTCATACAGTTGGTGGATAATGATGGAGTCTATATCAACGTGGATGACCTCCTATTTCGATACTTTTATTGTTGGTATATTTTTATCTACTTTTTATGTCGGTATATATAAGACATCAATGATAACAGTAAACCAAATTATATCTTTAATAACATCGGCAACATCGATGCCATTATTTGTGGCACTTTCACGCTTAAAAAATGATAGGGATGCGTTAATAGATATGTATAATAATTATATGCAAGCAGTTGCATTCTTCGTTTTCCCATTAAGTATTGGAATTTGGATTTATAGAGATTTTATAACATTTATTCTTCTTGGTTCACAATGGAAAGAAGCTGCTGATTTTATTGGCTTATGGGGTTTATTGTCATCTATTAGCATTGTTCTAGGAACTTATGCAAATGGTTTGTATAATGCTATTGGAAAAACTTATATCTCATTCTTAGTAGCATTAATAAATATTTTATATATGATACCTATTTTATTTTGGTCCGCGCCGTTAGGTTTTGAGACCTTGTATATATCACGTTCCAGTGTGAGGATTTTGTTTGTTATTATACAATTATTAATGATGAGTATTTATATAAAATATCCTATCTTTAGTTTAATAAAAAAACTTTTACCAATAATTCCTTCCACAGTATTAATGGCAATTGTTGCGCTATTGTTAAATATGATTAGTCAAGCTTATTTGTGGAATTTTGTATGTATATTTATATGTATATTTGTATATTTTACATCAATGTTTATAATAAATAAAAAATTACTTAATAATTCATTACAGACACTAGGTGTAAATATTAAGATGTTAAAAAAGAGTAATCATAGCTAATATAGAATTGTTTGTTTTAACCATAAAATTAAATTCTATATATTATTTTTATAAAACCATTAGCAATTTCTTTTGGGATTATATCAATGACCATAATGCTTATAATTAAATAATTATTTGAATTAAACCGTTTTAATAGCTATGTGCATAACCTATAATGTAATAGCAATATCAATATAAACTATATTTATAATAAAGATGTTAATAAATAAATTGAAAAAGTTTTCTTACTATTTGATACACGACATTAATAAGATTAAATTGTATTTATTATATAAATTCAATTGGATTTTTAGTAATGATGAGATATATATCAAATATATTTATAAGCTTCGTATGAAACAAGAATTGAATCTTTGTAAACCTAGAACATTCGGAGAGAAACTTCAATGGTTAAAACTCTATAATCGGAATCCCGAATATACACGGATGGTTGATAAATATGAAGTTAAAAAATACGTAGCTGATATAATTGGAGAAGAATATGTTATACCAACATTAGGTGTATGGGATAAGGTTGAAGATATTGATTATGATGCTTTACCCAATCAGTTTGTGTTGAAATCTACTCATGATAGTGGAGGGATAGTAATATGTAAAAACAAGAGTTTGTTAGATCGTGTTTATGTAAAGAAGAAAATTGGCAAATCTTTGAAACGAAATTATTATAATGAAAAAAGAGAATGGCCTTATAAGTATGTAAAACGGAGAATAATTGCAGAACAGTTTTTGTCTGACAGTGTACATCAAGATCTTATAGATTATAAATTCTTTTGTTTTAATGGTCAACCTCGATATTGTCAAGTAATTAGAGATAGAAGTACTAACGAAACAATTGATTTTTATGATATGCAGTGGAATCATATGCCATTTGTTGGTCTTAATCCTATTGCTCCAAATGAATATAATCCGATTGTTAAAAATGGTCTTAATCCAGTTACAAGACCAAGTTGTCTAGATAATATGATTGAAATATGTGAAAAATTGGCTAAAAATATTCCTTTTGTGAGAATTGATTTGTATATAATAAATAATAAAATATATTTTGGAGAAATAACATTTTTCCCTGCTAGTGGTTTCGGCGTTTTTACACCAGATAATTGGAATTTGGTTTTGGGAGATATGATAAGTTTGCCCAATATAAAAAATACTGAGGTAGAGTTTATAAAATAAAAACGAAATAATGTATTATTAGATTCTTATTGTATTACTTTCGTTATAAGTAGTAATCCAATAAAGATAAATAATAATAGATTTGTATAATTACCTTTAATAATATTGTTATTAGTAATATATGGAAAGTTTTAAAAAATTTTTGTTTTATTTTAAATTTCATCCCAAGCAAATACTTATATCATTGTTATGTAAAATATCATTTTTATTTTCTGACGTGATATACCTAAAGTTATTATATTTTTTTTCAATAGGAAAATCTTTAAATCTCAATAACCCTCAAACTTTTGCTGAAAAGTTACAATGGCTTAAGTTATATAATCGCCGACCAGAATATACAAAGATGGTAGACAAATATGAGGCAAAGAGATATGTCGCAGATTTGATAGGTGTTAAATATATTATACCGACTTTAGGAGTATGGGATAAAGTTGAAGATATTGATTTTGATACATTGCCAAATCAATTTGTCTTAAAATGCACGCACGATAGCGGTGGCGTTATAATATGTAAAAATAAGGCAGAATTAGATATAGTTGCTGCTAAAAAAAAATTGCGCAAAGCTCTTAAGCGAAGATATTATCTTCAGAATAGAGAATATCCATATAAAAATGTCGTACCTCGTATTATTGCAGAACAATATATGGTGGATGAGAGTGGCTATGAACTGAAAGACTATAAAGTTTTTTGTTTTAATGGTGTTGCTAAGTATTGTCAGGTTGTTGAAGGTAGAAATAGCATAATGACTGCCGATTTTTATGATAGAGAGTGGCTACATCTTCCTTTACATCAACCACAAAGATATCCTTTTGCAGAAGTGCTTCATAAAGAGCCATCTTGCGTTAATGATTTATGGAAGTGTGCTGAGAAATTAGCAGTAAATATTCCTTTTGTTAGAGTAGATTTTTATATTGTAAATAATAAGATATACTTTGGAGAACTTACCTTTTTCCCTGCTAGTGGCATTGGAGGTATTAAACCCAGAGAGTGGGATAATATTTGGGGGAGTTATATAGTGTTGCCGGATAAAGTATAAATAAAGATTATGCTATGAAACAATATTTGAATGCAAGCGTATTCTATATTTTATTATGGTCTTTGTATTACTTACAAGGAACCTTGTATGCAGAAGGAAGTATAATTTCACAACTAATATTGGCTATATTATTAGTCTATTCTTTCTTTTGTTTCTGTAAAGTTGTAATCTCCTATAAGATGCCAGTGCTTTTAAAAAGTCTTAGTTTCTTTTTGGTAATTATGACTATATATGGAGTTTATTTTATGTTATCACCTCATCAAATTTATGATGAAAATAATTTGTCTAGTGCTGTTTCAAAGACTCTTTATTTAAAAAATCTGTATGTTTCCATTCTTCCTATATATGTAATGTATTATTTTGCAAAGAAAGATTTGTTGTCAGAGGAAGTTGTAAAAATTATTTTCATTATATTATTGATTACTTATATTATACTGTTTCAAAGGGTTGAGCAAACGGAAAAACTTAAATTATTAGCCAATGATTTAAATGATGATAATGTGGTTAATAATATATCGTATCATTTTCTTAAGTTATTTCCCTTATTGTTCTTTTGGAATAGTAAACCAATATTACAATTTCTAATAGCTGCCATATTATTGTTTTTCGTTCTTTCTGGTTTTAAGAGAGGGGCCATTGTGATTAGCGTGGTGTGTTTTATGTGGTTTTTTTATAAAATTTTCAAAGACATTCGCGGACGTCAACGTTTTTATATTGTTTTGTTGACCATTTTGTTTATGGTTATTGGAGGGACATATGTATATATGTTATATGATTCTAATCAATTCTTTCAATATAGAATGGAGCAAACGATTCAAGGTGATTATAGTGCTAGAGATGTAATATATTTAACTCTATGGAATAACTTTCAACAAGAGCTCTCTTTATTAAAAGTGTTGTTTGGTAATGGCGTTTATCATACTATTAGTTTAACAGGAACGTTTGCACATAATGATTGGTTAGAGTTACTTACTAATCAAGGATTGATTGGAGTTCTTGCCTATTTATTATTTTTCGTTTATTTCGTGCGTACAATATATTTGAATAGAAGAAATAATTTGTTTGTAGCTGTTATGGGTATGTGTTTTATTATTATATTTTTATCATCATTTTACTCAATGTCGTATGAAATGATTGGATTAGCTCCGGCATTAGGTATTGGATATTGTATGTGTCAAATTTCAAATAAAAAGATATGAGAAATAAAAGAATAGCTTGTTTTACTGATTCTTTGAGTAGTGGTGGTGCTCAACGGCAATTAGTTGGATTGTCTTGTTTACTGAAGAAAAAAGGTTATGATGTAGATGTTATTTTATATAAAGAAGTTCCATTCTATAAAAATATTTTAGATAAAGAGCATATTAAAAGTATTGTCGTTGGTGATAATTTAAATCTTTTAAAACGGTTATATAGTTTATATCTTTATTTCCGTAATAATCAATATGATGTTGTTATTGCATATCAAAGAATTCCTACAATTATCTCGTGTATATTGAATCTTATTTTTAAATGGAGAAAATTGATTGTATCAGAACGGTGTACAACGCAAAAAATAACAAAAAGTGATAGTTTAAGGTTCTTTTTGTGGAGATATGCTCAATGTATAGTTCCTAATTCATATTCTCAAGCTGAGTTTATTAAAAATAATGTCCCTCATCAATATCATAAAGTAGCAACAATAACTAATTTCTTAGATACAGAATACTTTAAGCCTCTAGAGTATAAAAAAACAACTGATACGATCCATATTTTGTCGGTAGGACGGATTTCTCCACAAAAAAATATTCTAAATTATTTAAGAGCTATCAAAAAAGTAGTAGATTTAGGATACCATATAAAGGTCGATTGGTATGGTAATACTGATAATATCGACTATCAACTTAATTGTTTTTCTTTGCTAAAAGAACTCGATTTACAAAATATAGTTACTTTTAATGGCGCTGATAACGAAATTATTAAACAATACCAAACAGCAGATGTTTTTTGTTTGCCATCTTTATATGAGGGGTATCCCAATGTACTGTGTGAGGCAATGAGCTGTGGTTTACCTGTATTATGCAGTGATGTTTGTGATAATGGACTAATTGCAGAAGATGGGCGTAATGGTTTTCTTTTTGATCCAACTAATTATATTGATATTGCAGAAAAAATTATAAAATACATTAATAGTGATGCAATTTCTAAAAAGCAAATGGGAGATAGAAGTCGGCAAATTGCATTAGAAAAGTTTTCAGCAGAAGAATTCGTTAGAAAATATATAGATTTAATAAATTCTTAATATGAATAAAGTTATACTTGTATCTCCTGGTTATGGTAATGGAGGTATTAGATCTTGGACAAAGAAAATACTAAATTCATTTAGTAATGAAGATTATTCTATAACGCACATCAGTTCTTCTCGTAGAACTGCACTTAATCCAAACACCAAGGGAGCTATGCGTATCATTGATGGATTAAGAGATTTGTGCGAAACATTTATAAATGTGAGAAGAACCATAAAGAGTGATAAATATGCAATTATGCATACAACTACAAGTGGTGGATTAGGAACTCTACGCGACTATGTATTAGCTAAATATTGTAAAATAAAAGGTCTAAAAACCATCATGCATTGTAGATATGGATGTATTCCTGAAGATTATGCAAAGCGAAATGCTTTGGGTAGGCTTTTAAGAAAGACAATGAAGTTGTATGATCAAGTATGGGTTTTAGATTCTCGCTCTGAGAAAGCATTAAAGTCTGATCCCGACTTGAAAAATAAAGTATTCCTTACTCCAAATTCTATTCAAGTACCTGATAGTTGTAATTTCAAGCCTAAAACATACAAAAATATTGCTTTTATTGGAAATTTAATACCTTCAAAAGGTTTATATGAACTTGTTGAAGCTGTTGTAAAAAGTGCAGATGATACGGTGTTGACTATTATTGGTCCTGGAAATGAAAGTGTCGTGCAGCATATAAAGGAAATTGCCGCTGATAAGTTAGATAGCAATGTTAAAATATTGGGAAGTTTGCCTAACGAAGAAGCGGTAGAGCGAATGAAAGAAATGGATATAGTTGCATTGCCTACATATTATCAATCCGAAGCGTTTCCAATTTCTATTTTAGAATCGATGAGTTTAGGCAAGCTTGTTATATCAACACCCCGTGCTGCCATAAAAGATATGTTGACTTCTTTAGACGGTTCTTCATGTGGTATATTGGTAAGAGAAAAGTCTGTAGATGATATTGTTAAAGCAATAACTTGGTGTCAAGAAAATACTACAGAAGCTGATACATTGTGTAAGAAAGCCTATGAAAAAGTTTATACTGCTTATAGAACAGATGTAGTGTATAATCTTTATCGGTCATTATATACAAAAGTTTTATTAGAAAATAACCCCACAACATAATATGTCAATCTTCAAAGACAAAGTCCTGTTGATTACAGGCGGTACGGGCAGTTTTGGTAACGCCGTGCTCAATCGCTTCTTGCGTACTGATATTAAGGAAATTCGTGTGTTCTCGCGCGACGAGAAGAAACAAGACGATATGCGCCACGACTTTCAGGCGCGTATGCCCGAGGTGGCTCATAAAATAAAATTCTTCATTGGCGACGTGCGCGACTTGCAGTCTTGTCGCAATGCCATGCCGGGTGTCGATTACATCTTCCACGCTGCTGCGCTCAAGCAAGTGCCGTCGTGCGAGTTCTTCCCGATGGAAGCTGTGAAAACCAACGTGATAGGTACCGACAACATCCTCACTGCCGCTATCGAGCATAAGGTGAAGTCGGTCATCTGCCTCTCTACCGACAAGGCCGCTTATCCCATCAATGCCATGGGTATAACAAAGGCTATCGAGGAGAAAATTGCTGTGGCAAAGTCGCGCTACTCGGGCGAAACAAAGATATGCTGTACTCGTTATGGCAACGTTATGTGTTCGCGCGGTTCGGTTATTCCTTTGTGGATCGACCAGATACGCAACGGCAACCCCATTACGCTCACCGAGCCTTCGATGACTCGCTTCATTATGTCGCTCGAAGAGGCTGTCGACCTCGTGTTATTTGCCTTCGAGCACGGTCAGAATGGCGATATCCTTGTACAAAAGGCTCCTGCCTGCACCATTCAAACACAAGCCGAGGCTGTGTGCGAACTGTTTGGTGGCAAGAAAGAGGATATCAAGGTGATAGGTATTCGCCATGGTGAGAAGATGTACGAAACACTGCTTACCAACGAAGAGTGTGCCAAGGCGGAGGATATGGGCGACTTCTATCGCGTGCCTGCCGACAATCGTGGCTTGAATTACGACAAATTCTTCAAAGAGGGTGAGGCTGAGCGCAACTTGCTCACCGAGTTCAACTCGAACAACACTCGTATGCTCACCGTTGAGGAGACCAAAGCCAAGATTGCTGCTTTGACTTATATTCAGAACGAACTCTCGGGCGTAGGAAATTTGGTGTAGATAAAAGTTTAGGGATTAGAGTTTAAAGTTTAGAGTCTTCTCTGCGATTAATTCTCAAGAAAATATTATGAGTGATTTCTCGTTCCGTAAACTGAATGCTTATATTATTAGTAAGGAGTTGGTCAAGTCCGTTTATCGTTTAGCTTCAACATTCCCATCTAATGAGCAATATGCATTGACAACGCAATTACGCAGGGCTGTTATTTCTATTCCCTCTAATCTCGCAGAAGGGATGGGACGAATATCCTGTAAAGAGCAGATCCATTTTTTAGAAATAGCCTATGGCTCATTAATGGAGGTACTATGCCAATTGGAAATCGCACTCGAACTTCAATATATTAATAAAAGTCAATTCACAGATGTAGAATTAAAGATTATCGAAGTTGCACGATTATTATCAGGATTACGTGCATCAATAACAAAAAAACTCTAATCCTCTTAACGCTTATACGATTCTCTAAATCTCTAAACTCTAAACTCTAAACTCTAATCTTTCAGTTATGTATATACTAATTACCGGTGCCAAAGGCTTTGTTGGGCGCAATCTTGTGGCACAACTCAACAATATCAAGGACGGCAAGGCAAAGTTCTATGGCGATGTTGTGGTCGATGAAGTGTTCGAGTACGACATCGACTCTACTCCCGACGAGCTCGACCGCTATTGCCGCGAAGCCGACTTTGTGTTCAACCTTGCAGGGGTCAATCGCCCTCAAAATCCCGACGAGTTTATGCAAGGCAATTTCGGCTTTGCATCCACACTGCTCGACACCTTGCGCAAGCACAACAATACCTGCCCCGTAATGCTCAGCTCGTCTATCCAAGCCACCCTCGCCGGACGTTTCGGTACGAGCGAATATGGCAAGAGCAAGAAGGCAGGCGAGGAGTTGTTCTTCGACTATGCTGCCACCACCGGTGCGCGAGTGTTGGTATATCGTTTTCCCAATCTCTTTGGCAAATGGTGCCGTCCCAACTACAACTCGGCAGTGGCTACCTTCTGCAATAACATTGCCAACGACTTGCCCATTACCGTCAACGACCGTTCAACCGAGCTCGAGTTGCTCTACATCGACGACCTCGTTGACGAAATGATAGCCGCCATACGGGGCGACGAGCATCATTGCGAGTTTGAGGGTGTCGATACCATCCTTACCCCCCAAGGTCGTTACTGTGCAGTACCCGTAACGCACAAAATCACTTTAGGCGAGATTGTCGACCTGCTTGACGAGTTCCACGCCCAGCCGCAATCGCTCACCATCCCCGACATTCCCGAAGGCTCGTTTGCCAAGAAACTCTACTCGACATACCTTTCGTATCTGCCCAAGGAGAAAGTGGCTTTCCCCTTGAAGATGAACATCGACGCTCGCGGCAGCTTCACCGAGCTATTGCGCACACGCAATAACGGGCAAGTAAGCATCAACATATCCAAGCCCGGCATCACCAAGGGACAACATTGGCACAACACCAAGTGGGAGTTCTTCATGGTCGTAGCAGGTCGCGCACTCATTCAGCAACGCCGCATCGACAGCGACGAAGTGCTCAACTTTGAGGTCAGTGGCGACAACATTCAAGCCGTACACATGTTACCCGGCTATACGCACAACATTATCAACCTCTCCGACACCGACGACCTCGTTACCGTAATGTGGTGCAACGAATGTTTCGACCCCAATCGCCCCGATACATACTTCCTGCCGGTAGAGTAATACTATATAAAATAAGAGTGATTATGGTTTATTGTTGAGCAAAGATACTTCTCTAAATACTAAACTCTCTCAACCCGAACCCCTAAACTCTAAACTCTAAACATTCACAACATGAACATTAAACTCGACTATTCGACTGTAAGTTTCAAGAACGACGGTCGCCTCAAACTGCTCATCATCGTAGGAACTCGCCCCGAGATTATACGCCTCGCAGCAGTCATTAACAAATGTCGCAAATACTTCGACACCATATTGGCACACACAGGTCAGAACTACGACTACAACCTCAACGGCGTATTTTTCAGAGATCTCAAACTCGCCGACCCCGAGGTATACATGGATGCCGTAGGCGACGACCTTGGCGCAACCATGGGCAACATCATCAACGCATCGTACAAACTGATGGTGCAAGTCAAGCCCGATGCCGTACTCGTACTTGGCGACACCAACAGCTGCCTGTCGGTAATCGGCGCCAAACGCCTACACATACCCATCTTCCACATGGAAGCCGGTAACCGCTGCTTCGACGAATGTCTGCCCGAAGAGACCAACCGTCGCATCGTCGACATCATCTCCGACGTCAACCTCTGCTACTCCGAGCACGCACGTCGTTACCTCAACGCATCGGGCGTAGCCAAAGAACGCACCTACGTAACCGGTTCGCCCATGGCAGAAGTCTTGCACGAAAACCTCGCCGACATCGAGGCAAGCGACATACACGCACGACTCGGTCTCGAAAAAGGTCGATACATACTCCTCTCGGCACACCGCGAAGAAAATATCGACACCGAGCGCAACTTCACAAGCCTCTTCACAGCCATCAACCGCATGGCAGAGAAGTACGATATGCCCATACTCTATTCGTGCCACCCACGCAGTCGCAACCGATTGGCAGCAAGTGGGTTTAAACTCGATCCACGCGTCATCCAACACGAGCCTCTCGGCTTCCACGACTACAACTGCTTGCAGATGAATGCCTTTGCAGTAGTAAGCGATAGCGGAACACTCCCCGAAGAAAGCTCATTCTTCACATCCGTAGGACACTCATTCCCCGCAGTGTGCATACGCACCAGCACCGAGCGCCCCGAGGCCCTCGACAAAGGCTGCTTCATCCTCGCCGGCATCGACGAGCACTCACTGCTCCAAGCCGTCGACACAGCCGTAGAGATGGTACGCAACTACGACAACGGTATACCCGTACCCAACTACACCGACGAAAACGTATCAACCAAAGTCGTAAAACTCATACAATCCTACACCGGCGTTGTCAACAAAATGGTGTGGAGAAAATTCTAAAAATATATAAGATGAATAACAAACTTCGTAACGTTCCATTCTCGCCGCCCGATATGAGTGAATGCGAGATTGCTGAAGTAAGTGAAGCACTACGCTCTGGATGGATTACCACCGGACCACGTACCAAAGAGTTTGAGAAACAAATCTCTGATTATTGTCACACCGATAAAGCGGTGTGCCTAAACTCGGCAACAGCTTGTATGGAGCTTATATTGCGAGTTCTTGGTGTTGGTCCCGGCGATGAAGTCATAACATCGGCATATACATATACAGCAACAGCAAGTGTTACTTGTCACGTTGGTGCCAAAGTAGTGATGGTCGATACTGCTCCTAACTCCTTTGAAATGGATTATGACAAACTTGCCGATGCTATAACCGAACGTACGAAAGTTATTCTGCCGGTCGATTTAGGTGGAGTAGTGTGCGATTACGATAAGATATATGCTGCAGTAGAGAGTCGTAAACATCTGTTCCGTCCGTCAAACGATATACAACGCGCATACGGTAGGGTAGTAGTGTTGGCCGATGCAGCACACGCCTTCGGAGCGCAATGGCACGGCAAGATGTGTGGAGAAATAGCCGATTTTACCTCATTCTCGTTCCACGCAGTGAAGAATCTTACTACTGCCGAAGGTGGTGCGCTTACTTGGCGTACTCACGAAGGGGTTGATAATGAATGGTTGTATAAGCAGTTCCAACTCTTTTCGTTGCACGGACAAAATAAGGATGCACTTGCCAAAACAAAATTGGGTGCGTGGGAGTATGATATTGTTGCCCCCAACTACAAGTGCAATATGACCGATATTATGGCCGCCATAGGCTTGGCTCAATTCAAGCGTTATCCCGATATGCTCCGTCGTCGCCACGATATTATTCGCAAATATAATGATGCGTTGAAAGGTCATAATGTGCAGACATTGACACATGTTGGCGACAACCACACATCGAGTGGACACCTCTACTTGGTACGTTTGTTGGATTGTGATGTGGAAGAACGAAATCGCATCATTGAGCAAATGGCAGAGCGTGGCATTGCCTGCAATGTACACTATAAGCCACTGCCTATGATGACGGCATATAAAGCATTAGGTTTCGACATAGCCAACTATCCCAATGCATATAACCAATATCGCAATGAAGTAACCCTGCCGTTACACACTCGCCTCACCGATGAGGATGTTGAGTATGTCATCAGCAATTTTGTAGAAGTAATAAGTCAATAAATTTTTATCGAGGCGATGAAAACAAAAAAAATATTGATGCTGGGTGGTGGTTTCCTGCAATGTTTTGTTATTAAAAAAGCAAAACAATTGGGCTACGAAGTTCACGTTCTCGATGCTAATCCACAAGCCGAAGGTTTCAAGTATGCCGATGCTTATGCCGTTATCAATATTGTTGATGAAGAGGCTTGCTTGGCGTACGCTCGTAGTGAGAATGTTGATGGTGTGCTTACTGCTGCTACCGACTATAGCGTGCTTGCTATGAGTCGTATCGCTTCTGAGTTGCATCTGCCGGGTATCAATTACTCATCGGCAAAACTCATAAAAAACAAAGCCGAAGTGCGCAGATGTCTTTTCGATGCTCAAGCAGATGATACAGGATATTCTTATGAAATATCCTCATCGCAAGAGGCTCTATCAGTTCTACCGGAAGTAAAATTCCCCGTAATGGTCAAGCCTTGTGACGGATCGGGTAGTAGAGGTGCATCGCGTGTCGATAATCCCGATGAGTTTGTTACTGCGTGTGAGTATGCTATGCAAGGATCTATAACACATCGTGCAGTAGCCGAGCCTTTTGTGGTTGGTCGAGAGTATGGTGTTGAATCTTTTGTAAACCAAGGCGAAATACATATCTTGGCAGTAATGCAAAAAGATATGACTATGCCACCCTACTATGCCGAACTGGGGCACGCTATTCCTTCGGGCTTATCGGTCGAAATGGAGGCAAAAGTAAAAGAGTGTGTACGTCGTGCCTTGATAGCACTTGGGGTCAATCACGGCTCGGTCAATATGGACTTGCTTATTGATAGCGACGGTGGTGTACACATAGTTGATATAGGTGCGCGTATGGGTGGTAATCTCATAGGTTCGCATATAATACCTTTGGGAACAGGTATAGATTATATGGCCAATATGATAAAGGCTGCAATGAGTGATGAGGTCGATTTTACTCCTCAAACAGAGTCGGCACCCGTAGCCACCAAACTATTGGCCTTGACTCCGGGAGTTGTAGCATCCTTACCCAATTTCGATAATATTGCTACGACCTACAAAGTGACAATAGAACACCACTTGCACCAAGGCGATACAATTACCCCATATCGTACCAACCTCGATGGTTGTGGATATGTGGTTGCTACAGGTCGTGATGTTTATGAGGCGATTGATACAGCAAGAATGGTTCGTGAAATTATTGACTGCACTATTATACGATAACTATGAAGAAAATTTTGATTATCGGTGCCGGTGATTATCAAGTACCGGCTATTAAGCGGGTGCGACAAATGGGCTATGCTGCATACTGTGTCGATTATAAAGAGGGACAGCCGGGCTTTGAATATGCCGATGGATACAAAATTATAGATGTAAAAGACAAAGAGGCCTGCTTGGCGTTTGCTCAAGAACTATCCATTGATGGTGTACTTACTTGGGGGGCAACTCTTACGTTACCTACGGTAAGTTACATTGGTGAGAGAATGAATCTCCCTTGTATGCCTATGGCAACATCGGAAATCTCTATGAGTAAGTATCAAATAAGAAAGGCATTAGATGATTTTGGCCTAAATAGTGCAGGACGCACATTTGAGTTAAATAGTCAAGAAGAGGCTAAAAATCGAGAATACTCATTGCCGTTTGTGGTTAAGCCTACCGATGGATCGGGAAGCAAAGGCGTATGTATAGTAAAAGAATCGAGCGAAATAGAAAATGCTATACAATATGCATTTGAAGGCGCACGCAATAATCAGATATATGTTGAGCCGTATATCGATGGTGAAGAATTTACGGTAGAAGCCTATGTTTGCAATGGTAAATGTTACATATACTCTATTGTGAAAACAGAGTTCTATTGGACAGAAAACTATCCTATATACAAGCAAACAACATATTTGGGTATAACTCCCGAAGTAGAGCAGGCAATAACTCTTGAAGTTGAAAAAGCCGTAAAGGCATTAAATGTTACTTGGGGACCTATAAACTTCGATTTGATAGTATCTGCCGACAATAACAAGCCGTATATTATCGATATTGGTATCCGTAATGGACAAAATCTTATTGCATCGCACATAGTACCCTATTCGCGTGGTGTTGATGAGTTAGACAATAGTATCAATCTCTGCTTGGGCATCGAAACCGATGCTATTCCTAAAAAGAAGAAATACATATCTTCTCGACTGCTTATTTATAATCCCGGAGTAATAAAGCAGATAAAGGATGTTAATCAAGTAATTGGTACAAATAACATCGTTGACGTAATTATGCGTAAGAAAGAGGGAGATATACTCCCACCATATCAAACAAAGTCGGATATATGTGGCTGGGTGCTTACTGAAGGTGATACTCCCGATGCTGCAAGCCAATATGCCGATGCTGCTTGGGAAACTCTGCAAAACTATATTATCATTGAATAAATAGCAATATTATGTATCAAAATTTTATCAAACCCATCTGTGATTGGATAATTGCTTTAATTGCATTTCCCTTCTTTTGTATCATTTGGATATGTGTTGCAATAGCCATTAAATTGGAAGATGGTGGTCCTGTATTTTATATGGCCGAGCGTATAGGAAAAAACAGTAAGAAACTGATGATGTTTAAGTTTCGCTCTATGAAAGTGAATGCCGAAAACATAACAAACCCCGATGGCAGTTCGTTTAATGCAAAAGATGATCCTCGTGTGACCAAGGTGGGTAAATTCTTGCGCGAAACAAGCCTCGATGAAACAGCCCAAGTATTGAATATGCTTAAAGGCGAAATGAGCCTTGTCGGCCCTCGTGCAAGTGGATGGTCGGCATTGGAAAATTATCAACCCGATGAAGTTGATAAGATGAAAGTTCGCCCCGGTATTACAGGTTATACTCAAGCATATTATCGCAACAGTATAGGTGTACGAGATAAACGTCTTAAAGATGCTTGGTATGCCAATAACATATCATTTATGCTCGATGTTAAAATTTTCTTTAAAACAATACAAACAGTATTGAAACACAATAATATTTATACGAATTAATATGGCTACAAGTAAAAAATTACGCGCAATATATGATGGTTTCTTTGAAGGATTGGAAACTTCTTGTGCAAATCTAATATCAAATATAACTGAATATTCAAGGTTAAAAAAATATTGCAAAACAAAACCGACAAAGGAATATAAGAAGAAGGTTGGCGATTTTTGGAAGAAATATAAGTCAATTTCGCCTTTATGGGGGTGGTATTATGCTTCTCAAAATGGAATAGAAGATCCTCGTTATATTCCTAATACAATGTACTATGCAAAAATAGATCAGCATTTCAACAATAGAAAACTCGGTTGTGGATTTAATGATAAGAATTATTATTCTCGTATTTTCTATGGTATTAATCAGCCCAAAACGTTGGTGAGAAATGTTAATGGAATCTTGTTAGATGAGAATTATAAACTAATAACAACTCAACAGGCTCTTGATATAGTTTTACAAGAAAAAGAGGTGGTTTGCAAGCCCTCTTTAGAAACAGGATCAGGAAGGAATGTTTGTTTTTGGAAAACTAATTCGCAAGAAGAAATAATAAAATCTTTTATTAAAGGTGAGGAGAAAAATTATATTATTCAAGGTGTAATAGAGCAGCATCCTAAATTAAAGGAGATACATAAAGATTCAATTAATACATTGCGTATTGTATCTTTATTGATGAAAGATGGTGTGTATATTTTATCTTCTAATCTGCGTATGGGTACTGGTAGTAGTCGTGTTGATAATGTAACAGGTGGAGGTATCAGTTGTGGCGTAAATTCAGATGGCTCTTTAAAAGATTATGCAACAGATTATTATACGGGAGAGAAATTCTATCAACATCCCCAAGGCACTATTTTTAAAAATTTAACTGTGCCATCATATAACAAAGCGATAGAACTTGTTATTCAAGCCCACTCTATTATACCCCATTTCCGTTTGGTTTCTTGGGATATTGCTATTGATATTGACGGAGAACCTTTGTTGATAGAAGCTAATATGCGTAAAGGTGGCATAAATTTAAATCAGTTTAATAATGGCCCTCTTTTTGGAGATATGACCGAATGTGTTTTGGACGAGGTTTTTGGTAAAAAATAGTCTATGAAGATTTTATATTTAAAACCTTATCATTATCCTGAGGAACTATCAAGTCCGTACTTGGGGATACAAACTCAAGAAGCCTTTGCTCGTGAGGGGTATAAGATGGAACTCTTTACTCCTACACCATCGCGTGGGTTGGATAAAGAAACTGTTAAGAAATATCGTAAAATTCGTGTAGAAGAGAAACTGAATGGACTGTTGACAATACGTCGTTTCCCTTTGTATGCCGAGGGTAAAAATCCGATATTGCGTGCTTTGCGATATTTTATTCAGTGTGTTGAACTCTTCTTTATTGGTGTTTTCAATAAGCACGCTAAAGATGCTGATGTGATAATGGTTTCAAGTACTCCTCCCATTATAGGACCTACGGCTGCTCTGATAAAGAAGGTGCGTCATATTCCCATTGTTTATAACTTGCAAGACATTTTCCCTGACTCGTTGGTAGGTGCCGGTATGACACGCAAAGGCTCTCTGCTGTGGAAGATTGGGCGTGCTATTGAGGACTTTACCTATCGCAATTGCGATAAAATTATTGTTATTTCAGAAGACTTCAAGCGCAACATTATGGCAAAAGGTGTGCCTGAGGAGAAGATTGAAGTAATATATAATTGGGTTGATGAAAATGCCGTTGTACCTATAGCCAAAGATGACAATATATTGTATGATGAATTTTCCTTGCCTAAGGATAAGTTTTATGTAGTATATGCCGGTAATTTTGGCAATGCTCAAAACATTGATGTGATAATTCGTGCAGCAGAACAACTCAAAGAACATCAAGATATTCAATTTCTGCTGTTTGGTACGGGGGGACTTATTGATGACTTTAAGAAACTTGTTTCAGACCTAAATCTCGACAATGTACGATTCTTCCCATTGCAACCTTATAATCGCGTATCTTATGTTTATAGTTTGGGTAGTGTGGGTATAGTATCGTGCAAGAAAGGTATTGGCAAGGGGGCTATGCCGAGCAAGACGTGGAGTATTATGTCGGCAGGAACTCCGGTAGTTGCCAATTATGATACCGATACCGATTTGCAGCGTATTATAACATCTCATAATCTTGGCGTATTTTCCGAGGCGGACAATGTACAAGAGCTAACAGATGCTATTCTTTATATGTATAATAATCCTTCTCTCTGCGAGGAGTATGGTCGTAATGCGCGTCGATATGTAGAGGAAAACCTTACTAAAGACGTAGGTACAAGCAAATATATTGAGGTTGTAAAATCTGTCGTTAACAAGTAACCCCCTATGCTCATTGACAATAATTTGCTAAATATGGTTACTGCGCAGGCGCGGGAGTCGGCGCGGTTGCGGATGAATTACAATCTGCACCATTCGCTCGATGCCAAGGCGCAGCGTTTGCTCAATGCGCTTGAGCCGGGTACGGTGTTGCCCATACATCGTCATCGACACACTGCCGAGACGTATGTGTTGTTGCGAGGTCGCATTGATGTTATGTTCTATAACGATTGCCGCGAGGAGGTATGCCGTTATGCTCTCGACCCCTTGCAGGGCAATTATGGCGTGCACATTCCCGCGGGGCAGTGGCACACGCTCGAGGTAAAAGAGTCTGCTGTCATTCTTGAGGTGAAAGACGGTCCTTATGCACCTCTTGCTCCCGAAGATATGTTGTAAGCGACAATCGGTTTTCCCGATAGTTCTCAAGGCAAGTATCCGACAACAAGGATGCTTGCCTTTTTTATTTATGTCGGGTAGGGGTTGTCGGTCGTTGATACCTCATCCTCACACTACGCGCGCCTAACACTATTCCAACAATTTCCTCAATTGCACCTTTATGCGGTGCAAGGCGCTCTTGACGGTTCCTTCTTTCATATCCAAGCATAGGGCTATCTCGGCGTACGAGTAGCCTTGCAGGCGCATGGTTATTATTTTGTTATCGCGCTTGGATAGCATGCTTATGGCTCTATACAATTCGCCTATCGAGTATCTTTCGTCGGGGCACATATCCTCGTCGACGACCTCCAATCTGTCGGTGTCGGAGGCATAGCGGTGTGCCGAACGGTTTACGTCGTTAAGGTAGATATTGCGCATGATAGTTCTCAACCATGCATCTGTTGTACCTCGTTCATGGTATGTATTGGCACTGTGCAGACTGCGATACACCATCTCTTGAAAAAGGTCGTCGGCATCATCAGTGCTGTAGTGTGTCAGCATGTTGGCGTAGTGCAACAGTTCCGAACGATGTTCGATAATGTACGTTGCTATATGCGAAAATTCTCTATCGTGTGTCATTATTTTGCGACCTATATAATTAGTCCTGTTTGTAAATTGAAACATTAATTTACAAAATATTACCGAATGTGGCAAGTCATCTCTCTTTTTGAATTGCGGTTCGGCAGTTGACAATCTGAATAATCGCGCGACGACATATTTATATGGCACTTCACACGAAAGAAAAAAATATACTATCAAATTGCAAAATCTTATGACACTTCAGTCTGTTTTTTTTACACCACAATCTACGAGCCTAATTAAATAAGACCGTCGCGAACTGCCGTTTCTGCAGCCCGCGATATAATTTGTTGCGACCGAAAATTGTCCGATTGTCTACGATTCTCAAAATCTTACCCTGGCATCCACAAAGACGTTGCGTGGGGCATCAATAAAGTATAGCGGTTGTGTAGCGCCCAACATGCCGTTCGAGTAGCTGCGCTCGTCAAATATATTGTTGAGGTATACACCTACCGATATGTTTCGATAAGTATAGCCGAGCGACAGGTTCAGCCGTAACGATGGGTCAATCCTATATTGATTGGCAAGGTCGAAGTACATCTCGCTGCGATATCGCATCGCAATAGCTACGTCAAATCCCGCTATCGTATAGCCTACCTCTTGGTTGACAATCCATGTAGGGCTGAGCACATGAGTGAGAGTCGATTGTTCGTAGCGAACATGATTGACCGAGTAGCTGCTGTTGTTGACGAGGCGCAGACCCTTGATGGGGTAGTATTGTGCCGACAACTCTACGCCGGCACGATAACTATTGGCTGCATTGGTGTGTATGGGTTGTCCGTTGCTACCTATCGCTCCGCTCAATATCAACTCGTTGCTGAAGTCCATGTAGTACAAGTTGACATTGGCAATAAAGTTGCTCAATGCAATGTTGTAGCCCAGTTCATAGTCTATTACGCTCTCGGCTTGCGTGGTGTATAAGGAGGCAAAGTTCTCCTCTCCGCCAAACATATCGCTACGTGTAGGCTCTCGATGTGTGCGTGTGGCACTCGCGTATATCGAGTGTTGTTGTGTAAACTGCCAGCGCGCGTTGACCGACCAGTTGAGGAAGTCCCAATCGACCGGCTCAAACGCCTTGTCGCCTCGATAGGTAAAGTCGGCATGACGATACTGTATGTTGGCACCTACGTTGAGCCAACGATAGTTGTAAGTACCTTTTACAAAGAGGCTCACATCATTCTTGTATCCTGTATTATCCCACAAAATCTCCTCCTGCAAGTTGTTGCTACCCATGTGCCGGCGATTGAATGTCGAGGCATTAATGCCGGTTGTTACAACAAAACTATTCAGATAGAACTTCGCGGCAGCATTACCACCTATGTAGTGAAATCGTTGGTCGTAGCGCACTATCTCGTCGGTCGTCAGCCACGACAGGTCATACACGCGGCGCATGTAGTTGTCGGTGTCAAACGTGTAGTAACCGTCGGCATAGTTGTAGTATAGCGATGCCGTCAGCGCGGTTTTCTCACCCACAAACCCCTGATATTGCAGCTTGTTGATGTTCTGTATATAGTGGTCGGTCTCGGCTTCGGTGCATCCGTTGGTGCGAGGGTTGGCAGCTATCTCATCGGCAGTAGCGCCCACCCAAGCCATGCCATTGCGCGATTGCCCCACAAAACTCAACAAGTCTATCTTGTGATAGTCGTTGATATAGTACCCCAACTTGACAAACACCGATTGCGAGTTGTTGTAGGCATGCTCTCGATAGCCATCGCTCTGCTGGTGTGTAACCTTAAAGTGCCCTGCAAACTTGCCCAATCGACCGGTATTATACTCGGCACCCACCTTCAGCGTGTTGAAGCTGCCATAGCCCGCATACGCACTCGATGTCGTGTCGCGCAAGAGGTCTACCGACTCAAAGTTTACGCTACCCGCATAACCCGCAGCGCCATTATTATCTATATTAGCACCATTCTCTACCTTTATCGAGTGCATGCTCGATAGCAAGTCGGGGAAGTTGGAGAAATACACACCCATATCCTCGCCGTCATTCAGTGGCATACCATCCAGCGTGATGTTGATGCGGCTCTGGTCAATACCCCGCATCCTGAAGTATGAGTACCCATACTCGTTGCCCGTATCGCTGTATGCAAATACCGACGGCATACGCGCTATGATAAACGAAGGCTCCTGACCCTTGTTCTGCATCGTAATGTCGTTGCGCGATAGGGTAGTACCCGTATTGCGCAAGTTGGTGCGATAGAAACTCACCACCGACACCTCATCAAGCAGATGCGCCGTCGTGTCGTTCTCAGCTACCGATGCAGCATGAGTTGCCATACACACAAGTAAGGCAACCAACATTGTCAGCAATCGGCATTTCGATGTCATTCTCTCAAGCATTTTCATCATAGCCATAATCCGATGGCAAACTTACTGAAAAAATCTGAATTCAGCCCCTGCAACATTATATATTTATATGTGTGTATTAAATCAAAAGCGAGCGATGCTACACTCAAGGTAGGGTAGCATCGCTCGCAATGTTTCTATTGATCTATTTATTACATATTCATACCACCGCAGCAGTGGATAACCTGTCCGGTAACATACGAAGAAAGGTCCGATGCCAAGAAAGTAGCAACATTGGCAACATCCTCGGGAGTACCGCCACGACGCAAAGGAATTTGTTTAGCCCATGCCTCGCGCACCTCCTCGCTCAATTGTGCAGTCATATCGGTAACGATAAAGCCCGGAGCAATAGCATTGGCACGTACACCACGTGAGCCAAGCTCCTTGGCGATAGACTTGGCAAGACCTATCATACCGGCTTTAGATGCCGAGTAGTTGGCTTGTCCGGCATTACCCGACACACCCACAACCGATGCCATGTTGATGATGCTGCCACCCTTTTGGCGCATCATGATAGGAGTAACTGCATGGATAAAGTTGAACGCCGATTTCAAGTTCACTGTGATAACAGCATCCCATTGCTTCTCGTCCATACGCATCATCAATCCGTCGCGAGTGATACCTGCATTGTTCACAAGAATATCTATACGACCAAAGTCTTTCATTATCTCGGCAACAACATTGTGAGTGTCGTCGTAGTTGGCAGCATTCGATGCATAACCCTTGGCACGCACACCCAGAGCCGCAATTTCAGCCTCAGTAGCTTTAGCATTTTCGTCAATAACGAGGTCGGTAAATGCAACATCGGCACCTTCCGAAGCAAATTTCAGAGCAATGGCTTTGCCAATGCCACGAGCTGCGCCGGTAACGACAGCAACTTTTCCTTCAAGTAATTTCATATTCAATATTTTTTATATCCCACAGCCCTCATACAAGAGCCGCAAGAGAGTTAGTAATGTCCATTATCGCATAATACCATACAACATAAAGTCGGTAATGAGGCAACGTATACGGTTGCGCTCGACACCCACCTCGCTGAAATGGTTGTTGATATAAGGCACTTCAAGCCCTTTAAAAGCACAGTGCAATATAGTAGCCGTAGCAAGCGAGTTGTGAACAATAAACTTGCCCTTGGCAACACCCTCGTCAAGAATACGGCGCAACAAGTCTATCTCGCCCGACGACACCTTCTTACGCGCACGCTCCACCTCGGTAATATCGCGGAAAAACTCGGCACGCAACGAGCCATTGCGCAATACAATCTCACGAATACCCTCAAGGCGTGCATCAATATAAGCCTCCAACTTCTCGTTGGGCGATAAGTCTTTGTTCACAACAGCCTCCAACTTGTCGTGTAAGCGATTCATCTCAGACGTAATAACCGCCCAATATATATCATGCTTATTATTAAAATAGGTATATATTGTGCGACGACCCTTATGAGCCGCTTGCGCAATATCGTTCATAGTAGTGTTGGTCAACCCCTTGCGAGCAAAGAGTTGACGAGCTTCTTCTACAATAAGTTGATACGTGGCGTCCGACATACCATATTAGCTATTGAATTGCACAAAAAAATTAAAACCGTGCAAAGGTACACAATTAATTGCAAAATGCAAGTATTTTTGCCCACAAAGTTTTTTCTCTATTCGTAAGGCTCTGTTTATGAGTTGTATATAGATATTTCGCAAAATTTTAACAAAAATTCTTGCCAAAATATTTGCACCGAGTGGCAAAAAGCCTTACCTTTGCACTCGTAAACATCGCGGAGTGGAGCAGTGGTAGCTCGTTGGGCTCATAACCCAAAGGTCGTTGGTTCGAATCCGGCCTCCGCAACAAGAAAAGGCAAGTACTCGATATCAAGTACTTGCCTTTGTTTTTTCTCTCCCTATCACATTTGTCCCACCATCTGCCGGCTGTTCAGAGCCCAAACCCGACAAAACGAGTGCAAATATTGTCGATAAACACCGATTGGTAGGCAAAAAATTTGTCTGTTAAAAAATAAATTCCTATCTTTGCCCCGCAATTTTGCAAATTAAACCAATTAATAATTAAAAACAGTATGAATCACTACGAAACCGTTTTCATTTTGACTCCCGTTTTGTCTGCCGAGCAGATGAAGGAAGCGGTAGAAAAATTCGAGAAGATTCTCACCGACAATGGTGCAGCCATCGTCAACAAAGAAGAGTGGGGATTGCGCAAATTGGCATATCCTATCCAAAAGAAATCTACCGGTTTCTACACCTTCATCGAGTTTGACGCTGAGCCTACAGTAATCAAAACTCTCGAAGTTAACTTCCGCCGCGATGAGCGTGTAATCCGCTTCTTGACATTCAAGCAAGACAAATTTGCTGCCGAATATGCTGCAAAAAGAAGAGGTGTAAAATCTAACACAACTACTAACGAAGAAGTAAAGGAGAACTAAGTCATGGCACAAGTACAATCGGAAATCAGATATTTGACTCCCGCGTCGGTAGATATCAAAAAGAAAAAATATTGCCGCTTCAAAAAGAACGGTATTAAGTATATCGACTACAAAGACCCCGAATTCTTGAAGAAATTCTTGAATGAGCAAGGTAAAATTCTTCCTCGTCGTATCACTGGTACTTCGTTGAAGTTCCAACGTCGCATAGCTCAAGCTGTAAAAAGAGCTCGCCACTTGGCATTGCTTCCTTATGTAACCGATTTGATGAAATAATTTTAACGTTAGGAGGACATTATAATGCAAGTAATATTGAAAGAAGATATAGCAAACCTCGGCTACAAAGAAGACGTAGTAACAGTAAAAGACGGATACGGTCGTAACTACCTTATCCCCCAAGGTTTGGCAGTAATCGCTTCGCCCTCGGCGTTGAAAGTTTTGGCTGAGAACAAGAAGCAACGTGCACACAAACTCGCAAAAATCAAAGCCGATGCTGAGGCTGTAGCAGCTGCTGTTGCAGAGCTTACAGTTGTTATCACTGCTAAAGCTAGCGAGAGTGGTACAATATACGGTGGTATCAACAATGCAAAAGTTGCCGAAGCTTTGGCAGCTCTCGGTCAAGAAATCGACCGCAAGAAAATCATCGTTAAAGATACTATCAAAGAAGTTGGCTCATACAAGGCTATCATCAAGTTGCACCCCGAAGTTTCGGTTGAACTCCCCTTCGAGGTTGTAGCTGAAGAAGTTGCAGAATAAGCCACATAAATAAACTTTTCACAAAACAACCATAGCGCTACCCATCCGGGTAGCGCTATGTGTTTATATACCACTGTCGTGAGAGTTTAGAGATGAGAGGTAGGGACTTACCGTTGGTACGTGATGAAAGATTAGAGTTGAGAGTTTAGAGATAAGAGCGTAAGGACGTACCGTTGGCGCGTGGTTAGAGTTTAGAGAGGTAATCTTATGCTCCTCTGCGAGCGTAGTGAGATAGGGGAGCTGTCGCCCTGCGGCTGAGGGGTTTGTGAGAGTGTTGAGTGATTAGTGTATGGACCTACCATTGGTGCGTGTTGAAAGTTTATATCCTCGATGTCGGGGTGTAACATCGAAGATGTTGCACAATTGCACGTAGCAGTGTAACGTCATCGACATAGTTTCACGAGTCAAGGGCTTCCAGCGCGAGATTCCAGTAGCCCACAACGAGCGTAGCGAAGTTGTGGGATGGAGATGATAACCCCTCAACCCTCCACTTTCGTGTCGGTTACTTCGATTCTATCTCACTGAGTTCGAGCCAGCGCATTTCTTTCTCGTCGAGTTGGGCTATAATCTCTTCAATGCGACGTGAGTGCGATAGGAGTTCCTCGGTTGTGAGAGTTCCGCTGCACATTTCTTGTTCGAGTTGCGATTTCTCGGCTTCGAGTTGGGGCAGCAGGGCATCCAGCTCCTCAAGTTCCTTTCTTTCCTTAAACGTGAGGCGCTTGCGTTCGGTGGGTTGCGTGGACTTGGTTTGCGTGGGGGCATTAGACGCTTGACGGCGGCGTTGCTCCTCGGCTTGTCGGCGCTCCTCTTGTTGTTGCTGCTCTCGCCACAGACGATAGTCGGTATAGTTGCCCGGGAAATCTTTTATCTGTGCATTGCCGCGGAACACCAATAGGTGGTCGACAACCTTGTCCATGAAGTAGCGGTCGTGCGACACGACGATAACGCAGCCCTTGAAGCCGCGCAGATACTCCTCCAGCACACTCAGCGTAGTGATGTCAAGGTCGTTGGTAGGCTCGTCAAGAACGAGGAAGTTGGGGTTGCGCATCAGTACGGTGCACAGGTGCAGGCGGCGTTTCTCGCCACCGCTCAGTTTCTCGATGTAGTTGTGTTGCTTGTCGGGTGCAAAGAGGAAGTGTTGCAGAAATTGGCTTGCCGACAGGCGGCGACCATCGCCCAGCGTGATATATTCGGCAATGTCGCGTACGGCATCAATCACCTTCATCCCTTCGCGAAACTGCAATCCATCCTGGCTGTAGTAGCCAAATCGCACCGTCTCGCCTATGTCAAACCGTCCGCTGTCGGGCGATACCTCGCCAATGAGCATCTTGACAAACGTCGATTTTCCCGTACCGTTTTGTCCTATAATACCCATCTTCTCGTAGCGGGCAAAGTTGTAGTAGAAGTTGTCCAATATCTTCAGGTCGTCAAACGATTTGCTCACATATTGCGCCTCAAAAATCTTCGACCCCACATACGTCGCCTTCACGTCGAGTTTCACAGGACCGCTTTCAATGCGGCGACGAGCCTTGTTCTCCAGCTCGTAGAAGGCATCTACTCGGGCGCGGGCTTTCGTGCCACGTGCTTGGGGCTGACGGCGCATCCAGTCGAGCTCGGTGCGCAGCAGGTTGCGGGCGCGTGCGGTCTCGGCATTCTGCACATCAAGGCGCTCTTGTCGCTTCTCGAGGTAGTAGCTGAAGTTGCCCTTGTAGCTGTATATCGTTTGGTTGTCAATCTCTATAATCTCGTTGCACACGCGGTCGAGAAAGTAGCGGTCGTGCGTAACCATAAGCAACGTAGTATTGCCGCGGTTGAGGTACTCCTCGAGCCACTCGGTCATCTCTATATCGAGGTGGTTGGTAGGCTCGTCGAGGATGAGCAGATTGGGCTCGGTAATGAGCACGTTGGCAAGAGCCAATCGCTTTATCTGTCCGCCCGACAACTCGCCAACGGGTTGGTCAAATCGGATAATGTTCAGTTTCGACAAGATTTGCTTGGCGCGTTGCTCATAGTCCCAAGCCTTGAGGCGGTCCATTTGCTCGAGAGCCGCTTGTAGCCGAGTGGTATCGTTGGCAAGAAGTGCCTGCTCATATTCGGCAATGACTTGTACCGTCTCGTTGGGCGAGAAGAAGCACGCTTGCAGTACCGTCAACTCGGGCGGGTAGGAGGGCGCTTGCTCAAGGTAGCCAACCCTCACGCCGTTGCGCAGCACTACCGTACCGCTATCATAGTCCTCCTTGCCGGCAATAATGTTGAGGAGTGTAGTCTTTCCGGCGCCATTCTGCGCTACGATACCAATGCGGTCGCCCTCGCCAATGCCCAGCGAAATATCGCCAAACAGCAAGCGGTCGCCATACGACTTGGTGAGCCCTTCTATTTGCAAATAACTTATCATCTTCTCGATTTCTCAGTGCCTACAAAGATACAACAAATGAGTCGGAATTTTACCCTCAATACCAATATTTGTAGTGTCGAGGCACTCTTAACGGATAATCCATTGTGCTATCGTGCCGCTGCCGCGCCCGCCGCGTGAGGCATATTGCAGACACAACGGGAAAAACAATCGCATGGCAAGTGTGGTCTTCTCGTCGTGCATAGCCTCGTCGAAGATGCGACGGCTCAAGGCACGCAACTCGGTGTCGCTCTTGCTGCTTTCACGCACTATGCGGGCTGCCAAGAGAGCCTGCCGATATATCACCAACCGCTCAAGGCGCTGTTTGCGAGGATGTTGCGATGCTACGATGTCGCGACGAGTATATTGCAAGGCTTGGTAGAACTGCTCATAACCCTTCATGTCGTTGCGACCTGTGATAGAGTGGGGGTGCAGGTAAACGGTAGCTACAGGTGGCGTTTTTAGCCAATATATCTTGCGAGTGTGCAACATAAGGCGCAAGCCGAGGTTCCAATCGAGCCAACCGTTATACGCCTCTTGCCAGCCACCCACAGCGCGTATCACTTCGGTGCGTGCTGCCATGCGCTGGGTCGAGAGTATGCCATGAATGATGTGTGCCTCGGGCTCGGTGGTAAACACCGCCTTGGCAATACCGAGCGAACGCTCGCCGTTGTGAAACTCGATAGTCGATCCTACTATATCGGCATCGGGGTGCGCGGCAAATGCCTGCATATATCGCGAAACAGCATCGGCGTGCAATTCGTCGTCGCTATCGAAAAACATCATATATTGGCTTTCTACGTGCTCCAGCCCCATATTGCGCGCTGCCGAAGCTCCGGGCTTGGGCTGCTGCAGCAGGTCGATGCGCAACCCCTCGTCTTGATATTGCTGTTGCAACTCACGACACACAACGAGCGAATGGTCCGACGAATTGTTGTCGACCAATATCAGATGCAACGGGCGATAATCTTGCGCAACAATCGACCTTACGGTACGAGGCAATTCGTTGGCACGATTATACACCGGTATCACTATGCTCATTATTTCGCTCATACGACAAAGGTAAGAATAAACGAGCGAGAAATATGTAGTTTGCTTCAATATTTTTCACACCGAGTGCAAAATCTCTTCAAGAACACATGACTGCCGCATCGCAACTGCAAGGTCGATGTGCGAATGGCTGACTTTCACCCAAGATAGGCTTCGCCTCGGGATAAAAAATAAGTAAACTTATTTTGTTCTCCGCTCGGCTTGCACTACTTTGGCTTGCGCCCATATTGCTCACGCTCGGCATTGCTTGTGCAAGCACTGCTCTCGCTTAATCGCAATAGTAGCTTCACCCAAGATAGGCTTCGCCTCGGGATAAAAAATAAACAAGTTTATTTTGTTCTCCGCTCGGCTTGCACTATCTTTGCAATATGAGACTCGATGTATTGATATGTACCCTCAATGAGGGTATTGCCGATGTGCCACAAATATTTCTTGCGTCGCGCGAGGATGTTACTTATGTCGTATCTATGCAGTATACCGACGAGGCATACTTGGATAGGATACCCGACGAAATACGCCATCGCGACGACGTGCGCTTGGTATTGCTCGAAGGCAAAGGGTTGAGCCGTAACCGCAACAATGCACTGAAAGCTGCTACGGGCGATTTGGCACTCATCGCCGACGACGACGTGCGTTACTGCAACGAATATTTCGACAATATATTCAAAGTCTTTCGTGAGAATGAAAAAGTCGATATAGCGCAGTTGAGAATTGCCGCCTCCGACCATCGTGCCGTTTCAGAACGCTATCCGGCATACCCCTGCACCTATCCTCGTGTGGCGCGTGGTCTTTATGTTTCGTCTATCGAGATGGTGCTGCGTGTGGCGACAGTGAAAAACCGCGTTTGGTTCGACGAGCGCTTTGGCTTGGGCTCACCCCACTATATCTGTGGCGAGGAGAGTGTTTTTGTTCACGATGCAGTACAAGCCGGGCTTACGGTTACATACTTCCCTTACGATGTTGTGGAACACAATAGGCGCGGTACAGGTGCCAATGTCTTTACCGACGAGCGTGTCATGATGGCAAAAGGCGCTGTACAATATTACATACATGGTTGGAGCGGTTACTTACGCATGCTCAAGTTTGCACTTGTCAGTGCTGCCAAAGGGCAATGCTCGTTTGGCAAGCTGTTGTGTGGAACGTTTAAAGGTATAAACTATTATAGAAAGGTGGTGCAGTATGAAAATCCTATTGGTAGGTGATGCAAGCAATTTCCATTGGACGCTTGCACAGGGCTTGCGCCAGTTGGGACACGAGGTTACCGTAATATCAAACGGTGGCGGTTGGATGCGTACCAAAACCGACGTGCTCATCCGTCGCAAAAGCTATGGAGCTGCCGACTCGATGATGTATCTTGCCAAGATTGTGTCGTTGCTGCCTACATGGCGCAACTATGATGTGGTGCAAATATCGGGGCATGGATTTTTCATGCTTCGTCCCGAGAAGAATTTGGCTATCTTTCGCCAGCTGCGCCGACAAAACAAGCGCATCTTTATGGAGGCTATTGGTACCGACCACTACTATGCCAAGGCTTGTTTCGATGGTAAGACCTATCGTTACTCCGACTTTTTCGTAGGCGATAAGCCTCTTAATCGCCCCAACTACAACTCCATACGCGACACATATCTATATGGTGCCAATCGCGATGCCAACATTGCAATGGCGCAAGAGTGCGACGGTATATCTGCCTGCTTGTGGGAGTATTATGTCGCCTATGCACCCGAGTATGCACACAAATTGTCATACATACCCATCCCCATCAACATCGACGAAAATCCTATACGCAACATCCCCGAGAAGATTGAGCAACTGCGTTTCTTTATCGGTATACAACACGACCGCTCGATACTCAAGGGCACCGATGTAATGTACGATGTCCTGAAACAGTTGGAGCACGATTACAAGCACGAGTGTGCTGTAACAGCGGTCGAGAGCCTGCCTTACGACGAGTATAATCGTGTGATGTATGCCTCTGATGTCCTCATCGACCAGCTCTACTCATACACCCCTGCAACAAATGCACTGCTGGCAATGTCGAAGGGTATTTTAGCAGTGAGTGGGGCAGAGCCCGAATATTACGACTTTATTGGCGAACACGCATTGCAACCTATTGTCAACGTCTTGCCCGACCCGGCTCACATATATAACACTCTTGAAGAACTTATCCTGCATCGTGAGCGTATTCCGCAGCAATGTCGCGATAGCAGAACCTTTGTCGAGCGACATCACGACTATCGCAAGGTGGCTCAGCAATTTATTGATTTCTGGAGCAAATAACAAGGCAAGCAACCTATGCGCCAAAAGATACACGACATATTACACCAATATTGGGGCTACGACACCTTCCGTCCATTGCAAGAGGATATCATCTTGTCGGTGCTGTCGGGGCGCGACACATTGGGCTTGATGGCGACAGGCGGTGGCAAGTCGCTCACTTTCCAAGTGCCGGCAATGGCTATGGAGGGTGTTTGCATCGTTATTACACCGCTCATCGCGCTCATGAAAGATCAGGTCGACAATCTGCGCAATCGTCGTATCAAGGCTGCCATGATAGCACAAGGCATGACACGCCGCGAGCGCAATGTGGTGTTCGAGAATTGCATCAATGGTGCATACAAGTTTCTGTACGTATCGCCCGAACGCTTGTCTACCGACATGTTTCAGCACCGCCTGCAAGAGATGCAAGTGTCGCTCATCGTTGTCGACGAGGCTCACTGTATTTCGCAGTGGGGCTACGACTTCCGCCCCTCATACTTGCGCATAGCTGCCTTGCGTGAGCAGTTGCCCGATGTGCCGGTGTTGGCACTTACGGCATCGGCTACGCCGGTAGTTGCCAACGATATTTGCGATAAACTGCAAATGCGCAATCCCAATCGCCTACGCCTTACATTTGCCCGACCCAATATATCGTATGTCGTGCGCCAAGGCGAGAACAAGGTGCAACAACTCATTCACATTGCCGAGCGTGTGCCGGGCTGTGCTATTGTTTATGTGCGCAGTCGCAAGCGCACACAAGAGATTAGCACCGAGTTGCAACAAGCCGGTTTTACCGCTACGTTCTATCATGCCGGGCTGTCGCCCGAAGAGAAGAACGACCGACAACGACGGTGGAGTGAAGGCGAGGTGCGTATTATGGTGGCGACCAATGCCTTTGGTATGGGTATCGACAAGCCCGATGTGCGGTTGGTGATACACGTAGATATACCCAATTCGCCCGAGGAGTATTACCAAGAGGCTGGACGTGCCGGTCGCGATGGCAAGAGGTCTTATGCCGTTTTGCTGTATGGCAAGAGCGACAAGGCTACACTGCGCAAGCGTGTTACAGAGAGTTTCCCCGACAAAGATTTCATCCGACAAACATACGAGCGAGCATGCAATTTTATTGGGATTGCCGTAGGCGAAGGCGCTGAACAGATGCGAGAATTTAGTTTAAATCAGTTCTGTCAAACATTTAATACACAGACTACTCAAACATTGAGCGCATTGGAAATTCTTACACAAGCCGGCGCTCTCGAGTTTATCGAAGAGAACGACTCGTTGTCGCGTGTGATGATGGAAATGCGGCGCGACGAGCTTTACGATTTGCCCGACCTTGACGACACTACCGACCGCCTGCTGCAATGTCTGCTGCGCTCCTACACAGGATTGTTTGCCGACTATGTACTCATACACGAGGAGCTGTTGCAATATCGTCTTGGTGTGGATGCACAAACGGTGTATGAAAGCCTCCTGAAGCTATCTCGCATGCATGTATTGCATTATATCCCTCGCAGGCGCACTCCTTATATCTACATGCCTGTTCGTCGCGTAGAGGGCAAATATATCGTTATTCCGCACAGCGTCTACGAAGAACGCAAGGAGCGCATGAGTGAGCGTGTCGAGTATATGATTGACTATGCCAATGCGCAATCGTGTCGAGCCTCGATGCTGTTGCGATATTTTGGAGAAGAACCGGCTGCCGATTGCGACACTTGCGACAACTGTCGTGCCCGCCGTACCTCTCATTCACAGGAGCGAGAGGATGGGGTAAGGGTGGCTATCGAACGACTGCTTGATAGGCATAAATGCCTTTCGATAGCACAAGTTGTCAGCCTCATTCATTATCCCAAAGAGGAGGTTACCGATGCACTTCGTCGCATGATTGACGAGGGCATCGTTTCGTTCGATGGTGTGAAGGTTACGAGGTGCGAATATAGTTGAAAATCAATTTAAATCATGTATTCGCATGATTGGTTCTCGTTTATTAAAATAAAGATTGTTAGATAATTATGGTATTATGATTAAAGGAATTTCTATAATTTTACTATTCTACTTTGTTGGTAACCTTATTAGCCACTTTATTGGTGGTTTTATACCGGGTAGTGTGTGCGGTATGTTGTTGCTTTTTGCTGCATTGTGCGCTCGTCTTGTCAAGCCCGAGAGTGTACGTGGCGTATCGCTTGCTCTTACGCAAAATATGGCTGTGCTTTTCATCCCGGCGGGGGTGGGAATTATGGCTCATTACAACCTGATAGCGCAAAATTGGGTTGCCATTGTTACAATTACTTGCGTAACAACCGTCTTGGTAATATGCAGTGTGGGTGGTATCACTCAATATTTAGACAAAAGATTTAAGAAATAGATTATAACTATCAATAAATGAAAGATATACTATCTTCTACGCCGGCTATGCTGCTATTGGTCATAGGCAGCTATTTTATCGGTACATTACTCTATCGCCGTCTGCGCTCGGCATGGTTGCATCCCGTAGCCGTTAGCATGGTACTTGTGATTACAACCTTGTTACTGCTCGGTATAGACTACCCGACATTCAAGCAAGGCACTGACTTTCTCGACTTTCTATTGGGTCCTTCGGTAGTTGCTTTGGGATATTTGTTGTACGAACAAATGGCGCATTTGCGAGGTCGCGAGATTATTATATTTGTTGCCACCATAGTTGGTGGAGTGGTAGGTATTGGCGGAGTGTTTCTATTGGGATACCTTTTTCATCTCGACGAGGCACTCGTTGCATCGCTGCAACCCAAGTCGGCGACAATGCCCATTGCCTTGCCCCTCTCGCACCAATGGGGCGGTATTGAGTCGGTAACTGCCATTGTGGTTTTCTTTACCGGGCTGATAGGCAGTCTTATCGGACCATGGATATTAGATAAATGCCACATCACCAATCCTATTGCACGCGGACTTGCTTTGGGCTCGGCATCGCATGGTATAGGCACTTCACGTGCCATAGAACTCGGTGCGCTCGAAGGTGCGGTGAGCGGACTTGCCATTGGGCTCACCGGCGTAGCCATTTCGCTGCTCATTCCGCTTTTCGATTGGCTGCTCAATTTGTAGGATCCAGCCACTTGCAACTATATTTATCGGCAAGGAACGATTGCATTGAAAGTCTTAATTATATCTTTATGCCTCGCTACTCGATTGAAATATCAACAACTTCTATAGCGCTCGACACCTATATAGCTTCGTTTCGCGATGCCGAGCGTTTCGAGGCTTGTTGTCGTGCTTGCCCTCAATATGGACGTAGCTGGGCGTGCCCTCCCTTCGATTTCGACGTTCTGCAACGTCTATCGCAATACTCTTCACTATTCCTTGTTGCTGCAAAGATTGTTCCGCACGATAGCAATCTCACGTTTGAGGAGTTTAATACCCTTATTCGTCCCGAGCGCATCAAACTCGAAAGCCGTTTGTTGGCTCTTGAACGCCAATTTGGCGGATTGGCAGCATCTTATGTAGGTACTTGTCTGCACTGCCCACAAGGCTCTTGCACACGCCCCAATGGCGCACCTTGCCGACATCCCGAGTTGGTGCGACCCTCGCTCGAAGCCTACGGTTTTGATATTGGGCGAACAACGAGCGAACTCTTCAATATCCGCCTTCAATGGAGCAAGAACAACGCCATGCCTCCATACGTTGTGTTAGTATCGGGCTTGTTTCACAACTCCGCTCAGGAAGTATCATGGCAAGCAAGTTTATAAGTATAACCTTTAAAATCGAACTACAATATGAGAAAAAATTTTGGTGTCAAAACGTGGCTATATCCCATGCCCGTATTTATTGTGGCTGCATACGACGAGAATGGCGTGCCTAACGCCATGAATGCCGCTTGGGGTGGCATTTACACCGACGATATGGTGGGTATATGTCTTGCCGAAGACCACAAAACCACGCAGAATATTCTTGCCACAAAGGCTTTCACAGTGAGTATGGCAACAGCAACGACCATTGCTGCTTGCGATTTTCTGGGTATCACTTCGGGCAAAACCATGCCCGATAAGATTGAACGTGCCGGATTGCACACCACAAAGTCGCAGTTTGTCAACGCACCTATTATCGACGAGCTGCCCATGACTATCGAGTGTCAATTGGTTTCTTACGACGACGATAGCAACTTTATGGTGGGGCGCATTGTCAATCTCTCTATCGACGATAGCGTGTTGAATGTCGACGGCAAGGTCGACTTGTCTTTGTTACGACCCATTACCTACGATGCCTGCAACCACCACTATCATGTCATTGGCGAAAAAGTAGGAAACGCATTCTCCGACGGCAAGGCTCTCAAATAAGCAACCTTCAACTCCTTAACGAAATCCTATCCAACGGCACAAGCGCTTGGGTAGGATTTTGTTTACTACACCAATAAACACTGCCGACAGCAACAAGGTTACAATCCACTTTACACCCCAATGGATGGTGGCATAGGGTATCATCTTGGCTACTCCTATCATGTAGCAATGTATGAGGAAGATACCGAGCGATATACGACCGCAATATTCTATCGGGCGAAATACCGACTTGCTGCAATAAGACCTTTCGCAACGTTGGTTGAATAGCACCAAAATAACACCCAATGAATAGAGATACGACGATGGCTTGATACCCAATCCTTCGCCATAATGTTGCATCAGATAGTTGCCTTCTACACATTCAAGCAGCAACCCTGCACCGGCTGCGACAATCGAGATCCACAATGAATACTTGCGCGAATGTCCTGCCATATATACGCCCAACATATAGAATAGCCACCATGTTGTGAAGGGGGCTGCATAGGCAAGCAGTGGCAACTCTACTCCCTCTACTATGCGCACGTGGCATACAATAGCTATCGCTGCCATGCTCACAATGCCGGCGATACCGAGCATTGCACCGTTGTTATACTTGACAAGCAATGGTTGCAACAAGTAGTATTGTATGATAAGTGTGATAAAGTAGTATACGCTCACTCCGCCCACAAGCAGCAGTGCTATTTGCCCGATGATATTATTACCACCACTTTGCATCAGCTGCTCGGCAAAGAGTGGGAGCGACCATATAAGGCAAGGAATATATACGCGAGGTATCTGCTTCTTCCAAAATGTGTATGCTCCAATTCCTTTCTTGCTAAATTGTATTGTTGCAAAGTAGCCCGATAGTGCCAAGAATATTGGCACTGCACAATTCAGTACCTCTCTTGCCACGATGCTCACACCTGTCGGTTCCGACAATACAAAGGTGTGTATCCCTACCACCATGATGATGGCTATCCCTCGCCAAAAGTCGAAATAACCAATGCGCTTGTTTTCTGTTGTATCGCTCATAACGTCTTATCTCTTTCTCAACTCCCAGAAAGCCACAGCGGCAGCGGCTGCCACATTGAGCGAATCTACCTGATGCGACATCGGTATCTTCACAACATAATCGGCTTCGGCTATCGTCTCTTGTGCGAGTCCGTCGCCTTCAGTGCCCATTACAATGGCGAGGCGAGGTTCTTCTTTCAGGATGGCATCGTCCAGCGAAATCGAGTTGTCGCTCAATGCCATGGCTGCTGTGCGAAATCCCTCTTGGTGCAGTGTGTGTATGGGTGCTTCGAGCCATGTCCATGGCACAAGAAACACCGAACCCATCGACACACGTATCGAGCGACGATTGAGCGGATCGCACGATGTAGGGGTAAGCAATACGGCATCAATACCCAATGCTGCTGCCGAGCGGAATATAGCACCTATGTTGGTCGTGTCTACCACGCCATCTATCACTACTATGCGATGTGCATTGTAGCACACATCGGCTACACTGCGAGGGGTAGGGCGGCGCATGGCACACAATACTCCGCGTGTGAGGGTGTATCCGGTGAGCGATGCAAGCAGTTCGCGCTCGCCTGTATATATGGGTATATCACCGCAACGCGACACGATATCGGCAGCATCACCCGTAATATGTTTGCGCTCGCACAGCAGTGCCAACGGCTCGTAGCCTGCTTCCAATGCTACCCGTATTACCTTGGGGCTTTCGGCTATAAAGATACCCTTGCCGGGGTCTATGCGGTTGCGTAGTTGAGCCTCGGTGAGGGTGGCAAACACCTCAACACCCGGCTGTGTCAGTGATGTGATTTCTATAATGGGCATATTATCGCTCTTTTTGTAGTTGCTATCAATAACCGGGATTTTGCATCAAATTCATATTGGTTTCGAGTTCTTGCTGTGGTATAGGCAACAACAATCGGTAATCTTCTACACCGCACACTTCTTTAGCCAATCCGGTACGTTTCAAGAATGCAAAGTATGTGCCGCTGTGCAACAAGGTCTGTTCGCGCACCGATTTTATCTCTTGTAGTATATTACCGCCTTCGGTAGTTATGTTTTTGGCTCTCTTTACTTCCGACAGATAGTTCTCTGCTTCATGCTCTCTACCCAGCATATAGTTACACTCTGCCAACGAAAGCATTACATCGGTCAGTGTCAGGTAGGGTATCTCTAATGGCTGTTCTATCGTAATATTTGCGCGTGTTCTGGTGCCGCTGTCGCATAGCAGCGCATATATCACTTCGCTGCTCGAGGCTGGTATCTGGCAGATATCGCCACTCGTTGTGTCAAACTCGTAAAATCCCGCCTCTACCACTTGTCTCAGCAAGTCGTTTGCTTCGTTGTATTTACCTTCGTAGAGGCAGATGTTAGCCAACAGAACGCGCGCTACATCTTTCGATGCAAAGAACAATCCGTTGAAGTCTTGAGTCGACTCGTTTTTCTTTTCGGGAAGAACCTCAATAGCATATCTTAAGTTATCCTCCAATTGGGCAAAAATCTCGGTCGCATTGGTTTGAGGAGCACCGCCCCATTCAACCGATTGTTGTATATCGTTATACTCTCTCAAGTAGGGCACGTCTCCCCAGCCATATACAAGGGTCGAGTAGCAGATAGCACTCAGTATATTGCAATAATCACCATATACATTCAGGCTCTTTTCGTCGGCATTTTTCAGGGTCAGTACCGCATTGCCGGCTGCATACAATTCGTTCCAAGCTTTAGCTATGCAACTTGCCGTAGGCGATACATTTTTATTTACCAAGTCGAGCCCTGCGTTGTAGTTGTAGTATTGCTCTATCATGTTATACTCGCACAAGCCTGTCGCCAATCTCATGGCTATATTGGCCACCATAGCCTTGCCGGTTTCGCCCAAGGCGGGTGTCTCTGTCGGGCTGGGGATATTCTGTCCATTACCTGCCTGATTGATGACTACCCTTGCCACAACATTGCCTACATAATCATAGAGCATAATCTCTTTGCTCTTATCTATACTCGATTGCAATGTTGCAACTGCTATATTCAATTGCTTTCCGGCAAGTTCTACCGTACAGCTTATCTTGTTGTGGTCCGATATATTACTGTCATAGCCCTCATACAATCCATCCATTATGCTCTCGATAACATCTGTTGTAGGTGCATCAATAATGATGTCTTCATCCATTTGAGGCTCTAAATATACCGCTATGGGCGATGTTATTGTTACTGTGTACGAGCCGCCTTCGTTGGGTACATTGATAGTCGCAGGGTCTACAACCACCAACTCATTCTCTTTCAGCGTTTCATTGCCGGCTTTTCCATCGCCGTCCCAGTCTATATATTGCAATATATTCTTCACCTTTACATCTATTCCGAGGTCTTTATATCGCTCTATAATATTCTCACGAATGTCAGTCAGACGGTATGCCAACTTGCACTTATCGCTCTCTATTTCGGTCTTTATCTCCTCCGAGAAAACACCATTTTTGCCAAAGTCCTCACACAATTTTGCCAAGTACTCAGTCAGTTCCGCCTCACTTCTATCCACCAACAACAGCGACGAGATGGCTATCAATGCAGCCGCTTCGTCAGTTCCGGCTGTTATAGTAAACAACGAAACCTCCTTGTTGGCAAACTGCTCAAGAGCAAACGCCTTGAACAACTCCCTCTGTGCAGTGTTGTTTGCCTCGGTAAAACTTTTCCCGGTTGCAATAAGATTTTTTATGCGGGCATATTTCAGGTGAGTCAGCACATTTACGTTTACGGTATTGCTGTTTGATAGGTCGACGATAGCACGCAGGGTAAGAGTACCGTTCGACAGCACACCCTCCACCTCGTTAAAGAAATATCCTGTTGCCATCAATTCGGCATAAGGCGAGTCAAACTCTTTCGACCCCACCATAAAGCTACCCATATTATCGACAATCGTAGTATTATACATACTACCCAACACCTGCAACGACTCATCCATAGGTTGTATCGACAAGGTCGAGCCACTCACAAACGGACCCTTCTCTACCTTTCCCTGCAAGTCATATTTTTGCGTATTAATGATGTCGTCAGGTCCACCATTATCATCGCATGCCGTTAGTGCCACACATGCCAATAACCAAGTTGTTACGTACTTAATAAGTTTCATATTATTGCTGTTAAATCTTTTGACAAAGATAGTGCAAGCCGAGTGGAGAACAAAATAAGTTTACTTATTTTTTATCCCGAGGCGCAGCCTATCTTGGGCGAAGCCACTATTGCGATTAAGCGAGAGCAGAGCTTGCACAAGCTATGCCGAGCGTGAGCAATATGGGCGTTAGCCACTATTGCGATTAAGCGAGAGCAGAGCTTGTGCAAGCTATGCCGAGCGTGAGCAATATGGGCGTTAGCCAAAGTAGTGCAACAACAAGCCGAGTGGAGAACAAAATAAGTTTACTTATTTTTTATCCCGAGGCGCAGCCAAAGGGGTTGATGAATGATAATAGAAATTGGTGTTTAGTATTTAATGTAGTGTAGCACTGCCGGTGCGTGATAAATGTTTAGAGCGGTAATCTTTTGCTCCTCTGCGAGTGTAGCGAGATAGGGGAGCTGTCGCCCCGCGACTGAGGGGTTTGTGCGAACGCTTTAAACACTAATCTCTCAACTTTCACCTTTCAAAACGCACTGCCGGTGCGTGATAAAAATTAAGAGTTTAATATTTGGCGAACCAACCTTTTTCGCCATTTTAGCCCCTTATTCCCAATTATTCACTAACTTTGCCTTTCGATATGAGTTGGGAATCGTTCATAGCGCGGCGCATCTATCTCGACAAAGAGAAGAAACGCGAGGTTTCGCCACCTGCTGTCAGGTTGGCGATAGCAGGTGTGGCTATGGGCTTGGCTGTGATGATTTTGGCTGTCGCCATTGTCGTCGGTTTCAAACGCGAAATCCGCGATAAAGTTATCGGTTTCGGTTCTCACATACGCATTTCGGCGTTTTCGAGCAATACATCCTACGAAGCGCCACCCATACAATTCTCCGACAGCCTGCAAGCTGTCTTGGCTGCCGATGCCGATGTCGCCCGCATCGAGCCCTTTGCTACCAAGCCCGGTATCTTCAAGACCGACGACCACTACATGGGCATCGTATACAAGGGGGTAACTTCGGCTCACGATTGGACATTCTATGAGCAACACCTTGTCGATGGCACTTTGCCGCAGATTGCCGACTCGGCTGCCTCCAAGCAGATTATCATTTCACACTCTATCGCATCGAAGTTACAGTTGAGCGTTGGCGAGAGCATCCTCTCATATTTTGTCGACGGAGAGCGAGTGCGTGCCCGCAAGTTCCTCATTACAGGTATATACAAGACCGACCTTGCCGACTTCGATAACTTGTTCGTACTCGGTGATGCCCGTCAGGTACAGCAACTCAACGCATGGCTTCCCAATCAGTATAGTGGGGTAGAACTTCGTCTGCACGATTTCGATAAGCTCGACCAGACGGCATACAGGCTATATCAGGAGCTCATAATGACACCCGACATTTTTGGCACATACTACTATGTTCAGTCGGTGCGCGACCTCAATCCGTCGTTCTTCGGTTGGCTGAGCCTTTTAGATATGAACGTGTGGATTATCCTCATCCTCATGGCTGCTGTTGCCGGTTTTACTATGATATCGGGGCTGCTCATCATCATACTCGAAAATGCCGCTATGATAGGCACACTCAAGGCGCTCGGCGCAAGCAATCGTTCCATACGCCACACATTCCTCAATGTTGCCGTATATCTTGTAGGTCGCGGGCTCTTGTGGGGAAATATTGTCGGACTTGCCATTTGTCTCTTGCAGAAGCACTTCCACATCCTCAAGCTCAATCCCGAGGCATACTACATCCCGTATGTACCCATCGAGCTCAATCTTTGGTACATCCTGCTGCTCAACGTTGCCAGCCTTGCAGTATCCATGCTCATGTTGCTCGGACCCTCATACGTCGTGGCTCTCATCCGCCCCGCTCGCACTATCAAGTTCGAGTGATTACCGCTTTTGTTACAAAGAATATCTGTTGCTTGACAAAGAGCCGTTTATCTACTCCTCAGGTCGTACAAAGAATGTGAAATTCACGCTGCCATATACGCGATGCTCGGCAAACCATGGGTGCGTCGAGAAGTCATTATTGCGCGAATGTTCCAGTATAAACAACCCGCCCGGTTTCAGCAAGCAATTCTCGTCGAGCACGCGCGAGGGAATACTCTCAAGCTGAGGCAGATCGTAGGGTGGGTCGGCAAAGATAAAGTCAAATTTCTCGCCACAACTTGCGGCAAACTTAAACACATCACCCTTTATAATCTGTAGGTTGTCGTCTTTCAGTTGTTGTTGCACCTTGCTTATGAAATTATACTGAGTAGGATGCTTCTCAACGCACACCACACGCGGGCAGCCGCGCGACAGCAATTCAAAGCTGATAGCTCCTGTGCCTGCAAACAAGTCGAGTGCCGTCTGCTCCTCAAAGTCCAGACGGTTCTCCAGCACGTTAAACAAGTTCTCTCTTGCAAAGTCGGTCGTTGGGCGAGCTTTGATATTGCTCGGTACGTCAAAACGACGGCGACCATATTTACCTCTTATAATTCGCATAACGATAAAGCTGTAAGATCAAACGGTATCTGCATTGCATCGCTTCCAAGAACAAGGCAATTCGACGGGAAAATAACAGGAACAACAGTGAGAATATAGTTGCGCAACAACGTCGACAATTCGCGTCGTATCGTTGCATCGCCGGCAATATGCACCTCGTCGCGGCGTTGGTCAAGACCCAACTGCTTCCACACATTCAGCACATGATAGGCTGCATCATTGGCACTATTGTAGCTATAAGTGTTGGCAAGCTGTAGCCCCTCGCGACCATAGCACACAACATCCATTCTGCCACGATACAAGTGCAAGTACATCTTGCTCTGGTTGCCCATGCGGCTCTTGCGGAAGAAATACTCGCACAGCGGTGCAAGCGGATGCAGCAGAGTAGGGCGGTCAAACGTGCGGCGCACAAACGACACAACATCCCTATCGGCGCCCCACAACATCACAGCACCCACGTGCGGTATGCGGCTCTCTACAATCTCTACCTCATCATTAGGGTATAAGCCTTTGTAGTACAACGAGCTATCCTCTTTCGTAGCCACCTCGGTAGGCACCAAGGCATGGTGCGACGACGGCAATACCACATACACCTTGCGAAAAGATTGCAGCAAAATTTCACGAGCATACAACTCCCGCTCAACACCTTGCAGCAACGTGTCGCCTCGATGCAGTGCAATGCGCTCATACACAAGCGAGTTATCCTCTGCCGGATGATAATAGGCATAAGTCAACTCATCGCGCTCAATGCGCAACATCAGCACATATTTTGTAGTATCTATAACCGATTGCTCCTTCATATTCTTGGCAAAGTTAGCGATAAGTGAGCGGAGAACAAAATAAGTTTACTTATTTTTTCTCCCGAGCGAAGCTAACTTGGGCGTTAGCCAAAGTAGTGCAAGCCTGAGGGTGGTAATAAATGAAATTCGTGTTTAACGTTTAACGTAGGGACGTGCTGTGGCACCTATCAAGGGCTGCAAGTCCGCTCCATCAAAACGCCTCCGACAGCGTAATGACAAATCCTCCCATCTCATGTCCGAAACCATAGTCGATGCGGAGGTTCACATTATGTTTAAACTCAAGTCGCACGCCAAGACCATAATTCAGTAGCACCGAAGACCCCTTCAGCTCCTTGAACGAAGGAAACACCGTACCACATCCCACCCATGCAACAACGCCAAGTCGTTTGTAGATATGTTGGCGCAACTCCATTTGGGCACTCATCATGTTGTTGTCGATATAGCGACCGCGGTAGAAACCCCTCATGCGGCTGTTACCCTCGCCAATCTCCGGGCGCAAGGGCCAGGGCACATTCTCGCCATTATACTCGCCATACAAGTCAAAGGCAAGTACCGAGCCCTTCCACATCCGTTGGTAGTAGTTTCCTATAAACATCGTCGAGAAGATATTCTTTCCCGCCGTACCCAACGGCTTAGGATAAATCATCTCTTTGAGCATGATATGAATACCCTTTGTCGGGTTACTTATCGAGTTACGTGTGTCGTAGGTCAACGAAACACCCGCTCCCGTAAAGTAGTACCAATCGTTCTGTCCTTGCAGATACGACACATCGCCTATTTTCGTCAAGAAATTATACCGTACATCCAGCGCTCCACCTATATAGAAGTTAGGTATCAGCATATACGTATAGTCAGCTTCCAACATCAACCCCTGTCGTGTATAGGTGCTCTTGGGGTTTACATTACAAGCCTCATACGAGATACCCCAAAAGTCGAGCGGCTTATTCTGAAACTCCAATTTATAATTCAGTCGATGCTTCCGATTGAAAAAGTTATGTCCCTCTATCGACACATAGTACTGACCCGTCAGCGACACACCTGCCAGCAACTTTACATCCGAAGGCAGCAACAGCGAGTCTCTCTTGTCAATGCGATATAATCCCGACACCATAGCACCCAAGCCAAAACTTGCCTCATTGGTATACGACGGGTAGGCGGCAAAACTTATGTCAATAGGTTTTTCAAAAGTCTTGTCCTTATTGCCCATCAACAACTGAGCAATAAACTTCTTGAAGATATTATCCTTCTTGGCTGGTACACTATCGGTAGCTGTGGCAAGTTCTTGCACACTCGCGGTGGCAACTTCTTGGCTCGCTTCGGCAAGGGCTACACTATCGACCCCGGCAGCAGCTTGTCCCATGGCGCTGCAACAGCACAACAGCAATACAACAATATATATATATCGTTTAGTCATACTTTATTCTCACTATTTTCCCCAACGATAAGCAAATCCCAAACTCGCTGCCATCGGATACAAGGCAGCTTTGTTACTATTGGCATCAAGTATATTCGTGATGCTTATCTTATACGTCGCATTCACCTGCAACCCAAATGTAGTTTCATATCCTATTATAACGCCAAATCCGCTATTCGAAGCACCCATTGCCTGCATCTCTCCGCGGCGATTGGTGTCATACAGATTTTTGCTGCCTTTGGGTGTCCACAGCTTTGCATTTAAGCCAAACTCGCAGTACGGACCTATACCAAAGTTCATCGAATCGCCTTTGTCAAAACGCAAGTTATATATTGCATATATAGGAACCTCAAGACCCCAGTAGCCCACATGATTTACCACGCTGTCTTTTACAAGCGAGTTTTTATAGTGAACAAGCAGCTCGCCCTGTATCGAGAAGTTCTTTACAAGATCAAGGCGCACAAATCCACCCATGCTGGCACCTACGTTACTATAACTCAACAAGGCTTCTTTGGGCGATACAACAAACTGCGACAGATTGGCTTCGACCTTTACACCGCCCGACCATTGCATCCTTATATCATTACTCTTATCTTGCGATACAACACTCAATGTCGTGAGCACTGCAAGCAATACACTCATTATTCTACGCATAAAGTCTCTATATTGTTGTGTGCATTTTGTGAAAAATTCCTTATAAAATCCTATCATATATAAACGTCGGCAATAGCACCTTGTTCTATACTATGACCGATGTCGGTATGTATAAATCTTTTTTTTATAGCAAAGCCGACGACTTTCTTATGCAAAGATACATTTTTTTATTGTACTTTTGCACATCACAAGCAATATAGACTATGGCAGACAACTTTTTGGAAAAACAATATGCCCTCTATCAAGAACGCAAGGCGGCTCAACAGCAAGCCAAGCGGCGCGCTTGGCAGAAGAAAATGAAAGAGTATCAAGCCAAACTCGCTGCTCAAAAATCTGCCGACACGCAATCGCATGAAAACAATCCGCAACAAGTCGATAACATGTAGCAGCTCTCCGGCAATATTCTTCCCAAACTTTTCTCTCAAAAGCATGCTTTATAAAACAAGTTTTATTACTTTTGCATAACATTACATTAGGCATGATACAGGCACTTATACAACTAATATTCTCCCCCGAGGCAGCATGGCGCAACCTATCCAACGATGCAGAGCGGCAACACTATCTGCTACCCATGTTGGTATATCCCTTGCTCTTCATTGCTGCATTGTCGGCATTCATACCGTATTGGTATGGATATGTGCCTATATCACTTGCGGTTAAAGAGGCGATACTCACCCTGCTCAAGTATAGCGCTTGTATGCTCAGTGCTACCATTGCTTTTGTTTACTTGGCTCGATACTACTTTGCATCCGATACCGACAAGAAACGCCTACACATCTTTGTAGGCTATACATTTGTTATCTGGCTGTTGACACTTATTGTAGGCAATATACTCCCTTCGCGATTTGCCTTTGTGCAATTTGCTCCCATATACATTATATGGATTGTATATCAAGCACGCGATTTTTTGAAAATCCCTGCCGAAAACATATTCAGCTACACCGTTGTTTCATCGGTGGTGTTCCTTGGTTTGCCTTTTATTTGGGACAAAATTTTCGGCTTAATACTGCGATAAAATGAAGACCAAACCTTCAAACAATATAAACATCAAAAACAAACGCGCAACCTTCGATTACGAGATAGTCGAGACGTTGCAAGCCGGTATCGTGCTCACAGGTACCGAGATTAAGTCTATCCGCGATGGTAAGGCAGGTCTTGCCGATACTTTCTGCTACGTCTATAATGGCGAGGTATGGGTCAAGAATATGTATATCGCCGAGTACTCTTTTGGCTCGTACAACAATCACCAAACCCGTCGCGACCGCAAGTTGCTGCTCACTGCCAAGGAGATAGCTCGCCTCACTCACACATCGCAAACACCCGGTTTCTCTATCATTCCTACCCGGCTTTTCCTCAACGAAAAAGGGTTTGCCAAGCTCACAATCGCCATTGCTCGTGGTAAAAAACAATACGACAAGCGCGAGAGTATCAAGGAACGCGACGACCGTCGTGCCATGGATCGTGCCATGAAATTTTAGTTGAATAGTGCCCCCCGAGGAAGATACTGTACCCACGATTTTGCGGTTGGCACTTCAATATTTGCTCGTTTTCTTTGCAAACTCCAATTTTATTTCCTAATTTTGTAGAGGACAGAATGTAGTTCAGAACATATTTTTAAGTCGTACGACGGCTTCTTATGTTAACTGTTTAATACAGCATACAATAGCACCGTCGTTATTGCTCAAAATCTAAACACCATTCTTATGAAACCGTCGAAACAAGAAGAACATACAACCGATCTCAAGCCTTTCCGTGAAAACGGTGCTTGCGGTTATAGAAATAACGAGTCGGAAGAAGTCGAAGTTCCATGCATTTACGAGAACGCCAAAGACTTCAGCGAAGGACTCGCCCGTGTCAAGCAGAACGGTCTTTATGGTTACATCGACACATCAGGTAGCCTTGTTATCCCTTGTCAGTTCAAAGATGCACTCCGTTTCATTGGCGGCATGGCTGCCGTCATGGTAGGTGCTTCTTGGGGATTTATCAATAAAGTTGGCAATATGCTTGTCAAGCCCAAGTACAAGCATGTACTCTCTTTCTCCGACGGATTGGCTCCCGTCAAGAAAGGCAAAAAATGGGGATACGTGCGTACCGATGGCGAGGTGGCGATTCCTTTCAAATACGACATAGCCGACCCCTTCTGCGATGGTATGGCGCGTGTCAAAGTAAAGGGTAAGAGCGGATTTATAAAGATAGATGGTTCTATTGCAGTACCTCTCAAATACGACAAAATTACCGACTTTATCAGCGGATATGCCATTGTCGAAATTGATGGTCTGCAAGGTCTTATCAATCGCAAAGGCAACGAAGTACGACCCTGCGACTGCTCATACATCGAGCTGCCTTTCCGCGACGGTATTGCCGTCGTTAAGCAGAACGGCAAGTATGGGTATATCGACGAGAAAGGTCGTTCGATACTTCCTTGTAAGTACGACCGCGCTGGCTATTTTATCAACGGTAGGGCAGAGGTAGTTGTCGACGACGAGCACTACTTTATCGACCTGCAAGGCAACATCATCGAGGATGTAAAACCCAAAGAATAGCTACAATGATACTATATGTGAGAGGGTGTGTCGAAACGAACTTTTGGCTCACCCTCTTTTTTGTACGATTGGCATTATTCGCGCCACCTATAGGTAGTTGACAACTTCAAATTTATTCACTACTTTTGTAGAAAACAAATTCAATTTCTCATCATGCTTCACGCTGCCCTTGCCCGACAGATTATAACCCGGCTGCCATACACGCCCAACGAGTCGCAACAACTCTTGGTCGACATGCTTGCGCGCTTCATCATCAACGGCAAGGACAACGACCTCTTCCTGCTCACAGGCTATGCCGGTACAGGTAAGACCTCGCTCGTTGGTGCTACCGTCAAGGCGCTCGATGCACTCAAGTACAAGACTGTCTTGCTTGCGCCAACAGGTCGTGCTGCCAAGGTATTTTCGCGTTATGCGGCACATCCGGCATACACCATACACCGCAAGATTTATCGTCAGCAACGTTTCTCGCCCGATATGCGCGGCTTCCTTGCCGGCAACAATACGCACCGCGACACGCTATTTATTGTCGACGAGGTCTCTATGATAGCCAATGCAGCCAATGACAGCGGCTACTACGGCTCGGGAAATCTGCTCGACGACCTGCTGGAATATGTATATGGTGGTGATAACTGCCGCCTCATCCTGTTGGGCGACAACGCACAGTTGCCACCCATAGGGCAGCCGTTCAGTCCGGCGCTCTCGCCCGAGTTGCTACGCTCGGCGGGTGTCAATGTCATATCGTACAACCTCGATAGGGTGGCACGACAATCTACCCAAAGCGGCATTTTGCACAACGCCACAAGGCTGCGCCAAGCCATGATGGAGGCAACAACCGATATACTGCCACCGCCGCAACTGCAACTTGCAGGCTTCCCCGATATTGTAAATCTCAGTGGCGAGTTTCTTGTCGAAACTCTTTCCGACTCATACGACAGCGTGGGACTTGACGATACCATTGTCATAACACGCTCCAACAAGCGCGCCGGCATATTCAACCAAGGCATTCGCAATCAGATTTTGTATCGTGAGGAAGAACTCACGTCGGGCGATATGCTGCTTGTCGCCAAGAACAACTACTATTGGGGCAAGGAGTACAAAGAAGTCGATTTCATTGCCAACGGCGATGTGGCACAAGTCGTGCGCCTGCGCAAGAGTTATGAAATGTACGGATTTCGTTTTGCCGACGTGCAGTTATACTTCCCCGATCTCGATGTCGAACTCGAAGCACGCATCCTGCTCGACACCCTCACAAGCGAGGCACCGGCTCTCACTCGCGAGCAGAACGAGCAGCTTTACACTGCTATTCTCGACGACTATGCACACATAGCCAACCAACGCGAGCGTATGCAACGCCTCAAAGCCGACCCTTGGTTCAACGCCCTGCAAGTAAAATATGCCTACGGTGTTACCTGCCACAAAGCACAAGGCGGACAATGGCGACACGTGTATATCGACATGGGATACATCGACCCCGATGCTCTCACCATCGACTTCTATCGTTGGCTCTACACAGCCATTACTCGTGCCACCGAGAGGGTATACCTCATCAACCTCGCCCCTCACTTTATCCACCCCGCCGAGCGCAGTAACGATTAAGTGAAAGACGAGCCCTGAATGACAAGGTTATTTATACGATTTCTTGTAACCGATATATAGCCCTTTAGGCTTTCTCAAAGACACCCTTCTTTATCAAGTACTCGGCTATTTGCACAGCATTCAGTGCAGCACCTTTCTTGATTTGGTCGCTCACGAGCCAGAAGGTCAAGCCATTGGGATTTGTAATATCTTGGCGTATACGACCCACATACACAGGATCTTGATTGGCTTTTTCCAAAGGCATGGGGTATAACTTCTCGGCAGGATTATCCTCCAATACCACACCTTCGGCAGCAGCAAATGCAGCGCGAGCCTCTTCTACACTTATGGGGCGCTCGGTCTCTACCCACAGAGCCTCGCTATGCGCGCGGAGCACAGGCACACGCACACACATCGCGCTCACCTTTACATCCGAGTGCATGATTTTGCGTGTCTCGTTATACATCTTCATCTCCTCTTTGGTATAGAGGTTGTCGGTAAACACATCTACTTGAGGAATAAGGTTGTATGCCAACTGATAGTAGAACTTCTCTACGGTAGGTTTCTCGCCGGCAATAAGCTCCTCATATTGGTGTTTCAGCTCTGCCATAGCCGATGCACCCGCACCACTTGCAGCCTGATATGTAGCCACATGCACGCGAGTAATGTGCGAAAGATTTTCTATCGCCTTCAGTGCAACAACCATCTGTATGGTAGTACAGTTGGGGTTAGCAATAATACCGCGAGGGCGCACCAATGCATCGTCGCCGTTCACCTCGGGTACTACCAAGGGCACATCATCCTCCATACGGAAGGCACTCGAGTTATCTATCATGATAGCTCCATGGCGAGTGATAGTCTCGGCATACTCTTGCGATGTACCACCACCGGCCGAGGTGAAGGCTATATCAACACCTTTGAAGTCATCATTATGTTTTAATTCTTTTACTGTAATCTCTTTACCGCGGAATGTATAAGTAGTACCTGCACTACGTGATGAGCCAAACAATAACAACTCATCTATCGGGAAATTACGCTCATCGAGCACGCGCAAAAACTCTTGACCTACGGCGCCACTCGCGCCTACAATAGCAACTTTCATTTTTATACCTTTCTTTTTATTATTTTTTTATTCGCGACAGCAAGCCTTCGCTCTTTGCCACAATACCTATATATATACACAACAAACTTGTGCGCCACAACAATCGCAACACGGTTGCCTCTATCGGCAACATCATGCCAAGGGCAAATAGCAATGCTGCAAGTGCCACATAACCCGTCATCTTACGCACAGGGTAGGGTACAGGATAGCGTTTGCGACCTATCAGATAGCTCATCAGCAGCATTACGCTGTTGCACACTACCGTTGCCCATGCACAAGCCATGTAGCCATATAGCGGCACAAAGATAACAATTATTGCAATAGTTAGCACACAACCTATTATTGTAAATAATGTTCCCCAATAAGTCTGGTCGTTGAGTTTAAACCAGAACGAAACATTAAAGTACAATCCAAACAAGAACTCGCCTGCCATAACAATAGGCACAACCTTCAGTCCCTCATAGTAGGCGGGCGATACCAAGTACTTGAACACATCGTCGAGGTAGAACGACACGCCCAAGTATATAAGCAACGCAAATATCGTAAAGTATAGGGTCGTAATGGCATTACTGCTCTTGTCGTCCGACTCTTTGCTGCGCTTGAAGATATACGGCTCTATGGCATAGCGGTATGCCTGTATAAACATCACCATCACCACAGCAATCTTGAAGCAAGCTCCATAGATGCCAAGTTGTGTCGTTGCCTCTGCCTTGTCGGCAAAGAGCAACGGAAACAATATCTTGTCTACCGATTGGTTCAATATACCCGCTATACTGATACCCAAAATGGGTATGGCATAGACAAGCATCGGGCGCAAGCGTTGCATATCAATGCGATAAGCAAAGCCTCGCAACTCGCGGTTCAGCATCGCCACATTGGCTATACTTGTTATCACATTCGATACCAATATATAGCCCACACCATAGTCGGGGCGGTAAAACCATGCAATACTCTCGGGCGAGTGTTTATGTATGATAGGACATACTATCAAGAAAAATATATTCAGAGCAATGTTCAAACCAATGTTTGCCAATTTGATGCCGGCAAACTTCCACGCCTTCTCCTCGCAACGCAGGCGCGCAAAAGGCAGGCTCATTATGGCATCAATAGCGACAATAAAGATGAGCATCCCCACATACTCGGGGTGTGCAGCATAGCCAAGCCATGTGCTGATGGGTTGTAGCAACGCAAATCCCACACACGCAAACAGTGCCGAGATAATCGTTACACTGATAAGCGAATTGGCATACACACGCATCGGCTCTTGCTCATCCTTGCGGTTGGCAAAGCGGAAGTAGGTCGTCTCCATGCCGAAGGTCAGCAGCGCAAGCAACAATGCTGTCCAGCCATACAAGTTGGTTACTATGCCATACTCGCCCGGCGTTGCCAATACACGCACATACATAGGTACAAGCAGCCAATTCAGGAAACGTCCCACTATGCTGCTCAAACCATACACGACGGTATCTTTTGCCAATCCTTTCAGTCCCTTGCTCATGCCTCTTCTCCAAACAAGCCGCCCCAGCCAACTCGGGTTCTGCCCAAGTGCGTATAGGCAAGGTCGGTTACTTCACGACCACGTGGCGTACGTTTGATAAAACCCTCTTGTATCAAGAATGGCTCATACACCTCCTCAAGCGTGCCAGCATCTTCGCCCAATGCTGTTGCAATGGTTGTCAAGCCCACAGGACCGCCCTTAAACTTGTCTATTATCGTGGTCAATATCTTATTATCTATCTCGTCAAGACCATATTTGTCTATGTTCAGAGCCTCAAGCGCATATCGGGCTATCGCAACATCTATATCGCCGTTGCCCTTCACTTGCGCAAAGTCGCGCACGCGGCGCAACAACGCATTGCATATACGTGGCGTACCACGGCTACGCATCGCTACCTCTACGGCTGCCTCATGTGTGCAAGGCACTTGCAGCAGACGAGCCGAGCGCTCAACAATACGACACAACACCTTGTGGTCGTAATACTCCATGTGGCAGTTGATGCCAAATCGAGCACGCAACGGGCTGGTTAACAAGCCGCTGCGTGTAGTTGCTCCCACAAGTGTGAAGGGGTTAAGTGTAAGCTGTATCGAGCGCGCTCCGGGACCCTTATCTATCATAATGTCTATGCGATAATCCTCCATGGCAGAGTACAGATACTCCTCCACGATAGGGCTCAAGCGGTGTATCTCGTCGATAAACAGCACATCATTAGGTTCGAGCGATGTGAGCAGACCCGCCAAGTCGCCCGGTTTGTCGAGCACAGGACCCGATGTTACCTTAAAGCCCACTCCAAGCTCATTCGCTATGATATTGGCAAGGGTAGTCTTGCCCAAGCCCGGAGGTCCGTGCAGCAGCACGTGGTCGAGTGGCTCTTTACGCATGCGCGCAGCCATCGTAAAGACACGTAGATTTTCTACAATCTTATCTTGTCCGCTGAAGTCATCAAACGACAACGGGCGTAGAGCCTTTTCAAACTCCCGCTCACTATCGCCATAACGACCTGCGCGTATGTCAAAACTATCCTCTGTCATATCTTTTTCATACTATCCGGTGCAACATTCACTTGGCTTTCATTCGCAAAAATAGGTTTTTTCTTACATATTCACAACTTTCAGCATCCTATTATCATACCCCACGCTACTCGTTATGCTTGCGAAAATAGTGTCGCATGAATATAACATATACAATGCATAACACCGTAAGTGCTATTATAAAGTAATAATAATCCCACGATGCCGGTATAAGCAATAATCCTATACCTATCAATGCTTGCAATGTAGCATACAGCATACTCACGTATATATGTTTTATGCCCAATTCATTTGCCATAATTTGGTAAAGATGCATGCGATGTGCTTGGGTAATATTCTTGTGTAGCAATATGCGATGTATTATGGTCAATATACTATCTACACCATATACAAGCAGCAGTGTTATGTAGGCATAATTACCCGTTTGCAAGATAAGCCGTCCTACAAAAAATACTATTATAAATGCTATTGAAATAGCCCCTACGTCGCCGGCAAAACAGCGTGGACTATTGCGGAAGTTATAAAATGAGAAGACCAGAACAGATAGTGTGGTACTATGCAACAATCCTGCATCGACAAATGGCGTTGATAAAACATATTGGTTGATGTAAGTGAGTAGTAAAAGGACAATTGTGCTGTATCCGGCTGTCATACCATTCACGCCATCCATAAAGTTGTATGCGTTTATTGTACCTATTGCCACAATGGTAACCGCTAATACATACCACCATGGAGTTTCTCCAATAATTCCCCATTGAAACAGCAACATTATGATGGATGCAAAGTGTATGATAAGTCTTTTTGATATACTTACTTCACGCACATCGTCGATAAAACTTATCACTCCTATAAGTGTTAACCCTGCAAAGAATAATCCATAACTTTGCCACAATGTTGCGTGTGTCGATAGGTAAACCAACATCGACACCCATGTGATAATGCCTCCTCCAATGATGGTGGGTTTATTATGTGAACTGCGTTCTATGGGACAGCCTACAATACCACATCTCTCTGCTATGAGGATGTATAGCTCCTCAACAACAAACAGTATAAGTATCAATATCGGATAAAATACATTTGCATCCATGGTTATCTGAAAGGTGTTATTGTTTCGTTACTACACATGTATGCCTCATGTGCATAGCGTAGCATCGGGTGGTCGCCGCTGCTATTGCCATAGGCTACGATATGGTATTTATCTCGCGGAAAAATTGCCGATATTCGGCGTACTTTCTCCTCTCCGGTGCAATTATTCCCTGCAAAATTCCCCGTATATAGCCTGCCCTGAATTTCTAATTGGGTGGCTATAACATCATTCACGCCGTAACGTCGAGCCCATGGTGCAACCCACACATCGACACTCGCACTCACTATTGCTACTCGATGTCCTTCAGTCAAATGCTTTTTCATAACATTCACAATAGCCCCCGATTTTACCTCTTCTATCTTCTCGGCAAACTGCTCCGACTCGTGTGCTACTTGCTCGGGCGTTTTACCGGCAAAGCAGCGTTTCAGCAGTCGTTCCTTGGTACTTGCTGCATCAATACCCCACACCGATTTCCATCCTGCGCAGGCAAGTATGGTCATAGCGGGCAAGTTCGATATCAATGCACACAGCAAGCCGGTCGCTCCCGTTGCGTGGCGAATATACAGCGGCAACGTGTCGCGGCGTGTCAGCGTGCCATCCAAGTCAAACAATGCTACTACTTCCTTATCCATAAATTATAATGCCAAACAACACAAGCCAGCCCACTATGCAACATTGCATAAATGGGTCGCGTGCTATAATGAGGGTAGGGCTCCACGACTTCTCTTCTACAAGTGTCAGTTGCAGATACCGCAAGATACCGGCAAGTACAAATATTGCCGTTGAGTACACATAGTTACAATCAAATTGTTGCACAATGGCATCATCCACCGTATACAATATGTAGCACACCATTGTTACAGCCGCAACAAGTACAAGGGTACTATCAAGAAACATCTTGTTATATGCCTTCACGTTACGACGTGTTGTCGTCTTGCTTTCTTCATAGTTCTGCACATCATCGCGGCGCTTTGCCACAACAAGAAACAATGCCAGCAAGAAGGTCATGATAATAATCCAATGCGACGGTTGCACATCTACGGCTACTGCTCCGGCTATTATGCGCAGAACAAACCCCGATGCTACTATCATCACGTCAAGGATAGATATGTGCTTGAGCCACAGCGAGTATGCATGGCTCAGTAGCAAGTATATACCTATTACTATGAGAATTTCGACATTAGCGATGATGCACCATGCAATAGCTACTGCCGACACCATGGTGATGCCATACATAATCCATCCCGCACCTACCGACACTCTGCCCGATGCAATAGGGCGATGACATTTCTGTGGATGACAGCGGTCATACTCCACATCCATGATGTCGTTGAGTATATAGACACTGCTACTTGCCAGGCACATCGCTACAAACGCTGCGCAGCACACACACAGACTCGGCAGGTCGGTAATGCTTTGCGCAAAAAACAATGGCAGGAATACAAACAAATTCTTGCTCCATTGGGTAGGTCTTAGCAGTTTTATATACTCCATCTCTCTCTTCCTCTGTTTTTTATTGCTCTATTTCTCGCCAAGCAAGTACCAGGCATACATTCGTTCCACGCCCTCTTCTATCTCTATGGTGTGGTGCCAGCCAAGGCGGTGCAACTTCGACACATCGGTCAGTTTGCGCATCGTGCCGTCGGGTTTGCTGGCATCGAAGTACAACTCTCCCTCATATCCCACACACTTCACTATCAGGTTGGCAACATCTTTTATCGAGATTTCTTTTCCGGTACCTATGTTGATGTGGCAGTTGCGCACCTCACGTTCGCCGGCGCGATATGTGTCTTTAAAGTCTACATTCTCAAGTATATACACCGATGCATCTGCCATCTCCTCACTCCACAGAAACTCTCTTACAGGAGTACCTGTTCCCCATAGCGTTACGCGGGTAGGGGTGATGCCGTAGCGCTCGAGTGTACGCAATATTTCATCCTCTCCGGCACTGCCGTCTACGCCTTCTACGGGTCTGATGTTCAAGTCTTTGCGTACGGCTTCCCAATTACCATCCATCAGCTGCTTGCCAAGGTGTATCTTGCGTATCATCGCGGGCAATACGTGGCTGTTCTCAAGGTGGAAGTTGTCGCGTGGTCCATACAAGTTGGTAGGCATCACTGCAATATAGTTTGTGCCGTACTGTAAGTTGAAGCTCTCGCACATCTTCAAGCCGGCTATCTTGGCTATAGCGTATGGCTCGTTGGTATATTCAAGAGGCGATGTCAACAGCACATCCTCGCTCATGGGTTGAGGCGCTTCGCGCGGATAGATGCAAGTACTACCCAAGAACAGTAGTTTCTTTACATTGTGGCGAAAACTCTCACCTATCACGTTCTGCTGTATCTGCAAGTTTTCGTATATAAAGTCGGCTCGATAGGTATTATTGGCAACAATACCGCCTACGTGAGCCGCAGCAAGAATTACATATTCGGGGCGCTCGGCATCAAAGAAGTTGCGTACTGCCACACCATCGAGCAGATCCAACTCGCCATGTGTGCGACCCACAAGATTGGTATAACCCTTGCTCTCAAGATTTCGCCATATTGCCGAGCCCACAAGTCCGCGGTGTCCGGCTACATATATCTTGGCACTCTTTTCTATCATAGCCTACTCTTTGTGGTGTAACTTTTTTACAAACTTCATGTCGTGCTCGACCATGATGCGCACCAACTCGGCAAACGAGGTCTTGCAAGGATTCCATCCAAGCAATGTCTTAGCTTTCGTAGGGTCGCCCAGCAATTGGTCTACCTCGGCAGGTCGGAAGAATTTGGGGTCTACCTCCACCAATACTCTGCCGGTAGCCACGTCAATACCCTTTTCATCCACACCTTCGCCTTCCCAGCGCAGTTCTATTCCTACGCCTTTAAACGCCAATGTGCAGAACTCACGTACCGTATGATACTCGCCTGTTGCTATCACAAAGTCCTCCGGGGTATCGTGTTGCAACATCAGCCACATACACTCTACATAGTCGCGTGCATAGCCCCAATCGCGCAGTGAGTTGAGGTTGCCCAAGTAGAGCTTGTCCTGATAACCTTGCGCTATACGGGCTGCTGCAAGAGTGATTTTGCGTGTTACAAAGTTCTCACCGCGACGCTCACTCTCATGGTTAAAGAGTATACCGTTTACGGCAAACATACCGTAAGCCTCACGATAGTTCTTCGTAATCCAAAAACCATATTGCTTGGCTACACCATAAGGCGAGCGGGGGTAGAAAGGTGTGCTCTCTTTCTGTGGCACTTCTTGTACCTTACCAAACAATTCGCTGGTCGATGCTTGGTACAGACGGCACTTCTTCTCAAGACCCAGTATGCGCACAGCCTCAAGCAGTCGCAATGTTCCCACTGCATCAACCTCGGCTGTATATTCGGGCACGTCGAAGCTCACCTTTACATGGCTTTGTGCTGCAAGATTATATATCTCGTCGGGTTGTATTTGTTGTATGATGCGTATCAGCGACGACGAGTCGGTCATATCGCCATAGTGTAGGTTCACAAGGCGGTCTTTCTTCATGTCGCGCACCCACTCGTCAAGGTAGAGGTGCTCTATACGACCGGTGTTGAACGACGAACTGCGACGTAGCAAGCCATGCACTTCATAGCCTTTTTCCAATAAAAACTCTGCCAAAAATGAGCCATCCTGACCCGTTATGCCTGTTATTAATGCTTTCTTCATATACATTATTTTTTTGTGCGAATTTTCAATGCCGACTCTCTATCTCGTCGGCATCATTCACTATCACTTGGTTATATCACTCTGCCGAAAAATCTTTGATACGTTGTTCTTCATCAAGACGGCATATCAGCATGGTGTTATCTTTCTCGGCAACAATATATCCGTCAAGACCTTGCACCACTACGCGACGATTTTCGGGTGCATGCACTATGCAATTACTGCTATTAAACATGCGCACATTGCCTACTGTGGCATTGCCATTCTCGTCGTGCGATAGGTGGGTGTGCAACGAGCCCCATGTTCCCAAGTCGCTCCAGCCAAAATCTGCCGGATGAACATAGATGTTGGGCGACTTCTCCATCACTGCATAGTCGATAGAGATATTGGGACAAGTGGGGAAGTACTCATTGATTGCTGCCTTCTCCTCTGCACCATATAGGCTGGGGGTCAACTTGTCAAATATCTCTGCAAGCTCGGGTTGGTAGGCTCTTATTGAATTGACTACCGTATTGACATTCCACACAAAGATGCCCGCGTTCCACAAGTAGTTACCGGCTGCAAGATACGATTTGGCTACCTCAAGATTGGGTTTCTCCTTAAATTGCTCTACCTTGCATATCTCGCTGTTCTCTATCGCTGCGCCTGCTGCTATATAGCCATAGCCTGTCTCTGGGCGGCTGGGGCGTATACCTATTGTTACGATGGCATTGCTATCGGCGGTAAAGTTGAGCGCTTGTGTCATCACACGACGAAACTCCTCGGTCTCAAGCACAAGTGCATCGCTCGGTGTTACTACGATATTGGCATCTTTATATTGCTTTTGTATCTTCCATGCCACGTATGCTATACAGGGGGCTGTATTGCGGCGACAAGGCTCGGCAAGAATATTCTCTGCCGGTATCTCGGGCAACTGCTCGCGCACTATCGACACATACTGCTCCGATGTTACCACCCATACATGCGATGGGTCGCATACGCCGCGAAATCGGTCTACTGTTAGTTGTATAAGTGTTCTTCCGCAACCCATCACGTCGATAAATTGTTTCGGACACTCGGGGGTACTCATAGGCCAAAATCGGCTGCCTATACCACCCGCCATGATTACTACATGATTATTTGTACTCATATTGTGTGCTTTTATATTATTATCTGTTATTATACATCTCGTCATAATAGCGCATATACTCGCCCGAGGTTACTTGCTCCATCCATGCTTCGTTGTCGAGGTACCAGCGCACTGTGCGCTCTATACCCTCTTCAAATTGCAGCGAAGGCTCCCAGCCAAGTTCCTCTTTCAGTTTGCTTGAGTCTATCGCATACCGCAAGTCATGTCCCGGGCGGTCGGTTACGTACTTGATAAGCGACAGCGATGCTCCCTCGGGATTGCCAAGTAAGCGGTCTACCGTTGCAATGATTACCTTTATCAAGTCGATATTTCGCCATTCGTTGAAGCCGCCTATGTTGTAGGTATCGGCTGTCTTGCCGCGGTGAAATATGATATCTATGGCTCGTGCATGGTCTTCTACATACAACCAGTCGCGCACATTCTCTCCCTTACCATACACAGGCAGTTGCTTGCCCCGACGTATGTTGTTGATAAACAATGGTATCAGCTTCTCGGGAAATTGATAAGGTCCGTAGTTGTTCGAGCAGTTGGTGACAATGGTGGGCATGCCGTATGTATCGTGATAGGCACGTACAAAGTGGTCGCTCGAAGCCTTGCTGGCAGAGTAGGGGCTGTGAGGTGCGTACTTTGTCTCCTCGGTAAAGAATGTTCCGTCAAAGTCGAGTGCTCCGTATACCTCGTCGGTCGATATATGGTAGAAGCGTTTGCCTTCATAACCCTCGGGCAGCGACTCCCAGTAGTTGCGTGCTGCCTGCAACAGCGACAATGTGCCCATCACGTTGGTCTGTGCAAACGAGAACGGGTCGCGTATAGAGCGGTCTACATGGCTCTCGGCGGCAAGGTGTATGATGCCTTCTATCTTATGCTCTTTCAGGATTTCCAACACTCGCTCATAGTCGCATATATCTGCTCGGACAAACGTATAATTGGGCCTCTCCTCTACATCGGCAAGGTTGGCAAGATTGCCGGCATAGGTCAGCTTGTCCATATTCACGATGTTATAATCGGGATAGCGGTTGACAAACAATCTAACCACATGGCTCCCAATAAAACCCGCTCCACCTGTAACAAGTATATTCATCGCTTCTGTTTTATATTTCTTAATTTCTCATTTCTATTTTCTCACCTTCTCAAGGCACTCTTTCAGTGCTTCATACCAGTGTGCTATCTCTATTCCGAAGGTTGCTTTCACCTTGCTCTTGTCAAGAACCGAGTAGGGTGGGCGTTCTACCTTCGACGGGAACTCGTTGCTATGACAGGGCTGTACGTAGCATTGTTGATGCCCAGCCAGATGCGCTATTGCGTGAGCAAAATCGTACCACGAGCACACACCTTCGTTGCTATAATGGTAGACACCCTCTTTGTCAAGTTGGCGACTCTCAATGATATGGCGTATGCATGCAGCCAAGTGTGCAGCGTATGTAGGTGTACCCACTTGGTCAAACACCACATTCACCGTGCTACGCTCTGCCGTTAGGGTTAGCATTGTCTTCATGAAGTTCTTGCCGTATGGGCTATACAACCATGCTGTTCGCAAGATGATATAACGACAACCACTGCTCTTTACAGCCTCCTCTCCGGCAAGTTTGGTCTTGCCATACACACCGGTTGGGTGGGGCATTTCATCCTCTTGGCAAGGTATATTATGACGAGCTCCACCAAATACATAGTCGGTAGAGATATGTATAAGCACCGCATTATGTTCTCGAGCTGCGATAGCAAGATTTTCTACCGCGTGGTGGTTCAACTTCTCGGCAGCAGCCGCATCGTCTTCGGCATGGTCTACATGGGTATAGGCGGCGCAATTCACTATGACATCTGCCTTCTCGCGTGCCATCATATCGCGTACTGCCTCGCGGTTGGTAATATCCAACTCCTCAACGTCGGTAAAGACGTATTCGTCGCAGCTACCTTGGGTTGCATCTTGCAACGATGTGCCCAACTGTCCTTTTGCACCGGTAACAACTATCTTCATAATATCCTGCTGCTATTTCGTTATTTACTCCAATCTATTGCACGTAGCATCTCTTTTACATCGCGCAAGGGCTTGTTCTGCTCATCCTTTGCCGACAGGATTACGTCCTCGGCAGCTATCTGCCAGTCAATAGCTATTTCGGTATCATTCCAGACAATAGCTCCCTCATGCTCGGGCGAGTAGAAGTTATCGCATTTATATTGGAATACAGCCTCCTCGCTCAGTACGGCAAAACCGTGCGCAAAGCCGTGGGGTATGAAAAACTGCAAGTGATTATCCTCGCTCAACTCAACTGCAATGTGTTTGCCAAACGTGGGTGAGTCGGGGCGTATGTCTACTGCTACATCAAGCACCTTGCCACGCACTACACGCACAAGTTTGGCTTGCGCATAAGGCGGTTTTTGAAAGTGCAATCCTCGCACAACACCATACACCGACTTCGATTCATTATCTTGTACAAATCGGATGGGAGCTACTTTCTCGTCAAACTCGCGTTGCGAAAACGACTCGAAGAAGTATCCTCGCTCATCTCCATAGATGCGCGGCTTTATGATATATGCCCCCTCTATCTCGGTTCTGATTACTTCCATAATTTTCTCTTATTCAACGTCGGTATGCGCCTCATCAACAAGTTTCAACAGATACTTGCCATACTGATTTTTTATCATTGGCTCGGCAAGGCTACGCATCTTATCGGCATCAATCCAACCATTGCGATAAGCTATACCCTCAAGACAAGCTATCTTCAAGCCTTGGCGTTTCTCTATCACCTCAACAAAAATCGACGCCTCGGCAAGCGAGTCATGCGTGCCGGTATCCAACCACGCAAATCCTCTGCCAAGGGTTTGCACCTTCAGCTGGTTGTCGGCAAGGAAGTGCTGGTTGACGGTTGTTATCTCCAGCTCGCCACGTGCCGACGGCTTGATACCCTTTGCCACCTCTACTACCTTGTTGGGGTAGAAGTATATACCCACAACGGCATAGTTCGATTTCGGATGCTCGGGCTTCTCCTCTATCGAGAGGCAATTACCATCTTTGTCAAACTCGGCTACGCCATAGCGCTCGGGATCTTCCACGCGGTAACCAAACACCGTCGCTCTATCGTTCTGCTCGGCATCGGCAACTGCCTGCTGCAACATCTGCGAAAATCCTGCTCCATGGAAAATATTATCGCCCAAGACAAGACACACAGCATCATCGCCTATAAAATCTTCTCCTATGAGAAATGCCTGCGCAAGGCCATCGGGCGACGGCTGCTCGGCATACTCAAAGCGCACTCCATAATCGCTTCCATCGCCAAGTAGACGTCTAAATGACGGTAGGTCGGCGGGGGTAGAGATAATGAGTATTTCTCTTATCCCTGCCAGCATCAATGCCGATATCGGATAATAAACCATCGGTTTGTCGTAAATAGGCAACAACTGCTTACTCACGCCCTTGGTTATCGGGTACAATCGTGTACCACTGCCTCCTGCCAGAACTATGCCTTTCATAGCCAAGTCTTATTTACTGTTTTATCTTTTAAATTCAATCTATTGTATTGATATTCAGTGTTAAACGCAAAACCTGTATGCGCAGCTCACGCACTCGGTTCACGTCAAAACACAATAATACAAATATACGTTACAAATTTAAAAGTTTTTCCTCAATTTAAGAAACAACATCACATAAAAGTTAGCACAATATCTACAACAAAATATGCCACAACTGCTACTCTCTTATTCTTCCTATCACATTCATCATAAAAAAAACTGCACCGACCTCTTCCTTGCGGTAGAAGCCGGCACAGCCAAGTTTAGTATCAGATTAAAATATTATTCTTCTTTCTTGGGCTCTTCTTCTGCATCCTCCTTCTTTACGGCGACTTTATCGCTGAAGATATTCGACAAATACTTCTCTTGGAACGACTGCATCATCACCCAGAAGTTGGGTACAAACAATGTTCCTAACAACGTATTGGCAAGCATACCGAATACAACTGCTGCACCTAACGAAATACGGCTGGCAGCACCCGCACCCGAGGCAAATAGCAACGGCAATACACCGATAACAAATGCCAACGAAGTCATCAAGATAGGACGCAAACGCAAGCGACCGGCATCAATAGCAGCATCTTTAATGGGTATGCCTTCCTTGCGATAGTCGCGGGCAAACTCTACAATAAGAATTGCATTCTTTGCCGACAGGGCTATGAGCAGGATAACACCGATCTGTGTATAAATACTTATCGACTCGCCCATAATCCAGCAACCTATCACCGTTCCAAGTATTGCGGTGGGCAGCGACATGATTACTGCAATGGGGTCGGTCCAGCTCTCATATTGTGCTGCCAATACAAATACTACCAACACAATGGCAAGAGCAAAGATGATTGTTACCGACGAGCCCGACTCTTTCTCTTGTTGCGCTGTACCGGTCCAACTCAAGGCATAGTTTGTTCCCAGCGTATTCTCTACCAACTTCTCGGTATCGGCAATACCTTGTGCCGAGCTGGCTCCATCGGCAGGAATACAAGTGATAGATGCCGACGGATACATATTGAAGCGGGTTACAAGGTTCTGACCCATAACCGATTGTGCCGATGTAAAGGCTGCAAATGGCACCATATCGCCATTCTTGTTCTTTACGCTCAACTTCATCACATCTTCGATATTGGCACGCGATTGTGCCTCGGCACTTATCTTCACTTGATATACGCGACCAAAGTCGGTAAAGTCGTTCACATAACTTGCACCCATCTGGAAGGCAAGGGCTTTAAATACATCGTTGATATTCACACCCATCAACTCTATCTTGCTACGGTCAAATTGCAAGAAGTATTGAGGGGTTGCTCCTTCAAAGAACGAGGTGATTGAGGCAAGGGCGGGGTAGTCCTTCAGGTTGTTGCGCAACGATGCCAACGCTGTCTCTATACCGGTTACTCCCTCATTGTTGATATCTTCGAGTTGCCACTCAAGACCTCCTGTCGAGCCAAGACCTTGTATCGTTGGCGGGTTGACGGCAAAGATTATTGCCTCTTCTATCGCCGCGGCATCGCGGTTGATACGTGCCACTACGGCATCCGAGCTATGCTCTTTGCCGGGACGGTCGTGCCAGTGGTCGAGCACAACAAAGAATGTTGCCAAGTTCGACGATTGTGAGCCGAAGAGCGACGAGAAACCATTGATTACAAGTACGCTCTCTACCTCTGGATAAGCCGAGATTGTCTTTTGCAATCGCTCTGTTACCTCGGTGGTACGGTCGAGCGACGATGCATTGGGCAGCTGCACCGATGCTATTACATAACCCAGGTCCTCGGCGGGTATAAATGAGGTGGGCCACTTCATAAAGCCGTAGAATGCCGCTACCGACAAGGCGATAAATACGGTCATCGCAATTACAGGCTTCTTAATCATTGATGTGATTAATTTCACATACCCCGACAATGTTACATCAAATGCCTTGTTGAAACCGCGATACAAGAAGAATTTTGTCTCGCGCGTGGGTTGCAAGAATAAGGCACACAACGCGGGGGTAAGGGTCAGTGAGTTCAATCCACTGAATATGGTTGCAACAGCGATTGTCAAGGCAAATTGTTTATACAATACGCCGGTAATACCACCGATAAATGCTGTGGGGATAAACACCGACAACAGTACCAATACCACACCGATAACAGGTCCTGTTATCTCTTCCATAGCCTTGATAACTGCCTCTTGTCGGGTATAACGCCCCGTATCGAGCAGGCGCGTCGCGTTCTCCACCACCACAATAGCATCGTCTACAACAATGGCAATAGCAAGCACAAGACCAAAGAGGGTGAGGGTATTAATCGAGAAGCCCAACACTTGCATGACGGCAAATGTCGCAACCAACGATACCGGAATAGTGAGCGAGGGGATAATCACTGCGCGGAAGTTCTGCAAGAACAAGAGTATTACCAACATCACAATCAACGTGGTCTCTACAAAGGTTATCAACACCTCTTCGATTGATGCGGTTACAAACTCGGTGGTATCAAGCACCACTTCATACTCTACACCCTCGGGAAAGTACTTCTGCAATTCGTCCATCTTCTCGCGCACACCGTTGGCAACATCGAGCGCATTTGAACCGGGCAATTGGTAGATACCTATTGCGGCTGTCTCTTTGCCATTGAGTTTCGACGAGATGTTATATGCTGCACTTCCCAACTCAATGTCGGCAACATCTTTCAGTCGCAGATAGCCACCATCTTTGTTAGTGCGCAAGATGATGTCGCCAAATTGCGACACATCATTCATCATTCCCTCGGTCTTGAGGGTAAATTGGAATGCCTCGGGCATAGCTACCGGTTGTTGTCCCACACTACCGGCGGGCGATACAACGTTCTGTGCAGCTATGGCATTATACACCTCGGCAGCTGTGATGCCACGCATCTGCATGATGTCGGGCTTGAGCCACACGCGCATGCTATACTCGTCGGCACCAAACACCGATACACTACCGATACCCGGCAGACGCGACAACTCGTCGGTTACTTTCAACTTGGCATAGTTCGACAAGTACAAGCCATCATACTCGGGCTTGTCCGAGCGCAATGCAACGAACAACACGATGCTGGTCGATTGCTTCTGTGTCGTGATACCTTGCTCTATAACTGCCTGTGGCAACGAGTTTTGCGCAGTGCTCACGCGGTTTTGCACCAATACGGTTGCCATGTCAATATCGGTTCCTACCTCAAAGGTGATAGTAAGTGTATACTGTCCGGTCGACGACGAAACAGAGTTCATATAAATCATGCCCTCAACACCATTCACCTGTTGCTCGATGGGCACACCCACCGTCTCGGCTATGGTCTCTGCATCGGCTCCGGGATAGAATGCCGTTACCTGTACGGTTGGTGGGGTTATCTCGGGGTACTGCGCAATAGGCAATGTAAACAGCGTTATACCGCCTGCCAGCACCATCACCAATGCCAATACGGTGGCAAATATAGGATGCTTTACAAAAAACTTCGATAACATAAAATCTCTCTTTTACTATATGAATATCTCTTTTGCCTATCACTCTACAGGATTGATTGTCATGCCCTCGCGCACCTTTTGCAGTGCCTTGGTTACATACATATCTCCTGCCGCAATACCTTGGTTCACTACGCGCAACGAGTCTTGATACAACTCACCAATCTCTATGTGGCGCAACTCTACGCGGTTCGAGTCGTTCACTACATATACATATTTACCAAGTTGGTCGGTCCCTATTGAGGCATCATGCACCAAGATGGCTTTTTGGCTACGAGAGTAGGGCATATGTATGGTGGCATACATACCGTGCTTCAAGTCGCCATAAGGGTTTTTCACAACCACACGCACCTTCAATGTTCCGGTAGCAAGGTCGATGTTGGGAGCAATATAGTCTATATGACCGCGATATTCGTGAGGAAGCGGTTCGCTGAATGTAAATTTTACGTTGTCTTGTGCAAGCTTGGTATTGTTCTTCTTCAAGTTCTGGATGAGTTTCATATATTGTGCATCGTCGATGCTGAAGTATGCAAACAACTCATTGTCTTGATAGATGGTTGCCAATTTATCCTTCACGCCGGGAGTCAGATAGTCGCCTGTTCCATAGTTCGACGATGTGGCACGACCCGAGAAGGGCGCGCGTACATAGCAATAGTCGAGCTGTGTGCGTGCGGTTTGCAAGGCTGCCTCGGCACTCTTGATAGCTGCCTCGGCTTTGTAGTATGCAGCCTCCGATTTGATAAGGTCTATCTCGCTGATAGCGTTGCTGTTGGCTACATCTTTCATGCGGTGATAGTTGTTTTCGGCATAGTAAAACTCCGACTTGGCTGTTGCAAGTGCTGCCTCGGCTTGAGCTACCGCATCTTCATATTGTGTGGGTTCGATGATAAAGAGGGTATCTCCTTTATTCACCCATTGTCCTGCTGTATAGAGCGATGCCTCTTGATAGCCACTCACACGTGCCACGAGGTCTACATAGCTGATAGCCTCAAGATAGCCGGGATATGAGGCAAACAAGGTTACTGAATCTTCCATAGCTCGTGCTACTGAAATATCGGGCGCTGCCGGGGCTACGGCACTCTTTTCATCATTTTTACAGCCTACCAAGATGGTTGTGGCAAGCAATAACGACAAGATAATACGATTGTTCATAATGGTATGTTTTTTGTAGATTATTATTTTTCATTATTCCAGCCTCCACCCAATGCCTGATAGAGGTTTACCAACGCAAGCGCTGCCGAGCCACGTGTCGACTCAAGGCTGTTTTGATATGTAAGCATCTGACGTTGTGCATCAAGTACGGTTTGGAAGTCGATAAGACCGTTTTTATAAAGGTCGAGCGACAGGTCGAGGGTGCGTTGTCCCTCGTTGACAAGCTCTCGCAAGAATACAAGTTGTTTCACGCGGTTCTTGTACGACGACATGGCGCTCTCTACCTCTTGAACAGCTGTCAAGACGGTGTTATTGTAGTTCTCTACGGCTACTTGCATTTGAGCCTTGGCGGCATTATGTGCCTGTATGCGCTCTGTTCCGTTGAAGAGTGTCCACTTAAACGTAGGTGTGATGTTGTATGCCAACGAACCCCTCTCAAAGAACTTGGCAGGGTCGTGCGAGGCATAGCCCACGCTACCATTTAGCGACACCGAAGGCAAGAAGTCGGTAACTGCTATGCCCACAGCGGCTGCTTGTGCTGCAATGTTATATTCGGCTTGTCGCAAGTCGGGGCGACGGCGCAACAAGTCGTAGGGGATACCCACACTCACCATTTGCAAGAACTCTATCTGCTCGGCAGGAGCAGCAAGGCGTGCATACACCTCGTTGGGATATACACCCAGCAGCACCGCGATGATGTTTATCTGATTGTCGATAGCGGCTTGCAGTTGAGGAATAGAAGCGCGAGTGTTGTAGTAGACGGTTTTGGCTTGTGCCACATCGAGTGCCGATGCCAAGCCGGTATCAAAACGTGTCTCGGTAATGCGCAATACTGCTTGTTGCGAGAGAATATGGCTCTCTGCCACACGCATCTGCGACTGATAGGTACGCAACGTGATATATTGCGATGCAAGTTGCGAGCATAGCGCAATCATCACCCCGTTATACTCCTCTTTGGTAGCATTGTATTGCTCCTTACCCTCCTTGGCGCGGAAGTAGATTTTTCCGAAGAGGTCTATCTCCCAGCTCACCGACAAGCCTGCCTCCATGTAGCGCATCAACGATGGGTCGGTCGATGTCGAGCCGAGGTTGCCACTTGTTTGGTTATTCACCCATGAGCCATTGACACCTATCACCGGCGAATACCCAGCCAAGGCGCTATTATACATAGACTTCGCAACCTTCACACGTTGAGCGGCTGCAAGCAGATTGTGGTTGTTGGCTACCGCCTCATCTACAAGTGCTGTCAGGCAAGTGTCGCCCAACGACAGCCACCACATATCATCGGCAGGCGATACCGAGTTCATCAGCGAGTCGCTGCTCCATGCCGTTGGCATCGGCTCCGACAGGTAGTCGCGTGCTTCGGCTCGCAGTGCCACTCCGCACATCAATGCACCTATGCATAGCATAGTGCAAATTCTTTTACAAAAATTCATAAAATCTATATTTATAATAATATTATCTACAATATATATATTCATGCAAAAATATGAATTTAATTCTATCGCACAAACATTTGTCGCCAAAAACTACACATCCTGTGGAAAACTCTCATCACGCACCGCCAATCTGTTGTGAAAATTGTTATCTCTTTGCTATACAAAAAAATACCCTTCTGCAATATTATACAGAAGGGTAATTCTATTTATTGACAAAATCAATTTCCTTTATTCAAATATGAGGCGACCTTTTACCTCGCCGCGGATGTTTTCGATTACCATCAACACATCTTTCTGCTTGGCAGCTTTCTTGCAGTTCTCTACCTCGATGTAGAGTTTGGCATGAAACGTCTCACCCTCAATCATATAGATATTATCCACCACTTTGGTAGCTTTTACTTCATAACGTTTCTCGCGTACTTGAGCCGGCAGCAGTGTCATTTTGTGCACACCCACGTGGTTGTCGGCTGTTACCACACGCCAAGTTGAGGGGTGATTGACTCTGGCATCATGATATACACCTACGATATTGTACTGTTTGGCGGCGCTCACAGTAAGGCATCCAAGCACAAGAGTGAGCATAAGGAGCAATTTTTTCATAATTGATTATTATAAGTTAGTTATTGGTTTTGCGAGTGATATATCTTCCAAGTTCATTTCTCCATAAAGCGTATTGAGGTCGACATCGCCTTTTATACCTTCAATACGACCGCGGTTGCTATATTGCCACAAGCCACATTGGCGGTTGTCCTCGAGTGTGGGGTGGGGCTTATATTTGTATATACCATAGCGGGCTATCCACAAGATATGGCTATCGAACGATTGTTGCAACATTACGTTGTAGTAGCGTTGGTGAGTATATATGATAGGACGCACACCCCATTGAGCCTCGACAAGTGTGGTGAACTTTTTGAGGCTGTCGCATATCTGCTTGCTGGGTTTGTGCCCGCGCTCTTCCACGTCGATAACGGGTATGAGGTCTTGCGTAGAGATGCTCACCATCTGCATGAAGTTGTTGTATTGTTGCTCGACGGGTATCTCGGGACGGAAGTAGTGATAGCTGCCCACTGCAATGCCTGCTGCACGTGCATGCTCGGTATTGTACTTGTATCGGGTATCTTGATGCCCCGCGCCTTCGCTGGCTTTGATGTAGGCAAATTTTATCATGCCGCTTTTGGCAACGGTTTGCCAGTCTATCTCGCCTTGGTGGTGCGAGATGTCGATGCCTTGTTTCTCTATATCGCCATGATCGCCCACTTCATCGGCGCGTAGTAGCAGCAGTATGCTTGCGGCTATGGCTACAACAGCTATGGCAAAGGCTATGGTGATGCCTATACCTATGTTGCGCGATGTTTTAGTTGGCTTTCTCATGTTGCGATGATAGGGGTTACTCTATGGTTATGCTGCGGCTCTCATCGTCGTTGACGGTGATACGCACAGCCACTGTGTCATCGGGTAGCAGTTCGGCAATATTCTCGGGCCATTCTATCAGGCACAGATTGCCGCTGTCAAAGTAGTCGGGGCAACCCATATCCAACGCCTCTACTATCTTGTTGATGCGATAGCAGTCGAAGTGGTATATGGTATCGCCGTTGCCGGCTTCATACTCATTGACGATGGCAAACGTGGGGCTGTTGATGACATCTTGCACGCCCAGCTCCTCGCAAACGGCTTTGATAAAGGTAGTCTTGCCGGCGCCCATATTGCCATAGAAGGCAAATACCGTAGCAGTGCCTATGTGGTCGATAAAGGCGCGAGCTGCCTCACGTATGTGGTCTATATCTTGTATCTCTATGCGGTACATTATTCTCTATTTGGTAGTAAGGGTTATAAAAGGTATCATCATCTCTTCCAACGATATACCACCATGTTGGAAAGTATCTTTGTAGTAACTTACGTAGTAGTTGTAGTTGTTGGGGTAGGCAAAGAAGTCGCGGTTGGTGGCAAAGATGTATGTCGAGCTGATATTGGGCGAGGGTAGCCCGTAGAGCTTCGGATTTTTTATTTCATACACTTGCTTGGGATTGTAGCTGAGCGACTTGCCTACTTTATATCGCAAGTTGGTATTGGTATTCTTGTCGCCAATGACCTTGATAGGATTGTCTACGTGAACCGTACCATGGTCGGTGGTGAGGACGATTTTGTAACCACTCTCGGCTATCTTCTTGAACAGCTCTATTGCCGACGAGTGGCGGAACCACGACTCGGTGAGTGAGCGATATGCAGCCTCGGTCGATGCCAATTCGCGCATCATCTTCGACTCGGTGCGGGCATGCGATAGCATGTCTATAAAGTTCAGCACGCACACATTGAGGGGCTTGTCGGTAAAGCGTGAGAAGTTTTGCAGCAACTTCTCGCCGTAAGCATTCTCGTTTATCTTGCTGTATGTGAAGTCATATTTTTTGCGGAAACGGTCGAGTTGTGTCTGGATGAGCGGGGCTTCGTTGAGGTTCTTGCCTTCTTCCTCATCCTCGTCTACCCACAGCTCGGGAAACATCTCGGCTATCTTGTTGGGCATCAGACCCGAGAATATGGCGTTACGTGCATATTGAGTGGCTGTGGGAAGGATGCTGCAATAGAGCTCCTCCTCGGCGGTGAAGTAGTTGCTGATGAGTGGTTGTATAACACGCCATTGATCGAGGCGGAAGTTGTCAATGAGGATGAAGAATAGCTTCTCGCCATTGTCGAGCATCGGAAATACGCGCTTCTTGAATAGCTCATGGCTCATCATGGGGTGGTCGTCGGTAGTAATCCACCGCTCATAGTTTTTCTTGACAAACTTGGCAAATGCGGCATTGGCCTCTACCTTCTGCATGCGCAGCAAGTCGTCCATATTGGTTGTCTCGGCATGCGACAACTGCATGTCCCAAAATACCAACTTGCGATATACCTCTTCCCAATCTTGCCACGAGGTAGAGTCGTTGATAAGACCGCCTATGCGATTAAATTCCTGCTGGTAGTTGCTGGTGGTTTCGTCCGAGATTATCTCGCGGCTGTGCAGGTTTTTCTTGATTGAGAGAAATATCTGATTGGGGTTCACCGGTTTGATGAGGTAGTCGGCTATCTTGTTGCCTATGGCTTGGTTCATGATGTCCTCTTCCTCGCTCTTGGTTATCATCACCACCGGTATCTCGGGATGCTTCTCTTTGATGCGGCTCAATGTCTCGAGTCCGCTCAAGCCCGGCATATTCTCGTCGAGAATAATGAGGTCAAATTTCTGCGCATCGCACATATCAAGGGCATCCAATCCGTTCGAAACGGTTGTGAGGCTGTAACCTTTCTGGGTGAGAAATATAATATGTGGCTTGAGCAAGTCTATCTCATCATCTGCCCATAGTATCGTCGGGTTCTTCATCGCTATCGGGGTTGTATTGGTTGCTGAAAAATTCAAAATATTCGTCCAACGTGCGACCTTGCAACAGCAGGTTGTAGTTGGCTGTACTTATCATTACCGGACGTGCTCCCTCGGGAATGACGAAGTCGCTCTCTTGGGTCATAACCGAGCGGTAGTGAATAAGTTCGTCAAAGTTATTAAATCCTTTGACAACAAGGAGCGATATTTCGTTAAATGTGTTTATCTCGAGGTCAAAATCTTTTACAAGGAAGTGCGAGAAGTTCATACGCGCCACCTCAAAGAGCAACTGATTGCCCGATACCTCGCGGTTGTTGTAGGCAAAGACAAAGTAGTGCTCGCTGTTGGGCTCGTGCACAAACTGCTGTGTGCTGTCGGCTACGGCTGTCGAGTCGTTGCCAAGGCGAGTGTTCCATATCATACCACGCACGTTACCACCGGCTACGGTACGTCCTTTTGATATGCCTTTGAGTATATTACCGGCATATTCGCTCACATCGGCTTGCGGATATTTTTTGAGTAGCTCCTCGACATTGCTCTTGAAGTTGTCAAACTCTTTGTCGCCTACGTATGCCATAGCATCGAGGAAGATAAACTTGTGCATAATGTCGGACAAGGGGTATTCTTTTCGCACGTGGGCTACATTGCTGTGTACGACGGCATTATTGTTGTCGAGGTATGCAGCATAGGTGCTTTGGTAGATAGAGTCTTGCTTGGCAGCGGCAGTGCGACGTTTCTCAAGGAAGTTGGGGTCGCTCAATGCCGTAGCATACTCGCTCTCGCCAAATGTGGTGAGTATCTTGCCACGATATACTTCGGCTTGCTCACGCTCGTCGTTGCGCATGTGCATCAAGTAGCGATTGTAGTAGGTGTCGAGGCGATATTTGTTGTCGGGGAAACGGCGTTCCAAGTCGTCGAATGTTGCCGATGCCGCCTCGTAGTCTTCCAAATCGTTCTTGAGTATGATACCCATATTGTATAATCCATCGGCTATGATCTCATTCGATGCAGCTATATCCTCCGGGGTGAGGGGTATCTGCTTGAGGTAATACTCTATCTTGTGAGGGTCTTCGGCATTGGCAAGTGCCACGCTGTCGACCGGTTCTGCCGAGGCATCGCTACCGGCATCGGCGGTGGCTTCACCGTCGGTTGTCGTTTCACTATCGGTATCGCCCCCTGTGGCAAAGTCGCTCAACGAGAAGCCCGATTTGTTGCGACGTCGCCAATCGTCTTCGAGTTTACGAGAACCCCATATCTTTTGGAATTCTGTTTTACCGGCATTGACGAGTGTCTGGTTGTAGAAGTACCACGAACCATCGCTGTTCATGATGTTGGTTGTGGGCTTGTTGGCACCACCTTGCATGAGGTCTTTTCCTGCACCTTCGTTCTTGGCAAGGTACTCTTCGCGGGCTTGTGCCTCGGCTTCCTCTTTCTCTTTTTTGATGAGGTCGTCGATAATTTTCTGTATGGCGGCATTACGGTCTTCCTCGCTCATGCCGGCAAGCATTTGCAGGCTGTCTTGCAGCTCGACATTTTGTGCATATACCACAAGCTTGTCGAGAACGGTCGAGCGGCGTGTCAACAACTTATAGTCGGGGTAGTCTTCCTTGAGCAGAGGTATTGCCTCGGAGTAGCAGGGTTGTGCATCGACATACTCGCGACGACCAAAGTGCAACCCGCCCAATGTAACTTGACACACAGCCTTTTCGATGCCGTTGCGTGTGCTCTTGGCTACTGCTGTCTTGTAGTTGTCGATAGCATTGAGAGTGTCTTGGTGTGCAAGGTACAGATTGCCTATTGCATAGTATATCTGGTCTTGATAGTCTTTGTTAGCCCCTTTTGTAGCCATTCGTCGCAACGATTTTACCTCTTTCTCGATGTCGTTGCCGGCATATACCTCGCTCATCTTGATGCGGGCGTTGAATTGTGTGCGATAGAGTGGGTTGAGGTTGACCACTCGCTTGTAGGCTTGGTATGCCTCTTGCGACTTACCTTCGCGGGCATAAAGTTGTCCCAACAAGAAGTTTAGTCGGGCACGTTGCGAACGGCTCGACTCTCCCTTTATAGCTGTCTCGAGATAGGGGATGGCTTTGCGATACTCTTTGTTGCGTATGAGGTATGATGCATTTACCGATGCAAACTCGTCGGTGAGCGACGGGGGCAGGCTGTCGTTGTTGGCTTTGTATAACACATCTTCAGCCTCGTAGGTCCAACCCAATGCCAGATAGCTGCGCGCTTGCCATATACGTGCCTCGGCAACGGTCTGTGGCAGCCAAGAGAAGTGTTGTGCTATATACATGAAGGTCGACGATGCTCCCAGAAAATCGCCTTTGTTGTATTGGGCTTTACCCATGAGCAACCACACATTGTGCATGAAGGGGTTGTACTCTTCACGACGCATGAACTCTTTGTATTTTGCATTGTTGCGTTGTCCGGGCTTGCGTTTGGGCTTGCTCTTGATGCTGTGCTTCTGTATTGCCAACTCGCACTTCTCGATGGTGCGGTCGAAAGAACCTTGCGGTTGTGGGTCTTTGGGATTGGCGTATGCCTCGGCAGGAAGCACGTATAGCAGGTCGGTAAAGTTATCCTCGTATTTGTCTTGTTGTTGCTTGAGTTGTTCTATGTAGTTTTGCTCGGCATTGAAGTAGACATTGTACCGGGTAGTCATTGATTGGTAAAATCTTGTCCAACCGGTGTTCTTGGTGGTTGTGCAAGCGGGTAGCAATACTATGAGCATGAGTGCCAGTATTGCGAGGGTGTGTCTGTATGTCGGCTTTATTCTTATATTCATTTTATATATAACGTAGAGCGTGGCTGTTTATTGTTTACAGCGCACTCTCTTGTTGTGTAGCAGGCTGTGAGCAACCTTGGCTATGCAGTATGCTCCTACAAGTGTTATCACAATACCTGCACCGGTGGGCATGGCTATAATGGTTGATAGTACAAGACCTATGATGCTGCATATCAGACAAATGATGCCCGATAGGAAGATGATGTTACGGAAGTTGGAAGTAAATAACTCGGCGATAATCTGTGGCAATGTGAGTATCGAAATGAGCAGCATGATGCCTATGAGCCTGATGGATAGTACAACACATATTGCTACAAATAGTGTCATGATGGTGTTGATGCGGTCGACGTTGATGCCTTTGGTACGGGCAAAGTCGCTGTCGAATGTGGCGTATAGAATAGGGCGATAGCCTACTGCGGTCCATATTACCAAGGCTGCCGTAAAGGCTGCAAACAGAGCAATGTCGGTGTGGGTAATGGTGAGAATGTTGCCAAACAGAAACTCGGTGAGCCCGGGTGTATATCCCGGCGTGAGAAATATGAAGATGATACCTACCGCCATGCCCAATGCCCAGAATACGGCAATGGCAGAGTCTTCGCGTAGTTGCTTGCCACGCGACAGATGCTCGATGCCAAGAGCCGACAGGATGGCAAATACCATGGCTGCCAATGTGGGCGATATGCCTGCATAGTAGCCGATGCCCATGCCGCCGAATGAGGCGTGTGTGATGCCACCTGCTATAAATACCATGCGTCGTGTTACGATGTATGTACCTATGATGGCTGTTGCTACCGATAGCAGCAATATGCCTATCAAGGCGTTTTGGAAGAATGTATATTGCAGTATATCCATTGGCAGTAGGGGTTAGGGATGATTGCGGCGCTCGCCGACAATGAGTATTACTTCGTCTTTTACGTCGTCGGGCAGTTCTATGCCTCGTAGTTGCAAGCTGCGCACCCAGCCCGCCACCTCGTCGCTGCGCATCGTGTATAGTATGTCGCGGAAGTGTGCGCTTTGCTCTTCGCTATATGCGTTGCCTGCTGTACCTCGCCATTGGTCGAGCTCCTCGTCGTCGTAGTATTCGATATCACGACTGACGGCTGCCAACAAGCTGTCGCGCTCGCACACTTCATGCTGTCCGCAGCACTCCTCGGGTATGTCGGGTGCAGGTGGCTCGGGTGGTAAGCCCAATGCCTTGTTGCGGCGCAACTTGTAGCTGTGCAGTGTGTATGCAATGATACCTGTTGCAGCAAGTACCGATATGAGTATAACGATAACGATTGTCATTGTGGTGTTTCCTCCTTTCTGTCGGGGCAGGGTGTAATAACAAATCCGGCGCGTTGTAGGTCGTCCCAAAAGGTCGGGTAGGACTTCTCTACCACTTGCGCATTGTCGATGTATATCTCGTCGAATACCAATGCTGCCGGAGCAAAAGCCATTGCCATGCGGTGGTCGTTGTAGGTGCTTATCGTAATAGGATATTCTACCTCGCAACGCTCGCCGGTCCAAGATAGCCTTCCTTCTTGTGGCTGCGAGAGTACGTAGCCCAGCTTGCGTGCTTCGCTTTGTAGGGCATCTATGCGGTCGCATTCTTTGATGCGCAGATTGTTCAGCCCTGTTATGTCGAAGTGTTGATCTTTGAGCAGACATCCTATTATAATAGTCTGCGCAAGGTCGGGGTTGTCTTGAAGATTTAGTTCGACAAGCCCTGCCAAGCGGTGGCTTTCGTCGGTCGTAATTGTTACCCCTGATGTATTGTAGCTTGTTTTTACGCCCAATAAATTGTAGTAGTATGCTACCTTGCAATCGCCCTGTTTGGGATAGTCTTGCGGACTAATAAAATAGTTTTGCAGTCCGTTGAGTTGGTATTGCGAACTATTTAAATAGGCTACTTCGTACCAATATGATGCACTGCTCCAATCGCTCTCAACATCTCTCAGCGCCTTGTTGTATGGTATAGGTGCTACCGTAATGGTGTTGCCTTGGCAATTGACATTCGCTCCGCAATGTCGCATCACATCTATGGTCATAGCTATGTAGGGTTGCGATAGTACCTCGCCTACGATAGTCAGTTGCAGCCCCTTGCTCATGTAGGGGGCAACCATGAGTATTGCCGAGATAAATTGCGAACTGACATCCCCTCTCATAACGATGTTGCCACCGCACAACTTGCTACCCTCGATGCGCAGTGGGGGATAGCCCTCTGTGCCTTCGTAGGTAATCTTTGCACCCACCTCGCGCAGTGCATCTACGAGTGTGCCGATGGGGCGTTGCTGCATGCGAGGCGTACCTGTCAAGATATGCTCGCCGGGCAGGCAACTGAAGTATGCAGTGAGAAAACGCATGGCAGTACCGGCGTTGTGCACATCAATAACCCTGCTGTGGGTTGATAGAGCATCAAGCATCACTCGCGTGTCGTCGCACAGTGTAGGCAACACGACATCGTGCAGGCATCCTGCCAATGCGCCTATGAGCAGGGCGCGATTGCCAATGCTCTTTGATGCGGGCAGGTCGATGCTGCAACCATGTGTATGCCGTGCTGTAATGCGATACTTCAAGTGGATGAGGGTGTGTAGGGGTTGTGATACAAATATTTTATTGTTGAGCCGGTGTGTCGGGGCGACGAGTACCGAGCAGCTCCATGCTGTCGGCAACAATCTCGGTGCGCGAGTGAGTTACACCATTCTGGTCGTTCCATTGGCTTGTGCGCAACTTGCCTTCGATATAGATTTGAGTGCCTTTGCGTACATATTTTTCGGCAATCTCTGCCAATCCGCGCCACAATACGATGCTGTGCCACTCGGTACGGTCGGGTACTTCCGAGCCGTTGGCGGCGGTATATCCGCGCTCGGTTGTTGCCAAGCGCAGTCGTGCTACGCACACTCCTTTTTCGAGGTATCTTACTTCGGGGTCGGCTCCTACGTGACCCACCAAAATTACTTTGTTTATCGACATAAAAAATGTGTTTTATAGTGGAAAACAAAGGTAGTGATTTTGCGCCGAACACACAACTGTGAGGCTCTGTTTTTTTGCGGTGGGTCGTAGGATTGCCGCCAAAGTCAATGCTCGTGGCAACAAGTGCCGTTACACAGCATCTTCACATCTTCGAGAAAGTCTTGCAACTCTTGTTCGTGCGCCTCTTCCTCGGCGAGGATACGCTTTGCCAAGTCGCACGTTGTGAAGTCTTTACCCTCGGTAAGGTGCGCAATGGCTTGGTATCGTGTGATGGCGCATCGCTCCGAAGAGATGTTTTGTAACAACAGCCTTGTAACCTCAAAGTCGCCGTCGGGCTCGTCGTATGGGCAGGCAGCATGTTCAAACCATTGAGTAGGATTGAGCAGCGGTGTGCCTTCGAGTTGAATGATGCGGTCGGCTATGAGTTTGGCGTGCTGAAACTCTTCCATGGCATGTTGCTCAAACTCGCGCTGTACGTCGCCACGCATTGCGCCTTTAATTACTGCTGCACCTATCCAATACTGATAGAATGCGAGCCACTCCTCGGCAAGTGCCATGTTGAGTTGTTGCAGTATGGTCTCGACGTTAATTCTTTCTTTGATGATTGCTACACTTTCTTTTGCCATAGTCTTGAAAAATTGATGTTTATAATCGAGAAAATCTCTTTTTAAAACAACGTGTTTGATGCATTTTTGTTCGCCGGTGTCAGAAAGATGCTTCGCTTATGGGCGTGATGTATCGGTTGCGGTTGTACTTGACCACGTTGGTGGGTTCTTCCTGTGCAATGAAATAGCCTATGCAGCGAGTGATGAGAATGTCGTCGTGTTCGCCCTCTTGTGCCCCGAAGCTGCCGTTGTGCTTGCGCTCGAATACGTCAAACTCGTGGCAAGCCAGCTCGTCGTGCTCGATGTAGCTGTTGTTGCGCAGTGCATTTATCATTGTGTTGACAAGAGCCGACTTGGTGTTGCGGTTCATGTGGAAACCCCAACGGGTAGGTGCCGACGGATTTATTTCGTCGCCTACCGCCTGTCGTGCATAAAGGTTGTTGTACTGCCCGGCAATGGTGTCGAGAATGTAGGTCGAGCGAGTGTCGTCGCACGATGTCTCGAGTGTGTTGCTCTCTATAACCAACAGAGCCTTGTTGTAGAAGGTGGCTATCTGTGCCGCCTTCCATGCCAGCAGGTCGTGGTCGATGTGTCCACGCCATTGCGCCACAAGTTCCACGACGTTGTCGCAGAGCAATCGGCTACGGTCGAATACGGCAATAACCGAGTAGTCGGCTTTGCTCGAGCGTCCGCCTACATCTACCGCTACGATGTATCGGTTGCGTATCTCGATGTCGTTTTGAGGCATCTCCCATACGTGCAAGAGTCCGTTTTGCTCGGCAACAAATTCTATGTCCGAGAGAGCCTGTCGCCCGGTAAGTTGCTTGCCTGTAATGTCGCCTGTGGCGATGGGTGCGTGGCAGTTTTGTCGTAGCCTGTCGACCGCCATGGCATCGAACACGCGCTCGCCCGAGTGCGCAAACGCCTCGGTTTCGTCCGACGGATATTCAGCCATCATATCGGCGTGTTGGGCATATTCTCGGCGTTTGGCACGATACCATGCTATAGCCTCGAGCGTAGCGCCCTTTTGCCACAGCCATTGCTCGTATGTGTCGAGTGATGATACGAAAGCCTCCGGCTCGTCGAGCTGCCGGCGATACATCTCTATCTCGTACCAAGGCACAAATATAGCCTTCTTGTCGCTCTCGTTGCGCTTGGCGCGTAGGTACTCGCGGTGGAAGTAGCCACCGGTGCCGTTGGCGGTGCTCTCTATGACAACCAACGAGTGGGGTAGCATGGCAATACTGCCGTAAATAGAGCGTATAAGGCTCTCGGGTGTGTGTGCCGGTGTGTCGCTCCAGAACGCCGCCTCGCTGAGGTGTGCCATAGCGGCATCGTTGCCACGAGTAGCCTCGGGCGACTCGGACGAGCAGATGGTAACTTTGCAACCGCGTGTAGCTATAACAGATGAGTTGGCAGAGCGCTCAAAGGGTTGAAAACGCGGCTGCTCGTTGCTGTTGAGCAGCCATGCCGGATAGTTGTCCAACAGCTTTGTATACATACCTTTGATGTTGCCGGCGGCATCTTTGAGGTGTGCGCAGATGATGCTGTTCCAGTTGCGCAAGTGCACAAGTTGTATCCATGCCATATATACTTGTGTGAGGGTAGAACCGCCCCATTGTCGCGCCTTGAGCATGATGATGCGTATGGGCTTGAGGGCAGTGCGTTGCTCTTCGAGCATTGCCAAGAAACGACGTTGTGGTCGGTTGAGGATAAAGGGTATATCCTCTTGCCCGAGCTTGTCTTTAATCTTGATGAACATGGCTGCCCAGAACTCAAAGTCGTAACGGATGCGCTCCTTAATCCACAGCGACCAGATGTCGCTGCGGAGTTGTTGAGTTACCTTGCGTTGCAGGGTGTTGACAATAAATGCATCCATGCTGCCAGCTTGAGCCAGCAATCGAGTCCAATTACACTCATGCAACATACGCGCGGGCACATATTGTTGAGGTATAGGCGCATCGGGCAGATATACCATTGTGCGCTTGTGCAAGCACCCCTCGCCGGTGGCGGGGTTGTAGGGCGACTTTTGTGCCGATTGTCGTTGCTTGTTTTCGTCGATAACGGCTTGTATGCTTGTTGTGTTGTTATACATAATGGTTAAAGTTTTTTGAGTTGTTTTTCTATCTCAGCCACGCGGCTGCAAGTGTCGGTTATGGCGTTCTGCTTGCCCGACGATGGAGCCATGATGGCGCTCATGTCCTTGCGGATGGTTTCGATACATTTCATAATAGTAGTTTCGTTGGTTGTCTCGCGCAGCATGTCGAGCAGGCGATCGTAACAGATATGTATTGCCTCGTTTTGCTTGGCAAGAATTGAGGCATCGGCTTTGAAATTTTTTTCTTCCATAATTGATAAATGTTGTTTATAAGCTATTGTAAAGGGTTTTTCTTTTTATCGCATCTGATGGCAAAGATAGAGTGCGACCTTTGCGTTGTGATGCTATAAAATGAAAAAGTGAAAAAAATATGTTGAATTATTTGTTAGGCTCGACATTGGGTATGTTGTCGCAAAATGTTGCATTGGGTCATCAAAATGACTACCTCGATAAGCAACTCGACATGCAGCAGAAGTATGTAAAAGAGCAGTTGAATAATGCTACCTCGTTGTTCAACAGAAACTATTACCGTAACTTCTTGGAGACACCCTCGGCGCGAAACATGTTGAAGCGTGTGCAGGAGCAGCTCAACGAGCAGAGTAGGGCATTGCGCAACACGTCGGTAGTTACCGGTGCTACGGGGCAGAATATTGCTGCTGTGCAGAAAGCTAATAACAAGGCGCTCGATGAAGTGATAGGAACTCTTGCAAGTGCCGATGCACAGAACAAGGAAAGGCATTTGCTGAACTATGAGAATACGCGCAACAAGTTGAACGAATATCTGCATGGTGGTATGATGAACTATTACAACCAGAAGATGAAGTTGCAAGGCGATGCCTATTCAGGATTGAACAGTTTCCTGTCGCCCTATTTGCAGAAGTCGCTCAACAGCATGAGTATGCCTACATTGTGATACCCATTTAATAGCCGAAGTTTATGGATAAAAAGAAAGAAATCAAGAGTGAAAACGTGTTGGATTTGCTGCCGCAATGGCGTGCCCAACATGCGCATGAGTGTGTAGATACCGGCGATGTGCGTCAAGTGTTGCAGCAGATGTGTAGTTGTGTACGTTGCAACAAAGCACCTACCTATCGCAAGGGCTTGTACCGTATGTTGTACTCGTGGTATGTGCCTCGCAATGAGAATGATGCCGATGCTTTTATGGCGCGTTGCAGAGTGTGGAGTGTGTTTACAGATTATGTAAACGAGTTGTTGAATTATTTAATCAGATAGTGCTATATGTTTGATGAAATGAATAATAATATCTCGGCAGGAAATATCCCAGAGAGTGTAAGAGATAATGGCTTAATTGGTGTAAGTGATATTTCTTCAGAGGAATATGAATCCGAAGCCCCGATTTATGCATCGAAAAAATATATTGAGTATTTTCCTCATATTTATACTGAAGGTGAGTATGATGGCTATGAACCCGTCAAAGATTATGCTATTTATAGAGGCAAAATTATAAATGGTGTGTTAGAGCCTGACAGTAAAGCCGAGTTGGTGTATTTTAATGATGTGAAAGCTCATGTAGCAGAAAATGATAATACACGAGTGGTACCCAAGCCCCGAGGTGTGCCTGCCGAAAGACGAGCCGATAGCTTTACGGATGGTGTCAAGGTTGCTCTTGAGGGGTCGGGGCATGCGTGGAAATACATTGGAAAAGAGGCACAAAAGATTTTTACGAAGGACCCCGAGAAGAGAGAGCGTATAGAAAACGAGCAGCGTAAGATAGTAGAAGAAAATAGCCGTTTGCCCCGTCCAAAAGGCTTGGGTACTGCCGGTGCAGCAATAGCCAATATTACCACTACGGCATTGCCTGCCATTGTTGCTACTGCGTTGGGTGGCGCACCGGCGGGCACTGCTGTGGGTGGCGGTTTGATGTTTTTCGATGCAGCCAAGAGCGGCGCACAAGCCAATATGGAGATGGATGCCTATGAGAAAGCCACCGGCAAGAAGATTGATGAAGAACGTCGTTTTGCTTATACAACAGCCTCGGTTGCTACCGATGTCATTATGAATGCTTTGATGGGGTCGAAAGTATTTGGTGAGATAGCTCCGGCAGCCGAGAAAGCGGTAAGTAATCAATTAAAAAAAGCAATCATGGACAATCCTGTTGCGCAAGCCGAGTTTAACACCATGACCCGCAATGTGATGAAGCAAGAGCGAGACAAGTGGGCGAAAATTAACTCCGACTATGTAAAGCAGTCGGCAATAGATGGCGGATTGTCGTCGGCGGCATTAGAGGCAGAGAAGAGTATCTATACCGATGAAATGCCCGAGTTGAAGAATATCATCGGTAGTGCTGTTGGAGGTGCTATGGCAGGAGCAGCGCAGGGTGCAGGTGCTAAAGCCTTGCAACCGAGAATATTGCACCATCAGCGCAATAGACGGGACGACATCTTCTATGGCAGTAATACCACTCACGTTACCGATGAAAAACGACTGCCCATATCGGAGTTTCGTCCTACACAAATGCGCAAGAATAAAGATGGCAAAGTATATGTAGAGGGTAATGTCGTTACCCCCGAAGGCGCAAGTGCGGCAACACTGCCGGTTGAAAACATCAGTACAGGGTCGTATAGAAAGGCTCACAAGAGTGGTGCTACCGAACCTCTTACCGATGATTGGAACTTTACCGAAGAGCAGATGTCAAGTTATAAGTCGCAGTGGGAAAATGCCCAACAGATGAAAAAGGAACATCCCGAAGAGGCGTATCAAGAGCAAAGCCGAATTGTGCAAGAGATGGCAGCACAGATGGGTATTCCGGTGAACGTTTATGCCAAGTTGTCCGACTTGCCACCCGATTTGGAAAAAGATCCCGAGGTGATTAAATCGTATGCCTTTACGACCAACAACAATACAATAGATGTTGTTCTCGACCAGTTGGACAGCGCAAAAGCCGAGAACCTTCCAGCCATACTACGCCATGAGGCACTTGGACACTTTGGTCTGGGCAAAACATACGAAAAACAAGCCGACTATGAACGCGACTTGTACCAAGCCGGCAAAACGATTTTGCCTGAAGATATGCGCCGAAGAATACCCACGCAACATAGCAAGAACTACGAAGACTGGTTGAGGCGGATAGAAGAGCGTGCCTCACGACAGGCAGAACCTCGAAATTATTTGAAAGACGTCGATGCCGACCATATGTATAATGCCTTGTACGATATGTTGCGTCGAAGCGAAGATAATCTGCGTTCGACAACGATCAATGAGTTGAAGAAAGATAACGACCGTCGTGGCAATCCGATGCCTACCATGTACGAGAGGGAGAAGTAAACTGCCGAATGTGGGGTGTGCCGATGTCAGTGCAACACCCCACATTTGTACTGTGTGTATAGGTGTAGGCGAAATTCTTTTTTATGTTTTATTGCAAAAAGTGTCGAGTGTAACAAAAAAGTTCTATCTTTGCATTTTAGTGGCATGATGCCGCCCTGTGAACCTTAATTTTGCAATACGATAATTGTAACACAATCATATAACACAGAAATGAACAAAATTGTAAGTAAGGAGTATTTCTCCGACCGAGTAGTGAAGCTCGTAATCGAGGCACCGCTGATTGCAAAGGCTCGCAAAGCCGGACACTTTGTTATAGTGCGTACCGATGAGCATGGTGAGCGTATACCGTTGACCATTGCCGGAGCAGATGTAGAGAAAGGAACAATCACACTTGTTGTTCAGACAGTAGGAAATTCTACTGTAAAGTTGTGTAAACTCAATCCCGGAGATTATATTGCCGATGTAGTAGGACCGTTGGGTCAGGCTACACATATTGCCAAGGTAGGCACCGTAGTGTGCTGCGGTGGTGGTGTGGGTGTAGCACCTCTCTTGCCCATTGTGCAAGCAATGAAGGCTGCCGGCAACCGCGTTATCAGCGTGTTGGCTGCACGTAGCAAAGACTTGATTATCTTGGAAGATGAGATAAGAGCCAGCAGCGACGAGGTGATAATCATGACCGACGATGGTTCGTACGGAACAAAGGGTCTTGTTACCGAGGGTGTTGAGCAAATCATCAAGCGTGAGCAAGTAGATCAATGTGTGGCTATCGGTCCGGCAGTGATGATGAAATTTGTATCGAAGCTTACAGCTCAATACAACATACCTACCGTAGTGTCGTTGAATGCTATCATGGTGGACGGTACAGGTATGTGTGGAGCATGTCGTGTAACCGTAGGTGGAAAGTTGCGCTTTGTATGTATCGACGGTCCTGAGTTTGATGCACACCAAGTAGATTTCGACGAGTTGATGATGCGACTTCGTTCATATAAAGAATTAGAATAACAGAGGAGGCACAAAGATGAACATGGAAGATATAACTGCTCGTCGCAACGAAGCATGGCGCGATGAGTTACGCAAAAGCATGAAAGCCAAAGAGCGCACCGATATACCTCGTGTTGTAATGCCCGAGTTGGATGCTGCCTATCGTATCACTTGTAATGAAGAGGTAAACCAAGGTCTTACCGAGGAGCAAGCGTTGCTCGAAGCCAAACGTTGCTTGGACTGTCCCGAGCCTTTGTGTATGACCGGTTGCCCCGTAGGTATCAATATCCCTACTTTTATCAAGCATATAGAGAAGGGCGAGTATCTGCAAGCAGCTGCAACGTTGAAAGAGACAAGTGCGTTGCCCGCAGTGTGTGGTCGTGTGTGTCCGCAAGAGAAACAATGCGAGTCGCAATGCTTCTATCTGAAGAAATTGAAAAAACAACCCGTCGCAATCGGCTATTTGGAGCGTTTTGCTGCCGACTATTCACGTGAGCATGGTACAGGCGAAGTGCCTGCTTGTGCTCCTGCCAATGGTGTGAAGGTAGCTGTTGTGGGTTCGGGTCCTGCCGGACTTTCGTTTGCCGGTGATATGGTGAAACTCGGATATGATGTTACTGTGTTTGAGGCACTGCACGAGATAGGTGGTGTGTTGAAGTATGGTATTCCCGAGTTCCGCTTGCCCAACAAGTTTGTCGATGTAGAGATTGACACCTTGCGCAAGATGGGTGTAACATTTATTACCGACTGCATTGTGGGTAAAACCTTGTCGTATGACGACTTGCACGAAATGGGCTTCAAAGGTATCTTTGTAGCAAGTGGTGCGGGTTTGCCTCGCTTTATGAATATACCGGGTGAGAACCTCATTGGTATCATGTCGTGCAACGAGTACCTCACTCGTGTCAACTTGATGGGTGCTGCGCGTGCCGATTGGGATACTCCTGTATTGAGTGGCAAGAATGTTGCTGTGATAGGTGGTGGTAACACTGCCATGGACTCGGTGCGTACTGCTCGTCGCTTGGGTGCCGAGCGTGCCATGATTATCTATCGTCGTAGCGAGGATGAGATGCCTGCTCGTAAAGAGGAGGTTGAGCATGCCAAGGCGGAGGGTGTTGAGTTCCTCACACTGCACAATCCTATCGAGTATCTCGGCGATGAGAATGGTCGTGTAACGACCATGCGCTTGCAACGTATGGAACTTGGCGAGCCCGACGAGAGTGGTCGTCGCTCACCTGTGCCTGTTGAGGGTGCTATCGAGAATATACCCGTTGACACCGTAATTGTGAGCGTTGGTGTATCGCCCAACCCGCTTATTCCCAATGCTATTGAAGGTCTTGAGATAAGCCGTCGTGGTACTATCGTGGTGAACGAGGCTACCATGCAGTCTTGTCTGCCCGACCTCTATGCCGGTGGCGATATCGTGCGTGGTGGTGCTACCGTTATCCTTGCCATGGGTGATGGTCGTCGTGCTGCTGCTGCTATGCACGAGCAGTTGAGCAAGTAAGAATATACCTGAACGTATATAATAGAACAAGGCGTATCTGATAGTGGATGCGCCTTGTTGTTGTATGAAGGATTGAGTTATAGCGATTATACTTGGTGTTATATCACGCTTTGTTATAGTCGTTATATTCCCAATAGATTTCGAAGAAACGATCCCAGAGTTTTTTCTGTGCTTCATTCATTTCGCCATCAACAGTGCATACTTCATAAAGCAGTTGCCCTGCCCATTTGTACTCCTCCTCGCCGAGTTGTGCAATAGCTGCAACCGCTGTGTCGAAATCGAGGTGTCGCGATAAGAGAAATACGCTCTGAATTTCGTCTTCGGGGACAAATTGTGCCAGACCATAAATGAGTTTCTTGGCAGCCGCCTCACTTGGATTATCACTTTGAGCAATAAAAACATTTCCTGCTTTGAGTATTGCCCAAAAGTCCCTTTTCATGAATTTCATATTTATTTAGTTTTTAATAGCCCGCCTACGGCATTGTTTATAGTATTATATATGTTATTGAGAAGCGTGTTTGACTCTACTATGCCCGAAAGCTTGTATCCGCTGTCCGACTCGAGAGCAAAGATGATATCGCCCATGATTTCGTAGCCCGCGCCGTATAGGATAGTGCCTGTCATGTTGTCGCCGGCATCGCTACGTGCATATCCGTTGCGGTCGACAAGCATTACAAGGTGATGGTCGGTAAGCCCTACGTGTTGCGATATGGCATTGAGCGGTGCTGTGTAGCGTACAACTTCCAATCGTTGGGCGCCGATTTTTGCTGCAAGTTCGGCTTCGAGCGGTTGGTAGTCGGTGGTTTCGGTTTGGAATAGTTCTGCTATTCCGTTTGAGCGTGCGATGATGAATGCCGGGATAATTGTTTCATCGTCGTCGTCGTCCTTGTCTGCAATGGGGTCGGGCAACTCGCATATTTCTTTGAGGGTATTGAGTATTTCGACCTCTTGAGGCGATATCTCGCCGTCGCAACCGGCTACCTTTGCCAAGAGGTTGGCAACAATCTGTTTGGTGTCGGCATCGCAATGGGCTACAATCGTAGTGGCATCTTCTGTGCTCAGTTGGTTGTCGCTCACTTCTATTATTTTATCTACCATACCTTCGTGATACGCCCCAACGCTTTCAAAAAAATCGTAAAGGACATCGACCTCTTCGCTTTTTATCTCTTCGTCTGCCGTTATAATGTTAGAGACTAACTTATAGATGGCAGCAAGCTCTTGTAAGGATAATTTCATGGTATCTATGTATTTGATGTTTATATATTGCAAAGATAATTTATAGGCAGTGAATCGCAAATTAATAATGTATCGTGTTGGTTTACACCGTAAGAAATGGAGTGGCGGTTGTAGTGGCTAAAATAGCTGCAAATTCCTACTGAAACCGGATAGAAAAAAATAGTCAGCCACACGCATTGTGGCTGACTACACTAAGCTATATATTTTCAATTACAGACTTTCAATCGCAGGCTTTGAAGCTCATGTCAAGACCTTTTACCGAGTGGGTGAGAGCACCTACCGATACGAAGTCGACGCCACACTCGGCGTATGAGCGAATGGTGTCGATGGTGATGCCGCCCGACGACTCGGTTTCGTAGCGGTGGTCGATGAGTTTTACTGCCTCGCGGGTGAGGTCGGTAGAGAAGTTGTCGAGCATGATGCGGTCTACACCACCTACGCGCAATACTTCGCGCAGCTCATCCATGTTGCGAACTTCAATCTCAATCTTGAGGTTTTTGCCTTTGGACTTGAGGTATTCTTGTGCGCGAATAATGGCATTCTCGATGCCACCGGCAAAGTCGACGTGGTTGTCTTTGAGCAGTATCATGTCGAACAAGCCTATGCGGTGGTTGACACCGCCACCTATCTTGACAGCTTCTTTTTCCAGCATGCGCATGCCGGGGGTAGTCTTGCGTGTGTCGAGTACGCGAGTGCCTGTGCCTTCGAGTAACTTGACATATTTGCTGGTTGTGGTGGCGATACCACTCATGCGTTGCATGATGTTGAGCATGGTGCGCTCTACTTGCAGGAGCGATTGTACGCGACCCGATACGATGAAGGCTACATCGCCGGGCTTAACGTGTGCGCCGTCTTCGATGTAGGTTGTCATTTCCAACTCGGGGTCGAAGTAGTTGATTACTTGTCGTGCAATGTTGACACCTGCCAAGATGCCTTCTTCCTTGATGAGTAGTTTCTGCTTGCCTACCTCGGTGTTGGGAATACAGCAGAGCGTGGTGTGGTCGCCGTCGCCTATATCTTCGGTGAACGCGAGTTTTATGAGTTCGTCAATGAGTTCTTGTGGGGTTTTCATATTTGCTTGTATTTGGTGATTATTATATGCTGAATTGGTTTATTGCGTTGGCAATGTAGTGTATGTCGTCGTCGGTGAGGTAGGGGGCTATGGGCAGGCTCACTACTTCGTTGGCGAGTTGCTCGGTTATGGGTAGCGCAAGGTGGTTGTACTCTTTGTATGCCTCTTGCTTGTGTGGTGGGATGGGGTAGTGTATGCCCGTTTCTATGCCGCATTGTTGCATGTGTTGCATGAACTTTTCGCGGTGGGGTGTGCGCACGATGTACTGATGCCATACGTGGGCTTGTGCCGCGAGTGGTTGTTGTGGCAACGTGATGTGTGGGTTGTCGACAAGCGTGTTGTATAGCTGTGCTATCTCGCTGCGACGAGTGTTCTCGCAGTCGAGGTAGGGCAGTTTTACGAGCAACATTGCGGCTTGCAGCTCGTCGATGCGGCTGTTGAGCCCTTGGTGTTGGTAGACATATCGTTGGCTGCCGCCATAGTTTGCCATGGCACGTATGTGTTGTGCCAACTGCTCGTCGTGGGTTGTTACCATACCGGCATCGCCCAATGCGCCGAGGTTCTTGCCGGGATAGAAGCTTGTACCTGCTGCATCGCCCAGCGTGCCGGTGCGCTTGCCGTCGGGTGTACGCGCACCCAAGGCTTGTGCGTTGTCTTCAATGATGAGCAGGTTGTGCCGGCGTGCTGCTTCTTGCAGGGTGTTGTCCCAACATACTTGTCCGTAGAGGTGTACGACGAGTATGGCGCGGGTGCGCGGTGTGATGGCTTGTTGCAAAAGCTCGGTGTCGAGGTTGTGTGTTGCAACTGCCGGCTCGACAAATATTGGGGTGAGGTTGTTGTCGGTGATAGCCAATACCGATGCTATGAATGTGTTGGCAGGAACTATCACCTCGTCGCCCGGTTGTAGGCGACCCATAGCCATGTATGCCTTGAATATGAGGCGTAGCGCATCCAACCCGTTGGCAACGCCTACGACATGAGGTGTGCCGAGGTATGCTGCCATTTCGCTCTCAAAAGCCTCGGTCTCTTTGCCACGAAGATACCACCCCGAGTCGATGACCCGAGCGGCTGCCTCCTTGAGCTCGTGAGCGTATGGTGCATTGAGGCGTTGTAACGATAGCAGGTTGTATTGTTTCATCGCTCAGCCTCCTTTGTGTATTGTATGAAGTCTTTATAATCACGTATGTAATCGCTCTCGTCGTAGTGTTCCGAAGCAAGTACAAGGCATACAGCGCCCGACGAGAAGTTGTTGAGCTCGCGCCATATACCGGGGCGTATGTGCAGCCCGGCAAAGGGACGGTTGAGTGTTACGGTGCGGCGTTCTGTACCGTCGTCGATAATGACATCGAAGCTACCGCTGACGGCTATAACAAGTTGCTGCAACTGCTTGTGCGCGTGTCCGCCACGCTCCTCGCCGGCGGGAATATCGTAGAGGTAGTAAACGCGCTTGATGTCGAAGGGAATGGATGCAGGATGCTCGGCAACGGTGAGGTTTCCGTTGGGGCGCATGTGCTTGGGCAGAGCCGATACCTTGCAGTCGTCGACCTTATATAGTGCGTTACTCTTCATGTGATAGTTGGTTGCAGTAGTCTTCGTAGTTTTCGATATAGTCGTTGGGGTCGTATTGAGTCGAACTGAGTACCATAGCTACCGAGCCGGTAGAGAAGTTGTCCAATTCGCGCCACATCATGTTGGGCACGTATAGCCCGTAGTGCGAGCGGCATAGGTGATAGCGCTTGCGCTCGATGCCGTTGTCGAGGATAACATCGAAGCTACCCGATAGTGCTACGATAAACTCGTGTTGAGTGCGGAAGGCGTGTCCTGAACGGTGAGCTCCGCCCGGAACGTCGTATATCCAATAGGTGCGGGCTATATCGAAGGGTACAACTTCGCCACTCTCTGCAATAGAGAGGTTGCCACGATAGTCGCGTATCGTGGGTAGCTCTATGATATGTACTTTGTCGGAAATCATACAACAGTGCGAAGGTACAAAATAATTTGGAATTATTTGCCCGAGTAGCAAATTGTTGTGCCGATGAGGCGGTCGTATCGTGCGCCGGGCGGTCGGTGATATACCTTGACGATGTATTGGTTTACTGTTTCGTAGTGGTTGCCTTCGGTGGGGGCAAGTGTGGCTTGACGGCTGCCGTCGGGTACGAAAGCATACATATAGTTGTATGAGCCTTGCTTGAGTAGCAGCACACGCTCGTATTGTTGCATCTCTTCGTTATACTGCATGATAGAGTTTTCGTCGTAGATGTGGTTGGTCAACTCGCCGTCGATGTAAACGTTGCCCCCCATTATCTTGTCGGTGGCGAGGGTAAAGTGTACGGCGATATAGTCTGCCTCTAACGAGCTATCCTCGGCATTGCTCTCGCGGATGACATAACGTCCGTGCTGTGTCTGGTCGAAGAGATAGTTTTTGTTGTCGCGCGGATAGTCGATGTTGAGCGATGCGTGGTAGTATGGCTCGTAGTATTCCAACCCTGCAATATTCATGCCCGGATAGCTTACTGAAACCATTTCAAAACGGCGATATTCGTTTCCGGCGGGGAAGATGAGGTCGCGGTTGTGCTCGTATATAATCTCGCTGTTCATGATGCGCATGGGGCGTGTAACGGTAACCGCATTGTCGTGTCTGCCGTTTTGCGTAACAACAACCTTGAGGTCGTTGAAGGGGCTTTGTATGTTGTAGTATGGGTGCGCCACAGCGATATCGACTTGCTGATATTGGTCGTTGTAGCCCATGTCGGTGCGCGATGTGGCATGTGCAGCAACGTTCACTTTACGCTCGGTTACGCTGAAGCAGGCTTGCGCAACAATGTCGTTGGTGTTCTCGGGATAGAACTGCACAACGTAGTTGCCCGACTTGGTAAATTGTACTTGGTCGTTGGGCAGAGCAACGCGATAGTTGACGTAGTGTGCAAACGTGTTGTACGAGTAGGCATAGTCGGTAACATCGTTATAGTTGGAGCTGTCGAGAAACTCGAGCTCCGAGAGTTGCGATGGTGTCCAGTCGGCATCGCAATGCAGTATGCGGTATCGCAAGTAAGTAACATCTTCGGTCAATTGGTCGAACGATATGACGATGCGGTTTGCCTCGCCCAGCGTGATGATGGGTGGTGCCAACGGATTGTCCTCGACATACACTTGTGGCGTGCGCCATTGGAAGTCGAAGGTGCGGGTGTAGTAGGGCTCTTGTGCCATTGAAGTGGCGACCGTAACTACCGATATAATGAGTGCGCACAGCGTGCGATAGATAGACTTTTTCATAACCTGCATTTGTTTTTAGCAAAGATAGTGATTTTATTTTCAATAAATATCTTAACTTTGCACAATATTAGACCGTAGGTCTATAGTAAAGTTTAACCCCAAAACCTAAATAACTAATTATTATGAAAAATTTCGCTTGGGCGCTTGCCCTCTCTTTGTCGCTGCCCATGTTTAGTGCTGCTGCACAAACTGCCGACACCACAAAGGTAGCCGAACCCGAAGGTTATGTGTTTACCGATACCAAATTTTTGCCCACAACACCTATCAAAAACCAAGCACAATCGGGTACATGCTGGAGTTTTGCCGGTATTGCATTGCTCGAAAATGAGTTGTTGCGTATGGGAAAACCCGAGGTCGACTTGTCGGAAATGTGGATTGTTCGCCATTGCTATCTTGACAAGGTAGAGCGTTTTGTGCGCTACCATGCTACATGCGAGCTTGCCGGTGGTGGCGGTGTTGTAGATGTGCCCTATGTGGCAAGCAACTATGGTCTTGTACCCGAGGAGGCTTACAAAGGGTTGAACTATGGTTATGACAAGCACAACCACAATGAGCTCGACCGCGTGATGCGCAGCTTTGGTGAGTCTATTGCCGCCGGTAAGAAACCCACTACTGCATGGAGCAAAGCAGCCGCCGGTATCATTGATGCATATCTTGGTGAAGTGCCCGCAACATTTACATACGAAGGTAAGGAGTATACCCCCGAGAGCTATGCAGCATCGCTTGGCTTGAATATGGACGATTATGTATGTGTATCGTCTTTTACTCATCATCCTTTCTACACCCAATTTGCTGTTGAGGTGCCAGACAACTGGTTGCATGGTATGTCGTATAACGTGCCCCTCGATGAGTTGCAAAAGATTGTAGACGAAGCTATCGAAGGTGGTTACAGCGTATTGTGGGCTGCCGACGTGAGTGAGAAAGGCTTCAACCGCAAGAAAGGTTTTATGGTATGTCCCGCCGAGAAGAAGAGCGACGACATGAGCGAAGGCGAGTGGCTCAACTGGTCGAAGATGACCGATAAAGAGCGTGAGGATGCCCTCTATAAACTTGAGAAACCGGGCAAAGAACTTGATGTAACACAAGAGTTGCGCCAAGAGGGTTATGACAACTACGAAACTACCGACGACCATGGTATGTTGCTCGTAGGTAAGGCTGTAGACCAAATAGGCAATGAGTACTACAAGGTGAAAAACTCATGGAGCACAGCCAACGGTTACGACGGTTACTACTATGCATCGGTACCTTACTTCCGTTACAAAACAATAAGCATCGTTGTAAACAAAAACGCCATCTCTAAAGACCTCCGCAAGAAGATGGGTATAAAGTAAGATAGTAGATATGGTAATAAAATAAACGCTAAGTATTAATTTACTTAGCGTTTATTTTATTCATGGACGTAGTTTTTACTAACCTTAATTGTTATAAATATATGGTTTTAATTGTTCAATAACTATTTCAGTGTATCTTTCTGCACCAATATTATTTAAATGTGTTGCATCTTTATAATACTCGGGATGTTCATAAAATTCAGTTAATTGACGGTTGTCAAAGATTGGTACATTGTATTCATTACAAACTTTTCGCATCATTTCTAAAGAAGTATTAGTTTTACTTTCGTCTAACAGCTTATATTTTGGAGAAATGAAAATAAATAACTTTGTTCCATTTGATGTAATCTGCTCTAAAGTAGTTCGTAATTGATTTACTTTTGTTTGGTCTATTTCTTCATTAGGAATTGAATCAATATTAAGTGTTAGGTCGGTTTTTAACCTGCTTGGTGCAAGAGGTTGATACCCCATACGTTTGTCTTCATTTTTGCTGCGTATTAAACTACGAGTTAAGATTTTAAGAGCAATAGAATTGTATTTATATAATTTTGATTGTAATTGCACTTTTCTTTTCTCTGTTTCTGACTCATTAATAATTTTTGTTACAATATCATTTCGGTTATAGAATGGGTATAATGATTGTAATCTATTGTCGTTTGAATAAAATAAATCTGTTTCACTACATTCCCATATTATTATTTCGGGAGTGTACCTTTTAGTAATAAATTGATTTATGCAACAATTATACCTAAAGAAACAGCCATCTCGACCAATGTTGTAAGTCTCTTTTTGTAATGAGTCTTTTATCATAGAAGGAATGTAGTGATGTGATGCTCTTGATGATCCTACAATGATAATAGGGGTATCAACTTCATATAGAGAAAAGTATGTTCTACTGGTTTCTGTTCCGTCATTAGGTAGATTTGACATTAGTTTAAAAAGAACTTTGTCAATACATATATCCATGACCCAAACGCTCAATATTACAATGGAGCATGATATGAGAAATTTATAAATATCTTTCATAGTAATTAAAATTGAAAATAAATAAAAGAACCTCCACTAAGGGCTCCAAATAATAGGATATAACATATAAGTAAAATACAAGTGGTATATCTAATGATTGTATTTTTATTATGCAATAAATGTATTGGGATGTTCCATTCATGCACAGCATCTCTCATAGTCATAATAATAATACCCATAAATGATACAAGTAATGTTGAAATGTCTATGAAAGGGGTACCAATATTAGAAAATATTTCTTTGATAATATAAAGAGCATCTGATAAAGAATTAATGCGGAAGAATATCCATGCAAAAGTAACTATGTTAAAAGTTGTAATTATTCTTATTACGTTTGTGAATGTGAGTTTGTCGCTAATATTTTTTAATTTATTGCCATATATTAATCGTTCAATAACCATCATTAGACCATGTAATGTACCCCATATTATAAATGTCCATGCTGCACCGTGCCATAAACCACTTAAAATAAATACGACCATAGTATTGAGTATCCATCGGAGCTTGGAAACCCTATTTCCACCGAGAGGGAAGTATATGTAATCCCTAAACCAAGTTGTTAAAGAAATATGCCATTTTCTCCAAAATTCAGTAACACTTTTTGAAAAATATGGACGAATGAAGTTTGTTTGTAGATTTATACCCAATAATTTCCCTGAACCTATTGCTATGAGCGAGTATCCAGCAAAGTCGGCATATATTTGTATAGAATATAGTATTGCTGCAATGTAGAGAGTTGTTCCATTATGTTGTTCTAAATTATTATATACAGAATCAACATAAATACTAACATTGTCAGCGATACAAGTTTTCATAAATACACCCCATAAAATCAATTTTATCGCTGTTATAGCATAATTATAGTCAAAAGTTCTTTTCTCAAAATATTGAGGTAATTGTTGTGTGGCACGACTTATAGGACCGCTTAATATAGAAGGGAAAAATGTTACATATGCGAGATATGCAAGAAGGTCAGATGTAGCTCTAACTTTCTTCATATATACATCTATGGTGTAACTTAATGCAGAAAATGTATAAAAACTAATTCCCACAGGAAGTAGTATGTTTAAAGTGCTCTTTCCTATAAAATTATTATTAAAAATATAGATTGTTGAATAAACTGTATCAATAAAGAAATTGAAATATTTGTAATAGAAAAGAATACCTATGTTTAGTATTATTGCGCCTATTAATAATGATTTGCGATTTCTTGAACTCAAGTTTTCCTTGTCTATTAACTTACCTATATAGAATGTTGAAAATGCTGTAATAAGTAATAAAACCAAAAAGCGGACATCCCATAATCCGTAAAAAACGAGGCTCGAAATAATTAATAGTAAATTCTGCAACTTGGCAGTTTTATTGAATAAAAACCAATACAATAAAAATACTATAGGGAAAAACAACAGGTATTCGAAAGATGATAAAATCATAAGAATATTTATTAAGTATAGAATTAGTAGTTATTATAATATGATGTTTGACATGTTTAATTATTGAAATAAATTATATAGCTTGAAAATTTAATTTTGACAATTTCCTTGAAAATAAAAACTTTGTTGAAGATTACTCCTCTTTGTTGTCGTAGCGGTTGCCCCAGAAGTGGCGCATTGTGTCGAGTAGGCGTTGCTCGGTGGGTGATTGTTGCGGGTGCCAGAATTGCTTGCCTTGTGCTTCGTCGGGTAGGTATTGCTGGTTGACGAAGTGTCCGGGGTAGTCGTGTGCGTATTTGTATTCTTTGCCGTAGTTGAGTTGCTTCATGAGCTTGGTGGGTGCATTGCGCAGGTGTAACGGAACGGGTAGGTTGCCGGTTTGCTTGACGTATGCAAGTGCCTCGTCGATGGCGAGGTAGGTAGAGTTGCTCTTGAGGCTTGTGGCAAGGTATACGGTTGTCTCGGCAAGGATGATGCGTCCCTCGGGCCAGCCTACCTTTTGCAGGGTGTCGAAGCAGGCATTGGCGAGTAGCAGTGCGTTGGGGTTTGCCAGTCCGACGTCTTCGGCAGCCGATATGACCAATCGACGTGCAATGAATGCGGGGTCTTCGCCGCCTTCGATCATGCGTGCCAACCAATATATGGCTGCATCGGGGTCGCTGCCGCGTATGCTCTTGATGAATGCCGAGATGATGTCGTAGTGCATCTCTCCGTTTTTGTCGTATGCGGCGGGGTTTTGTTGCAGCCTCTCGGTTACTATCTCGTCGTTGAATATGATGGGCTCGCCCTCGGGTGTGGCTTGTGCAATGAGGTCGATGATGTTGAGCAACTTGCGTGCATCGCCGCCCGAGTATCGGAACAGTGCATCGGTCTGCTCAATGTTGATTGTGCGCTCTTTCAACTCGCTATCGGTGGTGATGGCGCGTTGCAGCAGTGTCTCTAAATGGTGCTTTTCGAGCGATTGCAGTACGTAAACCTGACAGCGCGAGAGTAGGGGGCGTATGACCTCGAATGATGGGTTCTCGGTTGTTGCGCCTATGAGTGTAACTGTGCCTTGCTCGACGGCTGCAAGCAACGAGTCTTGTTGCGACTTGTTGAAGCGGTGTATCTCGTCGATGAAGAGTATGGGTCGCGCCTTGGTGAAAAGGTTGTTCTTGCAGCGTTCCAATACTTCGCGCACCTCTTTTACGCCTGCCGAAACGGCGCTGAGGGTGTAGAATGGCGCTTTGAGTTGCACCGAAATGATGTGTGCAAGTGTTGTCTTGCCTACGCCGGGAGGTCCCCATAGGATGAATGATGCAATGTTGCCGCTCTCTATCATGCGACGTAGTACTGCACCTTGCCCTACAAGGTGTTCTTGCCCGATGTATTCGTCGAGGTTCTTGGGACGAAGCCTTTCTGCCAATGGTTGAAACATAATGACAAAGGTAACGAAAAGTCGTTGTGAAAACAAATTATTGTTGTCGAATATTTATACTGGCTTTGTTGTTGGTATTGTGGTGGGGATTTATTAATTTTGACAATCAAAAAATAATAGTTACGTCATATGTTATACGCATTTATACTTACACTGTTTGCCGGTCTTGCTACGGGTATAGGCAGTATTATAGCTTTTTTTGCACACCGCACGTCGCGCGGATTTTTCTCATTTACACTTGGATTGTCGGCAGGTGTGATGCTTTATGTGTCGTTTGTCGAGTTGTTTGACCAGTCGCGCAGCCTCTTTGGTAGCACGCTTGGCGGGCGCGAGGGTGAGGTGTGTGCTGCACTCTTTTTCTTTGTGGGTATGGGTATTATAGGCTTGATAGATAAGCTTGTGCCTTCGTTTGAGAACCCGCACGAGATGCGCCGAGTGGAGAATATGAATGTTCCTGTGCCGGGTAGTGAGTCGCGGTTGCACCATATGGGCATCCTCACTGCTCTGGCTATTGCCATACACAACTTTCCGGAGGGTATTGCCACGTTTATGGCTGCCGAGAGTAATTCTTCGATAGGTATTGCTATCGCTGTGGCTATCGCGCTGCACAATATACCTGAGGGTGTTGCTGTGTCGATACCTATATACTATGCTACTGGTAGCAAGAAGAAGGCTTTTGTCTATTCGCTGTTGTCGGGCTTGTCGGAGCCGTTGGGTGCACTGCTGGCGTTCTTGGTGTTGATGCCGTTTATGAACGATGTGGTGTTGGGCGGAGTGTTGGCTGCTGTGGCGGGTATTATGGTGTATATCTCGATAGATGAGTTGCTGCCTGCGGCTCGAGAGTATGGCAAGCCTCACGTTGCTATATGGGGTATGGTTGTGGGAATGATTGTTATGGCGGCAAGCCTCATTGTGCTGGCATGATGCTATAACTCGTCGTCGTCGATGTCGTCGAAGTCAAACTCGAAGTCGAAGCCATCGCCACCCATATCCATTTCGGTAAATTCTCGTAGTGCACGACCTTCGCGCTTGGTGGGTCGTCCGAGACCTTTCTGACGGTCGACAAATCCGCTGATGCGTATCATGTCGAGCAGTTCGTACTGGTCGGGCGGTGTAATGTTCTCTAAGAAGTTGGGCACGAGCTTGGCACCCATTCGATTTTCAGCCACATCGAGTACGCGGAAGGTGTATGTAACCGGCGGCTTGCGCACGTCGATGATATCGCCGGCTTTGATGGTGCGCGAGGGCTTGACGTTAACGCCTCCGACCGATATGCGACCTTTCTTGCAGGCTTCGGTGGCAATGGTGCGAGTCTTGAATATGCGCACTGCCCACAGCCACTTGTCTATGCGTACTTCTTTGGGCATGTTATTTCTTGTTGTATTGGTTCATGGTGAGAGCGATACCTGCGAGGCAGAAGCTCTTGATGATATCGCAAGCCACGTCGATGCGGGCGGGAAGTTGCTCGCGTTGTTCGGGCGGGAATTGTCCCAACACGTAGTCGACTTGTGCACCGCGAGGGAAGTCGCCACCTACGCCAAATCGCAATCGGGCATAGTTTTCGTTGCCTACTACGCGTGCTACGTCTTTGAGCCCGTTGTGTCCGGCATCGCTGCCTTTGGGTCGCAAGCGTAGTGTGCCGAAGGGTAGGGCGATGTCGTCGACAATGATGAGCATGTTCTCGACGGGAATTTTTTCTTGTTGCAACCAATATCGCACAGCATTGCCGCTGAGGTTCATATATGTCGAGGGCTTGAGCAACACAAGTGTGCGCCCTTTAACCTTTACCTCGGCAACCGCGCCGTAACGACGGTCGGTAAAAACAGTATTGGACGCTTTTGCTAAAGCGTCCAATACATTAAATCCTATGTTGTGCCGGGTGTTCTCGTACTCGTTTCCGATATTACCCAACCCTACTATCAGATATTTCATTCAGATGTATCTTGTTGTAGGATTATTTCTTGGCAGCTGCAGCAGCGGCGGCACCACGAGCAGCACGAGTCAAGTTAACAGCACAAACGACAGCATTCTTGGCATTTGTCAACTCGAGACCTTCGAAGTTGAGCTCGCCCACTTGGAGAGTTTTGCCCAAACCGAGGTTGTCGATGTTGATAACGAGACGCTCGGGAATGTTGTTGTAGATAGCTTTTACGCGGAGTTTCTTCATAGAGAGTTGCAACTTACCACCGGCTTTCACACCCTCGGCATGACCTTCGAGCTTAACAGGTACTTCCATAGAGATGGGTTTGTCTTCGTAAACCTCGAGGAAGTCCATGTGGAGGATAGTGTCTTTTACGGGGTGGAATTGAATGTCTTTCAACACAGCCTTTACTTTCTTCTCGCCGATAGTGAGGTCGATAACGAAGATTTCGGGAGTGTAAACCAACTTGCGAACAGCCTCGGGAGAAACAGCAAAGTCGGTAACGATGATACCGCGACCGTTTTCAATTTCTACCAATTTTTCGCCGTTGGCGAGAGTGCCTTCGTAGGGGAGGTTAACGATAGCACCACCATTCAATACTGCGGGGATGAAACCCTCTTTGCGCAATTCGCGAGCGGCTTTTTTGCCAAGACCTTCGCGAACTTTTCCGTCAAGAACAAATGTTTTCATTGTTTAAATTTTTTGTGTTACTCAAAATTAAGTTTTTATTGCTCCTTAATTTCCCATCACACGGTATTTTCAAAAAGCGGTGCAAAGTTAGTAAATGTTGTTGAAATAAAAAAGAAAAGATGTGAGAAAGTTGAGGGGAGAGAATGTTTAAAGTTTAGTGTTTAGAGTTTAGGGTTTAGGGTTTAGGGTCTGTTGCTATTATCTCTAACCTTTTACAACGTGGCAGTGGTGTGTCCTACCTCTCTCAACTCTCACAAAACCCCTTCCCACTTCGTGGACTTCTCCTATCTCGCTCGGCTCGCAGGGGCAGAAAAGATTACCACTCTAAACTCTGGTATCTCAACTCTCAACTTTTACACTTAACACTTATCATGTGCCGGTGTTGCTGTATTATATAGCGAAAGGCTGCATCTTGTGTGGATGCAGCCTTTTGTGTTGTTGTGTTGTTGTCTTAACGAACAAGGAGTTTTTGTGTGCCTGTTGTGCCGGCTGTTGTTTTGTAGCTGACGATGTAGACACCGGGTTGTAGGCGTGAGCCTGCGGGTATGTATTGTCCTTGTGTGTTGTATAGACGATAGCTTGTTACGTTGGCGGGAGTGGTGATGGTGCGGTCGGCGTTGATGAAGAACTTGGCATCGGCATTGGTTTGTATGCCTTGTACAGCGCCGTTGGCAGTGAGCCACTTTTGTGCAGCGTTGAGCACTTCATTTTTTGTCATGTCTTCTTGGTCAATCAAGTGAACGAATGCTACCATGCGTAGGTTGTCAGTAACCCACTCGGGCTTTATGGTTATTGGGTCGAATGATACTGAGTATTTGTTGCCTTCGACGAGTGAGAGGGGTGAGCCGATGTGTTCGGTGAAGACGTGGCGTTTGATACCGTTGTGACGGAACGACTCGATGAGGTCTTCGGGTGCGCCTTCTTCTTCAACAAGACCTGCTTGGAAGTACTCGTCGCTGAGGGGGATGTTGTCCTCGACGAGGTATGCCGAGAGGTATGTTTGTGTGCCTGCAGCGACCAATTCGCTGTTGATAAGACCACTGATGGTGGGCGTGATTGTTGCTTCGTCGGTGTTGTATGTAAACTCGATGTTAACCTCTGCCATTGCCAACATGGGTGCTACGGCATTGAATGCATCGGTGTAGGGAGTAGTCTCGGCTACTTGTGCACCATTGACGGGTGATATTTCGCCTGCAAATACTCGACGGTCGTACATTACTGCGGGGTTGAATGATGTTTGTTGACCGAAGAGGTATGTCAGCACATCTTCGCCACTCTTGGTGAAGTAGTCGGGTGCAAAGCCGGTGTGGTGTGTTACGTATACCAACTCGCCCTCATACTCGTGCATTGCCTTGTCGAGGTAGTATATCATGAAGGGGCATGTTTGACAGTATTGGCTTGTGAACTCTTCAACCAACGGGGTGCGTTGGAATGCATCGACTGTTACGTAGTGGTATGACATACCGGGCAGCGCTTCTTGAGTAGCTTTGCCATCAATCTTGCTGACGGTGAGTTGTATCCATTGTTTTACGCCTGTTTCGCTACCGGCATATATTTCCATAGGTATGTTGCGACCTTCGTGTGCTGCCAATGGGGTATCGAATGTAACCTCGGTAATGTAGGGTTTTTCGTCGCCCTGACCGAGTGTTTGCAACTCGACACTGTTGATGGCTTGGTCGGTGTGGTTATTGAAGTAGACTTCGCAATCGAAGGTTTTTGATGGGGCAACTGTTTGAGGTGTAGTTGCTACTTGTGCATATACCATGTTGTCTATTTTGTCGGCAGCCTCGTCGTCGAGGATGGCTTGTATGAGCAGTGTACCGCGGTCGGTATAGTTGGTCCAACCCTCTTTGTTGAGGTTGATCCAGCAAGCGCCGGGAACACTTGCCGAGCCGTAAGAGACGAATGGGTGAGATGTACCGCGTTGCTCGTATACTTGCATACCCAAGTATATGGGTTCGCTACCGATGGTGAGCGGCTCGTCGAAGTATATTTCGTTCCAGCCCTCGAGGAAGTCGCAAATCTTCTTGGTAGGAGTGGCATCGACGCTACCAACAGTGTGCATGATGAATGAGCGGTCTTGACGCGCTTGCTTGTAGTCGGCGCGTATGTAGCAGCGCACACCTTTCACTTGGTGACCTTCGAGGCGTTTCCAAGCCGGGTCGAGAGCGGGGTCGAAGCAAACCAATCCGCCGAGAAATCCGTTACCGCCTTGTCCTTGTGCTACTTGAGCCGTTTCTGCCATTTGCTCGGGTGCGTATCCGTATAATACAGGTTCTTGCGCCGAAACTAATATTGCAGCGCAAGTGCATATTGCAGAGAGGATAAATTTTTTCATAAGTGCTTTATTAAATTGAATGCAAGTGTGTCGCTGCATGGACACACTTGCATTGCTGTTTTAGATTTATTATTTAACCAATACTTTTGCAGTCATTGCGTTGTGGCGAATGATGTATACACCGCCGGGTAGGTTGTTGTTGTTGAGGCGAGCGCCTGCAATGTTGTATACTTGAACGTTGTCGGTGCTGCCGTTTACATAAATCGCGCCGTCGAGCGTTGTAACCTTAGCGTTGTTGTCGTTGTTGACACTCGATACAGCCTCGGGCCAGTTGATAGAGCCTTCGTTACTGTTGATGATGTTGCGCTTGAAGGTGGTGTTGTCGATGCTGCGATTGAGGAATGCTGCGACGTAGAGGTTGCTCTTTTTCCACTCGGGGTCGAGCTCAACGGTGAACGATTGAGTGTAGTCGCCACCTGTTTTCTCCAATTGGTCGCCGTAGTATTCGGTGAGAACATCGCGAATGATGCATTTGTGGGTGTATTCGCCTTGTTGAGCGCCTGTTTCTTTGTCATCCCAGAAGAGTTGATCTTGGCTGACAACGTCGCGTTCCATGAGGTAAACGGTGAGGTAGAGTGGCTCGCCTTCGGGCATAACGTTTTCGGCAACGTTACCCGATACTGTGATGTCTACTTGCTCGAGGTTGTCGGAGAAGTTGGCAGCAACATTTACCGATGCAAATGTGGGTTTCTTGAGAATGTTGTCGTACATAGGTATGATAGAGAGCGACTCGGGGAATGGGATGCCATTGTGGAAAACGGTGCCTTCCAATCCTGCGCAATACTCGAGGTTGTCGGAACGGTTGATGGTGAGAGAAGGTACGTATACCATTAATGAGTCGTTGTCTACCAATTTAAGAAGTTCGGTTAGAGCATCATTGTCGCCTGTCATGAACTTGTCGTCGAGGTGGGGCATGATGAGTGTGTAGTCGTCTTTGTTGGGTGCAAAGCCGGGGTAGAACATCTTGTCGAAGTATTGTACTTGCATGTAGCTCTCTTCTGAAGTGAAGTATTCGATAACAGGACGAGAGGTGTATTTGCCTTCGAGTTCGTAGGGAACACCTATCATGTCGACTTCGGCAGTATTGTTGCCACGAGCTTTTGCGCGGTTGATTTTATTGATAGATAATTGGTGAACACCCGATCCGAGGCAGTATAGAGGTACTGTGATTTTTTGTGAAGAACCTGTGAGGATGGGGTTCTCGAGGTCAATTACGTCGGAGAATTCATCTTCGCCAAATGTTGTTTCAACTTCTATTTGGTGGATGGTGTTAGAACCTTTGTTTGTCAGTCTTACAATGGCTTCGTGAACGTCGCCACCCCATACAACAGGATTGAAGCGGACGCCGTCGATGCTTACCATGTTGATAAACATACCTTCGGGGTCTTCAAGAACCAATATGATAGGCATTTTACCCATGTTCTCAATGGTGTGCATATCGTACCATATTTCTTTGCCGTCTTTATCTTTTTCGCCACTGTGCAGGAAGATAGTGTTGGGTGTGTTCTTGGGATAAAGGAAAGGAATACTACAAACGTTTTTCTTGAGGTCGGTGTAGAAACCGATGCACAGACGGTCTACGTCGGGTATTTCGGCATAGTTGAGGGGAATGATATTCCAACCAAATTCGACACTACCCGAGCCTGTTGTAATGTTTTCGTTGAAGAATTCATTAGAGCGAACAAAGCAGTCGTAGGTTGCTTTAGATTCCATGTCGTCCCAACCTACAATCATATATGCCATTTTTCCGCCAATATAGGGTTCGAACATATCGCGAGTGAGGATGGCACCCACACCTACACGAGAGTCGAAAGAGAGGCTCAAACCATCCATGGGCCAAATTTGGTCGTCGATGCTTGAGTGACCGATAAAGATATTACCGTCTTGGTCGTCGGCTTGAGGCGCTTTTGCCATAGTAGCCTTTTCATTGTTTTGGTGCAGTGTCCATTGGTCTTGTGCTCGTGCCGATAGGCATGTCATAGCAAATAATGCTATCAGAACGATGATTGTTTGTGTAATTTTCTTCATACTTATAAGATTATAGTGGTTTGTATTATTTTTTTTAACCTTGTTCATCATTTGTATTTTGAAAGTTGTTTGTAACCTTTTTCGCCATACTAAATAATGATAGTGCAAACATAAATATGATTTTTGTTATTTGCAAATAATTTTTGGCAAAAATTTATAATATAGTAGGTTGTTGTAAGTAATTTAAATGAAGTTTTTCTTTATAAATATACAAAATGTAAATTGTAATAGCTGTTTTATGTAAGTCTTGCTATTTTTTATAAATGTGTGTAGCGATGAATAAAAAAAATATGTATATTTGCGGTGTATTATGGCTATGTATATGGCTGTATATTTATGCATTATTATTTATTTTTTATACATATAAAAAATTTTTTCCATGGGTAAAAAAATATTGGTAACAGGTGGTGCAGGATATATAGGTTCGCACACCGCAGTTGAATTGCAGAACGCAGGCTATGAAGTTGTGATTGTAGACAATTTGTCAAACTCGAATGAGGCGGTGATAGATGGTATTACTCGTATTACCGGCATCCGTCCGGCATTTGAGCACCTCGATTGTAACGATCGCGAGGGTATGCACAAGGTTTTTGAGAAGTATCCCGGTATAGAGGGTGTGATACACTTTGCTGCCAGCAAGGCAGTAGGCGAGTCGGTACAGAAACCGCTGTTGTATTATCGCAACAACTTGGTGTCGCTGATGAATATCTTGGAGTTGATGCAAGAGTTTGGCGTGAAAGGTATTGTATTCTCGTCGTCATGTACCGTATACGGTCAGCCCGATGTGTTGCCGGTAGATGAGAGTGCACCTATCAAACCTGCATTGTCGCCCTATGGTAATACCAAGCAGATATGTGAGGAGATAGTGCGCGATACGATACACTCGGGCGCTGCATATCGTGCGATATTGTTGCGTTACTTCAATCCTATAGGTGCGCATCCTACAGCCGAGATAGGTGAGTTGCCTTTGGGCGTTCCTCAAAATCTTATACCCTATCTTACACAGACGGCAATAGGTATTCGCAAAGAGTTGAGTGTATTTGGTAACGACTATAATACCCCCGATGGCTCATGTATACGCGACTATATTAATGTTGTAGACCTTGCCAAGGCTCACGTTGTGGCGATGAATCGTATGCTCAATGCATTGTCGGATGAGGCCGTAGAGGTGTTTAACCTTGGAACCGGTCGCGGTGTATCGGTGCTTGAGCTTATCAACTCGTTTGAGCGTGCTACCGGTGTTGCTGTTCCGCACAAGATTGTGGGTCGTCGCAAAGGCGATATAGAGCAAGTGTGGGCTAACCCCGACCGTGCCAATAATGTGCTGGGCTGGACAGCCGAAGAGTCGTTGGATGACACATTGGCATCGGCTTGGCGCTGGCAGGAGAAACTGCGTGAGCGCGGTATTATGTAATAATAGTATGATTGTGCGATAGAATAGCATGCAGGTAGTATACGAAGATAATCATATCATTATAGTAAATAAGACTTGTCGCGAGATTGTTCAGGGCGACAAGACTGGCGACAAGCCATTGAGTGAGATGCTCAAGGATTGGCTCAAGGAGAAGTATGCCAAGCCCGGAAATGTGTTTGTGGGTGTAACGCATCGCCTCGACCGTCCGGTGAGTGGTTTGGTGGTATTTGCCAAAACGAGCAAGGCACTGTCGCGCCTGAATGAGATGTTTCGCACAGGACAGATAAAGAAGACCTATTGGGCGGTGGTGAAAAATCAGCCACCTACCCAATCGGGTACTCTTGTTCACTACCTTACACGCAATGAGAAACAGAACAAGTCGACGGCATATAACTCGCCTCGCAATGGTGCGCAGCGTGCCGAGCTCGATTATAGCCTGATAGCCTCGGGCGATAATTACCGATTGCTTGAGATTGACTTGAAGACGGGACGTCATCACCAGATACGTTGTCAGCTTGCCAAGATGGGTTGTCCTATCAAGGGCGACTTGAAGTATGGAGCGGAGCGGTCGAACCCCGACGGCGGTATTTCGTTGCATGCACGTCGTGTGTGCTTTGAACATCCGGTATCGCACATTATTATAGATATAACAGCTCCCGTACCCGACGAGCGGTTGTGGAAAGAGCTGGCTGCTGCGGTAGGAGAGTAGTGTCCATCCATAGAATAGCAGTAATGCTTATCCGAAAAAATGTTTTTTATAGCTTATATTTTATAACTAAATAATCGTTTGCTATAAATATTTTTGTCAAAAATGATTTTTTTAACAATGAAATGCTTGCATTTTACGATATAAGACACTATCTTTGTCGTAGAATGATGAGCAAGACATCGGGTCGCACTCAAGTAGATTGGGAAACTCATCAAATTTTATGAAATACCGAGACAAGCTTTGCGTTCTAATGGCGGGCCACACCTCTTCGGAGATTGCATAGCACGGTGGATTACAAAGGAGCGGAAGCACTCAAATCCTGTCATTCGGAGTTTCATCGCATCCTTCGGTGTGACCCTTATTATAACAGAAACAGCATCCTGCATGGGTGCTGTTTCTTATTTTATTGTGTGAGAAAGGCGAAAGGGGGCGGCAGGCGACAAGGTACTGAGGGCGAAAGGGGCAAAAAAGGCGAAAGGGGCAAAAAATGCGACAAATGTGCCGGCGGCACGTTCCTACTTTTGCAGCGGTGTGTCTTTTCGCTAAGCGATATACAATCAACCCTAAATCCTAAACTCTCATCTCTTAACTCTCAACAATTCATGATATGTTGCAAGATGATGGCTACTTCGGCATCCATGCGTGGGATGGGTACGATGCGGTAGCTTGAGTAGTCGGGGTGTAGTACCACCAAGTTCATGCGGCTGATGCGTATGCCATAGTTGCGCTCGAGCATATAGCGATATAGGTTTTGTTGCAGGCAGTAGTGGCTGTATGCTGTGTCGGTGAGGTGTTCAAGACCGTTTATGCCCGAAGCAAATCGGTTTACCTCGTCGGGGTATATTTTGTTGCTGCGCTTCCAATCGTATATTTCGTATGTTCCGTCGGGGCAGCTGCACACGAGGTCGATGGTGCCTGCCATGCGTGCATCGGTGTCGTATACGCGCCATTCGGTGCGGAATGGAGTGTAGCCTACAACGCTATGAAACGCCTTGAAGAAGGTCCACTCGCGGGTGATGTCGATGGTGTCGTGCACTTGCATATAGCAGCCAGTGTAGCAGGTGTTGCACAACATCTCGATGTCGCGCTTGCCGTTGAGGTAGTCTTCGATCTGTTTGTGCAGATATGTTCCTACCTGACTTGCCAAGCATCCTTTCGAGTCCCACTCGTCGCGTAGTCGTGCAGCTGCTTCTATGTCGCCGTTGCACTTGCGCAAGCTCCAATATTCGGCATCGAATTTCTTGAAAAAACGGGCTACTACCGAGCTGACCGACTGCATCTCACCATGTCCGTCTACGCAGTAGCGGTGCTGAGCTTCGTCGAATTGTATGTATTGGTCGCGCTCGAAAGTGATGTTTGAGCCGTCGAGGTTGGTGTGTTGCAACATATATTATATAGACAATCGGCGCAGTGTGTTGAGCAATTCGCGGTTGATGGGTTTGTCGAACTTGATGGCTTTGCTGAAGGGTACGTAGACAATCTCGTCGTTGCGAATACCAATCATTACGTTGCGTTGACCTTCGATGAGGGCATCTATTGCAGCCGAACCCATGCGGCTGGCGAGGATGCGGTCTTGTGCCGAGGGCGAGCCACCACGTTGTATGTGACCCAAGATAGTTACGCGCACGTCGTATTGGGGGTATTCGTTCTTGACACGCTCGGCAAGTTGCATAGCGCCACCGGTAGTGGGGCTCTCGGCAACGAGTACGATACTACTGTTTTTCGACTTGCGGAAACCGTTTTCGACGAGCTCCTCGAGTTGGTCTATCTCGGTAGAAATCTCGGGGATTATGGCAGCTTCGCAACCTGTTGCGATAGCGCCGTTGAGCGCCAAGAAACCTGCATCACGACCCATCACCTCGATGAAGAACAATCGCTCGTGTGATGAAGCTGTGTCGCGTATCTTGTCGACGGCTTCCATAATTGTATTGAGTGCGGTGTCGTATCCGATGGTGAGGTCGGTGCCATAGAGGTCGTTGTCGATTGTTCCGGGCAGACCGATGATGGGGTAGTCGAACTCTTGAGCAAAAGTGCGTGCACCGGTGAGCGAACCGTCGCCACCTATCACAACCAAGGCATCAATGCCTTCGCGCTTGAGGGTGTCGTATGCTTGTTGGCGACCTTCGGGTGTCTGGAACTCTTTGCAGCGGGCTGTTTTAAGTATTGTGCCACCTTGTTGTATGATGTTACTAACGTTCTCGGTCTTGAATTGCTTGATTTCGCCGGTAATGAGACCGCGGTATCCGCGATAAATACCTTTAACCTCGAAGCCTGCATAGATGGCCGAGCGGGTGACGGCACGAATTGCAGCATTCATTCCGGGAGCATCGCCGCCCGATGTAAGGATTCCAATGCACTTGATAGTTGCCATAATCTATTGTTTAAATATTAAAAATACCAAAGCCTGTTTGTGTTATCCGGCTTTGGTAATAAGTTGTAAATCAAAAGTATTATTTGTTTCTTGTTGTCCTGGAAGGATTCGAACCCTCACTGACAGAGCCAGAATCTGGAGTGCTACCATTACACCACAGGACAGTGCCGATTTACGGAGTGCAAATTTGCAAATTTTTTTGCATTTGTAGCTATTAATCGGGTGTAAAACGTGTGTTGTTAACAAATTTTTACACGTTGAAATATCTCCTTTTGTGCCTTATTGTATGAGAGGCTCGCCGGGTATCGCTGATGCGATGCGGTTGTAAGACTCTTTCATGAGTTGTTCCATGTCGTACTTGCCTTCGGCGGGTGGCATGATGGGCTTGTGTATGGTGAGTGTTACCTTGCCGGGACGTACGTTGAGGCTGCCTTTGGGTAGTAACTCGAATGCGCCGTTGATGGTGAGAGGCACAACGGGAAGCGAGAACTCCTCGGCGAGCAAGAATGCACCGCGCTTGAAGGGGTGTAGATGACCGTCTTCGCAACGAGTGCCTTCGGGGAATACGACGAGTGACATACCGCCTTTGAGTGTTTTCTCGGCGTGTTGCATGGTGCGACGAATAGCGGCTTTCGATGAGCGGTCGACCATGATGTGTCCGGCGTATTGACAGGCAGTGCCAACGAAGGGTATTTTCTTGAGTGCTATTTTCATCATCCACTTGAAGTTGTGCTTGAGGTAGCCGTAGATGATGAATATATCGAAAGCGCCTTGGTGGTTGGAAACAAAGACGTAAGATGTGTTTTTGTCGATGTTTTCACGACCTTTGATTTCGGTTTTGATGAGTAGTATTGCGCAGAAACATCTTGCCCAATACATGGGAGGGTAGTAGCCCCAAATGTTGGGATTGCCTATGGCACTTCCTACAATGGTGATGATACATGTCAGCAGTGTGATGACAAGTAGAATGGGCACTGCAATGAGCCATTGGTATAGGAAATATAGTATGCGCATGGTGTTATGAGTTGATTAGAAGTTGATACCTATTCTTATAGATGCACCGTGCAGGGCATTTTCGTTGTATGTGCCGAAGGGTACTATCTGTGTGTAAGTGTAGCCAACGATGACATACGATTGGAGTTTGCGGTTTTGAAACAGATTGCAGCCGATACCGGCAGATGCGTATGCGCCGGTGTTGTGGGTCTTGCTGTTGAGCTCGTTGATAGAGAGACCCGCCTTTACGTCGGCAAAGAAACGTGAATTGTTCTCTTTGAAGTTGCAACGGAAAATGGCGTAAATGGGGATGAACAGACGGCTGTTGGCAAATGAAGGGTGTATACCCATACCCAGACCGAGCAACTTGATGTAGCCTTTGCGATAACCACCGTAGATGTCGATGTCGATGCAGCTGCACTCTGTTCCCGAAAAGTCGATGCTTGCACCGGCTTCTACACCAAATGCGATGGGTCGAGTAGGAGTGTTGATGATGGGTGCTTGGTTGTCGACTTGCGCTGTGGCTGTTGTTTCGGTGGTGCGAGGCAAGCCCGATGTCTCGTTCTTGGCAAGGGTTTGCGCCGAAACGGTTGTTGCAGCCATGAATGTTGCTATAAGTATGTAGCGTAATAGTTGGTTGATAACGTTCATTTCTTGATTAACTAAATATAATTTGTGGGTGCGAAATTATATATTTATTGTAAAAAAACAAAATCGGACTTGTTAAGAAATATATTTTTGAAATGATATTTGAAAAAATTATTACCTTTGTAATAGATTAAAAGGAAGAGTGAATATGAAAAGAATGTTTACGATTGTTGCGCTTCTTATGGCGTGTGCAAGTGTGTGTATGGGACAAGAGACCGACTCAGTAGCACAGCCAGCCGAGTGTGTGCAAATAGAGGTTGCCGAAGGTGTTGTGATAGATATGGTGTATATCTCCGAGGGACGATTTATGATGGGTGCTACTGCCGAGCAAGGTCGTGAGGCTGCTGCCGATGAGTATCCGGTGCATGAGGTTGTACTATCGGGATACTATATTGCTACTACCGAGTGTACGCAAGCTGTGTGGGGTGCAGTGATGAGTTGGAACAACTCGGTTGTGAAGGGCGATAATGTGCCTGTAACCAATGTCAATGTGTATGATTGCAACGAGTTCTTGAATGAGTTGTCGGCACGTACCGGTTATAGTTTCCGCTTGCCTACCGAGGCAGAGTGGGAGTATGCCGCACGCGGTGGCGCAAAAAGCGGCGCTACCAAATATAGCGGAAGCGAAGCGCTTGCCGAGGTGTCATGGTACTCGATGAACGCCTCACAAGCACGTACCGTAGCAACCAAGAAAGCCAATGAGTTGGGCTTGTATGATATGAGCGGTAATGTGTATGAGATATGTAGCGATGAGTATACGGCATATCCTTCACAAGTGCAGTATGACCCGCAAGGTGGCGAGTCGGACCAACAGGTGTTCCGCGGTGGTGCTTATATCTCGGAGCCTACCGATTGCCGTACCTCGGTGCGCTCGTTTGCACCGACCGATTATCGCGATGCCTTTATAGGTTTTCGTTTGGTTATGATACCTTAAATGATAGTTAACAGCCGCATAGCCGGCTGTTTTGTTATATTGAAAAACCGATGACTGATAGTAGTATTGTAACGGCAACGTTTCCTGTGCTGAATATGGCTTGTGCAGCCTGTTCGGCAGCCGTAGAGAAGACACTGCAACAGCAACGAGGTGTTGTTGCAGCAACGGTGAACCTTGCTGCGGCGCAGGCACATGTGCAGTATGACAAGCGTGTTACTTCATATCGCAAGTTGGCAAAGGCTGTAAAGGCTGCCGGATTTGTGCTTGTAGAACCAACCGAGAGCAGTGCCGATGTTGTTGCCGGTTATCGGCGAGAGCGATTGCATCGCAAGCAAGTGAGTATGTTGGGTGCATTGCTCTTTTTCTTGCCGTTGATGGTGTTGTCGATGTGGATGCCCAATATTGCGCATCTGCATTATATCCTGTGGGCATTGGCTACGCCTGTGCTGGTGTTTGGCTATGACTTCTATGTAGGTGCATGGCAACAGGCTCGACATGGTCGTGCCAATATGGATACACTCGTTGCTGTGAGTACGTCGGTGGCATATCTTTTCAGTGTATTCAATACGTTGTTTCCCGAGTTCTGGCTGGAGCGAGGATTGGAGCCACACGTCTATTTTGAGGCATCGGCGGGCATTATAGCTTTTGTTTCGATAGGCAAGATGCTCGAGGAGCGTGCCAAGGATAGCACAACGACTGCCATCGGTGCGCTGATGGGCTTGCAACCGCAACAAGTAACGCGTGTGTTGCCCGATGGCAGTATAGAGGATGTAGATATAGCGACGGTTGCTGTTGGCGATACTGTTATGGCGCATCCCGGCGAGCGAATAGCCGTCGATGGTGTTGTCGTAGACGGTACTTCGTATGTAGATGAGAGCATGCTCACCGGCGAGCCGATGCCTGTGCGAAAGGGTGCTGGTGAGCCGGTATTCTGTGGAACACTCAACGGAAAGGGTGTGCTATATTATACGGCAGAAAAAACGGGCGATGCAACGTTGTTGTCGCGCATCATACGAGTCGTGCAGGATGCTCAAGGAAGTAAAGCCCCAGTACAGCGCCTTGTAGATAAGGTGGCAGCGATATTTGTACCTGTGGTGATGAGTATTGCTGTTGTGGCTTTTGTGGTGTGGATGCTTGTAGGTGGCGATGAAGCCTTCTCGCATGCACTGCTGGCTTTTGTTACGGTGCTTGTGATAGCTTGCCCTTGTGCACTCGGATTGGCAACACCTACTGCTATCACCGTAGGTATAGGCAAGGCTGCTTCGCAAGGAATATTGATAAAGAATGCCGATGCGCTTGAGAGCGCTTGTCGTGTTACGGCTGTGGTACTTGATAAGACGGGAACACTGACCGAAGGTCATCCCGCCGTAGTGCACTCGTTGTGGAGTGATGATAGTGCTCGTGCTGTGTTGTATGGTATTGAGTCGCGCTCGGAACACCCCTTGGCACAAGCCGTAACGGCTCACCTGACCGATTGTGATGTTGTTGAGGTGAGCGACTTCACGACGTTGCCCGGCAAAGGTGTGCAGGCTGTGAGTGCCGGCGTGCAGTACTACGTGGGAAACAAGCGCTTGATGGACGAAGTAGGCGTGAATTGTGCCGGCGAGATGCTTGCCGCTGCCGAGGCTTGGGAGCAAGAGGCAAATACGGTGATATGGTTTGCAACGAGTGAGGCTCTGCTGGCGGTTATGGCTATTGCCGACCCATTGAAGGCTACGTCGCAACAAGCCGTAGCAAGTATGCAGGCATTGGGTATGAAGGTGTATATGCTCACCGGCGACAACCTATCGACAGCACAAGCTGTGGCGCAGCGTGTGGGAATATCGCTTGTCGTGGCAGAGGTGCTGCCCGAAGAGAAAGCTGCCTTTATCTCTCGCTTGCAGCGTGAAGGTGAGGTGGTTGCCATGATAGGCGATGGCATTAACGACTCGGCTGCCTTGGCGCAAGCCGATGTGAGTATAGCTATGGGGCAGGGTAGTGATATAGCCATGGATGTAGCTGCCATGACAATCATTTCGAGCGACTTGCTGCGAGTGCCTCAAGCTGTTGTTGTTTCGCAACAGACCGTAAAGACCATTCGCCAAAATCTCTTCTGGGCGTTTATATATAATATAATAGGTATTCCTGTTGCTGCAGGAGTGCTCTATCCGTTGAACGGCTTTCTGCTTAATCCCATGATAGCAAGTGCTGCCATGGCATTGAGCAGTGTGAGTGTTGTGAGCAACAGCTTACGCTTGAAATGGAAAAAATAATAAAATTGAGAATATATGAGTTGGAGTAAATTTATCAGCAAGATTACCGGCAAAAGTGCCGATGACAGTAATGTATGGCGTTTCCGTACCAATATCATGTGCGGCGGATGTATAGCCAAGATAACCCCTGTGCTTGATGGTGCAGAAGGTGTATCCTCGTGGAGTGTAGCACTTGAAACACCCGATAGAGTGTTGACCGTCGTGCCCAATGGCATCGGCGAGGAAGAGTTGTTGCAGATGGTGCGTGCAGCCGGCTTTACCATTGAGCGATTGTGATGCGCGGCTCTTTATTTCGTTGTCGCGTTGCGATATAAAAAAAACGAGGTGGACACACCTCGTTTTTTTGTGATTTATAAGAGTATGCTTTTACTCTTTTGTTTTGGGTTCTTCGTCGTTGTCGTCGTTGTCGGGCACTTCGGGCTTCAACTCGATGGTTGTAGTTGTTGTGAAGCTGTCGTCGACGATACTCTCTTCTTTGTTGCTCTCGTTATCGCGTAAAATCTCTTCGGAGCGCGATTTCCAAGGTCGCTTGCCGAATATTTTCTCAACATCCTCGGTATAAATCACCTCATTTGTGAGGAGCACCTCGGTAAGTTGAGCGTGTCCGTCGGCATGCTCTTTGAGGATGCGTTTGGCGCGCTCGTATTGTTCGGTAACGATGCGGCTTACCTCTTCGTCGATAATCTTGGCAGTTGTCTCGCTATAAGGCTTGGTAAAGCCATACTCTTGCCCTGTTGAGTCGTAGTAAGACAAGTTGGGCAGGCGGTCGCTCATACCAAAGTAAACCACCATGGCGTATGCTTGCTTTGTAACGCGCTCCAAGTCGTTTGCAGCGCCTGTCGATATGCGACCGATGAAAATCTCCTCGGCAGCTCTACCGCCCAATGTGGCGCACATCTCGTCGAGCATGGCTTCGCGGGGTGTAATCTGGCGCTCTTCGGGCAGATACCATGCTGCACCTAAAGCCTTGCCTCGAGGCACGATGGTAACTTTTACCAGCGGATTGGCATATTGCAAGTGCCAACTCAACGAGGCGTGTCCAGCCTCGTGTATGGCAATAGAGCGTTTCTCCTCGTCGGTGGTGATTTTTGAGCGTTTCTCAAGACCACCTATGATGCGGTCGACGGCATCCATAAAGTCTTGCTTCTCGACTGTTTTTTTGTTCTTGCGAGCTGCGATGAGTGCCGCTTCGTTACATACGTTGGCAATATCGGCGCCCGAGAAGCCCGGTGTTTGACGTGCCAACAAGTCGCGGTCGACCGATGCATCAATCTTGACATTGCGTAGGTGAACGTCGAAAATCTCTTTGCGGTCGTTTAGGTCGGGCAGTTCGACATAAATTTGACGGTCGAAACGTCCGGCACGCAATAGTGCTTTGTCGAGTATATCGGCGCGGTTGGTAGCTGCAAGTATTATGACACCGCTGTTAGTGCCGAAACCGTCCATCTCGGTGAGCAGCTGGTTGAGTGTATTCTCGCGCTCGTCGTTAGCACCCATGTTGGGGCTCTTACCGCGGGCACGACCTACGGCATCAATCTCGTCGATGAAGATGATACAGGGGGCTTTCTCCTTGGCTTGACGGAACAAGTCTCTCACGCGCGATGCACCCACACCCACAAACATCTCTACAAAGTCGGAACCCGACAGCGAGAAGAATGGAACGTTAGCCTCGCCGGCAACCGCCTTGGCAAGAAGTGTTTTACCTGTTCCCGGAGGTCCTACCAACAATGCACCTTTGGGTATCTTACCACCCAACTCGGTGTATTTGCCGGGGTTCTTCAAGAACTCGACTATCTCTTCGACCTCTTGTTTAGCCTCGGACAGTCCGGCAACATCGTCGAATGTAACGCGGGTATTGCCTTTCTCGTATAGCTTGGCGGTAGATTTGCCCACGTTGAAAACGCCGCCACCACCGCCGCCGCCACCGCCGTGACCCGACATATTGCGCATGATGAGAAACCAGAAGACAATGAGCAGGATGAACGGACCTACCGACCAGAAGATTGCGCCAAAGTCGCTACTCTTGTCGTAGGTAACAGGGATGTTTATGCCGTATACGTTTTTCCAATGTTGCAGAGTCTCGGCAAAGCTATCGCTCGAGGGAATGTTGGTGCGGATGGTTACCTCTGTACCTTTGGGAACCTCGTCGCCAAAAATGACATTCTTGGCAGAGTCGGTGAGTTGTGCCTCGGCATGGTCTTTATAGACTGTGATTTTCTCCATGCCATTGCCCAGCGCTATCTCCTCAAACTTGGTAGAGTCGACCTCGCGGTTGTATGATTGGCTGTTGGTGAAGTATAGAACTATGAGAACGATGAAAATGCCACCGTATAACCAAGCCAAGTTGAATTTGAAAAAATGTTTTTTATTGTTCATATATTATATGTAGTATAGTCCTAATGTTTATGAGGTCGTGTCATATTGCGTGTGTCATCGTTAGTCGATGTCGGGAATTTCTGTCAATATGGCATCGTTCCACAACTGCTCGATGCGATAGAACTCACGTGCCTCGGGAGCAAAAATGTGAACAAATATGTTGCCGTAGTCGATGATTATCCATTGTGCATTGCGATAACCCTCGTATGCAATGGGCTTTATACCTGTGTGCTCGCGGGTGTATTGTCGCACGCTGTCGGCTATGGCTTCTACTTGTGTTGGTGTGTTACCTTGGCATACGACAAAGTATTGTGTCGAAGCCGATTCGATTTGTGTGAGGTCGACGGTAACTATTTTGCGACCTTTTTTCTCTTGAATGCTTTCAATAATTGTCTGTAACAATTCCTTTTCGTTCATGTTTATATTTAGTATGTGCTATAAATGCTAAAACAATAATCGTGCCAAAGTGTCGGTGTTGTATGGCGATATTATCTCACGATGCAAAACTACACAAAATAATTGGTTTCTACGACCTTTTAATAAATTTAAGCATTTCGGGGTGCAAGACTTCATCGGTGCAAGAGCGATTGTTGCGTGTCGAGATACAAAAGGGTCGGGTTATCGTGTGATAGCCCGACCCTTTATTGATAAAAATCAGTTATTACAATTTCTCAACAATCTCGCGAGTGTCTGTTGCAATCATCAACTCTTCGTCGGTGGGTATTACAACAACTTTCACAGTAGAGTCGGGTGTGCTGATTACGCACTCTTTGCCACGAAGCTTGGCATTGAGCTCGGTATCAATTTTCACGCCCATAAACTCGAAGTTCTTCATAACGACTTCGCGAGTAGTAGTTTGGTTTTCGCCTACACCACCTGTAAATACGATAATATCAACACCGTTCATAGCAGCCACGTATGCGCCAACGTATTTGATGATGCGATATTCGTACATGTCGAGAGCCAAACGAGCGCGCTCGTTGCCTTCGGCAATAGCGTTTTCGATATCGCGCATATCAGACGAAAGACCTGTTACGCCCAATACACCACTCTTCTTGTTGATGAGGTTTGAAAGACCGTTAACGTCGAGACCCTCTTTGTTCATGATGTAAGCGAGAGCACCAGCATCGACGTCGCCCGAGCGAGTACCCATCATCAAGCCTTCAACGGGAGTAAGACCCATTGAAGTGTCGACAGACTTACCGTTCATAACGGCTGTGATAGAACCACCGTTACCGATGTGGCAAGTGATGATTTTTTGGTCTTCGTATTTAACGCCGAGGAAGTCGCACACGCGACGAGATACGTAGCGGTGGCTTGTTCCGTGGAAGCCATAACGACGTACGCCGTATTTCTCGTACATCTCGTAGGGGAGGGCATACATGTATGCTTTGGCGGGCATTGTTTGGTGGAAAGCAGTGTCGAATACACCTACTTGGGGAGCGTTGGGCAACAACTCGCTGATAGCCTCGATACCGATGATGTTGGCGGGGTTGTGCAAGGGAGCGAGGTCGTAGCACTCTTTAACTTGTGCTATCATCTCGTCGGTGATGAGAACGCTGCTGTTGAATTTCTCAGCACCGTGTACAACGCGATGACCTACAGCCGAGATTTCATCCAAAGTCTTGATGCAGCCATACTCTTCGTTTGTGAGCACGTTGAGGATGGTGCTGATAGCCGAGCGGTGCTCGGGCATATTGGTTTCGATAATTTTCTTCTCGCCCGAGGGGAGTGTAAATTTGATGAAAGAGTCTTTCAATCCCAATTTTTCTACACCACCTTGTGCCATAACTTCTTGGCTGTCGAGGTCGAAGAGTTTGTATTTTACAGATGAACTACCGCAGTTCAATACTAAGATTTTCATTTCTGTGAATTTACTTATTTATAATTTGAAATAACTGTCAGTTGCTAGTTGAGTTGTATTAAGCATTTTTCAAGCCGATGGCTTGAGTAGCTGTGATGGCAACAAGTTTGTAGATGTCGTCGACACTGCAACCACGAGAGAGGTCGTTAACGGGAGCTGCGATACCTTGCAAAACGGGACCTACAGCCTCGGCACCAGCCAAGCGTTGAACGAGTTTGTAAGCGATATTACCTACCTCGAGGGTGGGGAATACGAGAGTATTGGCGCGACCTGCGATTGCGCTACCGGGAGCTTTAGACGAGCCTACCGAGGGAACGATAGCAGCATCGGCTTGCAACTCGCCGTCGATAGCAAATTCGGGAGCCATTTCTTGAGCCAAGCGAGTAGCTTCAACAACTTTGTCGACCAACTCGTTCTTGGCGCTACCCTTGGTAGAGAAGCTGAGCATAGCAACGCGGGGCTCGATACCAGCGATGTCGCGTGCAGTGCGAGCGGTAGAAACGGCTATTTGAGCCAACTCTTGAGCATTGGGGTTGGGCATTACAGCGCAGTCGGCAAAAACGAGAGTGCCGTTCTCGCCATATTCGGCTTTGGGAACGAACATGAGGAATGCACCAGAAACGACGCTGATACCGGGAGTTGTCTTGATGATTTGCAACGCGGGGCGCAAAACATCACCTGTAGTATTCTTGGCACCTGCCACTTCACCATCGGCATCGCCGTTCTTGATGATGAGAGTACCCAAGTACAAAGGATCTTCGGCGAGAGCAGTAGCTTTCTCGATAGTCATGCCTTTGGCTTTGCGCAATTCAAAGAGCAAGTTGGCATAAACTTCTTTGCGAGGGTTGTTTACAGGGTCGATGATAGTAGCCTTGTCGATGTTTTGGAGATTGTGTTTTTCGGCGAGCGCTTTTATCTCGTCGGGGTTGCCAATGAGAATAACGTCAACTACTTGATCTGCCAACAAGCGGTCGGCAGCTTGCAAGGTACGCTCTTCGGTACCTTCAGGAAGAACGATGCGTTGCTTATTGGCTTTGGCACGTTCTACGATTTGTTTAATGAGGTCCATATTGATAAGATTAAAGATTGTATTATTCTACATTAATAATGTACGGCAAATGTAAGAAAAAAAAGTGATATGCCGACCTACTAATCCTATATATTTTTAAGTAAATATTAAGAAGTGCGAATAAATGAAAATGACACTATGTTATGTTGTATAGCATAATGACGAAAAAAACGCAGGTTGTGGTTGCGATATTGAAAAATTATATATAAATTTACTGCCGAAAGTTACCGATTGTAATTGAAATGGCACTGTTTTGGTACTCGGTGTAAGAAATAAAAAAGCATGAAAGATACTATGAATAAAGAGAAGTTTACGATAGAATACGATTTTAAGAAAGTATCACCCTCGCTCTTGTGGGGTTTTATCAGTACTGCTCCCGGTCTTGAGGAGTGGTTTGCCGACAAGGTGGAGAGTCATGATAAGAAGTTTACTTTTTATTGGAACAAGACCCCGCAAGTGGCTCGCTTGATAGGGTCGCGTATGGGTGTTTTTGTGCGCTTCCATTGGGAAGAGGATGACGAGGAAAAATCTTGCTTTGAGATGCGTATTACTACATCGGAACTAACGGGAGCTACCATGATGGCTGTAACCGACTATGCCGAGTCGGGCGAGCTTGACGACCAGCGCGAGCTATGGGATAATGAGATTGAACGCTTGCAGCGCCGTCTTGGTGTGTTGTAGCAGAGTGTAGCAGTGGGTTGTTTTTGTATAGATTTTGTATTTAAAATTCATCTTTATTCACATCTTGCTGTTTAATTGTGTCGTTGCGACGTGTGAAATGTCGAATATTTGCGCTATTTTTGCAAACTGAATAAATAGTGCAAAGGATGTTTCGTATAAAACGACTATATGGATTTATGATACAGAGCTTTCTGCCTGTATTCTTAATGACATTCTTTATCTGCCTTTTTATCGTGCTGATGCAGTTCTTGTGGAAGTATGTAGATGAAATGGTGGGTAAAGGACTCGAGATGTCTGTGCTGTTTGAACTCTTTTTCTATGCGGCTGTAACGATGATACCGTTGGCGTTGCCGTTGTCGATATTGTTGGCATCGCTGATGACTTTTGGTAACTTGGGCGAGCGGCTTGAGTTGCTTGCCATCAAGGCTGCCGGCGTGTCGTTGCTACACGTAATGCGCCCTCTTATTGTTGTAGTGGGCATTATATCGGTGTTGGCATTTTTCTTTCAGAATGATGTGCTGCCACAGGCGCAGGTGAAGATGTGGACGTTGTTGTACTCGATGCGCCAGAAGTCGCCCGAGCTGGATATACCCGAGGGTGTGTTTTATGACGAGATAAACGGATATAACATCTATGTGCGTGAGAAAGACCACAGCAGTGGTATGATGCACGATATGATGATATATGACTTCTCGGGCGGTTTTGACAATGCGATGATTGTCATGGCAGACTCGGGTAAGTTGAAGACGACAGCCGATAAGAAATTTCTTATACTCACACTACACAATGGCGAGTCGTTTGAGAATATCAAGTCGGAACGTTCCAACTCATATACCAATATTCCTTATCGTCGTGAAACCTTCTCGCTCAAGGAGTTGCTTATCCCGTTTGATGCCAACTTCAATCGCATGGATGAAGGTGTGATGTCGAACCAATATGTTGGAAAGAATTACAGCGAGTTGCGTGTAACAATCGACTCGTTGAATATTGTTGTGGATAGTATCAGCCACGAAAATACGGAGAAATTACAGAAGTCGGGCTACTTTGTACTCTATTCGGAAAACTTGCCATCCGACTCGGCAGCGCGGGCTCAGCGCTTGGAAAAAGAGAGTATAGCTGCCGCCAAGATAAACCTCGACTCATTGTGGCGTGGCGAGAATAATCAACGCCGACAACTCTATGTGTCGCGTGCATTGGAACGAGCCAATAGTTATCGTGTAGACTATATGTTCAACTCGATTACGCAGGATGACAAGAAAAATGTGATACGTCGTCATGAAATTGAGTTGATGAAGAAGTTTACCTTGTCGTTGGCATGTCTGATATTTTTCTTTATCGGAGCACCGTTGGGAGCAATCATTCGCAAGGGCGGCTTGGGAGTGCCTATTGTGGTGTCGGTCATCTTGTTTATCATCTATTATATTATAGACAATACCGGCTATAAGTTGGCACGTGATGGTGTGTGGGAAGTGTGGCAAGGTATATGGCTGAGCTCGGCAGTGTTGATGCCGTTGGGTATATTCCTTACGACACGAGCTACCAAAGACTCGGCAGTGCTCAATCTTGATGTTTATGCCGATTTCTTCCGCCACATCTTTGGCAAGGATAAGGTGCGCAAGGTTGCGCTCAAAGAGATTGTCATGGTGTCTATGGAGCCACAAGTGGCAGAGCAACGTGCTGCTGCATTGACACAAATGTGTCGCAACTTCATGGCATCCAACCCGCTACTCAAGTATAATGAGTATTGGTTGAAAGGCTATGACTTGAATAAGATACAAGACCTCTCGACAACGGTCAATTCGTTGGTAGAGTATACCGCCGAAACAACCGATCGCATGGTGGCAACCAAGTTGATGGATTATCCTATACTTGTGCCCGAGCGAGTGCTGGCACCTACGCGTATCAAGGTGCTTGATATAATGGCAATGGTGTTTGTTCCGTTGGGTGTCCCGGTGTATCTGATAGCTAATAAACGATATAAAAACCTTATAAGTAATATAAAATCTGTGTGCCAATCGAACGACGACCTTATTGTGTTGTTGCAGCGCATGGAGGCAAAAGAAGAAACAAATAAAATACTATAACTATGAATGACCAAAAGATTGTACTCAACACTATCGAGGAGGCTCTCGAGGATTTTCGTCAAGGTAAGTTTGTAATCGTTGTAGACGATGAAGACCGTGAAAATGAAGGCGACTTTATCATTGCAGCCGAGAAGATAACTGCCGAGAAGGTGAACTTTATGCTCACCGTAGGTAGAGGTGTGTTGTGTACTCCCATAACCGAGGATCGTTGCCGCGAATTGGAACTTGAGATGCAAGTGGCAGACAATACCTCATTGCTTGGAACACCTTTTACAGTTACTGTCGACCGCGTAGGTGCAGGTTGTACTACCGGTGTGTCTATGAGCGACCGAGCCATTACCATTCGCTCGCTTGCCGATCCTACGATGAAGCCTACCGACTTTGGTCGTCCGGGACACGTCAATCCGTTGCGAGCTCGCTCGAAGGGCGTTTTGGCTCGTGCCGGTCATACCGAGGCAGCTGTCGACTTGGCTCGTTTGTCGGGTTTGTATCCAGCAGCAGCTCTTATAGAGATTATCAACGAAGATGGTACAATGGCGCGTTTGCCCCAGCTCTATGAGATTGCCAAGAAATATGATATGAAACTTATTGCCATAGCCGACCTTATCAAGTATCGCTTGCAACGTGAGGCTGTTGTCGAGCGTGGCGACGAGGTGGCTATGCCTACCGAATATGGCGAGTTCCGCCTCATACCGTTCCGTCAGATAAGCAATGGCGTGGAGCATGTGGCTCTTGTGAAGGGTGAGTGGAACCCCGACGAGCCTGTGTTGGTGCGCATGCACTCGTCGTGTATGACCGGCGATATATTTGGCTCGAAACGTTGCGATTGCGGAGAGCAGTTGCATGAGGCTTTGCGTAAGATAGATGCCGAAGGTAAAGGTGTTCTTGTGTATATGAGCCAAGAGGGTCGCGGTATCGGATTGATGAACAAGATACGTGCCTATAAGTTGCAAGAGGAGGGAATGGATACGGTTGATGCCAACCTGCACCTCGGATTTAAAGCCGACGAGCGCGACTATGGTCCCGGTGCATCTATATTGCGCGAGTTGGGTGTACGCAATATACGCCTGATGACCAACAATCCTACCAAGCGTATAGGTCTTGAGGGCTACGGCTTGCATATTGTTGAGAATGTGCCTATCGAGGTGAAGCCCAATCCCTACAACGAGCACTACCTTCACACCAAGAAGGAGCGTATGGGTCATGAACTGCACGAGGTAGAATAAGTGATATTCGTGTGTAGAAGTTTCTGATATTACAATAAATAATTAAAAGTTGTGCAGGATACTTATCTCACCATAGAGGCATTGGGCGAGGGCATTTTAAAGGAGAAAATGAGTCGTTTTCTCTCGTTTGCCATCCCCGTAAGGTCGGTGAGTGAGGCGCGTGAGTATATCGAATTGTATCGCAAGGAGTATTACGATGCGCGCCATGTATGCTGGGCATATATGATAGGGCATGAGCGTACCTGTTTTCGCGCCAACGATAATGGAGAGCCGTCGGGTACTGCCGGAAAGCCCATTATGGGACAAATCAACTCGAACAATCTTACCGATATATTGGTGGTGGTTGTGCGATATTTCGGAGGCATAAAACTTGGAACGGGAGGCTTGATAGTAGCCTATCGCCAAGCAGCAGCCGAGGCGATTGCAGCATGCAATATCGTAGAGCGATTGGTCGAAGATACGGTGCATATACGCTTTGAATATCCGTTGATGAACGATGTGATGCGCATTGTGAAGGAGGAACAGCCTACGGTGCTGTCGCAGTCGTTTGAGATGGATTGTGAGATGTCGTTGCGCTTGCGCCGCTCGGCTATGCCACGTATGTGTGCAAGGCTCGAGAAGGTGCAGGGACTGACGTTCTACGAGATAGAACCGCCATTGGACGATGACGATGATGAGATTGTCGACGAGAAAGAAATATGCGAAGAGGAATAAAAAATTTTTGCGATATAGTGTTGTGAAAATAAAAAAGTCGCTATATTTGCATCGCAAACAGATGACAAGTGTGTCGTCTGTCAACCCATAAAATATTAACCACGCATGATGGTTTGGCTTTCGAGCCGATTAAAAGGGAATCAGGTGTAAATCCTGAACAGACCCGCTGCTGTGATTTCTCGCTCTTGTCAAGAAAGAGCATGAGTATCTCACCAAGTCACTGGAAAAGTTGTCAACTACAATCCGGGAAGACGAGATGCGAAGAAGAGAATAAGTCAGAAGACCTGCCTGTGCGAGCCTATAGATGAAAACTTACGAGGACTTGAGTTTAGGCTGTTATACGGTGCATGTCGCTGTATACAACAAATGTAGTTGAACAATCGGTGTCGCAATGTGGCACAAAACTCCTCAGTACTTTTTTATTTAGATAGGCTTTGTTACGTAATTTATTAACGTTATAAAGTTTATTTTTTTTATGAAAAAAGTTTTTTCTTATGCACTTGTAGTGCTGTCGTTGACATTGACAGGATGTTTTGACGACTCTGCGCTTTGGAATGAGATTGACGATCTTGACAAGCGTGTTACCGACCTTGAAACTGTTGTGAAAAATACCAACAGTAATATTGATGCGTTGCAGAAGTTGGTTACAGCTATGCAAAATCAAGTAACCATAACCTCGGTTACAGAGATAGCTAATGGCTATACCATTGTTTTTTCCGACGGAAAGAGTGCTACCATTACCAATGGCGAGAGTGCCAATGCACCCATTATATCGGTGAAGCAAGATACCGATGGCGAGTATTATTGGACTATCGACGGCGAGTGGTTGCTGGTAGATGGCAATAAAGTGCCGGCTGCAGCTCAAGACGGTAAGAATGGTACCGATGGCGAAGACGGAAAAGATGGTGAGGATGGCAAAAACGGAGTAGATGGTAAAGATGCCGTAGCACCGCAAGTGCGTATCAATCCCGATAGTAAGATGTGGGAAATCTCGACCGATGGTGGAAAGACCTGGGAGTCGACCGGTGTTGTGGCACAAGGTCGCGACGGATTTGATGGCTCAAATGGCGATTCATACTTCAAGAGTGTCGATGTTACCAATCCCGATTATGTGATTTTTGTATTGTATGACGATACGCAGATTGTCGTGCCTCGTTACGACAATACAACACCTTCTTTTGTTATCAAAGACCTGCAAGACATTGAGTGGTTTGCTCCGGGCGAGAGCCGTACATTTGCTGTTGAGGCTACCCACATTGCCGAGTATTCTATCTCGAAACCCGACGGGTGGCGTGTCGATTATGCTGATGATTGTCTGTTGGTTACAGCTCCTCAATCGGTAAATATTTATGCCGAGAGCAACGGTGTGATAGCTATCAACTTGGTGTCGGAAAATAACAAGAGCCTCATTGTCAAGATGCACGTCAATCAGCTGCGTGTATTGACCTTTGAGGATGCCGATGCACGATTTACACCTTATACCCTCGACTATGCAGGCGTTACAGTGAACAAATGGAGCGACTTGATTGATAGCCAACAATATGGCGGTACGCTTACCTACGACTACAGCGGTGGCATATACACATGGTACGACGAGAACAATACCGAGTTGACACACAGCTTTACAACGCCCTATTGGAGTGGTGGTCATGCTATATCGAATTATGTAATACCCGATTATGCAACGTTGCCCGAGGGCTATTATGGCTGGTATGAGTTGCAATATGCCAATCCGATTGGTGGACATAACGGTTCGGCGAATTTCTGCGTTCACAACGGTTATGTAGACGATTTCAATAGCTCGTTGGGTTATGGTGCGCATTGTCCGGCTATAATTTTTGCCGATGGTGTGGCACGTGTTGTAGACCACATGTATGTAACTAATATCAACTATGTACTCAATTCGCTCACATACGGCGATGGATTTAACGCTCCTGCCGGCGAAACAACATACGTTAAGGTGCAAGCCTATGGTTTCGATGCCAACGATAACAATACCGGCGTAGCAGAAATCTATTTATGCCGCGATGGTAAGTGCATAACAACATGGGAAAAATTTGACCTTTCGGTGTTGGGTGCAGTGGTGCGCATAGAGTTTAACTTCGCTGCAAGTGATGACCAAATAGGCTCTTATGGGTTGAATTGCCCGGCATATTTTGCCTACGATGATGTGGCAGTGCGATTTTAAATGAAAATTTTTTAATTGATTGATGTATATATTAAAGTGTTTTAGGTAGTTTTGTGGTTGCATTGTTGTGAAAACGACAATGCAACCCTTGCTACTTGAAAAATTAGTATTTGTATGAAGCGATTATTGTTCCTTTTGATGGTGATTGTAGCATTGACGTCGTGCAATGAGGGTAGCCTCATTACTACCGAAATGCCACCTGAGATTATTATTGATAATACGTCGGGAGTGTATACCACCAAGGTAGACCGTCCTATAACTATCACACCCCAATATAAGTATGTCGAAGATGCTTTGTATCAGTGGAGCGTAGAGGGGTATGACGGTTATATACAATCGGTAAACGAGCCTTCGTTTACATTTACGTCGAGCGAGGTGGGCAGCTATTATGTGCAGGTGAAGGTTACCACCGACTATGGTACTGACCGCGAGGAGGTGCGTATTGATGTGGTAGACCTTGAGATACCCACAATCTCGATGATGGGAACACAACGTGACTATACAATACAACAAGGTTATGAATTGATGTTTGCTCCTACGGTGAAGGCGACTTCGATACCTACCACCTATTGCTGGACACTCAATGGCGTGATGGTCAGTGAGGAACTTACCTATACCTTCTGTAGCGAGGAGTTGGGCGACTATGTGCTTGCTTTTGCTGCCGAGAATGAAGATGGTCGCGATGAGGTCGTACTCAATATAAGGGTGTGTACGCCCGATCAGATGCCTTTCTCGTGGCGTTTTGACCAGACGACCTACAACTATGCCATCGGTCGCAGCATACGTATTATGCCTGCCGAGGTGGTCAATGGCGAAGGTGCTGTGTATAGCTGGGTAGTCGATGGCGTAACAATGCAAGAGGGTAACTCGTCTACTTGGATATGCGACCTTGCACAAGAGGGTGCGCATAGAGTGCAAGCTATTGCAACGGTGGTAAAGGATGATGCGCAAATAACCGTAACGCAAGAACTTGTGGTGAATGTGTGTGCGCCCGAAGGCACATATCGTCGTGCAGCTCATGCAGCATCGTCGGCACAATGGAATAAGGTTTATGAATATACGCCTGCCCCCGGACAATTCATTAATGAAACAGCAACCGGTGGCTTTGACGGTACACAGACTACTGCCGAGGTTGCATGTTTGTATGCCGAACAGCGTATGTTGGCAGACAATTGGGTGTCGTTGGGTGGCTTTGGCGGTTATATAGTTGTAGGATTTGACCATAGTATAGCCAACAATAACGGTTATGATTTTGCCGTAAAAGGCAATTGTTTTGCCAACTCGAGCGAGCCCGGTGTTGTATGGGTGATGCAAGATGAGAATGGCGACGGATTGCCCAATGATACATGGTACGAATTGCGAGGTAGTGAGAGTGGTGCTGCTACAACCATTCAAGATTATGCCATAACTTATTATCGTCCCGAGGCAGCCGGTATGCCTGTTCAGTGGAGCGACAATCAAGGAAATAATGGACAGATAGAGTATCTGGCGGCATTCCATTCGCAAGACTATTACTATCCCATGTGGGTCGAAGCCGATGCATATACCTTGCGCGGAACGTTGTTGGAATCGCGTTGCTACGATAAGTCGGGCAATGGTAGTTATTGGGTATTACCCGAGTATGATTGGGGCTATGTCGATAATTATAGTGCCACCGACTGCAACCGCGAAGGCGATAAAGCCAATACGTTTGATATATCGAATGCTGTCAATTATGCCGGACAAGTTATAGCCTTGCAATACGTCGACTTTGTGAAGGTGCAGACTGCTGTTAATGCGCAATGTGGATGGATAGGTGAAAACTCGACCGAAGTTACCGGTATGTACGATTGCGGTATAAATAATTGAAAAGAGAAATGAAAAGACGATTGGTCGCAATAGTGTCGGTTGTAGCTCTACTGCTGTGCAGCGGTTGTATGAAGTGGGAGTATGGCATTGAGGAGGAATTTGCCGTAGGTGGCGATGGGGTTTTTATCACCAACGAAGGCAACTTTCAATATGGTAATGCATCGCTGTCGTACTACGACCCTACGACAATGACCGTAGAGAACGAGGTGTTCTACCGAGCCAATGCCATGAAACTTGGCGATGTGGCACAGTCGATGGTGATACATGACAATGTGGGGTGGGTGATAGTGAACAACTCGCATGTCGTTTTTGCCATAGACCTCACTACGTTCAAGGAGCGCGGTCGCATTGTCAACCTCACATCGCCTCGTTATATGCACTTCCTCTCGGACGAGAAGGCTTACATAACGCAGTTGTGGGACAATCGCATCTTTATTGTCAATCCCAAGCGATATGAGATAACCGGTTATATTGAGTGCCCCGATATGACCATGGAGACCGGCTCGACCGAACAGATGGTGCAGTATGGCAAATATGTATATGTAAATTGCTGGTCGTACCAAAATCGTATTCTCAAGATAGATACCGAGACCGACCGCGTGGTAGATGAGTTGGTTGTTGGTATACAACCGACATCGCTGGTGCTTGACAAAAACAATAAGATGTGGACTATCACCGATGGCGGATATGAAAATTCGCCCTACGGATATGAAGCCCCGACACTATATTGTATTGATGCCGAGACGTTTACGATAGAGAAATCATTCCGTTTCAGACTGGGCGATGAGGCATCCGAGTTGCAGCTCAATCGTGCGGGTGATATGCTCTATTGGCTCAATGATGATGTGTGGGCAATGTCGGTCGATGATGACCGATTGCCGGTGCGCCCCTTCTTGGAGAGTCGCGGTACGATATATTATGGCTTGACGGTAAGTCCTGCCAATGGCGATGTGTATGTAGCAGATGCCATAGACTACCAGCAGCCCGGCAAGATATATCGCTATGCAAGCGATGGTGTGTTGCAAGATGAGTTTTATGCCGGTATTATACCGGGCGCATTTTGTTGGAAGTAGGAGGTAGCAGATGATGAAAGAGAGATTGTTACTATGTCTCGTTATGTTATTGCCACTTGCGATGTATGCGCAAAGTGAAGGTGTGGCAGATAAAGAGTTTGCTATCTCGGAAGTAACGGTATATGGACGTCGCCCGATGAAGGAGATAGGTACACAACTTACCAAACTCGACTCGGTTGCCCTGAAAGAGAATATAGCCCTCTCAATGGCCGATGTGTTGGCTTTCAACTCCTCTATTTTTGTTAAGAATTATGGTCGAGCAACTCTCTCGACGGTTGCTTTTCGTGGAACGTCGGCATCGCACACGCAGGTAACGTGGAACGGCATGAAGATAAACAACCCCATGCTGGGTATGACCGACTTCTCGATGATACCCTCGTATTTTATAGACGATGCCTCGCTCTTGCATGGTACGTCGTCGGTCAATGAAGTCGGTGGCGGATTGGGTGGCGCTGTGAAACTCTCTACCAAGCCGGCAAAGAATGTGGGCTTCGGTGTGCAATATATTCAAGGTATAGGCTCGTTCAGCACGTTTGACGAGTTTTTGCGATTGACCTATGGCGATGAGCATTGGCAAGTATCGACCCGAGCTGTCTACTCGTCGTCGCCCAATGACTATAAGTATCGCAACCGCGATAAAAAGATAAATGTGTATGATGAGGATATGAATATTGTAGACCAATATTATCCCATCGAGCGCAACAAAAGCGGTTCGTTCAAGGATCTGCACATACTGCAAGAGGTGTATTACAATACCGGCAAGGGCGATTGCTTGGGGTTGAATGCTTGGTATATCAACTCCAATCGTGAGTTGCCCATGCTTACGGTAGACTATGGCGATGATACCGAGTTTGACAACCGACAGCGCGAAGAGACATTCCGCGGTGTACTCTCTTGGGAGCACTTGCGCGAGAAGTGGAAACTGAAGGCAAAGGCTGTGTATCTGTATACATGGATGGCATACGACTATAAGCGCGACCTGGGTAATGGAGTGATGGCAACGATGACCGAGTCGCGTAGCAATATCAATACCGTAGCGGGTCATGTCGATAGCGAGTATTTCTTGAATGATAAATGGCTCTTTACTGTATCGCTCAATGCCAACCAGCACTTTGTAGAGAGTCGCGACAAAAACATTATATCGCAAGAGGGCGACCGCGCTGTTGTGGGCTATGACCAGAGCCGTTTTGAAATGTCGGGCTCAATCTCTGCCAAGTGGCAACCCATCAGCCGGCTTGGAATGTCGGTGGTGTTGCGCGAGGAGTTGGTGGGAACGAAGTGGAGCCCTATCATCCCTGCATTCTTTATAGACGGTGTATTGCTTGAACAAGGTAATATTACAGCCAAGGCATCGGTGTCGCGCAACTTCCGCAGTCCTACACTCAACGACCTCTATACCGTACCCGGTGGTAATCCCAACCTTAAGAGTGAGCATGGCTGGACCTACGATGCCGGCTTGTCGTTTGCCGTAGGTCGCGACGGGCTCTATTCGTTGACCGGCTCGGTGAGTTGGTTCGAGTCTTTTATAAAAGATTGGATTATATGGTTGCCTACCACTCAAGGCTTTTTCTCACCGCGCAACATCAAGGACGTGCATGCCTATGGTGTAGAGGCGCAAGCCAACCTCGGGTTGACGTTGCCCAAGGATTGGACCATAGACCTATCAGGTACGTTCTCGTGGACACCTTCGATAAACGAAGGCGAGCCTATCTCGGCAGCCGACCAATCGGTGGGTAAACAGTTGCCTTATGTGCCCGAGTTCTCATCGTCGGTGATAGGGCGGTTGTCGTGGCGTAAGTGGACCTTTACCTACAAATGGTGCTATTATAGCGAGCGATATACCATGTCTAACAATGATGTGTCGTTCTCAGGCAAATTGCCCGAATATTTTATGAGTAATATCTCGCTCGAGAAGTTGCTCACGTTTAAGTTTATGGACTTGTCGCTCAAGGGTGTTATCAATAATCTCTTTGACGAGGAGTACCTGTCGGTGCTTTCGCGCCCCATGCCCGGCATCAACTTTGAACTCTTTATCGGTATTACCCCCAAGTGGTAATTATTGCCAAGACCATGAGCATAATAGTATGATGAGAATATTGTGTCGATAATTGCCATGGAGCATGATAAAAACAAAGAGGTTGTGTCGCCGACACAACCTCTTGTATTAAAAAGCTTTATGGATAAATTATTCAGCTTTACATTCTACAGAAACGCCTTCTTCGAGCTCAGCGTCTTCCATGAACAAAGCAGTCAATTGTTTGCAGTTGTCAACACCATAATCAGCTGTCAACCAACCACCTTCACCATATTCTACTTTAAGACCGTCTACGTCAACTTTGAATTCGCAGTAGCAAGAATCTTCAATAGGCTCCTCGCAAGAAGTAAAGAATGCACCCATGCTGAACAATGAAACGAGTGCTACGAACATAAATTTCTTTTTCATGTCTTTTTTGTTTTTGAGTTTATAAAAGTGTGAAATTCTCTCGTATGTTAAAGCACAAAGATATTTATTAATATTGTATTTGTTTTGTTTTTAAATGTTAAATATCTTTAATACTTTATTTGGCTGCTTTCTTTTACACTACCATAGTCTAATGTAGTGTCGAATAGCTTGCTTTGTAGTGTTTACAAGCGTACAATTTATAATATTTGCATCACTTTGTCGAGGCTGTCGACGGTGTGTTGAGGCTGCTTGTCGGTGATGCCTCGATGGTTGCGGTCGAAGTATATTTGTCCCCAACCGGCATTGATGGCACCGAGTATGTCGGCATCGTAGTTGTCGCCAATAAGCAGCGTTTCGTTGGCATTGCTGTTGGTTACTTGCAGTGCGTAGTCGAATAGGCGACGGTCGGGCTTGTTGATACCAATCTCGTCGGATAGAACTATGCGTGAGAAGTATTGAGCGATGCCTGCCGATTGCAACTTGCGCTGTTGTACCTCGATAAATCCGTTGCTGATGATATAGAGATTGTAGCCACGATTTTTGAGGTATTGCAGCAACTCGACGGCGTACGGCACGAGTTGTGTCTGCTCGGCAAGTATGTCCAAGTAGTACTTGTTCATGCGTGCCGCCAAAGTGTTGTCGGGGTCGGGGTAGTCGATGCTGCGCAACAAGTGAGCATAGCGCTCCACCACGAGAAAATCTTTGTCAATCTTGCCATGGTGGTAAAGCGCCCACAACTCGCTGTTCTTGGCATAGTATCGTTGCGCAAACAACTCGTAGTTGGGGTATATGCGCGCTATATCGAGGTCGTGATACATCACTTCGAGAGCTACGTGCGAGTTGGCAGTAAAATCCCAAATGGTGTCGTCGAGGTCGATAAATATATTGCGGTATTGTGTCATGAGCGTGTTGTGGGTGTGTGGTTGCTGTTATACCAAGTGAGCAATGAGTTCTTCACGATCGCCCGGAAGGAGGTCTATCACCGGTATCTCTACCATAGTGTATGCTCCCGGTTGTTGTTTCATCGAAGCGCGTGCAACGTTCACGAGCATTTGAGCTGTCAGTGCAGGGTTATTGATGCTCATGTTGAAGTCGAAACGTTGGTTTTGTGTCTTGCCCGATACACCTTTGCGCACCATATTAACGCCATGTCCCATGTCTTTTACTTCGTCGACGCTATTTACCTGAATTACATGTGTTTCGTCATTAACGAAGTAGGGGTCTGTTTTTATTTTCTGTGCTACTTCGGTGAGATTGTAACCCTCATGCAATTCGACATAAACCATGCGACGGTGAATACCTGTTCCAAGCGGTATTGTCATAGATAGAGCCGCTTTGACACCCTTAATGGCTTTGACTGCGACGGTGTGTCCCATGCTCATGCCGGGACCAAAGTTGGTATAAGTGATGCCTTTGGGAGCGCATGCTTGAAGCAATGTGCGAACAACCGAGTCGCTGCCCGGATCCCAACCGGCAGATATGATAGAAACCTTGCCACATTCGCGGGCTTTCTTGTCGAGTGAACGGCGAAGAGCTACAATCCCGGTGTGGATATCGAAACTATCGACAGTGTTCATGCCCAAGGCAAGAGCCTTCAAGGCATATTCTTCGACTTTGCGTGTAGGGGTACAGAGTATTGCCACGTCGGCATCGAGTTGCGACAAGTCGTTGGTGACTTTATAAGCTTTCAATTCGTCGGGAATGTTACTGCAATCGCGACGTACTACACCTGCAATCTCGAAATCGGGTGCTTCACGTAATGCCTCTAACACATAGCTACCTATATTTCCGTAGCCTACAACTGCTGCTTTTATCATAATAATATTGATTTAAATGTTGGCGCAAAATTATATATAAATTGAATAAATGGTTCTCTTGATGACCAATATTTTGAAGATTTTTTGAAAAAATAATTTTGCAAAATAGTTGTTTGAAACGGGAGCGTTGAAAGGTGTAAAAAGCTTCTGAATTTTATGTTTTTTTGTACTTTTAGGAAATAAAAATTTTGCTTGTTTTATGTAAATTTGCATGGCATATGTCATGCTCGTATAGTATGTTTTTGGTACTGAAAAAATATAAAACAATTATAGATGAATCGTAAAATTTTGTTATTGTGTGCAGCCGTATGTTTGTTATTGACCGGCTGTGGCGAGAAGAAAGAGGAGAGTGCAAAGAAGTCGAATGACTATCCCTTGTTGACCATTTCGTTGAGCGACCGCGTGTTGGTGGCAGACTATACAGCTACCATAAAGGGTTGCCAGACGGTTGAGATACGCCCGCAGGTGAGTGGTATGATAACCGATATACACATTAATGAGGGTGATGTTGTGGGCATGGGTAATGTGCTGTTTGTCATAGACCAAGCACCCTACGAAGCAGCCTATGAGATAGCTGTTGCCAATGTGAAGAGTGCCGAGGCAGCCCTCTCGACAGCACAGCTGATGCTCGATAGTAACAAAGAGTTGTATGAACAGGATGTTGTGTCGGAGTTTGACCTGATGATGGCTCGTAACGACTTGGCAGAGGCAGAGGCAAAATTGGCTCTAGCACAAGCCGAGGAGAACAATGCCCGCAACAACTTGTCGTATACCGAGGTGAAATCGCCCGTAAACGGTGTGGCAAGTATGATACCCTATCGTGTGGGTGCATTGGTAAACAGTAATATTGCCGAGCCGTTGGTTACGGTGTCGGACGACAGTCGTGTGTATGCCTACTTCTCAATGGCAGAAAATCAGATGCTCGACCTAATACATCAATACGGCTCGTTGCAAAAGGCTATCAATGAGATGCCCGAGGTAGAGTTGCGCATGAGTAATGGCGATATTTATGAGCACAAAGGTCGCATCAATGCCATCAGTGGTACGATAAGTGCAAGTACCGGAGCGGTGAGTCTGCGAGCCGTATTCCCCAATCGAGGTCGTCTGTTGCGCGACGGTGGTAGTGGTACGGTGCTCATTCCGTCGGAGCGTAAAGATTGCATAGTGATACCGCAATCGGCTACCTACGAGTTGCAAGACCGCATCTTTGTATATCGTGTTGTTGAGGGACGTGCCGTTTCTACTCAAATAGAAGTTGTGCCCCAAAACAATGGTGTAGAGTATATCGTAGAGAGTGGATTGCAAGAGGGCGATGTGATAGTTGCCGAAGGTGCAGGCTTGATACGCGAAGGAACTGTTGTAGTAGCAGATGCAAGTGCAGAGGAGGAGTAGGGTATGAATGTTAAGACTTTTATAGACCGACCTATTCTTGCCGGAGTTATCTCGGTAGCCATATTGCTATTGGGTATTATCAGTCTGGTGCAACTACCTGTCGAGCAGTTTCCCGAGATTGCACCTCCTACGATAAGTGTGTCTGCCAACTATGCAGGCGCAAGTGCCGAGACGGTGCAGAAGAGTGTCGTTATACCTCTTGAGGAGGCGATAAACGGTGTAGAGAATATGATGTATATGGTATCGTCGTCGACCAACTCGGGTTCGGCAAACATACAGATATACTTCCGTCAAGGCACCGATGGCGACATGGCGATGGTCAATGTGCAAAACCGTATGGCACAGGCGCAAGGCTTGTTGCCAGCCGAGGTTACACGTAGTGGTGTTACGGTGAGAAAACGACAGACCAGCCGTATAAAAACGCTTGCTGTATATAGCCCCGATGGCTCTTTCGACCAGAACTTCATCAGTAACTATATGAAGATAAATGTCGAGCCACGCCTCTCGCGTATTGCCGGAGTGGGCGAGGTAGACATTATGGGTGGCGACTACTCGTTGCGTATATGGCTCGACCCGGGTAAGATGGCAAAATATAACCTGATGCCGTCGGACATTCGAGTGGTACTCGATGAGCAAAACCTCGAGTCGCCTACCGGTACGCTTGGTGCCGACTCGGACAATACCTTCAGATATACGCTCAAGTATCGCGGTCGTTATGAAAAGGAAATCGACTATGAAAACTTGGTGATAAGAGCTCAGAGCGATGGAACGGTGTTGCGATTGAAAGACGTAGCGCGTGTAGAACTTGGCTCTCGCAGTTATGAGTATGTAGGAACGGTGAATGGTTGTCCCGGTACGACCTGTATGATATCGCAAACGTCGGGCTCTAATGCCAATGAGATAATAGAAGAGGTAGACCGCGTGGTGGCAGAGATAGCTAAAGACCTGCCCAAAGGCTTGGTGATTGTCGACCTGATGAGTACCAAAGACTTTCTTGATGCCTCTATTAAAAATGTGATAAAGACACTGTTGGAGGCTATCTTGTTGGTAATCTTGGTTGTGTATATATTCTTGCAGAACTTGCGTTCGACCCTTATTCCGGCGGCTTCTATCATCGTTTCGTTGGTAGGAACATTTGCCTTCTTGTTGGTGGCAGGCTTCAGCCTTAACCTCATTACCCTCTTTGCGCTGGTGCTTGTGATAGGTACGGTGGTCGACGATGCCATTGTGGTTGTAGAGGCAGTGCAGGCAAAGTTTGACGAAGGATATACCTCGTCGTACGAGGCTACTGTCAGTGCTATGAGAGGTATATCGACAGCCTTGTTGACAACCACATTTGTCTTTATGGCAGTGTTTATTCCGGTGAGTTTTATGGGTGGTACAACAGGTACATTCTACACCCAATTTGGTCTTACCATGGCAGTAGCTGTGGGTATCTCGTTGCTCAATGCGTTGACGTTGAGCCCTGCATTGTGTGCCCTCATAATGACTCCGCACGAAACCGCCGGCGAAGGCAAGAAGATGAGTTTTTCGTCGCGTTTCCACATAGCATTTGAGGCAGCCTTTGGTCGCCTTGTCAACAAGTATAGAGGTGGTGTGATGTTTATGTTCCGCCATCGTTGGTTGTCGATGTTGCTCATTGTCGTAGCTTGTGGCGGCTTGTTCTATATGTTGCAAACAACCAAAACCGGACTTGTGCCCAAAGAGGATATGGGCTCTATCAATATTGATGTGCAAACTCCTCCAGGAACCAACCTTATGGAGACAATCAAGGTGATGGACGAGATAGACAAGCGCATTGCCACCATACCGCAGATAGAGATATACTCGAAGACTACGGGTCGTGGTATGATGAGCGGACAAGGCTCGTCGGCAGGTATGTTCAGCATACGTCTGAAGAATTGGAAAGAGCGTACCGGCAAGGGCGATGACATAGACTCGGTAATAGAGGAGATATATCGTCGCACGTCGGATATACGGTCGGCAAAGATACTTGTATTCACACGTGGTATGATACCCGGATATGGTGTGAGTAGCGGATTTGAGCTCTATGTGCAAGACCAAAAGGGAGGTACGATAGAAGACTTGCAACGCGTAACCAACAACCTCATTGCCGGCTTGAACGACCGACCCGAGATAGCTCGTGCTTCGACATCGTTCGATACAAAATATCCCCAATATCTGCTTGAGGTAGATGCTGTAAGATGCAAGCGCAACGGTGTTTCGCCCGACGATGTGTTGAGTGTTGTATCGGGTTATATAGGTGGTAGCTATGCATCGAACATGAACCGCTTCTCGAAGTTGTATCGTGTCATGGTGCAGGCATCGCCCGAGTTCCGCTTGGATACCGAGTCGCTATCCAATATGTTTGTGCGCAACGACAAGGGCGAGATGAGCCCCATCAACCAATACCTTAAGCTCACTCGTGTATATGGTGCGCAATCAATTTCTCGTTTTAACCTCTTCTCGGCAATATCGGTCAACGGACAACCTGCCAAGGGTTACAGTTCGGGTGAAGCTATCCAAGCAGTGCGCGAGGTAGCCTCCGAGACATTGCCTGCCGGATATGGATTTGAGTTTGGCGGTATGTCGCGTGAGGAGGCTTCGTCGGGAACAGCAACGGCAATAATATTTGTCATCTGTATAGTCTTTATATACCTTATACTCTGTGCCTTGTATGAGAGTATATTTATACCTATTGTCATATTGCTTTCAGTTCCGTTTGGTTTGGCAGGCAGCTTCTTGTTTGCCCGGATGTTTGGATTGGAAAATAACATATACTTGCAGATAGGCTTGCTCATGCTCATAGGTTTGCTTGCCAAGACAGCCATTCTGCTCACTGAATATGCCACCGAGCGCCGTCGTCAAGGGATGAGCATTGCCGGAGCCGCCATGTCGGCAGCCAAGGCACGTCTGCGTCCTATCTTGATGACTTCGTTGACCATGATATTCGGTATGTTGCCTCTGATGTTCTCTACCGGTGTAGGAGCCAATGGTAACATCTCGATAGGTGTAGGTACGGTAGGTGGAATGCTCATAGGTACGATAGCGTTGCTGTTTATTGTGCCGGTGTTGTTTATCATGTTCCGCCTGCTGGAAGAGAAAGTAATGCCTCGTAGAAATCATACAAACAGATAATGATAAGATGAAAAGAATAGTTTTATTACTACCCACTATATTGTTGCTATCGCTCTCGGGATGCAACCTATATACCCAATATAAACAGCCCGAAATAGCGGTGGTTGATAGTCTGTATCAACGTATACCTATTGATACAACAGCCATTTCGGTCGATAATACATCTATCGGTTATATGTCGTGGCGAGCTGTCTTTACCGACACGCTCTTGCAACATTGGATAGAGCGAGGCTTGCAGCACAACACCGACTTGCAGATAGCTCGTCTGCGTGTAGAACAAGCCGAAGCCACACTTTTGGCATCACGATTGGCTTTTGTGCCTTCGGTCGATCTCTCGGCGCAAGGTGGCTTGTCGCAACGCACCGGCGCATCGCTCAACAAGTCTTATACTATTGCAGCCGATGCCTCATGGGAACTCGATGTGTTTGGTAAGCAACTCAATGCTGCACGCGGTGCAGAGGCTGCCCTTGAGCAGACCAAGGCATATCGTCAGGCAGTGCGCACCCAACTTATAGCAACCATTGCCGATAGCTATTTCACCTTGTTGATGCTCGATGAACAACTCGATATAAGCCGTCGTACACTCGATACATGGGAAGAGAACATACGTACACTCGAGGCTCTGAAGCGTGCAGGAAAGACCAATGAGGCTGCCGTATTGCAGGCAAAAGCCAACCGATTGAATGTCGAGGGTTCGGTGCTGACACTTGAGCGTCGTATCATCGAGCAAGAGAACTCCTTGTCGGTGCTGTTGGGTATGGCGCCCACAATGCTGCACCGAGGCAAGCTCACCAATCAGGTGTTTCCCGAAGAGTTGTCGGTGGGTATCCCTTTGCAGTTATTGAGTTTCCGCCCCGATGTGCGCCAAGCCGAGTATGCTTTGGCAGAGGCTTTCTATGCCACTAATGCAGCTCATGCCGCATTCTATCCGACGATACGGTTGAGTGGCTCGGCAGGATGGACAAACAACGGCGCAACGCTTGCCAATCCTGCGGGATGGCTGTTAGAGGCTATTGGTTCGTTGGTGCAACCGTTGTTCAATCAAGGTACCAATATAGCACGACTCAAAATTGCCAAGGCACAACAAGAGGAGGCTTTGCTCTTGTTCCGTCAGAGCCTATTGGATGCCGGTGCAGAGGTGAACAATGCGCTGGTGCAATGGCAGACAGCCCGCAAACGCTTTGAGATAGACCAGAAACAGATTGTCAACCTCAAGGCTGCCATTTGGAACACCAAACTGCTGATGAAGCATGGTAGTGCCAACTATCTTGAGGTGCTTACAGCACAACAAAACCTCTTGCAAGCCGAACTGATGCAAGCCTCCGACCAATACGACGAGATACAAGGTGTTATTTCGCTCTTCCACGCTCTTGGTGGAGGTATGGAGTAGAAAAGAAAGGCTGAATATATTTCATATGCCCCTTTACACAGATTGTATTGGGGCTTTTTGAATGTCTTTACTATGAGATGTATTGAAATAATTCAACCTTCTTACCGCTGTTTTTTATGGCTATATCTTGTATAAGAGCAATATTTATCATATTTTTGTAGAAATTAATTTATTATTGATAAAAATATTTTGGACTATGAAAAAGTTGTTTTCTTTATTACTTTGCCTCTGTGCAATGTTTGCAGGTAATGTTGTTGCTCAAGAAAAGGGAGACATGATTGTTGGAGGAAGTTTAGGATTGGGAGTTACATCGGTAGATGATGGCAACCATGCCCTTTCGGCATTGACATTTTCAATAGCTCCCGAGTACTCGTATTTTGTAGCCGACAATTTCCGCGTAGGAGCTGAACTCTCTTTATCTATAGCAGAGGGCATTACAACATTTACCGTTTCGCCCACTTTTGCCTACTATGTAAAGCTTGTCGATAAGTTGTACTATACACCCGAGTTTACAATAGGTGGTGGTTTGATGGCAAGCGATGGCTATTCGGTAGGTGCGTTTACTTTTGGTCTTGATCTTTTTGCTTTGGAGTTTATGCCCTCCAATCATGTAGGTCTGTCGCTTAGCCTCGTTAATATGTCGTATGTTTTGTTGCCCGAGGTATCGTTGAGTACATTCCACTTTGGCTTGTTGACCTCGCCCGAGATAGGATTTCGTTACTATTTCTAACAACCACAGAAGTATAAAAATTTTATAAACTAAAATAAAATCACCCCGCCACTCAAGTTCTTGAGTGGCGGGGTGAAGTTTTGTTATGGTTACTTTATTACCTCAGTGGAGAGATAATAAAGTTGAAAGTATAGTCTTGGTAGGGTAGTCGGTATGGCTCGAGGGGGAGTGCACCCCATGAGTTGATGCAGGCTACACCTTGTTGCTTGAGGTCGAAGCAGATGTGTGTCATGCCGTCGGGTTGCAGTTCGCCCGAGTGTCGACGATAGTCGTTGCGCGAGAGGTCGAGTGCCTCGATAGAGTATGGTAGCGCCGAAGCCGAGAAGGGTTGCTCGGCGATGATGCACAAGCCCGCTCCCGATGTATCGACTACCTTGTAGTAGCGCAGGTCGCAACGAGTGCCCGACTCTTGTGGGCGAGCCATGTGGTCGTTGTATTGTTGAGCTACGGCTTGGCGATAGATGCCCAATGGTGCGCAGCTCTTGCGGTCGCAGTAGTTCTCTACCTCGCCACGACCATAGTATTCTACAATATTGTAGCGTGCAGGCATTTCCATGCGCATGCCGTAGCGGAACATGTTAGATACCTCGGCACCGGCTGTGGTGTGTAGCGCTTGCGATACTTTTATCTCGCCCTCGCCATTGATGGTGTATGTAATGTGCAGTTGAGCCGCGACGTCGGGCATGTCGTATTGTGTTGTAACAATGGCATTACCCTCTTCGGTGCGATAGTCGAGCGAGTGCAGACGGAGTGATGGCTCGCGCCATACAGCATAGCGTTTGTGCAGTTGCGCACCCCAATCGTTTTCGGTTGCGGCACGCCAGAAGTTGGGTCGCAAAGCAGCTCCGTCGGGCATCATGGATAGTGTGCCATATTCAAGACGGTTGATAAATCCGTTGCGGTCAAACTCGATGCACCAATCGTAGCCTTCTACTTGGGTCGATTTTTCGTATCGGGTAATCTTTAAGGGGCGTGATGAAGCCTCTTGATTGAAGGCAGCCTTGCAGTCGTATTCCTTGATGATGAGTTGGTCGTATGCTGCTACGTGGTCGATGTCGAGCAACGGCTGTTTGTGGCGCAAGGTGTATTGTACGTCGAGCCACACCTCTTGTGCATTGGGGTCTATATCTTTATAGGTGTAGCCGAGTGTGTATTGTTTGCGCTCTTGAGGTGCTACGTCGAGTGGTTCGATGCGACCTTTGTGTGTCGCTACGCCATCTTGTACAAGTTGCCACTCCATCAGGTAGTTGTCTAAGTTGGCAAAGAAGTTTTCGTTATATACCTCTACCACACCGGCATTGAGGTCGACGGCGCGGGTCCATATAGACTGATATTGGTAGCGTACCTCGTAGGCGTGAGCTTGAGGTGTGCGGTCGGCGGCAATGATACCGTTGCAGTTGAAGGAATAGTCGGTGGCATCGTAGTTGTTGAAGTCGCCGCCATAGAGGAACGACACCTTTCCGTCGCTCTCGTAACGAGCTATGCCTTGGTCTACAAAGTCCCAAATGAAACCTCCTTGGTATTGGCCGTAGGCGCGTGTCAAGTCCCAATACTCCTTAAATCCGCCCATCGAGTTGCCCATAGCGTGGGCATATTCGCACTGTATGAGGGGGTGTGATGGGTTGCTGTTGAGGTAGCGCTCACACCATTTGGGCGAGGCGTACATGGGACACATGATGTCGCTGTAATGCGTGTCGGTGAAGCCTTCGTAGTCGACAGCTCTCTCGTAGTGTATAGGTCGAGATGGGTCGTTGTCTTTTATCCAACGGTAGCAAGCTTCGAAGTTTCTGCCCATACCGGCTTCGTTGCCCATACTCCATATTATTACCGATGCGTGGTTGCGGTCGCGCTCGACCATGCGTTGGTTGCGCTCAAGGTGAGCCTTGGCGTAGCTATCGACACGAGCAAGAGTCTTTTCGTCGTAGCCCATGCCATGCGACTCGACGTTGGCTTCGTCTACCACATACAAGCCATATTCGTCGCAAAGGTCGTACCACTCGGGTGTGTTGGGGTAGTGGCTTGTGCGCACAGCGTTGATGTTGAATTTCTTCATCAGTGTGATGTCTTCTATCATGCGCTCACGCGATATTACAAAGCCCTTCCGGGTATCTACTTCATGACGATTTACGCCTTTAATGAGTATAGGTTTGCCGTTGACAAGCAATTGTCCGTTCTTAATCTCTGATGTGCGGAAACCTACCCGTTGGGCTATTACCTCGGTAGTGCCTCGGCTGTTTTGTGCCTCGGCAATTACTTTATATAAATGTGGCGTTTCGGCGCTCCACAAGAGAGGTTGTTCTACCTCGAGTTGAGCAGAAACCTTTCCGTTGCGAGGAGTTGTGTTTATCTGTTTGATGCAGTTGCCATTGTTGTCCCACAACGATATTGCTACATTGCGCACACCCTGTGTCAATTTCATCTCGACTGCGAGAGTACCATTGCGATAGTCGCTGTCGAGTGCGGGTGTTATGTGCCAATCGTCGATGCGTGATGTGTGTCGTGCTTCGATATATACGTCGCGCGATATACCGCTCAATCGCCACAAGTCTTGGTCTTCGAGGTATGTTCCGTCGCACCAGCGAAAAACTTGCAAAGCAATGAGGTTTTCGCCTTTGTGCACGTAGCGGGTAATGTCGAACGATGTGCCCAAGTGGCTGTCCTCCGAGTAGCCTGCAAAGCGACCGTTAATCCACACGTATACGTTAGACGTAACAGCGCCGATGTTGAGGAAGATGTCTCGACCGTCCCAATCGGTAGGTAGCTCAAATGTGCGACGATATGAGCCCACATGGTTTTGCTCGATGGGAACGTAAGGTGGGTTGTGCTCGAAGTTCTGTCGCCAAGCGTAACCGATATTTACATATACCGGGTCGCCATATCCGTTCAGCTCCCACATGCCGGGAACTTCCATGCTCTTCCAGTCGGCAGCATTGTAATCTTTGCGATAGAAGTCGGTGGGGCGTTGGTCGGCATTTTCTACCCAATGAAATTGCCAAGTGCCGTTGAGCGACACGCGATAGGGGTTGTCTACGTCGCAATAGCTTGCGGTAGCCTCTTTTTGCGTGTTGAATACCTTGTAATCGGTGTGCATCTCGGCACGATTGATGGCGTTGACTTGAGGGTCTTGCCATTCTGTAAAACTCTGTGCTTGCAGAGTCATTATTGTTGCTGCGATGCAGGCAACAGCAGTGTATCTTCTCATGTTATATTTTTTTTATACTTATTTCTTGGTGCTTACAGCCAGCAATACGCCGAGTACTATACCGAGTATGGCAGCAAATAGTACGCGTTGCTCGGGAGGGAGTAGGAATGTAATGGTGTGTGCCGGATACCAGAAGAAAGATATAGTCTTTTTGAAAACGAAACCCCATTGTGCGTTCCAATTGATATTGGCAAACATCTCAGCCATTGGAATGGGTGTAATGAGTGCTTTGACCGAGCCGCCACAGCGGGCAATGTGAGCATCGGTGATTTTGTGGAATGTCATAAATACAGGGGCAAAGATTGTGTTCATCGCCACTGAAACCGACAGCGCAACAAGCACTTTAGCCCAACTGAAGTCTGCCGACTTGAATATAGCCGTAGCATCTGCCATGCCCAACTTCTCGAGGAATACCGGAGTTCCTGCAGAGAAAATAGTCATCGCCATACTGATACCCATACCCAAGAAACCCCAAACAATGGCGCGTGGTATGATGCCAAATGTCTTTGAGTAGTAGCTGCCGGTAGAGATGCGGTGCCCGAGCATCTCGCCCATGGTAGATAAGATACCAAACTTGAGGAAACTCATTATCATGCCATGTGCAGCGTTGAACGATTTGTACCATTCGTACACAGCATCAATCACAAAGAAGGGGAGAAACAGTGCTATAACGCACAGTGCAAAGATTAAATCGCTTTTTTTCATACTATTAGAGGTTATAATTTGCTATTATAGGATTGTTTGTTTTGCAAATATAGTTGAAAAAGAGCAAATAAAGAGAAGTTTATAGTCTATTATTCTATTTAAGATTTCTGTAAACAAAAATTTTTTTCAAATAATATTTTGCAGAGTAAAAATTTCATCATACTTTTGCATTAACAAAATTGTTAAACAAAATTGTTTGTATTAAAAATATGACAGCACAAGACAAGAAAAATAAGGAGCAACTGATACTTGAGGTAGCCGAGCGAGAATTTTTTACCAAAGGGTTTGATGGAGCACGTACAATGACCATCGCCCAAGAAGCCGGTGTAACGCATGCCATGTTGCACTACTACTTCCGCACCAAAGAGCAGTTGTTTGAGCGTATCATATCCGATAAGTTTGAGTTGATATCACAGATGGTGCTATCGGTCTTGGGTAATGCCCAATTGCCCCTTGTAGAGCGACTTAAAGAGGGTATCTCGTCGCACTTTGACTTGGTGGCAGCCAATCCGTTGCTGCCTCGTTTCCTTATTACCGAGATGTTGCCACATCCCGAGAGGTATCGCTATATATATGAAAAATTGGATGATATACGCCGGCTGTATGTCGACTTGCAGAAGAGCATAGACGAAGCAGCCGAGCGCGGTGAGATAGAGCGAGTAGATGTAATGATGTTATTTACAAGTATTCTTTCGTTGAATGTCTTCCCGATTATCAGTGCTCAATTTATATTGCAGATGATAGGCGAGAAGGGTGAACTTGACGAGGCAAAATTCTTGGCTGCTCGCAAGCAAGAAACCATAGAAATGATGATAAAGAGAATAACAAAGTATTAATGTATATGAAACGACCGTTGTATTTAGCAGCATTATTGTTGAGTAGTGCAGCATTGCAGGCACAGACACTCGACGATTGTCGTCGGTTGGCGCGGGAGCATTATCCCGAGATAAGGCAGTATGAACTTGTGTCGCTCACCGAGGAGTATAACATATCTAATGCCAAGCGAGCATGGATACCGCAAGTGGTATTCTCGGGTCAGGCAACTTATCAATCGGCTACACCAACCTATCCCGAGGCTTTCAGTTCGTTGTTGAAAGCACATGGAATAGAAAATGTTGGTATCCGCAAAGACCAATATAAATTGGCATTGGATATCAACCAGAATATATGGGATGGCGGTGTGTCGCAAGCACAGACTGCCGTAGCCAAGAGCGAGGCAGAGGAGAAACGTCGCTCGCTCGATGTGTCGCTCTATGAGGTAGAGTCGCGTGTCGACAACTTGTATTTCGGTATTCTGTTGCTCGATGAGCAAGTTGCTCAAGTACAATCGAAGATAGCATTGCTCGATAGTAACCTCGACAAGATGAGAGCATATTATAATAATGGTGTGGCAATGCAGTCGGATGTTGATGCCGTTGAGGTGGAGCGTATTGCAGCAGGACAAACCTTGGAGCAAATAAAGGCTTCGCGTGAAGGTTATCGTCGCATGCTTGAACTCTTTATAGGACAACCCCTCGTCGACGAGAAGTTGCAACGCCCTGTGTTGGATGTTCCTGCCGACCGCCTTTCGGCTCGTCCCGAGTTGGCACTGTTTGATGCCAGCATAGAGAAGTTGCAAGCGCAGAAGAAATCGGTCAATACATCGGTAATGCCTCGTTTCAATGCCTTTGCACAAGGCTTTTATGGCTATCCCGGGTTGGATATGTTTAAGAGTATGACCTCGACCGATTGGACCTTGAATGGTATAGTAGGTGTGCGTATGTCGTGGAATATAGGTGCGTTCTATACACAGAAAAACAACTTACAGACGTTGGATGCAGCCGCTCGCTCGGTGGCGGTACAACGCGATGTGTTCTTGTTTAATACCGACTTGCAGTTGACACAAGAAGATAGCGAAATAGCCCGCCTGCGCAAAGCTATTGTCGATGACGAGCGTATTGTAGCGTTGCGACGTTCGGTGCGCCAAGCTGCCGAGGTGCAGATGGAAAACGGAGTGATAGACACGACCGACTTGCTACGCAAAATCACCGACGAAACAAGAGCATCGCTGGCGCGCAGTGTGCACGAAATAGAGTTGTTGCAAGCTATATGCCGAATGAAACATACGTTAAATCAATAAACCAATAGAATAGATATGAAAAAGATAATAATGTGCTTTGTGGCTGTTGCCTGCATGACAGCCTGCACAGAGAAAAATGATTTTGATGCCACAGGAACATTTGAGGCTGTTGATGTCATAGTGTCGTCGGAGGCTACCGGTAGGATAGTGTCGTTTGATGTTGCCGAAGGGATGACCGTAAGTCGTGGCGAGGTAGTAGGTGTTGTAGATAGTGTGCAACTGCATCTGCAACGTCGACAACTCAAGGCGCAACAAGAGGCATTGTTGAGCAGCCGTCCCGATGTGCAGAAGCAAGTACAATCGTTGCGTGAACAGATAGCCAAACAAGAGAGTGAACAAAAGCGCGTGCAAAATATGTTGCGCGACGGTGCTGCTACAACCAAGCAACTCGACGATATTGATGCCCAAATACGCATACTTGAGGGACAACTCACCGCAACATTGTCGACCCTCAATAGCAATAGCGCTACCATAGACAACAATGTAGAGGCACTTGAGGCGCAAATAGCTATGCTCAACGACCGCATTGAGAAGTGCCGTATCGTGTCGCCTATTGACGGAACAGTGTTGTTGAAGTATGCCGAAGCCGGCGAATTGGCAACTCCTGCCAAGCCGTTGATGAAGGTTGCCGACCTGAATAATATCTACCTGCGTGCCTATTTTACATCCGACCAACTTGCCGATATGGCATTGGGCGATGTTGTAACCGTTACAGCCGACTTTGGCGGTGATGAGCAGATAGAGTATCAAGGTCGCATAGGCTGGATCTCGCCCGAGAGCGAATTTACCCCCAAAAGCATACAGACCAAAGACTCTCGTGCCAACCTTGTGTATGCTGTGAAAATATATGTAGAGAACGACGGTAGAATAAAGATAGGACACTACGGAAAAGTAACATTGTAAATGGCAGCTATCGAAGTACATAACCTGTGCAAACGCTATGGCAAGGTAACGGCTCTCGACCATGTGTCTTTTGTGGTTGAGAAGGGTGAACTGTTTGGTCTGATAGGACCCGATGGTGCGGGAAAAACCACGTTGTTCAGGTTGCTCGCCACGTTGCTCAATCCCGATGAAGGCAGTGCCACCGTTGAGGGTTGTGATATTGTGAAAGAGTATCGCTCTATACGCGAGATAGTAGGGTATATGCCCGGACGATTTTCTCTATACCAAGACCTGAGTGTCGAGGAAAATCTCAACTTTTTTGCAGCCTTGTTTGGGACAAAAGTCGAGGATGCGTATGAGCTGATAGAACCTATATACAAGCAGATAGAACCTTTCAAGAGCCGTCGAGCCGGTAAACTTTCGGGCGGTATGAAGCAGAAACTTGCACTCTCTTGTGCACTCATTCATCGTCCCAAGGTGTTGTTTCTTGACGAACCCACGACCGGTGTCGATGCCGTTTCGCGTAGTGAGTTCTGGGATATGTTGTCCGACCTCAAGCAGCGAGGTATCTCTATATTGGTGTCTACACCCTATATGGATGAAGCCTCACGATGCGACCGCGTGGCTTTGTGTAACGAGGGTAAGATACTCACCATAGACACCCCCGATGCCATTGTACGTAGTTTCGACAGACCCTTGTATGCTGTCTCATGTAGCAATATGTTCGGTCTGCTGTGCAAGGCGCGTGCCGACCGTGGTGTTGTTGATTGTTATCCCTTTGGCAGTACACATCACGTCGTTGCCAATGACGAGTTTGCTGCGGGACAATTTGTCGATAATATGAAGGCACAAGGCTTGAGCGACGTTGTTGTAGAACCGGCGCAGCCCACTATCGAAGATGTATTTATAAATTTGATGAAACGATGAAAGAACCCATTATATCGGTGCGCAATCTGACGAAACGCTTTGGCAATTTCACAGCCGTAAATGCCATATCGTTTGATGTCGAGAAGGGCGAAATATTTGGCTTTCTTGGCGCAAATGGTGCAGGAAAAACAACTGCTATGCGTATGTTGTGCGGATTGAGTTTCCCTACATCGGGCAGTGGCAAGGTTGCTGGTTTTGATGTGATGCGTGAGGGCGAAAAGATAAAACGTCATATCGGTTATATGAGTCAGCGTTTTTCGCTGTATAACGACCTGACGGTGTGGGAGAATATGCAGTTTTATGCCGGTATCTATGGAATGTCGGCGCGTGATAGCGCTGCACGCTCTACCGAGTTGCTCCAGCGGCTCGACTTTCTTAACGAGAGAGATACTTTGGTAGGCTCGTTGCCGCTTGGTTGGAAGCAAAAGTTGTCTTTTGTCATAGCCACCATACATCGCCCGAGTATTGTTTTTCTTGACGAGCCCACCGGTGGTGTCGACCCTATAACCCGCCGACAATTTTGGGAGTTGATATACGAAGCCGCTGCCACAGGTACAACCATATTTGTAACTACCCACTATATGGATGAGGCAGAGTATTGCTCGCGAGTGTCGATTATGGTAGACGGCGAGGTGCGGGCGTTGGATACTCCTGCCCAACTGAAGAAACAATTTGCAGCCGAGAGTATGGATGAGGTATTCCGTACGTTGGCACGCGGAGCAAAGAGAGGAGAGTAGGCTATGAAGGAGCATAATTTCTTGTCGTTTGTAAAGAAAGAGACGTTGCACATCTTGCGCGACGTGCGTACCATGATGATTGTATTGCTTATACCTGTGGTGCTGATGATACTGTTTGGCTTTGCTATATCGACCGAGGTGAACAACCTGAATGTTGCTGTCGTATCGCCCTGTCGTACCGATGGTGTAAGGCAGTGTGTCGAGCGCCTTGCCAACAATCCCTATTTTACGTTTGTCGGTTATATTACCCAAGACGATATAGACCATATGTTGCGCAGTGCAAAAGCCGATGCAGTAGTGGTATTTGATAGCGACTATGAGCGATTGCTGGCGTTGCGAGCCGGTGGCGTAGAGACGAAGCCCGCTATGCAGTTTATATTTGATGCCTCCAATACCAATGTTGCATCGGCAGGAGCTGTCTATCTGCAAAATGTGATGCTTGCCGATCATAGCAAACAGTCGCTCTTTGAGATGCATCTGCTGTATAACCCGCAGATGAAGTCGGCATACAACTTCGTACCCGGCATTATGGGACTTATTTTTATCCTTATCTGTGCCATGATGACCTCGGTGTCGATAGTGCGCGAAAAGGAGATGGGGACGATGGAGGTGCTGCTTGTATCGCCGGTGCGACCCATCAAGATAATCCTTGCCAAGATGATACCCTACTTTGTTATATCATGCATCAATCTCACTACCATCTTGCTCATAGCTCGATATGTCCTCGACGTGCCTATGTCGGGTGGGGTGGGCAGTATAGTGTTGCTATCGGTCATTTATCTGCTGCTTGCGCTTGCGCTGGGCTTGTTGGTGTCGGTTATCTCTTCATCGCAAGTCATGGCACTGCTTGTGTCGGCAATGGTCATGATGTTGCCCATGATGATGCTGTCGGGCATGGTCTTTCCGCTTGAAAATCTGCCGGCTGTGCTCAAGCCGTTGCCCTATATTGTACCTGCACGATGGTATATAGAGGCTGTGCGCAAGTTGATGATTATGGGATTGCCGTTGACTGCCGTACTGAAAGAGATGGGTATCTTGTGCCTGATGATAGTAGTGTTGTTGGGCGTATCGCTCAAAAAATTTAATGACAAACTCGAATAGCCATGCGACAACTTATCATATTACTGAAAAAAGAGTTTACGCAAATACGTCGTAACCCCTTCTTGCCCCGATTGATTATTGCATTTCCTATCATGATAATGCTTGTGTTGCCATGGGTAACAACAATGGACGTGCGAAATGTGTCGGTAGCTATAGTCGATGAAGATCATTCGCAGCTATCGCAACGCATCACAAGTGATGTCTCGGCAGCAGAGTATTTTAAGTTGACCGACGGAGTCTATTCATATAGCGAAGCCTTGGCTCTTCTTGAAGATTGTCAAGTAGATGTGATATTGTCGATACCTCGAGGTTTTGAGCACGACCTGTCGAGCGCGCAACCTAAGAAGTTGGGTGTCGATGCCAATGCAGTGAATGCGACCAAAGGGTCGTTGGGAAGTCAATATCTGGTGCAGACTATCGCGTTGACACTCTCGAAACAACTTGCCGAGCAAGGTGTAGAGGCAGCATCGGATATAGTCGTGGTGCAAAATCGCTATAACGAAACACTCGATTATAGGCATCTGATGATACCGGCGCTCATGATTATGTTGCTGATACTTATATGCGGATTTCTGTCGGCAATAAACATTGTGATTGAGAAAGAAAATGGAACGATAGAGCAAATAAATGTTTCGCCCATAGGTCGCTTTACCTTTACACTTGCCAAACTTATTCCTTACTGGATTATCGGTCTGTTTGTCATATCGGTAGCAATGTTGGTGGCATGGCTTGTTTACGGGCTTTCGCCCCAAGGCTCATTGGGCAATATCTATCTTGCTACAATCCTCTTTATACTTGGTTTCTCGGGCTTTGGAGTGGCAATAGCCAACAAGTCGGACAACATACAGCAGACGATGTTTGTCATGTTCTTCTTTGTCATAATCTTTATGTTGCTCAGTGGGTTGCTCACCCCCATATCGTCGATGCCCGATTGGGCACAAAAGTTCACCCTTATTTTGCCGCCCCGATACTTCATTGAGATAATGCGCTCGGTGTATTTGAAGGGTACTACTTTTGTCGAGATGTGGCATAATTATGCAGCACTTACAGGCTTTGCCATTGTGTTTAATCTCTTGGCTGCTGTGTCATACCGCAAGCAGTCGTAGTCGACACGTCCAACTATGTTGTAAAATATTCTATTTTAGTTACTTCTTAATGTTCATAATGCTATCTGTACATAGCAAATAGAGTGTTTGTTATGTAAATAGCATTTTTGCACTTTTTTTGTCAGATGTGCAAGGCGGGATTGCGGAAAAATTTATGTAATTTCGCGCTCGGAAAATTATTTATGAAAAATACATACTTTTTTACAACATGGCTAATGTAGTGAAACTTAAAAGTGGTTTGAGTCTATGCTTGGCAGGAGCTGCAGCCCCCAAGGTAGAGAAGACCGTCGTAAGCGACACTGTAGCTATCATTCCCGACAACTATCATGGAGTTGTGCCCAAAGTAGTGGTAAAACCCGGTGATATGGTGAAAGTAGGTACAGCGGTGATGTATGACAAAAATCATCCCGAGGTACAATTTGTTTCGCCTGTCAGTGGTGAGGTCGTTGCTGTGGAACGTGGCGAGCGTCGCAAAGTGATGAAAATCGTGATTAAAAGTGATGGTAAAGCCGAGGCAGTAGCTTTTGAAAAAGCAACATCGGCTACCGAAGTGAAAGAACTTCTATTGCAAGCCGGTATGTGGGCGTATATCAAACAACGTCCCTACGACATTATTGCCGACCCGGCAGTAGAACCTCGCAACATCTTTGTAACAGCATTTGACAATGCACCTTTGGCACCCGCTTATGCCTACGAGGTATTGAAAGGCGAGGAAGCAAAGGCTTTTGCCGAAGGTCTTGCAGCGTTGCAACTGCTCACACAAGGTAAGGTGTATGTAGGTGTAGAAGCCGGTAATGAGGTGAAAGTTCCTGCCGGAGTAGAGGTGGTTGCATTCAAAGGCAAGTTCCCTGCTTGTAATGCCGGTGTTCAAGCACATCACATTGCTCCTGTAAACAAGGGCGAAACAATATGGACACTCAATGCACTCGATGTAGTGGTGATGGGTCGATTGTTGTTGACCGGTCGCGTAGATATGATGCGTACCGTAGCCATTACAGGTAGCGAGATAGCAGCACCTGCTTATGTGCGTGCATTGCCCGGTACACCTATGACCGATTTGCTCAAAGACAATCTTATCGAAGGCGATTATGCTCGTCGTGTCATCAGTGGTAACGTACTCACCGGTACCAATGTGTCGATAGAGGGTTATCTTGGTGCATATCACTCGCATGTAACAGTAATACCCGAGGGTAACGATACACACGAATTTCTTGGTTGGGCAATGCCCGGATTTAAGGCTCTTACAACAAGCCGTACATTCTTCTCTCGCTGGATGCCTTGTCGCAACCGCAAGCCCGATGCACGCTTGCATGGTGGTGAGCGCGCTATTATCATGTCGGAAGAGTATGACCGCGTATTCCCGATGGATATATTGCCCGAATATCTTGTGAAGGCTGTTATTGCATTTGATATCGACCGCATGGAGCAACTTGGTATCTACGAGGTAGCACCCGAAGATTTCGCTGCTTGCGAGTTTGTCGATACATCAAAATTGCCCTTGCAGGAGATTATACGCAAAGGTCTTGATGCATTGCGCAAAGAGATGAACTAATCATTGTCATTAACATATAAAGAAGAAATATTGTGAAAGCATTAAGAAGATTTCTCGATAAAATAAAACCCAACTTCGAGCCGGGAGGAAAGTTTGCTCCCCTGCAATCGGTATTTGAGGGTTTCGAGTCGTTCTTGTTTGTGCCTGCTACGACATCTAAATCGGGTGTGCACATTCATGATAAAATCGACTCAAAGCGCACAATGACGGTGGTTATCATCGCATTGTTGCCGGCATTGCTTTTTGGTATGTATAACGTCGGCTATCAACACTACTTGGCGATAGGCGAGTTGGCATCTACATCGTTCTGGATGGTATTCCTTTATGGTTTCCTCGCTGTATTGCCTAAGATTGTGGTGGCTTACGTCGTAGGTCTTGGTATTGAGTTTATTGCAGCACAATTGCGTCACCACGAGATACAGGAGGGTTTCCTCGTATCGGGTATGCTCATTCCTATGATTGTGCCCATTGACACTCCGTTGTGGATGATTGCTGTTGCAACAGCTTTTGCCGTAATATTTGCCAAAGAGGTATTTGGTGGTACAGGTATGAACATATTCAACGTAGCGTTGGTAACACGAGCGTTCTTGTTCTTTGCCTATCCGTCGAAGATGAGTGGCGATAACGTATTTGTGCGCACCGGCGATACATTTGGTATCGGTGGTGGTACTGTTGTCGATGGCTTCTCGGGCGCAACACCTCTTGGTCAAGTTGCTACTAATGTAGGCGATACTCTCACACTTAAGAGTATCGTAGGTGAAAATCTCACAACACTCGATTATTTTATTGGTCTTATCCCCGGTTCGATAGGTGAAACATCAACATTGGCTATCTTGATAGGTGCAGTCATCTTGTTGTTGACCGGCATAGCAAGCTGGCGCATTATCTTGTCGGTATTTGCCGGTGGATTGCTCACAGCTTGGGTATGTACATTTGTCAACCCCGAGGTTTATGCAGCAGCATTGCTTTCGCCCATCGACCAAGTGTGCTTGGGTGGTTTTGCCTTTGCAGCTGTATTTATGGCTACCGATCCTGTAACCGCAGCTCGTACCAAAACCGGTAAGTATATCTATGGTTTCCTCATCGGAGCAATGGCGATTGTCATTCGTGTGTTCAACACAGGTTATCCCGAGGGAGCTATGCTTGCCGTATTGTTTATGAATGCGTTTGCTCCGCTCATCGACCACTATGTAGTTGAGGCAAATATCAAACGTCGTCTTAAACGTGCTAAAAACGCTTAATAACAAGGAGGTAGATTATGAATAAACAAGGAAATACATATACGATACTCTACGCCTCTGTTATGGTGATTATCGTTGCAGCGCTGTTGGCTGTGGTTTCGGTATCGCTCAAACCTATGCAGCAGGCTAACATAGAGATTGACAAAAAGAAACAAATACTCAGTTCGGTAAATCTTGAGCCTACTACTCAAAATGCAGTTGAGTTATATAATAAGTATATAATTGATAGCTACGTAGTGGATGCCCAAGGTGCTAAAGTAGAAGGTGCAGATGCCTTTACCGTTGATGTTGCTGCCGAAGTAAAGAAAGCCGAAGGTGAGCGTCAGCTGCCTGTCTTTGTGGCTCAACTCGACAATGGCGACATGAAATATATCCTGCCCTTGTATGGTGCCGGATTGTGGGGTCCCATATGGGGCTACATTGCTGTCGATGCCGATGGTAACACAATCTATGGTTCATACTTTGCTCACCAAGGTGAGACTCCGGGTTTGGGTGCCGAGATTGAAAATCCTACATTCCAACAACAATTTATAGGCAAACACCTCTTTGTAGATGGCGTAATGAAGCCTGTTGCTGTTATGAAAGTAGGTCAAAAGCCCTTGAATGGTGCCGAGTATGTCGATGCCGTTTCGGGTGGTACAATTACAAGTAAGGGTGTACAAGATATGATTGAAAACTCGTTGTTGCCCTATAACGTATTTTTAAAATCAATAGAAAAGTAAGGAGGCTTGAAGTATGAAAAATAAAGAGATTTTATTAGGTCCCCTTTCCAAGAATAACCCTGTAATTGTACAGGTATTGGGTATCTGCTCGGCGTTGGCAGTAACGTCGAAACTTGAGCCTTCGGTTGTGATGGCTATCTCGGTAATAGCTGTTGTAGCATTGGCAAACGTTGTGATATCGCTTTTGCGTAACACTATCCCCAATAGCATTCGTATCATTGTGCAGTTGGTTGTAGTAGCTGCGTTGGTTATTATTGTAGACCAAGTGCTCAAGGCGTTTGCATACGATGTAAGCAAGCAACTATCTGTGTTTGTAGGTCTTATCATTACCAACTGTATTGTGATGGGTCGTTTGGAGGCATTTGCCTTGAGCCACGGTCCTTGGGAGTCGTTCCTCGATGGTGTGGGTAATGGTGTAGGTTATGGTCTTATACTCGTTATCGTAGGATTCTTCCGCGAGTTGCTCGGTTCGGGTACCTTGTTTGGTTTCCAAGTGATACCTCAAGTGTTCTACGAAATGGGTTATATGAACAATGGTTTGATGATATTGCCTCCTATGGCTCTTATCGTAGTGGCATGTATCATCTGGGTACATCGTTCGCACAACAAAGATTTGCAAGAAAAGTAATTCATACCCTAATAATTAAGAATGTAGAATATGGAAAGTTTAAATCTATTTATAAAGTCAATCTTTATAGACAACATGATATTCGCATACTTCTTGGGTATGTGTTCGTATCTTGCAGTGTCTAAAACCGTAAAGACTTCGATGGGCTTGGGTATTGCTGTAACATTTGTGCTTACCCTTACAGTGCCTATCAACTATTTGCTCGAAAATTATATTCTCAAACCCGGTGCTTTGTCGTGGTTGGGCGAGAGTTTTGCCGAGGTTGACCTTTCGTTCCTCAGCCTTATCTTCTTTATAGCCGTTGTTGCTTCTATGGTGCAATTGGTAGAGATGGTAGTTGAGAAATATTCACCCTCGTTGTATGCCTCGTTGGGTATCTTCTTGCCCCTTATTGCTGTAAACTGTGCTATCCTTGGTGGTTCGCTCTTTATGCAACAACGCGCTTTTGACTCGGTAGGTACAGCTACAGTATTTGGTCTTGGCTCGGGTATCGGTTGGTTGCTTGCCATAGTAGGTATAGCTGCTATCCGCGAGAAGTTGGCTTACAGTAATGTGCCCGCACCGTTGAAGGGTATAGGTATCACCTTTATCATCACCGGTCTTATGGGTATCGCATTCATGAGTTTCTTGGGAATTAAGTTGTAATATTTATCGTAAAGCAAACAGAAAATGAATCTAACAAACGTATTATTATCAAGTATAGTAATCTTTCTCGTTATTATACTGCTTTTGGTAGTCATATTGTTGGTTGCCAAACGATACTTGGTTCCTTCGGGAAAAGTTAAAATTACAATCAACGATGATACCGTAGTTGAGGCAGAGACCGGCTCGAGCCTGCTCTCTACTCTTGCTGCACAGAAGGTATATTTGCCTTCGGCTTGTGGTGGTGGCGGTTCTTGTGCTCAATGTCGTTGTCAAGTAATAGAGGGTGGTGGCGAGATATTGCCTACCGAGACTGTTCACTTCTCACGCAAAGAGCAACAAAACAACTGGCGCTTGGGCTGTCAAGTTAAGGTGAAAGGCGACCTTTCTATCAAAGTACCCGAGTCGGTACTTGGTGTGAAAGAGTGGGAGTGCGAGGTTATATCGAACAAGAACGTAGCTACTTTCATCAAAGAGTTTATCGTAAAATTGCCCGAGGGCGAGCACATGGACTTTATCCCCGGCTCGTATGCACAGATTAAAATCCCTGCTTATGAGATGGACTATGACAAGGATATAGACAAGTCGCTCATCGGCGATGAATACTTGCCTGCATGGAAGAACTTCGGTCTTTTCGACCTCAAGTGTAAGAATACCGAGCCTACCGTACGTGCATACTCTATGGCTAACTATCCTGCCGAGGGCGACCGCATTATGCTCACAGTGCGTATTGCTACACCTCCTATGAAACCGAAACCTCAAACCGGTTTCCAAGATGTTATGCCCGGTATTGCATCGTCGTACATCTTTACCCTCAAGCCCGGCGACAAGGTGCTCATGAGTGGACCTTATGGCGATTTCCACCCCATTTTCAACTCGAAGAAAGAGATGATGTGGGTAGGTGGTGGTGCCGGTATGGCTCCGTTGCGTGCACAGATTATGCACCTTACTAAGACATTGCACACTACCGATCGCAAGATGTCGTACTTCTACGGTGCGCGTGCGCTTAACGAGGTGTTCTATTTGGAGGACTTCTTGCAACTCGAGAAAGACTTCCCCAACTTCTCGTTCCACTTGGCGCTCGACCGTCCCGATCCTGCAGCCGATGCTGCCGGTGTGAAATATACTCCGGGATTTGTTCACCAAGTTATCTATGAAACATATCTCAAAGACCACGAGGCTCCCGAAGATATCGAATACTACATGTGCGGTCCCGGTCCTATGTCGAAAGCTGTTGTTTCTATGCTCGACAGCCTCGGTGTTGAACCCGAAAGCATCATGTACGACAACTTTGGTGGTTGATAGTCTTACTGATATACCACAAAAAAATGTATCTCACCACAGCGGTGAGATACATTTTTTTATTGCCTATTGTAACTCGCTATCTGTTGGTAGTAGCGAATGGGCTGATAGCTTAGTTGTTGAGCGCGCCTATAATCTGTTCGACACGTTCTTGGAATTGTGCCATCAACCAGCGTGGCGTAGAGGTAGCGCCGCATATGCCTATGTTGCTTTTCCCTTCGAGCCATGTGGCATCGAGCTCGTCAATGTCCGATACCAAGTGTGTGTGCGCGTTGACCGAGCGACACTCTTCGTACAAAACCTTGCCGTTGCTGCTTTTCTTTCCGCAGACAAAGAGCACTAAATCGTGATTGCGGGCAAACTCGCGTATGTTGGGGATGCGGTTGGCTACTTGTCGGCATATTGTGTCGTGCCACTCGAAGTTGCCTTCTTGTGTACGTTTCTCGATGATTCGTACCATCTCGGCAAAGTGTTGTACCGACTTGGTGGTTTGTGAGTATAGGGTGATGTGCTTGTTGAAGTCGACCTTGCACAGGTCGTCGGTATTTTCCAATACGATCGCCTCGCCGTTGGTTTGTCCCACAAGACCGTTTACCTCGGCATGACCTACCTTGCCGTAGATGAGTATCTGGTGGTCGCTGCCGGCGTGTGTGTCGTGGCTTTTCTTTATCTTGCGTTGCAGTTGCAGCACAACGGGGCATGTGGCATCAATGATTTCGATATTGTTTTCTTGAGCGATGCGGTAGGTCTCGGGAGGTTCACCATGTGCGCGTAGCAGTACCTTGGCGTTGCGAAGCTCGCGCAGCTGGTCGTGATTGATGGTAATGAGCCCTTTGCTACGCAGGCGTTCTACCTCGTTGCTGTTGTGCACGATGTCGCCCAGGCAATATAGTTGTTCGCCTTTTTCGAGCTCTTTCTCGGCTGCCTGTATGGCTCGCACCACACCGTTGCAAAATCCCGAGTTGTTGTCTATTTCGACTTTTACCATATTGCTATTGTTGTTGCAATCTTGTTATTGTTTCGTTGTATCGAGCCTCGAGCCATGCGTTTTGCTCGGCAATGGTCATGTGCGAGTTGTCGAGCTCTATGGCATCCTGTGCCTTGCGTAGCGGACTTATCACGCGTGTCATATCCATCTGGTCGCGCATGGCAATATTTCGCTCGATGGCATCGATGTCGGCGTTCTCGCCGGCAGCTTGCATCTCGGCGGCACGTCGCTCGGCGCGAGTACGAGCCGATGCTGTAACAAATATTTTGAGCTCGGCATCGGGAAATACGGCAGTACCTATGTCGCGACCGTCCATGACGATGCCTTTGTCGTTGCCCAATTGTCGTTGTTGCGCCACGAGAGCTTGTCGCACAAAGTCTATTTGGCTCACAAGGCTCACACAACTCGACACACGCATGGTGCGTATCTCTTGCTCGACACACTTGCCGTTGAGGTAGGTTTCCTGCTTGCCCGTAGTGGGGTTTGTGGCAAATGTTATATGGATATTCTTCATCTCGCCGGCAAGCGATTGGATGTCTACTTTGCCGTCGTTGATGAGGTTGTTGTCGAGGCAGTAGAGCGTTACGGCACGATACATGGCACCGCTGTCTATGTATATGTAGCCAATGCGACGGGCAAGGTCTTTTGCCATTGTGCTTTTTCCGCACGATGAGTATCCGTCGATGGCAATTATGATTGAGTGTTTTTCCATATATTCAAGATTGTTATTTACGCAAGAAGTCGTTGATGCTGGTCGATAGGTTTATCATCAGCGTTGTACCGCCGACGTGGTGACCGGCTACTGCTACATCGAGGGCAAACATCTTTACTTTAAGACCTGTACCGATGCTAAATCCCGATATGAAGTTACGATTGTCGGTGCGCATGTCGCTTGCAGTCTTGTAATTATAGCCCAAGGCAATGTAGAAGTTTTTGTTGAAGATATACTCGACACCAAATATGAGGTGGCGGAAGAAGTTCTCAAAGAACTTGTCTTGTATGACAATACCCGAGCCGTTGTCGGTGGTAGTGGGGTAGGGAATTTTCCATCGCCACAGGTCGTGTGCGGTGATAGATATGCGTATAGGTGTGTTCTTGAGTACTTGACTATAACCAAATTGTATGTCCCAAGGTAGGTTGCCATAGGTGTTGGCAAAACGCTTGAGCTGACCTCCAATGTTGCGACCTACCAGCGAGAGCGAATACTCCTTCTCGGCGTTGTAGTAGTTGATACCAAGGTCGACAGCGAGTGCCAATCCGGTGTATTGCTCGTAATTGGAGTAGACAAATTTGAGCCTTGCACCACCACGCAGACCCTCAATAATGTCGTGCGAGTAGGTACATTGAAATTGTATGTCTTGTGGGCTGAAGCTGCCCAATACTTGTCCTGTCTCGTCGGTCATGGGCATTGAGCCGTAGCCGTAGTATTGCAATCCGGCTGCCAGTGCGCCGCGCTCTGATGTAGCAACACCGAATGTCGTACCGGCATAGTTGATGCCCGATACATACATCATGTAGTTGATACCCCATTTGAGGTGCATCTCGGGACCCAACAATGCGGGATTATTCTCTACAAGTGTTATATCTTCCTCGATGATAGAGATATTGTTGCCACCCAAGGCATAGGCATGAGCCGAGGGTGTTGTGTTCATAAAGTCGTACGATGTGCGACCCTCTTGCGCCATGCTTTGGGCAGGGAGTAGCAACAGTAGTGCGAGTGCTATAAATAGTGATTCGATATGTTTCATATACATTTTATCGCAACCAATATAGGCGCATCAAAGTTAGTCATTTTTTGTCAAGAAACTGCTCTGCGACAAAAACTCTATAGTATAAACGTAGTTTATGCCGTTAAATTATATCGACCGACTATTTTTTCTACTTCTTGATGCGATAGTCATAAACGACTCTCATCACTCAACTTTATTGCACCAGCAACCATGGGTCTTTGATGAGTGTCGAGGGATAGTGCTTGGTAAGTTCCAATCGTGCAGCCTCAGCCTCTTCTCGCGTGTCGAAGCTGCAAGCTATTACGCGATAAGCGCCCTTGGCATTTTGTACTACGAAGGCAGCATATCCGTCGGCGATAAAGCGGTCGCGCATGCTGTTGGCATTGGTGAGTTGCTTGTATGTGCCTATAACGACGTTGTATCGACCCAATATGCCGTTGCCTATAACCTTTACACTCTCGCTGCGCTCACGAGCTATGGTGGTTTGTGTTGCCATGGGTTGTATCTCGGTTATAGCACCGTCGGTGGGCGTGTCGGCGGTTATTGTAGGCTTGTTTGCAGCTGCTTCCATTGCCTTTTGGTAGGCTTCTCTGGTGAGGGCTTGGTTGGGCTTACAAGAGACGATATTGAGTATAGCGATTGCTATGGCTGTAAAAACGATTGTTCTTTTCATTTCTATTATATTTTTTGTAAAGATAGCATTTGCACGTTTGATAACAAAATAATTCTGCCCGATTTTTTATTTGTTACAATCGGTTGTGTCGAAGCGTTGAACAAAGATGCTGATGTGTGTGTTTGGCATATATGGTGGTAATGAATATATAATAGGTATAGAATGAAAAATGTTTTGATATTGGGAATTGGTAATCTTGTGCTTAATGACGAAGGAATAGGTATCCATATAATACACATACTCAAGTCGATAGGTATGCCCGATGGTGTGGATGTATTGGATGGGGGATTGGGTAGTGTCGACTTGCTCGATACGATGCAACAATATAAGCATTTGATATTGATAGATGCTGCCGTAGATGAATATCCGGCTGGTACTGTGCGACGACTCTCGCCCATATATCCTGCCGACTATCCTCGATTGCTCTATGCGCACGAGAAGTGTGTGCGTGATATGGTGTGCGCTATGCAGTCGCAACAAGATATGCCTCATGTCGAGATGCTTGCTATCAGTGTCAATCGCAATCCTACATTGGGCATGCAACTATCGCCCGAGGTGCGCCGTGTGATACCTCAGGTGTTGCAACTCATATTTGAGATATTGGATGATACGCAACAGAAGCGCTACTACCGGTAGTAGGTCATTGCTCAAGACGAGCCATGTAAACTATCTCGTTGATGCTGTAAACAATAGCTCCTGCACCAAACATGATGACAATAATCTTGGGTAGAAGGTCGAGCGGATTGACAAGGATGAATATGCCTAAAAGTGCCAATAGTGCCGGCATGATGTAGTAGCCTGCCACGTTGCGACGTTGTGAGCGCGCAATCATGATTATTTCATATCCACCTGCAACAATAAGTGCAGCTGCCAATAGCAGTGAGAAAATTTTTACAATCACATCGGCAAATACTATTATCATAATACCTGCTATGACACAGAGTGTGGCAAGTATGGGAAATTTCATGGGGTTGTAACGTCGGTCGCGACGATTGCGCTTGCAGTATACTATAAGGTAACGTAACAGTTGTATTGCTCCGGGTATAATGAGCATGAGACCCATGACAAAGGCTATATACATGAGGATGCTTTGTGGAAAAATTATCATAAACACACCCATGAGTAGTGTGATAACGATGCGTAGAATGGGGTAGTATGCGGCTTTCATGTGTTTTATTATTTAAGGTTTTGATGTTGTGGCAGGCTTGTTACCACAGCACAAAGTTTAGTTTCAATCTTCTTTCGATGGCAAAGATATAAATCTTTTTTTGTAAAAGCCTGAATTTTACATATTTTTCCCTTTTCGCTCCTCGGCAAGTTCAATAATTTCCAAGTCGCGAAACTCTCCATTATCGACTACCAAGCGCATGAGGGTACGTACCTTGTGAAACCCGTATAGCCCTGCTGCTCCGGGATTGATGTGCAGGCAATCGAGGGTCTTGTCGTACATAACCTTGGCAATGTGTGAGTGCCCCGATATAAACAATTTGGGTGGGTTGCGGTATATCTCGGGAACTACCTCGCGAGCGTATTTGCCGGGATAACCACCGATGTGTGTAATCCATATCGTAGCGCCTTCTATTTCAAATCGTTGGTGCTGCTTTGTGCGTATGCGAATGGGGTGTCCGTCTATATTTCCATATACCGCTCGCACAGGTTTTAGCGCTTCGAGGCGTTCCAAAACCTCGACGCTGCCAATGTCGCCGGCATGCCAAATTTCGTCGCAGTCGGCAAAGTATTTTTCGTATCGGTCGTCCCAATGTGCGTGTGTGTCGGATAGTATACCTATGCGTTTCATGTTTCTTGTTTTCTCTTGAGGGACAAACTTACAAAAAATATGTCTTACGTAGGTCATGATTTTTAAAATCTTCGATACACCGTTTCACAATTACGATATTTTCTATTACCTTTGCGTTGCAATGCGGTAGTAGCTCAGTTGGTAGAGCATCAGCTTCCCAAGCTGAGGGTCGCGGGTTCGAGCCCCGTTTACCGCTCATGGAGCGCTATATGCAAGCAGACGGTGTGTCAAAAATCAATTTGACACACCGTCATTTTTTGTTGACCAAGGTCTTTATTAGTTACCTGAAGTCTGTTGCGATACTATTTCTTGTCGCAATCTTTGGGGTTATTTTTTGTTTTGTTGTCGTTGTTGCAGCAACTTGTGGTGTTGGTTTTTTTCTCATTAGTCTTGTTCATAATAGAAAATTTTAAGGGTTAATATTTTGATATGGAGGAGTTTATTCGACGTCTATAAGTTCGCGCTCGCGGTAGTGCTCTTCTTTGTTCCACGATAAGTCGCGCTCGGGTGTTGCGCTGAGCACTTCGTTGCAACGTTGTTGTGCCAACTTGCAGTCGTGCTCACATACACTCTGTGCAGTGCGATGCGTGCCCAATGGCTCGATGTCGCGCATGCCGTTGGTATGCTCGGTATATTCGCGCGGGTTTTCTATATACTGCCACTCTTCGTCGAGCTTGCAACTCTTGCCTTCGTTCCAGCTGCCACGATATGTTTCGCCCTCCGATAGGTTGAAGTGAAGGTTGCTATATCGGGGATTTGTCTCGAAAACACCGGGCGGGAAGTTGGGCTCGATGCTGTTGAGTGCTGCTTGAAATTGCTGGAAGTGAGTAACCTCGCGTGTCATGAGAAAGTCGAGCGTGCGTTTTACCTCTGGGTCGTCGGTGAGTGGGATAAGCGTTTCGTACACAATCTTTGCACGAGCCTCGGCTGCGATGTCCGATTGTAGGTCGACGGTCAACTCGCCATTGCCCGAGATGTATGAAGCATTCCAAGGTACACCGTTGCTATTGGTAAACATGGGGCTACCGGCTGAAATGACGAGAAATTGCGGATTGGTAAGCGCCTGATGTATATAATCTTCTTTGGCAGCTTTGCCGTCCATCATTTTCATAATCTCTATGTCGTCGACAACGTCTTTCATACGAGCATTTACCGGTCCGAGCAACATCTGTATTGTAGCACCTACAATCTCAAGGTGTCCCAACTCCTCGGTGGCAACGTCCATAAGCAAGTCGTACTTGTCGGGGTAAGGGTTGCGACAAGCAAATGCTTGTACGAAGTATTGCATAGATGCACTCAGTTCGCCATTTGCTCCGCCAAATTGTTCCAGCAGAATACGCGCAAAACGAGGGTCGGGGCGCGACACTCGTGCATCAAATTGTAGTTCTTTTACGTGATAAAACATATATATCAGTTTTAAATATTTGTACTCTTTTTGTCGTGATGTACATCTGCTATTGAAACGCCATAACGGAGTGTCGTGTTCGTCGTATTTGGGCTTTTTATGACCTGTTTTGAAATAGCAGTAGTATGCAAGTTGCGTTTCGCGCTAAAGTCGAATTGTTGTTAATTGTTGGTTCTTTTCTTGAACAGCGTTCTCATTGTCGATGTTTAATGAGTGCAGGCTGTTGCTTGCACTTATGTGAAATTACAAATTCTTATTCTATGTATTTTATAGGTTACATTATTATTGGCTTGCTTGCCGGTTTTATTGCCGGCAAGATAATGCGAGGTGGAGGCTTCGGAGTGTTGCTAAACTTGCTGATTGGTGTTGTAGGAGGTATATTGGGCGGTTGGCTTTTTGCGTTGTTTGGTATCGCAGTGTCGGGGCTGTGGGGTAGCTTCGTAACGTCGGTCATTGGTGCGGTATTGTTGCTATGGATAGCATCGCTATTCAACCGACCGCAGAGCGATAAAGATGTGAGTAGTAATATATAATGTCGTACAATTAAAAATTTACTTTTATGAAAAATCTTTTTTCGGGACTTATAGGTATGGGAGTTGGTGTAGTTGTAGGATTGTATGTTATGCAATATGCAACGTCGGCACGTGGCAGAAAGATGCGCCAAGATATATCGCGCACAGTGCGCGAGAAAGAGCGTGCAGCCGAGGATATGATGGAGAAGGCTCGTGAACATGCAGCACGATTTGGTGCTAAAGTAGCCGATCGTGTGTCGCAGGGTGCACACCAGATGACGGGCAAGGTAGACCACATGAAAGAACAGCTACACAGCGTTGTAGGTGAGTAGTGTTGCCGACGGTAATAAAGTAAAACGGGTAGAAGTGGTTGTCGCTTCTACCCGTTGCGTTATGTGTTGAGCCTTATATGTCAGAGTGTTATCACCAGGAATAGGTAAAGTATGGCAGCAGGAGCAGCAAGCAGAACGCTGTCGAAACGGTCGAGCCAACCACCATGTCCGGGCAGAATGTTGCCTGAGTCTTTGACGTTGAGTGAGCGCTTTACAAGCGACTCGCACAGGTCGCCCCAAGTGCCAAATATAGAGCATGTGAGTGCCAATCCTATCCATTGCCAAGTATTCAGTATGTCGAAGAATCGGGAGGCGAGGAAAGCCGCACCGGCAGCCAATATAAGTCCTCCCCAGAAACCTTCCCACGACTTTTTGGGCGATATGCGCTCAAAGAGGCGGTGCTTGCCTATGGTGCAACCCACCAAGTAGGCGCCTGTGTCGTTGATCCATATAAAGGCAAATAGCGATAAGAGAATGAGCGGCGAGAAGCGGAAGTAAAGGATGTTGCAGAGGGCAAATGGCAACGCCACGTAGATTTGTCCCAAGAAACTGTATGCCCAACCTTCGAGCGGTCGCTCTACTTTGTCGTACAACTGCATGATGAAACGCACCAAGAAATATATGAGGTAGGGCGCTGTGATAATACCGCTGATGTCGAAATCTTGCGCTGCATATATGTATAGTGTAAGGAAAAGCAATACAGACCCCATCACGTCGACAAATCGCGTACCACGAGGAGTGTGAGTAAGATCTTCTACAAGACGGTAAAATTCGGCAGAAGCCAATGCCGAGAATACACAGAATATGAGTGCAAAACTATATTGATTCCACAATATTGCACCGATGATAACAGATATAAAAACTGCTCCGGTCAAGGCTCGTACTGCAACTGTTTTAAGAGATAGTGCCATTTGTTCTTATCAACTACTTGTTTTTCATAAATTTCTTCATGGCTTAACCTACGCCATTGGCAAAGATAGCGATAAGTGAGAGGAGAACAAAATAAATTTATTTATTTTTTATCCCGAACGCAGCTATCTTGGGCGTTAGCCAAAGAAAATTCGATAAGTGAGAGGAGAACAAAATAAATTTATTTATTTTTTATCCCGAACGCAGCTATCTTGGGCGTTAGCCAAAGAAAATTCGATAAGTGAGAGGAGAACAAAATAAATTCATTTATTTTTTATACCGAATGCAGCTATCTTGGGCGTAAGTTGGTGATATAAACTAAACCGGCAGTGCAGTGCGTGTAAAATATGTGGCTCTGTGCGATTGGTGTATCAGTTTTTGAGTAGTAAAATCATCTTAATGGCGATGTCGAAAAGTACGATTTTGGCATTGGCATTCTGACCGATGTCGCTTTCGGCACTGCCAATGATGCGCATAATCTCTTGTACGTTACGCTCGTTGATGAAGGGTGCAAATCGGGTTGAGAATTGCTCCTCTTCGGCAGTCATATAGTTTAGCCCCGGCTGTGCTACATTATATATATAGTTTTCACGCACCATACGACCGGCATATGAGAGGAAGCGGCGTAAGCGCTCACGACCCAGATCGGCAGTCTCTTCGCTCCACGCCTTCAGCTCCTTGATACGGCGGGCGTAGGCAAGGCGCATGAGTTGCACAAATAGTTGGAAGAAAAGCTGATTATCCTCGTTGAGCGACAGGTTGTCGCATGCCTTCAAGTAACTACCGCCCGACAGATGTGCGATGGCGCGTGCATCGGTGTCGGATATGTGATATTGATGTTGCAACGCCTCGGCAATGGTGTCGAGAGGCAGTGCAGGGAGGTTTATCCGTTGTACGCGTGAGCGGATGGTGGTGAGTAGTAGGTCGGGCTCGTTGCTCACCAAGAGGAATATTGTGTTGGGGTAGGGTTCTTCAAATAATTTCAGCAGTTTGTTGGCGCACTCGACATTCATACGTTCCGGCAGCCAAATAATCATGATTTTGTAGGGCGACGAAAAACTTTTCAGTGTCATTTTACGCCATATTTCGTCGCTCTCGTCGGCATAAATGATGGCTTGCTTGTTCTCGGCACCCATCGCTTGCAACCACTGGTCTATGCCAAAGTAGGTGTTTTTGCCAATAAATTCGCTCCAAGTGGGTAGGTAGTCGTCGCAGTGAACTTTCTTCTTGTCTTTGTTGCGTACCATGGGAAAGACAAAGTGAAGGTCGGCATGCGACAGAGCGTTGTATTGTCGACATGAGGGGCACTCGCCACATGCATCGTATTCGCCGCGGTTGGTGCAATGTATGTAGCGAGCGTATGCCATAGCCATTGCGAACTTGCCTACACCTTCGTTACCGGCAAATAGTTGTGCATGAGCTATATTGCCCGATTGTACCGAGCGTATGAGGCTCTCCTTGAGGGCATTATGACCGATTACGTCGCTGAAGAAAAACATACGATTGTTGCGATATTATTGTTTGCTTGATTATCTTGTAGTGCAAAGATATGATTTTTTACCTAAATGTCAATTTGTTTGCTACAATTAGGCATGTCAATCTCTTTCTATTGATTTAAACCATGCATTTACTTTATCGCTATAACGTGGCGATAGAGGTATTTCGGGCACATCGGTGTTGTTCATTTCAAGGAAAATTCCTTCGCGTTGTCGACGTATAACACTCACATATTCGAGGTTAACCATGTATGAGCGGTGGCAACGTACTATGTCGACGTCGGCAAGATATGTTTCAAGCGCCTTGAGTGTGTTGCGAAGTAGAAAGCGAGATATGCCGTTTTTCTTTTTATAGAAAATGCACACATAGTTGTCGGCAGCCTCAATATATAATATATTGGTTTTCATGACCGATAGTCGCAGCACTTGTCGCTCGTCGTAAAAGTCGATCATGCGTGTTCCGCTGTCAACCGGCAGTATCTCGTCGCGGTCTTCAAGCCTTTTGTTCTTTTCTACCCACGAGAAGAACATAAAACTGAGCAGATAGGGGATGACCAATATAAGAATGGTGCTGAAAAATGAGTCTTTAAATGTCGTTATTGCATTGGCGTTTGGCTCAATAGAGATGATGATAATGGTAAAGAATAATGACATGAATAACACCTCTACGAGTATCCATAGCCAATATTGTATATACATGAGCTTCTGCTTTTTATGCCAAAAGTACATGACTACTCGACTCAATGCTATGACTACGAAACCTATTGTAACTACCATAGCCGAGTATATAATAAAGTATATAGAACTCTTCTCTTGTACCCACATGCTCGAGCCAAAAGGTTGGTAGATATTAATGAATACAATAGCATATATGGCGGTAAATACGACCATTTTTATTTGGTTGTATTTCTCGCATAAATATTCGGGTATTATTTTGGTCAGTCCGTACATCTTCCAATAGTTTTTGCAAAGATAATGATTATTTCTTAAGTGTCAATTATTTTCATATAATTTCTTTATACGCTCGAGTTTATATGTAAAATTAGTCCCTAAATAAATAATTTCACCCCAAAATCCTTATTTTAGCCACAAAAATCGCTTGTATAGCCCTTAAATTTGGAAATCATATTTTTGTGCTATTTCTTTGCATCACACAAAAGAAAATAATTCCCTTTCATTGTGTAAATGTAAAGTTTAGTTTCAGAGTAACGTTCAAGTTTTGATTGATGATTTATCCACGTTTTACTCGTGATGAGGGAGTGGAAAAACAAATGAATACCGGTCGTGAGATTGGTATTCTTTGTTTATAGATATATCTCAAATGAATAATATTTATATGTTGTACTTGAGATGAGCGATTTGCAAGAGGGTGCAAACCTTTGTTATACATCTTTGTTTTATCTCTATAAATAAAATGTTGTTATGATGTATAAATTTCTCTTTCCGCGTTACAGTAACACGCCCGTTATGTCAATGTTGTTATTGGCTTTGAGGTTGCTTTTTGGTATCTTGTTTATGGCACATGGTTTTGACAAACTATCCAATTACACTGTCATTGCCGATAGTTATCCGAGTTTTATGGGATTGGGCGGTAAGTTTACGCTGTTGCTTACCATGTTTGCCGAGTTGGTGTGCGCTGCTGCCTTTATTTTAGGTTTTCTGTTTCGTCTGGCGGTAATACCTATGATAATAACAATGCTTGTTGCTTTTGTGTGGGTGCATCATGGTGTGGTTGCCGAGGGCGAATTGTCCTTTATTTATGCTGTTATGTTTGTTATTTTGGCTATTACGGGTCCCGGACTCTATTCGATAGATGCTCCTGTTGGTGAATATCTTATGTATAAGGATGATACCCGTACTAAGCGAGATAGCGAATAAGGGGTGTAGTTTTTCTATATTGGTGTATTCGTAGATATCTTGTAACATTTTACGACCCATTGCCGTTTTTGACACCGGCTGGTTGTGCTTTTGCGATGGCTATTGTTTATGAAATTACCAAAATTTGTTCAGTTCGCCATTGTATTCGTAGCCCGCATCGGCAAGTTTCTTTTCAAGTTCAGCGCGGTTGATGTCAAGGTCGTCGCAAAGAGCATCGAGTGAAGGGTAGAAGTCGCGTAGTTTCATATTGACAAAGCTCAATAGCATTGCCGGGTCGTTGGGTAGTTCCATAAATAACATTTTTTAGTGCTTGCAAAATTATTCATTTTTTGTGGATAAATTGTGCGATGCAATCAATCAATAATGAAATAAAACGGCAATAGAGTATTATTTTGTTGTGTATTAATCTGTTTTAAATAAAAATTCGTGAAGGGCAAAGTGTGTTTATGTATTTGTATAAAATATCGTTTTGAGAAAAAAAGATAAAATGCGAAAAAGTTATTGCTGTTATGTGTTGTATTTGACAAAAAAACGGTATATTTGTGAACGACTCATAAAACAAGAATATATGGAAAACACGAAGTTACTTTTGGGCGATGAGGCTATTGCCTTAGGAGCAATCCATGCCGGACTTTCGGGCGTTTATGCCTATCCCGGTACGCCGTCAACAGAAATCACAGAGTTTATTCAAGGAAATGCCCTCGCAGCCGAGCGTGGTATTCACTGCCGTTGGTCGACCAACGAGAAGACCGCAATGGAAGCTGCATTGGGTATGTCGTACATGGGCAAGCGCGCGTTGGTATGTATGAAACACGTAGGTATGAACGTGGCAGCCGATGCATTTGTCAATTCTGCTATGACAGGAACTAATGGTGGTCTTGTTATTGTAGCTGCCGACGACCCCTCGATGCACTCGTCGCAAAACGAGCAAGACTCTCGTTTCTATGGTAAATTTGCCATGGTGCCCATCTTTGAGCCCTCGACACAACAAGAGGCATACGAGATGATAGGAGAGGCTTTTGAATTGTCAGAGCGTTACAAAATTCCCGTATTGTTCCGTGTAGTTACTCGTTTGGCACACTCGCGTGCAGTTGTAAAAGTAGGCGCTATCCGCGAGCAAAATCCTATGAGTTATCCCTCTAACCCTCGTCAATGGGTGCTTATGCCCGCCGTAGCGCGTGTACGTAATGCCGAGCTCGTTGAGCGTCAAAAAGATTTTGTACGTGAAGCCGAAGAGTCAAAACACAACATCTTCACTACTACCGACAATCGTTTGGGCGTTATTGCATCGGGTATTGCCTACAACTACTTGATGGAGCACTTCCCCGCAGGCGCACCCTTCTCGGTGTTGAAAGTTTCTCAATATCCTCTTCCTGTTGACCAAATCAATCGTATGGCAGAGTCTTGCGATAAGATATTGGTACTTGAAGATGGACAACCCTTCATCGAGGAGCAACTACGTGGTGTAGTTAAGAACGATAAAGTAGAGATATGCGGTCGTCTGACAGGTGATGTTCCCCGCACAGGTGAGTTGACACCCGACAACATTCGCAAAGCGATAGGAATAGAAGATGCACAAGTATTTGAGCCTTCGCCTCTCGTAGTACCTCGTCCACCTGCATTGTGTCAAGGTTGCGGTCATAGAGATATGTATACCGCTCTCAACGAGGTAGCTCGTGAATATGAAAACACTCGTGTATTCAGTGATATAGGTTGCTATACACTCGGTTTCTTGCCTCCTTATCGTGCTATCCACTCGGTAGTAGATATGGGTGCTTCTATCACCATGGCCAAAGGTGCATCCGACTCGGGTCAATATCCTGCAGTAGCAGTTATTGGTGATTCAACCTTTACACACTCCGGTATGACAGGTTTGCTCGATGCCGTTAACGAGAATGCCGATATTACAGTTATTATCTCTGACAACCTTACAACCGGTATGACCGGTGGTCAAGACTCTGCAGGAACAGGTCGTCTCGAGCAGATATGTCAAGGTATAGGTGTAGACCCTGCACACATACGTGTAGTAGTGCCTTTGGCAAAGAATATGGAAGAGATGAAACAAATCATTCGCGAGGAGATAGCATACCATGGTGTATCTGTCATCATTCCTCGTAGAGAGTGTATACAAACAGCAAGACGTCATAACAAAAAATCTTAATCTTATGCGCACTGATATAGTACTTTCGGGTGTAGGAGGACAAGGTATCCTCTCTATTGCCACCATTATAGGCGCTGCCGCTATCAACAAAGGTCTTTACATCAAGCAAGCCGAGGTTCATGGTATGAGCCAACGCGGCGGTGATGTGCAGTCGAACTTGCGTCTCAGTTCTGAGCCTATCAGTTCCGACCTTATACCCCTTGGTGGAGCCAATCTTATCATCTCGCTTGAGCCTATGGAGGCTTTGCGTTATCTGCCTTATCTCGACAAAGAGGGTTGGATTATTACCAATACAGCACCTTTTGTCAACATCGACAACTATCCCGATGCCGAAGAGTTGAAGAGTGCACTTGCCAACTTGCCTCACGTAATAGCTATTGATGTAGATGCTATTGCCAAACAAGTAGCTTCGCCTCGTGCTGCAAACATCGTATTGTTGGGTGCTGCTGCTCCTTTCTTGGGCATAGATATCGAGGAGTTGGAAGAGGGTATTCGCACCATCTTCGGTCGCAAAGGCGAACAAGTAGTTGAGATGAACATTAAGGCTTTGCGTGCCGGATGTGAGTATGCACAACAAAATATAAAATAAGGTATGGAAGTTCCTTTTAAACAGGATGTTGTAGAGGGTATTCTTTCCGATCTCAACATCAAGCATATAGGTCAAGCAACCATTCGTCAGACTGTAGCAGTATCGAAACGCCTTGAAGAGGCTACCGGTCAGTCGTTTATACACTTTGAAATAGGTGCTCCCGGTATTCCTGCCAGCCAGATAGGTGTTGAGGCTCAGATTGCAGCACTGCAAAAAGGTGTTGCCAATACTTACCCCGACATCAATGGTATTCCCGAACTTAAGAAAGCCGCATCGCGATTTGTTAAGGCATTCCTTAATGTCGATGTAGCTCCCTCGGGTTGTGTGCCCTCGGTAGGCTCGATGATGGGTGTATTGGGTTCGTTCCTTTTGTGCCGCCACCTTTATAAAGAACGCGATACCATCCTCTTTATCAACCCCGGTTTCCCCGTTCAACCGTTGCAAGCAAAGATGCTCGGTTACAACAGAGTAGACTTTGATATCTACGACAACCGTGGTGAGAAGTTGTATGAGAAACTCGACGAGATATTGGCTTCGGGCAAAATAGCTGCTATCATCTATTCAAACCCCAACAATCCCTCGTGGGTATGTCTTACCGAAAAAGAGTTGGAGTATATAGGTAAGTTGGCAACCAAGTACGACACCGTTGTGCTTGAGGACTTGGCATATCTGTGCATGGACGTGCGTACCAACAAAGGTATACCGTTTGAAGCGCCTTATCAACCTTCGGTAGCACATTATACCGACAACTATATCCTCTTGCTCTCGGGCTCGAAGATATTCAGCTATGCCGGTGAGCGTATAGCAGTTACAGCCATGTCGGACAAACTTGCCAAACGTAGTTTTGACTACTTATTGGAAGAGTGGGGCATGAGAACAGCCGGCGATGCCATGGTATATATCGTTACTTACGCCTTGTCGTCGGGTGTATGCCACTCGGCACAATATGCGTTGGCAGCCATGTACGATGCAGCATGCGATGGCAAGCTCAACTTCGTAGAAGATACTCGCCTCTATGCCGAGCGTGCCGAAGTGGTGAAAGAGATATTCATTCGCAACGGTTTCCACATTGTATATGATAAAGACCTCGATGCCAACATCAGCGATGGTTTCTTCTTTACAATGGGTCGTAAAGGTTTTACTGGCGATGAACTTCTTGCCGAATTGTTGCGTTATGGAATATCGGCAATCTCGTTGAAGTCGACAGGCAGCCGTCAAGAAGGTATCCGCGTATGTACCTCGAAAGTATCGGAGTGCGACTATGCTGTGCTCGACGAGCGATTGAGGATTTTTGATGCTAATAATAAATAATGTGTAATATGACAGAAGCTAAATTTATGAGTGCCGCCGATGCGGTAAAGTTGGTAAAGTCGTATGACAAAGTATATGTGCAAGGCAGTACCTCGATACCCGAGGTACTGTGCCAAGCACTTGCCGACCGTCATGACGAGTTGCGTGGTGTTGAGGTTTACTCGGCATTTGGTGTAGCTCGTGGTGTGGCACCCTACAGCCTTCCCGAATATCGCGATTCTTTCATCGTAAAGAGTCTTTTTATAGCCAACTGCGTGCGCGACTCTATAGCACGTGGTGAGGGTCAATGCATCCCGGGTTTCTTGGGTGAGATACCCGAGTTTTTCCGTCAAGGTCTTATACCCCTTGATGTTGTCTTCCTGAATGTGTCATTGCCCGACAAAGATGGTTTCTGCAGCTATGGTGTCTCTGCCGACCTTACAGTATCGGCTGTTGAGTGTGCCAAAGTTGTCATTGCTCAAGTAAACAAGCAGATGCCATACTCTTACGGTGATGCGCTTATACACATATCTAAAATTGATGCTTGTGTAGAGGTTGACGAGCCGCTTGTAGCACTACCCATTGCCGTTCCCAACGAGAAGGAACAACAGATAGGTCGCTATATAGCCGAGCAAATACCCGATGGAGCAACGTTGCAAATAGGTGTTGGCGGTATTCCCAATGCTGTGTTGACAGCTCTCACATCGCACAAAAACTTGGGTCTGCACACCGAGGCTATGACCGATGGTGTTGTACCCTTGTTGCAAAGTGGTGTAATCAACAATAGCCAAAAAACCGTTCTTCCCGGCAAGTCGTTGGCATCGTTGGCACTTGGTTCGCAACGTTTGTATGACTATATGAACTACAACGAGGATATTATCATCAAGGATGTAGCATGGTCGAACTTCCCGTTCCGTATTATGCAAAATCCCAAGGTGATGGCTATCAACTCGGCTCTTGAGATAGACCTTACAGGTCAGATATGCGCCGACTCGATAGGTACACGCATGTTCTCGGGTGTAGGTGGTCAGCACGACTTTATGTATGGTGGCTCGCTCTCGGAGGGTGGAAAGACCTTCATCGCTATGCTCGCAGCATCGGGCAAAGGAGTATCGAAGATTGTTCCCACGCTCAAGCCCGGCGCCGGTGTTGTAACCACTCGTGCACAAGCACAGTATATCGTTACCGAGTATGGTATAGCCTACTTGCGCGGCAAAGACCTTGCGCAACGCGCCAAAGAACTCATTCGTATTGCCGAGCCTTCGGCACGTGAAGAGTTGGAGCGCGCAGCATGTGAGCGTTTCGGATTGAGCTTCTTGCGATTGAAATAATATCGTCTTATTACAAACGAATAGGGGAGTGTATCGCTGTGATACACTCCCCATTTTTGTGGCTTTGCCTCGGATTAAAATTGTAAATATCCTATTTCGAGGCGTATTTCATCGTCGATATTTACGGTTTCTATTAAGTTGTTTTCATTGAGTTCGTAGGTTATGTTGCAACCTCCTTGATTATATCCGTCATCGGTAGTTATTTGTGTAATAAAGTTGTAGCAGGGATATGTTATCCAGCCCAATAAGCCCAATATAGTGTTGTATCCACCGTATGCATGATATGAGCCTTCACACCAAAATGTAGTAATGAAATAGTTAAGGTCGATAAAACTTCCGGGAGCGCATGGCTCTGTCATATTTGTTACATTGGCAATATTGAGATTGGGTGTATAGGTATACTTCTCAATATTCTTGTAATGTTCTGTTTCACACGAAATACCCAATAAGTTGTATGGGAAATTGAAAATATCGTATGGCCTTTCGCTTATGTCGCAGTTCCACCAATCGAATTCATAGCTACGTTTATTAGTACTGTTGTACTGTTCATTTCCTTCAAAAATGTTTTCGCATATATAATCAGTGCTGACCATCACTGATCCTTCACCTCTTATCGCTTCTCCATCTTCTCGATAGAAGTTGTATGTATTTTTCTCAATACCATATATAGTTTCGGTACTTACACCGGTATTAGGATCTACATTTGCCACAGCTATTGTTTTCTCGTATGTTACGTTCTCTATATGAGGGCCATTGAGATTTGCTTCAATTGTTTCGTATAACTCATTGTCGTAGTATGCCTCGATATATAATTGGTCGAACTCATTTCTGATTTTATATTCCATCATTAGGCTTTCACTTCCTTCTGCATCAGTTAGATTTACAGTCATTCGGTTGATGGTAGCTCGGGGGTTGTTTCCTTCGCGTTCAAAGTTCCAATGCATATTTCTGTCGCCATCACTATCTTTAATTTTGACCAAAATTGAGTTTATGGTAAATTCGGGTTGTTTGGCTGAAGGCTCATCGCCTGTACCTGTATTGTCACCATTGGGGTTTTCGCTGCTGCGTTGCTCTATGGTTACGGTCAATGTCGTTTCGCCACAGATGATACGAATTGTGGCATTGCGATCCTCGCCTGTAAGGTTTTCATCGAGCGTAATGGTTATTGTAACCTCTCCGGCATTACCACTTGCAGGGTCGAGGGTTATCCAATCGTTACTACTCGAGCGAACGCTTTCTCCGTAGTCGATGGCAGTACTCCAAGCCTCAGTCGCTGTGAACGAAAAGCCACCTTTTACCTCGGTATCATTGGCATAAGTTGTAATACTCAATTTGTCTTTGTCGTAGTCTTTGATTGAGTCGGTGTTTTTCTCGCACGATGCAAATAGTAAGGCTGCTAAAAGTGTAAGCATCGTCGAGTGTAAGAGTTTTGGTAGTTTCATTGTTTGATTTTATTTGTTGTTGATTTGTTTTGCAAATTTACGTTATTTCTTGCATACTAATTACCCCCCGATAAATTAACAAATATTTGCAATCTATCGAGAGGGTATATATTGGTTTTATTGTTCTACAATATTGTAGGTAGCTGGCGTTAATATTCTCTATACCCAATGTGGAGTTCAATCTCGCCATCGACAAGAACTTTGCTGATGAGATCGTTCTCGTTGAGTTCGTAGCTGATGTTGCATTTGTTACCCTCGATTACATCATACTCGTCATAACGATATGTTACACCATTTGCAAAGTTGTAGCTGGGTGCAGATGTAAGACTTAACAATCCGAAAATACCGTCCCAACCACCCATAGCACGGTATGGTCCCGATACCCATAATTGTGTTATCAAATAATTGAGATTGACAAAACTTCCCGGCTCTTTCGGACTTACACCACGCATTACATTTTCAAGAGTAACGTTGGGGTTGTATGTAATATAATCGTTGTATGTGTAGGTCTCTGTTTCGTAATCAAGCTCCCAGTTGACATTTGTGAGGTTGTAGGGATTGCCGAAAAAGTCGCGAACACCATTGCTTACATCGGCGTGTTCCCAATTGAGATTGTAGATGCGTTCGTATACGCTATTGAGTGATGGTTCTTCCTCAAAGATAGACTCGCTTGTGTAGTCGGTTCTGGTTAACTGACAACCATTGCGCCAGAAAAAATATGTTTGTACTTCAATACCGTTATATTCAGTGCCCATCTCACCATTGGGAGCAGAGATCCCTGCTGAAATAGTGCTTGTGCTTTGGTAGCAGATTACGTAATGTCCGTCGTGCCTTGCTTCGATTGTTTCATACAAGTAATCGCCTTTGTACGACTCTATGCGCAATTTATTACTGTCGTAGTTCAAGTTATATTCAACCGTTTCGCCACCATCTTCGGTAAGACCATCGACAACAACTCTAATGATGCTATTTTCAGGTTCATTATGCTCGTGGATGAATTTGTAAGTGATGTGTTCATCCTCACTTTCATTGATGTATATATCAATGACTTCTATTGCATAGCTTTTATCTTTTGTCATTGGGTCGTCGCCTGTATTGTCGTCGCACGGGTTTTCACTGCTGCGTTGCACCAACTCTATTGTCAGAGTCGTTTCGCCACAAATGATGTTTATTGTAGCACTGCGATCTTCGCCGGTATTGTTCTCGTCGAGTATGATGTTGACCGTAACTTCTCCGGCATTGCCGCTTGCGGGGTCGAGTGTAATCCAATCATTGCTACCTGAGCGAACACTCTCGCCGTAGTTGATAACGGTAGTCCATGCTTCGGTTGCAGTGAACGAAAAGCCTCCGCTTACCTCGGTGTCGTCGGCATAGGTTGTAATTTCGAGTTTCTCTTTGTCGTAATCTTTGATAGTACTATTGTTATCATCGCAAGAAATACTGAATGTAGCTACAACAATAGTACAAAGAGTTGTGAGTAAAAAACTTTTGATTTTCATTATTATTGATTTTTAAATGTGTTAATTATTGGTTTACAAATTTAGTGAAATTTCTTCAATACAAAAATCCCTGCCTTCAATTTTGTGTATTACAATTAAAAACAGGGATAAATTGTGTATATTACTCTACAAAGTAGTATGCGTCTTATAGCTCAACCGCAGTAAAGCCTGCCATATCGTTGGCAATGGCTTGGTTGAGATTTTCGACCTTGCGCCCCTCGGTGCGTGAGTAGTCTTGGTTGCTCACGTAATAAACTGTGAGAGGATTGAACTCGGTGATGTGTTGCATGAGTGTTTCCAACTCGGGTACTTTCTCCAATGCTGCATATTGCTCGTAGGTGTAGTCGAGATAAACAACATTCTTGCCAATGCCAAAGTTGTCGAGCAAGTAGCCTTCGTTGAGTGCTGTGGGTCGCTTGCTTGCTTTCACATCGACAGGGTCGGGGTAGCTCACAATCTCGGTTTTGGTATCGTTCATGTTGATGGGCACAAGGTTGCTATAGTCGGCTTTGGTCTTGTATACCACAATGCGAGGCATAGCCATAGCCGAGTTGTCAACGGTGCGCTCAATAGGAGTCTCGGTACTGGTTGTCGATGCGTTTTCTTTGTTCGATTGGCAAGCTGTCATGGCAGCCAATGTACCAATAGCAAGTATGGTCATAATTACTTTTTTCATTGTCTTACGTTATTATAAGATTACTACTTTTTCTACGATATTGCCTTGAGCAGTTGTTGCTACAACGATGTATGTGCCGGCGGGTAATGTGGCAACATCAATCGTAGCACTATTGTTGTTGCATTGTGTTGTTGCTACGATGCAACCTTGCATGTTGTAGATTGTAACGACCTCAATCGTGCTATCGTTATTGATGTTGATGTATTCTTGAGCGGGGTTGGGGTAGATGGCTAAGTGTGTGTTTGTAACACTCTCTACGCCTGTGCCTTCTTGTAGAGTGAAGTGCACTTCCTCGCTACTCATTTGTGTCATACCGCCGTTGCGGTTATCTTCGTACCAAAGTGTGCAAATGTATTTCTCGCCAACAACACCGTCGTCAAATGTCCATGTTTGTTTGAATGTCATTGTTTCGCCTTGCTTGATAGTTACCTCTTCGGTATTGCAGAGCGATGCAGTGGCTTGGTGTGATGTGAATAGCACCCAAGAGCGCAATTTGCCTGTATAATCGCCGCCATTGTTGGTGATGGTGTACTCGCTTGTGAGTTGGTCTTGAGCTGTATTGGTAAGTGTGAAATTGTCGACTTTCAACTCGGCATTGGTGGGCTCTGCCAATACGGTGATGGGATACGACTCGCTGAGTTTGTTCTTATTCTCGTCGGTGATAAAGATGCAATAGTTACCTTTGCTCACCTCGATTTTGATAGGAATTTCTAATGTAATCTCTTTGTGTGCAGGTATAGAGAGTGCGATAGCATCGCTCTTGCGTTGCTCAAATTTGCCGGTGCTGTTGAATATAGATACGTAGATAGAGCCGTAGTACTCATGGTTATTGCTATTGCCCATTGTAATGGTGAAGGTAGAGAAACGCTTTGAGTAGATATTCTCTTCGTTGCAAACTACCGATGCTGCATATATCTCGCCCAACTCTTCGACAATGAATGATGCTTGATTGTTGTCTACCTGGAATATGTAGTAGGGTTGGGTATTGACGTTCATGGCTACACGTTCCCACTCGCCGTATGCATTGGTGTGTGCCAAGTATAGGTAGTATTTACCCTCCTTGAGCGTTGTGGGCAGTGTGAAAGCTACATTTTGTGAGCCTGCTGTGCTGCTGCCACCGATGGTGAGGTTCTTGCTATTGATGCACTCAACAAGGTTGTTGTTCTCGTCGTATATCATATAACCTATGCTGAACGATGCTATGTCCCAGCCACCATTTGATACACCCGATGCTACAGCCGAGATTTGTTCGCCCAAGTTGTATTGGTTGGCTTCGATATAAAGGCTATTAGCAGTAATTTCGTAAGTAACTTTGTTGCCTTTGTTGGGTTGGATGCCGAATACAGCACCTTGACCGCTGTTATATCCACCTGTAAAGCCACCAATGCCTTGTTTTTCGGGAGTGAGTGCGTGCAACATAAAGTATCCGTTGCTCATGCCGTTCCATCCCCAGTTGATGTGAACATAACCCTCGCTGTTGTAGCCGTCGAGCACGAAGGCATGACCACCGTTGGGCGATTGTCCGTGGTAGAGTATAGGGCAACCATTGTCAATATCTTCGATAATAAATGTTTCCCACTCTTCGATGGTGTAGTAGCTGCGGTCGCGGTGAACAACAGCTTTGTCATAGTCCCAATATGTTGCCAAAGCAGGAGCAGTCTCTGCCGAAACAGCGCCACTCACATCGCCATACATCATATTGACCGAGCGACCTACATGGTACATCAATGTTGCAACGGCATCGCACTCTTCTTTTGTGCTTAGCGAGCTATATACGGGTGTCATCAAGTCCCATTGGTAGGTAGTATTGGCAAAGTCAACAACCTCGGTAGAGTTGCCCGACATGATTTCTTTGCTGCCCACACCGTGCTCGGGATACTTGTGATGATACATAATCTGTGCCATGGCTGTTGCCACACAGCCGGTAGCACTTCTTGCTGTGTTGCTGAACATGGGGCACATATTGTTGTAGGGCGCATCTTGGCTCCAACGTGCCTCAACGAGCGGACCTACGTTTTTATTGAATTTAGATACGTATGTTTCCGACTTGGCTTGTTGGCGGTTGTGGCGACCTTGCTCTATTTGGTTGGCATATTGGTCTATCCACCAACGCATGTTGTCGGGAATGTTGTTGTAGTCGAAACTACCATTATCGCTATATCCAAGTATGGTGTTGCTTGCCTCGTCGTCGCCGGCAACGATGACAAAGCCGTTGTCGTTACCACGGTTAAACACGTATAAGAGGTTTTCGTTATTGACACTACGTGCTGTGAATGAGGTAGAGATAGCTGTGTCGCTGATGGGCGCACTCATGCGAGTAGACGTTTTACCTGCCAAGAACTCGCGTGCAATGTTCATTGCTTCTGTCTCGTTCAAGGCATGAGCACTTGCACACAATGCTACTGCATTCATGAGCAAGCAAGTTGTAATAATCTTTTTCATAGTTTATTTGGGTTAAATTGTTTCGTAAGGTTATAATGTGCGAAGTTACAAAAAATAATGGAATATTATAATAAAAAATAAGAAGGATAAAGTTTTACCTTATCCTTCTTGATGTGTTGCGGAAAGACAGGGATTCGAACCCTGGGTACAGTTGCCCGTACAACGGTTTTCGAGACCGTCCCGATCGACCACTCCGGCATCTTTCCTTGTGTCGTTTGCGAGTGCAAATTTAGTGAAAAGAATTTGATAATAGTGTAGGTTGTTGCCGTTTTTTTGAAAAAAACTTTTTTGTTGGTTTTTCTTTATGCGTTATGTGTCAGATTATGAGATTATAAGCGCAGCGATTTTTCTTCTTCGCTCCACATCGAGTAGGGGTGTTGTGCCAGATTGGAGTTGTAGTATAGCGGTATGTTTGTAACATTGTCGCCTATAAAAGATGGCTTTTCGTATGCCTCTGTTTCGCTCGAAAGCTCTATCTCGGCAATAGTCAAGCCCTTATTGTCGCCATGAAAATGGTCGACCTCCCATGTGTAACCTTTATATGGATATATGTATCGTGTCTTTTCGATAATGGGCGATTGGCATAGGTTGTCGAGCATCGACTGTGCCATGTCGGGTGCAAGTTCTACTTCGTACTCGGCACGTGTAGCACCATGGTTTTCACCTTTTATAGTGAGATATGCTTTGCTGCCGGCAATGCGAACCCGCACCACACACTTCTTGTCGGTCGATAGGTAGCCTTGTCGGAAGTAGGTCGACGATGTAGCACCGTTTATATACTCGTCGTTTGTTACCAAATATTTATGTTCTATCTCGGTAGCCATTGTATACGTGTGTAGCTGTTTTTAGAATGCAATGTATTTGAGCGGGTCGACGGCAATGCCGGTGTGCCATAACTCAAAGTATGCGGTATCGTTCGAGTCATTACCTAACGTTCCTATGCGCTCGCCTGCGACGACTTTATCGCCGGTTTTTCCGAGGCAATCGGCAATGTTGCGATAGATGCTTACATAGTTGTTGTTGTGTTGTATTGCAACAACATAACCTTGAGAAATGGTGTGTGCAACCGATACAATAGTGCCGTCGAGAACGGCGGTAAATGCTTCTTGTCGTGCGGCTTTCAACTCAATGCCGTATTTGCCTTGTTGCGGATTGAATGTCTTGACAATCTTGCCTTTGATAGGAATGTGAAACAACACTCCCTCGGTGGGTGCAGGTAGCATGGTGAGGTTGAACTGCTCCTCTTTCTCGTAGGCGCGTGCAAATGCTTCGCTCTCGGGCGACGACTTGGTGAGTATGTCGGGTGTCCATGATTGTGCCGAGTCGAGGCTGGCAGCAATGCTATCGTTGATGACGATGCTGTCTAACGGAATGTCGTCGGTGAGTATGCGGGCTATGTTGTTGATATATTGTTCTCTCAATCTTATCTGATTGCTCAGAGAGTCTACGCGCAGAGCATTGTCGACAATCTGTGTGCGTGCTTCACTCTTGAGATAGCCCGGTAGCATGTTGTGCAAGGGTGTCCATGCAAATAGTGAGAATATAACAAAGCCGATGGCAGCTACTGCAACGACGAGTATCACGATACTCTGTATTTGTGAAGTCGTTGTGTTCCACACCTCCTTGTTCGAGTCGGTCTGTTGCACAGAGATGCGATATCGACGGGTGAGTCGGGCGTATATTTCTTTAACTTTTTGATATCTCTTTTCGCTCATGTTTTTTGCTAAAGCTGTGATGTGATTTTTATTGCGTTTCAAAATTACAAATTAATATAGAAACAACGATATGATGTTATGCTTTTTTGTGAATTGTCATCATATTAAGTGTGTTAAAAGTAAAATTTACACGTCAATCTCACTTCGATTTGTTGAACCGAATTAACCTACGGTTGTTTTAATTACAAAAAAATGTAGGTGCTAAGGGTCAGTTCTACCGTTGTACCGGCATTGATAAAATATTATCAACTAAAATTTTAAAAAAATGAGAACGAAACAGTTTTTTTACTTTTGTAGTATTGTAGCGCTGGTCATGACAGCCTCGCTTACTGCCTCGGCTCAGTATATTGTCGAAGAGCAGATTGCAGTTGCCGAGATGGTTCCCGGTAAGGTATATTACTATGAGGACCGTAATGTCGACAATTGGTACATGTCTTTGGGTGCCGGTACGCAGATGCTCGTATGGGAGCAAGCAAGTAACGACGTGCACTTTACATTAGCTATGAACCTTGCAGTAGGAAAATGGATTAACCCGTTCTGGGGTATGCGTATGAGTGCTATGGCAGGTTCGCTGCACTTCGATTGGGATAACAACTATGGGTCGATGCGTTATGGCGCATTCTATCTCGATGTTTTGTGGAACATGACCAACTCGCTCATGGGTTATAACGAGCATCGTGTATTCTCGTTTATTCCTTTTGTAGGTCTTGGTGCATCACTTGGATGGCATCACTCTACTTTTGACAACAAAACTTGGGCGTTACCTATTACCGGTGGTATCAAGATGAACTTCCGATTGTCGCGCCATATCGACTTCTTTATTGAAGCTCGTGTACAAGCTGTTGCCGACCAATTCAACCATGTGATGCGTGGAGGTCAGGTAGAAGCTATTGCATCGGCTATAGGAGGTTTTACTATCAAATTTGGCGGTGGTTTCAATGCTTACGACCCCTATACCGACCGCATTGCTATTGCCGAACTCAATCGTCGTACCAATCAATTGCGCTCGGAGTTGGATGACTGTCGCTCACGTCAGGTCGATTGTCCGCCTTGTCCCGAGGTTGCACCTACTGTCAGCGAAACTGTGGTTGTTGAACAACAACCTTGCAGCGGAGTGATGACTGCTTCGGTATTGTTTGCCTTGAATAGCGACCATGTTACCGACCAAGAGATGGTAAACATCTATAATGTGGCACAATGGCTCAAGAGTAATCCTTCGTGCAATGTTACTATAACAGGCTATGCCGACCGCAATACCGGCTCGTCCGATTATAATAAGGAGTTGAGTGAGCGTCGTGCGCAAGCCGTAGCCGATGTGCTTATGAACAAGTATGGCGTATCGTCGAGTCGCATCAATATTGAGAGTGAGGGTAGCAGTGAGCAACCTTATCCCAACAACAACGATTGGAACCGTATAGTAATTTTTACCGGTGGTAACCGATAAAATGTAGTTTATATCAAAAAACGAGTGGTGAAAATTTTTCACCACTCGTTTTTTGTTCGATGCAATCTGTTATTAGTATGTCAAAGCATCCTTGTAGTATGTGCCGAATACCTTGAGATTGTCGCGGTGAATAGGTGCGCAGAATTGTGTTCCTTCAAAGAAAGTATCGTTTTCGGCTGCTCGTTTAACGAGTTCTTCGCTTTGATTGTACGATGTTTCGCTTATCGTACTACCGTCGGTTGCTGTGTGCTTAACGGTGAGTGCCCCATCTTTATCGCTGAGTAACACAATCTCGCCGGGTTGCATGGCAATCTCGAATGTTTCGTATAGCGGTATGTCGAAGCGCAGTGTTGCCGACTCGTTGCGCATCATGTAGCCATAGGTTGTCTGCTTGTCGTTGCACTCGTATGTACCAATGATGTCGCCATTGCCAACGCGTTGGCTGTACGTTAGCGTAGTAACTGCCGATGGCATTTGCGGATTGACATTGATAATGCGGTTGACCATGTCTGGGCGAATACCCAGGAAGTGCTGATACCATACCCGCAACTGCTCGGCATTGCTCCATGATTGTAGGAATGTTCCCGAGCGTTTTGCCCAAGTTGCACCTTCGCGGGGATGTGCATCGGCATTTTCGCTGAGGCTGCCAACAGCACCTTCGGCAAGCGCTTGTCTATTCATATTGGTGAATAGTTGCCAGGCAATGTCGGGTTGTCCCATCTCAATCATACGTTGCATGGCATGACCATTGTTCCACAACCATACGGTACCATTGTGGTAGGCATCGTCTTTGTGATAGTAGTGCCAGTTCTCGTGTTGGGGATGGAAGTTGTCGTCGGTTTGGCTCAGCGAACCTACGCCCCAAGGATATACCAACTCTTCCCATACTCGGCGTGTTACCTTGCGACAGAAGTCGTAATCGTCTATCAACTCGAAAGTGTAGAGTTGGTTGGGACGTATCTGCATATCGCGTGTGTCGTCGGCGTTGAGGTGGTCGATGATGAGGGTATTATCGACGTCGCAATAGTCTTTGGCAAAGTTCTCGCGAAGCGATTGTGCGCGAGTTTCCCATTCGATAGCAGTGAGCTTGTCGCCCATATATCGAGCCATGTATGCACCGTCGATGAGTTGATGATACCACAAGGCTTGTATATCGTTGGCGCGATTGCCGCGGGGCGAGCCCGGGATGCCATTGCGCTTCACGTCCATCCAAGTATCGGCATCGGCGTGGTACAGATAGCCTTTCTCGTCGGTAAACAGCGCAATAGAGGCTGTGATGCTACGACATACGGCAGGGTATATCTCGCGGATGAAAGCAGTGTCGCCAGAGTAGCGCACATAGTCGGCTACTTGCATGACAAAACGAGGTGTGCCGTCGGTAGTGTTATACAATATACCTTCGATGTTGGCACGATTGGGTATGCGACCCAATGTAGGCGACTGCGGGTCGACATCTTGTAGGCGAGAGAAGTCAGAGAGAATTTCGCGTGTAATCTCAAACTCGCCGTTTACAAGCGTTGCTCCGGGCATTGAAATGAACATGTCGCGACCCCAATACTCGTTGAACCAAGGCAGACCGGCGTATATGCCACGACCCTGTTGCTTGGTAACAAGTTCGTCGGTTGTAAGTAACAGCCATGCAATAGCAAGATCGAGCGAGTCGAGGTTACTCTTCATGGGATTTGACTTCATGATGATGTTGTTCATGCGTTCTTTGCGCTCGTCGAGCCATTGCTTTCCCTCGCTGCGGAAGGCTGCGATGTTGTCGATACACGCTTCCTTGCTGCCGTATGCCATCACGAAACCACCGGCTGTTGCGGGTGCTTGTAAGCGCCCATCGGTGTATTGTGCATCGACGTCGGTGTAGGGCGCTACTGCCAACAGCGAGTCGGGCGTTTCACGAGGAGTGAACCAAAGTATTCCGCCTTCGTAATGTGGCGTTGCGAAGAGGGTAGTGTCTAATGCGATAGCAATATTTTTGCCTTTAATATTGTCGAGTTTTATAGACAAAATGGCGCGATTGTCTACCATGGCAAACGTTTCGGTTGCTTGCTCAAATTGGCGATGCAGATAGTGAGGATATACCGTTACTTGTGCATCTACGCGCGATAGGAGAGTGGTGTCGACATAGAGGTCGTAGTCGCTTATGATGCGGCGTTGCTTGATGTTCCATCCTGCATGCCACTCGGCAAAGTGGTCTTGGTGTGTGCGACCATAGTAGTAGGCATTGCGTTTGTCGCTGTATGAGTATTCGCGATTTTCATCGGCAGTAACTGCTATACCCATTTTGTCGACATTAATGATAGGTTCTGTTGCATTGTTACATGCAACAATCGATATGAGTGTCATAGAACCGTAAATCAAAAATTTCTTCATAATGCTATATAAGTAATTAATTATAGTCATTTACTCTCTTCGAGCAGTAGAACTCTACTTGCATATTCCTTGTCCAATGCTACTTCAATACCTACATTCATGAGCAGTCGACCCTTGAAGGTTTTTCCATCGAGGTGGCAGGGTTTTTCGCCCGGTGCAATATTGAACTCGCGTATTGTATAGTATTTGTCGGCATCGAGCCCGTCTAAACGTATGCGCTCGACATTCATGTTGACAAAGTGTTGAGTTTTGTATGCAAAAAATACTGCTTGCGATGCATCATCGTTTACATACATCAATGAGGCAATGCCTCGGTTGTCGAAGGGCGAAACAAGACGGTATTGGTTGCCAAGTTGCACAATGGGGCGGATGACTTTATATTGCGCTATGGCATTAGTCGAGAATGAGCGCTCTTCGTCGGTCATGTCTTTGGGTTGCAACTCCATGCCCAAACGACCTGTCATGGCAACATCGAAACGGAACTTCAGCGGTATGCTGCGACCGGTTTGGTGGTTGGGTGAAGCACTCACGTGTTGTGCCATGGCTATGGACGGATAGAAGTATGATGTTGCCCATTGCATGTAGATGCGTTGCAGTGCATCGGTATTGTCGCTTACCCAGAACTCGTCGAAGTAGGGCATTACACCGTAACTGATGCGACCACCGCCACCACCGCAAGCTTGTATCACGACGTTGGGATATTTGTCGCGAATACGTTTCAGAACGTTTACCAATCCGCGGTGATATTCGATGTAGATGTGCGACTGTTTATTGCGAGGTAAGTAGGTGGAACCATAGTTAAACAACTCTACATTGGCATCCCATTTGATATATGATATGTCGGGGTGTTGAGTGAGCAAATTATCGACTACACCGAATACAAAATCTTGAACTGCCGGGTTGGTCATATCGAGTAGCAACTGAGTGCCACCGCGACCATAATGTGGTGCACGACCTTTTACTTGCAGTGTCCAATCGGGATGTTTCTCAAATAGTTCGCTGATGCTGTTGGTAGATTCGGGCTCAATCCATATACCAAACTTGATACCCTTGTTTTGCGCTGTATTGATGAGGTGTGATAGCCCGTTGGGTAATTTCTGATTGTCGACCACCCAATCGCCCAATGATGAGTTATCTTTTGAGCGAGGATATTTGTTGCCAAACCAACCGTCGTCCATGACAAACAACTCACCGCCCATTGCGGCAAAGTCGCTCATCATCTGCTCCATCTCTTTTTCATTGACATCGAGGTAGACACCCTCCCAACTATTGAGCAGTATGTCGCGCTGAGTAGTAGCATTGTGCACCATACCATTGCGTGCCCACTTGTGGTAGTTGCGACTTGCACCACCTATACCTCTGTCGCTATATGTATAAGCAACGCGAGGTGTTACAAATATCTCTTTAGGCTCAAGTATGTACTGTGATGCCTCGTTGCACATACCTGCAAAGAAGTTGTGAGCGTTGTTCTTGTCGGTGTCTATGCGCAATGAATAGTTTCCGCTCCAACATAGCACAGCTCCGATTACTCTGCCGCTATTCTCTGTCGGCTTGCCGTCGAGCGAGAACATGACTTCGGGGCGATTGAAGTGTCCGTTGCGAGCGCCGTCGGTGTTGCGTATTTCTAAGATGCCATGCTCTAACGGTTCGGCTGTCAGCCACGATTCGGCCGACCATGCGCCATGTAGGTGTGATATCCATACATTGCCTTTTCTTATGGGCATGTAGCTCGAGTCGAAGCGGTTGAGTGTTACTGCTTTCTTTTCGTTGTGTGATATTTCAACCCAATTTTCTATAATATCTTCGTCGTATAGGCTTTCGTAGTTGACGATTACTTGATAGGGGTATAGTTTGTCTTGCAGCGTTATAGACAATATCTCGCCTCTATCTGTTGCCTTTCGCTCAACGTTTTTGACAACCAAATCGAGTGTCATGTTGCCATCGCAGTGTGTGGCTTGCATGGCTTGGCTGTAGATGCAGGTTGAGCCAAAGGTAGGATAAGCATCGCGATTGAGCCCTACCCATGCTTCGTGAATATTGTTACACTCGCTCTCGTCAATGCGGTCGCCATAATAGGCAAACTTGAGTGCCTCGTCTTGCCCTGCTGTGAGCATCAAAGAGGTGTTGCGTGTTGACAAAAGTTGCTCGCGTTGCCAATTGGCGGCATAGGTTATTGTTGTGAAAAACAATAGTGCGATAAGAAGAATTGTTCGATGTCTATTCATGATATTATAGGTATTTGCTTATTTCGTTCCATTGCTCGGCAATGGCTTCGGCACAGCGCTCGCCGTCGATAGCCGCCGAGATGATGCCACCTGCATATCCTGCACCCTCGCCACAGGGGTATAGCCCTTGCAGTGTTATGTGCGACATACGCTCGTTGTCGCGCGGGATGCGCACCGGCGACGATGTGCGTGTTTCTACACCTATCATGGTTGCTTCGTTTGTGAGGAAGCCATGTGATATTTTCCCGAAGTGTTTAAATCCTTCGCGCAGTCGCATTGAGATGTGTTCGGGCATCCAGAAGTGTAGTGGCGATGCTACCAATCCCGGTGTGTATGATGAAGAGGCAAGGCTCGACGAGTTGCGCCCTGAAACAAAATCTGCCATGCGTTGTGCCGGAGCAGTCTGACGGCAATTACCGTTGATGTAACATAGTCGCTCCAACTCCTCTTGATATTTGATACCCGCCAAAACGCCATATTTGTCGATGTCGGGGAAATCTTCGGGACGTATCTCAACAACCATACCCGAGTTTGCCCAACGAGAACCACGATTTGAGGGCGACATGCCGTTGACAACAAGTTGCTCGGGAGCAGTGGCTGCCGGTACGACAAATCCTCCGGGGCACATACAGAATGAGTAAACGCCTCTGCCTGCAACTTGAGTTACAAAGCTATACTCGGCTGCGGGTAGATATTTGCCACGACCTTGCGGATTGTGATATTGAATAGCATCAATGAGTTGTTGCGGGTGCTCCAATCGCACACCCATGGCAATGCCTTTGGGCTCGAGGGCGATGCCTGCATCGTGCATGTAGTAGTAGACATCGCGTGCCGAGTGTCCGGTAGCGAGTATCACAGCACCGCGGAAGGTCTTGCCACAGGCGGTCGTAACACCCACAACCCGGTCGTTGTGTATGAGCAGACCTGTCATGCGTGTTTCAAAGTGCACCTCTCCACCCGATTGGATAATGCGGTTGCGAATGTTCTCAATGACACGAGGCAACTTGTCGGTGCCGATGTGTGGATGTGCATCCGAGAGTATAGAGGTTGATGCTCCATGTTGGCACAATATATTGAGTATGCGGTTGACATTACCGCGCTTTTTGCTACGTGTATATAATTTTCCGTCGGAGAATGCTCCAGCACCACCTTCGCCAAAACCGTAGTTTGACTCGGGGTCGATGCGGTGCTCACGACTGATGAGGGCTATATCGCGACGGCGGGCGTGAACATCCTTTCCACGTTCAATCAAGATAGGGCGTAATCCAGCTTCTATCAATCGCAGTGAGGCAAACAATCCGGCAGGACCAGCACCCACCACAACAACCGATTGAGCATCCGAAACATCTCCATATATGATAGATTCGTAGCCGTCGTCTTGTGGCATTTCGTTGATATAAATACTTACGGTGAGGTTTATCATCACCGGTCGGCGACGTGCATCAATAGAGCGCTTGAGCACTCTTACAGCTTTGATGCCATCAATGCCGTTGTTTTTGAGGAACTCTGTTATAGCTTGTTCCGAGGCTGCCTGATGGGGCAGAAGTCGTAGTTGTTGTTCCTTTATCATAGTGTAAAATTAACCAAAAAGCAGACGGAAAGCCTCTTCGACTTTGCGTACTTGCAGTATCTCTATTTTGAGTTTTGAAGTGTCAAAACCATTTATGTTGTTATGCGGGATAATAATGCGACGGAAACCCAATTTCTCGGCTTCGAGTATGCGCTGCTCGATGCGGTTGACGGGGCGTATCTCGCCCGACAAGCCTACCTCGCCTGTGAGACAAGTACCCTCTTCAATGCTCATATCCATATTGGATGATAGTATGGCACTGATGATAGCCAAGTCCATGCCGGGGTCGTTAACCTTTATACCACCGGCAATGTTGAGGAATACGTCTTTTTGTCCCAATTTGAAACCTACACGCTTCTCGAGTACGGCAAGCAGCATATTCATGCGGCGCAAGTCGAACCCTGTCGAGGAGCGTTGCGGTGTACCATAAGCCGCACTGCTCACCAATGCCTGTGTCTCGATAAGGAATGGGCGTATACCTTCGATGGCAACGGCAATTGCAACACCGCTCAACCCTTCATGATTGGAGGTGAGTAGCAGCTCTGACGGGTTGCTTACCTCGCGCAGCCCCTCTTGTCGCATCTCATATATGCCCAGCTCGGCAGTGCTGCCAAAACGGTTCTTTACCGAGCGCAGTATGCGATACATATAGTGGCGGTCGCCCTCAAATTGCAATACGGTATCGACAATGTGCTCCAATACTTTAGGACCTGCTATGCTACCTTCTTTGTTGATGTGTCCTACCAACAATACCGGAGTGCCACTCTCCTTGGCAAAACGCAGTAGCGATGCGGTACACTCGCGCACTTGCGCTACCGAGCCTGCCGACGATTCGAGTGTCTCGGTGGCGATGGTCTGTATAGAGTCGACAATCAATATATCGGGCTTGATGTTGCGTATATGCACCATAATATCCTCGAGCATTGTTTCGCATACGATGTAGCAATCGGGGTTGTCATAGCCGATGCGCTCGGCACGCAGCTTGAGTTGTCGGGCGCTCTCTTCACCGCTGACGTATAGCGTACGGATGTTCTTCAGCGATAAAATGGTTTGTAGTATCAGTGTAGACTTGCCGATGCCAGGCTCACCGCCAATAAGTACGAGCGAACCTTTAACCAATCCACCACCCAAAACGCGGTTGAACTCGGCATTACCCAGGTCTATGCGTGGCTCGTTGGTAGAGTCGATTTGTTCCAAACGCAAGGGCTGCGCTTTAGTGCCGTCTATCAAGTGTGAAACTCTTGCTTGAGCGGTTGATTTTACCGACACTACTTGCTCGACATAAGTGTTCCACTCGCCACACACAGGGCATCTTCCTATCCATTTGGGGCTTTCGGCACCGCAGCTGTTACAACAATATACACTTTTGGTTTTTGCCATGATTATTACATTTTAGGTGTTATGGTGCGACGGCGAAACTCGGCGCAAGTTATGGCTGTTGCCACTGCTACATTGAGGCTTTCGCTTGTCGCTGCTCCTTGCGGATAATTGGGTATGTAGAGGCGTTGCGAAATGAGCGGGCGTATTGCATCGGATATACCGTTGCCTTCGTTGCCCATCACAATCAGTCCGTTATTGGTGAGAGATTTTTGGTAGATATTTTCGCCATCGAGGAATGTGCCATAGATGGGCATTTCTTTGCTCATGTGTGTTAGAAAAGGTTCGAGAGGTGTATAGTATACAGCTACACGAGCCAATGCACCCATAGTTGCTTGTACTACCTTGGGGTTGTAGACGTCGGCAGTCTCGGGCGAGCATATAATGTTGTGTATCCCCATCCAATCGGCAATGCGGATGATTGTGCCCAGATTGCCGGGATCTTGTATGGTGTCGAGTACAAGTGATAGCTCGTTCTTGAGCGAGTTTTCGTCGAGTTGATGTTGTGGCATTTCGTACACAGCCAATACGTCTTGTGGTGTGGTGAGTTGCGATATGCGTGCAAGCGCGTCGTGCGTTACTTCGACAGTTAGCTCGGCTTGTACCGCTGTGTGCTTTTGCCACCACTCGTGTGTTGCTACCAACATGCGGCACTTGAAGGCATGGAGAGTGTCCTCAATCAACTTGTTGCCCTCGGCAAGAAAGCATCCACTCTCTATGCGACCTTTGCGGCGCGATAGTGATTGTATGAACTTTATCTGATTTTTGGTGAGCATTGTTGTTCTATTTAATGTCGTGGTGCAAAGTTACTTATAAAGAAGGAAAATAGCAGGGCGTTTTTGGAAATCGTATTTGGCTTTTTTCCATTGCGCCATGGTGCGTGTGTGTATCTCCTCATTTTCGCAACTGATGTCGCATGCTACGCATAGGCGTGTGCCGGGTCGACAAGTGCGTATCAACTCCTCTATCATTTTGTGGTTGCGATAGGGTGTCTCTATGAATATCTGTGTTTGATTTTCTTGATATACACGTTGTTCCAACTGTCGTATTTTGCGAGTGCGCTCGCCGGGTTCTACCGGCAGGTAGCCGTTGAAAGTAAAACTCTGACCATTAAATCCGCTTGCCATAAGCGACATGAGTATTGACGACGGACCTACCAGAGGTACAACTGTCAAGCCCTCGCTTTGAGCAATGGCAACGAGGTCGGCACCAGGGTCGGCAATGGCAGGGCAGCCTGCTTCCGATATGATACCTACGGGTTTACCCTCGCGTAAGGGTGTGAGGAAAGAGGATATTTCCTCGGCGCGAGTGTGCTCGTCGAGTGTGTAGAATGTGAGGTCGTCAATAACTATATCGGGATTGGAACGGCGCAGGAAACGTCGTGCCGAGCGGATATTTTCGACAGCAAAGTGCTTGATGCCGGCAATGACTTGTCGGTTGTATTCGGGCAGTACGCGATTTATCTCGGTATCGCCCAATGTAACGGGTATAAGGTATAGCGCTGCTTGCATAGTTTATGATTGTGTATGGTATGTTATAAGTCCGTCGATGGGTGTTTGAGTGATGTTGCCCAACGTGATACCCCGACTCTGTGCCACTTGAGCAATTATCGCGCGGTAGTGGTAGGCGACAGAGCCTGTGAGGTAGAGTGGGGTGTCGTTGCTGTTGTATCGTAGTATATGGTTGTCGATGTATGCAGCTATCGTTTCGGCAACAATCTTTTGCACAACTTCAATATGTAGATGTGCCGCGATGAATGGCGAGAGCGATGCCAAGTACTTGTTGGCAGCGGGTTGTCGATAGATGCGGTTGATGATTTGGCTGTAATCGGTCTGATAGGTGGTGTAGAATTCTTCAATCAGTTCGTCGCCCAACTCATGACGAAGCAGTGCCCGCAAGAATGATTTGCCCAATGCAGCTCCGCTGCCTTCATCGCCAAGGATGTAGCCCAATGGTGGAATATTCTCGACAATCTTTTCGCCGTCGTATAAGCACGAGTTTGCTCCTGTACCCAATATACCGGCTATGCCTTTGTTGCGACCGCAAAGGCTGCGAGCAGCTGCTAATAAGTCGCTGTATATATGTATATTATCGCAGCCGATATGTTGTGCTATGATAGCTTGCAATCGGTCGTTGACCGCACCACCAACGCAACCGGCACCATAGAAATGTATGTGAGTAGGCTGCGTGCCTTGCAGTTGCGGAAGGAGCTCGGTTGAGAGGGTATGACCGATTGTGGCATCATCCATATGAATAGGATTGATGCCCGATGTCTTGATGTGTGCTGTCGTGTTGTTGTTAATGACAGCCCAATCGGTTGTTGTAGAGCCACTGTCGGCAATGAGTAGTATCATGGATATAGATAGTATTGTCTTGATTTCTGTTTGAAAGCACCTACGCCTTTGTTCCAATAGTCGCGTGCATCTTCCCATTTGTAGCGTTGTGTGAAGAGTTTGCGTATCTGGTCGGTACCGCATACTTTGTCAATCATATTGAGGCGCGATTGCGTAGCATTGTCAAAAGCCTTGTGCTCGGGATATAAAGCAGCCATCTCTTGCATGACATAGAATTGCACCTCGGAAAGCGAGGCTTTGTTGCGGTCGGTGATATGAACTTCGACACCTTGCAAGCGGCTCTCCTTGCCAACGCTATAGAAAGGCGTGTAATGTATGGGGCGAAAAACTATTCCGGGAAGATTGAGAAGATTGAGATTGTTTGCCAATTTATCGGCATTGACCCATGCCGCTGCAAAGAGTTGGAAAGGCTTGGTATATCCCACACCAATAGATATAGTACCCAATTCGCCGGCGATGCCCGATAGCGGGTAGAAGTAAGCCGACAATGGTTGCGGAATGTGAGGCGAGGGGAGTACCCAAGGCAGTCCCGTAGCCTCAAAATCCATGTCGCGTGTCCATCCTTGCATGGTTATGACCGATAGTTTGCATGGTTTGTTACCTATCATACCTTCACCATTGAGCAGTTGTGCCAATTCGCCACATGTCAAGCCATATATGTAGGGTATAGGATATTGACTTACAAATGATGTAAAACCCTTTTCGACGGGGCAACCCTCGACACGATAACCACCCAGCGGATTGGGTCGGTCGAGTACCATAAATTCGATGTCGTGTTCGGCTGCAGCCTGCATAGCAAGTCCCATTGTGCTGATGAATGTATATGAACGACAGCCAATGTCTTGTATGTCGTATACCAAAACGTCGATATTTTGCAACATCTCGGCAGTTGGCTTGCGCGACTTGCCGTATAGCGAGTGTACTTTCAATCCGGTCTTGGCATCGGTGTCGTGGCTCACTTTGTCGCCGGCATATACATTGCCTCTCACACCATGCTCGGGAGCAAATAGTGCAACCAGATTTACATTCTCGGCATTGTGCAGAATGTCGATAGTGGGTTGCAGTTGGCTGTCGACACCTGTAGGATTGGTAATAAGTCCTACGCGCTTACCCTCGAGTGGTGCAAAGTTTTGCTCAACCAGCACATCAATACCTGTCTTGACGGTGGGTGTTGCGCCGATAGCTATTGCGCCGCAAAGCGATAACGATATGATTAATAAATTTTTAAGCATTTTCATTTTGCACAGTATTATCGGGTTTATCCAATTTTATAAAGCAACTTACAATAGCCGTAACGATGCACAATGCACAGATGACAATAAAGAAATTTAGATATCCCAACTGCTCTTGCAGCCAACCGGCAGCCATGCCGGGTATCATCATGCCCATTGCCATGAATGCTGTACACAAGGCGTAGTGTGCCGTAGTGCTTTCGCCTTCGGCATAATGAATGAGGAATAGCATATATGCCGTAAATCCAAATCCGTAGCCAAATTGCTCAATGAAAATCAAAGCATTGACAACCCACAACTGCGGGTGTGTGAGTGCCATGATTACATATACAATGTTGGGCAGACTTATAGCGGTAACCATGCCCCACAGCCAGCGTTTCAGTCCGCCATGCGATGCACATACACCGCCCAATATGCCTCCCAATGTAAGACCTATCACACCCACCGTACCGGTAGCAACACCTACTTGCATGGTGGTCAATCCCATACCACCGTTCTCGATGGGGTCGAGTAGGAATGGGCTTGTCATTTTTACCAACAGCGCCTCGGGCAGGCGATATAGTAGCATGAAGAGTATTGAACTGAGCGCGTAGGGCTTTTTGAAGAAGGTTACAAAAGTCTTGACAAATCCGCCTAATATAGCACGAGGCGAGTTGTCGCTGCTTGTAGCACGATCGGTAGCCGGTTGTGGCAAAACAAATTTGTGATACAAAAACAACGCGATGAATAGTACCGCCAAAACCGTAAGTGTGATAGACCATGCCCACGCTACATTGTCGGTAGTCTCGATGAGATAGCCTGCCAATAGCACCAACAAGCCTTGTCCGGCTATTGTAGAAATGCGATAGAATGTGCTGCGAATACCTACAAAGAGTGCTTGCTCGTCTTTGTCGGGTACAGCCAGCAGATAGAAACCGTCGGCGGCAATATCGTGCGTAGCCGATGAGAAAGCCATAATCCAGAAGAACGCCAACGAAAGTTCAATCATATAGGGTAGATGTAGCGTAAAAGCGATGGCTGCAAAGCCTACACCAACAAGCAATTGCATGGTTGTAATCCACCAACGTTTAGTCTTGAATAGGTCGACAAAAGGACTCCACAACGGCTTGATAACCCAAGGCAGATAGAGCCAACCGGTGTAGAAGGCTATCTCGGTGTTGGTAAGGTTAAAGTTCTTATACATAATGACCGACACCGCCATGACAACTACGTATGGCAATCCCTCGGCAAAATAGAGTGATGGAACCCAACTCCAAGGTGAGCGTTTGGTTACATTGTTACTCATTGTTCATTCTCCTTATCATATAAATTACGCAACTCGGCACCACGGAAGTAGTGTGCCAATATCTCTTCGTAATGGTAGCCTTTGGCACCCATCATGGCAGCACCCATTTGGCATAGTCCTACACCATGACCCCATCCGGCACCATGCAGGATAAAGCGCGATTGGTTGTAGTAGGGCTGTTTCTCGACAACAAACGCCGAGCTATACAGGTGGCTCTCTGACAGCCAGCGGCGTATCTCCAGCTCCTTACCTACGATGAGTGTGCGCTTTGTGCCAACAATGCGTAGACGTGTGATGCGTCCTGATGTGCCTCTTTTGAGCGGCTCTAATTCGGTTATTGTGCCAAAGTCGATGCCTGAGCGACGTCTTACCAATGCCGACAATTCCTCTTGCTCGTATTCGATGCGCCAACGGAAGAATTGCGAAGTCTCTTGGTCATAACCGTTGAGTACTTGCGATAGAATGTTTTTGTCGTTGGTGTTGCAGAAGGTGTCGGGCTTTGACAATATCCATTCTCGGGCATTCTCCTCAATCGTGAGGTCGGGCATTTCTCCTTCGCCACCGTCGCGTTGTGCCACAAGGTAGGGGTGAGGGTAGGGCTCCCAACAATTCTCAAACAGCTCGGTTACACCACCACAACACTTCGAGAAACGAGCATCGGCAATGTGGTCGTTATGAAATAAAACTTGTCCGAAAGTGGCATCGACCGCTTCGTTTACAGCCGGTGTCGATGCACGAGTGATGCCTTGATAGCGTTGGCAATGGTCGTCGGCACATACATCATAGTTGTCGTGCTCCTCGCGGTCATACCATTTTATACGCTCGTCTTCGGTGTTTGTTTCGCTTTGGTATGGCGTTGCGGTAGCCTCAATGGCATTGCGTTTCTCTATTTGTGCCAAGAGCCAGCTACGAGAGATTACAGCATGAGCTTTGAGTAGCTCGAGCGACGAAGTGGCTTTCATCTCCGACGAAATAACACTGCGCAGATACTCCTCGACTTTCACATGGTTGATTACGCGTATTTTCTTATCCTCTGTAATGAGTTCGACACCACCTCTGAAGCGTTGGTTTTCGTGGCGTTGCCAGTGAAAACCGATGCCTATGGTGACATCTTGAAGTTGGAATGAAGCTTTATCTTCGTTTTCGGGTGTAAACTGCAATGTTTCGTAGGTAGAGCCTTGCCAAGCAATACCATTGGGGGTGCGGGCAAATAATTGCTCTCCCTCAACTTGCTTGCCGTTGCACAGATATACGCCATCAAAGACAATGATGATGCGGTTGTCTGCCATAATTCCTACGTGTATATGCGGCTGTGTCATTGTTATATTGTTTTTTGTAGTTGTTTTATTATTTGATTTATTTCGTCGGGCGAAGTACTTACTTCGGTATATATGTCGACAATCTCTTTTGTTGTAAGTTTTTCATAATCACAGCTGCGTGGTGTGATGAAAAGTCCTCCCATCTCCACTGTCCCGGGGCTGATGAGTCGTTGTGCATTACCCTCGGTGTAATAGCAATCGGGGCGATGCTTGGCTCGGGGAAAGACCAAAAGGATGTATTCTCCCTCTTCATATCGTGCCATTATGTTCATCATTGGCTCTTCGTCGCTGATGGGTGGCATTGCATCGTATAGCATTTCAAAGAGATGTGCAGCATCGTCGGCTTGTGCGGTAGTAATGACAAAAATGGGGCGCATGAGGTTGCTTATCAACGACAATTTGCCGGTATTATGTGTGCGTAATAAACTGCTTGTTGCGTTACGCCATTGCCGCTCAATAGGCATGTAGCCCGCTTGTGCCGCTTGGAAGTGCATGTGCATAGGGGCTGATGCACCACAACGAGGTCCGTTGTAAAATATCGTGTATGGAGCATAATCTTGTGCCAACTGTAACATGACTTCCATACGTCCTGCTATGCGTTGTGGTGTGTGTGCTACTGCGGGGATGGTGTAGTGGGGGCGGAATATGGGAAACGGATTGACCAATATGTGATATTCTCCATTGTGATATGGTAGTCGCATCTGTTCTGTTGGTAAATTTTCTTGACAGAGGAAGCAAGCAGCCTTTTGAGGCTTGTCAATCCTTGCCGAAACAGATTGTATGCGACCGGGATTGTGTTGTATGCGCACGTCAGCTCCGTCAATCACAAGACTGCGCACCTCGACGTTGTCGAGCTGCTTGTAGTTGTGATGAGCCATTTCCCAACATTGCAGTTGCTCGTTGTATAGTTGCTCTATGTCGAGAGTATTGCACATATAGCTATTTACTTGTTTTATTTGCTGCAATGCGAGCTTGCAATTCGATAGTTCTCAATTGGTCTTTGTAATAGTCGTTTTTATTGATACGCTCGATAGGCAGAGCAGCATCGGAGTTGCCCTCCCAGCGGCGGCAGTGGTAGAGCGAAGTGTATATTCTGCCAATGCGATAATTGCGAGTGATGCGCAAGCCGAGCGCATAGTCTTCGCCGTAGCTGACGTTGGGGATGCCTATTTGTCGCAGTATGGTTGTTGCAAAAGCTCTTGGTGCTCCCAATCCGTTGATGCGTAGGGCGTTGTTTCTACCGTTTTCATCGCTCCACTCGCGGTGGTCGATGATGTTGTCCGACAGTGGCTTGAGGTTGATATCGGTGAGGTCGTAGCTGCCAATGACCATGGCACAATTCTCTTGGCGGAAGCAATCTATTATCTGTTGCAATGTGGTGTCGCTGTTGTATACGTCGTCGCTATCTAATTGTACGGCATAGCGCCCACAGCGCATATCGTCGATGGCACGCTGCCAGCAACCTCCAATACCGAGGTCAGTCTCTTGCGGTATGATGTGAACGAGGCGTGGGTCGTTGGCATACTCGTCGATAGCCTCGGTTGTGCCGTCGGTAGAGTGATTGTCTACAACGATAACATTGTAAGTAAAATCGGTTTTCTGATTGAGCGCCGATTGCAGTGCATCTTTGATGGTGCTTACACGATTGTAAACCGGAATTATTATCGTTGCTTCGTGTGTGTATTCGCCGTCGCAAGGGGTAGGTTTAAGGCTGTCGGTTGGTATCAATGCGCCTACTTGTTGCAAGTGGCGAGTACATGCCAATTCCATTTCTACCTGTACCTCGCGGTTACGTGGGTCTACATAGTCAAATTGCTTGGCACCGCTGGCGCGCAAGTCTTCTTCTATCTCGGTGTAAAGATACTCCGATATGTGTGTGATATTGAGGTGTTGCGATATTGATAGTCGTGTTGCATATGCTCCTGCATAGCGATAGTCGGTATTCTCCAACGAGTTGTTATATAGATTTTGCAATACGACTGCACTGTAAAGGATTACACTGCCAAAGTCGAAATTGTCGCGTAGACTGCCTTGTTGGTAGTCGATGACAGGATGTTGCAGGCGTTCTCCATTGCGCATCTGGTAATAGTCGCTATATGTCATGCCTGCTTGCGTGTCGAGGGCTACTTGCAGCATGCGGAATACCGAGTGGCTATTTATCTGTAAAGGTGTATATCGACTATATACAAGTGCATAGGGCGTTTGGCAATCGGATGCAATCAATTTCATCGTGCGACTTGAATACATATTGTCGGTTGCAATGCAATCGTGGGTAGGTGTGCGATTGTCGCCACTTGTATTCAGTAGGACTATGCGCTCGACATTGGCTTGTTGAAGCGATATGATTGTTGGGATAACATTATCATCTACGCCGTTGTAAGCGATGTAACAGGTTACAGGTAGTTTCATTGATTACTTATGGTTTAAAAAATTAAATATTAGCTTTAGTATCTCGTATCGTTGCTGCTTGCTTTCGATGGCTTCGAGAGGAAATGCAAGTGTGCAACATTTGTATGTCGTATCTTTGCAAGCAACAGCAGCACTGCTGCCATCGGTATATTGCATGAATGTTACGGCATTATCATCGTAAGGTGCAAGTATGTCGGTCTGTTCTACGGCGTAGCAGCGCGAATTGGGTCGGCTATTCCACGAGGCAGTAGTGTTGCCATATTCGGGTATTATGCTGCTTGCTGATGCACTGTTGTGTGCGCTACGAGCAGAATACCAATCGCAATGCAATATGTTGTTGACAAAATCTTTTGCGCTCTCCGATGCCATAGCACCCTCAAAGGCATCTTGTCCTATATAAGCACCGCTTATAAGCAGATTGCCGCCTTTGTAACAATACTCGGTGAGTACATCGGTAAATGGCTGTGGCAGTGCTTCGAAATCGTAACGCGATGAGTCATTGCCCAATATAGTGGCGCGTTCTTTGCCCAAAATCACATTGACATATCGGTATTCATTGAGGTCAATACACAGGTTGCTCACAGCCTCGTCGGATGCCGAGAGGAACGAGTAGCCCAATTGTGCTATCGTAACACCATGACGATAGGGGTAATCGAAGGTGTTTCCTGCGATGTATTGTCCGTCATAGTCGCTTCTGCTTGCGCCAAAACCCGGGTCGGTTTGGTCGTCTACCCATGGCGATTGACGGTCGAAGTTGTATTGTTGCCCGGTGTATGCAACACTGTATTTGTATGGTACTCCTGCATCAATGTCATGCATAAATCCTGCCATATTTGATGCTGTGTCGCTCACTGCGTATGGCGCACTCACGCGGTCAAAGGCATTGACTATCATAACCGTCTGCGTAGCTCGGCTTGAACGGTGTGCAGAGAGTATTTCTGAAGGAAAACTTTCGCCACCGGCGTTTACTGCTGTTACGTAGAATGAGTAGATAGTATCGTTGTCGATAGTAGTGGTGTATTCGTTGCGCTTAACTACCACACCGTTGTCCCAACCATATTCGCCACGTCGAGTATATACCTTGTATTGTGTAGGTATTGCTGTCGCTTCGAGTGTGTCTTTTACAGCCTTCCATGTGAGTGTTATGCCATTGTTGCCATTCCATTGCAAAGCCATGTGGTCGACAGGCAGAGGCTGCACGACGTAGGGAGTTTTGTTGCGCTGTGATATATACTTGAGAATACCTTTGTAGATGGCACGACTCATGGCAAATTTAAATCGAGGGTCGAGCCCCCAGCGCATGTCGGCAAAATTCTGGTGCGACATCGACTCCAAAAGCACCGTAGGAACGTCCAAAAATCTTGCTTCGGCATAGCGGCGGTCGAGATCCTTGCGCAGTGTCCATTGTGGGTGTATAGCTTGTCGGATGTCTTGTTGCAACTTGTCGCCAATGTAGCCGGCAAGTCTTTTCGATTGTTGGCGTGATGTACCGTTGGCATACCGCAAGTCGCGACTTCTTTTCTTTCCGGTGTAGTATATGTTCATAGAACCTATAATCGAATCGCCGGGCACATTGCCTGCATCACTATGAAAAGCAAACGCTATGTCGATGGGAATGTTCAATCCGTCGCTGTCGGGTAGTACTTTAGAGCCTCCGCATAGGTAGTTGACCCAATATGCTCTACCGCGCATGTCGTCGCCATAGTCATTATCTCCACCTGTATCGGAGTAGATAGTGTCGGGAACACCCGCCCATTGCATCCAATATCGGGCTGCTTCGGCGTATCGTGGCATACCACTCGTTGTTGCAACGTCGATAGCAGCTTTTTTCTCTTCTTTCTTTTTGGCAGTCTTGCGTTTGCGTTGTTGCTTCTTGGCAGCCTTTTGGTTGTTAAGGGCTTGCTTGGTAGCCTTGCGAGGTGTGAGAATGGGTTTGCGTGCTATGTTGCCCATTCCACCACCAACTTTTATGGCATCGGCAGTGAGAAATTCGTTTGCCCGGCTTGACTCGTTGGTCAATACCACACGGTTGTCGCCCTCTTTCTCAAAGTCGAATGTGCCTAAATATATCCATGTACTACCACCCATGGTCTGGTTTACCGAGTAGTTGCTTGTACCACCGGCATGATGTACCGTATAACGTGCATCGGTCGCACCGTTTTTAACTTTGTGATACGATATATAGATGGCATAGTTGCCACTCTTTTCTATGGGAATACTCCAAGTAACGGATGCTGTTGCCTCTCTTGTAGTTGTCTTGTGCCAGCGGTAAGAGCCTTCGTTAAATGGATTGATAAAGCCGTCGTATATATCATGCTTGTGAGCAAATCCTTTCGCTTTTCCGTCTTGCCATTTACCTACCTCAGTATAGAGTGCGTGATGCGTGTCGTTGTCGATGATATACTCTTGTGTATTGAGGTCGCGCTCACGAGGCAAGTAGATGTTTGCACCTGCGTTCTCGAGCATGGGAGTAAGGTAGTTGAGCACATAATCGGTTGTGTGCATATCTTCTACTGTACCCATCAGACGAGCCCTTTGCCATATCCATTCGCCCTTTATCTGGTTGTAATACTTACCATGGCTGTTCCATAGAGCTATATTGCGCCCGTATAGTGCTGCCTTACTTTTGTCGGTCGACAACGGAGTAACAACAGCATTGGATGTTGCTGCTCTCGATTTGTCTTGAGCAACGACATGATATGGAATAGTCGCCAATAGAAGTATGAATATATATATCAGTTTGTTGTAAGTCATTGTACTTCAGTGTGATAAAAGGGTCTGTTGGGATAGACCGATTATGCACAAAAAATAGTTACGCAAACTTACATAAAAATGTCAATTTAGACAAATAGTAGACCGCCGAAAATAGTCAAAATTTTATCAATTTTCGGCGGTCTATGCAGTTAAGTAAAGAACCTTAGTTTTGTTGAAATTTTTTGTTTACTTTCAGCAGATTTATGCTGTATGCAACAATGTTTTGCGACTCTTGCAGGAAGGTGAGGTAGACGAGATCAACTTTCTTCGATGCCGATGTAGCGCGAATGTGCTGCATTTCGTTGCGTTTTATGTTAGAGATACGTCGTATCAAGTTGTTACTTTCTATTGTCAGTGTGTCTATGTCCGATTGTTTTTCGATAGCTTCCTGACAATTTTTTAAGAACGCGATAAGGTCATTTCCGGTACCATTAAACTCGGCAAGCTGTTCGGCGCTGATAGGCTCGAAATTGTTGTCGATATGTTCAAATGCCGGCTCTACCATGCGTTTGATAGCGTGGAATATGTCCATAACAATTTCATTACCTTGTTGCAGGTATAAACCGCGCTCTATCCAATCTTTCTCTTGCAGTTGAGACAGACCAACAGTGCTGACACGATGTGCTATGCGAAGAGTTTGACGCTGGTTCTTGACCTTGTTGTTTGCCTTGCGCAATATGCTTGCACTATCGTTCAAGAAACCATCCGATGCACGTTCATAAACATGTGCGCACCAGCCTACAAACTCGGCATATTGCTCATTGGTGTATTTTTGCAGCAAAGGTAATACTTGGTCGGCATCCTTATTGGTGAGCAAAAGTTGGTCGGTCGAGTCTTTCTCTTCGAGCTGCTTCTTGCTGAAGGAGAGTTGGCTGCGAATGATAATTGCAATAACCGCAATGGTGAGAATTACAGTTGCAACAAATCCGCCGTAGAACAGGATGATGGCAACGATGAAACTTGCAATGAATGCAACACCGGCAGTTACAAACCACCCGCCAATAACCGAAATAACACCTGTAATACGGAATACAGCGCTCTCGCGCCCCCAAGCGCGGTCGGCAAGTGATGTACCCATGGCAACCATAAATGTAACGTAGGTAGTTGACAAGGGTAGCTTGAGCGATGTGCCCAAAGCAATGAGCAAGCTAGCCACTACAAGGTTGATAGATGCGCGCACAAGGTCGTATGCAGCGCCGTCGGGTAGGATGGCCTCGCTGCTATCAAATCGTTTCTCGATCCAATTCTTGACAGGTTGCGGTGTTATTTTAGAAACAGCATTGTTGAGATTGAGTGATATGCGTACGAGTTGTCGAGCGATGGGTGATGTGCCAAAGCCCTCTTCACCGGCACTTTGTCGTGATAATGCGATAGATGTTTGTACCACACGATGTGCTTTCTTCGAGGTGAAAAGCACTATCACCATGAGCAATCCGGCACCAACGAGGAATATCGGATTGGTGCTTGCCGACTCGGTAAGAGAGGTCATTAAGAATTGGTCGGGAGCAGCGCCTGCTGCATTGGTAGCGTAGTCTATATAAGCAGAGTATCCTGCCAAGGGAACACCAATAAAGTTTACCAAGTCATTTCCTGCAAATGCAAGTGCCAATGCAAATGTACCTGCCAAAACAACTACCTTGAGGACATTGACTTTGAGTAGTTGCAGGATAAACATCAATACGGTAAATCCTGCCATACAGCTGCCCAAAATCAACCAAGTGTTGTCTTGTATGAGTTGTTTGTTCTCGGCAGTCATCAGCGATGAGTCCTTCAATCCTTTGAATAGAATAAAGTAGACAATGGTAGTAAGCGCAAAACCGCTGAACAAAGCGCCCCAGCGTTTGAGTTGCTTATCGTAGTTGTACTTAAACAACATACGTGCCAAGTATTGTATAATTGTACCACAAGCAAAAGCCAATGCCACCGAAACAAATATTGCTACGATAACCGATAGCGCTTTGTCGGTATTGATAAGTTCGCCTATTGAGTATGCTCCGTCGGACGATAAAATCTTGATGAGTGCCAATGCAAATGTACCACCTAATAGCTCAAATACCATTGAAACGGTTGTTGATGTAGGAAGTCCTAACGAGTTGAATACATCGAGCAGGATAACATCGGTGAGCATGACAGCCAACAAAATAACCATTATTTCGTTGAAATAGAAATACTGTGGCTGATAAATACCATGTCGGGCAATGTCCATCATGCCATTTGACATAGAAGCACCTAAAAAAATACCTATTGCGGCAATAATGAGAAGTGTGCGGAATGAAGCAGCCTTTGAACCTATTGCCGATTGTAGAAAATTAACGGCATCATTGCTTACACCCACCATAATATCAAAAACGGCGATGATAAACAAGATGCCTACACAAAGAAGATAAATACTTTCCATTGTAATGTCTGTGTTGCAATTTTTCGTTGCAAAGTAACAAATACAATGTTACAATACTATTACAATGGTAATACTATTCGGTGTAATTGGATATGTAAAAAAGGGCTATTCAATATCTATTCTCGATACCTCGTCGATACCGTCAATGGCACAAATGTTGTCGATAGCTGTCTGCAGCTCGGCAACAGAGTGTACTGCAAAGTCGATGGTACAGGCTGCTATATGGTCGACGGTTTCGGTTGCCAACTCATTCATTGATAGATGTAAATCTTCGGTAATACACTCAATGAGGTCGCTGAGCAGGTGGTAGCGATCGACACCTCGCACACGTATGCGCACCGGGTACATAAAGTCGGGGTCTTCCTTAAAGTCGACAGCAACAATAGAGTCGCCATAGTGTGCTGCATGTTGCACCGCTGTCGAGCAGTTGCGCTTGTGTAGGGTTATAGTACCGTCGTGTTCTTTAAAGCCTATCACCTCATCGCCTGGAATGGGGTGGCAATGTGGGCAGCGGTTGTATTCGAGTAGTCGTTTGTTGGCAAAGTATATGCGCAGGTTGCGCTTGGCTTTGTAGGTCGACACGTAGCTGAGCCAGTCGGGGCGGGGATGCACGTTTTCATTTGTACCTATCTCAATGACATCGCCACGTCGCAGTGTGGTCTTTACCGATAGAAGCTTACCATTGATGCGGGCATATTGTGCATGCTCGCCAATGCGGCTGTGCACCTCGTATGCAAAGTCGAGCGCTGTGGCGTTTTTGGGCAGAATGATGCCCTTGCCTTTCGGTGTATAAACCGTTATATCATCGTTGTAGAACGACGAGGTAATACCGTCCATGTACTCAATCTCGTGGGTGTGGTGCTTGATATCCTTGAGTACCGAGCGGAATTTCTTCAACCAACTTTCTACGTTGCTCTCGGTGCGCTCGGCTGCACAACCCAATCGTGAATTGCGCACCATTCGCTCCGACGAGATGTGTATCTCTTCCCACGTACCTTGATCGCTGAGTAGCTTGACGTGGAAGCTTTGATAGCCGTTTTCCTTGGGTGCGTTGATATAGTTTGACACACTGCCCGGGCTTTCGTTGAAAGCATCGGTAAGTACCGAGTATATGCGCAGGCTGGTGTTCTTTTCGCTTTGTTGTGCGTTATCGGGATAGATGATGCGAATGTAATGCTTGCCATCGACATGGTGAAAGTCGCGACCTTTCGATTGCATCTTGCGCCAGATGCTGTATGGACGTCGGTAGCGTATCTCGGTGCGTACTGTTATATCATGTTCGGCAAGTGTACGGTCTATTTTTTTTATAAAATGTGTGATGTTGTTCTCTATCTTGTTGCGCTCTTCACGCAGTTGCTCTTCGATAAAGGCATATTCACGCGGACAGCGATACTGAAAAGATAGATTTTCGAGTTCGGTCTTGACGTGGTACAGACCCAACCGATTGGCGAGTGGTGCATAGAAGTAGTCGGTTTCGCCGGCTATCTTCATCTGCTTGTCGGGGCGCATGCTGTTGAGTGTGCGCATGTTGTGCAAGCGGTCGGCAAGTTTGATGAGCAATGCTCTGATGTCGTATTGTACCGACGACAACATTTGTTGGTAGTTATCGACTTGCTTGGAGTGCACATACTCCTCTTTCTTCTGCTTGGTAACAACATTGACAAGGAAGGCTACTCCTGTGCCAAACTCGCGGCGTATATCTTCAATCGTATATTCTGTATCTTCAACAACATCATGTAGGAAAGCAGCAATAATGGCATCGCTATCAAGTTCCAACTCCTCGGCTATAATGCGGGCTACTGCAATAGGGTGGATGATGTATGGCTCACCGCTTTTACGTCGCTGCTCGATGTGTGCCGCCTTGGCAAAATCGAATGCCTTGCGTATTTTCGCCAACTCTTGTTCGCTAAATCGTGATTGTATGTTTGCAAACAGTTGGTTTACAGAGTTCTCGACTTGCTGTTGATAGATGCCTTCCATGGATATTTCTTGCTGTTTTTTGTGTTGATACGTAACAGAAATAAAAACGTCGCAATTTAGTGATAATTTTTGTGATAAATAAATGTGAAAGATTAAATTTTTATTGATTATTTTAACTTATCGGTTTGTTGTCTTATTATTAATGCAGCCTAAATAAAAAAAGCGACCTTAATTTGATTAAAGTCGCTTTACTATAATATTGGGTTTTTCGTTACTTGCGTTGTAACACGATAAATGTCTTCTCGTCGGTAGTAGAGTATAGCTCAACTTTGTTATTGTTGATGATGCGGAAGGCATCAATTTTGTTGAGCGTGTCGAGCACTTTATCTTCTACCTCCATGGCATCGGGAGCGCACATACGGCGGGTAGAAGCAACGTCGTTAAATGATATCTTATTGTCGTTGGTTGTTGCATTGTAGTTGATAGTGCCATTCATGATGTTGCAACCCGAGTTTCCGGTGAGTTTGCCGGCTTCGAGGTCGAGAACCATTGTGGGCTTTTCGTCGAGTTTTACTTTCTTGCCGCTTACTTCTATGATATTCCAATATCCGTTGAGTTGTTGCGACATTTGTCTGGTGAGTGTTGCTACGACATTGCCTTGCTCATCGAGAAGGTTGATGCTGATTTCTGTATTGTCGTTTTTAATTGTATTATAATGTGTCGTTGCGCCCAACGCCTGCATAACATTTCTCTCTGTAATCTCGGGGTGGCAAGCCATAAGAGTTGTGATGCAGTCGGTAAAAGCTATTGAGCAATGTTTGCCCAATGACAGTGTGCCGCTAAAAGTGTTGCAGCCGTTGTTGCCATATACTCGTTGTGTGTCGATATCGAAAAAGATATTGACTGTTTCATTGCCTACGACTGGTTTTTCCAATGCGCTGACAATAATCCACTCGCCATTAAGAAGGTCGGTCGAGAGAGCTTTGTAATTTCGGTTCACAGTGTGTGTTGTTTCGGTTTTTGTTGATTGTTGCGCATCGCTTGATTGCACTTTTTGGCTTGTTTTGCAGGCTGTTGTGCCTATGAGCAGTGCAGCTGATGCAGCTAAAATAAGTTGAATTTTTTTCATCATTTTGCAGTATTGATTTCAAGTTGCGAAGATACAAAAAATAGATAGCTGTTGCAACTATTTATCAGATACTAAATAACACAATAAGAGAAAAAAGACAAAAAAAAGTAAACTCTTATCAATCTATCATATTTAATGCGTAATTTTGTGCATCGAAAGAATGATTATGAAGCGCTTGATTATATATATTATAATGTGTTTGTTGTATTGCTTTGCTACTCCTGCAAGTGGGCAAATCAATACCGAGCGAGTCATGAACATAGGTCGCAATGCTCTGCAGTTTGAAGATTATGTGCTCTCTATCCAATACTTCAATCAGATAATAAAACTGAAACCTTATTGGGCAGATCCTTACTACTATCGTGCGGTTGCCAAGTTGAGCCTTGACGACCTACAAGGTGCAGAGGAGGATGCAACGTCTTGCATCGAGCGTAACCCTTACTTCAAAAATGTTTTTTATCTACGTGGCTTTGTGCGTCATAGCCAAGGCGACTATGCCGGTGCAATAGCCGACTATCGACAAGGATTGCAGTATAATCCTTCCGACCGCAATTTGCTTTTCAGTGCTGCTATGGCGTATGCACAGAGTGATGAGTATCAAGCAGCAGACTCGGTTTATAGTGAGTTGCTGGCGCAATATCCGCAATATGCAGCCGGATATGTAACACGCGGTCAGTTTAATATTATGCGCGGTGATTCGGTGGCAGCGCGCGCCGATTTTGATAAGGCAATATCGCTCGATAAAAACATGGCTGCAGCTTACGAACTGAGAGCCTTGCTGCGGGTAAAGAGCGATAAAGATTACTCAGGCGCTTTGAGTGATATGAATGAGGCTGTGAAATTGCAACCCAAGAATACGGCACTCTATATCAACCGAGCTATGGTGAAGTATTACACCGAAGATTTGCGAGGGGCTATGGCAGATTATGATTATGTATTGGCTTTGGATCCTACTAATATCATGGCATACTACAACCGCGGTTTGCTACGTGCGCAAGTAGGCGACCGCAACAAGGCTGTTGACGATTTTACCGAGGTATTGAAGCGCGAGCCGTACAACTATCTGGCAATACTCAATAGAGCAATATTGTATGACGACTTGGGTGATTATGAAAAAGCGATATCGGACTATGATGCTGTTGTAGAAGTGTATCCCGAGTATATGGAGGCTCTATTTGCGCGTTCCGAGGCGAAACGTAAAATTGGCGATGCACGCGGTGGAGAAGAGGATTTTACACTTGCCATGCGATTGCAAGAAGAACAAAAACGCAACCCCGATATGGCTCGTGAGGCATCGGACAAAGCTTCGGAAAACATTGCTGCCCGAAAGGAGTCGGACAATAGCATTAATAAGTACGACCGACTGATGATTGCCGATGATGATATGGCGCAAGCCTTTGAGCCCAAATATGAGAGCAAGTTGCGTGGACGTGTGCAAGACCGTAACGTGCAGGTTTCATTGCGACCTATGTACGTGCTTAGCTATTACGAACAGCCCGGCGAATTGTTGCCAAAGGGTACATTCGCAGACGAACTTGCTCAGCTGAATGAGTTGCGGGCGTTCAAGTATATGTTGGTCATTACCAATAACGAGCCTTTGTTGGAGTCGAGACAGATAACCGAGCACTTTACTTCGGCATCCGATTATACGCAAAAAATTGAGAATGGTAGCAATGTAAACGTGTTGCAATATATGGGTCGCTCATTAGACCTTGCCATGCTGCAAGATTATGCAGGAGCATTGGAGGATATCAATCGAGTTATAGCACTCAGTCCCAATCTTATGCTTGCATACTTCCAACGAGCCACATTGCGCTATCGCAACCTTGAGTATAAACGCTCCGAAGCTACTTTTAGAGCCGATGCTACCGATGCTGATAATACTGCAAAGCCTGCATATAGTATTGATAATGCTCGTATTGAATATGAATTGATGATACAAGATCTTAATAAAACAATCGAACTATCACCAAGATTTGCATACGCATATTATAATAGAGCAAATATCTACTTTGCACAAGGTCGCGTTGATGCTGCAATTGCCGATTACAATCAAGCTATATACTTACAGCCCGATATGGCAGATGCCTACTTCAATAGAGGGTTGGCATACCTGAAAGGTGGTGATGAGATAAGGGGTAGGGAAGACCTGTCGAAAGCCGGTGAAATGGGTGTTATGGCTGCATATAACATCTTGAAGCGCATGAGTAAATAACGTGTGCAAAATTTTGCACGCCGATGCGCAAAAAAAATTCCATAATAATTTGAATATCTTTGTCGAACAAAAATAAATTACTAACTTTGTGGCTCGTAAATTTTGGCGGATTATATTCGTCGAGAATTTATGTGCGAAAAAGTAATTAAATAAACGTATAGATATTATGATAAAAATCACATTTCCCGATGGCTCGGTAAAAGAGTTTGAGAGCGGTATAACTCCGCTTGCTATTGCCGAGAGTATCAGCTCGCGCTTGGCACAAGATGTCTTGGTAGCCGAGATTGATGGCGAGGCTTGGGACTTGATGCGTCCTGTTGAGAAAGATGCATCAATTAAATTGTACAAATGGGATGATGCAGAGGGTAAACATGCATTCTGGCACTCGTCGGCTCACCTTCTTGCCGAGGCTTTGCAATTGTTGTATCCCGGTATCAAGTTTGGTATTGGTCCTGCTCTTGAGAGTGGCTTCTACTATGATGTAGACCCCGGAGAACACTCGCTCACAGCTGCCGACTTTGCTCGCATTGAGGCAAAAATGCTTGAGTTGGCTGCCCGCAAAGAGCCCATTGTTCGTCAAGAAATATCGAAAGCCGATGCTTTGAACCTCTTTGGCGATCGTGGCGAGGAGTACAAGGTAGAGTTGATAAACGAGCTTGAAGACGGTACAATCACAACATATACACAAGGTGCGTTTACCGACTTGTGTCGTGGTCCGCATATCCCCAATACAAGCGTAATAAAAGCAGTGAAAATCAACTCACTTGCAGGTGCATATTGGCGCGGTGATGAGACACGTCAACAACTCATACGTGTATATGGTATAACCTTCCCCAAGAAAAAAATGCTCGACGAGTATTTAGTAATGATGGAGGAGGCTAAAAAACGCGACCACCGAAAGATTGGCAAAGAACTTGAGTTGTTTGCCTTCTCACAATCGGTTGGTCAAGGACTGCCTTTGTGGTTGCCTCGTGGTGCTGCTTTACGTGAGCGCTTGGAGAACTTCTTGCGCCGCATACAGAAGCGCTTTGGTTACCAACAAGTGATGACACCCCACATCGGTGCCAAGAACCTCTATGTAACATCGGGACACTATGCCAAGTATGGTAAAGACTCGTTCCAACCCATTCATACACCCGAGGAGGGCGAAGAGTTCTTGCTCAAACCCATGAACTGTCCTCACCACTGTGAGATATACAAGACAGTGCCTCGTTCATATCGAGACCTTCCTTTGCGTTTTGCCGAGTTTGGTACAGTATATCGTTATGAGCAAAGCGGTGAGCTCCACGGATTGACACGTGTACGCGGATTTACTCAAGACGATGCTCACATCTTCTGTCGTCCCGACCAGCTCAAAGACGAGTTCCTCAAAGTAATGGATATTATTTTCATCATTTTCAAAGCGTTGAACTTTGAGAATTTTGAAGCTCAAATATCATTGCGCGACCCCAACAATCGTGAGAAGTACATCGGTACCGACGAGAATTGGGAGAAAGCCGAGCGCGCTATTGTAGAGGCTTGTCAAGAGAAAGGCTTGCAAGCACGTGTAGAGCTTGGCGAGGCTGCCTTCTATGGTCCTAAACTCGACTTTATGGTGAAAGATGCCATCGGTCGTCGTTGGCAATTGGGTACTATACAGGTAGACTACAACTTACCCGAGCGTTTCGACCTCGAATATACCGGTAACGATAACCAAAAGCACCGTCCCGTTATGATACACCGCGCCCCCTTCGGCTCGATGGAGCGTTTCGTGGCAGTACTTATAGAGCACACCGGTGGTAAGTTCCCCTTGTGGCTCACACCTGACCAAGTGGCAATCCTTCCCATCAGCGAGAAGTTTAACGACTATGCACAACACGTAGCCGATGAACTTGCAAAGAGCGACATTCGTGCCTTTGTTGACTTCCGTAATGAGAAGATTGGACGTAAAATTCGCGACACTGAAATCAAAAAAGTACCTTATTTGCTCATTGTAGGCGAAAAAGAAGCAGAAAATGAAGAAGTTTCTGTAAGAAAACAGGGCGAAGGTGATAAAGGTGTCGTAAAAATTACTACCTTTGCGGCGCAAATCTCTGAAGAAGTAGAGAAAATGATAAACCAATGGTAATTTTTTGAATGGAGAAAAAACCCAAACTACCCGGAGCACCTCGTCCGCAGCAACAAAGAGGAGGTCGTAACGAGAACAAAGACCAACATCGTATAAACACACAAATACGCGCTCGAGAAGTGCGCCTTGTGGGCGATAATGTAGAGCAAGGAGTATATTCGTTGCAAGAAGCCCTTCGCTTGGCAGACGAGTTGGAGCTTGACTTGATAGAAATCTCTCCCAATGCCGAGCCACCGGTATGTAAGATATTGGATTATCAAAAGTATCTGTATCAACAGAAGAAACGTCAAAAAGAGCAAAAGGCAAAGGCTGCCAAGGTCGTAGTGAAAGAGATACGTTTCGGACCACAAACCGACGATCACGACTACAACTTCAAGCTCAAACATGCCATCGAGTTCTTGAAAGAAGGAGCCAAGGTAAAGGCATATGTATTCTTCAAAGGTCGCTCAATCCTTTTCAAAGAGCAAGGCGAAGTGTTGCTGTTGCGATTTGTAAATGACCTTGACGAGTATGGAAAAGCCGAAAACATGCCTGTGCTCGAAGGCAAGCGAATGATAATAATGATTTCGCCCAAGAAAAAATAAGATACGCGGACGTTCCGCAGTATTATATAAATGTAACACTAAAAACAAATTAAAATGCCGAAGATTAAAACTAATTCCGGTGCCAAAAAGAGGTTCGCCCTTACCGGATCAGGAAAGATCAAGAGAAAACATGCTTACAAGAGCCACATTCTCACAAAGAAAACTAAGAAGCAAAAAAGAAACCTCGGTTACTTTACCGTAATTTCTAAAGCCGACGAGAAGAACGTGAAACAGTTGCTCGCAATGAAATAATCGTTGCAGTATTATTTTCTCAAAACAAAAAAGTAGTTACAATAGTATTAACCGAATGTTTTAGCAAAAAAAGATCACCGCATAGGTGACGCTAACATTCAAAAAAGAAAAAACTATGCCAAGATCAGTAAACCATGTAGCTTCAAGAGCTAAAAGAAAAAAAATTCTGAAACTTACCCGCGGTTACTTCGGTTGTCGTAAAAACGTATGGACCGTTGCCAAGAACACTTGGGAAAAAGGTCTTACTTATGCTTATCGCGACCGTAAAGACAAAAAAGGTAATTTCCGCGCATTGTGGATACAACGTATCAACGCTGCCGCTCGTCTTGAGGGTATGTCATACTCAAAATTGATGGGTGCTCTCCACAAAGCAGGTATCGAAATCAACCGTAAAGTTTTGGCAGATTTGGCTATGAACCACCCTGAGGCATTTAAGGCTGTGGTTGCTAAAGTAAAATAAGACCCGCCAAAGGTTTTATGTAAAAATAGCATTGGAAGTTTTCTAATGCTATTTTTTTTCTTATTATTGAAGTAGGGTAGATAAATGTTAGCCTGAATAATCAAATTATTTTATTGTCAGTTGTGCTAATGATTGATTTTACCAAGAGTGTATAGAAGTGTGTAATATAAGAACAATTTGTAGCAATATTATTTATTTGAAAAAAATATTTATAAAGTTGTACGATTAAAGGAAATAAATATATAACTTTGTTATCGTAATTATAGTTAGTTGTGATTTTTTGATTTTATTGCAATATTTAGTGTGGCAGATAATCAGCAACCATGAGTAGAAAAAGTCGTAAAATTTCAAAAAAAGATTTAAACTATAGTCCTTGGAGATTGTTCTTCAGGTCATGTGTTTTTTTCTCTATATTTTTACTTATTGCAATAATGTATATTCTTGCTGCAATACTTTTGTAAGGTGATAACGTAATGATATAAAAAAAGAGTGCTTTCGCTATATGAAGTAAAAGCACTCTTTTTTTATATGCTCAAATTACTTTTGAGAGATGTTTACATTCATTTTGGGTACTGGGAATGACAAACCATACTTGCCAAACTCTTTGTAAACGCGCTCGTTCATGTCGTACAATACGCTCCAATAATCGGCGCCGTCTACCCATACGCGCAATGCCACTTGTACCGAGCTATCAGCCAATTTATCCAATAGGATAGCGGGGGCGGGGTCTTGCATGATGCGCTTATCTTCGTTGATGAATTGTGTCAATATCTCTTTGGCTTTGTCGTAATTGTCGCCGTAAGAGATGTTGAAGCACCAATCGACACGACGTGTGCCGCCTTTGCTGTAATTGATAATCATATCGTTTGACAACTTGCCGTTGGGTACGATGATGATTTTGTTGTCGGCAGTTGTGAGGATTGTGTTGAAGATTTGTATCTCCTTAACACCGCCCGATACACCGGCAGCCTCAATCCAGTCGCCTATTTTGTAGGGTTTGAAGAGCAATATCATCACACCACCGGCAAAGTTTTGCAATGTTCCGCTCAATGCCATACCAATGGCAACACCGGCAGATGCAAAGAGAGCAACAAACGAGCTGGTGTTGATGCCCAATATACCGATAATGGTAATGATGAGCACAAACATCATAACGATGCGAATGAGGCTCAGCAAGAATGAGTTGACCGAAAGGTCGATTTTTCGTTTCTCAAGTGTGTGTTTAACAAACTTGTAGAGAAGGTCGATAAGGAATTTTCCTACCCAGTATACTACAAGTGCCAAGAGGATTTTCAGACCCAAGTCGATAGCACTTGAAACAAGTTGAGACCAGATTTCATTGAAATCGAGCTTTGAAATTTGCTCGGCGGCCTCTTTTAATGTTGGAGCAGCTGCGATAGAATCGGTAGCAGCTGTAACATCGGGGTTGATTGTCAGAAGCATTTTACTCATAATAGTTGATATTAAATGTTATTGATGTGTGTTATATACTTGTTGATACCATTGCAATCGGCTATAAAACTTTTCTACCATCTCGTCGTTGGCAGTATAAGGTATATAGCAACTCAATCCGCAATATTTGCTGATGATAATATTTATAAAACTTGGTGTCGCAGCTTTGTACTCTACGACCTGTGTAAGTGCATTGTCGACTATAGGATATAGCTCTTCGCCTCCAAGAGATAGCATATAATGACCTAAATCGTAGAAGACGTGTGTCGATTTGCGGTCGAAGTATTGTATGCGCAGGGTATTAAGGTTGGCTATTTCATCGGCTTTGTTTTGCACAACAGTGCGACACGCCTCGGCAAGTTGTTCCAAATGGCGAGTGTTTATCAGAGAGATTGTTCCACCATAATAGTCTGCCCCCGACACCTGCTCGTAGTAGTGGTTACATACTGCTTTGTAGTCAATATTTTTACTAAAGAGTAGGGGTGTGATGCGTCGATACGGAAAGCCTTCGCCCACCGTTTCGGTTGCTGTGGCTATGATGCGATCGCAAGTGTTACGCAACTCGTAGGCTACTTCAACGCAGCCCATGAGGCATGCATCGAAAAGAATAAAATCGTAGTGTAGCTTGTCAAAGGCTTTTGCCAGCACGTCGATATCCATAGTCAACTGCTCTTCGCCTTCACGACCGAAAGAGGTTGGCGCACTGCTTCTGTTGGGAGCATAAAATTTGTTCTGAGGCAACCATCCCGTAGCGTGCGACCACATGATAAGTCCGTAGTGGCTCGATGGTGCAAGGAGCTTAACATCATTAAGAACCTGCTGTATGGTAGCAGTATCGGTGCTGACAGTAGATGGGTATGTGCGCAGAATTTTTATTTCGCAAGGCTTGTCGGCATAAGGTTTGCTTATCTCTTTCAAGCATGGTAAAACATCATTATCGGCATGAAATACCAGCAAATGACCATCAATAACCTTGCCGTCGAACGACTCGCACATAGCTTCTATATTGCTGTCGTCGAAGTCGTAAAATAGTCCTAAGTCGTTATCGGCAAGCATGTAAACCAATACGGTGCGATTGTTGACTATAACATTAGCTGGGTCGTCGTCATTGTTTTTGCAACAACCACACATTACTATTATAGTAGCAGTAAGTAACCATATTGTGTTAAACACTCTTTTAAGCATACCTCTTTCGTAAAGTTTAGTGGTAGCAAAATTATGAAAAATAACTTTAAAGTGCAAACTACCGCCATGTTCTATGTTAATATAATTGCGATATAATTACTATATTTGTACTTCGATTTATAAAAGTATTAGTCATGGACAATAATAAAGAGTATCTCGATAATTTTGAGCTGAGTCTGACCGAAAAATTGATGCATTTGTGTCGCTCATATAGCTATTTAGATGGCGTTTTGCCCTCGACCGAGGATATAGATGGCTTGTGGCTCAAACTTGCTCCTGAATATCTGGCTGATGCTGTTGAGCAAGTGCGCGATTATCCCACAGTATCGGTGGCGTGGGCTGCCTATATGGGCATGGCTGTAGCCAATGGTTGGGATAAAGATTGGGCTCAAACATCGCAAATGGAGTATCGCTCGCTATATGGACCTCGTGGGTTTGACGATATGGACGAACACATTGTTGCCGATGTGCTGAATATCCCCCTCGATACTCAAGAGGCACACTCCTTGGAAGACATTGTTCGACGTTGCGGTGAGCTGACAGTAGACCTCATACGCCACGAACAAGTTGAGCCTCAAAGTCCTATCGCATATCATATATTTGTGCGCGCATCACGTGCCATGTATCGTATAGGTGCAGCCATCGAGTTGAAGCGTTTGGGCTATAAGATGGAACGTATTGGTGGGTGCGATGGGTTGCCCTCATAAAGTAAAATACATATTAATGGAGATAATAGTAATGAAAAGACTGCATTGTGTTGTACTATTGATGTTTATAGCCATTGCTGTGTCGGCTCAGTCGTATTATGAGTGGGTAGACATTGCCGATGAACACATCGCCAAACAGGAGTGGAATGAAGCTGAAGAAGCTCTGCTGCAAGCACTTCGCAGCGAACCAGCCAATGCACAAAATTCGTTGTTATTGTCAAACCTTGGAACTGTTCAACGCTATTGTGGGAAATATGAAGAGGCGCTGCAAACCTATTCTATGGCACTTTTCATGACACCACGTTCTACCACATTATTACGCAATCGCGCCGCACTCTATGCCGAGATGGACAGTCTCGATCTTGCATGTGCCGATTATAGCCATCTTATACTGCTTGACGACAGCGACGAAGATGCGCTCTACAATCGAGCCCTCATATATATGCAGAAAGGCGACACCATTGCCTGCCGAAATGACTTGGAATATATGTTGAAAAACAATCCAACAAGTAGTAAAGCACGCATAGGTTTTGCCACTTTCTTCAAGTCGCAAGGCTACTATTATGAGGCGATAGATATGTATAATCAAGTTATCCGCGAGAATCCCAATCAGGCATATTTATATATAGGAAGAGCAGAGGCATATATCCTATGGAACCGCATTTCGCTTGCCGACAAGGATATAGAAAAAGCTATGGAACTGACACCCGACGATGCTTTTGTATATATCCTACGTGCTTATAGCAAGATAGCAAAATATGAATACGCCGATGCTGAACGTGATGTTGAGCGTGCTCGACAACTTGGCTATAACTCGCAAACTTGCGACAATATTATAGCCGAAATAAGAAAAGAGTAATATCACGTTTTCTTATTGCTTCACATTTATGCTATACTTGGCAAATATAAAAATGCCAAAATCTTGCAAAGTTGTTTTATAAATTCTATCTTTGTAATGTGAAAAATCTTGTGCTACATATCAGATACCTGCTCACCCAACACGATTGCGTAATTGTGCCGGGGTGGGGTGCTTTGGTTATGCAGCATAGTGATGCTCAGTTTGCAACAGACAGTAAGTTGCTACCTCCTCGTCGTTGGCTCAGTTTCAACCCTCTTTTGGCACATAATGATGCTATGTTGGCACACTCGCTTATGCGTGCCGAAGGTTGCAGTTACGATGAAGCAATGTCGTATATTACCCAGCAAGTCGAAACTTGGCGCAACGCACTGCGTAGCGGCGAAACTATTGCGTGGGAAAAGATAGGCTGCTTCAAGAGTCAGAGCGAAGGTACAATGCTGTTTGTTGAGGCACAAGACGTTGAGGTAAATGCCTCTATGGGTTTGTTGCAACCATTGATGTTGACACATATTGGCGATGTCTTGCCTGCATTGGAGGAAAATGAGCTGACAAGAGAGATACATACATCGAGTACAACTATAACATGGCACCGCAAGGTATGGCAAGCCGCGGCATCGGTTGCAGCTATTGTGATACTTATGTTGTGTATTTCGACGCCGGTCGATACTTATGAAGCATCTAATGACTATGCAAGTTTGGTAGCCGGTGAGATTTTTGGTTCAGTTGCCGATGTGCAACAAATCACAGAAGCACATGCCATTGCAGAAGAATACGCTACATCATTAGAAGTTGTAGCAGAGCAATCATCGTTGCCCGAGAGTATTGAGAATGTAAACAATATAGCAAACAAGCAAGTTGTAGAGCCTGCCGAGGTTGTAGACTCAGAACAGCATAATACAGCCATATCACACGCTCAATCGACACCTCGTTATGTACTCGTTATAGGTTCGCTGCCTTCTCAATCTCTTGCCGAAAAGCAAATTAAAGAGTTCAAGCAGCAAGGTGTTGAAGATGATATAAAAATATATGAGAGCAATGGTAAGTATAGATTGTATATAGACGGATACGATACCATGCAACAAGCTCAAACACAGCTTGCCGTTCTCACTTCTCAACCGCAAATGCCCTTTTCCGGGGTATGGATTTGTGCCACACGATGATAAGTCCCGATATAGTTATAGAGACACTACCGTTTCGAGTATCTTCGGCACAATATTTTGGCGTAATAGCACGTAAGTTGTTGCAACAATGGTGGAGCATTGGGCTACTATTGCTTGTAGGTATGATTACTGCAACGTGTTACGACCTCCGTTTTGGTATCGTGCTACTCATGTTTCTCTTTCTTATAGTACCTCTTATATTGTTTATGGTGTACTATAACTATGCCCTGCGCCCCGAGGCATTCTACTCGGTGGTAGAGAAAATAGCCATAATAGATTTTAAGGGTATAAATTGTCTTTACGACGAGCAACAACGTTGTGTATTACAGTGGGATAGGGTAAACAACGTGGTATTTACGCACGATGCATTTATGATTTATACCGACACATATACCTACTTCTATATACCGCGCGATGCCTTTGCCGATAATTCTTCTCTGAAAGGCTTTGAACAGCTATTGCGTAGCGTAATTTCCTAAAATACGTTATTACATATTATGTTTCAAAAAAACTTCTTATCTTTGCGTAAGACGAAGACTTTAAGATATAGAGATAGGAGTGTGTATTTAGAAGTTTTAAGCACCCGCAATATCTATAAAGTATTTGACCGAGAATAATAAATAGGAAATATGCATAATTGGTTTCTCTCATTGAACTTAACTATAACGATGTTGCTGTGCGCCACAATGGCTCACGGTGAGATATATACGCTCGATGAGGCTCGAGAATTATATAAAGCAGGCAAGTATGAGGAGGCTGCTCCTACATTTGCCAAGGAATTGAAGCGAAAAGTTAATAACGGCTCGTTAAACCATTGGTATGGAGTATGTTTGTATAAAACAGGTCGATACGAAGAGGCTATACCATATCTTGAGAAGGGGGCTTCGCGCAAAGTAACATCGTCAAATTTCTATTTGGGAAGAGTCTATGATGCGTTATATAGGTTTGACGAGGCAGTAGATGCTTATAGCAAATATTTTGAATTGCTTGCCGACGATGACAAGAAACCTACCGAAGAAGAGAACCTGCTCATGTCGAAGGCCAAGTTGGGCAAACGCATGATGCGAGGTGTGGAACAAGTGCAAGTAATAGACAGCCTATTGGTCGACTCGCTATCATTCTTCAACTATTACAAATTATCACCCGAAGCAGGTAAGATATTAGGTGCTGACAAGTTGCCTTCGGGCATGCATGTAAATGGTAATGAAGTAGCATTTGTACCACAAAGAGGTGATGTGTTGTATATGGGACACATGCTCGAGGATAACTACGACTTGTATCAATCGGGACGTTTGTTGAGTGGTGAATGGAGCCCGTTGCAAGCGATGTCGGAAGTACTAAATACTACTGATAATCAGAATTATCCCTTCCTGCTCAATGATGGACAAACCCTCTATTTCTCGCAAGATGGCGAAAACTCGCTTGGTGGTTATGACCTATTTGTAACCATGTTCAATACCGAGCGTGGCGATTATATGTTGCCTCAGAATATGGGTATGCCGTTTAACTCTCCGCACAACGATTTTATGTTGGCTATCGACGAAACGATTGGAGTAGGGTGGTTTGTTACCGATAGAAATAAGATACCCGGTCATCTTACCATATACATCTTCATACCCAATGCGCAAAAGCGTGTATATGATGCCGTCGAAGGGGCGCAATTGTCGCGCCTTGCTCAGCTATCATCCATTGCCGATACTTGGCAAGAAGGGAGCGACTATACTTCGCTACTCACAGCAATAGATAACATAAAAGAAGAAGAGGCTGAGAAAATACAAGAATTTCGATTTGTACTGTGTAATGGTATTGTATATACCAATTCCGATGACTTTCATAATGAAACAGCCTTGCGATATTACAATCAGTCGCGTTCGGCACAGCAGAGATTGGACGACAAACAACGTACACTATCGGAACTGCGTATGCAATATGCTCGTGCAAACAGCACAGAGAAAGAACAGTTGACCGAGCGTATTCTCGTGCTTGAAGAGGAACTTCTCAATGAATATAATGAACCCATGATATATGAAAATCGTGCTCGTAATGCCGAGTTATCATATAGAAATATAGTAATTGAATAGTATGCTTATAGATATTGTTATTATTCTGGTTCTTGTAGCGTTGGCAATATTGTTGCTGATACTCGAAATGTTCTTCCTGCCCGGGCTGTCGGTTGCAGGATTTATGTCGGTACTATTCTACGGAGTAGCACTTTATTATTCATTTGTGCATATGGGTGTGACAGCCGGTGTAATAACGCTTGTCGTAGCAGTTGTTGCGACGGTGTTCTTTATATGGTATTTCATGCGCTCTCGCACACTCGATAAGATGTCTTTACATACCAATATAGATGCAACAGCACCTACCGAGGTAGCCTCTACCATAAAAGTAGGAGATGAAGGTGTTGCGCTATCGCGCCTCAATCCCATGGGGCGTGTGCTCATAGGTGATGCTTCCGTAGAAGCTCGCGCCTACGATTTTATTGAAGAAAACACCGCTGTTAAGGTTGTGAAGATAGAGCGTACTACTATTGTTGTAGAGCCCGTAAAAGAGATAAATAAACAATAAACCTGATAAAACAAAGATTATGGAAGTAGTAACTATTATGTTATTGGCGGTTGTTGTCGTATTGACAGCACTGTTTTTCTACTTTGTGCCCTTCCTTTTGTGGTTGTCGGCACGTGTGTCGGGTGTGAATATTTCGTTGTTGCAACTCTTCTTGATGCGCATACGTAAAGTTCCACCCCAAGTGATTGTTCGCGCAATGATTGAAGCTCACAAAGCCGGACTTAACTCGATTACTCGTGATGAACTCGAGGCACACTATCTTGCCGGAGGTCATGTAGAGCGTGTAGTTCATGCACTTGTATCGGCTGCAAAAGCCAATATCGACCTTGGATTTAAAATGGCATCGGCCATTGACCTTGCCGGTCGTAATGTATACGAGGCGGTGCAAATGTCGGTTAACCCCAAGGTGATTGATACACCTCCTGTTACTGCGGTAGCCAAGGATGGTATCCAACTTATAGCCAAGGCCCGTGTTACTGTTCGCGCTAATATTCGTCAATTGGTCGGTGGTGCAGGCGAGGACACTATCTTGGCACGTGTAGGCGAGGGTATTGTATCGTCTATTGGTTCGAGCGAGTCGCACAAAGAGGTACTCGAAAATCCCGACTCTATATCGAAACTCGTATTGCGCAAGGGTCTTGACTCGGGTACTGCATTTGAAATTCTTTCTATTGATATTGCCGATATTGATATAGGTAAGAATATCGGTGCTACCTTGCAGATAGACCAAGCACAAGCCGACAAGAATATAGCACAAGCCAAGGCAGAGGAACGTCGCGCAATGGCTATTGCCCTTGAACAAGAGATGAAAGCCAAGGCACAAGAGGCACGCGCCAAAGTTATCGAGGCTGAAGCCGATGTGCCCAAAGCTATGGCAGAAGCATTCCGTAGTGGTAACCTTGGTATTATGGATTACTATAAGATGAAGAACATAGAGGCAGATACTTCAATGCGTGAGAGCATTGCAAAGCCCACTACTAAACCTACGAAATAGTAAAAAAATTTTATAACGACTTAGAGAGCGTGTCATTATTTTTGATGCGCTCTCTGTTTTTTATGTCGTTTTGTAAGCATTTCAACTTTCTTGATATATGTCAATTATTTTGAAATTTGTTTGTGATTTCTTTGTATTTGTGTATCGGTGATAATATATTTGCATAAACACTAATTTAATAGTAAATATATGAAAAGGATTTTTATTCTAATTCTAACTATTGCCGTAGCGGCTATGGTTTTTGCCCAAGAGCAAACCAAAGAGTGGTCTATGAAGACTAATACAGGAGAGTCTGTAAAGATGACCGATGTTGATTATCTGCTTGCTGCCGATGATGCCAATCTTTTCACCGTTGTGCTGAAAAATGGCGGTACTATTGATGCTGTAAGCGAAGTTACATTTACCGATGTTACTGCGATTACCAATGTAGTGGCAGATGGTGGCTTGTCGTTGTTCCCCAATCCGGTAAAAAACAGCCTTACATTGACAGGTGCAGCAGAGGGTAGTGAAATCTTCATCTTGTCGCTCGATGGAGCTGTTGTTAAATCGGCACTCGTTACCGGTAATAGCATTACAATAGATGTTGCCGACTTGCCTCAAGGTTTCTATCTGCTCAAATCGGCTTATTCGACAGTGAAGTTTATGAAGAAATAGGGTGATACATTAAATATAACGAATATGATACAAAGAATACTTTATACAATTATACTTGCTGTGTTTATGACATTGACTGCACAAGCACAGTTTATAGTTAAGACTGCCGACAATATGATTACTCATGTTGATGGTAATGCAGCGTTTACAGCCACTGAAGATGGAAGTTGGAAAATTGCCGACATTGATATCAGTAATATTATCTCAATTAAACGTGCCATGCTGCCCGTAGAGCTCAATCAGCAAGCTATGGCACAGTACTATGAGGGTATAAAGAGTACAAGTTTTGATGGTAGTGCCAACTATTACTTCTGCTTGTCGGATGTGCCAACTTCGTACGACGAAACAGGTCAGTTGATGCCTGTTGAGCCCGGTATGTTGATGTGTTTTGATATTTATGCCGACAACACCGAGTCGACCGATAACATAATTATGCCCGAGGGTACTTACATCCTCAATCAGGAGTTTATTGCCGGTACAGCCGGTGTAGACTATACCTTTGCTCGTGTTGTAACTGCAACCGGCGATATTGAGTATAAAATACTGCAAGGTGGCACAATAGAAGTAAAACATGTTGAAGGTGGATATAGTATCACCGGTAAGTTTACAACGACCGAAGGCGAGAACATTGAAGTCTTTTATAACGGCGAAATTGTTTTCGATAATCAAAGCGAAAGCGCCGAAGATACGCTCATTAAAGAAGATATTGTAAATACAACCTTCAAAGAGTGTGCCATAACAGCACATGGCGGTGATGCCGATTATCATCGTTTCTCATTGCAACTCTTTGATGGCGATTGCACCGAAGATGGCGTAATAACCTCGGGTGTTGTTCTCAATATAGACCTCTTTACAACTGCTCCTGAAAACGATGAGATTGTTATTCCCGATGGAGTATATCGTGCATCTGCCGATTACCAAGATGTAGTAGAGTTTGAGCCCTACACATTTATGGCAGGCGATTGTTATACACTTATGGGTTATCCCTTGCAAGTGGGTACTTACGTGCAAGATTTGCGCAACATAGAGGAAGATGGGTTTATTCGCTATGGATATGTAAATGGCGGAACAATAGAGTTTAAACGTGAAGGTGAGAAATATTCGCTTGTTGTCGATGTAACTATGCGCAATGGCGTGAAAATGACCGGTACATATCCGATGGGTAATGTAACAATATTTGACGAGCGCCCCGAGGTTCCCGAGGGCGATTGGATAAGCACTCTTAAGGAAGATAAAGAATTTACATTCTCTGATGATATTTATGCTTATGCGCACATGTATGCTAACTATCCTGCCGCAGGCTACAATGAGTTTGAAATAATCGTGAACGATCACAATTCAGACGAATCATTTATGCTTGACATCATTGTACCCGAGGGTGTTACATCACCTGCCGGAAAATATACCTTGGGCAGTCTCGACAACTTGCAACCTTACACATTTATTCCAGGATATTACAACTATGCCGTTATGTTGGGTACTTGGTGCTGGATACAATATGTCGACGGTGTAAATGATCCTGTCGGTCAAGCTCCTGCAACCGAAGGTGATGTAGAGATAAAAGAAAATGCCGACGGTACATTTACTATTATATATACGCTTAAAGATGATGCCGATCCGAAACATACTGTTACTGCAACCTGGACCGGCGAGATACTTGATCCGAGAGGCTCATGGAAATAGGATGATAAAATAAATCTACCGAGAGCGATGCCTGCATAATAGGTGTCGCTCTTTTTTATTAATGTTTTTGATGATTGCGATTGAATTATTATATTTGCATTAATCATTAACTTTAGTACATATTTCTATACCATGAAAATAGAATTTACTCGCTATACTACGATGTGTATTACAATCGTGAGCTTGTGTCTAATGTCTTGTTGCAAACTGCCTGATGACCCACAACCCGACGAAAATGTGTTGAGTGTAACGCCTATGTCGTCGCTCTACTTCATCGCCGACAACAATGTTGCCGATACCCTCGATGTGTCGACCGATGCCGATAGTTGGCACTACGATACTCCCGATTGGGTTATTGCCGAGAAGTGCGAGAACAGGCTGATAGTTAACGTTGCCGATAATAGTGGTGATATGCGACAAGGTGTGATTGCCATCACTGCAGGCAACGCGCCTAAGGTAGAGATAGCTGTGTGTCAGAAGGCACATCGTAGCATCAAGCAGATAGTATACATTGAAGTTAACGACTGCAATCCGCTCAATATACTCGAGTATAACCTTGCCGACGGCACGCCATTTTTCGATGCCGTAATACTTTTTGCAGCCAATATCAACTACGATGCAGCGAGTGATAGGGTATATCTGCATTGCAATGCCAATGTGCAAGCGCTACTTGATGAGAGTGATACTTACTTGCAACCATTACGTGAACGTGGAATAAAAGTCTATTTAGGCATATTGGGGAACCACGATACAGCAGGTGTTGCGCAACTATCGGATTGGGGTGCACAGCAGTGGGCACAAGAAGTTGCAGAGGTGTGTAGAGTATATAAACTGGATGGAGTTAACCTTGATGACGAATACTCAAAAGCTCCCAATCTTGAAAATAAATGGTTTGCCAAACCTTCAGCAGCTGCCGGTGCACGATTGGCATACGAACTCAAGGCTGCTTTGGCGCAGAAATGTAGTTGGCACACTGAAGTTTCAATCTTTGAATATGGTGCGCTATACCGATTGCCGGGAGTTACCGTCGATGGTGTAAAGCACACTCAAAGCGAGTTTATTGATATGGTACTTGCCAACTATGGTTGCGAGGCATACCCATATGGCGACCTTACATTCTCGCATTGTAGTGGTGCATCTATCGAGCTGAACAGCGGAATAAAACTATATAAGTCGACAGCTCAAAACGCCTTGAAACAGGGTTATGGCTGGTGTATGTGGTTTGCTTTTAATCCGTCGGGTTCATGTGGCTCAAGAAATAACAGAGAGCATGCCATGGAACAATTTAATATGGCAGCCGATGTGTTCTATAATACAGAGATGGCACAACCATCCAAAGTATATAACAAGGTAGGAGAGGGCGTTTTTGACCCACAGCCCTACGCTATTATGGAGCAAGAATAAGTAGTTAATAAAAATAGCGATGTGCCATAGTTGGTACATCGCTATTTAGGTATGTGGTATATTAAATAGTTACTTTGTAGGCTACACCTATATTTGTATTCCACTGACGTGGCGTTGTGAGCATGAGTTGCTCCTCGCGCACGAGAAATTCAACTTTATTGTTTTTGTCGATAACGTATGTTACACCTAAATCATACCAGAGGCGCTCGCCACGACCGGCATTCATCTTATTGAGTATAAGGAAAAATTCGCTACCGATGAAGGGTTGAAACTTTGAATTGGGGATATTGCCGACAAAACGGACACGAGTACGCAGTTTGTTTGTGGGAACTTCTGTACCTAAAACATAAGTAGACTCGAAACGTTCTGCCCAAGTAAAGGTAATACCACCTCCATTCGCTGTTTTAAACAAAGGCGTTGCTCCACTAAATCCGGCATGATAACGTAACAAGTGGCTGTATTGTCCCGGAGCCATGCGATAGTAAAGATAAAATCCCAAACCGTTAAATCGCAAGTGGCTCGACACGATAGGCACATCAAGGCTCAAGATACTCATAGCACGCTCAAGTTCGGTGTCGATAGTGAAAATACTTTGTTGTACTGTTGCTCTTACGACTTTCCAATCTTTTGTTAATGACAAGTCCCACATTGTACCGATGTGGTATTCGGGCGATAGTTGTTGCTCGGAACTTTCGGTGTCGGCAGCCTTGCTGCACAATACGGCAGTAACGAGCAGGAGTGTTGTTAAGATGCGTTTTTTCATAGTAGTATGTGTGTTTAATATTATTCGTGGTGATATGGTTCGTTATTGAGTATTGTCATGGCTCGATATAGCTGTTCGGTAAAGAACAATCGTACCATTTGGTGTGAGAAAGTCATCTTTGATAGTGATAACTTATCGTTGCAGCGCTCATATACATCTTGTGAAAATCCGTATGGACCGCCAACAATAAACACCAGTCGTCGGGGTACACTTTGCATCTTTTGCTCGATGTAGCGGGCAAACTTTACCGAGGTAAACTCTTGTCCATGTTCATCAAGAAGCACAACAAAGTCGCCCGGTTGCAGGGCATTGAGTATAGCAACGCCTTCGCGCTCTTTTTGCAGTTCGGTAGTGAGGTTGCGGGTGTTTTTCAATTCGGGTATAACCTCCATCTCGAATGGCAAGTATTGCTTGATGCGAGCCGTATAATCGGCTATGCTATCAACCAAGTAGCTTTGCGCTGTTTTACCTACAACTATAAACTGAATTTTCATCTTCTATCTGTATTGTATAAGCCGGTTATTTCTTTGAGAAGTATGCTACTATCGTATTGCTCTCGTCGTAAGGCACGTTTATAGTCATCTTGTTCTCAACAAGTTCGTTCACGTCTACTGTATTATTGGAAATGATAGGGAACAGCAACTTTGCCACACCGCTCGGCTCAACGCCCTCGGCAAGTATCAGTTCCGATAGTCCTATCATATTGTGGTTGGGGTAGGGTGTATACGTTCCGTCAGCCTGTATAGTATCGTTCTCTAATATTTGCAGTGTGCCGTCATTATGGAAGTCAATGCCCAACGAGCCATCGAGATTGGTATTCAGTATAATCGTATTGTTATTGCTCTTGGTATGGGTTTCATAGTTGTTCAATGTCCAGTATCCGGGCAGATATTGAAAATCGACCGTATATACCGGCTCTTATGGTGGAGTGTTCTCGCCACAAGCAACGGTCATAACTGTGATAAGCAAGATTAAAGCGATATAGTGAATAGCCATTCTCATTTTTGCAAAATATTACTTACGCTCCAATTCATTGAGGTTCTCGATACGTTTCTTCTCGAGGAAATCATATACTCCACCCAAGTGCTCACGCACACGACCTTCGCCAAATTCATAGACCTTCGAGACCAATCCGTCAAGAAAATCACGGTCGTGTGACACTACAATAAGTGTTCCATCAAAAGCTTGCAAGGCACTCTTGAGGATGTCCTTGGTCTTCATATCGAGGTGATTGGTGGGCTCGTCGAGTATGAGGAGATTGACAGGCTCGAGCAGCAGCTTAATCATAGCCAATCGTGTGCGTTCACCACCCGACAGCACTTTTACTTTCTTGGTAGACTCCTCACCACCAAACATAAATGCGCCGAGCAAGTCACGTATTTGCAAGCGAACATCGCCTTTGGCAACATCGTCGATTGTTTGGAATACCGTTAAGTTTTCGTCAAGCAGCGATGCCTGATTTTGTGCAAAGTAGCCAATCATAACATTGTGCCCGAGAGTAAGCGTTCCTTCGTGCTCAATTTCGTTCATTATACACTTGACAAGTGTCGATTTACCTTCACCATTTTTACCTACAAAAGCAACTTTCTCGCCACGTTCAATGGTGAAGTTGGCATTTGAAAATACTCGTTTGTAGCCGTAGGCTTTGCCCACACCATCGGCAATAACAGGATAACTACCCGAGCGTGGTGCTGGTGGGAAACGCAAGCGCAGTGCCGATGTATCTTCTTCGTCGACTTCTATAATTTCGAGTTTCTCGAGCATCTTTACCCTCGATTGTACTTGCAAAGTCTTTGAGTAAGTGCCTTTGAAACGCTCGATAAACTCTTTTGTCTCGGCAATCATTTTTTGCTGATCGTTGTACGCCTTCATCTGCTGTTCGCGGCGTTCTTTGCGCAGCTCGAGGTATTGCGAATAGTTTACTTTATAGTCGTAAATACGTCCCATTGTTACCTCAATGGTGCGAGTTGTGATGTGATCGACAAATGCACGGTCGTGTGATATGACTATCACAGCCTGCCCGTTTGTTATCAAAAACTCTTCCAACCATTGTATCGACTCGATATCGAGGTGGTTGGTAGGCTCATCAAGCAACAATACATCGGGTTTTTTCAAGAGTAGCTTGGCAAGTTCTATGCGCATGCGCCAGCCACCACTGAACTCCTCTGTTGGACGACCGAAATCGCTACGCTCAAAACCCAAACCCAGCAATATCTTCTCTACATCCTCCTCATAGTGCGTGAGGTCTATTGCATAGAATTTTTCGCTCAAAGCCGACACTTGCTCAATGAGTGCGTAGTAGCTCTCACTCTCATAGTCGGTGCGCGATGCCAATTCTTCGTTCATTCGGTTGATTTCAGCCTCCATCTCAAAGAGGTGTGCAAAAGCTTGCGATGTCTCTTCAAACACCGTACGACTGTTCTCGGTCATCAAGTGCTGTGGCAGGTAGGCTATTACCGTATCTTTTGGTGCCGATACACTGCCTCGTGTGGGTTGTCGCACACCGGCAAGTATCTTGAGCAGTGTCGATTTTCCCGCGCCATTTTTGCCCATCAAGGCTATGCGGTCTTTCTCGTTGATGACAAAAGAAATATCTTGAAATAGGGTAGTTCCGCCAAATTCGACGGTAAGTCCATCTACTGAAATCATTAATCCTTAATCTTTTTTACTATTGTTATTTAATACTATTTTGCTCTGCAGCCTCAATCCATTTGACAATGGTGTCTACCTTCTCGTCGGTAGGCAATGTTGCATCTATCCAACGGATGGTGTGTCCACGACGTTCCATACCGCGGAACCATGTCATTTGTCGTTTGGCAAATTGGTGAATGGCTATTTCGAGGCGCTCAACCATCTCGTCGTAGGTAGTGCGACCTATAATATATTCGGTGAGGAATTTGTATTCCAATCCATAATAAATCAACGACCCCGGGTCGATACCAGTATCGAGTAGTGCCTTCACCTCTTCGACCATACCTTCTTTCAAGCGCTCATGCAGTCGGCGTGTAATCTTGGCACGACGTAGCTCTCGCTCAATGTCAACACCCACTATTAAGGTGTTTTGCAAAGGGCGAGGTTGTAGCAGTTCAGGCTCTTGGTGTGAGTAATACTCTGCAATCTCTATAGCGCGAATTGCACGTTTACAAGTGTCTATGTCAGTTGTATTATGTAGTGTTTTGTAACCACGCAATATATTGGCAAGCTCGTCAAGAGTCTTATCCTCTAACGATTTTCTCAAAGCCTTGTTCTCGGGCACAGGTGGGAGTGCATAACCCTTGAGTACGGTTTCTACATACAATCCCGTACCACCACACAGCAAGGGTTGTTTGCCTCGAGCCTTCATGTCGGCATATACTGCATTGAAATCGCGGACATACTCAAAAAGATTGTACCTATATCCTGCAGGGCATATATCAATAAGGTGATAGGGGATGCTTACACCATCGACGGTATACTCGGCAAGATCCTTGCCTGTACCAATATCCATACCTTTATATAACTGCCGAGAATCGGCACTGATAATTTCAGTACCGATTCTCTTAGCCAAAGCAACGGCAAGTGTTGTCTTACCCGAAGCCGTAGGTCCTACGATTGCAATGAGGTCGAGCATATAATGCCGGGCTTATTTTAGTTTCTCTTTATAGAAGTTGCAAACCAATGTATAGATGTGATAACGAGAGTTACAACCCTTGATACTATGATTTTGGTTGGGGTAAATCATCATATCGAATTGCTTGTCGGCTTGAATAAGTGCACCAGCCATTTCCATGGTATTGCTCATGTGCACATTGTCGTCGGCGCTACCCGAAACAATGAGCAAGTCGCCTTGTAATTTCTCGGCGTGAGTCAATGGCGCGCCATAGCGATAGCCATCGGGGTTCTCGTTGGGAGTGCGCATATAACGCTCGGCGTAAATAGTGTCGTAAAAACGCCAATCGGTTACGGGCGCAATTGAAACACCTGCTTTAAACACGCCACCACCGGTAGTCATTGCCATGAGCACTTCATAACCACCAAAGCTCCAACCCCATATACCGATGTTTTTGCCGTCGACATAGGGGAGTGATGCTGCATAACGTGCTGCTGCAACTTGGTCTTCTGTCTCATAACGACCAAGGTTTTGATATACTATGCTCTCAAATGCTTTACCACGACCGCCTGTACCGCGACCATCTACACAAATCACTACAAAACCTTGATTGGCAAGATAGTGATACCAATCGACTTCCCAATTATTGAGAACTTCTTGCGAACTCGGACCGCTATATTGTACCAATACAGCAGGATATTGCGATTGAGCGTTGAAATTGTAGGGCTTTACCATAAAACCATTGAGGCTATAGCCTTTTCCGTTGTCCATGGTGAAGAATTCACGAGCGGGCATGTTGGTGGCAGCAACAGCATCGACAACCGCTTTATTATCTTCTATTGTGCGAATAACCTTGCCCTCGGCCGTGCGCAATGTGTATACAGGAGGGGTAGTTGCTGAACTAAATCCATGAATGTAGTAGCTGCAAGAGGGGTTGAATGTAGCCGAGTGTGTTCCTACTTCGGGTGTAATATTAGTAATACCTTTCTTGCTGTCATAGCGGTAGATAGCGCGATTGATAGCACCTGCTGTTGCTTGGCAGTAGAAAGCGCCTTTTACTTTATCGTATCCGAGATAGGCTGTTACGTCTTGGTTCTCGGGCGATATAGCACGTTGCATGATACCGTTGTTGTTATATTTGTATAAGCGCAACCAACCATCGCGGTCGCTGGCAAATACAAAGAAATCGGGATAAAAGTGCATCATATCGAGCGACATGGGGTCTATCCATGCAGCATCTTCATCCTCAAGAAGCAGACGTTTTACACCTGAGCGTGCGTTGAGCTTATAGAGCGACAAATGATTTTGGTGGCGATTGAGTGTAACAACAGCCAATTGGTCTGCTTCGGGCATGGCATAAATACGAGGAATGTAGCCGTCGGCATCCATAGGTATTTCGTGTGTTTTCAGTGCGCGAGTTTCAACGGTGTATGTTACAACTTGCACACGTGAGTTTACCTCGCCGGCTACGGGGTATTTATAGCGCATCTCGCCGGGGTAGAGTGTGTAATCGGGGTAGTCGGGGCAGTATGAGCCAAAAAGTGTAAAGGCAAATTCTTTTACCGCTGCTTCGTTAAAGCGAATAAAAGAAAGCAACTCGCTGTCGCTACTCCATTGCATTGCCGAAGAGAAGCCAAATTCCTCTTCATACACCCAATCGGGCACACCATTGATTATTTTGTTAAACTCGCCATCCTTGGTTACAGCCACCTCTGTGTCATAATCCAATTTCTTGATGTAGATATTGTTCTCGCGCACAAAAGCCACCATACGACCGTTGGGTGAATATACAGCCGCTTGTTGCTTGCCGTTGACCGAAAGAGGCTTGAGCAAGTTGCGCTTGATTTCAAATGTATAATAGTCGGCAACAAAAGAGCGACGATAGATAGGCTCGCTGTTGGTATATATGAGCAGACGTGTTTCGTCGTCGCTCAATGCGTAACCTTCAAAAGATTTAATGTTGCAGTTGCGGGCTGTAGCTACGTCAAATAGTGTAGCAACAACTTTGCCCGATTTGTACTCCCACTTTTCAATCTTTGTAAAATCGGCATTGGCAGCGTAGTAGTGTATGCCATCATTAGAAGGTGTAATCTCGTCGGTACCTTTACCGCGATATACATTGTTGGTGATATCGCGCAAGTCGAGCTCGGCAGCAACACCCATTGTTGTTGTCATAAGGGCTAATAAAATGCCCCAAAATATTTTCTTCATAATAGTATGTTTATCGAATGAGGTTTTTCAGTGAGTTGTTTAACAACCTTTGTGAGTCATGATGTCAAGAACGAGGCGGTCTGTTTCGTTCATACCTTGCGCGCCGATGCGTGTAAGGTTGCGAATACAACGGTCTACATCCTCGTCAATAATACCTTCGAGAGCTGTAACATAGCGACCTTCCATAGCAAGCATGGCTGCCATCATACAGTTGGCAACACTACCTGTTATCTTCAGTGCGCAACTTGGTTTTGCACCGTCGCATATCATACCGGTAAGGTTGGCAATCATGTTTTTAACGGCATAGGTTATGTTGTCGTAGTTACCATCCATGAGATAGGTTATGCCACAACTTGCACCGGTAGTGGCTACCACACAACCGCACAAAGCCGATAGGCGACCCAATGTTTGTTTGATGTAAATGGTAGTGAGGTGGCTGAGCATGAGAGCACGAACAAGTTGCTCGTCGCTATTGCCATTGTCCTCTGCAAAAGTTACAACAGGCATAGTGGCAGCAATACCTTGGTTACCGCTACCCGAGTTGCTCATAACAGGTACCATAGCGCCAGCCATACGTGCATCGCATGCAGCCGATGTGTATGACAATACGTGTGTAAAGGTGTTATTACCCATTATCGACTGTTTGAGCTCGCCTTGCATGGTTTTACCCAAACAGTGCCCGTAGTTACCTTTCAGAGAGAACTCGGCAGCTGCTTTATTTAAGCGGGCTGATTCGCGGATAAACTCAATCTCCTCAACAGGAGCAGTAGTGGCAAATTCCCATACACGTTGCATAGAGAGTTCTACACAATCGTCATCGGCAACTTGGCTGCTTGTTGTTGAGTTATTTATACGCACATCATTGTCGTAGGCAAGATATACCACATTGGTATGCGTTCCTGCAATAATAGCAGTAGCTTTATGACCACCTGCTTGACAGGTTATTTCGATATATAATTTCTCGGTAATACCGTCTTTGAGTTTAATGTCGATACAGTTGGCATCAATCAACTCTTTGCCTCGTTCTACCTCTTGAGGGTTGCAATCTTTGAGCACCTCGAGTTGATACTCTGTTTTGCCTATAAGAGCACCCAAGGCAATGGCAATAGGCAATCCTATCATGCCTGTGCCGGGTATTCCCACACCCATGGCGTTTTTCAATACGTTGGCACTCAGATGTGCTTCTATCTTTTCGGGACGGCAACCCAAGGTTTCTGTTGCATAGGCAACACACAAGGCTACAGCTATAGGCTCGGTACAACCAATAGCGGGTACAACTTCGTGTTTAACGAGATTGATAATTTGGTTTCTCTCAGTGGTGTTCATAGTATAGTTTTTATCTGGTGCAAATTTACTACATTTATTATAATAAATGACGTTTGAGAAGGAATATTTAATAGATAAAATTGAGAGTTTTCAGGCAAGATTGGGAAGAGTAGGGCAGTGTGATAAAAGTAACGACCTCAAGCCTTGATAAAAACAAAAATCCTCAAGAGGTTATCTTGAGGATTTTGCGGTGCGTACGGGACTCGAACCCGTGACCCCATGCGTGACAGGCATGTATTCTAACCAACTGAACTAACGCACCATTTCAACTATTTAAGCAAAGCTCTTTCGCTTTTGCGATTGCAAAGATAGATATTTTTGTCGAACCGCACAAAATTTTGAATGATTTTTTTGATAAATATTTTTCGATTTTCCGCCGATTGACACTTATTATCTTCATTATGAGAAAGTTTACCACAAGTGAAAAAACATTGTTTTTCTTTTTATAACTACTAATAGGAAGTTTGCGCAATAATTACTAATTTTGTAACCTATTATGCCTACAATGAGAAGAGTTGTACCGACGATATGTTGCCTGTTGATAGCACTGTTCTCTCGTGCCCAACACGAGGCTGCAACCTTCGTATCGCCACTTGGCATACAACTATTGTTGAGTGCTAACTTTGGCGAGTTGCGAGCCAATCATTTTCACTCGGGGCTCGATTTCAAAACACAAGGTCGTACAGGATTGAATGTTTATGCTGCCGACGATGGTTATGTGTCGCGCATAGCGGTTTCGCCTTGGGGCTATGGAAAAGCTTTATACATAGACCATCCGTCGGGTTATACCACAGTGTATGCTCACCTCGATGATTTTGCCTCATTTATAGCTGATACGGTTCTTGCTATACAATATAGAAGAGAAAGTTTTGCTCTTGACACTACTTTTGCCCCGGGAGTTATGCCTGTAAAGCGAGGTATGAAAGTGGCAGTCAGTGGCAATAGTGGCTCGTCGGGCGGTCCGCACCTTCACTTTGAAATACGTCATACGTCGTCCGAGTCGCCCATCGACCCGCTGCCTTGGTACAAGTCGCAGATAAAAGATAATATTGCTCCCGAGCCACGTCTTGTTGCACTCTATCGTCATGATGCCGTACATAATGGAGTGCGAGTACCTAAGGCTACTCGCGAAGTGGTGAGCGTGGGCTCAAACAGCTATAAATGCAAGACGAATTTTGAGGCATGGGGTAGGGTATCGTTGGGCATTAAGGCTTACGACCGCATGTCGGGCACAACCAATATCTATGGAGTGCGCAATGTGCGCTGCTATGTCGATGATGTGATTGTATATCAATCGTGCTGCGATAGCATAACTTTTTCCGAGACTCGTTACATCAATGCCTTTATCGACTTTCATGAGTTGCGTAGCAACAAAGGTTCTGCCATTATGCGCACCTACATGCAACCAGGTAATGAAATGGGTATTGTTTATGACGATATGCCCGGTAATGGAACATTTATCATAGATGAGGAACGCGAGTATAAATGCCGGTATGAGTTGACCGATTTATATGGTAACAAGTCGGTTGTGCGATTTGCCATTACAGGCAAGAAATCGGCAGGAACACCCAAAGAGCCCGACGGAGTGCATTTTTCCTATGGTCATGATAACGAGTATGCCACCGACGAGATAAACATTCATATACCTGTTGGCGCTTTGTATGATGATGTGTACTTTGAGCACTCGGCAAAGCCATCCGATGCCTATTATTCGTCGGTTCACAATGTGCACTATCGCACAGTACCTCTGCACAAGCATTGCGACTTGTCTATCAAACTGATGTGCGATACATTGCCCGACAATAAATACTATGGTGTAAATATCCACTCGGGCAAGAAGTCGACTATAATAGGGCAATATGATGCCGGTTGGTACACTATGAAGGTACGCGACTTGGGTGTTTATGCCGTTACAGCCGATACCATTGCGCCCACCATAACACCACATAACAGCGAGAAGTGGGCAACATCGGGGGTAGTAAGGTTCAAGATAGCCGACAAAGAGAGTGGAATATCGACCTACCGAGGCGAGATAGATGGCAAATTCTGTCTGTTTGAGTACGATGCAAAACGTAATATGCTTTCGTGCAAACTTGCAACAGCACCTATATCTCGCAACAAAACTCACAAAATAACAATCAGTGTTGCCGACCATTGTGGCAACACTACTACAAAACAGCAAACAATAAAATGGTAAAATAACTAAAGAAAAACACAACATGATTATGAAAAGATTTTCATCTATTCTTCTTGCCGCATTGGCAGCTCCAATAGTGGCAATGGCATGTACCGGTCTGATAGCCGGACGAAATGCTACGGTTGATGGCAGTGTCATGATTACCTACTCTGCCGACTCACATTCATTGTATGGTTCTTTGACATCGACTCCTGCCGGCGATTGGCAGCCCGGCGATGTGCGCCAAATTGTCGATTGGGACTCGGGCAAGCCTCTTGGTGCAATACCTCAAATCCCTCACACTTATGCCGTAATAGGCAACATGAACGAGTGTGCATTGGCAATAACCGAATCGACATGGGGCGGTCGTCCCGAGTTGGAAGACTCGACCGGTATTATCGACTATGGTACATTGATACAACTTGGTCTTGAACGTGCCAGCACAGCCCGCGAAGCCCTGAAAGTAATGACCGACCTCGTTGCCGAATACGGCTATTATAGCAGTGGCGAGTCATTCTCTATCGCCGATAAAGAAGAGGCATGGGTGCTCGAAATGATAGGTAAAGGTCCCGGTCGTAAAGGTGCAGTGTGGGTAGCAGTGCGTATTCCCGACGATTGCATCTCGGGTCATGCCAACCAAGCTCGTATTCACCAATTCCCGCTTGACGACCCCGAGAACTGTATATACTCGTCGGATGTTATATCATTTGCACGTGAGATGGGTTATTACAAAGGCGAGGATAAAAACTTCAGTTTCTCATCGGCATACGCACCCCTCGACTATGGTGCATTGCGCGGATGCGATGCTCGTGTGTGGAGTTTCTTCAACCGATTTGCAAGTGGCATGGACAAATATCTCTCATATCTCGAAAATAAAGGTGGCGAAGTGATGCCTCTCTATGTACGTCCCGATCGCAAACTTTCGTTGCGCGATATGAAAGATGCAATGCGAGACCACTTTGACGGTACTCCTTACGACATGCACAATGATGTAGGTGGCGGTCCGTTTGGTTCACCCTATCGCTATCGTCCTATGTACTTTACTGTCAATGGCAAGGAGTATCTCAACGAGCGCGCCATTGCTACGCAACAAACAGCCTTTACACTTGTTGCACAAATGCGCCCCAACTTGCCCGCCGCTATCAGTGGTATTCTGTGGTTTGGTGTAGATGATGCCAATACAGCTGTATATGTACCCATGTACTGCAGCTCAAACGAAGTTCCCGAATGTTTCAGCCCCGAAAATGGCGATTTGTATAATTTTAGCTGGACATCGGCTTTCTGGGTACACAACTGGGTAGCCAATATGGCATACAATCGCTACAACCCCATGATAGGTGATATACGCAATGTGCAGAAGAACTTGGAAGATCAATTTGAAGAGGAGGTTTTGACTATTGACGAGTTGGCAGAAGCTCTCTACACTGTTAGCGAAGATGCTGCTCGTGAATTGCTTACCACTTATAGCTGCCAATCGGCAGAGTTTAGCACTGCAACATGGAAAGAATTGGGCGAATTTTTGATGGTAAAATTCCTTGACGGTAACGTTAAGAGCCAAAATCCCGACGGCTCGTTTGTAAGAAACGAGTATGGATTGCCCACAAAAGTACAATTCCCCGGTTACTCAAAAGAGTACTACGAAGAGATTGTAAGCACTACAGGCAAGCATCTGTTGGTGAAAAAAATTAAATAATGCAATTTAAAAAGCGAGATTGTTTTAATTAAATTTATAAATATTCTATCTTTGCACACATAGAACGAAAACTTAAAAGTAAAAGATATGCAAAACGAAGAATTGTTGAAAGAAGTAACCGCACGTGCCCAAGTATGGCTCGGTGCAGGATACGATGAAGAGACTCGTGCTGCTGTGCAAGCTATGCTCGACAACCCCGACAAAACCGAGTTGATAGAGAGCTTCTATCGCGACCTCGAGTTTGGTACAGGAGGATTGCGTGGCATTATGGGCGCAGGTACCAACCGTATGAATATCTATACCGTTGGTTCGGCTACACAAGGTCTTGCCAACTATTTGAAGAAAAACTTTGCCAACTTGCCCCTTATCTCGGTAGCTATCGGTCACGACTGCCGTAACAACAGCCGCAAGTTTGCCGAGATTTCAGCCGATATATTCTCTGCCAACGGTATCAAAGTATATCTCTTTGAGTCGTTGCGTCCTACTCCCGAGGTATCATTTGCCATCCGCGAGTTGGGTTGCCAAGCCGGTATCAACCTCACCGCTTCGCACAACCCCAAAGAGTACAACGGCTATAAAGCATACTGGAGCGACGGTGCACAAGTTATTGCTCCGCACGACACCGGTATTATCGACGAGGTGAACAAGATTGCCGCTGTTACCGATATCAAGTTTGAGCGCAACCCCGAGTTGGTAGAGATAATAGGAGAGGAGATTGACAAAATCTATCTCGATCGCATCAAAACATTATCACTCTGCCCCGATATCATTGCCAAACACCACGATATACCTATCGTATATACACCTATCCATGGTACAGGTGTGAAGATGATACCTGCATCGTTGGCAAACTTTGGTTTCACCAATATTATTCACGTGCCCGAGCAAGACGTTGTAAGTGGCGATTTCCCCACCGTAGTTTCACCCAACCCCGAGGAGCCTGCTGCCCTCGATATGGCTGTTAAACGCGCTATCGAAACCAACGCCGAACTTGTAATGGCAAGCGACCCCGATGCCGACCGCATTGGTATCGCTGTTAAGAATGACAAAGGCGAGTGGATACTCGTAAACGGTAACCAAATCGTTATGCTCATGCTCAACTACATCATGACAGCTTACCAAGAGCGTGGCTTGCTTAAGGGCAATGAGTTTATTGTGAAGACTATTGTAACTACTGAAACAATCAAGACTATAGCCGAGCGTAACAATATTAAGATGTATGACTGCTATACCGGTTTCAAATGGATTGCATCGGTTATACGCGACCTCGAAGGCAAAGAACGCTACATAGGTGGTGGTGAAGAGAGCTACGGATTCTTGGCACAAGATTTCGTGCGCGATAAAGATGCTGTATCGGCAATGTCGCTCATGGCAGAGATTGCAGCTTGGGCTAAAGATCGCGGCATGACAATGTATCAAATGATACAAGACATCTACCTCAAATATGGTTTCTCAAAAGAGAAAGGTATCTCGGTAGTACGTAAAGGCAAACAAGGTGCCGAGGAGATACAAGCCATGATGAAAACATTCCGCGAAAATCCTGTCAAGACTCTCGCCGGCTCGCCCGTTGTGCTCATCAAAGACTATCAAAATCTCACAGCAACCGATGCCGAGGGTAATGTAACCAAACTCGATATGCCTTGCTCGTCGAATGTATTGCAATACTTCACAGCTGCCGGCGACAAGATTTCGGTACGTCCCTCAGGTACTGAGCCCAAAATTAAATTCTACATCGAAGTACGCGGTATCGCAATGAATAGCTATGCCGACTATGACGAGGCAAATCGCCTTGCCGATGAGAAGATTGAGGCTTTCAAGAAAGATTTAGGTATATAATATCTGAATAGTTTTTATGTGTTATGGTGTGTCGATTGTCATCGGCACACCTTTTTTGTTGAAAAAGAAATAGTTGTAGCGAGTCGTTATAAATTATTAACATTTCACACAGATATATTGTAGTGTGTTTATATATATTTGCAAAAGAGATGATTTGTTAGAAAATATTGTAACTTTCTATTGATTTATTAACTCATTAATTACATAACCATGAAAGAAAAACTGCTTTCAAGTATTGCTGTAATGGCATTGCTATTATGCAATTTTGTATCGGCTCAAGCGAAAGATGCAGCCACTACATCTGTTAGTGAAGATTTTGCTTGGTGGGTATATTTAGACAATCAAAAGTTGTCGGGCGATCAAATGTATATCTATATGTGGGATGCCGGCAATAATGATGCGCAACTATTGGGCAATTTCCCCGGAAAAGCTATGACATTCAATAGCGAAACCAATCTGTGGGAATATAGTTTTTCAACTACCACAAACCTTATCAACCCAATGGTCATATTTAGCAATGGCATGGGAGAGCAGACTGCCGACCTCACATTCTACAACGGTAATACTTATTATCTCACAGATATTTTGATAGACGGCGTATATTATGCCATAAAAGATGATATATTGAAAACTGCCGAAGTTACATTTAAAGGCAATACTTTTTATGAGTATTCAGGAGAATATATGGGTACAGTAAACATTGCTTCAAAAATAAACTTTAAAGGCAATGATTACGCAGTAACATCTATTGGCAGATACGCATTTTATGGTTGTTACGATCTTACAGAGGTAGCTATACCCGAGTCAGTTGAAATCATTGATCGAAATGCTTTTTTCGAATGTGTAGGATTGAAGTCTATAACACTCAGCAAGAATGTGTCTACAATATGCAGTTATGCCTTTCTCGGGGCAGGCTTGACCGAATTGCATCTTGAAGCAACCACTCCACCCATTGTAGAGGCAGATGCTTTCGGCGAACAACACTACAATATGCCGGTTTACGTACCCAAAGGATGCGTAGATACATATAAAGCATCCGAGTATTGGAAAAACTTCACAACAATTGTAGAGGAGGGTACAGTAATGTACACATGGAGAACACAATTGCAGAACACCAAGTTATCGGGCGACAATATTTATGTATATATGTGGGACGAAGGCGATAACAAACGAGAGTTGTTAGGCAAATGGCCCGGAACACCCATGCGCCGCAATATGAGTGGTTATTGGGAGTACTCGTTCTCGACAACAACCGATCTTATATCGCCCATGATTATCTTTAATAATGGTAATGGCGAACAGACCGAAGACCTTGTATTTAAAAACGACTCATTGTATAAATATCTGCTCACAATAGAAGATAGCAATTTTACATACGATGTACTGACAAAAGGTGATGTGTTTTCGCCTGCTGCCGTTAGCATAACAAGCGATAAAGGCTGTGTAGGCGATGTCGTTATTCCCGAGACATTTGTTATAGGTTTAAATGATTACATGGTTGTTTCCATAGAAGATAACGTCTTCAAGGGTAATACACAAATTACCTCTGTTACAATTCCTCGTAATATGAGAAACATTGGTTCTCGTGTATTCGATGGCTGCACATCGCTTACCAAGGTCGTATGGAATGCTATCAATTGCTCGTCGGCATCGGTATACGATGATGGTACTTGGTATTTAGCTCCGCCTTTCATGGACTATACTACATTCGATAGTAATGTAGAAGAGGTGATATTTGGTGATGAGGTTACATATGTACCTGTGGCTATGTGTATGAATATGAGCAAATTGAAAAATGTAAAATTCCCCAATGAGGTTACAGCAATTGACGAATATGCATTTAATTATTGCTCATCTCTCGAGAGTGTAACAATACCCGAAAACGTACTATATGTAGGTTCAATGACGTTCAACGATTGCGTAAACCTCAAGTCGGTAACTTGGAATGCAATTAACTGCAATAATTACATATCAAACTCCGGTCCTATGTTCTATAACTATGATACTCAATCGAGTGCGGTAGAGCAATTTGTGTTCGGAGAGAAAGTAGAGTGTATTCCTGTATATCTGTGCAGCGGAATGAGCAAACTCACGTCGATAAATATACCGAAAACAGTAAAAGAGATTGGCGACTTCGCTTTCTACCAATCGGGGTTGCAATCGGTAGCTATACCTCAAAGTGTCCAGAAGCTTGGTATGTCGGCATTTTGGAATTGCAACGAATTGACTGAAGTTACATTGTCGGAAGGTTTGACACAAATAGGCGACTATGCCTTCTCACGTTGCTATAAGCTTGCATCTATCAATGTGCCCAATAGCGTTGTGTCGTTGGGTAACGAAGCATTCTGGAGCTGCTCGAGTATGAAGTCGGCAGTAATAGGCAATGGTGTTACTCACATAGGCGATTACACATTCTCGCGCTGCGAAAGTTTGACCACAGTAACATTGGGCGTGAACCTTGAAACTATGGGACAAGAGGTATTCTGGAATTGCTCGAGCCTCAAGTTCATAACACTGCCCGCATCACTACGCGAGATAGGACAATATTGTTTTGAAAATTGTTCGTCATTGGTTGACGTATATGCACATCCGTTAGTACCTCCTACAATATACGATAATACTTTCCCCGTAGCTATTGCCGCTAACGCTACATTGCATACAACAAAAGGCTACAAAGCCGACTATGAAAATGCAATATATTGGAAGAGTTTTGGCTCTATTGTAGACGATATGACATCGGGCGTAGGTGCTGCAAATGTCAATGAAGACCTCTGTTTAAGTGTGGTAGGAGGTGTCATTACTATAGCCGGTGTACCCAATGATGCTGTTGTGAAGGTTTACAACACCAATGGTGCTCTGCTACATCATACCACTGTTGCCGGAGCAGCAAGCATTGTTCTGCCTCGTGGTATCTATATTATACAAGTAGGTAATGTAGTTAAAAAGTTGAGAGTTTAGAGTTGAGAGTTTAGAGTTCAGTGTCATATATAGCGAGGGGCGTACTATTGTGGTACGCCCCTCGATTTTATATGAAATAATGTTTTAAAAGTAACTAATAAGCACAAAACATTAAACTATCAACCCTAAACTCTAAACACTCAACTCTCCGCTCTCAGCAAATAAAAAAGCCGGATAACCTCGCGGTCTTCCGACTTCCAAAAAACTATTCTTCTCCTATTATATATGTATAACAAGTGAGATATGTTTTTGTTCAATATGATTTGCTTTTATTGTTCGTTATAAGAAGTTTTATATTGTATGGCATTACCATTTGAGGCTCATGCGGAATGTCATTGAGCCGGGGCGAACACTTGTAGCAAAGTCGTTATAGTATACATAGAAAGCGATAGAATTGCGTGTAAAGTCGAATGTGTATAATTCGCTCCATGTAAACTCGTTACCACCCTCGGCACTACCTGCATAAACTTCGTAGGGTAGAGGAGACAACAATTCGTCGCCATTATCAAGATGACTGAGGAAGTAGCCCGACAAGTCGCCATAGTTTTTCACTACATATTCCAATTCTTTGGGCACTTGATTACCTTCAAATACATACATGTAGTACGAACCCAATTGGTCTTCACCATTTACAAGTTCCCAACTATCCGACGGAATATTCATATCAACCACTTTCCAGTTGACACCTTCGCCGGGTTCGCCTTGAGGTCCCATAGGTCCTTGAGGTCCCATCGGACCCACACACGACACTAATGCTGTTGCTAACACAAGCAATGAGAGAATTTTTTTCATCATTATTCAAATCTTTTATTAATTGAATGTAAAAGTAGAATATATTGTCGAGAGTTGCAAGCCGGCACCACTATATTTTTATTTTTTAAGTTAACCGACAGATATAATACCTATTTAAGAGTTATAAAAAGAGGTAATAGTGAACCTCTATTGAAGATTTATCGCTATATTCGCATCGCAAAACAAAAATAGGTATGATCGACAAGCAATCCCCTCAGATACTAAGTACAGCTCCCATTGCTAAGTTGCTGTTACAATATTCGATACCCGCCATTATTGCAATGACTGTGAGTTCGTTGTATCACATCATCGACAGCATATTTATAGGGCAGGGCGTAGGTGCATGGGCTATTGCCGGATTGGCAGTAACCTTCCCGCTGATGAACCTTGTTATTGCCTTCTGCAATCTTGTAGGTATAGGTGGTGCTACCATCAGCTCTATTTTTCTTGGACAACACGACGAGGTGCGTGCCACCGAGACGCTGCACAATGTAGTGTGGTTGTGTCTTATCTGCTCAATATGCTTTGGCGGATTTTCATTGCTGTTCCTCGACAAGATTTTGCTGTTCTTCGGCGCAAGTACCGATACATTGCCCTATGCCCGAGAATTTATGCAAGTGATGCTTATAGGTACTCCGGTGGCATATGTTTTTTTAGGGCTCAACAATGTGATGCGTTCGACCGGTTATCCTACCAAGGCGATGCTGTCGTCTATCATATCGGTTATTGCAAATGTGATATTAGCACCCATCTTTATATTTGTATTGGATTGGGGCATACGTGGTGCAGCCATTGCAACCTTGTTATCGCAGATGACAGGCTTGATATGGGTGTTGATACACTTCTTCAATAAAAATAGCTTTGTGCATTTCGATAGCGGATACAATAAGCTCAAGCTTTCTATTGTAGGTCGTATCTTCTCAATAGGTCTATCACCGTTTTTGATGAACGCATGCAGTTGTTTGGTTGTAATCATTATCAATCGCTCGTTTATCGAGTATGGTGGCGACTTGGCAGTAGGTGCTTATGGTATCACCAACCGCGTACTGATGCTCTTTGCCATGGTAGCAATGGGTATAACACAGGGTATGCAACCCATTATCGGATATAACTATGGAGCGCGACAAAACAACCGCGTGCATCGCACTCTTGTATATGGTATAGTTGCAGCTACAATTGTTACATCGCTTGGCTTTGTGATGGCACAACTTGTGCCTATGCCTGTTGTGCGATTGTTTACGACCGATGCAACACTTATTGATATGGCATCCAACGGATTGCGCATCTCTTGTATGGCATTCTGCCTGATAGGTGGACAGATAGTAATATCCAATTTCTTCCAATCAATAGGCAAGGCAAAGGTGTCGATATTTCTATCTCTTTCGCGCCAACTTATTTTCTTGATTCCGTCGCTGCTCATTCTGCCCGGTATCTACGGAATAAATGGCGTGTGGGCAAGCCTGCCACTATCAGATACCATTGCTTTTTTTGTTGCAATAACGGCTTTATGGATATACCTACGTCGTGAAAAGAAGCAACAAAAATCGCATACAGAAGTTATTTGAATGCTCCATACAAACAATTGAATGCAACAGTTGCATGCAAGTGAATAATTGTTGCACGAAAATCCTTTGAATTGAGCATAAAATTCACTAATTTTGCACACAATCGCAACTTGTTTGTCAAGTTGTGAGTATTATGTCAATTACTAAACACAACACATAATGGTTCTTTTTTTTAAAACTACCCAACAGAATGTTATTGTAGTAGAGAGTAACCACAACTTTACGGCTGAAGATACAGCCAAGTTGGTGTGGCTCTTTGACAATGCTACGCAGTTGCCCGGCTCAACCCTCGAAGGTTGGTATGTAGGTCCGCGCAAAGAGATGATAACCCCGTGGAGTACCAATGCAGTAGAGATAACCCAAAACATGGGTATCGAAGGCATCAGCCGCATTGAGGAATTTTATCCTGTTGCCGGCGAGAGTGCATCATACGACAAGATGTTGCAACGCTTGTATAATGGTATCGACGAGCATGTTTTTGAAATCAACAAGCAACCCGATGCAATCGTACACATTGAGGATATTGATGCCTACAATGAGAGCGAAGGTCTTGCCTTGAGCGCCGACGAAGTGGCTTACTTGCGCGAGTTGAGCAACCGTCTGGGTCGTCCTTTGACCGACAGCGAGGTATTCGGTTTCTCACAAGTAAACTCGGAGCACTGTCGTCACAAAATCTTTAATGGCGTATTTATCATTGATGGCGAGGAGAAGGAGAGTTCACTCTTCAAACTCATCAAAAAGACATCTGAATACAATCCCAACAAACTCGTTTCGGCATACAAAGACAATGTTGCCTTTGTAGAAGGTCCCGTTGTAGAGCAATTTGCTCCTGTCAATCCCGAGACTGCCGATTACTTTGAGGTGCGCGATATTAAGACCGTTATTTCACTCAAAGCCGAGACACACAACTTCCCGACAACTGTAGAGCCCTTCAACGGTGCAGCAACCGGTACCGGTGGCGAAATACGCGACCGCTTGGGCGGAGGTAAAGCCTCTTTGCCCATAGCAGGTACAGCTGTTTATATGACTTCATATCCTCGCACCGAGGCAGGTCGTGTGTGGGAGGAACGTGCTATGGCAGCCCGCAAATGGTTGTATCAAACTCCCGAAGAGATATTGATTAAAGCATCTAACGGTGCATCGGACTTTGGTAACAAGTTTGGTCAACCGCTCATCTGTGGTTCGTTACTTACCTTTGAACACGCCGAGAATGACAAGAAATATGCCTACGACAAGGTAATCATGCTTGCCGGTGGTGTAGGTTTCGGAACAATGCGCGATGCTATAAAAGGCACACCTGTTGCCGGCGAGAAAGTAGTCGTAATGGGTGGTGATAACTATCGCATCGGTATGGGTGGTGGCGCTGTATCGTCGGTTGAAACAGGACAATACGCCAATGCCATTGAGTTGAATGCTGTGCAACGTGCCAACCCTGAGATGCAAAAACGCGTATCAAATGTTATTCGTGCGCTTGCCGAGAGCGAGGAGAATCCCATCGTTTCTATCCACGACCATGGCGCAGGTGGTCACCTCAATGCCTTGTCGGAGTTGGTAGAGGCTACAGGTGGTAAGATTGATATGTCGGCTCTGCCTGTTGGCGACCCCACACTCTCTGCCAAAGAGATTGTTGGTAACGAAAGCCAAGAGCGCATGGGTATGATTATAAAAGAAGAAAACATCGACCGTGTGCGCCGTATTGCCGATCGTGAGCGTGCTCCTATGTACGTTGTGGGAGAAACCACAGGCGACGATCGCTTTGTCTTTGAGCAAGCCGACGGTGTACGTCCTATCGACCTCGGTATGGAAGATATGTTTGGCAAAGCACCTCGCACATACATGCACGACAATACCGTTGAAGAATCTTATATTGATGCGCAATACGATGTTAAAAATCTCGATGAGTATGTAGAGCAAGTGCTTCAACTCGAGGCTGTTGCTTGTAAAGATTGGTTGACCAACAAAGTAGACCGCTCGGTAACAGGTAAGATAGCTCGTCAACAATGCCAAGGTGAGATACAATTACCCTTGAGCGACTGTGGTGTTGTAGCACTCGACTATCGCGGTCGTGCCGGTATTGCAACATCAATAGGTCATGCCCCTCAAGCTGCTCTCATCGACCCGGCCGCCGGTTCGGTATTGGCTGTAGCCGAGGCTTTGACCAATATTGTATGGGCTCCGCTTGCCGACGGATTGGACAGCGTATCGCTCAGTGCCAACTGGATGTGGCCCTGCAAGAACGAAGGCGAAGATGCTCGCTTGTATAAAGCCGTGGAGGCATGTAGCGACTTTGCTTGCTCGTTGGGTATCAACATACCCACAGGTAAGGACTCACTCTCAATGACACAGAAGTATGGCAAAGACAAAGTCTTCTCGCCCGGAACAGTCATTATATCGGCAGGAGCAGAGGTGAGCGATGTACGTCGTGTCGTATCGCCCGTACTCCAAAACCGCGAGGATAGCTCTATCTATTATATTGACTTCTCATTCGATGCACACAAACTTGGTGGCTCGGCATTTGCTCAATCTTTGGGCGTTGTTGGTGCAGAAGCTCCCTCGGTGCAAGATACCGAATACTTTGCTAATGCTTTCGGCGCAATACAAGAACTTATCAATCGCGACCTTATCTTGGCAGGACACGATATCTCGGCAGGTGGTATCATCACTACATTGCTCGAGATGTGCTTCGCTAACGTAGAGGGCGGTATGGAAGTAAGCTTCGACACTCTACCCGAGAAAGACCTCGTGAAGATACTCTTTGCCGAAAATCCCGGTGTTGTAGTGCAAACAGCTTGTGATGCCGAGTTTGAGAAAGTAATGAAAGCTGCCGGCGTAGGTTTCTTGCGCATTGGCAAACCTTGCGACGAGCGTCATATCATGGTAGAGAAGGGTGGTGCACAATACCAATTCTTTATCGACCACTTGCGCGACGTATGGTATTCGTCATCATATCTGCTCGACCGCAAGCAAAGTGGCGAGGAGTGTGCACGCGCACGTTTCCTCAATTACAAAGAGCAACCCTTGCAAATCGAGTTGCCCGCTGACTTTACAGGTAAACTCTCGCAATATGGTATCAGTGCCGATCGTCGTGAGCGCACCGGTGTACGTGCTGCTATCATCCGCGAGAAGGGTGTCAATGGCGACCGTGAGATGGCATACTCGCTCTACCTTGCAGGCTTCGATGTTAAAGATGTGCACATGACCGACCTTATCAATGGTCGTGAGACACTCGACGATGTAAATATGATAGTATATTGCGGTGGCTTCTCTAATAGCGACGTTCTTGGTTCGGCTAAAGGTTGGGCAGGAGGTTTCCTCTATAACAAACAAGCCCGCGAGACCTTGGAGCGCTTCTATGCACGTCCCGACACGCTCTCATTGGGTATATGCAACGGTTGCCAATTGATGGTTGAACTTGGCTTGCTCACACCCGACCACGCCGAGAAACCTCGCATGCGACACAACGACTCACATAAGTTTGAGAGCGAATTTATAAGCCTTGCCATCCCCGAGAATAACTCGGTAATGTTCCGCTCGCTGTCTGGCAGCAAATTGGGTATTTGGGTAGCTCACGGTGAAGGTAAGTTTGAATTGCCTTACAGCACCGACCGCTACAATGTGATTGCACGTTACAACTACAACGCATATCCTGCCAACCCCAATGGTTCGCCCGAGGGTATAGCCGGTATATGTAGTGCCGATGGTCGTCATCTTGCTATGATGCCTCACCTTGAGCGCGCAATATTCCCCTGGCAATGTGCTTATTATCCCACCGACCGCCGCATGAGCGACGAGGTAACTCCTTGGATTGAAGCATTTGTAAATGCTCGTCGTTGGGTAGAGGAGCAAACTCGATAAGAAGAGAATTTATCTATATTATTAAAGTGCTGTATCACACCGATACAGCACTTTTTTATTCTATCAAAATAGGAGAGAGCAGGTGATATTGACTTTGAGTGTAGTTTATACAACAAAAAAAATAGCGCACCACTTGCATGATGCGCTATAATATATTATTTGTAATGGTTTATGCAGTTGCCAACTCGCAGAGTTTGTCGTATGCTTCGCCAAGTTTTGAAGCATCTTTACCACCGGCTTGTGCGAAGTGAGGTTGACCACCGCCACCACCTTGTATAAGGCGTGCAGCCTCACGAACAATTTGTGAAGCATTCTTGCCACCAGCAACAAGATCATCGCTCAACATTACTGTGAGCAAAGGTTTCTCCTCGCCGGCTTTAACTGTTGCTGCCACAAATGCCATGTTCTCGGCTATTTCGCCACGCAACATGAAGGCAAGGTCTTTAGCAACTTCGGGCAACATAGGTCCTGTGTAAGAAATAAGTTTCACACCGTTTACCTCTTTAGCATTCTTTACAAGCATCTCTTTGATAGCAAGTGTACGCTCTTTGGTAAACTCATCAACTTGGCTACGCAAGTCGGCATTCTCCGAAATAGATTTCTCGATAGTTTGAATGATGTTGGCAGCGTTGTTGAAGAGTGAACGGATTTGTTTCACCATCTTTTCTGCCTCATTCATCATATCCTCAACTTTGGCGCCTGTTACAGCTTCGATACGACGAATACCGGCTGCAATAGAGCTTTCGCTGATGATGCGTATCATACCTATATTACCGGTATTGGCTACGTGAGTACCACCACACAACTCTACCGATGAACCAAAACGAACTACGCGAACTTCTTCACCATATTTTTCGCCAAAGAGAGCCATAGCACCCATAGCACGAGCCTCGGCAATAGGCATATTGCGATGCTCATCGAGAGGCATTGCCATACGCACTTTGGCATTGGCAATACGTTCTACTTGGCGCAACTCATCGTCGGTAACCTTTTGGAAGTGCGAGAAGTCGAAGCGCAATGAGTCGGGCGAAACATACGAACCTTTTTGCTCAACGTGTGTACCCAGAACCTCACGCAATGCCTCGTGCAACAAGTGTGTTGCCGAGTGGTTGCATGAAATAGCCAAACGAGCCTCTTTGTCGATAGTAGCGCGGAAAGTAGCAGTTACATCTTGAGGCAACTTTTTGGTAATATGTATGGCGAGGTTATTCTCGCGTTTGGTATTCTCGACAGCTATAACTTCATCGCCGGCAGCAAGAGTACCGCGGTCACCCACTTGACCACCCATCTCGGCATAGAAAGGAGTGCGGTTGAGTACGATTTGGTAGAACTCTTGATTTTTTTGCTTTACCTTGCGGTACCGCAATATTTCGGCATCACATTCGGCGAGGTCGTAACCGACAAATTCGGGCTCACCTTCACGCAATGTTACCCAATCACCTGCTTCGATAGCAGCAGCATTACGGGCGCGATCTTTTTGTTGTTGCATCTCGGCGTTAAACTCGTCGATGTTTACACTCATATCGTGCTCCTTGAGAATGAGCTCGGTGAGGTCGAGAGGGAAGCCGTATGTATCATATAATGTAAAGGCATCTTTGCCATTGATAACACTCTTGCCTGCTGCACGAGTATCGGACATAACCTTGTCGAGCAATCGAATACCGGTCTCGAGTGTGCGCAAGAAGGCATCTTCTTCCTCTTTAATAACCTTAGCAATAAGGTCGCGTTGAGCAGCCAACTCGGGATAAGCATCGCCCATAGTATCAATGAGTACATCAATAAGACGATACATAAATGCTTGGCGTTGACCAAGGAAAGTGTAGCCGTAACGAACAGCACGACGGAGAATACGACGTATTACATAACCAGCCTTGGCATTTGAAGGCAACTGACCATCGGTAATAGAGAATGCTATTGTACGGATGTGGTCGGCAATAACACGCATGGCAACATCGTCTTGAGCATTGTCGCCGTATTGCTTGCCACACATCTCGCCAATAACGCGAATGATGGATTGGAACACATCGGTGTCATAGTTTGAGGTTTTGCCTTGCAATGCCATACAAAGACGCTCAAATCCCATACCTGTATCAATAACCTTTGCAGGCAATGACTCGAGTGAGCCATCGGCTTTACGGTTATATTGCATAAACACAAGGTTCCATATCTCAATCACTTGCGGATTGCTTTGGTTTACCAATTCACGACCGTCAATGGCAGCACGCTCTTCGTCGCTACGCAAGTCGATATGTATTTCGGAGCAGGGACCACAAGGACCTGTATCGCCCATTTCCCAGAAGTTGTCTTTGCGATTACCGTTTATAATATGGTCGGCAGGAAGGTGTTTCTCCCAATATCCGGCAGCTTCGTTATCACGCTCAAGACCTTCGGGCTCGTAGCCTTCAAACACAGTTGCATAGATGCGATTGGGATCGAGTTTCAACACGTCGATAAGATACTCCCAAGCCCAGTCAATAGCCTCTTTCTTGAAATAGTCGCCAAACGACCAGTTACCCAACATCTCGAACATGGTGTGGTGGTAGGTGTCATGACCTACTTCTTCGAGGTCATTGTGTTTACCACTTACACGCAAGCACTTTTGTGAGTCGGCTACACGAGGATATTTCACAGGAACATTACCAAGGATAATGTCTTTAAATTGGTTCATACCTGCATTGGTAAACATCAATGTTGGGTCATCTTTGATTACCATAGGAGCAGAAGGTACGATTTGGTGCTCTTTTGAGCGGAAGAAAGCTTTGAAAGATTCTCTGATTTCTTTAGAAGTAAGCATATTTCTAAGTCTAAAAAATTTGTTCGTACTATCTTTTTTATCCTATCACAAGCCTAAATATGGTGTGATAAAATTAATATTATTGAAAACAGTTTGCAAAAATAACCCAAAATATTAATTTTGCAGCTATCGACCGGCAAAAAAGTGTCGAATAAGAGGTATTTTTTTTATTTTTGCAGTCGATAATACCAATAATCGCAATAAACCAATGAGTAAAAAGCAGTATTATATCTTCAATTCGCAGACCCAAACGTATGAGCCGGCAAAGGTAGAGCGCCGTTGGTGGGCAAATCTGTTGTGGATACTGTTTTGCAGCGTTCTATTGTGTGCTGCCATAGTGCTCATTGTCTATTTCTTCTTCGGTTCGCCCAAGGAAGAGATGCTTAAACTCGAAAACGAAAAGTTGCAAACACAATATAATATATTGTTGCGACGTGTCGATGATGCGATGGTTGTGCTCGACGATATAAAACAACGTGATGACAATCTATATCGCGTAATTATGCAGGCAGAACCTATCGGCGATAAAGTGCGCAATGCCGGTATTGACAACGCCGCTCGTTATGCCGACCTGACACGTATGTCGAATGGCAAATTGGTTGCTACAGTTACGCAAGATGTTGACCGCTTGGCTCGCAACTTGTATGTTCAAGACAACTCTTTCAACGAATTGGTAGACTTGGCACGTAGCCAAGAAGATCGTATGAAGCATATCCCCGCCATACAACCTGTTGCCGACAAAGACCTACGTCGTCTTGGTTCGGGTTTTGGCTGGCGTGTCGACCCCGTATTCAATATACGCAATTTTCATGATGGTATAGACTTGACAGCCAACACCGGCTCTCCTGTGTATGCCTCGGGCGATGCAACAGTAGTATTCACCGGATGGCGACGCGGATATGGAAAAACCATCGAGCTCGATCATGGATATGGCTATGTTACCCGCTATGCACACTTGAACAAGATTGATGTTAAAACCGGACAAACCGTTACTCGAGGCAAACAGATAGGGCAGGTGGGTAATACAGGTAAGAGTACAGGTTCGCACCTACACTACGAGGTGATACTGCGTGGACGTAATGTCGACCCTCTCAATTACTTCTTTATGGATATTACCCCCGAGGAGTATGACCGCATGATACAAGAGGTAAGTAACCAATAAAGTATTGACTATGAAAGACTCGGAAGTAAAGAAAATATATTACTCGATCAGTGAGGTAGCTTCGATGCTCAACATCCCGGCATCAACGTTGCGATATTGGGAAAAAGAGCTTTCGTCGGTCAATCCGCGCCGTAGCCAAGGTGGCACACGCCGATATACTGCAGCCGACATCAATGAGTTGCGCATAGTGCATCGCCTTGTCAAAGAAGAGGGACACACTATTGAGGGTGTAAAGAAGATTATGCGTAGTCGTCGCAATACCGAGTTGAACAAGCAAGAGGCACTGAGACGTCTTGTCGCCATTCGTAGCGAATTGGTAGGTATGCTCGAAGAGTTTGACCGCATTTCCAAGTAACAATCAAACATACATATAATTAAAAGACAGCCTTTTACAGCTGTCTTTTTAGTTTCATTCTTTTAGTAAATCGGCAACTACGAATGTACTACCACCGACAAATATAAAATCATCTTCGCCGGCATCATTGAGGGCAGCATGATAGGCTTGTAGAACGGAGGGGTAGGGTTTACCATGTAAACCATGTTGAGCACCTATTGCAGCCACTTCGTCTGCCGACAATGCACGTGCTACAGATGCTTGAGTGAAGTAATATTGAGCATCGGTAGGCAGCATCGAAATAACACCCGAAATATCTTTGTCGTTGACCATGCCAAGCACAATGCGCAATGTGTTGCAAGGTGTATTGGCAAGCTGTTGAGCAATGTATTGTATGCCTCCTATGTTGTGCCCGGTATCGCATATAACAAGAGGATGTTCGCTCAGGCGTTGCCAGCGTCCGCGCAATCCTGTCAATGTTGTTACGTTGGCAAAACCTTCTTTTATGGCATCCTCTGTAATATTATAACCCAAGTGTTGTAGTTGCTCGACAGCTGTAAGTATAGTAGCGGCATTTTTCTCTTGACACAATCCACCCAACTCGCCACATATTGTACCGGCAATGCTGCTTTCATATTGCCATTTTCCGGTTGTTGATAGGGCAGAGGTTATGATGCCGCGTTCTTGAGCAAATGTAATAGGAGCACCCACTTCGGCAGCTCGTTGCACAAAAACCTTTTTTACATCACCTTCAGCCTCGCCAATAATAGCGGGAATACCGCTTTTTATGATACCCGCCTTTTCACGTGCGATAGAAGGGCAGTCATGACCGAGCATAGCAACGTGGTCAAGACTGATATTGGTAATAATACTGATATCGGGGGTAATAACATTTGTTGTATCAAGACGACCACCAAGACCTACTTCAATGATAGCGACGTCGACATTCTGCTCGGCAAAATAGGTAAATGCCATAAAAGTTGTCAATTCAAAGAATGAAGGGCGGAAACTGAAAGCATCATCGCTATGAGCCAACAAGAAAGCCTCGACAGCTTCGCGCGAAATCATTTCACCATTGATGCGTATGCGCTCGCGGAAGTCGGCAAGGTGTGGTGAGGTATACAATCCAACCTTATAGCCACTCTTTTGCAATATAGCTGCAAGTGTGTGCGAAGTTGAACCTTTGCCATTGGTTCCTCCCACGTGTATGGTGCGAAACTTGCGATGAGGATGACCAAAATAGGCATCGAGGGCCTCGGCATTTTCAAGTCCGGGTTTGTATGCACCGGCTCCTACTTGTTGAAAAGCAGGAAAGCGGTTGAATAGTTCCTCTATAAGTTCGTCGTAACTTTTCATATCAATAGATGATGTATCCCGCCACGCCGGCAAGGATGATAATAAATATCGGATGTAGTTTGGTAAAATATACAAGAATAAACGACACGACGGCAATAGCTATGCTGAATGTGTTGTCCGAGAAGTTTTCGCGGTTCATCAGCAACAATGCCGCCGAAGCTATAAGTCCTACCACAACAGGACGAAGACCTTTGAATATGCTTTTTATGATAGGATTTTCTTTGTGTCGCAATATAAATCGGCTGACAAACAGTACGAGCAAAAACGACGGCAGGCATACGGCAATAGTAGCTACAATAGAGCCCAATACACTGCCTGTTACGCTATAACCTATGTATGTTGCGCTATTAATACCGATAGGTCCGGGGGTCATTTGCGATATGGCAACGATGTCGGTAAACTCGCTCTGTGTGAGCCAAGGAGCAGTTTCGCCCCAGTGTACCACCTCGACTGTTTCGTGTTGTATAAGCGAGAGCATGGCATAACCGCCACCAAATCCAAACAATCCTATCTTCAGATAAGTGAGGAAGAGCGACAAATATGTTAACATTGCTCACCTCCTTTCTTCTTGCTTTCTATCGAGGCGTTGTGAGTCAGTACATAATATATATATCCACCCAATCCGCCCAATATGATGCACCATATAGGCGAAACGCCACACAGCCATATTGCCAAGGCAACAACGATGGGTATTATAAAAGTCCAACGATTGAGGTGAGCGCTCTTGGCTGTAGAGAGTACAGGAGCAACGATAAGCGCAACAACAGCCGGTCGTATGCCTTTGAAGATACTTGCAACAACAGGGTTGTCGTATATGCGAACAAAAAACATGGCAATGAGCAGTATAATGACAAATGACGGTAGGATAGTACCCAATGCCGCTGCAAGACTCCCTTTTACACCGCGCAGTTTATTACCTACAAGAACCGATATGTTGACCGCCAAAATACCGGGTAGAGATTGAGCAACAGCAAGTTCGTCGATAAATTCCTCACGACTTATCCATTTATGCTTGTCGACCACTTCACGCTCAATGAGTGGTATCATTGCCCATCCACCACCAAAGGTGAATGCTCCAATCTTCATAAATGACGTGAAAAGTTGCAAGTATATATTCTTCATTGCGCTTATCTTCATTGCTGTGCGCAAAGGTAAGAAAATTTATATTACCTTTGCACCCATATTTACAAAGAGGCTAATTTATATGTTTACCGCCAGCGCAAAGAAAAAAGAGAATATTGCCGAATATTTGCTCTATATGTGGCAAATAGAGGATATTATAAGAGCATACAAATTGGATTTAGACCGCATACGCACCGAGATTGTCGATGCCTATACCGGTATAAGCGATGAGCAACGTACAGCACTATATGAGTGGTATGAGAGCCTTGTCGATATGATGCGTAGCGAGGGTGTCGCCGAGAAAGGGCACTTACAGCTCAATAAAAACGTTATCATCGACCTTACCGACTTGCATTTGCGCCTACTCAAATCGCCTCGTGAGCCCTTCTATACAGCTGCATTCTACAAGGCACTACCTTATATTGTAGAGTTGCGAGCCAAGTCGCAAGGCGCACAAGTGGGAGAGATAGAGACTTGCTTCAACGCCCTCTATGGCATATTGATGTTGCGCCTGCAACAACGAGAAGTGAGTGCCGATACTATCAAAGCGATAAAAGATATAACAGCCTTTATAACCACTCTTGCCGAGAAATATCGCATGGAAAAAGCCGGCGAATTGGAACTGTAAATCGAAAATTAATTTATACGACAGATACATATTATATGAGTACACTTTCCGAAGAAATTGCTAAAAGACGCACGTTTGCCATTATCAGTCACCCCGATGCCGGTAAGACAACCCTCACCGAGAAGTTGTTGCTTTTTGGTGGTGCTATACATATAGCCGGTGCTGTGAAGTCTAACAAGATAAAAAAGACTGCTACCAGCGACTGGATGGAGATTGAGAAACAACGTGGTATATCGGTTGCTACATCGGTTATGGGATTTAACTATGGCGACTACAAAATAAATATCCTTGATACACCCGGTCACCAAGACTTTGCAGAGGATACATACCGTACACTCACCGCTGTCGATAGTGTAATTATCGTTGTCGACGTGGCAAAGGGTGTGGAGCAACAGACCCGCAAACTGATGGAGGTGTGCCGTATGCGCAATACCCCCGTAATAGTGTTTGTCAACAAGCTCGACCGCGAGGGTCGCGATGCATTCGATATTCTCGACGAGCTGGAGAGTGAACTCAAAATATCGGTTCGCCCACTCTCATGGCCCATTGGTATAGGTGCTACATTTAAGGGTGTATATAATATGTATGAGCAGAACCTCAATCTTTTCACACCCAACAAGCAAGTGGTAACCGAGCGTATCGAGTTGAGCGACGTAAACAGCCCCGAATTGGACAGTTACATTGGTGCTCGCGAGGCAGAGAAGCTACGTACTGACCTCGAGTTGCTCGATGGTGTTTATCCCGAGTTTGAGGTGGAAGATTATCTGTCGGGACAGCTTGCCCCCGTATTCTTCGGCTCGGCACTCAACATGTTCGGTGTAAAAGAGTTGCTCGATTGTTTCGTTAAGATTGCGCCTACACCCAAGGCTATTCAAGCTATTGAACGCGAAGTGAAGCCCGAGGAAGAGAAGTTTACAGGCTTCGTCTTTAAGATCCATGCCAACATGGACCCCAACCACCGCAGTTGTATTGCGTTCGTTAAGATATGCTCGGGTAAGTTTGAACGTAATGCCAACTACAAGCACGTACGCAGTGGCAAGATGATGCGTTTCAGCAGTCCTACAGCCTTTATGGCTCAGAAAAAATCTGTTGTCGATGATGCCTTCCCCGGCGATATTATAGGTTTGCCCGATACCGGTAGCTTCAAGATTGGCGATACACTTACCGAAGGCGAGGAACTTCACTTCAAGGGTTTACCCTCGTTCTCGCCCGAAATGTTCAAGTACATCGAGAACAACGATCCCATGAAGTCGAAGCAACTGCAAAAGGGTATCGACCAACTCATGGACGAAGGTGTTGCCCAGTTGTTTACCAACCAATTCAATGGTCGCAAAATCATCGGTACGGTGGGACAACTGCAATTTGAGGTTATCGAGTACCGCCTCCTTCACGAATACGGTGCACAATGTCGCTGGGAACCCATCAGCATGTACAAAGCATGTTGGATAGAGAGCGACGATGCCGAAGCTCTCGAAAACTTCAAGCGCCGGAAAGCTCAATATATGTGCGTAGACAAGGATGGTCGAGATGTGTTTATGGCAGACTCGGGCTACGTACTACAAATGGCTCAAACCGACTTCCCCAAAATACGCTTCCACTTTACAAGCGAGTTTTAGAGTGTCGGAAATAAATTAAATATTAAAGTCGATTGAATATGATATAAATCAGTCAATCGACTTTTTTATTTCATAAACACGAAGTAAACAGCACCGATGAGGCACAGGAATGCTGCGATGTGGTTCCATTGCAACGACTCGCCCTTGAAAAGTAGGGTAGAGAAGACGGTAAACACTACAAGTGTGATGACTTCTTGAATAATTTTCAACTGCATAAGCGAGAATGGTCCGCCGTTCTCGCGGAAGCCCATTCGGTTGGCTGGAACTTGAAAACAGTACTCAAATAGAGCTATTCCCCACGACAACAAGATTACTCCGTATAGGGGCCAATTACTCACAACTTTTGTCTCTTGTAGTTTGAGATGTCCATACCAAGCAAAGGTCATGAATACATTTGATATAATAAGAAGTACGATTGTAATGATAGCTCGCATATAGTAGAGTGTTTGGTTAATGTTTTCGAGGCGCGAAATTACAAATAAATGTTGAGAGCGTCACTTTGATGTAAAAAAAAATCTAATAAAATCATTGCCGACCGATGCATCTCGCACCAGTCGGCATTACATATAACAAGTATGATGAAAAGGTTCTTCACTGCAAATATAATATGAATATTCATAAAAACAAATATTTTTGTAAAAAAATTAAATAATTTTCCATGGTTTACTCCTAAATTGTATATTTATTCACATTTAGTTGTATATTACAACCATTATAATTATTGTAAATTGGTAAAAATGTAGTAACTTCGCAACATGTATTCAAAGGAAGAAGTAAAAGAACTTAAAAAGAGATTTTGGGATGGATTGAGCGCTTATGCCGAGGATTATCCCGAACTGAAAAATCGTCGCCATAAATTTATGCTTCACAACACCCGTATGAAAGGTGTTGCAATGATGTTTGATGCTACACGAGATGGAGCATTTGTAATACTTGAAATAAGCCATCGCAACGAAGAGCAGCAACGTAAGTTATATAATCACTTCTGCGAATATCGTGAAATGCTCGAAGCCGAGTTTGACGAGCCATTGATATGGGACACCCGATACGAGCGCGAGTGCGGCAAGAGAGTTATAAGAATATATTGCGCCAAAAGCGGTCTTGATATACACCGTCAAGAGCAATGGAACGACTTCTACAGCTTTATGGTTGCCAATATGATTCGCCTTGAAAATGGGTTTCGCCAAGTGAAAGCCATGTGGGATATGTGGGAAGGGTAGGGTTGACCTAATTTTTTCTAAAAAAAAATCGCCATATACTATGTTTGTTCGCCGAAAGTGTGTATCTTTGCATGCAATAAAATTTAATGCTTATACATTATGTCATTTATTGCAGACAAGGTAGTTATGGACGGGTTGACATTTGACGATGTCTTGTTAATACCCGCTTATTCTGAGGTACTTCCTCGCAATGTCGAGTTAGCGACAAAATTCTCACGCAATATCAAGTTGAATGTGCCTATTGTTTCGGCGGCTATGGATACCGTTACCGAGGCAAAATTGGCTATTGCCATTGCTCGTGAAGGTGGTATCGGTGTAATTCACAAAAACATGCCTATTGCCGAGCAAGCACGTCAGGTACATGCCGTAAAACGTGCCGAGAATGGTATGATATATGATCCTGTTACAATCACTCGCGGCTCGACTGTTGCCGATGCGTTGGCTATGATGAAAGAATATCACATTGGTGGTATCCCCGTAGTAGACGAAGAGGGTAAATTGGTAGGTATCGTTACCAACCGCGACTTGCGTTTCGAGCGCAACCTCAACTCGCTTGTCGACGACGTGATGACCAAGGACAACTTGGTAACCACCACTCAATCGACCGACTTGCACGAGGCAGCCGAAATACTTCAAAAGTACAAAATCGAGAAATTGCCCGTTGTCGATAAAGACAATCACCTCATAGGACTTGTTACATATAAAGATATCACCAAAGCCAAGGACAAACCTTATGCTTGCAAAGACGAGCTTGGTCGTCTGCGTGTAGCTGCCGGAGTAGGTGTAACAGGCGACTCGATGGACCGCGTTGATGCACTTGTTGCTGCCGGTGTAGATGCTATCGTTATTGATACAGCTCATGGTCATAGCAAAGGTGTTGTCGGTGTATTGAAAGCTGTCAAAGCCAAATATCCCAATCTCGACGTTGTTGTTGGTAATATAGCAACAGGCGAGGCTGCAAAATACCTTGTTGAAGCAGGTGCCGATGGCGTGAAAGTAGGTATTGGTCCCGGCTCTATTTGTACAACACGTGTCATTGCAGGTGTGGGTGTTCCCCAGCTCTCTGCTGTATATGATGTAGCAAAAGCCCTTGAGGGCACAGGAGTGCCTCTGATTGCCGATGGTGGTATACGCTACTCGGGCGATATTGTCAAAGCATTGGCAGCCGGTGCATACTCTGTCATGCTGGGTGGTATGTTGGCAGGTGTTGAAGAGTCACCGGGCGAAACTATTATTTACAACGGACGTAAGTTTAAGTCTTATCGTGGTATGGGTTCACTCGAAGCAATGGAGAAAGGCTCGAAAGACCGCTACTTCCAAGCCGACGAAAACGATGCCAAGAAACTCGTTCCCGAGGGTATTGCTGCTCGTGTGCCTTATAAAGGCTCGTTGTATGAGGTAGTATATCAGATGATTGGTGGCTTGCGTGCCGGTATGGGCTACTGCGGTGCTCAGAATATTGACGAATTGCACAAAGCCAAGTTTACACGCATTACCAATGCCGGTGTTGCCGAGAGCCATCCGCACGACGTAAATATTACAAGTGAAGCTCCCAATTATAGTAGAGGACAATAATGCGGATATATTATTTTATATAAACTTATATTAACAGGGCGACAGGCAATTTTTTGTCTGTTGTCCTCGTTTTATAAAATAAACAAAACTGCATTGTAATTTTACTAATACAAACAAAAAAAGAAGGCTATAAACAACCATAAAATCATGAAGAAACAATGGATTATCTCGGCTCTTATTGCAGCCGTAATGAGTGGTAATGTCATGGCTCAAGACGATGCTGTGATTATGACCATCAATGGTAAAGATGTAACAAAATCGGAGTTTGAATATATCTACCACAAAAACAACAAACAACAGGTCGACGTTAAAACTCTCGATGAATATCTACCTTTATTTATCAATTACAAACTCAAAGTTGATGCTGCCGAAAAAGCAGGTATTGATACAACAAAAGCATTTGTCAACGAACTTGACGGTTATCGTAAGGAACTTGCAAAACCTTATCTTACCGACCGCGCAACTGAAGAGAAGCTGCTGCAAGAGGCATACAACAACTATTGCAAGAATGTTGAGATAAGCCATATACTTGTATCATTCGGACAATTCCCCGACGAAGCTGCCAAAACTGCCGCTCTGGCTAAAGCAAAAGATGTAGCAGCAAGAGCACAAGCAGGTGAAGACTTTGCAGCACTCGCACAACAATATTCAGACGACCCCGGTTCGCAATCGAGAGGAGGTTACCTTGGTTACATCAAAGGTGGAAGACTTATCTATCCCTTTGAAAAGGTTGCCTTTGCAATGGCACCCGGTGCAGTGTCAGACCCCGTTGAGACACGTTTTGGCTACCACGTTATCAAGGTTCATAACGTACGCGCCGACCGCGGTGAGCGCCTTTGTGCACACATCTTCTTGATGGTGCCTCGTGATGCAACTCCCGAAGTTGATGCTCAAAAGAAAGCCGAAGCCGAGGCTATCTATAACGACTTGATGGCAGGTGCAGACTTTACTCAAATGGCTCGTGAGAAATCGAACGACCAATCAAACTCGATGCGCGGCGGTGAACTGCCTTGGTGTGGCTCGGGCGACTTTGTAAAAGAATTTGAAGATGCTGCATTCGGTCTTGAAGTAGGTGCAATAGCAGCACCTGTACGCTCAACTTATGGTTATCATATCATCAAGTTGCTTGACAAACGCGATGTTCGCTCATTTGACGAGTTGCGTAACGAGTTGGCTCAACGCATTGCCCGCGACGAGCGTGGCGGCATGGCACATCAAGCTATGATAGAGCGCCTTAAAAACGAGCACAACTATAAACTCGACGAAGTACAAGTAGCAACAGCCGTAGCATTGAGCGGTGGCAAGATAGACTCTACTTTTGTCGCTACACTTGCTCAACAAGATATTACTTTTGCAACATATGCCGACAAGAAAATCACTGCTAAAGATGTTGCAAAAAACATCAAGGTACATCGTATTCCCGCCAATGCTGTTGTAGATAAGGTGCTCAGAAATGAGATTAATCGTCAAGCCGAAGAGGGCTTGATAGCTTTGGAAATGAATACGCTCTCGGCTAAATATCCCGAATATCGCAACCTTATCAACGAGTATCGCGATGGCATGTTGCTCTTTGAGATAAGCAACCGCGAAGTGTGGGAGAAAGCTTCGACCGACACCAAGGGTTTGGAAAAATTCTTCAAAAAGAACAAAAAATCATACACTTGGGATCGTCCTCACTTCAAAGGCTATGTAGTTTCTTGTGTAAATGACAGTGTGGCTCAAGAAGTGAAAAAACTCTTGAAAAAATCGAAAAATGACAATGCTGCACTCGATATAGCCAAGACATTCAACAATGACTCGGTAACAAACGTTTCGTTGGAGCGTGGACTTTACATTGAAGGAGCAAACAAATATGTTGATGAACTTGTTTTTGCAGGCGCAAAAGCACAACGCGACGAAAACCTTCCCGTAGTGTTTGTGTTAGGCAAAACATTGAAAGCACCCGAAACATATCTCGATGTGAAGGGTAAAGCAACTGCCGACTATCAAGAATACCTCGAGAAACGTTGGGTTGAGAACTTGAACAAGAAAGCTACGGTTGTTAAAAACGAAGATGTATTAAAAACCATTAACTAACAGTATTATTTAAATAATTCGTTGTAAATTTAGCGACGAAACATATACAACAGTGAAGTCGATAATACATATATCTATGTGTACCATCCTCATACTATCGGTATGGGGATGTTGCCGTAAACAGACCACAGCCCAAGATGTATTGGCAAGGGTGGGTACAGCTACGTTTACACAGCAACAGCTCGACGAAGTAATGCCCGTAGGATTGAATGACTCAATGCAAATGGTGTTTGCCAACAGGTACATCGACGATTGGATTGCCGACCAGCTGCTGTATGAAATGGCACGTAAAAATCTGCCTGATGTCGAGCGCCTTGAACGATTGGTAGAGGAGTATCGCCATGATCTTTTCAGCCATGAGTATCGCAAGCGCCTCTCCGACGAACGCATTGCAGCCAATCTGCCCGAAGATACATTATTCGGTTTTTATGAAGCACATAGCTCGGAGTTTAAGTTGCACAAGCCCATTGTAAAAGGTCTGCTGTTGAAAGTGCCTGTCAATGCACCACAGTTGTCTTCGTTGCGCAAGTGGGTATCGGCAGCAAAGACCAATGGTGTAGAGAATATCGAGAAATATGCCATAAAAAATGCCATTGGATATGACTATTTCTTCGACCGTTGGGTGTGGTTTGACGATGTAAAAGATAACATACCGTACGACTTTACCGACGACAATAATTTCCTGCGTACTCGCAAAACGTTTGAGCACAAAAGCGATGACCAGATATACTTGTTGTATATCGATTGCTACCTCACAGCGGGCGAAGTGATGCCTTATGAATTTGCTCGTCCACGAATTATGGAGATATTGCTCAACGAGCGCCGAGTAGAGTTTAACAAAGAGTTGGAACGCGAACTATACAACGAGGCAGTAGCAGATGGAATAGTGGAGCGATTTTATAATGTTGCAGTCGATACGACAGCAGTAAAACTATAAAAGAGATATGAAGAAAGCAATATTGTTGGCAAGTGCAATTATGGCAACTACGTCATTTGCACAGAAGCAAGTACAAGTAGGACAAGATAATATCATTGAAGAAGTTGTGTGGGTAGTGGGTGATGAGCCCATCTATCGCTCGGAGGTTGAGCGACAAATACAACAAATGCAGTATGAAGGTCAGGAGATTGACGGCGACCCATATTGCGTTATTCCTGAGATGATTGCAGTGCAGAAATTGTATCTTCATCAAGCCAAGCTCGATACTATTCTTGTGCCCGAAAGCAGCGTAAATCAAGAGGTTGATATGCGACTCAACTACTTTATAGAGCAGATAGGCTCGAAAGAGAAAGTAGAGGAGTACTTCCGCAAGCCCTTCAAAGAGATACGCGAGGAACTTGCCAATAACGTACGCGACAACAATATCGTGCAAGAGGTGCAACGCACACTTGTCAGCGACATTAAAGTTACGCCTGCCGAGGTACGCAAATTCTATAACTCATTGTCGAAGGACAGTCTACCCACTATACCCATGCAGGTTGAGGTACAAGTTATAGCACTATATCCTCGAGTACCACAACAAGAGATTGACAACGTAAAAGCACAATTGCGCGAATTTTCGGAGCAAGTAAACTCGGGCGAACGCGAGTTTTCGACATTGGCTATCTTGCACTCTGAAGATCCCGGCTCGGCGCTGCGAGGTGGCGAATTGGGTTTTGTGAGCAAAGGTACATTGGCACCCGAATTTGCAGCAGTAGCCTTCAACCTGAACGACCCCAAGCGAGTATCAAAAATTGTTGAAACCGAGTTTGGTTATCACATCATACAACTTATAGAGAAGCGCGGCGACCAGATAAACTGTCGCCACATCTTGCTCAAACCCAAAGTGTCGCAAAAAGATATTATCGAGTCGATCAACCAACTCGACTCGATCCGCGCCGATATTTTGGCAAAGAAAATAACCTTTGAGGAGGCAACGCCCTATGTGTCGCAAGACAAAGACACTCGCTACAACGAAGGTATAATGAGCAATCCTCAAACCGGTTCAACTCGCTTTGAGATGAGCGAGCTGCCTCAAGACATTGCCAAGACTATTGCCACAATGGAAGTAGGGGATATATCGAAACCCATTACAACTATCGACGTGAAGAACAACAAAGAGGTTGTGATGATTGTGAAGTTGCGCTCTCGTCGTGAAGCACACCGTGCCGACCTTGTCAACGACTATCAGGTCATAGCCAGCTTGCTCGAAGGCAAGAAGAGAGGCGAAATTCTGCAAAATTGGATCAACCAAAAACGCAAAGACACCTACGTGCGCATCAAAGATGGATGGCGCAACTGCGAGTTTAAGTATGACGGTTGGATAAAACAACAAAAGCAATAATAAGAGCATGAATAAGTCACGCATTGCCCCCTTGTTGTTTGTATTACTGTTGGCAACTACCGTACTGGGAGTTCCACAAATACAAGACAGCACTGCCAATCGGTCGGATGATCAACAGAAGAAAGACAAAGTATATCTGTTGCATGCCGATTCACTCACTTTCGATGCCGAAATGAGTGCCGACTATAAGGTGCTGCATGGCAATGTGCAGTTTCGCAAAGACAGCATGTATATGTATTGCGATAGTGCCTATTTCTACGAGAAAAACAACTCGCTCGATGCCTTTGGCAACGTGCGCATGGAGCAAGGCGATACACTCTTTATCTTTGGCGATGTGCTCTATTACAACGGTGCCGAGCAGCTTGCACGATTGCGCAACAATGTCTACATGATCAATCACAATGTAACGCTCTTTACCGACAGCCTTAACTACGATATGGCAGAAAATCTGGGTTACTACTTTGTAGGTGGCACTATCATCGACGACCGCAACGAGTTGGTATCGGTCTATGGTGAGTATTCACCTTCCACCAAAGATGCCAAGTTTAACTACGACGTTGTACTTACCAACCCCGATTATGTAATATACTCCGATACAATGACATACAACACCGACAGCAAGATAAGCAATCTGTTTGGACCATCAACAGTTGTGTCGGACGAAGATATCATATACACCACCAATGGCTGGTACGATACCGCCAAAGACCTTGCCATGCTGCTCGACCGTTCACAACTTATCAGCGACCATCGCATGCTCACCGGCGACACACTCTACTACGACCGTAATGCCGGTTATGGCGAAGCATTTGGCAACATGTTTATGATCGACTCTACGCAGAAAGTCATCATGGAGGGGCAGTATGGCTTCTACAACGAAAAGACCGACTATACTTTTGCTACCGATAGCGCTCGTGTCATGGAGTTTTCGCGCCGCGACACGCTATACATGCATGCCGACACGCTCATGGCATTCAACGACACCGACTCTACTCGCGTGTTGCGTGCCTTTTATGGCGTTCGTTTCTATCGTGTTGATGCACAAGGTGTGTGCGATTCGTTGCAATATTTGTCGCGCGATAGTTCATTGACAATGTATGACGAGCCTATTATTTGGAGCGAAAATCAACAGATTTTTGGCGATACTATACGTATGTTCTTCAACGATTCGACCATTGATTGGGCACATGTCATCAACTCGGCATTTGCTACACAACACAAGGAAGAACAATACTACGACCAAATGGAAGGCAACGAGATAAAGGCATTCTTTGAAGACAATGAAATGCGCCGAATAGAGACTAAAGGCAATGTAGTAGCCATTTTCTATCCACAAGAGAGCGACTCGACACTCACCGGTATGTTCCATGCCAATGGTAGTTTCCTCAATATTTTTCTGAAGGACAATCAGATGGAAAAGATGGTGATGTGGCCTAATGTCAGTGGGAAGATGTACCCGCTTGATAAGTTATCGAACGATATAATGTTTCTGCAACGATATATATGGTATGGCGAGCGTCGTCCCAAAGATAAAGACGATATTTATCGTCGACCCATTGCACCGGTAGCGACCGAGAACGAAGACCAACGTCGCACCACTCGCCACAAATTTAATTTATAGAGCATACAATCATGAGCGACATAATACACCTTTTACCCGATTCAGTAGCCAACCAAATAGCTGCCGGCGAGGTAATACAACGCCCCGCATCGGTTATCAAAGAGCTTGTAGAGAATGCTGTCGATGCAGGTGCAACCTCAATACAAATTATCTTGAAGGATGCCGGTCGCACACTTATACAAGTTATAGACAACGGTTGCGGCATGTCGCCTACCGATGCTCGATTGGCTTTTGAGCGACACTCAACGTCCAAGATACGCCAAGCCGACGACCTCTTTGCACTGCGCACTATGGGATTTCGCGGTGAGGCGCTTGCCTCTATTGCAGCCATTGCACAAGTAGAATTGCGCACCCGCCGAGCCGAAGACGAGGTAGGTACTTGCCTGCGTATAGCGGCATCGCAATGCGAGTCGCAAGAGGCTATATCGGCACCTGTTGGAAGCAACTTCTGCATCAAAAACATCTTCTTTAACGTGCCGGCTCGTCGCAAATTTCTCAAGAGCAATCAAGTTGAGTTGAGCAATATCATCAACGAATTTGAACGTATGGCTTTGGTCAATACCGAGGTAGAATTTGTACTCATACACAACGACCACGAGTTGCACCGACTTCCTTCCGGCTCGTTGCGCCAACGCATTGTTTCGCTCTTTGGCAAGAGCCTCAATCAGCAACTGCTACCCGTCGAGGCGCAGACCTCAATCGTGTCGCTCAACGGTTATGTAGGTAAGCCCGAGGCAGCTCGTAAACGCGGAGCGCTGCAATACCTCTTTGTCAACGGTCGTTACATGCGTCATGCAGGGTTTCATAAGGCTGTAATGAAGGCATACGAAGAGCTGATACCTCAAAACGAGATGCCCAACTATTTCCTCAATTTCAGCGTTGCACCCGATACCATCGACGTCAATATACATCCCACCAAGACCGAGATAAAGTTTGAGAACGAACAGGCTATATGGCCCATAGTATTGGCAGCAGTAAAGGAGGCGTTGGGCAAGTTCTGTGCTGCGCCTTCTATCGACTTTGATATGGAAGATGCTCCCGATATACCCACCTATACACAAGGTGCACACGCCACCATGCCATCGAAGGGGTACAATCCGTCGTACAATCCATTCAACCCATCATCGCGCTCCGGTTCTGCCAAGCGCCCCGACTATGATTGGCAGAAGTTGTATGATGGTTTTACATCCAATCGCAACGACTCTGCTTTGCCCGATGCCGGCAATGATTTTGCAGACGATTTAATTCCTTCGCCCAACAATGACAATGTCATGACCACCAACGTAGGAGGGGAGTATATACAATCGAGTCTCAATATCGACAGCAAGACAACGCAAGCGCCATCGCTCTATATGCAGTTTAAGGGGCGATATATCGTAACCCCTTCAAAGAATGGGCTATTGCTTGTCGACCAACACCGCGCGCACACACGCATACTATTTGAACAATATATGGAGCGACGTGCAGGCGAACAATCGTTGCCATCGCAGCAAATGCTGTATCCACAACTCATACAACTATCACCCTCGCGTGCAGCACTCTTTGCCGAGGTAGAACCTGCATTGCAACAACTTGGGTTCGACCTATCGGATATGGGTAGCGGTAGCTACTCGGTATGTGGTATGCCGGCAGGTATAGAAGGGCTCGAAGTATCAAACCTTATAGAGCAGATGTTTATGGCAGCCGAGAATACCGACGGCGACCTTGCCGGCGACCTCTTTGAGCGCATAGCACTTTCGTTGGCACAATCGGCAGCAATACCCGTTGGGCAAGTACTTACCCCCACCGAGATGGAGCAACTCATTGGCGACCTCTTTGCACTTGCCACACCCAACTACACCCCCGACGGCAAACCTGTATTTACACTCTTTACTACCGATGAAATAGCAAAGAGAATGTGACGTTTCAACTTTTTTCTCTATAGGAACACTTTTTTATAAAATTTTATTTACCTTTGTAAAACATTGCGTTATAGGCTGTGGCGACAGCTTTATTTCGCGTTTTTATTAGGTGTTATTAATATTATCTTCTATTCTCAAACTTGGCGGTTTGTTATGTCATGAAGATGATAGACGATAGCACCTACATCGGTTGCCTATGCAGCTACTTTGTGTAGTACATAATAGCAACTCCGGTGTGGGGCTGTTGTCTTGTCTATGACATAGGGTACGCCAAGACCTGAGAATAGGATAAGACAGAGAATCTCCACACCGTTTTTATATCCTTATGTAAATAGTCGGTTGTTGATTGATAGCATCTTAATATTGAAATAATCAAAATTCAAAAATACTATTAAAAAACAACTGTTTATTATGAAAAAAAGGACTATTTTATTACTGATTCTCTTAGTAATTGCTACTACAGCAAATGTTTCTGCTCAGTTCTATAAAGCCAAGAAAGTTGCTATTACAGAAGTTGTTGACAAAAGTGGCGAAGTTGCAGACGGCACAAAAGTATATATTCGCAGTGCATTGACTGATGCTATTACCAACTCTGAAGGTTACGAGGGCTATATGAATATTAATTTTAATAAGTTTGATATGAATTTCGACGTAACCGGCAATATATCATCTTCTACTCGTAATTACTTAAAAAAACAATTGCTAGACTACATTCTTATATCCGAGATTACCCCATTAGATAAAAAGACTGTGCTATTGAGTGCACGTATTGTAAATACCTCTACAGGTAAAATTGTAGCTTCATCATCGGTGAGAACTTATGCAAGTATCGATTGTTTAAATTCGGCTTGTTGCAATCTTACAATAGAATTAGTTGGTTCGATTTAAAAGTATAATATGGAGCGTAAAAAATTAATATTATTTTTTTGCGTTGTAGCATTATTACTGCCCAATATTGCTACAGCGCAAGGTTTTCGTATATTTGCTAAGAAGAAAATAGTCGTTGCTGATGTTATTGATAGGAATGATAGTAAATTTGACATCGGCTTTAAAACTACACTTCGGCAGAATATAATTGATGCATGCACATCATCTGAAGACTATGAGGTGTTTGAAATTAATATGAATGATATAAGGCAACAGCTAAAACTCGACGGTAAGTCTCCTACGCCAAACAATGTGTGTAAAAAGATAGGTGAAGTTTCTGATGCTAAATATATTATATTCACCGAATTGAATGCCTCAACTACAGATTTCACTAATCCTAATTGTAAAATATACATATCATCACAACTATATAGGATAGAAACAGCATCTATGGTACAAACCCTTATGGAGATGGCTATACCAACCTTGCCTTCAGTTGAATCAGCTATATCAAGACTAGTTGCGGGTTTGTTAGGCTCACAGGTAAACACTCAATACAATAATAGTGATAGTCAGCATTTTAATCCAAATATAATTGGTTTAACGCCTCGTTTGTCAAACATTTTAACTACAACCGAACGTCGAGTAATAGAAAAACTTATAGAGAATATGGTCTATGTAGAGGGTGGTATGTTTCGTATGGGAGCAACGTCAGAACAAGGTACTGAAACCCAATACGACGAAAGTCCAATTCAAAGAGTAAACCTCTCATCATATTATATTTGTAAGTATGAAGTCACTCAAGCTCTTTGGCAAGCTGTAATGGGTGAAACTTTACAAGAACATGTATATAAAATGAGCTTCAAACATAAGAAATTTAATACTCAGATAACATTGCTTGGATTAGGTGATAATTATCCTATCTATTATGTAAACTATAATGAAGCATTAGAGTTTTGTAAGCGGTTATCAGAACTTACCGGTCTAACATTCCGTTTGCCAACAGAGGCAGAGTGGGAGTACGCAGCACGAGGGGGAAACTTGAGCAAAGGTTATAAATATAGTGGCAGTAACAACATATATGATGTAGCTTGGTATAGTGCAAATGCAGGTTTATCAACAAGAATTTTCGGCTTACATTCTGTTGGTACTAAAGCCCCAAATGAGTTAGGATTGTATGATATGAGTGGCAATGCTTGTGAGTGGTGTAGTGATTTGTATGTCAGCTACAACAACCGTTCAGGAAGCAATTCGTTAGGTCCTACATACGGTTCATATCGCGTACTTCGTGGGGGTAGTTGGTGTGACAATGCGCAGAGTTGCCGAGTCTCTTATCGCGGAAAAAACACTCCGTCTGATGACTTTTGTTTCAACGGCTTTCGCATTGTTTGTGAACCATAAGAAGATAAGTAGTGAAGTTTTATCTTCCTGTTCTATTCTCTTGATTAGTTGAGTGTTCTTTATTAAACAAATAGTAATAAATATTCACCCCGCAGTATTCTCATTGTATGAGTAATGCGGGGTGTTTTATAATAATCGTCTGCAATATTTCTATCACTCTTTCGCAAACTCGGGCAGGCAATAGAAAGCGGGTAGGGCATTGCCGGTATCTTTATTGAAAAGTCCACGATTGAGGTCTATGCGATAGGTACTACGCCAATCTATATAGGTTTCTTCGGGGAACCAATAGAATACGCCTGTTACTTTATTGCATTGCTTGAGGGTAGAAACGAGTGCTGTAAGGAATTGTTTCTGACCTTCGGGGGTCGATGCATAACTACCATAGTCGGCAGTGGCGCTATCGTCGCTCCATTCGTTATAACCAAATCCTGTTTCTACTACCATTATCTCTTTGTCGGCATGATTGGCAGAAAGAGTGCGTACAGTAGTGCTTAACTGCGAGAGTGAACCGTGCCAATAGGGGTAGTAGCTAAGACCTATTACGTCGTAATCAACATCTTTGATGCGCTCATAGTAGCGACGCGAGGTCTCGACATCGCAACCACGGTCGATGTGAACGACAACCTTGGCTTCGGGACATACTTCACGACAAGCAGCAGATGCTTTGCTCAACATTAAGATAAAGTTATTCCATTGTGTTGCAGTGTCATACTTGTCGCCCCATACGCTCACGTGACCCGCATCCCACAACATTCCGGCAGTAATTTCATTACCTATCTGTATGTGAGTAGGCACAATATTCTCGTTTTTGAGGGTGTTCAAGGTCTCCTTGGTATAGGTGTATACCTTCTCGGCGAGGTCGGTTGCCGAGAGGTTTTGCCATTCGGCAGGAATGTATTGCTTGCCGGGATCTGCCCAAGTGTCGGAGTAGTGAAAATCGAGGCATATCGACATGCCGGCATCGCGCATGGCACGCGCACTTGCTATTACATAATCGAGGTCTTGGCAGGCTGTAGAAGAGAGGTCGGGATTGACAAAGAGGCGCAAACGAGCAATATTGTAGCCATTGTCCGAAAAGAATTGGGGTAAATCGGTTATTGTAACGCCGTTATCTTTCCACACAGCATTATCGTTTTTGTAGCCCAGCCACTGCGAGAGGTCGGCACCAACCAATTTGCTTGAAGGTACAAGAGGTTCATCGGGGGTGTCGGTGTTATTATCATTATCCGGATTGTTGGGTACGTCTACAACAGGGTCGTTTTTGCCATCATCAAAGTCATCGTCAATGGGTCGCTCAGGACCGCAAGAGATAAAACAAGCTGCAACAGCAACGAGAAGGATTTTACTCAATTTCATATCAATGCGTTTTAAAGATTATTTATTAGAAATACCAAGGATGCGATTTTACCAATACGATACCCTCACTATCTACAGCAGTAAGGATGCGACGTGTTGCCAAGATAGGCTGCTCATTGTATAGTGCATCACCTTCAATCAAGCTATTGATTTTTACATAACCCGAACTGTGTATATACCTACCATCGTTCAAGTATATTGCCACGTGGTTGATACGACCCTCGTCATTGCCAAAGAAAAGCAGGTCGCCACGTTGTAGATTGTCGATAGAAGAAAAGTCAACCACCTCGCCGGCAGTAGCTTGTTGTGAGGCATCGCGCAACAATATAATACCTTGTGAGAAGTATAGTAGTTTGCTATATCCCGAGCAGTCGGCACCCTTGACCGACATTCCGCCCCACAGATATGTTGTACCCATCATCATGCGGGCTTCATGCTCCAAGCGCGACAAATCGGGTAGCTGTTGCGCCCAACTATTCAGCGATGACACTTCGTTGGCGCGAACATAACCTTGTCGACCATCGGGAGTATATACCTCTATATAGCCGTTGTTGCTTACTGCTTTGCCCTCCACAATACAGCCCAAAACCATATCGCTCACAGGCATGGCATCGGCGTGAGGCGATTGGTATATATAACCCGACATATTGTTATAGATATAGCGTTGAGCACTGCGCCACGACTGCATAGCACTATCGTTGTGTAGAGTGATAGATTGCGGGTGAACCCATGCTCTATAACCTTCGGGTGTTTCTACCTGATACCACTCGTTTTCAGTAGCAAGCACCTTGACCGGCGTACCCATAATGGCTTGTGTAACCATTTCTGAACCATGACGGGATTCGGCTCGCAGATGTGCACAACAAAGCGAGATAATACCCCAATCGCAAGTTTGCGCCATGCTATATATAGAAGCCGATAGAATTGCCATAATAGATAAAATACGCTTCATAAGACGTTGTTTTAACGAAGTTTCTTCTTTACTGTACCCAGCTCAATGCTACCCACCTTGCGGTAGAACATACAGAAAATTCCTAATGCGATAAACGGAACGCTCAAGTAATGACCGGTGTTTAATGCAAAATCTTCAAAGATGCCGTTATTGACCTTTGAAAACTCAATAAAGAAACGAGCTGTGAAGATAGCAGTCAGGCAAAATCCGAAGTAGAAACCGCGATGCAACTTGCGGTCGAGGCACTTGTAGATAAGTAGTCCTACAACAAATATAATAATGTAGGCAATAGCCTCGTAGAGTTGCGATGGATGACGAGCCACGTTATCGACCTGAGTAAATATAATACCCCAATCGCTACCGGTAGCGTTACCTATTATCTCGGAGTTCCAGAAGTTGCCCAAACGGATACAACAGGCAGTAATAGGAGTGGCAATGGCAATATTGTCGAGCGTCTGCCAAAGATTTATTCCCGTCTTGCGTGCATACATCCACAGAGCAAGCATCAAGCCCAATGTGCCACCATGGCTTGCAAGACCGGCATAGCCAACAAAGTGGTACTTACCTGCAGCATCACGAGCAATAGGAAGTATAATCTCGAGTGGGCGAGTGATGAAATACTCGGGGTCGTAAAACAAGAAATGTCCCAAGCGCGCACCCACAAAAATTCCGATAAAGCTATATACAACAAGCGAGTCGAAATCTTTGTCGCTAAGTTGTTGCTGTTTATAAAGATATTTCAACAGAAAGTAGGCAGCTACAAGACCAACAAGCCACCAGAACGAGTAGTAACGCACAGCAAACGAGCCTATAGAAAAGAGCTCGGCTGAAGGGTTCCATTCAATAGCACAAAGCATATTTGTCATTCTTAAATGAGATTATATAATCACGCAAATTTAAAAATAAAATGGCAAATAAAAAAAATGTTTTACAACCCTTTTGATTAACGATGAAATTCTTGTAAATTTGCGCATTGATTTTCACAATTCAATAGGTATTTACAATATCAAGTTTCAATCTTGATATAAATTATTGTAAAACAAAATTGTTATGTTACGATTTAAAGCAGTTGAAGAGACCCTTGGGCGAGAACCAGTAAAGGTTAACGTGCCTGCGGGACGTCCTTCGGAATACTACGGTGAGTATGTATTCAATCGAGAAAAAATGTTTAAGTATCTGCCCAAAAAGACATACGATGCCTTGGTAGATGCTATCGACAACCAAAAAGCCCTGAGCCGCGAAGTGGCAGACGGCGTAGCTGCCGGAATGAAACAATGGGCTATAGACATGGGCGTAACTCACTACACACACTGGTTCCAACCTCTTACCGATGGTACCGCCGAGAAACACGACGGATTTATAGAATATGACGGCAAGGGTGGGGTAGTAGAAGAATTCAGCGGTAAACTGCTCATACAACAAGAGCCCGATGCATCAAGTTTTCCCAGCGGCGGTATTCGCAGCACATTCGAGGCTCGTGGCTACTCGGCATGGGATATTTCATCGCCGGCATTTATTCTTAACAAGACATTGTGTATCCCTACAATTTTCATTTCATACACCGGCGAGTCGCTCGACTACAAGACACCGCTGCTCAAGGCCCTCAATAGTGTAAGCAAGGCAGCAACGGCTGTATGTCAATATTTCGACGAGAATGTGAAGCGCGTTACCCCATATCTCGGTTGGGAACAAGAATACTTCCTTGTCGACGAAGCATTGTATAATTGTCGTGCCGACTTGATGTTGACAGGTCGCACCCTCATGGGACACGAAAGTGCCAAAAATCAACAATTGGAAGACCACTACTTCGGCTCAATACCCTTGCGCGTTGAGGCATTTATGCACGACTTCGAGATAGAGTGTCATAAGCTTGGCATCCCCTGCAAGACCCGCCACAACGAGGTAGCACCCAACCAATACGAGGTAGCGCCCATCTATGAGGAAGTGAACCTTGCCAACGACCACAACTTACAGTTGATGACCGTAATGAACAACGTGGCACGCAGACACAAATTCCGTGTTCTGTTGCACGAGAAGCCCTTCAAAGGCGTGAATGGCTCGGGTAAACACAACAACTGGTCGTTGGGTACAGATACCGGCGTACAACTCTTTGCACCCGGCAAGACACCCAAAACCAATTTGCAATTTATTACTTTCGTTGCCAATGTCATGGCAGCAGTACATAAATATAACGGTCTGCTCAAGGCTTCAATCATATCGGCAACCAACCAGCACCGTCTGGGTGCAAACGAGGCACCGCCTGCTATCATCTCTATTTTCTTGGGTAAACAAATTGGCGGACTTGTTGACAAAATCATACAATCGCCCTCGATTGAGGCGTTGAACCTTGCTGCAAAAAGCGGGCTCGACCTGCATGTATTCCAAGTACCCGAGCTGTTGCTCGACAATACCGACCGCAACCGCACATCGCCTTTTGCCTTTACAGGTAACCGATTTGAGTTCCGCGCCTTGGGTTCGTCTGCCAACTGTGCATCGGCAATGATTGCCATTAACGCAGCAGTAGCTTGCCAACTGATGGAGTTTAAAGATAGTGTTGATGCTCGCATAGCCAACGGTGAAGGCAAAGAAGATGCCATATTTGCCGAAGTACAGAAATTGCTTATTGAGAGTCAACCCATACACTTCGACGGCAACGGATATAGCGACGAGTGGAAAGCAGAGGCAGCCCGTCGAGGTCTTGACTGCGAAACATCGGCACCTCTGATGTACGATAGTTATCTCTCGCCCGAGACCGTAGCCATGTTTGAGAAAACTGGTGTTATGACACACGCCGAACTCTTGGCTCGCAACGAGGTGAAGTGGGAGTTATACACCAAGAAAATACAGATAGAAGCTCGTGTATTGGGCGATTTGGTAATGAACCACATTATACCAGCTGCAACACGCTATCAATCGGTACTTATAGACAATGTGTTCAAGATAAAAAATCTCTTCCCTGCCGAGAAAGTTGAGGCAATAGCACGCCAAGATATGGACGAGATAGAGAAGATAGCCTCGCACATGCTCTCGATAAAAGAGAATGCCGCAGCGATGGTAGAGGCACGCCGAGTTGCCAATCGCATTGAAGACGAGCGCGAGAAAGCCATTGCCTATCACGACAACGTTGAGCCTCTTATGGAAGAAATTCGCTACCATGTAGACAAACTCGAGTTGATGATTGATAATGAAATGTGGCCCTTGCCCAAGTACCGAGAGTTGCTATTTATCAAATAATGCACACGAAAATACAGGTAACATTTCTGTCATACAGAATGTTATCTGTATTTCTTTTTTGCAGTAAAAAAAAGTAGTGTAACAACACAAAAAAACAAAATAAAAAACGCTATTTTTGTAGCGTTATTAACACACAATTAATACCTATATAATATGTTAGATCCTCTCAAACACGAATGTGGTATAGCGCTTGTTCGCCTACTTAAACCACTGTCGTATTACAAAGAGAAATACGGAACTTATCTCTACGGTCTTAACAAACTCATGCTCTTGATGGAGAAGCAACACAATCGCGGACAAGAAGGTGCCGGATTGTCGTGTGTAAAACTTCATGCACAACCTGCCGAGGAGTATATCTATCGCGAGAGAGCACTGGGCACAGGTGCAATTCAAGAGATATTTGGCAAAGTACAGAAAACAATTTCAGAGACACCATATCAGGATAAAGACAGCGAGTGGGTAGAGAAGCACCTACCTTTCGTAGGCGAGGTATATATGGGACACTTGCGATATTCAACAACCGATAAGCAAGGTCTGTCGTATGTGCATCCCTTCCTTCGTCGCAGCAATTGGCGTTCACAAAACTTGTTGTTGTGCGGTAACTTCACAATGACCAACGTCGACGAATTGTTCAACTATGTAGTAGCACAAGGTCAACACCCCCGCTACTATGCCGATACATTCATCATCCTCGAACAACTCGGCTATGCTCTCGATATGGAGAACCGTCGTCTTGGCGATATGTATCGCGAAGAGGGTCATACAGGCGTTATCAACAATCTGATAGAAGACAACCTCGATATCGCAGGCATCCTACGTCGTGAGTCGGCAATATGGGATGGTGGCTATGTAATGTGTGGTCAGATAGGTAGTGGCGATATGTTTGCCATGCGCGACCCCCACGGTATACGCCCCGCCTTCTACTATCGCAACGACGAGATTGTAGTGGTAGCATCGGAACGCCCCGTTATTCAGACAGCCATGAACATTGGCATAGAAGAGGTGTATGAGTTGAGCCCCGGCGAAAGCATCATCATCACCAAAAATGGCGAAGTAACATTTGAGCAAATCTTAGAGCCTGCCAAGAACGAGGCTTGCTCGTTTGAGCGCATCTACTTCTCACGTGGTAGCGACTACGATATCTACAACGAGCGTAAGATGCTCGGTAAGCAACTCACCGATGCAATCCTCAAGAGCATTGACTACGACCTCACACACACTGTTTTCTCATTCATTCCCAATACATCGGAAGTAGCCTACTACGGTATGGTTGAGGGCATGACCGAGCACCTCATTGCCGAGAAGATAAGACTTATAAAGAGTGGTCGCAACAAACTCTCGGAAGAGGAGTTATACCGCATCCTCAAGATGCACATTCGCACCGAGAAGGTAGCCATTAAGGATATAAAATTGCGTACTTTCATTTCTGAAACCAATACACGCAATGACCTTGCAGCACACGTATACGATATTACATACGGAACTATCACACCCTACGTCGACAACTTGGTCATTATAGACGATAGTATTGTGCGCGGTACCACACTGAAACAAAGTATCTTGAAGATACTCAGCCGCTTGCATCCCAAGAAGATTGTCATCGTTTCGTCGTCGCCTCAAGTATTGTACCCCGACTTCTACGGTATTGATATGTCAAACATGGACGAGTTTATTGCCTTCCGTGCTACCGTAGAGTTGTTGAAAGAGCGTGGTATGGAGTCGCTTATCGACGATGTATATGCCAAGTCGATTGCACAACGCAATCTGCCCAAAGAGGAGATTGTAAACTATGTGCAAGAGATATATGCACCCTTCACAATGGAAGAGATTTCAGCGAAGATTTCCGAAATGCTCACCGAGGATATCGAGTGTCCCGTCGACATCGTATATCAATCTATCGAAGGTCTGCATCGTGCCATCCCCAACCATCCCGGCGATTGGTACTTCTCGGGCAACTATCCCACAGCCGGTGGTAACCGTCTTGTAAATGAGGCATTCATTCGCTATGTCGAGAAACGCAATGCTGCCAAACAGAAGTAAGGAATGAATGGGTTGATAGAGTTTCTGGTCGAGTTGCGCAAGAACAACAACCGTGAGTGGTTTCAGGCGCATAAAGGAGTGTATGATGCTCTGCGTAAGCAATTCATTGCCGACGTTGAGCAACTCATAGCACGCCTTGCTACCTACGACGAGGAACTGCGAGGATTGCGCGTTGAAGATTGCATCTATCGCATCTACCGCGACATACGTTTTTCGCCCGACAAGACTCCCTACAAAACCTACTTCTCGGCATACATGGCACGAGGCGGAAAGAAGAGTCCTCGCGCAGGTTACTACCTGCATATAGAGCCGGGTAATGTAGCACTGTCGGGTGGTATATGGTGCCCCGATACTCGCTTGATAAAAGCCTTACGACAAGCCATTTACGACAACTTTGACGAGTGGCAATCGATTGTCGAAGCCCCGTTGTTTAAACAAAATTACCCCTCATTCGTAGGCGAAACGCTTAAAATTGTACCTCGAGAATTTCCCAAAGAGGGTGAGCATGTACCTTGGGTAAAACGCAAGGACTACACCGTATGGGGACTACAGAGCGACGACTTTATAAGCCAAGCCGATTGGGTAGAGCAGGCAGCGCAGAAACTACTACACATCAAACCTATGAACGACTTCTTAAACTATACAGTAGACGAGCTTTCATATTAATGAAAGCTCGTTCCTTTTAGGGATATCTGCATATACATTTGCATTACTGATACCGATAGGGTAGTGCAAAATATCTTTTTACATTGTGAAATTAAAAGATAAGCTACAAGTGCAGCTCAAAAGGCTGCAATAAATATGACTCTCATAAGATTGTGTTGGAAAAGGCAGAATAAGCCAAAAAAACGAGAGTTTCGGTTTCATGCCGAAACTCTCGTTTTTTAGTTGATATGAATTAATTATTTCGAAAGAAGCATAAAGCCCCACGCAGCGAGTTCTACGCTGTCGCCGGCTTTAAAGCTCTTAGCTTCGCCACATGCGCACATATAGTCGCCAGCCTCGGCTTCTGTGAGAGTTACTGTTGTGGGCTCAGCCGAGAAGTTGAACAAGCACAGAACGGTGTTATCCTCTTTTTGACGAGTGAATGCCAATACGTTTTCACCAGCGCCATCAACAAATTGGATGGGAGCAACATTGTTGCCGGCAGCCAAAGCCTTGTTGGCATGACGGAACGAGCAGAGATTGCGATAGAAGTCGCGATACTCCTTGTTATACTCGAGGTCAACAAGTTCTTTAACGGCATCTTTCTCAAAGAATTGCAAACGGCGGTTCAAAGCAATCTCTTGACCGGTGTAGATAAGGGGTTGCGATTTGGGAAGAACAAATGTAAGAGCTGCAAAGGTTTTGTGAGCATCGCCCATACGCTCAAACTCGGTACCAGCCCAAGAGTTCTCATCGTGGTTAGAGGTGAACATAAGACGCATAGCAGGTGCGGGGTACTTCTCATCATCGCGCATCAAATACTCTTTGAGGTCATTAACACTCTTGGCATCGGTCTTGATAGTACCGTCGCCGGCAACATTCTTGGTTTCGCTGCCACCTTTGGCCATAGCGTTGAAGATGTGGTGGAGCTCCCAAGCATAGGTAGCCTCAAAGCCAGCCTCGTGCAACCAAGTCTCCTCGCCCTCAGCCAATAGATAAACGTCGGGGTTGATCTTGCGAACTTCCTCCCAAGCGCCCTTCCAGAAGTCGCCGGGAACATTCATCGCAACATCACAACGATAACCATCAACACCTTTCTCAATCCAGAATTTCAAAGCATCGAGCATTGCAGCGCGCATATCCTCATTCTCGTAGTTGAGTTTAGCAATATCAGTCCAATCGTACTCAACAATGGGCAAACCGGTATTCTCGTCCATTACATACCAATCTTTTTTGCCTTCTTTCCACCAGTTAGCATCGCGTGAAGTGTGGTTGGCAACCCAGTCGATAATAACTTTCAGACCCAAGTCGTGTGCAGTAGCGAGGAAGTGATCGAAATCTTCCATTGTACCAAACTCGGGGTTAATAGCCTTGTAGTCGATAATAGAGTAGTATGAGCCGAGTGTACCTTTACGACCATCTACACCAATGGGGCTGATAGGCATAAGCCATACAATATCCACGCCCATAGCTTTGAGTTCGGGCAGGTACTGCTCAGCAGCAGCGAAGGTACCCTCTTCGGTAGCTTGGCGAATGTTTAACTCATAGACTACAGAGTTGAACTTATCAAAGGTCTCCTCAGGTTGGTTGCTAACGCAACTTACCAAAGTCGCAACAAGAGCGACTAATGCAAATAGTTTCTTCATAATTTATTATTTATTTACAATAAGATATCCATAAGCAGGGATAGTCAGGGCAATGTTGCCATCGGCGAGAGCAGCCTCACCACCTTCGGCAGAAAGTGCTACATTAACACTCTCAACCTCAACACTCTCGGGCAATGAAACTTCTACATTGCGAGCCTCGGGGCGCACATTGAGAGCAACAACAACCCACTCGCCCATATAGTGGCGAAGGAATACATAAACATCGTCATCAACATAGAGTGTGCGATAGTCGCCATACATCAAAGGCATTGATGCTCGACGATACTTAAACATAGCCTTTGTGGCAGCAAGTTCCTTTTGTTGGAAGTCATTGTAACCATCAAATTCCATCATATAGCGGTTGTCGGGGTCGTTAGCACCGGGAATACCATATTCGTCGCCTTGATATACACAAGGTACTCCGGGAACAGTAGTGATGATAGCCTTCAGCAACGACAAGCGTGCATAACCCTTGATACTATCGCCAACGCCCACCTTGCGATGCCAGCCCTCGGCTTTATCGTCGGGACACCACAGCGACATATCGCCACCTGCGAGCGACAAGAAACGGGGTTTGTCGTGATTACCGGTGATATTACCCATTGTGTGGTGCGAACCATAGGCAGCCTCAGACTCTTCAACCACCTTGGCTATATCGCGCATTGAACGGTTCTCGTCAACAATCACATCACGTGAAGTGTGGTAGAGGTTAAAGTCAAATTGAGCATCAATCATACCGGTTTTCACATAAGAGCCAATAAGGTCAACATCGCCATAAGTCTCGCCAATCTGCCAGAGTTGACGGTTAGGCATCGACGATTTCATCTTGTGAGTAAGCATACGCCAGTAATTAAGAGGAATATGTTTACAAGCATCGTGGCGGAAACCATCAAAGTCAAATTCGCGCACCCAATGCAGGGCAGAGTCGGTCATAGGATGACACACCTCATCACGACGAGTGTCGAGAGTGGGGATGTGCTCGTCAAACCAAGTTGTGAGGCGAGTTTCGCCATCCCACAAACCTATATTTTTACGACCATCGGGCAACATAAGTTCGGTTGTCCAATCGGGATGTTCCTTGAGAACGGGCGAATTAATGTGCAAGTGGTTGGCAACATAGTCGAGAATTACGTTCATCTCGCCCTCATGAGCTTTGGCAAGCATAGTGTGAAGCTCCTCGTCTGTACCAAAGCGTTTATCAACAACAGTGCTATAGATAGGCCAATAGCCATGATAACCCGAGAATTTGGTGTCGGGATTACGGTTTTGACCCCAAGCATCGTATGGGTTCTGGGTAATGGGCGAAATCCAAATAGTGGTTATACCCAATTCGTTGAAGAAACCCTCTTCAATTTTTTGGGTAATACCCAAGATGTCGCCACCTTGATAGTCTACCTTATCCAATACCTCGGGAGAATTAATCTTCCAGTCATTCTCGGTAGTACCATTGTTAAAGCGGTCGATCATCAACGAGTAGAGAATTTGCGAGTTGAAATCTTGACGACGGATGTCCTTCGAATCAACCACAACTTTGCCATACTCGAGAGGCAATAGAACATCGTTGAAACGACCAGACTCAGATGCAGCAAATACGCGAACCATCGAGCGTTGATGTTTCTTGGCAACATTGGGAATAGTAACCTCTATTGTGTTACCCTCAATCTTTACATTATCTATTACCTCGTTCTGCCACATTGCAACAGCCTCAGTAACGGGTTTAGTGGCAACAATAGTGATAGTCTTGCCCTTAACCGCTGTCGACGACATATAGCTTCCCTCAGTGTCGCGCTCTCCACCAAGCACAACAATAGAGAGTTTCGACTCATCGTGCCATACATCAATCGTCGATACGAATGAGCCATTTTGGGCTGTAATCTCAAACTCCTCCCAATTGTCGGTAGTAGGAGTGAGCTGGATGCGCTCATCGGCACAAGTAACATTTGTTGCGCCTTCCCATTGTGGGTAGTAGTCTGTCAGAAAATGGGTTGAAGAACCCGAATCGACGGTAAGAGGTATTACCGTACATCCATTGCCAAGTGCAAACTCTTGTTCAGTAGGAGTGCCACACTGTACAAAGAGAATTGTTGCAAATGACATTGCTGCCACTGCAACGTTGCGAAATAGTGTTTTGATTCTCATAAGGTTTTTATTTAAGTTGATTTTGAAAACGGTTTTGTGTTCACCAACAAAGGTATTATTCTTGCAAAGATAGTAATAAATGAGCGAGAAATATGAAGTTTACTTCAATATTTTTCACAGCGAGTGCATAGCATCTTCGAGATTATACTCAAAGATATTAATCAACGCTGGGCAAAGAGCTTATTCGCAATAAGAAACTCATGGCTATAATAAGTTTAAAACAACTTTTCAACTCTTCTTATACTTATATTATATCAAATTTATGGCAAACTTTTTGCAATACCCCCGATTTTTATTAACTTCGCAACTTAAATATTTTACCAAAAATTTTAATAACCTTTTGATATGAGTGAGGTTGAAAAGATTGACAACAACTGCGAAGAAAGCAGAAGTTTGAATTTCATCGAAGAGATTGTAAAGAATGACCTTGAGGCAGGTAAGAACGGAGGACGATTGAACACACGTTTCCCGCCCGAGCCCAATGGTTATCTACACATAGGTCATGCCAAGGCTATCTGTATGGACTTTGGTATTGCTGAGCGTTATGGTGGTACTTGCAACTTGCGTTTTGACGACACAAACCCCGTAAAAGAAGATGTTGAGTATGTAGACTCTATCATGGAAGATATACATTGGCTCGGCTTCGACTGGGGCGACCGCCTATACTACGCATCAGACTATTTCCCTCAATTGTTCGACTTGGCTATACGCCTTATCAAAGAGGGTAAAGCCTACGTTGAGGAGCAAACCTCTGAAGAGATTGCTGCTCAAAAAGGTACTCCCACAACACCCGGACAAGAGAGTCCTTTCCGCAATCGTCCTGTTGAGGAGAGCCTCGACTTGTTTATGCGCATGAATGCCGGCGAATTTGAGGAGGGAACGCTTACCTTGCGTGCCAAGATTGATATGGCATCGCCCAATATGCACTTCCGCGATCCTATCATGTATCGTATTCTCAAACACCCGCATCACCGCACAGGCAACAAGTGGAATGTGTATCCCATGTACGACTTTGCACACGGACAATCGGACTACTTTGAGGGTGTAACACACTCACTCTGCACTCTTGAGTTTGTACCACACCGTCCGCTCTACGATTTGTTTGTCGATTGGGTGAAGGGTGGAGTAGACCTTGACGACAATCGTCCTCACCAATACGAGTTCAATAAGCTCAACCTCAGCTACACACTTATGAGTAAGCGCAATTTGCTCATTCTTGTGAAGGAGGGTTTGGTAAATGGTTGGGACGATCCCCGTATGCCCACACTTTGTGGTTTCCGTCGCCGTGGATATTCGCCCGAGTCTATCCGCAAGTTTGTCGACAAGATTGGTTACACGACCTACGAGGCAGTTAACGACTTCGCTTTGCTCGAAAGCGTTGTTCGCGAAGACTTGAATGCTCGCGCCACTCGTGTATCGGCAGTAATCAACCCTGTAAAACTTGTTATCACCAACTATCCCGAGGGACAAGTAGAGGTGATGGAGTGCGTAAACAACCCCGAAGACCCCGAGGCAGGCACACACACTATCGAGTTCAGTCGCGAGTTGTGGATGGAACGCGAGGACTTTATGGAAGATGCACCCAAGAAATATTTCCGTATGACACCGGGTCAAGAGGTACGCCTCATGAATGCCTATATCGTAAAATGTACCGGTTGCAAGAAAGACGAAGAGAGCAACATTGTTGAAGTGTATGCCGAATATGATCCCGAAACACGCAGCGGTATGCCCGGAGCCAACCGCAAGGTAAAAGGCACACTGCACTGGGTAAGCTGTGCACACTGCTTGAAAGCCGAGGTGCGCCTATACGACCGCTTGTGGAAGGTAGAAAATCCTCGTTTGGAAATTCAAAACATACGCGACGAACGCGGTTGCGATGCTTTGGAAGCTATGAAAGAGGTCATCAATCCCGATTCATTGAAGATACTTTCCAACTGCTATGTAGAGCGTTATCTTGCCGAAGCCAAGCCGCTCGACCACTTGCAATTCCGTCGCATCGGATACTTCAATGTCGACAAAGAGTCTACGCCCGACAAGTTGGTATTCAATCGCACCGTATTGCTCAAAGATAGCTGGGAAAAAGCCAAAACAAAATAACCATTTATCGAAAGATAAGAGGGTGTATTCATAAAAACGAGTACACCCTCATTGCAATATATATTGCAAGAGAGAATGAAAGAATCGGACATAAGAATATTGCGCGAAAGATACGAGAAGATGCTCGAAGAGGGCACGCGTTGCTATTTTGAGCCCGACGAGTTGGAGATGATAGCCGACTTGTACGAGCAAGAGATGGCATATCGCAAGGCTCTGCAAGTTATTTCGCTGGGACTTGACTTATATCCAAACAACGAACAACTACTCTTGCACAAGTCGCGTTGTTTGCTCTCGTTGGGTAGGGTAGAAGATGCTGCAAACACCCTTGCACACACAGCCGATCGCGGCATTGAGTACTACTTTATACAGAGTGAAATAGAATTGTTGCGCGACAACAAGGATGATGCACTCGCAGCCTTCGGCAACATTATTACCACAGCCGATTGTACTATTGAAGATTGTATTGATATACTCGACATCTGTGCCGATAATGATTGTGTCGACCTATTGGAGCATATCACACCGATTATCGAGAAAAACTTTGCCGATGCATCGCCATATCTGCGCGAGTTGGCAATGCTGTATGAGGAGCTCGAAAAAGATACAGAAGCAATAGAGTTGTATAATAAGGTACTCGATATCAATCCGTTTTCGACCGACGATTGGTTTGCGCTATCGAAAGCTCATGCCCGACATAAAGAGTATGACAAGGCTCTTGAGGCTTGCGACTTTGCCCTTGCCATAGACGAGCATGACGAGAATGTTATAGCATTCAAAGGCTATTGCTACTACGATAACGAGCAATATGCCGAGGCAGCCGAGCAATTTGGCATATTTCTGCAACACACCTCCGACAAGGCTGTTGCGTACGAACTGATTGCCGAGGCATACGGACGCATGGAACAACATGAAAAGGCTATAGAAAATTTGCTTAAAGCCGTTGAACTAAACGACCGCAGCCACGATTTGTACTATCAATTGGCTGTCAATTATTACTATTTAGGCAATATTGACGAAGCTATTGACTATCTGTACAAAGGCGTTTCATGCGACGACACTGACATCGAGGCACATGTCTTTTTGGGAGAACTACTTTTACAGAAAGAGAATTACGAAGAGGCATACAAGCACTTGTCAAAGTCCGATTTTACCCCTGTAACCGACACTATTTCGGCAACAGCTTATGCCGACGTGTGTATTCACTTGCAGAAATATAACGAAGCTATCGACGTATTACTACAACTCATAAAGCAAGACCCCTACGAGCCACACTATCTTTTCGATATTATATTATGTTACTTGCAATTGGGCGACTATGAGAAAGCCGCCGAGTGGGTAGCACATTCAGAGAAACTATCATATAACACAGAAGAGATAGAAACGCTTGATGAGTCCTCTCGTAAAACATGGTTTTACATAAAGGAGCGCATCGAGGAGTTGCGCAATATTCTGAACGTATATTTAGATGAAAAATTATAATTTAAGGTAATATGAAAAAGAACTTTTCACCCGAAACATTATGTGTACAAGGCGGTTGGACTCCCAAGAAAGGCGAGCCCCGCGTACTGCCTATTTACCAAAGCACAACATTCAAGTACGATACCAGCGAGCAAATGGCACAGCTTTTTGACCTCGAAGCCGAAGGCTACTTCTACACCCGCTTGCAAAATCCTACAAACGATGCCGTAGCTGCCAAGATAGCTGCATTGGAGGGTGGCGTAGCAGCCATGCTCACTTCGTCGGGTCAGGCAGCCAACTTCTATGCCATCTTCAATATATGTCACGCCGGCGACCACTTTGTCAGCACATCGAGCATATATGGTGGTACATACAACCTCTTTGCTGTAACAATGAAGAAATTGGGCATTGAGGTAACATTTGTCGATCAAGATGCCGACAACGAAACGATACTTGCAGCATTCCGCCCCAATACCAAGTTGCTCTTTGGCGAGACTATTGCCAACCCCGGCTGCAGCGTGCTCGATATTGAGCGCATGGCACAAATAGCCCACAGCAAAGGTGTACCTCTGATTGTCGACAACACATTTGCGACACCTATCAACTGCCGTCCCTTTGAGTGGGGTTGCGACATTGTAACACACTCTACAACCAAGTATATGGATGGACATGCTACTGCCGTTGGTGGTGTAATTGTTGATAGTGGAAACTTCGATTGGGAAGCACACCACGACCGTTTCACCTGCTTGACCGAACCCGACCCTTCGTACCACGGATTGGTATACACCGAGCGATTTGGCAAAGGTGCATACATCACCAAAGCGACCAGTCAAGTGATGCGCGACTTGGGTTCGATACAATCACCCCAAAATGCGTTCCTGCTCAACCTTGGCTTGGAAACACTGCACCTACGCATGCAACGCCACTGCGAGAATGCTCAAAAAGTAGCCGAATTCTTGCAAAGCGACGAGCGCGTAGCATGGGTACACTATTGCGGTTTGCCCAATGACAAATACTACAAATTGGGACAAAAATACCTTCCCAACGGCTCTTGTGGTGTAATTTCGTTTGGTTTGAAAGGTGGTCGCGACATCTCAATCCGCTTTATGGACAACCTCAAGTTGGCAGCAATCGTTACACACGTTGCCGATGCTCGCACTTGTGTGCTGCATCCCGCCAGCCACACACACCGCCAACTCAGCGACGAGCAATTGCGCGAAGCCGGTGTTGAGCCCGACTTGATACGTCTTTCGGTAGGTATCGAGAATGTTGACGATATTATTGCCGACTTGAAACAAGCCTTGGATGCCTAAGGATATATAGTTTTTATACTGAAGATAAAGGGAGTTATTGCCTCGATTTTATCGGGTTGCGATAACTCCTTTATTTTGTTGACAGGCAATGTAATAGGCGAGGGGAGCTGTTCAATCAACCGATATAAGAATGGTGTTTTTATGGCACAATTGGCGGTAAGGCGCAACGATTCGTCTTCAAAACCCGAATAAGCAATACCAACAGCATTTCCATCGGCATCGAAAATAGGGCTACCACTGCTACCATGATCTATATCGACCGACATCATAAAGTCATAACGATTGAAACCGTTTATTGCAGTAACATTGCCATTTGAGAATTTAATATCATCACCCACGATTGTGGTCATGGGATATCCCAAGTAAAAAATATCCTCACCGACACGAATATCTTTGTCGGTAAAACCATAGGGTATTTCGCCCAACGTGGTAAAATCGGGATCATTAATGCGCATGATAGCCAAGTCATGTATCGAGTCGGCAACAACCACCTCGGCACGATACGGCTTGATACCCAACGAAGGGTCAAAGCATACATAATATTCAATGCCACCATCTACAACATGATGATTGGTAACAAGATAGCCATCGCTCGTCAGAGCAAATCCTGTGCCATGTGAGGTGTGAAAGGCATCATCTATAATAGCATCTTGATTGATCGTAGGTTGCGTGGGTAGCATAGTGAACATTAGCTGTAAATCAACAAATTCAACCCTCAACTTACGATAATAATCAAAAGAGAGATATACATTATCCAACCTCTCGCCCTCGGCATCATACCATGAACCCATTAAATATTTATTATTGGATTTGTTCAATGTAGCCTTTATTGTACCTTCTTTCCATTTACCCGGATAAATCTCGGCGCCCGACAAATATATAATGTCGTAGCTATCACCATTGGCAACAATGGCGAGTTCATAATTACCTCCCAAAAGAGCTTTGTTTGAGCCATATATCGAATTAGGGATAACATGCCAAAATCCCTCACAAGGCATCAACTTCTTACCGCTATTGAAATATTTATTAAGAGAAGCCGTCGTCCATTCGGTGCGACGAGGCACATCTTTCTCTTTGACTATTGTAATCACATTTTCAACACGCACCTTTGCCGCCGTACCAAGGTACAAACCTGTCAGCCCACCAAATGAGGGTATATTATGCACCGTAGCCCATGGTATATCATGGCTCCAGCCGCCACCAATCCAAGCCGTATTGTTGCTATATTGTATCCACATTGCATACGCATCGGTACTCTGAGCGCTATTCTGATAAAAACAACTGCGCCAATTGACATGATAGGTAGTATCGGTGCCATTGATTGTAACAACACAAAATTCCACCTCATTATTACCATACAATACATCGTCATTGCGACTTGCACGCATCCACACAGCGTTATAATGCAGCATATCTTTCATGCCCCACACCCATCCATATACAGGTCTTGACACACTACCGGCTCGTTTTACATCACCTTTCTCATTATATGTATATTGCGCATAATTGGTAAAAGGATTGTTATGCATATTTTTGATACTGAACGATATATTCATAGCATATTCGCCTTGAGCATTTATATCAAAAACATTCACCGTATCGCAATGAGCCTTGTTGTAAGCATCGACAAGACAACCAGTTTTGTCAATCATTGCTTCACGAAAGTCGCTGCTACCTGTGTACCATTGCGGCTTAACATAGAAATCACGTGCATTCACAACGCTGCACAGAAACATGCACAATACAACAGATAATATATGAAGATGTTTGGTCATAACGGAAGAGCAATTGGGTTAACACACAAAGGTAAAATAAAATTTGGTATGGGGCAATAGGGGTGTAGTAGAGAGATAAAAAAAGCGTGTTACCCGGCAGGGGCAACACGCTGTAACTATAAATTGTAAATCAATTAGCGAACAACAACTTTAGTAGCTTTTTCACCAACTTTTACAATGTAGATACCTTTTTGAGCCACTTTAATGTCGCGACCTGCAACACCTGTAGCAACCAATTTACCTGTAACATTGTAAACACTTACAGTCTCGTTTTCACCGGTAGTTTTGATGTAACCGTTAACGGCAAAAGCACGATTGGCAACAGCTTTAGCACCATTCAATGCAGTTGTATTGGTTATCTTGGTGGGGAATACTTGTACTGTAGTTTTATAGATGCTTACAAAACCTTCAACTGTATAAGTATCTGTACCTACAGCGGGAAGTTCAACATCGAAACGTTTGTAAGCAGCAACACTACCGGTAGCATCGGTAAATGTAGCTTCTGCATCTACTGTTACGTTAACAAGTTTGATATATTGGCTTACCATTTTGGCGGTTACATCACCGGCAGTAACAACTGTAGGTTGAACAGCAGCACCTTGAGTAGCTTCACCAAAAGAAGCAGCAACGGGAGTCATTTGATAAGTACCATTGTAGTAACCTACGCTACCACAAACACCTTCCAAAACATCGCCATTCTCATATTTGTTGTTAAGAGCGCCATAAACTTGCAACGAAGTAGTACCGTCTGTAATATACAAGTAACGGTCATATTGATACATTACAGTTACGGGGCAATCAATGCAATATACATCGGTTTTAGCAGCCTCTGTTGTATTAGTAGCCAAGAAAGCAGCAATGTCGGCTACAGTGGGAACAGACTCAATTTTGTATGTTGCTTCGTTAACCGAAGAAACATCGCTACCTTTCACAGCAACAGCTTTCAATGTAGCTGTTTCGCTGATAGTTACAGGAGCCTCATAAAGAGTTTTTGTAGCATCGGGAGTAGTACCGTCAAGTGTATAATAGATAGAAGCACCTTCAGTAGAACAAGTAATCTCAACCTCAACAGGAGCATAGAAAGTACCAGCACTTACCGAGAACAAAGGCATGCTTACAGCAGCAGCTTCGCCCGAAACAGTAACATCAAGACTCAAGAAGTCCAATTGACCGGCTTTTGCTTCACCATCTGTACCATGAACTGCTTTTTCACCTACTGTAAATGTTACATCTGTTGCACTACCTGCCCAAATAACTTTTGAGTTGGCTACATCAATAGTTACTTCACCTACGCTTGCAGTTACATCGGGAAGACGTCTAACACCTTGAGCAGAAAGATTAAAAACAATTTCAGACATTGTACCGGCATCGCTAATAATACGTACGGTATTCTTGGCATATGAACGGCAGTCATTGTAGTTTGCATTTACAGTGGGTTTGGTACCACCGGCGGCCTGATCTACTGTAATAGTTATTCCGTTAGATGAATAAGAGATAACTTTCTCAGCATCTGCAACACCCGACCAGTCATTTGGACCGTCCCAAGTAACGCTAATTTGCTCGGCATAAACAGCCAAAGCTGCAAAAATAGCCAAAGTAGAAAGTAAAATTTTCTTCATAAATAATTAATTTATAGGTTAGTAAATAAAATTGCGGTTCAATAAATATTTTCGTAGCAAATATTCTGTGCAAAGTAAACAAAAAAATACGAGATAATGAACCAAAATAAGATTAAAAACAGATTAAATAAATATTACAATCTGTAATGAGATTTTTATAAATATTAGGGTTTTGATTGGGCTGAAAAATGATGGTTGATTGGCAAAAAAGTTGTACCTTTGTAAATTGGAATAATAATCCACGAAAACAGAAATGAATACACAGAAAAGATTGGCCATATTGGGCTCTACAGGCTCTATCGGGCGACAAACTCTCGAAGTTGTCGACAAATATCCCGACCTGTTTGAAGCCTACCTTATCACTGCCAACAACCAGATAGATTTGCTCATTGAGCAGGCTCGCAAGTATCGCCCCGAAGTTGTAATAATTGCCAATAAAGATTATTACACCCAACTGTGCGATGCGCTTGCCGACCTTCCTATAAAAGTATATGCAGGCGCCGATGCCATAGCCGATGCCGTAACACTGCAAGACATAGACATTGTTGTTACAGCAATGGTTGGTTATGCCGGTTTACTGCCCACGATACGTGCTATTGAGGCTAAGAAGACCATCGCTCTTGCCAATAAAGAGACGCTGGTTGTTGCCGGCGAACTGATTACTCAATTGGCATTGCAACATCATGCACCAATTATTCCAGTCGACTCGGAACACTCGGCAATCTTCCAATGCCTGGTAGGCGAGGGCAACAATCCTATCGAGAAGATTATCCTCACAGCATCGGGCGGTCCATTCCGCAATCACACTGCCGAGCAACTACGCATGGTAACTCGTGCCGATGCCCTGCGCCATCCCAACTGGAACATGGGTAACAAAATAACCATTGACTCGGCTACTCTCATGAACAAAGGTTTTGAGATGATTGAGGCAAAATGGTTATTTGGTGTAGAACCTTCAAAGATAGAGATTGTAGTGCATCCGCAATCTATCATACACTCGATGGTCGAGTTTTCAGACGGTGCTGTAAAGGCACAATTGGGCACACCCGACATGAAGTTGCCTATCCGCTATGCACTTTCATACCCCGACCGCCTTGTATCGTCCGACCGCAAGCTCTCGCTTGCCGACTACGCAACGCTCTCATTTGAGCGCCCCGATATGGTGCGTTTCCCCTTGTTGCAATATGCTTTTGATGCCATTGCCAAAGGTGGCAATATGCCTTGCATCATGAATGCAGCCAATGAAATAGCTGTTGCAGCCTTCCTTGCCGAGCGCATCGGGTTCTGCCAAATAGCAGAGACAGTGGCGCACACCATGCAGCACATCAATTTTATAGCTTCGCCCTGCTACGACGATTATGTTGCAACAAATGAAGAGGCTCGCAAGCTTGCTGCCCAATATATTGAAACACTCAAATAATAGAGAATTTTACAACACGATATGGAAACATTTTTGATTAAAGCCCTACAGTTGATGCTGAGCCTAACCATACTTGTAGGCTTTCACGAATTCGGACACTACATTTTCTCACGTATGTTTGGCATACGAGTAGAGCGGTTCTTCCTCTTTTTCGACTATAAATTTGCCCTTATTTCATTCAAGCGCGAAGCAAAATCGTTGGTCGTAAAGATTTGCGACAAATTTCAGTTTGACATACCTATGTGGGCATCTAAACCGAGCGACACCGAGTTTGGTATAGGTTGGATACCCTTTGGCGGTTATGTAAAGATAGCCGGCATGATAGACGAGTCGATGGACCTTGAGCAGATGAAACAACCCATGCAACCTTGGGAGTTCCGCTCCAAACCGGCATGGCAACGACTTCTTGTCATGATAGCCGGTGTATTGTTCAACTTCATATTAGCTATTATTATATATAGTGGTATCACGTTTAAATGGGGTGAGACATATCTGCCATTTGAGAATGCCAAAGACGGTATGGTATTCAGCCAACCCGCACTCGATGCAGGATTTTGCAATGGCGACATACTCTTGGCTGCCGATGGCGAGAAGTTGGAATACCTCTCTAACGAGTCTCTACACGCCATTATTGAAGCCAAAGAGGTAACCGTATTGCGCGACGGCAATGTTGTGCCTGTGGCTATTGACGATAGTATGATGCTCAACATCATGAAGCAAAATACCAACTTTGCTTCGTACCGCTGGATGCCTGTTATAAAAAGTGCCGAGGAGAATATGGGAGCATATCAAGCAGGCTTAACAGCAGGCGACCGCATTGTAAGCATCGACACTATGGCAATCAACTCGTTTACCGAGATGTCAGCTATATTGACAAACTATCCTTCACAAGCGGTTGAGGTAGGGTATATGCGTGGCGACTCGCTTATGACAGCAAGTGTTATGACCGACTCGCTCGGACACTTGGGTGTAAACATCGTACCTATGAACGAGCTTTACACTTTTGTTACCAAGAAATATACACTATGGCAGTCGATACCTCGCGGTGTTGAGATAGGAGTAAGCCGCCTCACCAATTACGTAAGCGACTTTAAGTATGTATTTACCAAGGAGGGTGCACAAAGTATTGGCGGTTTTGGCGCTATCGGTAGCCTGTTTGCTCCCAAATGGGATTGGTATTCGTTCTGGAGCATGACAGCATTCCTATCGGTAATACTTGCCTTTATGAACATTCTGCCCATACCGGCGCTCGATGGCGGACATGTATTGTTTCTGCTTTTTGAGGTTATAACACGTCGCAAACCCAGCGATAAATTTATGGAGATTGCGCAAACCGTAGGCTTGTTCTTGCTCTTCGGCTTGCTCATCTATGCCAACGGAAATGACTTGATAAAGTTTATCTTTAAATAATATTGCAAACTATGACAACCTGCAAATTCATACTCAAACCCGGCAAAGAAGACTCTTTCCGTCGTTTTCACCCTTGGGTATTTTCGGGTGCTATACAACGCATCGTAGGAGAGCCCACCGAGGGCGACGTTGTAACGATAGAAGATTGGCAAGGCAACTTTGTCGGAGTGGGACACTATCAGATAGGCAGTATTGCCGTACGTATTCTTTCGTTTACACCTGTCGAAATAGACTTGTCGTTCTATCGTGAACGATTGCAAGTTGCATACGATATGCGCCGCAGTCTCGGGCTTGAAAATGGCGACTACAACAACGCCTACCGATTGGTGCATGGCGAAGGCGACAACCTACCCGGACTTATCATCGACATATATCGCAATACCGCCGTTATGCAAGCACATAGCCCCGGTATGCACTACGCACGACACACTCTTGCACAAGCACTCAAAGAGGTGATGGGCGAGAAAATAGACAATATCTACTACAAATCGGAAACTACATTGCCCTATAAAGCAGCACTCGAGCAAGAAAATGAGTATCTGTTGGGCGGAGTAGGAGATGATACCGCAACCGAAAACGGATTGAAATTTCATGTCGATTGGTTGCGCGGACAGAAAACTGGTTTCTTTGTCGACCAACGCGAAAATCGTGCTTTGCTCGAAAGATATTCTCGCAACCGCAAAGTGCTCAATATGTTCTGCTACACCGGAGGCTTCTCGTTCTATGCCATGCGAGGCGGAGCAGAGTTGGTACACTCGGTAGACAGTTCGGCAAAGGCTATTGACCTAACGTGTCAGAACGTCGAGTTGAACTTCCCCGGCGACCCTCGCCACAAGGCATTTGCCGAGGATGCTTTCAAGTACCTCGATGCAATGGGCAGTAACTACGACCTTATCATACTCGACCCACCGGCATTTGCCAAGCACCGCAAGGTATTGAACAACGCATTGCAAGGTTATCGCAAGCTCAATGCCAAAGCATTCGAGAAGATACGTCCCGGAGGTATTCTCTTTACATTCTCTTGCTCACAAGTAGTTACAAAGGAGAATTTCCGTCTGGCAGTATTTACAGCAGCGGCTCAATCGGGTCGCAAAGTACGTATCCTGCACCAACTGACACAACCCGCCGACCACCCGGTAAACATCTACCACCCCGAGGGCGAGTATTTGAAGGGTTTGGTGCTGTATGTAGAATAAACACAAAAACATTATTCACACTATAACCAATTAATTTTTTCTAATGTTATGAAAAAAAGCATTTGTATTATGTTGGCATCATTGTCATTAATCTCGTGCGCACCTAACGCCGAGAAAGAACAAGCCGAGTTTGATTACAAAGTTGAGCGTTTTGCCGACTTGGAGATCCTCCGCTATGAAGTAACCGGTTTCGACGAGTTGACACTCGACCAAAAGAAACTTATCTACTATCTACAAGAAGCTGCATTGCAAGGTCGTGATATCCTCTTCGACCAAAACGGCAAATGGAACTTAGCAATTCGCAAGACACTTGAAACTATCTATACCGACTATCAAGGCGACCGCACAACCGACGAGTGGGCAGCTTTTGAAACCTATACCAAGCAAGTATGGTTTGCCAATGGCATACACCACCACTATTCGAGCGACAAATTCTTGCCTGCTTTCAGCGCCGAGTTTTTTGCAGAGGCTGTAAAGAGTGTCGATGCAAATAAATTGCCCGTACGCGATGGCGAAACCGTTGAGGACTTGATTGCAACACTCACACCCATCATGTTCGATCCTACCGTAATGCCCAAACGTACCAACCAAGCCGATGGCGAAGACCTCATCCTCACTTCGGCAGGCAACTACTACGACGGTGTTACTCAACAAGAGGCAGAGGCATTCTACAATGCCATGAAAGATCCCAAAGACGAAACTCCCATCTCATACGGATTGAACAGCCGTCTTGTAAAACGCAACGGAAAAATATACGAAGAGGTATATAAAATAGACGGTCGCTACGGCGATGCTATCGCTCGTATAGTAGAGTGGCTCGAGAAGGCTGCCGGTGTTGCCGAGAACGATGCACAAAAAGCTGTTATCGAGAAACTTATCGAATACTATCGCACCGGCGATTTGCGCACATTCGACGAGTATGCAATCTTGTGGGTGCAAGATCTTGACAGCCGTATCGACTTTGTAAACGGATTTACCGAGTCTTATGGCGACCCCATCGGTTTGAAAGCAAGCTGGGAGTCGATTGTAAACTTCAAAGACCTCGAAGCATCACGCCGCACACAACTCATCAGCGAAAATGCACAATGGTTTGAAGAAAATTCTCCTACCGACAAACGCTTCAAGAAAGACAATGTAAAAGGTGTTGCTGCCAAAGTAATCACTGCAGCCATCCTCGCAGGCGACTGCTATCCTTCAACTCCCATTGGTATCAACTTGCCTAATGCCAACTGGATACGCGCCACACATGGTTCAAAATCTGTTACTATCGACAACCTTACCGGAGCTTATGCCGAGGCTGCCAAAGGCAACGGATTTAACGAAGAGTTTGTTTACAGCGATGTAGAGCGTGAATTGCTTGCCCAATATGGTGGCATTACAGGCGACCTCCACACCGACCTCCACGAGTGCTTGGGTCACGGTTCGGGTAAACTTCTTCCCGGTGTAGACCCCGATGCATTGCGCTCACACGGTTCTACTCTCGAGGAGGCTCGTGCCGACCTCTTTGCTCTTTACTACATGGCAGATACTAAATTGGTAGAACTCGGCATCATCCCCAACGACGAGGCATACAAAGCTTGCTACTACCAACAAATGATGAACGGTCTTATGACTCAATTGCACCGCATTGAACCCGGTAAAGACATCGAAGAGAGCCACATGCGCGACCGTCAACTCATTGCTGCTTGGGCATACGACTTGGGCAAAGCCGAGAACGTAATGGAAATAGTAGTTGTTGATGGCAAACGCTATGTAAAAATCAACGACTATGTGAAGTTGCGCGAAATCTTCGGTCAACAACTCGCCGAGATACAACGTATCAAGAGTGAGGGCGACTACGAAGCCGGTAGAATATTGGTTGAGAAATATGCTGTTAAAGTTGATGCCGACCTTCACAACGAAGTTTTGGCTCGCTACGAAGCTCTCAACCTCGCACCTTACAAAGGCTTTGTAAACCCCGTTTATGTTGCTGAGTATGATGCCGAAGGTAACATCACAAACGTTACACTCGACTACACCGAGGGCTATGCTGAGCAAATGCTCCGCTACTCGACAGAGTATGCTACTCTGCCCGTTTACAATGACTAATTCATTTTAAATACGATAAAAAGCCCGACCATTGCTGGTCGGGCTTTTTATTTATGTGCACTGTCCCGTCCTGAAATAGCGTTACACAAAAAAAGTAAAGCTATGGAAGAAAAGAGTAACAGCTTGTATGTCAAGCGCACGCAACGAGACTATCCGATGAGTTTTAAGTTGGCGGTAGTCCGAGAAGTGGAGAGTGGAGCCATCACCAACAATGGCGCAATGCGCAAATATGGTATTCAAGGTCACGGCACCATTGTTGAATGGCGCAGAAAATTTGGTAACTTTGAGGTCGGAAATACAGTTACAACAAATTTTATGAAGAGTCCACAACAAAAGATTGCGGAATTGGAGCAGAAAATCCGCTTATTGGAACGCCAAAACGCCTTTCTGCAACAAGAGTTGGAAGATGCAACCGACAAAGCTGGCATACTCGATAAAATAATCGAGATAGCCGAGGAAGAGTTACACCTGCCGATACGAAAAAAATTACCACCCGAGCAGTCGAAAGGTACTCCAAAGAGCAAGCGAAACCGATAAGTGTTCTTTGCCGACTGGTCGGGGTATCACGCCAGAAGTACTATCGAGATAGGTGGAAGATAGATGATATGCAGGATAAAGCTGCCGAGGTAGTGTCACTCGTGATGGGCATCAGGCGGCTTATGCCACGCATAGGCACCCGCAAACTGTATCACCTATTGGAAGAACCTCTCACCGCTTTAGGCGTAGGGCGAGATAAACTCTTTGATGTGCTACGAGCAAACCATATGCTCATATTGCCAAAGCGTCAATATCGTCAGACAACTAATTCGAAACATATGTTTCATAAGCACAAGAACTTAGTATTGGATAGAATACCTACACGTCCCGAAGAGATATGGGTATCGGATATTACCTATGTAGGTGCAAGAAACAAACACACTTATTTAGCATTAGTAACAGATGCCTACTCGAAGAAGATTGTAGGTTATGACCTCTCTGACTCGCTCTCTGCAGAGGGAGCTGTAAGGGCGTTACAGATGGCGTGTCGAGGTAGGATGTATAAGAAACAGCCACTGATACACCACTCGGATAGAGGCATACAATATTGCTGTGATGACTATCAACGCCAGCTGGAAGAACATCACATACAAGTAAGTATGACCGAGAGCTATGATCCATATGCCAATGCTGTGGCGGAGAGGGTAAATGAAACCATTAAACACGAGTTTCTATTAGAGGAATTGGAGTGTGATTTGAGAACGCAGCAGCAGATAGTAGCTCAAAGCGTGGCGATATATAATGAACTACGACCACACCTTTCGTGTGGGATGCTAACGCCTGACGAAATGCACCGCCAATGCGAGAAAGAGATTGTAACTTACAGAACGAAAAATGACAACACGGCGCGCCGTGTTGTCATTTAGAAAACTTTAATTATTTTTGTGTCAAATTCTGTAACGCTTTTTTAGGACGACATAATATATTACTTCTGTCTATTTACCAAGTGTTCCATGATGATAACCACAACGACACCCATCGCAAAGCCATTACCCACAAGGGGCTCGATGACCTCGGGGACGATGCCGCGGGGCATAAGCTGAAAGAGCATGGCCATCATAAGCGGGAGGCCGATAGTAAGGCCGTCGGCAAACGACTGCACCGAGCGTGTGGAGTGCAGCATCTCGAAGCTCGCGGCAAGCTGCGTACCCATCAGAAAGAGGAGTATAACACCGATAACGGGGTTGGGGATATTCGTCAGCACCCATATAAGGTCGGGCGACAGGGCACACACCGTCAAGAGCAGCGTGGCAGGAATAAGAGCACGGCGCGAGGCACACCCCGTAGAGGCGATGACACCCGGGCTCATGGAGAAGTTAACGGGGCCGAGGACACCCATGCTACCGGCAACGACATTCATCACGCCCGTGAGGCGCACACCACGCTTCAGGCGGCCATCCATGCCCTCGGTCTTAAGCATCGAGCCCAACGACTCGATAGAGCCTATGTCGTTGATGAGCAGCGCCACGAAGCATATAACGAAGGCTACGACCAAGCCCCAGTCGAAGCTAAACGACGAGAGGAACAGCCCTCTGAGCGACATGCTGCTATCAACCACCTCCGGCACATCGAAGAAGATATAGTACGCCACGCTTCCGGCAACCAACGCAATAGGTATAACGAGGCTCTTAGCCACACCGCCGAGCGTGCGGTTGAGCACGACCATCATCGGGCATGCTACGAGCGTAAAGACAAGGCCAAAGAGGTGCTCATCGGCTGTGGCCACTGCGGGGAACACCAAGCCCTTAATCACGGGGCTCAGCGTGAAGGCTATGAGCATGAGTATCACCACGACGATGCGCGGGGTGAAGAGGCGCTGCACATGGCGCATGGCGCCACCAATCGTCAGAAGCGCGACAAGCACTCCTCCGAGGGCGATAGACGAGTATACGGCCTCGCTCTCGGCACCGGCACCGAGCGAGGAGATAACGCCCACAAGAAGCACAGCAGCGGGGCCCACAACCAACGGCATGCGGTGACCCACGACGACCTGCAACAAGCCCGTAATGCCCATAATGGCAAACAACTTCTGAGCGTAGAATAGCTTCTCGCCGGGCGTGCCCGTAGCGACAAATACACTCGTAGCAACAACAGCAACGCCGAGGATAAACCACTGCACGGCGTATAACATCATCTGCCCAAAGGGCAACTTATCGTCTATGTTGTATTTTAGTTTCATCCCTCTCTATGGTTAGCATTAACACTATCGTATGGCGCGTGCCGTGGCAGCAGGCTTATCCGTCGTGATATAGTCGACACCACGACCCAAAGCCCATAGGGCATCCTCGTCGTTGTTTACCGTCCAGATGCCGACCTTCATGTCGAGCTTATGAGCCTCGTCAATCCAGCGGGGAATGCGCTTAAGCACCTCGGTAGAGTAGCTTATGGCCGTGCATCCAAGGCCCTCGGCATACTCGGGTGTGAGGTTGCCACCGAGGTATACGACCTCCGCGTCTGATGACACGAGGCGCGCAAACTCGCCACACACATGCTGGCGCTGCGACATATACGCCACCCTATCCTGAAGCTTGTGTTGCTTGACGGCCGACACAACCTTACGCACAACATCGCTCTCGGTCTGTGGCGTAGCGTGACCCTTGACATCCATAAAGACCCTCAACGCGGAGCTCTCGGCAACGACAGCGAGGAACTCGTCGAGCGTAGGCACAACCTCGCCATTAGCCAAGCGCTTAGAGCGCAACGTGACGAAATCCGTACGCTGGATGTTTAGTCTATCGGGGTCGTCGCGCCTGCCGAGCCAGGGGCCACCAACGACAACAAGCTTGCCATCCGAGGTCATATTAACATCACACGTCACGGCATAGGCACCCGCCTCCACAGCAGCACGGAGCGCCGCGAGGGAGTTCTCCACGCCACCCTTATCGGCATGATAGCCACGGTGGGCAACAATCTCCTGGGCCGTAGCATCGCACATGACGACAACGGCAAGCATCAAAAATATCAGTCTCTTCATATATTGTCTAAAGTATTAATACTCAACCTTATCACTCTTATCCTCCCACTTGCGGAATGCTGCCATCGCCTCGTCGCGCATGAAGTGCTCGCAGTGTATCGAGCGGCGGTCGTAGTCTAAGCGCAGCTGGTCGTAGATGAACGAGTCGTCGAAGTCTATCGCCGCAGCATCGCGTTTGGTGTTGGCGTAGCATATACGCTCGATGCCCGCCCAATAGAGGGCACTGAGGCACATGGGGCACGGCTCGCATGAGCTATATACCGTGCAGCCCGTGAGGTCGAACGTGGCGAGCTCACGGCAAGCATTGCGTATGGCCATGACCTCGGCATGAGCCGTGGGGTCGTTGTTCGGCACCACGCGGTTAGCACCACGCGCCACAACCCTACCATCGCGCACGATGACAGCACCAAAGGGGCCTCCGCCACTATCTATATTCTCTATCGAGAGGTCGATGGCCATCTGCATGAAGCGACGGTCGTCGGCCGAAATATCACTCCTCTCGGGGAGTCCGTTTTGTTTATCTATCACATTCATAATCTTCACACACATCAAAAACCTCGCAAATCGTTACTCCTCCACCGCAAAGATATTACGCGAGGCATCATACACGGGGCTGTCGATAGAGAGGCGATGGAGAACGGAGTGGAATACATGGAAGTGGCCCACGGTCGTAATATCCTCGCGCAGAGGTGCTCCATCCGATGTCCACACAACAAATGGGATGTCTACCTGCTCGCTGGGCGCCATATCCAAGGGCATGCCGTGCATATAGAGGTTATCCTCGCCAAGCGACTCGCCATGATCCGACACATATATCACCGTGGCACGCACATCGTCGCACGCCCTGAGGGCCTCGATAACCGTGTGCACGAGGTAGTCGGTATATAGTATCGTATTGTCGTAGGCATTTATCAGCTCGCCCCTATCCGCCTTCGACACCTCAACGCTATTGCATGCCGGCACGAAGCGACGGAAAGCCTTGGGGTAGCGCTTGTCGTACTCGGGGCCATGGCTCGTGCTCGTATGCAAGACAACAAGTTGCTTCGCGCTCGTCGCACCGCGGACAATGTCGCTCAGGCCACATGCGAGAATCTCGTCGTAGCGGTCGTCAGCCTCGGAGTGCTGCGCCTTGACATCCTGCACCCTCTCGTAGCGCGCCACGTTATGCAGCGTGGGCTCGCCCCAGTTCGATGTGCGCCACACCACATCGACACCCGCACGTGCGAGGTAGTCGGGCAACGCCTCGTAGTACTCCTCAACGCGCTTATGGCTGAGGATGGCCTTGACACCCTCGGTGGTATATGTTGCCGAGGCGCGCGCCCTGAGTGCCGTGACACCATCGGCCGCAAGCAGCGGGTTGGTATCGCGGTCGTAGCCATAGAGCGAGAAGTTAGCGCTACGTGCCGACTCGCCGATGACGAGCACGACGACATCGCGCTCCTCGTCCGTAATCGTAGCATCGGGCAAAAGTATCGGCTCGCGGTTAAGCATCTGCACGTGGTTATACTGGCGTATGCTGTTTACGACATACGACCATGGCAGCACGAGGCTTCCGATGGTCGTGGCGTGGCGGTCAATCCACAGCACGCTATTCATATTCGCGGCACCCACGCCCACAACAGCAACAATCGAGGCGACAACGCTAAGCACAAAGCGGCGCAGCGTGCCGTAGTCCACCTTGCGCAGCACGATATAGAGTGCCGGGAGCACGCCCAGGAGCAGGAAGTAGAGCGTAGCATCGAGGCCCATGTATGCCGAGGCCTCGCTATAGCGCGTATTAAAGACGTTGCCCATCATCTGGCGCGTGAGCAACACCTCGTAGGTGTTGATGAAGTACAGCGACATGGCATTGCCTATCATGAGGATAGCCATAACGACCCTGCCCACCATACGCCCGAGGTATAGGAACAGTGTGGTAACGAGGAAGTTAACCACAACGAGCAGTACAACGAAGCTCGCAACGATAAGCCACGAGGCATCACCTTCGACGACGGCACGCATAAGCGGTGCGTGGAAGGCAACAACCGTAAAGAGGCTCACAACGAGGCTAAACCACGTGATGTTCATCGGGCGACGCAGGCGCTCACGCACGCGCTGCCACATATCTCCTATCGCAATCTTTTCCATCTGACGACAAATCTAAAATAGAGCCACACGACCGCCACCACCAATAACGCGAGGGCGAGGTTGTATAGTATCGTGTAGGTTATGTTTATGGTATGCTTCGCGCGACATCCAGGCATGTCGGCCGTGGCGGCATCGTAGCGAGCAAAGGGGTTTGACATTATGACGACATCGTCTGCCATATAGGCCACGAAGCGCGCGAAGCTATCCTCCGCAGCAAGCCTATAGGCGAGGCTATCCGCCCCTGCGACCATGGCGAGCGTGCGACAATCGCTGCCGTAGATGGCGATGCTATCCGCCCTCTCGGTGAGCGCCATGTATACGGTATCGCCACGAAGGCCTATATCGCGCACCGCGGGTAATGCCCTATTACGCGCATACTTAACCTCCCAGTCGCCATCGCCAAAGTCGGGCACACACATCGCGTAGAAGCATCCCGTGCGCAACGTGTGCATGATGCTCTCCTCGTTAATCGCGGGCATCGCCCAGAAGCTGCATCGCGTGGCTATCCTTCGCGTGTTGTCGGGGAAGTGGAGGTCGTCGTTGAAGAGGCCATAGCAGTAGTGTCCCGCGCTGAGGGCCCAATCCCAGAACTCGTTCTTGATAAGTGTCTTGGCGCTTGTGAGCTCGATGATATTGTAGCCGTCGAGCATGCGTAGGCGCTCGCGCGTGAGTATGGGCGTACGTATCGGGTGGTTTATCTGTAGGAGCACGCCATCCTCGCGGAGCATGTCGAGTTGCCACTGCAACTGCGAGGTCATAAACGGTGCGAGGGCATCGAAGCGGTTTACGCTCTTGCTGCCGATGACGAGCTTATGGAAGTTACGCACGTTGTAGCCATGCTCATATATCCCTGGGCCTATGCCCTCGGGGTGTGGCGTTATCTCGTTGTGGTTGGATATGCCGATGTAGTCGTAGCCAAAGGCATCGTAGCGCTCGAGCACCTCCTCGGGCCAATACTCGCACTCGTTGAGCATGCCCTCCACGCGCGTGTGGGTGTGGATGTTCACCCTGCGCCACGGTGTCGTGGTGTCGAACTCGCGATAGGGGTTATATATGTCGGGGCCACGGAAGGGCTGCGGTGGCCGAAAGTCGTATATCGGGCTTACGCTCGTGCCGAGCAACGCCAGCACAACGAGCAACAATAGTGTCGCCACCACACCTCCCGCAATTCGTAGTACCTTCTTCATAATCTCCATTTACACGCTACAAATATACAAATAAAAATTAGTAGTGAGTAGTGAGTAGTTATGGAATTTTTTTTCAAATGAGTAGTGAGTAGTGTTTGCATCATAATTGCTAAGGCATAGCAGAGATAACCAAAAACTATATGTTATATGCAGACAAATGGTAAAAGCAACGCTTTCAGATTAAGCGTAATGACACTTGCCGTGATGAACATCACGGCGGTTGTTAGTCTTCGTGGCCTGGCTACGGAGGCTGTCTATGGCCCCGCCTCGGCATTCTACTATCTCTTTGCCGCGCTGGTGTTCCTCATCCCCACGGCGATGATTGCTGCCGAGCTTGCAGCGATGTTTAGCAACAAGCAGGGCGGTGTCTTTCGTTGGGTGGGCGAGGCCTTCGGTGCGCGCGCAGGCTTCCTCGCGATATGGCTGCAATGGATACAGTCGACCATCTGGTACCCCACGGTGCTCACCTTTGGCGCCGTGAGCATAGCCTTCATCGGGGGCAACCCCACGGCCGATGAGGCGTTAGCATCGAACCGAATGTTTACGCTCGTCGTGGTATTGGCCATATACTGGATTGCGACAATCATAGCCCTCAAGGGCCTCGGCTGGGTGGGTAAGATAAGCAAGTGGGGAGGCATCGTAGGCACAATCATCCCCGCAGCGCTGCTCATACTCTTAGCGATAGTCTACCTCCTCAAGGGCGGGCACAACAACCTCAACATGCACCAGAGCTTCTTCCCCGACCTCACACACCTGGATAACATAGTCCTCGCCTCGAGCATCTTCCTCTTCTATGCCGGCATGGAGATGATGGGTATCCACGTGATGGAGGTGGACAACCCCAAGCGCAACTACCCGCGTGCCATTATCATAGGCTCGTTGGCTACGGTCCTCATCTTCATCCTCGGCACCTTCTCCTTGGGTATCGTCGTGCCAGCGAAGGATATAAGCCTCACGCAGACACTCCTCATAGGCTTCGACCGCTACTTCAGTTTCCTCGGCGTGCCATGGCTCGGCTCTGTCGTGGCCATAGCCCTCGTCTTCGGCGTCTTGGCATGCGTGCTCACATGGGTATCGGGACCGTCGAAGGGTATCTTTGCCGTAGGTCGCGCGGGCTACCTTCCCCCCTTCTTCCAGAGGCAGAACAAGGCGGGCGTGCAACGTAACATCCTCCTCGTGCAGGGTGTCATCGTCACGCTTCTCGGTCTGCTGTTCGTGGTCATGCCCTCGGTGCAGTCGTTCTACCAGATATTGTCGCAGCTCACCGTGCTGCTATATCTGATAATGTATATGCTCATGTTTGCTGCCGCCATCGCGCTACGCTACAAGCTCAAAGACACCGAGCGCCCCTTCCGCCTCGGCAAGCGTGGCAATGGCCTGATGTGGCTGCTGGGTGGCGTGGGCTTCCTCGGCTCGCTGCTCGCCTTCGTGCTCAGCTTCATCCCGCCCTCGCAGATAGCCATAGGCAGCACTGCCGTGTGGTTTGCGGTGCTCATCGTCGGCGCGATAATATTTGTAGGCATACCGTTTATCATCTACGCCATGCGTAAGCCGTCGTGGAAGGCCACGGATGCCACCTTCGAGCCGTTCCACTGGGAGAAATAGTAGCACGTAGCGATGCCCACCACGGCAATGCCATCAATTAGTTAGCGAAATATTTGGCGGATTAGGAAATTATATTTACCTTTGTACTAAAGGGTTGAGAGAATGCCCGATGTCTAACTATTAAATTTTTACGACTATGAAGAAATTATTCGTATTGATGGCAGCGTGCGCTATGTTCGCAGCATGCAGCAGCCCCGCATCTAAGGCCGTGGACTACATGGAGGATTGCTTCGAGGCCACTAAGGCTGGCGACTACGAGAAGGCCGAGAAACTCACCAAGGAGTACTTAGAGTGGGAGAAGACCCTCACCGACGAGGAGAAGAAGGAGGCTCAGGAGGCTATCGAGAAGTGGGCAGAGGAGAATGCCGACAAGTTCTAATCGTCCGACATCTTACCAAATTATATAATAGATGGCTGACTTTCGGGTCGGCCATCTATTCGTTTATATGTATAACGCCCCTATTCGTCACACGCAGGGCAAGGGCCCCATCATACCAATCGACAATGCCCGCAAGGGTAACCACGCCCTCGGGGAGCATCTGTGCGGCATAGGCGCAATCACCCGCGGTGACAACACGTAGAGTACTGCTCCCATCGCTAAAGTGGCGCACCGTGGTAATCCTATCGCCCGTGAGGGTGTTGACATCCGTCCACGCCACACCGCGCTCCGTGGCACACAGCGCTTCGACATATACGTATCGCAGCATATCGTCGGTCGTAATATCGCGAATATGTCGGTGCAGAGGCTCCACATGGCGTAGCGAGGTGCTATCCACCGCGATGCGACTGTATATGTCCTCCTCGGGGATGTGGGCAACAGAGCCGTCATCGGAGCGTATGCCGAGCACCACCCTGCCATTCGTACGCCCGAGGCTAAGGCCCGAGCAGCGTATGGCGACATTGGAGAATAGCGGCACGCGGGTGTATACATGCGGGGAGTCCACCTCGACGACGACACCGCCCGTATCGTCTGTAACGACAAACGAATTGCTCACCTCGCCAAAGATGTCGTTAGCCACAACATCGCCGCATATTATGTAATCATGCTTGACATCGACCACCGAGGCGGTAGCCATAGAACATAGGTAGGCTATCGACACCTCCGTGCTACGTTGTGGCTCGCGCTCATTGCTGCACGCCACAAGGAGCATGATGCTAACGTACAACGCAATCCTCCGCATAGCGCATCTTTAGTTGGTAGCACTCCGCGCCACCGTCGTACTCACCCCACTGCACGATGCCCGTGATTGTGACCTCATCGTGCGGAACGACCCTATCGGCAAAGGCTGCATAGTCGCGCGTATAGAGCGCAATGCTATCGCCACGCTCATCCTTAAAGAGCGTATACCCCGCCCAGCGAGCATTAGAGAGCGTGCTGTCCCTCTCGTCCACCGACGAGGCAGCAACAAGGCGCAGCGACTCCACACGCACAAGTCGGCCACACATATCCATGTTTAGGTTTGCGAGGGTGACGACCGCGGGCTCCACCTCCGCGACATCCGTGCTACGCACGATGACCCTATCCAACGCCTCGGGCGAGGCTAAGTAATCCACAGCATACCCTCCCGTGCCCCTGCATCCCACCTGCAACACGCCATAGCCGTAGTCGGCATAGCAGCCATCAAGACACAGAGCCACCTTAAGACCCACGGGATATTCGGCCATGAGCCTCGGCATGCCCGCCATGACCTCCACGGCAGCACCCCCGTCCTCGACGATGAGCGTGCGGTAGAAATTTTCGTCTACATCCGACGACACCACCCTGCCCTCGACAATGTAGTCGCCATCGAGCACAATGCCGCCACTGCCTACGACATCGTGCAGGCGTGCTATGGTCATCGTGGGCACAGGCATATCGGGCGTAATACGAGGCTTGTCGGCACTATTATAGCAGCCAACAAGCAACAAAACACCTATTATCGCAACTATCCTACTCATTCTTAACCTCCGCGCGAGGCTCCACCCACGAGTCCTTAAGCCCGAGGAAGTAGAGTATGCCATCGAGGCCCACGGTAGATATAGACTGTCGCGCCGTGGCACGCACCTTGGGCTTAGCGTGGAAGGCGATACCGAGGCCCGCGATGTTGAGCATCGGGAGGTCATTGGCGCCATCACCCACAGCGACAGATTGCTGTATGTCGATATTCTCGAACTGGCACAGTAGGCGCAAGAGCTCGGCCTTACGCGCACCGTCGACAATCTCACCCGTGTAGCGGCCCGTGAGCTTGCCATCCTCGACCTCCAACTCGTTGGCATATACATAGTCGAAGCCAAAGCGACGCTTCAGATAGTTGCCGAAGTATGTGAAGCCACCCGAGAGGATTGCCGTCTTGTAGCCTACGCGCTTAAGTATAGTCATCATGCGGTCTACACCCTCCGTTATGGGGAGGTTTATGGCGATGTCCTCCATGACGCTCACATCGAGGCCCTTCAGTAGCGCCACGCGCTCCTTGAAGCTCTCGCGGAAGTCTATCTCGCCACGCATGGCACGCTCCGTAATGTCGCGCACCTCCTTGCCTACGCCCGCCCTGTCGGCAAGCTCGTCGATAACCTCGGTGGTTATAAGCGTAGAGTCCATATCGAAGCATATCAGACGGCGCGAGCGACGGAATATGCCATCCTTTTGGAACGATATATCGACATCACCCTTGTTGGCAATCTTCATCAACTCGTTCTGTAAGTGTCCCTTGTCCGAGAGGGTGCCACGCACCGAGAACTCGATACTGGTCTTTGGCGCACGCTCATCCTCATCCAAGGGCATACGTCCCGTGAGGCGGTTTATGTCGTCGATGTTAAGCCCCTCGTCGGATATTATGCGTGTGACCTGCGATATATGCTCGGCTGTAATCTTACGCCCCACGAGTGTGAGGATGTAACGGTTCTTACCCTGCCCCGTGACCCAACGACTATACTCCTCCTCGTCGATAGGCGTGAAACGTATTGCGATGTTCATCTCCGATGCTTTGAACAGTAGCTCCTTCATAATCTGCCCCGAGCGCTCGGGCGTAGTCATAAAGAGGATGCCGAGCGTGAGCGACTGGTGAATGTTCGACTGACCGATATCGAGGATAAAGGCATCGTGGCTCGCCAAGATACCCGTTAGCGAGGATGTAAGCCCGGGCTTATCCTCACCCGAGATGTTTATCTGTATGATTTCAATCTGCTTGTTCGTCATACGCATTGCACTTTTAATCAATAACTATCCACAAATATACACATTTTTACAAAAAATAGTTATCTTTGTAGCGTTAAATTTTTAAGACAATATTATTTTATCGTTGCAACATCTAACGAACACTATTGAAAACTATGGAGTTGAAGGATATTTTGGCGATTTCGGGACAGCCCGGCCTGTATAAGTATGTGGCGCAGTCTATGCGTGGCGTTATCGTGGAGTCACTGCTCGACGGCAAGCGCATGAACGCCTCGGCAACATCGCGCGTGAGTGCCCTGACGGAGATTTCGATGTTCACCGAGGGCGAGGATATAGCCCTTGCGGATGTGTTTACCAACATCTGGAACTACACCGAGGGTAAGGAGGCTATCTCGCACAAGGAGTCGGCCGAGAAGATCGTGGAGGAGTTTGCGAAGGTGCTCCCCGAGTACGACCGCGACCGCGTACACGTATCGGACATGAAGAAGTGCTTCGCGTGGTACAACATCCTCGTGAAGGCGGGCTTCACGGAGTTTAAGCTCCCCACCGAGGGCGAGGAGTAGACGCGATAGCGCATCATATTATTAACACGATTGAGGCTGACTAAATTTTAGTCGGCCTCAAGTCGTTTTTATAAAGTAATCTTGATGGCGCTTTGATACAAACTACAATCATATTTCTATTATCTCTATTGTCCTTGTCGTACCTAATTTTCCCCTCCCCTCAAAAAAAAACTCAAAAAAACCTTTGGTTTATAACGTAAACTTGTTTATATTTGCATCGTAAAACATAAAACCGAACGACAATGGAGGATAAAATTAAGAGTTTACCGGCCAAGGCGCAGTTACAGCGCAGGGCGTTGCGCATCGTGCTTCTGAGCGCCATAATGCTAATCATCAACCACCAGTTTACGCCCGGGCAGAATTGGGGCGTATGGGCAACGGTAGCGTTATGCGCCTCGTTTCTATTCGACCTTATTGACTACGTCATCATCAAGCGTAACACCAAAGAGGAGGAGTAGCCATGAACGAAGAGAAGCACCTTGACGAGCATCGCAGCATCGAGATAATATCGCGCATGATAGCCGACACCTCGGCACATATTGACAGCGAGAGTGGCAAATATTTTCTACTATGGGGCTACACCACCGTCCTTGTGTCGCTCTTCGAGTATGTGGCGCAGGTGTCACACCTCGCCATACCGCTATGTCTATGGGCGTGGTTTCTTATCCCCGCAGTAGGCGGCATAGGCACGCTCATACTCAGTCGTCGCGCCACGGCAACACGCCCCAAGTCGTACCTCGACCGCAGCGTGAATGCCGTATGGATGGTCTTTGGGCTTTCGTTCGGCATGGCATTTATCGCAGCGATAGTATATGGCGCAAGCATCCTCTATCTCACCGCATTGCTTATGGGCATGGCCACAGTAATCACGGGCAAGATATGTCGCCATAAGGTGCTCACCATCGCGGGCAAGGCTGGCATCGTGCTCTCGCTCCTTATCCCCGCGGGGCACCTTCTGCTACGCAAGTATGGCGCAGCACTGCTAAGTAGCGGTATTGAGCCCGTAGAGGCGATACTTTACGTAGAAATTCTTATCTTTGCGCTGATATTCGTAGTCATGATGGTCATCCCGGGCCACATACTATACAACCGCTCAAAACGTGTAAAGAATGCTTAAACCGCTCAACCCGCTGTTACACTCCGAGCTACGCTTGGCCATCATCTCGATACTCATAGGTGTCGAGGAGGCAGACTTCGTGTACATACGCACCGAGACGGGCGCGACGGCGGGCAACCTCAGCGTGCAGATAGACAAGCTACAAAAGGCTGGGTATATATCTGTAGATAAGGGTTTTCGTGGCAAGATGCCACGAACCGTATGTCGCATAACCGACAGCGGACGCGAGGCCTTTACAGAATATGTCGACACGCTCAGGGAGTACCTCAAGATGTAGCGCTAACGCAGTCTATATTTATGGAAGTGAGGTGTCACCGACATCACAAAGAATATCAGCGCGAGGAGCACAAGCACAGCACCGAAGATATAGCAATACGAATAGCCATACTCGGCGATATATCCGCCGAGAAGCATACCGCCACCAATGCCCACATCCCATCCCGTGAGGTAGGTGGCGTTTGCCGTTGCACGGCGCGAGTTGGGCGCGAGGTTGATAAACAAGGTGTTATATGCGGGGAACATCGTGCCATAGCCGTAGCCAAAGAGGAATGCCGTCACGAAGTATACGACGTATGCCAACGTAACGCTGTACGCCCCTGCTGTGGCTAACGATGCCTCACCCAGAGCACCGAGAAAGGCGATACATATACCAAGGCGTATCGTCTCGGTGATATACCCACGGTCTACCTGCTTGCCCGAGTGTAGTCGCGAGGCGATGAGTCCCGCAGCCATGACGGTGAAGAAGAGGCCCGCGTTGTGCGTTATACCCACCGACTTGGCATATAGCGCCATATAACTCGTTGTCATGCCATAGGGTATGGCAAGGAGCATAAAGGCTATACATGCACGAATGCCCTCCTTCATAAAGAAACGGTCGGCCGAGAGCTTGAACTCCACCCTCTCTTTAAGCTCGCGCCGCGGAGCACGCACCAGAGCGCCGAGGATAAGACCCACGGTGCCCGTGAGGAGCGATGTGAGGAAGAGGAGCGTGTAGTTTCCCGAGGCGGTAATGAACAATCCGGCCATAGGGCCAAAGGCCATGGCGAGATTATTCGTAACGCCGTAATATCCAAGACCTTCTCCACGGCGCGACGAGGGCATGACATCTATCACGAGGGTATTTCCCGCGGTGGTAAGCATACCAAAACTAAAGCCGTGAAATACGCGCAGGAGGATAAAGAGCGCGAGGGTCTGCGTGATGAAGAAGTAGCCGAGGAACGAGGCGACGAAGATGGCGTAGGAGATGATATATACGCTCTTTCGTGGCAGCGTGTCTGCGACAAATCCCGCCATGGGTCTTACGCTCAACACCGCGACGACATAGCACGACAACACCACACCCACCATCGCCTGACCTATGCCGAAGGTATCTTTGAGATATAGCGGCAGCGTAGGCACAAGGATGAAGAACGAGAACGACATCATAAATGCCGCAATGCAGACGAAGATATAGTCGCGCGTAAATAGTCTATCTTTAACCTCTGTGCTCATCATGTATTAAAGCCTATAAGGCCACAAATCCAACACAAAATTAGTAAAAAAACGCTCTCGGTGTTTCGTCTACTGCAAGAATTATTCTAAAGCGACGTATTATAATACGGTATAATCTCGGGCGGGTATTGTTGTTTGTCGAATTATGATTAATTTTGTAAATATAAACACATGAATAATTAAACATGGGAGAAGTAGCTATTAACCCTAAAATTAGTAAGGGGCATTCTATCCTATATAGTTTCTGTAACAGCATTAGGGTTTGCCGAATATTTTGGGTTACAGACTCTATTTTGGATGACATTGATTATGTCAATATTTACATCTATTGTAATGATTATTACACTTGCCGTGTACACGTTTGACTATTGTCGCAAATTATGCACAAAGCCTAATAAATAGGTGTAAAATATAGTTTAGACATAAGGCTACTACCGACTGGTCATGATAACCTTATCATGAGCCGCACATATTACGATAACCACCTAATAACCAGCATCAATGATGACGCGGGTATACTTTTATATACCCGCGCTTCACAGGAGTCTGCTACCCCAAAAACTCCGTCCCCCCCTGCTCTTGCGGGTATACTTTTATATACCCGCAAGAACGGGGGGGGGCGTGAGCAGTAGGGAGGGCGGGGGCAAAAAAAGAGGGGATGACTAAAAAGTAAATTATTCATCCCCGTTTTGTCATGGTGGCAAAGACAACAGAGACCACAAAGACAACAGAGACAACAACGAGGTCGGGCATCGAGAGTGCTGCTGTCCGCATGGTCGTTGTTGTCGTTGTTGTCCCTGTTGTCCCTGTTGTCCCTGTTGTCCCTGTTGTCCCTGTTGTCCCTGCTCTCGCTATAGTCACTGTTGAAGATCCTTCGACTACGCTAACGCTCCGCTCAGGATGACAAAAAGTCCATCGTAACCCATCGAAACCCATTAAAAAATTGAGCCTGTCTAACAAGTTTTTTGTTAGGCAGGTTTTTGTATATATATATAAAGTTGCTATCTTTGTATTGCGAGCTGTTCAGCTCAACTGGAATTGAAAGAATAACATAATATTTTTCGTAAACAGCCGGGACCACACGC